>NZ_CM182076.1:0-1223238 GCF_059418005.1 Candidatus Pelagibacter sp. PS_10_02
ATGATTTTGCTTCTAACTAACTTTATTCCTACAAATTTTATGACAAGCAACAAATCAACACAAAGTACAAAAGATGTATCTTCTGAAGCTTTAGACTGGGTTGTAATTCAAAAGGATATGAAAAATAAGCTAGGTAGCGATATATATGAAAGCTGGCTTAGAAAGATAGACTTTGTTGAAGAGATGAATAGCTATGTCTTACTTTCGGTTTCCACCAGATTTATCCGAGACTGGATTACCTCAAGATATTTAGATCAAATTTTGCAAATAATAAAAACTTATAAGAAAGATCTGACAAGAATAGAATTTAAGATTATTGAAAAAAATTCTGAAAATGAAATAGAAAATAATATTACCAAAAATCAAAATAATGAAAACATATCCTTCATTAAAGATACATACTTGCAATACAACAGAATAGACCCAAATAAAAGATTTGATAGTTTTATTACAGGAACAAGCAATAAACTTGCTTATGAGGCATCTATGAAAGTTTCAGAAAATATTTCTCATTATAATCCACTTTATATTTATGGAGGAGTTGGAATGGGAAAAACACATTTATTAAATTCAATTGGTCTTTCATTAAAAGAAAAAAACAAAGTCATGTTTATTTCTGCTGAGAGATTTATGTATCAGTTTGTAAAATCAATTAAATCTAATGATATGGTAAAGTTTAAAGAGTACTTTAGAAATACTGACATATTATTGATAGATGATATTCAATTCATGAATGGTAAAGAAGCAATGCAAGAGGAGTTTTTTCATACGTTTAATGCACTATTAGATAAAGGTTCACAAGTAATAATCTCTGCCGACAGAGCTCCAAACAAATTATCAAGAATCCAAGATAGAATTAAATCAAGATTTGCTGGAGGTCTTGTTGTTGATATACAAAAACCAGATTATGAACTTAGAAGTAAAATTGTTAAGCAAAAAACAGAAGAATTAAACATTTTTTATTCAAATCAAGTAAATATTTCAGAAGAAATACAAAAATTTATAAGCACAGAAATAACTACCAGTATTAGAGAGTTAGTAGGAGCAATTAATAGAGTTGTTTCCTTTTCAAGAATTTACAACAAAGTTCCAAATTTATCAGAAGTTAAAGTAGTTTTAAAAGATCTATTAAATATTGGTGAAAATAAAGTAACAATAGATTTAATACAATCAACTGTATGTAAGTTCTTCAAAATTAGTAAAAATGAGATGTTGTCCTCAAGAAGATCAAGATATTTAGTTAGGCCGAGACAAACAGCGATCTATTTAACTAAAATATTAACCTCAAAATCCTTACCAGAAATAGGTAGAGAGTTTTCAAATAGAGATCATACAACAATTATTCATTCAGTTAAAACCATTGAAAAATTAAAAGAAAAAGATCCAGAAATGACTAACAATATTAATAACTTAAAAAATCAGATATTGTATAATAAAGAAAATGAAATTTAACGTTAATCAACAAGATCTGCAACAAGCCCTTAATTATTGTCAGGGTGTGATAGAAAAAAGAAGTACACTTCCAATTTTATCTAATGTTTTGTTAAATGCCAGTAACTCAAACTTAACTATTACAGCGACAGATTTAGATTTAATTTTTATTCATCAAATTAATAATGTTGAAGTGTTAGAAGAGGGAAATACGACCACCACTTCATCTATTATGTATGATATTATAAGAAAATTTTCCTCTGGAAAAAAAATCAATTTATCTTTAACCGATGTTAGTAAGCTTCAAGTAGAGTCTGAAAAATCAATTTTTAATTTAAATTGTATTAGTGCATCCGAGTTTCCTTTGACTGATGAAAACTTCAATCAAAATGAGTTTATAATAAAATCAAAACAGTTATTAAAACTATTAAATAAATGTAAATTTTCAGTCTCTAATGATGAAACAAGACATTATTTAAGTGGAATTTTTTTTCATCAAACCCAAATAGAAGATAAAAACTTTCTAACAGCAGCTGCCACTGATAGTCACAGAATGTCTATATCTAAAATAAGATTAGATCAAAAGATTGATTTTGAGCCAATAATTCTTCCAAAGAAAACAATCTTTCAATTATGCTCATTGTTAGAGAGCTATGATGGGGATGTTAAGATTTCAAATGTTAAATCTAAAATTAAGTTTGAACTAAATAATAGTATTTTGATTTCCAAGTTAATTGATGGAAAATTTCCAAATTATATTCAAGTAATACCAAAAAATAATCAGAAAAAATTGGATATAAATTTAAAACTTTTTCTAGATTCAGTTGATAGAGTAGCATCAGTGTCATTAGATAAAAAAGATGGTGTGAAATTTAATTTATCAAAAGATGTTTTAAATTTATCTGTAAACAATACAAATAGCGGAGATGGAAAAGAAAGCTTAACTGTAAAATTCGATCATGATTTAGAGATAAGCTTTAACTCAAGATATTTAATTGACGTTGCTTCACAGCTTGATGGAGATAAAATAGAGATTTTCTTTAATGACACTGGCTCACCAGCATTAATTAAAGATCCGGGTGACTTTGATAGTATATTTGTAATAATGCCTATGAAAGGCTAATTAATAGCATCGAGCTCGCTATAAATTACATTTTCAAGCTTGTTTAAAAAAACATTTTTTTCTAATCCAGGTTCAATTGGTTCTAAAATTGAAATAGTTATAATTTTATCAATTTTTTTAGGCCCTTTTTTTGGCCAAGTATTTCCAGAATTAATAGCGATAGGTTGGCAAGATATTTTAAGTTCCTCATAAATTCTGCTTGAACCTTTTTTAAAAGGTGTGCGTTCCTCCGGAGACAACCGTGTACCTTGTGGAAAAATTATTAATGGTCTATCAGATGCATTTATTTGTTTTGATATATCATTAAAGAAGCCAAGATTATCTTTAGTTACTTTATTTCTTTTTATTGATATTGAACCAATTTTTTTTAAATACCAGCCAAATATGGGTATCATTAATAATTCCTTCTTAAGAATAAAAACTGGTGATTTAAAAATTGTTTGTAAATAAAAAGTTTCAAACATTGATTGATGAGAGGCAGCAATAAAAAACTTTCTATTATTGATAATATTTTCTTCTCCTTTAATTATAATTTTTGTTGATAAAAAAGTTTTTAAGCAAAAAGAGGTCCAATATCCCATAATCTTACCACCAAATAAAACAATTTTTTTGGGAAGAAAAAGTGATGGTAGAAATAATAAAGAAATAAAAATAATTCCAATATAAAAAAATAGAGAGAATAAAAAATTTCTTATCATTTCAATCAAAAACTAGATTAATTGATCAAGTTTTTGTCTTTTTTTAATAACATTAATTTTATTTCCTTTGATCAGTATTTCTGCAGCTTTTGGTCTGAGGTTATAGTTTGAACTTAAAGACATTCCATACGCTCCAGTATCACACATTACAACGAGGTCTTTCTCTTTTAATTTTTGAAACTTTTTTAAAGTTGTAAATTTATCTGTACTTTCACAAATTGGACCAACAAATTCATAAGTTTTCTTTGAAAGCCTGCTGTGTTTTGTTGCAGGTAAAGTTTTATGGTTTGCACCATATAAAGCTGGTCTCATTAGATCATTCATTGCAGCATCAAGTATTATAAAATCTTTTTTATCATTTTGTTTTATATAAATTACTTGAGAAATTAGTGATCCTATATCACCAACTATAGATCTACCTGGTTCAAATATAATTTTAGATTTATGTTTTTTTAAAAATTTATTTATAGCCAAATTGTATTTTTTATAATTTAGTTTTTTGGTATTTTCTTCGTAAGATATTCCCATTCCCCCACCAAGATCAATAAACTCAAAATTATGATTACTTTTTTTAATAATTTTATCGATAACATTAAGCATTTTTTCATATGGCTGATGATCTAAAATCTGACTACCAATATGAACACTTAAACATTTCAATTTTATATTTTTGGATAGTTTTGTGTAATTAATTAGTTCAAAAAATATTTTTTCATCTACTCCAAATTTATTTTCTTTTTTACCTGTGGAAATTTGTTTTAAAGTTTTGGCATCTGTATTTGGATTTAGTCTAATTCCTATATCAACTACTTTCCTTTTATTTTTTGCAATTCTTTCTATTTCAATAATTTCACTTTTTGACTCTGCATTTATTAATAAAATTTTTTTATCAATAGCATAGTTTATTTCCTTAGCCGTTTTACCAACCCCAGAAAAAACAATTTTTTTTGGGTTTACTCCAGCTTTAAGGGCCATCATCAACTCTCCCATTGAAACAACATCTGCGCCCAGGCCTAATTTTCTTATCTCTTTAATTAAATTTACATTAGTATTTGATTTGATCGCAAAACAGACCAGTGGAGAAAATGATTTAAAGTTATTTTTGAAATTATTTATATTATCTTTTAGTCTTTTATAAGAATAGCAGTATGTAGGTGTCCCAAATTTTTTGGCAATATCCTCAACTTTAATTTTTTCTATAGAAAGTTTTTTATTTATATATTTCATTAATCAATAGACTTAGGAAAAACCATTTCGTTCCCATCATATTTTGGGTCTCCTTTTTTTCCACAGGCAAATAACAAAGAAGAAAATATACAGATTAAAATTAATTTTTTCATCATTTTATAATTTCTTATATTTCATTATCATTTTTTTAATATTATCAAAAGATGTTCCACCATAGGATTTTTTTGAATTTACAGAGTATTTTACATTAAATACCTTTAAGACTTCAGTTGTAAGCTTTGGTTCTATTTTCTTTAATTCTTCAATGCTCAATTCATTTAATTTTTTATTTTTTTTCTCTGCAAAATTAACAATCGATGCAGTTGTTTGATAAGCTTTTCTAAATGGCATTGAATGATTTTTAACAAGATAGTCAGCTAAATCGGTAGCCGTGATGTAACCTGAATTTGCAAGGTCTAGCATTTTTTGCTTGTTCGGTTTTAAATTTTTCAAAACTTCATTTAAAATTGCTATGCAATTATTTAATATCTCATTAGATTTGAATAATATTTCCTTATCATCCTGAAGATCTTTAAAATAGGATATTGGAAGACCTTTTAATATTGTTAGCATCGAAAATAAGTTTCCATAAGTTGATCCTGTTTTTCCTCTTAAATATTCTAATAGATCAGGATTCTTCTTTTGTGGCATTATTGAAGAACCAGTAACAACTTTGTCCGATAGTACAATTAAATTGAAAGCATCAGAGTTCCAAATAATAAGTTCTTCAGCAATTCTTGAGATGTGCATTGAACAAACAGAAGCACTATACAAAAAATCTAAAACAAAATCTCTATCCGCCACTGTATCAATAGAGTTATTAGTTGGCTTTTTAAATCCTAATTTTTTTGACGTAAAATTTCTATCAATATTAAAAGAGGTTCCTGTTAATGCTGCTACACCTAATGGACATTCTGATAAACTTTCCAGATTATATGAAAATCTTTTTTTATCTCTACTAAACATCTCTACATAAGCCATTAAATAATGAGCAAATGAAACTGCTTGAGCATTTTTCAAATGAGTAAATCCTGGCATTATAGTTTCAATATTTTTTTCAGAAATTTTGAGAATTGTTTTTATAAGACTATCTAAATTTTTATTAATCTCTTTAGTAGCAGATGCTGTCCACATTTTAAAATCAGTAATTACCTGATCATTTCTTGATCTAGCAGTATGAACATAGCCAGCTTCTTCTCCTATAATTTGAAATAATCTTTTTTCAATATTCATGTGAATATCTTCATACTTTTTGTTAAATTCAAATTTATTTTTTAAAATTTCTTTTTCAATTTTGTTTAGTCCATAAATTATTTTATTTTTAATTTTAAAACTAATAATTTTTTGTCTAAAAAGCATCTCAACGTGTGCAATAGAACCTAAAATATCCTCCCTAAAAAGTTTTTTATCAACATCGATTGAGTTACCAACTTTTTGAAATAAGGTGGAAGCATCTTTTTTTATTCTTGTTCCCCATATTGCGGTATTGTTTTTATTTTTTAGCATGATAATTAATTATACATATTTAGTATGAAATTATTAATAATATTTATTTATTTAGTGGCTAGCACCTTTAGCCATGCAGAAGAAAAGCTAGATATAAAAAATTTGGTTTTAACTAAAAAACCTAAAACGTATGAAAATGTAATTTTCAACGATGCAAATCAGAATAGTGTTAATTTAAGTGATTTTAAGGGAAAATTACTAATACTAAATTTTTGGGCTACCTGGTGTGCTCCTTGTCGAGAGGAAATGCCATCACTCGATAATCTTCAGGTAAATTTAGAGCTTAATAATCTAAAGATTTTTCCAATTAATATCGGCCGAGAGGATATTTCAAAATCTGAGTCTTTTTTTAAAGAGTTAAATATTAAAAATTTAGATATTTATTTTGACTCGCCAATTACTTTGGCAAAAAAATTTTCCTTAAGAGGAGTTCCAACAACAATTTTTTTTAATAAAAAAGGTGAAGAATTTGCTCGTTTAATAGGATCAATCGATTTTAATGATGAAGGATTTATTAAATGGTTAAAAAATTATAATTAATTTTTAAAGAAGTAGGCAAAACAAACTAACGCTACTATAGCTAAAAATTGCAACAATACTCTTAGTTGCATTAGCTTATTGGAATATTTTTTACTTGTTTCGCCACCTTTAAATAGAGTGCCAATTCCTAGAATCAAAACAACGGCCACCACTATCAAGAGAACTATACCAAGTATTTTAACTAATGTTCCTGAAATCATAATTATATTGTAGAGTGTTTTTTTTATATTAAAACATAATAAAATATCTATGACATTTTGCCTATCAACAACAATTGTAAACCCTGAAAAAGATATTCCAATTAAATATGCGGTTATTTTGCTTCATGGATATGGTGGTGATGGAAAAGACATAAGCATGCTAACACTAAACTGGAAGAGGTTTTTACCTAATGCTATTTTTTTATGTCCAAATGGACATGAAAAATGTGAAATTAATCCAGGTGGCTACCAATGGTTTGATTTAACAAAAGATGATCCAGAATATATTTTAGAACAATCCAAAAAAGCAGAAACTAAACTGCATGAATTTATTGAAGAAATTAAAGAAAAATACAATTTAGAAAATTCACAAATTTGTTTATCTGGCTTTAGCCAAGGCTGCATGATGTCCATAAATTTAGGTTTAACAAGTAATGAGAATTATAATTGTGTAGTTGGATTTTCAGGTAAAATAATCAATCAAGATGATTTAAAAAAAAGAAAAAAATCTTTAACAAAAATGTTTTTAATACATGGAGACAAAGATGCTGTTGTATCCCCTACTCATTTATTAGAGGCAAAAGATTTTTTAATTAGAAATAATGTAGAGGTAGAAACAAAAATGATTGAGAATTGTGAACATCATATTCCAATCGAAGCCTCAAGTGCTGCATTAAACTATATAAAAAATAGTTTTAATATTTAAAATTCTATTCATTGATAAAGTAATAATTTTCAGTTAAAGTTTTATTTATGATTTTTGGTGATCAAAATTTATCTTTAGAAAAGTGTCCAGCTTTAGTTTTAAATGCTGATTATAGACCTCTAAGTTATTATCCGTTGTCACTATGGAGTTGGCAAGATTCTATTAAGTCAGTTTTTTTAGATAGAGTTTCTATCGTTAGCAATTATGATAAAATAGTTAGAAGTCCATCTTTTAACATGCGATTACCAAGTGTAATTGCTTTAAAGAGTTTTATAAAACCTCAGGCAAATCCAAGCTTTACCAGATTTAATGTATTCTTGAGAGATAGATTCTCTTGTCAATATTGTGGAAGTGGTGAAGAGCTAACTTTTGATCATTTACTTCCAAGGTCTAAAGGAGGTCAAACTAATTGGGACAATGTTGTAACTGCATGCTCGTCATGTAATGTAAAAAAAGGTGGTAGGTTGTTAAAAAATTCTGAAATGACTCTTAATCAAGCTCCATATCAGCCAACAACTGAAGATTTGCATAAAAATGGTAAACATTTTCCTCCAAACTTTCTTCATAAAAGTTGGATGGATTATTTATACTGGGATGTTGAGCTTGAAGCTTAATTATACTTTTTCAGATATAGAAATTGCAATCTTCGAGCCTGTTTTTATTATTTTATCTAAAATAGAATAAGCGCCTTGTTTTGTAGCACCTTCCTCGTATGCAATATCTTTATGATGTAATTCATCTTCTCTGAATTTGATTATTTTTTTCTTAAGTTCTTTTTCATCGCTCTCTAGTTCATAAATTTGACTCGAGTAATGTTCATCAATAACTTCTTCAACAGATGCTGTACATAACATAGCTGCTTTTTTTCCTAAAATAGCCGTGCCAAAGCCAAGTCCAACACCAAGAATATCCCATAAAGGTAGAAACTTAGTAGGCTGAATATTTCTTTTTCTTATTTCATTTTCAAAATAATCACAGTGTTCTTTTTCATGGACTTTCATTTGTTCAATTTTTTTTTTTAAATCATCGTCTTTTATGAATGTATTAAGTGCTAGTAATTGACCTTCATAAATTTTTATTGCACCTCGCTCACCAGCATGATCTACTCTAATAAATTCTTTAACTCTATTTTTATTTGTTTTTTTCATAATTTAAAAAAAGTTTTATAACTATAACACTAATTATTAACGAGATAAAAATATTAAAAGTCGCAAGGGATAAGCCAAAAATTTTAAAAGTTACATCTTTACAGCTTATTGTTTTTTGCTTTAATTCATTTAGGATAGTCTCTTTTGTTAAATTTGTATTTGTTGAGCTTAAGTCACAAACTAAAGACTCTTTAATAAATCCCTGTTCTATTCCAAAATGATAGAGAGATATGATAAATGCACTCATAAATATTATTATCAAAACTATCAAAAGTATTTTTTCAATTTTTTTAAAAATGAAGATAGCACAAATAATTATTATAGAAGAGATATATGGAATTCTTTCAATTAAACAAAGGTTACATGGTTGGTGTCCCAGCACATATTGAATAAAATAAGCAGATAAAATTGCAATAATACTAAATATTAATACTAGTTTAAGAATTGTTTCTCGTTTTATATTATTCATTTATTTAATAAAAAAATATATTACAGCAAAAATTATTACAATTAGAATGCCTAAAAACATAAACCATTTAGCCGCATCAGTTTTCATAAAGTTACTAAAAGCATCACCTAATTTATAAGAAAAATAAGCAACAATAAAAAATCTTAATCCTCTAGAAATTAAACAAATAAAAATAAATATAAATAAGTTAAAACTAATCATGCCACTTGTTATGGTAAAAACTTTAAATGGCAGAGGTGTAAAGCCAGCAAGAAATAGGGTGGCAAGCCAAATATAGAGACCACTACCCTTTGTTAAGTTTTCTTTCAAATTAAAGAGTTTTTCCTCATAGCCGTAGAATTCTACAACACTCATTGCGATTTCTAAGAAATAAAAACCTATAAAATATCCCAGTATTCCACCAAGTGTGGAAAATATTGTTGCTATCAAAAAAATTTTTAAATAATCATTTTTTTTTGCAATGACCATTGGCACAATCATAACGTCCGGAGGAATAGGAAAAAAAGAACTTTCAATAAAGGATATAAATGCAAGAAATATTTTAGAACTCTTATGAGCAGCAAGTTTTAAAGATTTCTGATACAATTCATTAAACATTTTTTCGTTTTAGTATAAATTAAGTTCTTATACTATTTAATTTTATAGTTATAATAATGATAATTTCGGGCGAATGGCGGAACTGGTAGACGCGCACGACTCAAAATCGTGTTTCGCAAGAAGTGAGAGTTCGATTCTCTCTTCGCCCACCAAAATATATGCAAAATTCTTTCGTTTATAAATATTATCTAGATGCATTAAGAGCATTAGCAGTTACTTTTGTATTTCTATTTCACTTAAATAAAGATTATTTTTCATTTGGTTTTATTGGTGTAGATATTTTTTTTGTAATTTCTGGATATGTTATTACTCAATCTTTATTTCAATATAAATTTATTAATAATAAAATTTCATTTTTGAATTTTTATTCAAAAAGGTTTTTAAGATTATTTCCTGCTTTAATTGTAATGTTATTTTTGTTTCTGATTTTTTATTTACTTTTTGCATCATGGAGTGATTTTGAATTACAAATTACAATAAAAAGCCTTTTCTCATCAGTTTTTGCATTAAGTAATTTTTACTTTTTTAACAATTTAGACCAATTTGATTATTTTTTGATTAACAATCATAGTATACCTTTAATTCATACTTGGTCCCTGTCTATTGAAGAACAATTTTATTTTTTTTATCCATTTATATTAATTTTTATTTTTTATTTTTTTAAAAAAAATAAAAATTTTATAAATATTTTGATTATATTTTTATTATCAATTTTTTTAATTTCATTTTTAATATTTATTAGTAATTTTGAATTAAGCCATTTCTATTTGCCATTTGGAAGAGTATGGGAATTAATATTAGGTTGTCTCTTATTTATCTTTACAAACATCTACATTAGTAAAAATATTAATAAATCCTTAGTATATTTGCTTATTTTGATTGGAATTTTGATCATATTTGTAAATTTAAATAATTTTTTTCTTACAAAAGAAAAACTTTTAATATTAATCTCTGTAATAATAACCTCATTAATAATCATATTTAATTATTTAATTCCAAAATTAATTTATGAAAATAAATTTATAAATCTTTTTGGGAAAGCATCTTACTCAATTTATCTTTATCATATGCCAACAATTTATTTTATGAATATTTTTTTTACGGGATTAAATTTTTATTTTTTTTCCATCGTAATCTCAATTTTTTTTTCATTAATTTCATTTAAATTTATCGAACCAATTAGATATAATCATATTTTACTAGAAATTTTTCCAAAAATAGTAAAATTTTCTGTAGTATTAGTTTTGATATTAATATTATCCATTAATTCATTTTATGATCTAAAAGTTAGAAATTTAATTTATAATGTAATAGCTAAAACTAACTATTTTTCTAATATTTATAATATTAACAAAAAATCAATTTCAAATAGAATTCTACAAAAGTGGGAACTCGACGTAGATGAATGTATTAATCGCTATGAAAGTTTTAAAAGATCGACTTATTTAAATTGTATTAAGAGTGATTTTAAAAATAATGATTTATTTTTTCTTGTTGGTGATAGTTATGGTCTACACCTCATCAATACAATCGCAAATATACCATCAATTAAAAATTTATATTATGCAAGACTAGATAATGAAAATTTTAAAACTAATGATAATACAGATAACACCTTTAATTTATTGAATAATTACAATGAAATTAAATCAAAGTTCAAAAAAAGTAAAACAATAGTAGTGTCAATTAATTATCCACTAAAATTAGACTCTAAAAAACTTGAACAGTTTTTAAGTAAATTTAAAGAGAACGAAAAAATTATATTCATTGCTCCTCACAAAGTTATAAATAGAGATAAAAAATGTAATTTAGGTATTTATAATCCATTAGATACTTGTCGAGCACAAATTGACTATGATAAAAATATTAAAATTATTAAGATTTTAGAAAAATTAAAAGAAAATAAAAATATTTTTATTTATGATTTTAAACCTAAATTTTGTAAAAAAAACATTTGTTATAATTATCTAAGTGTGAAAGATAAATATGTTTTTACAGACGATTTTTCTCATATCACAAAAGAATTTGCAGAATTTTTGAGTGAAGATTTTAATGAATTTCTTAAAAAAATTCAAAAGTCTCAATAAAAGTTAAGAACAAGTAAGATTTTAGTTATTCATGTAAGTTAATGTTTGACACCTCTTTGACACCTAAAATACAATGAAAAAAATGACTTTAAATCAACGACAAAAGGGAGGTGTGAATAACTCAAAATCGTGTTTCGCAAGAAGTAAGAGTTCGATTCTCTCTTCGCCCATCATTTTTTTATGAAGATAGACAACATTAATAATTTATTAGAATTATTTCAACACCAATACCAAAAAAAAAATAAAGAAGATATTTTTTTAAAATCGTTAAAACACCAAAAAGAATATTCTTGGGAAAGTGTTTACTTGAATATTATAAAATTATCTGAAGAAATAAATAAATACATCAATAAGGGCGATAGATGTTTGTTAGTATCAGAAAATAGACCTGAGTGGTTGATATCTGACCTTTCAATTATGCTTTCAGGTGGAATAACTGTGCCAGCATACACTACTTATACCGAAAAAGATTATGAATATATTATTGATGATTGCACTCCAAGCATTTTAATTATTTCTGATAAAACTTTATATTCAAAGATTAAAACAATAATTCCTAAAAAAAAATTTATAAAAAAAATTATTTTTTTTGAAAGTATAGATGATTTTGATAGTAAATTTTATTTAAACATAGATGAAATTTTTGAAAAAAAAATTAGTAGTAGTAAAGATTTCTTTAATTTAGATATTCAAAGAAAGGATATAGCGTGCATAATTTATACTTCTGGAACACAAGGAAACCCAAAAGGTGTAATGTTAAGTCATGGTGGTATTCTTAATAATTGTGAGGGTGCGAATCTATTATTAAAAGAGTTTATTTCTAAAATTCCAAAGTTTTTAACTTGGCTGCCACTTTCACATTCATATGAGCATACAGTTCAATTTGTACAGATAGTGGTTGGTGCACAAGTTTTTTATGCAGAAAGCATAGATAAACTTATAAAAAATATGGGTGATTGTTCTCCAGAAATAATGACAGCTGTTCCAAGATTTTATCAAAATTTATATCAGAAAATTAATTCAACATTTGCAAAATCAAAGGGTTTAAAAAAACTGCTAGTAAACCAGACTGTCATATTGGGAAGGAAAAAATTAAATAAAGAAAAATTATTATTAAGTGAAAGTATTGTTAATTTTATTTGTGAGGCTTTAGTAAGAAAAAAAATTAAGAGACAATTTGGAGGAAATTTAAAAGCTTTTATTTCAGGAGGTGGAGCTTTAGACTATGAAGTTGGTTCGTTCTTAAACGCAATTGGTTTACTAACTTTACAAGGTTATGGTTTAACAGAAACATCACCAGTAGTTAGCTGTAATTCTATAAAAGATATTCGAGTTGATACAGTTGGAAAACCATTTATAGGAAATTCAGTAAAATTAGCAAACGATGGAGAAATATTGATTAAGGGTGAAAATGTGATGCTAGGTTATTGGAAAAATGAAGAAGAGACCAATAAAGTTTTAAAAAATGGATGGTTATCTACTGGAGATATTGGAGAATTTGATGGAGAGTTTTTAAAAATAACAGATCGAAAAAAAGATATAATTATTACACCTGGTGGAGATAATATTTCACCAATAAAAATTGAAAATGATTTAAATAAATCTAAATATATTGAACAAAGTTTAGTATTCGGTGATAACAAACCTTTTCTAGTTGCTTTATTAGTACTAAGCCCAGAATATAACGACATTAGTGTAGAAGAAGTTCAAATTGAATTAGAAAAAATAAATATTAATTTATCTAGAATAGAAAAAATAAAAAAATTTTTAATAATAAAAAAGCAATTTACAATTGAAAACAACATGATGACTCCAACATTAAAATTAAAAAGATATAAAATTATAGAAACTTATAAAAATGAAATTGAAAAACTTTTTTAATTTTATTCAAATGGATTATTAATCGCATAAACTATAACTTTTTTTACTTAAAAAAATTTAAAGAAATAAAAATTTTTTTAGAAAAAATTTAAAATCGTTATTGAATTAAAGAATTGACATCACTTGTATAAAAAAATAAAAATAAGCTATCAACGAATCAATTTGATTCGTTTAACTTAAACAGGGAGCTAAAGATGGCTACAAGAAAAAAAGCTAAAAAAGCTAAAAAGAAAACTAAGAAAAAAGCTAAAAAAGCTAAAAAGGCTAAGAGAAGAAAAAGATAGTATCTTAATCTTTTCAAAAAACGCTTCTCACAACGTTATGTGTGAGAGGCGTTTTTTTTGCTCTAATTTTTAATCCTCGGTATCGGTAATTGGATCAGCCTCAGGCTCATCAGGTTCTACAGCTTTAGTAGGAGCTGCTACAGCAGCCTTGGCTTGTCCTTCAAGATTTCTCTTAAGTGCCTTATCTAGTTTTTTCTGTGTATCCTCTAGTGATACACCCATTACTATTTGAAATTCAGATAAAATTCTTTCGTATGCTTTTTCAAAAAGTTGTCTTTCGCTATAAGATTGATCAACCATCAAATCATCACCTTTATTTAAATCTCTTACTACCTCAGCAAGTTCATAGATTTTACCAGAAGATATTTTTGCTTCATACTCTTGGGCTCTTCTACTCCACATTGATCTTTTGACTTTTGGTTTACTTTTTAAAATGGATATACATTTGTTAACTTGGTTGATGGTTGCAAGTGGTCTAAGGTGAGACTGTTTATTTACTGGCACCATTCCATTAGCTTTATCTTTTTCAAATTTAAGGACATAAGTTTCAACATCTATTCCACCAATGTTGATTTTTTTAAATTCAGTAATTTGACCAACGCCATGTTTTGGATACACAACATAGTCTTTTACTTTGTATTCTTTTTTTTCAGTTTCTTGTTTTTTTACCTTTATAATTTCAGGTTTAATTTCATTACTTTTTGAAATTCTTAAATTATCAGTCTTAATTTCAATATTTTGAGGTGCAGTTTTTACTGAAATTGTTTTTAAATTTTTTTTTATTTTTACTGTAGTCTTTTTAATAACTTTAGTTTTTTTTGAAGTAACTACTTTTTTAACTTTTTTTATTTTTGGCTTTGAGACTTTTTTTACCACCTTCGCAGCAGTTTTCTTTTTAGTTTTTTTCTTAGTAGATTTTTTAAAGATTTTCGCTAAAATATTTGTCGTACTTTTTTTCTTCATTTTTATATTTTTCATTATCCTCAGGAGGATTTTTTTTAACTGTTATATTCGGCCAGATTTCTGAATACTTAGTATTTACTTCAAGCCATTTTTCGCTACCAGACTCAGTGTCAGCTACTATAGCGTCAACAGGGCATTCTGGCTCGCAAACGCCACAATCTATACACTCCTCCGGTTTAATTACAAGCATATTTTTTCCTTCGTAAAAACAATCGACAGGGCAAACCTCAACACAGTCCATTAATTTACATTTAATACATTTTTCATTTACTAGGTATGTCATTTTTTTAATTCTTGTTTTATTTTTTCTTTTAAATCACCCATTATTTTAGGATTTATATATAACAAACCAGCAAGTCTTCGCATTAAGTTTGCTTCATACATATCCGCATTATTATTTGAATAAATAATTTTCCACAATGATTCAATAATTTTAATTTTATCAGACTCTGGTGAATTTTTTATTTCTCTAGTAAAATCAAGTATTTGATTGGAATTTTCTTCAATAGTAGTTGCTTTTGAAATAATGTCATCTATGCTTGATTTTTCTGCTCCTAGTTCAATTAAAGTTTTTTTAATTATATCTTTTTCAGTCTCTTCGTAATTTTCATCAATTTTTGCAGCATGTATAAGTAGAGCTGTAATCTTACATAATGAGTCATTATCTCCTGAAATGGTTTTTTCTTTATTTTTAAAAAAATTAATCATTAATTAAAATTAAAATTTTTTAGAACTTTAAAAGGACTATTTGAAGTTTCTTTCTTTTTAAAAGCTTTTTTAATTTGTCTTTTGGGATTATATCTAAAATATATCTCCTTATCTTTTTCTATTATTTTATAATTCATTTTCTTAATTAAGTTTTTAAAGTTATCCTTGCTGCATCCCAATAAATTTAGCATTTCAGGAACTAGTTTTATATCTTTATCTTTATCGTTATTTGAGTTTATTATCTGAACAAATAACCTTTCTAAAATATCGATCCTAACATAATAATAATCAAAATTTTCAAATCCACAAAGAAGCATAAAATTTTTATTCTTAATATCTTTATCTTCTAAAAAATTTAAGCCAAATGTTGGAGGTGTTAGATCAAAGTATTTTTGATTAAAGTTTTTCCACAATAAAGTTCTTAAGGAGACAGCTTCTGGTTTTAGTAATCTAAATAAGAAAACATGATATCTCCCAAATTTAACACCCATATCTCTTAAAATCTTTCTTTCATCCTGGCCAAGTTTTTTTAAATAGTCAGAAACAATCTCTCTTTTTATAACGCCATTATTTTCATATAGCTGATAAGCCAAAGCTTTTATTGATGAATTACTTTCTTTTAGATTTCTTAAATCAATCAGACTTTTTAGTATGTAATTAATTTTTTCTTTAATCCATTTTTCAAGAAAATCAGATAGTTTTTGCTTATCATTATTTTCTAAAATATCATCTACAATTAAAAGTAAATCTGGATTGAGATAATCCTTACCAGTAGTTAATTTTGCAATAGGAAAATCTTTCCAATAAATTTTAAAATCATCTTTTATTTCTATTAATCCAGTTTCTATGATCGATCCAATCCGTTTTTGTAATTCTGGACCTACTGTTTGTCTGGCTGCTTTTTTTAGTGACTTAATATCAGTTTCCAAGGCTCCAACTTTTAAATCCATTTCAAATTTTAAGCCTTTTAAGCTCCCAATAAATTGATCATCAATTATTACTTTATTATCTTCCATTATCTCAGTTTTAAATTCTATATCTTGTTTTAATCCTCTTGCTAGCACACTGGCTCTTTTGTCGATAAAAGTTTTGGTAAGCTCCTCATGTAATCTATCAGACAATCTATCTTCTAATAATTTTGTTTTTTCAATCCAATACCCCTGATTTTCAACCCAGTTAATTTTATTAGAAACATATGACCAAGTTCTAACATTTGCAATTCTATTTGATAAAGAATCTACATTTCCTTCTAATTTATCTAATTTCATCAGTTGTAGACGCATAAAATCATTAGTAATTCTGCCTTCTTTACTATTTAAAAAACCAAAAACTTTACTCACAACCTCTATATGATTGCCATACGTCTTTTTTACAAAGTCAGGTATTTGACAGCATTCCCACAGCAATTCTAGGGTCTCTTTATTGTTTTCAATATTAAATCTTTTTAAATCTTTTAAAAAATATCTTAAAACCTTTTCATCTCCACACTCATGTATTTTTCTTAACCAATGTGTATTTGGTTTTTCTTCTAGTGATTTAATTAAACTTAAAGCATTATTAAAATTTAAATTTGAATTTCTCCAAAACAACATTCTAATCTCTTCAAATTTATGACCTTCAAGTAATTCAACTTCTTCCGCAGCAATTTCTTTGCAATCTCCAGTAATACCAAAATTTCCATCATTTAAATATCTGCCTGCTCTTCCAGCTATTTGACCAATCTCAGACATATTGAGGCGTCTTTGTTTTTTTCCATCAAATTTTTTTAAATTTGAGAAATAGACATTTTCTAAATCCATATTAATACCCATTCCTATTGCATCAGTAGCAACTAAAAAATCAACATCACCTGATTGATAAAGTTCTACTTGTGCGTTTCTAGTTTTTGGACTTAAAGAACCCATAACTATTGCTGCTCCACCCTTTTGTCTCCTTACAAGTTCTGCGATTGCATAAACTTCTTCAGTAGAAAAAGCTATTATAGCTGTTTTTCTATTTATTCTTGAAATCTTTTTATGGCCCACATATGAAAGTTTAGAAAGTCTTTCTCTATTAATGAATTCGGTATCTTCATCTAATTTGTTTATGATATTTTTAATAGTACTAGACCCCATAAACATAGTTAGCTTTTCTCCACGAAGGTTTAATAGTCTGTCAGTAAAAATATGACCTCTTTCATGATCTGCACACATTTGTATTTCATCAATTCCAACAAAATCCAAATGTTTGTTAACTGGCATTGACTCTACCGTACAAAGAAAATATTTCGCATTTGCTGGAATAATTTTTTCTTCACCAGTAATTAGTGCAACTTTATCTAGGCTAATTTTTTTTATTATCTTGTCATATACCTCTCTTGCAAGCAGTCTTAATGGAAAACCAATCATTCCAGAATCAAATGATAGCATTGTTTCAATCGCTAAATAGGTTTTGCCAGTGTTAGTTGGACCGAGAACAGCAGTAATTTTATTTTTACTCATTTCTATTTATGGTACCTTTAATTTATACCCCACCACATGTTGTTAGTGATAAAGAACAAAAATAGGTTAAAACATGACCGAATCGTAAGGGAAAAAGTTCTCATTTTTTTGTTTAATATTAGATTTGTTAAAACTTAACCACCAGGACCTAAATTAGATGGTTTTATTTTTAGAATTTTCCACAAACCTGATGCTGAAGTTATAATTTTATCGTTACACGTTAGCTCACAAAATAAAAATACTAGTGTATTTGTTTTTTTTAATATTTTTGTAAAACCAATTATTTCATCACCTACTTTTGAAGAACCAATAAATTTTAAATCTAAAGAAATAGTTACACACGGTGCATTTCCAGCAGCCCTGTGTGCTGCTGTGCCTGCTCCTGCATCGATTAAAGCTGAAAGAAAACCTCCATGGGTAATTCCAGCAGCATTTAAATGATTTTTATTAATTGTAGTTTTAAATTGATATTCAGTATCAGAAATAGTTCGGAATAAAACACCACCGTTGTGCTGCATGAAGCCAGGTTTAATACTTATTTGTTCAAATTTGTTGCTCATGGTTATTTATAATGTGAAAGTTAAAATTAATAAAATTATAAAAACTATAATAAAAAAATATATTACTGATTTTTGTAGTGACGATTTTAATAACCAATCTAACATTTTATTTTATCCTTTTTGGTGGACCGCCCAGAACTCGAATCTGGAATCTCCCGGTTCGTAGCCGAGCGCCTTATCCAATTTGGCCAGCGGTCCTTATTAAATAATTTACCCAACATATCAAAGTTTTTAATGTAAATTAACTTATAAAATATTATGATGTATTAGCAATGACCAAAAAATCAAACGATGTGGTGATTACAGCTGCATTGAGAACACCAATAGGCTCATATAAGGGATCGCTAAAAGATATTAGTGCTGAAAAATTAGGTGCATCAACTATTAAAGAGGTAATCATTAGATCAGATTTAAAACCTAACGAAATTGATGAGATAATCATGGGTCACGTTCTTACTGCTGGACTTGGACAAAATCCTGCAAGACAGGCATCAATTTATGCTGGAATTCCAATTTCAAAACCTGCCCATATTATTAATCAAGTATGTGGATCTGGTTTAAGAGCAATAGTTTCAGGATATCAATCAATCAAATTAGGAGAAAATAATATTATTATTGCAGGTGGTCAGGAAAACATGTCTAGGGCACCTCACTCTATATTCTTTAGAGAAGATAAAAAATTAGATGAAAAAAAACTATTAGATACAATGCTAAATGATGGATTAATAGACTCATTTAACAATTATCACATGGGAGTTACTGCTGAAAATGTTGCTGAAAAATATAAAATTTCTAGGGATGAACAAGATATTTTTGCTTTAAATTCTCAAGAAAAAACTCAGAAAGCAATAAGTAAAAATAAATTTGATAATGAAATAATCAAATTAGAATTTGATATTGATAATCATAAATTAATTCTGGGGAAAGATGAACATCCAAGAGATAATTTAAATATAGAAGATTTAAAAAAATTAAAAACTGTATTTAAAAATAATGGAACAGTTACAGCAGGAAATTCATCAGGAATAAATGATGGTGCAGCAGCAACTGTATTGATGTCAAGAGAAGAAGCAGAACTAAGAGGCATTGAACCATTAGCCAAGATAACATCTTGGGCAACTTGTGGGGTCGATCCAGCATTAATGGGATTGGGTCCAATTCAGGCTATTAATATGGCATTAAAAAAGGCTGGCTGGAATATTGAAGATATTGATTTATTTGAAATTAATGAGGCTTTTGCAGCACAATGTATTGCAGTTATAAGGGAACTTAAAATACCAAAAAAAATTGTTAACGTTAATGGTGGTGCCATCGCATTAGGTCATCCAATTGGTGCATCTGGAGCTAGAATAATGGTAACCTTAATTCATGAAATGATTAGAGAGAACAAAAGTAAGGGCTGTGCCTCTCTTTGTATTGGTGGTGGAATGGGCATAGCTATGTGCATTGAAAGAACTTAAAACTTTATTTTTATATAAATTGATAAGATTTATTAATTTTTTAAATAAAGTTGTTACAAAAAAGCCTATTTATTTCCATAAAATAATACCAATGTTAGGTTATATTCAGTGTATAAGTCATTTTAATATATGAGTGAAAAGCTGCTTGTCCCAGATATTGGAGATTTTGAAAAAGTTGAAATTATAGAACTTTTAGTAAAAGTTGGAGATGAAATTAAAGTTAATGATCCAATAATTACTATAGAGAGTGATAAATCTAGTGTTGAAATTCCAGCAACAATTTCTGGAAAAGTAGAATTTTTAAATGTTAAAGTTGGTGACAAAGTATCCAAGGGAGATTTAATACTTAATATTAAATCTACAAATGATGCACCAGTTGAAAAGATTATACCTAAAGATACTGAAAGTATTATTAAAGAAGCGGAGTCTACTTTAGTTACTGAAAAAGAAAAAACATTATCACCAGAGCCAATTAAAGAAAAAAAACAATCTACAATTCAAGTTATTAGTGAAAATGATATCGATCCTTTAGAAACTCAAGATTGGATAGAATCTTTATCTGCCGTTGTTGAAAAAGATGGAAATCAAAGAGCTCATTTTTTAATTAAAGAATTAATCAATAAAGCATATCAAAAAGGGGCCAATATTCCTTACACTCAAAATACACCTTATATCAATACAATTCCACCTGAAGCTGAAAGTAAATCAAATGGTGATCAAAACATAGAGAGAAGAATAAGATCATTAATTAGATGGAATGCAGCTGCAATGGTTGTTAGAGCAAATAAAAAATTTCCAGAATTGGGAGGACATATAGGTACCTTCGCATCTGCAGCTACTTTATACGATGTTGGAATGAATCATTTTTGGAGAGCAAAAAATAATAAATTTGGTGGGGACTTAATATATTTTCAAGGCCATAGTGCACCTGGCATGTATGCTAGAGCATTTTTGGAAGGTAGATTGAATGAAAAGCAGCTTGATCGCTTTAGGCAAGAAGTAAAGCCAGGTGGACTTTCATCATACCCACATCCCTGGTTGATGCCAAAATTTTGGCAGTTTCCAACTGTCTCAATGGGTCTAGGACCAATGCTTGCGATTTACCAAGCAAGATATATGAAATATCTAATTAATCGGGGTTTAATTAAAGATGAAGGTAGAAAAGTTTGGGCATTTCTCGGTGATGGAGAAATGGACGAGCCCGAATCTTTAGGTGCTATAGGATTGGCAGCTAGAGAAAAACTAGACAACTTAATCTTTGTAGTAAACTGTAATCTTCAAAGATTAGATGGGCCAGTAAGAGGTAATGGAAAAATTATTCAAGAATTAGAGGGAAGTTTTAGAGGAGCTGGATGGAATGTAATAAAAGTAGTCTGGGGCTCATATTGGGACTCTTTAATTGCTAACGATAAAACTGGTCACTTAGTTAAACTTATGAATGAAACTGTTGATGGTGAGTATCAAGCAATGAAAGCTCGTGATGGTGCTTATGTTAGGAAAAAATTTTTTGGAAAATTTCCTGAAACTAAAGAAATGGTTTCTAGTTTATCTGATAAAGATATTTGGAGACTTAATAGAGGAGGTCATGATCCACATAAAGTTTATGCAGCTTATGACAAAGCATCAAAAAATGTAGGTAGCCCAACAGTTATAATAGCGAAAACGATTAAAGGCTATGGAATGGGCAAAACAGGGGAAAGTGTTAACACTACTCACCAAACAAAGAAACTGGATGTAGATGATTTACTATATTACAGAGATCGTTTTGATGTTCCTTTAACAGACGAACAGGTAAAAAATATTGAATACTACAAACCAGATGAGAAGTCTCTGGAGATTAAATACATCAAAGAGAGAAGACTAAGTCTAGGTGGATACCTTCCAGAAAGAACCAGTTATGCAAAACCGATTAAAGCACCTCCAAAAGATATTTTTGATTTTATGAAAGTATCAACTGGTGAAAAAGAAATGTCGACAACCATGGCAATGGTAAGAATGTTCACAAATTTATTAAGAGACAAAAATGTCTCGCCTAGATTAGTTCCAATAATTCCTGATGAAGCACGTACATTTGGAATGGAAGGTTTTTTTCAAAAAATTGGGATATATGCTCATGAAGGTCAAAAATATGAACCAGAAGATTCAGCTCAATTGAGTTCTTACCGAGAAGATAAAAGTGGTCAGGTATTAGAAGAGGGAATTAATGAAGCGGGTGCAATGTCTTCATGGATTGCAGCTGCTACAGCATATACAAATCATGACATTGAAATGATACCAATCTATATTTTTTATTCGATGTTTGGTTTTCAAAGAATAGGTGATCTTGCTTGGGCTGCTGGAGATAGTCAGGCTAGAGGATTTTTAATTGGGGCAACAGCAGGAAGAACAACCTTAGCAGGTGAAGGATTACAGCATCAAGATGGTCATAGCCACTTAATAGCTTCAACAATACCAAATTGTGTAACATATGATCCAACATTTCATTATGAATTAGCAGTAATTTTTAGAGAAGGCTTAAGAAGAATGCATGAGAAAAATGAGAATGTTTTTTATTATATTACAACTATGAATGAGAATTATTCACATCCAGAAATGCCAAAAGATAAAAATTGTGAAGAGGGAATTCTTAAAGGAATGTATAAAATTAAAGAATTTACAAAATATAAAAAAACAAAAATACAACTTTTAGGTTCTGGTACAATTTTAAGAGAGATGATGATTGCTGCTGAAATTCTCCAAAATGAATACCAAATAGATAGTGAAATTTGGAGCGTTACTAGCTTTAATGAACTTAGAAAAGATGGAATGGAAGTTGAAAGATATAATCTTTTAAATCCTGATAAAGAACAAAAAGTTTCATTTGTTGAAAAATGTCTAGGTAAAAGTGAGGGTCCTATTTTAGCTGCATCAGACTATATGCGAATGAATTCAGATCAAATTAGACCTTACACAAATAAAAGCTTTTACTCATTAGGAACTGACGGGTATGGTAGAAGTGATACTAGAAAAAATTTAAGAAAATTTTTTGAAGTAGATAAAGAACATATAGTTGCTTATGGGTTAAGTGTCTTAGCAAAAGAACAGTTAATTGCTTCAAAATATGCAAAAGAAGCTATAAAAAAATATAATATTGATGGCAATAAGCCGATGCCAACAAAACTGTAAGATGACTGATAAAGAAATTAAAGTACCAAATATTGGTGAATTTAAAAATGTTGAGGTTATAGAGGTATTAGTTTCAAACGGCCAGTCATTATCTAAAAATGACCCATTAATTACAATTGAAAGTGACAAATCTAGCGTTGAAATACCATCTTCTGTTGATGGTAAAATTAAGTCAGTTAAAATTAAAGTAGGAGATAAAGTTTCAGAAGGTGATTTAATTTTAACTTTAAAAGAATCTAAAGAAGAAAAAAAAGTTGTAAAAAAGGAAGTTGTAAACAAAGAAGAACCTACTGTTAATAAAAAAGAAGAAAAAAAAGTTGAACAAATAAATCCAACACATAATTTAATTAAGAATAATATTGGAGAACTTTCCTCTGCAAGTCCGAAGGTTCGTAAATTTGCTAGAGAACTTGGTGTTAATATTAATGAAATAGTAGGTAGTGAGAGGCAAGGACGAGTTATAGAGAATGATGTTAAAAATTTTATAGCAACTAAAGTTAATAGTGATCAGCTAAAAATTGAAACCCAGCCTAAAAAAATTGTAAGCGAGTTTTCTCATACTGATTTTGGTGAAGTTGAAATTAAAGATATACCAAGAGTAAAAAAACTAGCTTCTACTTATTTAGTAAATTCTTGGACAACGATACCACATGTAACCAATCATGATGAAGTAGATATAACTGAGATGGAAGATTTTAGAGCTTCGCTTACAGATATGTATACTGGTGAAAGAAAAAAAATTACTCCATTAGCATTTATTGTAAAAGCTTTAGTGGCATCATTAAAGAAATTTCCTAGTTTTAACTCTTCAATTGATGATATTGAGAATGGAAAAATAACGATGAAAAAATACTTTCACGTTGGCATTGCAGTAGATACCATTCATGGCTTAATGGTTCCAAAGATTAGAAATGCAGATAATAAAAATATTTCTTTAATAAGTAACGAATTAAAAACAGTTAGTGAACAATGTAAAAATTTAAGAATAGATAAAAAAGAATTCTTTGGTGGTTCTATGACCATTACCAGCTTAGGAGGTATTGGAGGTTCATTTTTTACTCCAATAATCAATTTTCCTGAAGTTGCAATATTAGGTGTAGGTAAAGCACAAAAAAAACAAATTTTTATTGATGGTAAGTTTAAAACAAGAACAATGCTTCCTATTTCTTTGTCGTATGATCATAGAATAATTGATGGAGCAGAAGCAGCCAGGTTTAATAATGACCTTAAAGAAAATCTGGGTAAAAATTTTGCTTATAAGTTAGCCGTATAAACCTTCATGTCAAAAACAGCCTCATTATTTAGTGCATTACTTTGCACATTGATATGGGGAACAACTTTTATTGCCCAAGATACAGGAATGGACGATATTGGTCCTTTTACATTTAATGCAGTAAGATTTTTTGTCGGATTTTTAGCAGTAACACCTTTAGCCTTTATTTTTGAAAGAAAAAATATTTCAAAATCTTTAAAAAAAGATAAAAAACAATTTATCAATTTAGCAGTATTAATAGGATTTTCATTATTTTTAGGTTCAGCTCTTCAACAAGTGGCATTGATGTATACTGATGTGGCAAATGCTGCTTTTTTTACGATTTTTTATGTACCATTGGTCCCAGTTATAGTTTTTTTGATATACAAAAAACCAATTCATTGGAGCATATGGCCCTCAGTCATTCTTTGTGTAATAGGAGGATATTTATTAACTAATTTTTATAGTGCGACAGTCAGAATTGGTGACACATTAGTAATATTGGGTGCTTTTTTCTGGAGTACTCACATTATATTTACTGGAAAGATTATAGAAAATTATAATTTACCTTTAACGATTGGGGCAATACAAACTTTAATTGTTGCGTTTTTATCTTTAATTATAGGATTATATTTTGAAGATTTTATTTGGTCAAATATTTTAAAAGAAAAATTTCAAATTTTATATGCAGGTATTTTATCAGGTGGACTTGCATTTGTTTTGCAGATTTATGCACAAAAAAATATTTCTCCTGCACCATCTGCTATAATCTTTTCTCTTGAAGGTGTTTTTGCAACAATAGCTGCATGGATCTTATTAGATCAAATTTTAGATATTAATAATCTTTTTGGATGTTTATTCATTTTATTTGGAGTTTTATTTTCACAACTAGCCCCAATAGTTAAAAAGAATTAATTATAAATTATTAAAAGTAAAATTATTCCAACTATAACTCTATAAATTATAAAAATATTTAAAGAAAATTTATTAATGTACTTTAAAAAAAACTTTACTGTAAAATAAGAAAATAAAAAAGACAATGTTATTGCTATAAAGACTAGATAATTAATTTCAAAACTTTGTCCAATGATATCTTTTAAATTTAAAACGCTTGCTCCAGCCAATGCGGGTATAGCTAGTAAAAAAGAAATTTTACTAGAATCAAACCTATTAAATCTTAAAAACCTTGAAGCTGTCATTGTAATTCCTGCTCTGCTCACTCCTGGAATTAATGCTAAAATTTGAAAACAACCAATATATAAAACTATTTTTAAATTAAGATTAGAAGAAATTTTTTTATCAAATTTACATTTATCAGCAAAATATAAAATAATTCCAAATATTAAAGTAGTCCAGGCAATTATTTTAATATCCCGTAAAAAATAAATTAGACCTGTTTTATACAAAACATAACCAACTATTATTAGTGGCATAGACCCAAAAACTATTAATAATAATAATTTTTGATTATGTTTAATGTTAAATAATTCTTCTCTAAAAAAAAAGATAATTGCCATTAGTGAACCAAGATGTAAACTTACATCTATTAGCAAAGAGCTCGATTTAAAATCATATAAAGTAGAAACAACAATTAAGTGTGCAGAAGAACTAATTGGCAAAAACTCTGATACACCTTGAATTAAAGATAAAATTATAATTTCAATTAAATTTGTGAGCATTAAAAGCTTCGTAGCTTAAATAATCTTTAAATAAAACAATTCGATTTAAACATATTAGATATGCAAAAAGTATAATAAGCCTAGTAATCAACGCATAATAAAAATTATAAGTCAGTATATATGACCTTATTTCTCTTTTTTAAAAGAAAATCCTAATATAATATACATTTTGGAATAAAAAATATGTCAGATAAAATGCTAAAATTTGTAGATATAGGTCAACAAACACCACCTAAAAGAGAAGTTGATAATAGAAAAAAAGATTTTAATGAAATTTATAAAGAATTTATAAATGAAAGAGCTAGTGAACAATCAAGCAGGTGCTCTCAATGTGGAGTTCCATTTTGCCAAGTACATTGTCCATTAAGCAATAATATTCCAGATTGGTTAAAACTGACAGCAGAAGGAAGATTAAAAGAAGCATATGAACTGTCACAAAGTACAAATAATATGCCAGAAGTTTGTGGAAGAATTTGCCCACAAGACAGACTATGTGAAGGAAACTGTGTAATTGAGCAATCAGGTCATGGCACTGTAACTATTGGATCAATTGAAAAATATATAACAGATAATGCATGGGAGCAAGGATGGGTACATCCGATAAAGGTTAATAATGAAAAAAATCAAAGTGTCGGAATTATAGGAGCAGGTCCAGCTGGTTTAGCAGCGGCAGAACAACTTCGTAAACTAGGCTATCAGATTACTGTATATGACAGATACGATAGGGCAGGTGGATTATTGATTTATGGTATACCAAATTTTAAATTAGAAAAATTCGTAGTGGAAAGACGAACTAAATTATTAGAAGAAGGTGGAATTAATTTTATCCAAAATTTTGAAGTTGGTAAAGATACAAGTTTAGATCAATTAAGAAAAAAACACGATGCATTATTAATTGCTACTGGTGTTTATAAAGCTCGTGAGATTGAATTACCAGGAAATGATTTAGGAAATATTTTTCCTGCAATGGAATTTTTAACAGCTTCAAATAAAAAAGGATTAGGTGATAAGGTAGAATTATTTGATAATGGAACTTTAAATGCTGAAGGAAAAGATGTTGTTGTAATTGGTGGAGGCGATACAGCAATGGATTGTGTAAGAACTTCAATTAGACAAAAAGCTAAATCAGTAAAATGTTTGTATAGAAGAGACAAAGAAAACATGCCTGGATCAGCTAGAGAAGTAGCTAATGCAGAGGAGGAAGGTGTTGAATTTGTTTGGTTATCAAGTCCAAAAGAATTTTTAGGTACAAATAAAGTTGAAGAATTGGTTGTAAATAAAATTAAACTTGGCGAAGCAGATGAAAGTGGAAGAAGAAAGCCAGAAATACAAAAAGATTCAAATTTTAATATTAAAGCAGATATTGTTATTAAGGCATTGGGGTTTGATCCAGAGGACTTACCCAAACTTTTTGGTTCAGATGATTTGCAAGTTACCAAATGGGGAACATTAAAAACTGATTTTGATACAATGGAAACTAGTTTGTCAGGTGTTTTTGCTGCTGGTGATATAGTAAGAGGAGCCTCTCTTGTTGTATGGGCAATCAAGGATGGAAGAGATGCTGCAGCATCCATAAAAAAATTTCTTGAAAGCAAAGAAATCAAAAAAGAAATGGTTGCTTAGTGAAAAATTATAAAAAAAACCTCAAAATACTTGAAGAAGGACATGTTTATTCAAAAGAGATGGAGCATGATGCTTGTGGAGTAGGTTTAATTGCTTCTACAGAAGGAAAAAAATCAAGAAAAGTAGTTGAATATGGAATTAATGCTTTAAAAGCTGTTTGGCATAGAGGTGCAGTCGATGCTGATGGCAAGACAGGAGATGGAGCTGGGATACATATAGAAATTCCATCTGATTTTTTTGCTGAAAAAATTGAAATTACAGGCCACGATCATGATGGATCTGAAATTTGTGTTGGAATGATATTTTTACCAAGAAATAATTATGAAGCTCAAGAAAATGCAAGAACAGTCGTTGAAAGCGAATTAACAAAAAGTAACTTTAGTATCTACGGATGGAGACAAGTACCTGTAAATCCAAAAGTTCTAGGAGAAAAAGCAAATCTTACTAGGCCAGAAATTACGCAGGTTTTATTTAAACATAATGATAAAAATTTAACTGAAAAAGAATTAGAGAGAAAAATTTACGAAACTAGAAGAAAAATTGAAAAGGAAGCAATTAAAAATGCAATTAAAGATTTTTACATTTGCTCGTTAAGCTCAAAATCAATTATCTATAAAGGAATGTTTTTAGCAGAATCAATTGCAGACTTTTATGAAGATTTAAAAGATGAAAGATTTATTTCTAGATTTGCAATATTTCATCAAAGATTTTCTACAAACACAGCACCAAGTTGGGATCTGGCTCAACCTTTTAGAGCAATAGCTCATAATGGTGAGATCAATACACTTAAAGGAAACTTCAATTGGATGAAAGTCCATGAGCAAGAAATGGATAGCCCATTATTTGATGATATGGAAAACTTAAAGCCTGTTATTTCACCAGGGTCATCAGACTCAGCTTCTCTTGATAGTGTATTTGAATTATTAAATATTTCAGGTCAATCAGCACCACTTGCGAAATTAATGTTAATTCCTGATGCTTGGTCTAAAAAAAGCAAAACACTTCCAAAGGATCATTTACAATTATTTAACTTCTTAAATAGTACAATGGAGCCATGGGATGGTCCTGCAGCAATTGCAGCAACAGATAATGAATGGGCCATAGTAGCTACCGATAGAAATGGTTTACGGCCAATGAGATATACAATTACTAAAGATAGAATATTGTGTGCCGGGTCTGAAACAGGAATGGTTGAGATCGATGAGAAAAAAATAGTTAAAAAGGGTAGATTAGGACCTGGTGAAATAATTGGTGTTAGAATTGCTAAAGGTAAAGTATTTACCAATGTAGAAATTAAAGATTATTTAGCTAAAGAATTTAAACATTTTAATAATCAAATTATTGATTTAGATAAAAAATTTCCAATTAAGAATGAAAAATCTATCTTTTCAGGAGACGAACTTAGAAAAAGACAGCATGCTTTTGGATATAGTTTAGAGGATTTAGAGCTTATTCTTCATCCCATGGCCGAAGATGGCAAAGAGGCCATTGGTTCAATGGGTGATGATACGCCTTTAGCGGTATTGTCTGATAGGTATAGACCTCTTTATCATTTTTTTAGACAAAATTTTAGCCAAGTAACAAATCCACCAATTGACTCTCTTAGAGAAAATAAAGTTATGAGTTTAAAAACTCGTTTTGGTAATCTTGGAAATATATTGGATTTTACTAACTTAATTAAAGAAAATATATATGTTTTAGACAGTCCTATTTTATCTAATTCACAATTAGATAAGTTTATAAATTTTTTTGGTCAAAATTCTAAAACCATCGACTGTACTTTTTCAAAAGATGAAAATCTAGATAGTGCCATTGAAAAAATTCAAAGGGAGTCTGAAATATCTGCTAGGCAGGGCCTAACTCAACTTGTGCTAAGTGATAAAAATATTTCAAATGAAAGGTTGCCAATTCCAATGCTTTTAAGCGTTGGAGCAGTTAATACACATCTTATTAAAAAAAAATTAAGAGGTTATGTGTCTATTAATGCTCAAACAGGAGAGGCCCTAGATACACATTCATTTGCAACTCTTATAGGAGTAGGAGCTACCACAGTTAACCCATATCTAGCATTAGATAGTCTATACCAAAGATTTGAAAAAAAATTATTTGGTAAATATGGATATGATGAATGCATAGAAAGATATGTGCAATCAGTAAATTATGGACTCTTGAAGATTATGTCGAAGATGGGAATTTCAGTCATCAGTTCTTATCGAGGGGGATGTAATTTTGAGACAGTTGGTTTAAGTAGGACAGTGGCATCAGCATATTTTCCTGGTGTTCTATCAAAAATTTCAGGCATAGGTTTAATTGGAATAGAAAAAAAATTAAGAACAATTCATAAAGAAGCTTTTGAAAGTACAGATTCTGTACTACCTATTGGTGGCATATACAGGTATAGAAAAAATGGTGAAGTACATCAATATCAAGGCAAGCTAATACATTTATTACAAAGTGCTGTCTCATCTAATTCATATGAGGCATATAAAAAATATGCAGAAGGAATTTATAACCTACCACCTATTCATCTTAGAGATTTAATTGGTTTTAAAACTAAAAATTTAAAATCACCTATTCAAGTCTCAGAAGTTGAGCCAATTGAAAATATATTAACTAGATTTGGAAGTGGGAGCATGTCTCATGGAGCATTATCAAAAGAGGCTCATGAAACTTTAGCTATAGGAATGAATAGAATTAAAGGTGCATCTTGTAGTGGAGAAGGTGGAGAAGATGAAAAAAGATTTGTAAAAATGCAAAATGGAGATAGTGCAAATTCAAGAGTAAAACAAATTGCATCAGCTAGATTTGGAGTAACCTTAAAATATTTAAATAACTGTAATGAAATAGAAATTAAAATTGCACAAGGAGCAAAGCCTGGAGAGGGAGGACAATTACCTGGATTTAAAGTTACAAAAGAGATAGCTAAATTAAGACATTCAACACCTGGAGTAACATTAATATCACCTCCCCCTCATCATGATATTTATTCAATAGAGGATTTAGCACAACTAATTTATGATTTAAAGCAAGCAAATCCCAAAGCAAGAGTTGGAGTAAAATTAGTAGCATCTTCAGGAATTGGAACAATAGCAGCCGGTGTTGCAAAAGCTAAAGCCGATATAATTTTAATCTCAGGACACAATGGTGGCACAGGTGCAACACCTCAAACAAGTGTTAAATATGTAGGTATACCTTGGGAAATGGGATTGACAGAAGCCAATCAGGTTCTAACTTTAAATAATTTAAGACATAAAGTTACATTAAGAACAGATGGGGGAATTAAAACCGGAAGAGATGTGGTTATTGCAGCTATGATGGGTGCAGAAGAGTATGGAGTAGCAACTACAGCACTTGTGGCAATGGGATGTATAATGGTTAGACAATGTCATTCAAATACATGCCCAGTCGGAGTTTGTACTCAGGATGAAAAACTAAGAGAAAAATTTACAGGCACTCCTGATAAAGTAGTGAATTTATTTAGATTTATTGGTGAAGAAGTAAGAGAAATTTTAGCAGAATTAGGGTTTAAATCTTTAAATGAGGTAATTGGCAGAACTGACTTATTGCGTCAGATCAGTAAAGCATCACCCAATCTTGATGATTTAGATTTAAATCCACTTTTTGTTCAAACAGATGCTGGAGATAATACAAGATATTGCACAACACCAGAAATAAATGAAGTTCCAGATACTTTGGATCAAGAGATTTTATCTGAAATAAAAGATAAGATAGGAAAAGTAAAAGTTTTAGAAAAAGAATTTATTATTAAAAATATACACAGAACTGTTGGAACTAGAATTTCCAATCACTTATACGAAAAATATGGATCAGAAGCTTTAGAGGAAAATTTTTTAACTTTAAATTTTAAGGGAACAGCAGGACAATCTTTTGGAGCCTTCGGTATAAAAGGACTGAAACTCATTTTAAAAGGAGATGCAAATGATTATGTTGGTAAAGGACTTTCAGGAGCAACAATAGTTGTTAAACTTCCAGATGAAAGTAATCTTGCTTCATATGAAAATACAATAATTGGAAATACGGTTTTATATGGAGCAACTTCAGGCAAGCTTTTTGCAGCTGGTCAAGCAGGAGAGAGGTATGCTGTTAGAAATTCAGGTTCAGTATCAGTTATTGAGGGTTGCGATTCTAATGCATGTGAATATATGACAGGGGGAACAGTAGTTGTTTTGGGTGATGTTGGAGACAACTTCGGGGCAGGTATGACGGGAGGTATGGCTTTCGTTTATAATATTAATAATGAATTTGATAAAAAAGCTAATCCAGAAAGTATAATTTGGCAAACGCCGGAAACAGAATACTGGATTAATTATTTAAAAGGATTAGTCAAAGAGCATCATATTGAGACAAATTCAAATTTATCTAAAAAGATAATTGAAAATTTTGATCAAGAAATTTCTAACTTTATTCAAATTTGTCCAAAAGAAATGATTGATAAACTTGAAAACCCTTTAAGCATAAAACCCATTATAAAAGAAGTAAGTTAAAGTGAAGGAAATAAATATTTTTTGTTTTGGTTTTGGCCAAGTAGCAAAAAATTTTATTAAAAAATTAAGTACAGAGAACTACAAACTTAATTTATCAGTAACTTCTAGGTTAGAATCATCAAAAAAAATCTCTAATGGTATTGAATATAATAATTATTTTTTTGATGATAAAAAATTTGATAGAGATTTATTAATTAAATTAAATCAAGCAACTCATATCTTAATTTCTATACCTCCAATTAATAAAGAAGATATTGTTTTAAAAAATTTTTCCGAATTCATTAAAAATTCAAAAGTAAAATGGATAACTTATTTATCTTCAACTAGTGTTTATGGAGATCATAAAGGAGAATGGGTAAATGAAAGTAGTGAAACAAACCCATTTACAGATAAGGGTTTGGCAAGACTTGAATCAGAAAATTCTTGGATCTCATTTGCTAAAAATAATGAATTGCCGATTCAAATCTTTAGGTTGTCAGGAATTTATTCTAATGAAAAAAATACTCTTTCACGCTTAAAATCAAGTGAAGTAAATATAATTAATAAAACAGATCACTACTTTTCAAGAATTCATGTAGTGGATATTGCAAACTTTTTATTTGCTTCAATTTTTAAATTTAAATCAGGAGAAATATATAATCTAGCAGATGATAAACCCTCATCCTCTGAGGAAATTATATTATATGCAGCAAAATTGTTAGGAATTAAAAATGTTAAAAAAATTGAAGTAGATGAAATAAAAAGTGAAATGTTAAAAAATTTTTACAAAGAGTCAAAAAAAGTGAGTAATGAAAAAATTAAAGATTATTTTAATTACAAATTAAAGTTTCCAAGTTACGTAGAGGGCTTAAGCTATATTAGAGACAATTTTATTAAGTTCTAAAATTATTTTTTTCAGCCCCTTTTTTGTTGAAAGGCTGTGATCACCATCTTTAATTATTACTAATTTCTTTTTTGCATTAGTAAATATTTTTAAAACTTTTTTTGAATATATTTTTGGAACAACCTCATCTTTACTTCCGTGGATCATCACAACGTCTATAAAGGATTTTATTTTTTTGTTTAAAATTCTATTTTTTCTTCCATCTTTTATTAACTGATAAGTAATTGGATATTCATAAGTGCCATGTTTTAAATGATAAATTCCATTTTTAATTGTTTCTTTTTTCATTGGTTTGGAGAACTTTTTCCACATTAGGTTTTGTAAAAATTCTGGAGCTGAACCAATGCCTAAAAAACCTTTAATTTGATTTCCAAAAAATTTAAATTGGTTAAGTGAAAGCCATGCACCCATACTTGAACCTACTAAGATAAATGGATTTTTACCTACTATTTTTTTTATAGTTATTTTTACTTCTCTAGTCCACTTGCTGATATTGCCATCTGTAAATTTACCAGTTGATTTTCCATGACCTGAGTATTCAAGTGCAAGAAAACCCAGTTTGTTATTTTTGGTATATTTAAAAATAGCATGTGGTTTTTCACCCTCAATATTTGACATAAAACCGTGTAGAAAAACAACGTATAAGTTTTTCCTATAATTATTGGTAAGATATCTTATTTGTTTGTTATTTGAAATTTTGAGATATTTAAATTTATTCATATCAGTTTATTAGAGTTCATTCTTAATATATAGTTCTATCAAATGTCTTCAAAATTAAAAGTTTTGCAAGTAATACCAAAGCTTGGATATGGTGGGGCAGAAACAGGTTGTTATGATCTTGCACACTACCTACCAGAAAATAATTGCACTTCTTATATTGTTACTAGTGGAGGGGAGTTATTAAAATTCATAGATAAAAAAAAAGTTAAATTAATTAAACTTCCTGTACATAGTAAGAATCCATTATTAATAATTTTTAATTCTATAGCTTTAATCTTTATTATTTTGTTAAATAATATTTCGATAGTGCACGCAAGAAGCCGTGCACCAGCGTGGTCATGCTTAATTGCAACCAAAATAACTAGAAGAAAATTTGTTACCACATTTCATGGAACATATAATTTTAATAATTCAATTAAAAAATTTTACAATTCAGTAATGGTTAGATCAGATTTAATTATAGCAGGTTCCAATTTTATTTTTTCACACATCAGTCATAATTATAAAAAGTATCTTAATGTAAAAAAAAAATTTTTAGTAATATTTAGAGGAATTAATGTAGATTACTTTGATCCTTCTACAACTTTAGAAGACCAGGAAAACAAACTTATTTCTCAATGGGAATTAACTAGAGGTAAAAAAATAATATTAATGCCTGGTCGTTTAACCTCATGGAAGGGACAGGAGATTTTTATTGAAGCATTAAACCTTGCTAACAAAAAATTAGGCTTTCAATCATTTTATGCCGTCATTCTTGGAAGTGACCAGGGAAGAGATATTTATGCAAAAAAAATAAAAAGATTAGCAGAGCAACATAGACTAACAGGCCAATTAAAATTTATAGAACATTGTAAAAATATGCCACTTGCATATAAAATATCTAGTTTAGTTGTTTCAGCTTCTATAGAGCCAGAGGCCTTTGGTAGGGTTGCAGTTGAGGCTCAATCAATGGAAAAGCCAATAATAGCGAGCGATATAGGTGGATCTAATGAAACAATCATTGATAAAAAAACAGGTTTTTTATTTAAATCTAGTGATCCAGAATCTTTATCTAAAAAAATAGTAGAAGTTTTACAATTAGATGAATCTAGATTGAAATCTATTGGTATAGAAGGTAGAAAAAATATAATTAAGAAATTTAATGTTGAAAAAATGTGTTTTTCTACATATTCAGAATACAAAAAATTATTAAATTAAATGCCATTAATTACATTACCAGATGGAAACACTTTAGATTTTCCAAATAAAGTAACAGGTCTTGAGGTTGCAGAAAAGATTAGCAAGTCTTTATCTAAGCAAGCAAGCATAATTAGTGTAAATGATGAGCTTAAAGATTTAAGTCACGTTATAGATAAAGATTGTACAATTAAAATTTTTACATCCAAAGATAAAGAAGGCCTAGAAACCATTAGGCATGATACAGCTCATATAACAGCAATGGCAGTTCAGGAACTTTTTCCAGGAACACAAGTGACCATAGGACCAATTATTGAAAATGGTTTTTATTATGATTTTTCCAGAAAAGAAGCTTTTACAGAAGAAGATTTAAAAAAAATTGAAAATAAAATGAGAGAGATTGTTGACAGAGATGTTCCAACGACAAGAGAGGTTTGGAATAGAGATAAAGCAATATCTCATTTTAAAGAGATTGGAGAGGTGTATAAAGCTGAAATTATTGAAAGTATTCCCAAGGGAGAAGATGTTTCTATATATTTTCACGGTGATTGGCATGATTTATGTAGGGGTCCACATTTACCTTCAACAGGAAAAATTGGAAAATATTTTAAATTAACTAAAGTATCAGGAGCTTATTGGAGAGGAGACTCCAATAATGAAATGTTACAAAGAATTTATGGAACAAGTTGGGCTTCACAAAAAGATTTAGATGAATATTTAAAAAGAATAGAAGAAGCAGAAAAAAGAGATCACAGAAAATTAGGAAAGGAAATGGACTTATTTCATTTTAGAGAAGAGAGCCCAGGATCAGTTTTTTGGCATGAAAAAGGTTGGAAATTATTTCAAAAATTAGTTGCTTATATGAGGGGAAGACAAGAGAAAGCTGGTTATAAGGAAGTAAATACTCCAGAAGTTTTAGACAGAGCTCTTTGGGAAAAATCTGGCCATTGGGAAAAGTATGGTGAACACATGTATACATCTGAGACACCAGATGAAAAAGTATTTGCTATTAAACCAATGAATTGTCCAGGTCATGTACAGGTTTTTAATCAAGGTTTAAAGAGCTATAGAGATCTTCCATTAAGGATTTCAGAATTTGGAAAGGTTCATAGATATGAACCTTCAGGAGCCTTACATGGTCTATTAAGAGTTAGAGCTTTTACTCAGGATGATGCACATATATTTTGTACTGAGGATCAAATTACTGAAGAATGCTTAATAGTTACTAATTTAATTTTAGATATTTACAAAGATCTCGGATTTAAAAATGTAATATTAAAATATTCAGATAGGCCTGATTTAAGAGTTGGTGATGACAATGTTTGGGACAAAGCAGAGAAAGCTTTATTAGATGCTGTGAAAGCATCAAAACTTGAATATACAATTAACAAAGGTGAAGGAGCATTTTATGGTCCAAAAATTGAATTTGTTCTAAGAGATGCCATTGGTAGAGATTGGCAATGTGGAACATTGCAGGTTGATCTTAATTTACCTGGAAGATTAGATGCTTCTTTTGTTGATAAAGATGGAACAAAAAAAATACCTGTGATGTTACATAGGGCTTTGTTTGGTTCTTTAGAAAGATTTATAGGAATTCTAATAGAAAATTATGCTGGAAAATTTCCTTTTTGGATAGCTCCTTTACAAGTTGTTGTAATTCCAATCTCGGAGGAGTTTGATAACTATGCAAAAGAAGTAAATGAAAAAATTAGAGAAGCTGGTATGAGCTCTGAAGTTGATTTAAAAAATCATAATTTAAATTATAAAATTAGAGAACATTCTTTATCAAAAATACCACTTTTATTGATTTGTGGTAAAAAAGAAGTTGACAGTAACTCAGTAACGATTAGAAGATTGGATACTAACAAACAAGAAAATATGGTATTAAACTTATTTTTAAAAACTTTCTCAGCTTTAAACAAAGCATCTTCAAACTAAGTGGCAGATTTTAAACAAAATTATTTTCAAAGAAGAACTAAAGATAAAGGACCTAAGTCTAATAATAGAATTACGGCTCCAGAAGTACAAGTAATTGGAAGTGACGGAGAAAATATTGGAATAATAAATACTAACGAAGCCATTTCAATGGCTAAAGAACAAGGCTTAGATCTAATCGAGATAGCTCCAAATGCTAAACCACCTGTATGTAAAATTATCGACATGGGTAAATTTAAGTATGATGCTCAAAAAAAAGCTAACGTTGCAAAGAAAAAACAAAAAATTGTTTTGTTGAAAGAGATCAAAATGAGACCTGTTACAGAGACTCATGATTATGATTTTAAAGTTAAAAATGCTAAAAAATTTATTGGTAAAGGTGATAAAGTAAAATTTACAATAAGATTTAAAGGTAGAGAGCTGCAGCACTCACATCTAGGTAGGGAATTAATGGACAAGATAAAAGCTGATATGCAAGATATTGGCAAAGTAGAGCTACACCCAAAATTTGATGGGAAGCAAATGATTATGGTTATTCAGCCTTTATAGGCCTTAATAGAGGTTGTAAATCTATGACAATATTTGTATAAGACCGCAGAATTATGCCTAAATTAAAAACAAAAAGTTCAGCAAAAAAAAGATTTAAAATCTCTGCTACAGGTAAAGTTATGATGGCTCAGGCTGGAAAAAGACATGGCATGATTAAAAGAACAAATTCACAAATTAGAAAATTAAGAGGCACAACTACTATGTCAAAACAGGATGGCAAAATAGTTAAATCATATATGCCTTACAGTTTAAGAGGATAATATGGCAAGAGTTAAAAGAGGTGTCACAAGTCATGCGAAACATAAAAAAGTTTTAAAAGCTGTAAAAGGTCAGTGGGGAAGAAGAAAAAGTACAATAAGAGTTGCAAAGCAAGCTATGGAAAAAGCTATGCAGTATGCATACAGAGACCGTAGAACAAAAAAAAGAGAATTTAAATCATTATGGATTCAAAGGATTAACGCAGGTGTTAGATCTGAGGGCTTAACATATTCAAAATTTATTAATGGTTTAACAAAATGTGGCATTAAGCTAGATAGAAAAATATTAGCTGAAATAGCATACGATAGTCCAGAAGCCTTTAAAACTATTGTTCAAAAGGCTCAATCAGCACTAAATTAATCTTCACTATTGTTTTTCTTCGGTGAAGAAATAATCTCTCAATATGTCTGATATTAAAAAAATTAAAGATGATTTTCTTTTAAAGCTAAAAGGTAATTTAGACCTTAATCAAGTTAATCAAATCAAGACAGATTTATTTGGCAAAGCTGGTCTAATTAGTTCTCAATTTAAAATGCTGGGAAAGGTAGCTGAAGAAGAAAGAAAGAAATTTGCATCAGACTTAAATCAGGTAAAAGATGAACTACAAAATTTAATATCCGAAAAAATTGATGATATTGAAACAAAAGAAATTAATCAAAAACTTGAAAAAGAAAAAGTAGATATAACTTTACCAGAGAGACCCTTCACACAGGGAAAGATACACCCAGTGTCACAGGTTATAGATGAAATTTCCTCAATCTTTTCAGAAATTGGATTTAGTGTTGAAGAAGGACCAGATATTGAAAATGAATATAATAATTTTACAGCATTAAATACGCCTGACAATCATCCAGCAAGAGATATGCATGACACTTTCTATTTAGATGATAAAAAAGAATTATTGTTAAGGACCCATACTTCTCCAGTACAAATTAGAACAATGTTAAATGATAAACCGCCTTTTAAAATAATAGCACCAGGTAGAACGTATAGGTCTGATAGTGATCAAACTCATGCGCCTATGTTCCATCAAGTAGAAGGACTACATATTGATAAAGATATTAACATGGGTCATCTAAAAGGATGCTTAAATTATTTTATTAAAGAGTTTTTTGAAGTTGATAAGATAAAAATGAGATTTAGACCTAGTCATTTTCCATTTACAGAACCTTCAGCTGAAGTTGATATTGGTTATGAAATTAAAGATGGAAAAATAGTTATTGGAGAAGGTGACAAATGGCTTGAAGTTTTGGGATGTGGAATGGTTCACCCAAATGTTTTAAGAAATGTGAAGGTAAATCCTGATGAGTTTCAAGGTTATGCATTTGGAATAGGTATAGATAGATTGGCAATGCTTAAGTATGGCATAAATGACTTAAGAGCCTTTTTTGATTGTGACTATAGATGGTTAAATCACTTTGGATTTGATCCAATAGATGTACCAACAAATTATAGAGGCCTAAGTAGATGAAGATTACAACTAACTGGCTCAAAGAACATTTAGACACAAAATTAAATGAAAACGAAATTATAGATAAACTTACAGATATTGGTTTAGAAGTAGAAAGTGTAGATAAGCAATCAGGTGAGCTTGATGCATTCATAGTAGCTAAAATTTTAAAGGCAGAAAAACATCCAGATGCAGATAGACTAAAAGTATGCGATGTTGATATAGGCTCGGGTAATCCTGTAAAAGTAGTCTGTGGTGCACCAAATGCAAAAGAAGGATTGTTAACAATTTATGCTCCACCAGGTGCAGTAATCCCAAAAAATCAAATGAAGTTAGTGGTAAGCAAAATAAGAGGAGTTACCTCATCAGGGATGCTTTGTTCAGAGTCTGAGTTAAATTTATCAGAAGAAAGTGATGGTATTACAGAGCTTTCAACAAAAAAATATGAAAAAAAAATTGGTAAAAATTATTTTCCAAAAAATGATTTAAATGTAATTGATATTTCTATAACCCCTAATAGAGCAGATTGTTTAGGAGTGAGTGGTATAGCAAGAGATTTAGCAGCAGCTGGAGCTGGCAAACTAATAAAGAAAAAAGAGCAAAAATTAAAAAAAAAAGGAAAACAAACTGTTAATGTTAAAATTTTAAATGAAAAAGGTCAGGCTTGTACATCATTTGGCAGTTGTTTAATTAAAGGTGTAAAAAATACAGAAAGTCCTGATTGGTTAAAAGAAAAGATAATATCTCTCGGTCAAAAACCTATATCTGCAATAGTTGATATTACAAATTATGTAATGATTGATTTAAATAGACCTTTGCACGCATATGATGTCGATAAAATTGATAAACAAATAATTGTTAGAAATTCAAAAAAAGGTGAAAAATTTGAGGCACTAGATAATAAAGAGTACGAATTAGAAAGTGATATGTGTGTAATTTCTGATAGTTCAGGCGTATTAGGTCTTGGTGGTATAATAGGTGGAACTAGAACAGGAACAGAGTTTGATACAAAAAATGTATTAATTGAGTCAGCGTATTTTAATCCAAGATCAATTAGAAAGTCTTCTAAAATTTTAAATATAGATACTGATGCAAAATTTAGATTTGAAAGAGGTATTGATCCGCTATCCATAGAGCAAGGTCTTGAAAAAGCAGCTAGATTAATTAAAGAAATTTGTGGTGGAGAAATAAGTGAATTCGATATCCAAAAAACAGAAAAAACAAAAAACAGCAATATAAAATTTAATCCTGTTTTATTTGAAAAAATTACTGGATTTAATATTGCAAAAAAAGAAATGAAACAAATTTTAGAAAATTTAGGATTTGAAGTTAAAAAAACTAAAAACTTTTTTGATTTGATAATTCCACCATGGAGACCTGATATTTCCCAAGAAGTTGATGTGGTAGAAGAGTTGGTGAGAATTAAAGGCTATGATCAAATTAAAATGATTGAGCCTGAAAAGAATAGAGCTAGAGACACATTAAATTCAAAACAAAAACTATTTCATTTTTTACAAAGATCTATAGCTTCTAAGGGGTATCTAGAAGCAATAACTTGGTCTTTTACAGACAGCAAGATTAATCAATTATTTTTAGAAAAAAATAAAGAAATCAAAATAGTTAATCCCATTAGTTCAGATTTAAATGTATTAAGGTCTTCAATCTTTTCAAATTTGATTATTCATTTAGACAAGAATTTAGGAAGAGGATTTAAGGATTTATCAATATTTGAGATTGGCCCTACTTTTCAAGGAAGCCAACCAGGTGAACAACAGACAGTAATTAGTGGCTTAAGGTCAGGTAAATTGACTAGACAGAGTTGGATTGAAAAAGAAAGGTTAGTTGATGTTTTTGATGTAAAAAGAGATGTTATTCAAAGTTTAGTTGAAGCGGGATTTAATAAAGATAAATTTTATATAGATGATGAGACACCTAATTATTATCACCCAGGAAAATCAGGAAGAGTTTTCTTAAACAAAGATAAAGAAAAGGTAATAGCTTTTTTTGGTGATATTCATCCAAAGATTTTAAAGAAATTAGATATTAAATCAGAAGCTTTAGTTGGTTTTGAAATCTTTTTAGACAATATTAAACATCCTAAAAAATCATTAAAAGATCAAAAAACTCAATATAAATATTCAGATTTTCAAAAATCAGAAAGAGACTTTGCTTTTGTGTTAGATAAAAATTTTAAAGCACAGGAACTAATAGATATTATATCTAATGTAGATAAAGAATTAATAAAATCAGTTAAAATTTTTGATGTTTATGAGGGTTCAAATATTCCAGAAAATAAAAAATCAATTGCACTTAATGTAACTATCCAATCTTTAGAAAAAACATTAAATGAAGAAGATCTTAATAAAATTAATCAACTTATTATATCAGCTGTAGAAACAAAAACTGACGCAAAGATTAGATCATAGTTATGGCAAAAATTGATCATATAAGAAACTTTGCAATTATTGCACATATTGATCATGGCAAATCTACCATTGCGGATAGAATAATACACAGTTGTGGAGGACTTACTGAAAGAGAAATGAAGGCTCAAGTATTAGATTCAATGGACATAGAAAGGGAAAGAGGGATTACAATTAAAGCCCAAACAGTAAAACTTAATTATAAATCTAAGGATAATAAAGATTATATCTTGAATATAATTGATACACCAGGTCATGTTGATTTTAGTTATGAGGTTAGCAGATCTTTATATGCGTGTGAAGGATCCATATTGATTGTTGATAGTACACAAGGTGTCGAAGCACAAACGCTAGCAAATGTTTATCAAGCACTTGATATAAACCATGAGATTGTACCTGTTCTAAACAAAATTGATTTACCAGCTTCAGATTTAGAAAAAACAAAAAAACAAATAGAGGAAGTAATCGGTATTGATACTGAAAATGCTATTCCTTGTTCAGGAAAAACAGGTGAAGGTATTAATGAAATTCTGGAACAAATTATTGTATCATTACCAGCTCCAGAGGGAGAAAAAGATGCAGATTTAAAGTGTTTATTAGTTGATAGTTGGTATGACACTTATCTAGGTGTAGTTATTTTAGTCAGAGTCATTGATGGAAAAATTTATAAAAATATGAAGATAAAAATGATGTCAACAAATCAAGAATATATTATTGAAAAAGTTGGTGTCTTTACTCCTAAAGCAACTGATATGAAAGAGTTAAATGCAGGTGAAATAGGTTTCATAACAACAGGAATAAAAGTTTTATCTGAAACAAAAGTTGGGGATACCATTTGTGACGCAACTAAACCATTGCAAGAAGCACTTCCCGGATTTAAACCAAGTAAGCCAGTTGTATTTTGTGGATTGTTTCCAGTCGATAGTTCTGAGTATCAAAAACTTAAAGACGGGTTAGGTAAATTACAATTAAATGATGCAAGTTTTTCTTTTGAGGCAGAGTCTTCATCGGCCTTAGGATTGGGTTTTAGGTGTGGTTTTTTAGGTTTATTGCATTTAGAAATAATTACAGAGAGACTTGAAAGAGAATTTGATATAAATTTATTAACAACTACACCAGGTGTAGTTTACAAAGTCCATATGAATAAAGGAGAGGTTATAGAACTTCAAAACCCCTCTAGTTTACCTGATCCAACACTAATTAAGTTTATTGAAGAGCCTTGGATTAAAGCAACAATAATAACTCCAGATCAATATTTGGGGGCAATTATAAAAGTTTGCCAAGATAAAAGAGGTGTACAAACAAATTTAAGTTATTCTGGTAATAGGGCTGTTTTAAATTATGAAATACCTTTAAACGAAGTTGTTTTTGATTTTAATGATAGACTTAAGTCGATGACCAGTGGATATGCTAGTTTTGACTATGAAATTATAGGTCACAGAGAAGGTGATTTAGTAAAACTGGGAATTTTAGTAAACGCTGAGCCAGTTGATGCATTGTCTATGATGGTTCATAAAGATTTTGCACAAACTGTTGGAAGAGAGGTATGTGAAAAATTAAAAGATTTAATTCCTCGTCATAATTTTATGATTCCAGTACAGGCTGCTATTGGTGGAAAGATTATAGCAAGAGAGACAATTAAAGGATTTAAAAAAGATGTATTAACTAAAATTCATGGTGGGGGTGCCAGAGATCGAAAGAGAAAATTATTAGACAAGCAAAAAAAAGGAAAAGCCAGAGGGAAGCAATTTGGTAAAGTAGAAATCCCTCAGGAAGCCTTCATAGGAGTTCTAAAGATTAATAAAGATAGCTTATGAAAATTTACGATTGTTTTTCATATTGGGATGAAGATTTATTGTTGGATTTGAGACTAAATATCTTAAATGAATATGTAGACTATTTTGTAATAGTTGAAGGAAACAAAACATGGCAGAATAATCCTAAAAAATTGAGATTTAATATAGATAAATTTCCAAATTTTAAAAAAAAAATAATATATGTCCCAGTAGAGGATATGCCAGATGGTGATGATCCTTACCTAAGAGAAAATTTTCAAAGGAATGCTATATTAAGAGGACTTATATCTTCGTCAGAAAATGATTTGGTTATTATTTCAGATTTGGATGAAATACCAAATCCAGATTCAATACAAAAATTTAAAAAAGAAATGCGTTATGCTGCTTTTAAACAAAATCATTATTATTATAAAATAAATTTACAAAGTACAAAAAATCCTTACTGGTATGGAAGTAGAATATGTATTCAAAAGTTTTTGAAATCTCCACAGTGGTTAAGAAATTTAAAATTTAAAAAAAGACCCTTTTGGAGAATTGATAAAATTAGATTAAACAATATTATTGAAAATGGTGGTTGGCATTTTTGTAATTTAAAAAGTGCAGAACAACTTCTTTATAAATATAAAAATTTATGTGAAACAAATGACCCTTACCACTTTAAAGAAAAAATAGACGATAAATATTTAGCATTAGATGAAATAAAAAAAAGAATTAATACTGGTCAAGATATAATTGGAAGAAATGAAATATATAAAGTTAAAACATTAGACAGTTCTTTCCCTAAAAAAATAATTGAAAATAAAGACTTCTTCAAAGAATGGATTATTGATTAAATAAATTTAATATATTTAACTGCATCTTCTGGGTAGCAAAGCAAATTTTCATTAATTGAAAATAATTTATATTCGTTTTCTTCAAGAATTTGAATTAGTGATTCAAAAATTATATTTTTAATATGTATAAACTCTAAAATAATAACTGGTTTCATATTTGTAGTCATTAGAAAGTCAATTATGATTTTACCATCATAGCCTTCGGCATCGACATATAATAAATCTAGTGATTTTAATTGATATTTTGTTATTAAATCTTTCATATTGATTGATGAAACATTTTCACAAACTATATGTCTATTTTTAACACCATGTTTCAATAAGTGCTCTTTATTAAAAGAAGTGATCCCTGGTATGTGGTTATCATAATTTTTAACATATTTTTCATTAACTTTATAAAGGAAAGAGATTTCATCATTTACTGAAATAGCAGAATTTTCAAAAGAAATAAAATCACAATCTTTATAATTTTTCTTTAGCTTTTCATAATTTTCTTTAATTGGCTCAACCAATATACTTTTTGTTTTATGTTTTTTTATATAGCTATTTAATATATCAAAACGGATACCATCATTTGCTCCTATTTGTATTAAGTTACTTATTTTCTTTTCTTCAAATAGTGTATCTAGCAAACTATCAATTTTTAGATATGATTTGTTTGAAATTAGTCTTTCATTTTTTATTATTTCTTTTTCAATAAGCTTGTAACCAATCACCCCTAAAATTTTTTTTAATATTTTATTTTTCATTATAAAATGACAATATACTTTTATATGTTAAAAGTTATATAAAATATAAAATTTACTAAAAAAATTTATATGAAAAATTTAAAAATGTATTGTGTAACCAATAAGGTTATAAATTTTTTAGATAGTACTAATTATAATATAGGTTGGGTAGGACATGAAAATCCTCCTAAAAATTATATTTTATGCAATTCAAAAGATAACATTTTCTCTAAAGAAAAGTATTACTCAGAGCTGACTTTCCAATATTGGTATTGGAAAAATATTATAGATATACAGGAAGACAATTGGATTGGGTTTTGTCAAAAAAGAAGATTTTGGATTAATAAAAATTCTATAAATAATGAAATAGAAAAAAATTCTTTTTCAAATCAAGTGTTACAATCTGTTCCAGACGAGTGGGACGGTTTTGACTCAGTAATTTGTGAACCAATATATGTAAATAATGTAAAAAAGATGAAAATGATAAAAAGAGGCTTTAAGTCTATTATAAAAGATCCCTCAATTTTCTTTAATAAAAAAAAACAATCATTAACTTTTCATTTTGATATGCATCATGGGTATGGCAACCTAAATAAAGCAATTAATCTGTTAAATAAGGAAGATAGAAAAGACTTTTTTGATTATTGTAATGAATCTATTTCATACAACCCTCACATAATGTTTATAGCAAAGCCTAATATAGTTAATACATGGTTTGAGGCCTTATTCCCTTGGCTTTTAAGATGTGAAAAAGAATTTGGATTTAAAAACTTGCAGGGATATGATACACAAAGATTATATGCATATTTAGCTGAACGTTACTTATCTTTTTGGTTTAACAAATATACTAAAACAATACATTGGCCTTGGAAATTTTTTGATACAACTCAAAATTAAATTAAATTCTATTTAATATATTGATAATTTTTTTTACTTTTGAGTCTTCTAGTGTTGGATATATTGGTAAAGAAAAAATTTTTTTTGAAAACTTTTCTGTATTTTTGAGTCTAGAGTAAGTGCTATTTTTATAGGCTAACATTTTATGTAAAGGATAAGGATACTGAATACCGAGTTGGATTTTATTTTCTTTCATTATTTTTAAAATTAAATCTCTATTTTTAGATGCAACAACATATAGATGGTAAACGTGCTTATTATTTTGGTTTACATAAGGTTTAATAATTTTAGAATTAATAATTCCACTGTTATACATTTCCGCAATTTTTTTTCTTCTTTTAATAAATGTATTTAAATATTTAATTTTAATGTTTAATATTGCCGCCTGAATTTCACTAAGCCTTGAGTTTGTTCCATTTTCTACAGCAAAATATTTTTTATTCCACCATTTACGACTATTCATTTGTTCCATTCCATAGAATCTTAATCTTCTAATTTTCAGGTATAGATTTTTATCATTGGTAGTAACAAAGCCTCCATCTCCATAAGATCCAAGTATTTTAGTTGGGTAAAATGAAAAACAGCCAGTAACACCTAAAGTTCCTACTTTCTTACTTTTATATGTAGCACCTTGCGCCTGAGCACAATCCTCAATTATTTTTAAGTTATATTTTTTTCCAATCTTTAATATCTTGTCCATTTCACAAGATTGTCCATATAAGTGAACAGGGATAATTGCTTTAGTTTTTTTTGTAATTGATTTTTCAATTTTATCAATATCAATTAGGTAATCATTGCCAACATCAATGAATTTAACAGATGCACCAGTGTTTATAATTGCTGCAACAGTAGGTATGGCTGTGTTAGCTACAGTTATGACTTCATCATTTTTTCCAATATTTAATGCTTTTAATGATAAATAAATAGCATCAGTACCACTCCCAACTGCAACACCATATTTAGATTTATTAGTTTTTAAAAAATTTTTTTCAAATTTTTCTAACTCATTACCAAAAAATAAATTTCCACTTTTTAAGACCTTATCTATTGTCTTAAGAATATTATTTTTTAAATAATTATACTCATTCTTGTATTCCCAGGATTTAATCATTTGTATGGAGCTCTTTATAATTTTAATTAGATTTTAACATGGGAAATCCATTTAGTATTTTTTTTTATAAACTTTTCTTCTTTAGCAAAAATTTCAGTTTTATGATTCCATGCAAATAAGTAGGCAATATCAGCATTATCTTTCCTAAACTGATCTACAGAAACTATAGGAATATGCATACCAGGAGAGTATTTGCCGATCTTTTCTATTGTTGTATCACAAATATATTCAATCATCTCTGGCCCAATTTTACAATAATTTAAAATAGTTGTACTTTTTGAAGTTGCAGCGTAACCAACAATTCTTTTACCCTCACAAATTAATTTATTTATTGTATTGTTAAGTTCAATTCTTGAATCTTCACAGTTTTTTTTAAATATCAAGCAAGATTCAATATTATCTAGATTATTACTTTTTTCTTCATCTAGTATTTTTTGCACATTCAAACTAGTTACTCTTTGTTTTTTTCTAGAAATAACATATCTCATTGATCCCCCATGTGTTTCTTGCTTAATCAAATCTATTAGCTCCATATCAAATAAATCAAAAATCTTTTGTACAGATGTTCCCGAAAACATAAATATATGTTCATCATAAATTTGATCATAGGATGTTTTTTTAAACATTGAACCAAGGTAAGGTTCTTCAAAAACAAATACACCATCCTTCGACAATAGCTTATCTATAGTTTTTATAAGATCAATTAAATCTGGAATATGACAAATAACATTTGCAGCAAAAATAACATCTGTTTGTCCAACAAAATCTTTAATTAAATCTAATGAGCCTAGATTAAAGAAACTATTAATTGTTTTAATCCCATTATTGTTTGCTAACTGCGCCACATTACTTGATGGTTCAAAACCAATATAATCTAAATTAGTATCTTTAAAATTATCTAAAAAAGTTCCATCATTTGAACCAATCTCAACTATTTTTGATTGTTTTTTAATATAATTTTTTTTTAAAAAATTTGCATAATTTTGGAAATGCAATTTCATGGCTTCAGAACTTCCTGTAAAAAAAGGGTACTTACTGTTAAACATTTGTTCTGGTGTGGGGTGATCTTTCAGTTGAAAAAGTGAACATTTTTCTGAGAAACCAATTTCCATATCAAAAAAAAATTCTTGATTGAATTCATTTTTACTTAAAAAACCATTTGCAATTGGCATCTTCCCAAATGACATGAATGGTTTAATGGGTAATTTTGTTATTTTACATTTCATTACTTAATGTTTTTAAACAAATTTAATGTATCCGCAACATCTCTATCTAGGTTAGAATTAAGAAAAAGGCCTCTATTAGATAGTTTTTTTTTATCCACATGGTATGAAAGCTGATTCATAATAGCAGAATTAACATAGCTAATTTTAATATTCTTTTTTAATTTTTTTATTTTATTTATTATTTGATTAACAGTGAAGTTATTTGAAACAACATTATAAATGTCATTTTCAAAGAAATTTTCATCTATACAAAACTTAAATAATTCGAAGGCATCCTCTAATGATAAATAGGGTCTATATTGATGAAGAGCAGTTTTATATACTTTAATTTTTTCCCCAATCCCAGCATTTAAACAAAAACTATTCACCGCTGTATGAAATCTTATACCCCTTGACACACCAGCAATAGTTCCAAATCTAAAAGTGTTATATTTTATTGATTTTGTATTTTTTTTGAGGATATTTTCCTCCATTATTTTAATCTTAGCGTAAGGACTTTGTGGTTTTAGGTATTTTTTTTCACAAGTTTCATCAACAAGGTCTGTTTGTTTACCATAAACACTGGTTGAAGAAAGGTGAACTAGTTTAGCGTTGGTTTTTTCACAAAATTTTATAACAGTTTTTAAACAATTTAGATTGTTTGAAAACATCTCTTTTTCTTTGCCGAAACTTTTTTCAGCATTAGTCATAGATGCAAAATGAAAAACTATACTAATACCTTTAAACTGATCTAATGACCGTATGTCATTTAGATCTTTAAGGTAAAACTCAACTTTATTTTTTTTATTGGTATTGAATAAAGAATTAAATCTGTTTGATTTTAAATTATCAATCAAAATAGCTTTTTTAACTTTTTTAATTTTATATAAATTTTCGACAAAGTATGATCCGATATGTCCACATGCTCCTGTAATCAATATTTTCATTTACTTGCCTCAATTTTTTTGAACTCAGAGTACTTTTCTATATAGTCCTGAAATTCGTATTCTCTATCACAGATAATCATTACAATTCCATTTGTTGATAGAAATTTTAATCTACACCAATACAAATTCGGTACTAAAATTCCTTTATTATTTTTAGAATCTAAAATAATTTTTTTATCTTTACCATTTTTTTTTATAAATAAGATAATCTTACCTAAAATTGGAATAAAAAGCTGTTTACATTTTTTGTGCGCATGATCTCCTCTATGGTTATTTTTTTTACCATAAATATAAAAAATTCTTTTTACTTTTATAGGAAATTTACTATCAAAATTTAGTGGCACTAATTTTCCACTCTTTTTAGTAAAAGATTTTAGTTTTATAATTTCAACTTTATTCATTTCTAATATTTTTTGTGATTAAAAAAATAAATTTTAAGTTTTCTAAAAAAAAATAATTTTATTTTTTTTATTATACTTTGTTTATATTTCTTTCCATTGGTACCAATAAAACCTTCTATATCTGCATAAATTGGTGTTTTGGATAAACTCATTCCATCCGATACTGCTTTTAATGTAGCACTTGCCACACAATTTTCAAAAATTTTATTTTGTGAGTCATTAGTTTTTTTTGTTTCTGGTAATAAGTAATTTATAAAAAAATTTTTAGTACCCCCATAAATATTAGCATCCGCAAATTTTAGGTTATCAGTAATATTTACATATATGTCTGACTCATTTTTTATAATATCTTTGATTATTGCTTTAAAATTTTTTACGCAATGTCTTCCTGTTATATCTATAAAGTACTTGGTAGTTTTTGCAATTTGTGATTGATCAAATATTTCTTTCAGGCAAAGATATTGCCCATACCCCTTGCCTAGAGATTTATCATATTCATTATTTGAGTTAGAAGAAATAATCTCAATCTCTTTGTTCTTTATATCTTCTGCAACTTCATTAAAATAACTTAAATCAAAATTTGAATTTTCAATAAGTATTATTTTATTAACAAATGCATTGTTAACCCAAAAGTTAAAGGATTTTTTATAGTCTTGAAATCTTATTTCTGGGTTACTTCTCACAAGGTTAGGCATTTGAATAGGATTTACCGTGCATGTTAAAATAATACTAAAATCAAAACTTTTCATAAATATTAATAAATTAACCTTAAAAGATAAGAAATAGAAATATATAATTAAATATAATATATATTTTAACAAATATATTTTTATATGGAGAGATGGCCGAGCGGTTTAAGGCGCACGCTTGGAAAGTGTGTGTACTGTTAAAGGTACCCAGGGTTCGAATCCCTGTCTCTCCGCCAGAATAGAAATGACATTTAAAATCAAGGTTTATTAAGCAATATTGTGTGTATTAATATAATTAATTTCCCTCTTTTTTTTATAAAAATGCTATAATTATTTAAATTTCCAATACAAAAAAAATGAAAAACAACTCAACATATCAAGCAGACTCTATCAAAGTTTTAAAAGGTCTTGAAGCTGTTAGAAAAAGACCTGGAATGTATATTGGTGACACAGATGATGGCACTGGTTTGCATCATATGGTTTATGAAGTTGTTGATAATTCAATTGATGAAGCTTTAGCAGGGTATTGTAAAAATATAGAAGTTAAAATTAACTCTGATGGAACAATTACTGTAAGAGATGATGGTAGAGGAATTCCTGTGGATATGCATAAAGGTGAAAAAATGTCTGCAGCAGAAGTTATTATGACACAACTTCATGCGGGTGGAAAATTTGATCATGACTCCTACAAAGTTTCAGGTGGTCTTCATGGAGTTGGAGTTTCAGTAGTTAATGCGTTATCAGAAAAATTAAAATTAGAGATTGAGAGAGATGGTAATAGGTATTATATGGAATTTAAAGATGGGGTATCAGTTGCACCGCTTAAAATTATAGGAAAATCAAAAAATACTGGTACACAAATAACTTTTTTACCGTCAAAAGAGATTTTTTCTTCAATAAAATTTTCACCTAATATTATTATTAAAAGAATGCGAGAACTTGCATTCTTAAATAAAGGAATAAAAATCTCAATTAATGATTTAAATCAAAAAAAAGAAAAGGTAATTGAATTTAAATTTGATGGTGGGGTTTTAGAATTTGTAGATTTTTTAGATGAAAAAAGAGAAAAACTTTTTAATAAAACAGGAAATGATTTGTTTAAAAAACCAATTTATATTGAAGGTAAAAAAGACAATATAGAAATTGAATGCTCTCTAAAATGGAATGCAAGCTATGGTGAAGATATTTATCCTTATACAAATAATATATATCAAAAAGATGGTGGAACCCATTTACTAGGATTTAGAAGTGCACTTACAAGAGTCATCAATAAATATGCTACTGAACATAATCTATTGAAAAAAAATAAATTAACTATATCGGGTGATGATATTAAAGAGGGATTAACTTGCGTAATTTCTGCAAAAATACCAGATCCTAAATTTTCATCACAAACAAAAGATAAGCTAGTTTCATCAGAAGTTAGAATGATTGTAGAAAATATTATAAGTGAAAAATTATCGATATGGTTTGATCAAAACCCATCAACGTCTAAAATTATTTTAGCAAAAGTAATGCAAGCAGCTTTAGCAAGAGATGTTGCTAGAAAAGCTAGGGAGAATGTTAGAAGAAAAGGAGCACTAGAGCTAAGTGGTTTACCAGGAAAACTTGCTGATTGCCAAATAGGCAAACAAGAAGGCACTGAATTATTTATAGTAGAGGGAGATTCTGCGGGAGGTTCTGCTAAGCAGGGCAGGAATAGATCTAATCAAGCTGTTTTACCATTAAGAGGAAAAATACTTAATACATATGTTGAAGAAATTATTCTCAAAAAAAATAGTAATAAAGATGGTAGCGAACATAGAACAAAGGCATTGGCAAAAATGATGTCATCAAATGAAGTGGTAACTTTGATTAATGCACTTGGTTTAGACCCAAAGGTTCAAGATATTGATTTAAAGGATTTAAGGTACGGTAAAATAATTATTATGACAGATGCTGATGTTGATGGATCTCACATTAGAGCTTTGTTGTTAACATTTTTTAATAATAAGCCATTTAATAAATTGATTGAAAATGGTCATGTTTATCTAGCCCAACCACCTTTGTTTAAAATAAATAAAGGTACAAAAGGAATTTACATTAAAGATGAAAAAGAATTAGAAGACTATATTTTAAAACATAGCAAAGAATTACAAAAAATAAAAAAAGGAACAAAAGAATTTAAGAGAGCTTATGAGGAAGAAAAATCAAGAATGAGTATTCAAAGGTTTAAGGGATTAGGAGAGATGAATCCAGAAGAATTGTGGAGCACGACTTTGGATCCTGAAACTAGAAATTTATTACAAGTTCAATATTCAAAAGACTTAAAAAAAGACCAAGATTTAATCCACACTTTAATGGGCAATGATGTTGCCTTAAGAAAAGACTTTATTGTGTCAAATGCTATTAATGTTCAAAATCTAGATATCTAATAATGAAGTTTTTCGAAACTTCAAAATATTTTTCATTAAAAAAATCTACTTACATAAATTTAAGATGGATTGCAATTATTGGTCAACTTATAACAGTTAACCTTATTTATTTTGTTTTTGACTTTAGATTTAATCTAATTTTAACAAATTCAACAATTCTAATCGGGGTGCTAAGTAATCTTTATTTAATCTATATTAATCAGAACACTCAACTAACAGATAAGATAGCATTTCTTTTTTTATTTATTGATATTTTACAACTGAGTTGTTTGATTTATTTAACAGGTGGAATTATAAATCCTTTTTCAATTTTTTTGATTATCCCGGCTATATTTTCATCATCCAATTTAGGTTTTAGAAGCAATTTATTATTAGTTTGCTTCACAGTTTTAATAATTATTTTTCTTACCTTTTTTAATCAACCTTTACCCTATCCAATTAAAGAACATTTTCATGTAGACAGCTATTATTACTATTCAATTCCAATAGCATTGATTATTGCTTTACTTTTTTTGAATTATTTTGCTTCAACCTTTGGATCAGAGTCCAGAATAAGAAAAGAGGCACTAAATAAAATGGAAGAAATCATGTCAAAAGAGCATGAACTTTTATCCTTAGGAGGACAAGCTGCTGCTGCGGCACATTCTCTTGGAACTCCATTTTCAACTATCAAAATTATTTCATCAGATTTATTAAAACAATTTAAAGATGATATTGATGTTAAAAAGGATGTTGAATTGTTGGTCAGTCAGATAGATAGGTGTAGTGAGATACTTAAAAAGCTTACGTTAAACCCAATAGTAGAGGATAATTTTATTGATAGCAATCTTACATTGTCAAAATATATAGATGAGATTGTTAAATCGTTTCAAGAAATAAGCAAAAAAGAGTTTATTGTAAATTATGATCAAAATTCTAATCCATTAGGATTTAATAAGTCCATAGAGGTAATTTATGGCTTGAGAAATTTTATTGGTAATGCAAATAAATTTTCAAGAAAAAAAGTTTTTATAACACTTAAAACGAACAGTGAGTTTTCTGAAATTATGATTGAGGATGATGGTGATGGGTATCCTAAGGATGTGCTAAGTAAAATTGGCGAACCTTATGTGAAATCTCTAAAGTCTTCTATAAATTCAAAATCTGGATTAGGACTTGGAATGTTTATTGGAAAAACTTTGCTTGAAAAAAATCATGCAAGTATTTTATGTAAAAACTCTGAAACAAGAACAGGTGCTGAAGTGAATATAAAGTGGAAAAATCAAGATCTTTTAAAACTTTAATGTAATTTTTTTTTAGTTTCAAATAAGCCACTTAACTGAGATATCATAACATCACCAAGCTCATGAACATCTGTTATCTTAATGGCTTTTTCATAGTATCTAGATACATCATGACCAATTCCAATTGCAAGAATTTCAACATCAGTTTTAACCTCTATGAACTTAACTATTTTTTTTAAATGTTTTTCTAGAAAATCTCCAGAATTGACAGATAAGGTTGAGTCATCCACAGGAGCCCCATCTGAAATTACCATTAAAATTTTTCTTTCCTCTTTTCTTTTTTTTATTCTATTGTAGGCCCATGATATAGCTTCACCATCTATATTTTCTTTTAAAAGACCTTCCTTAAGCATCAGACCTATATTATTTTTAGTTTGTCTCCATTGAGTGTCAGCTCCTTTATAAATTATATGTCTTAAATCATTTAGTCTTCCAGGATTCTTTGGCTTATTTCTTTTTGTCCAAGCTTCTCTACTTTTTCCACCTTTCCAATTTTTAGTTGTAAAACCTAACACTTCTACTTTAACAGAACACCTTTCTAAAGTTCTAGACAATATATCCGCACAAAGAGCAGCAATAGTAATTGGACGTCCACGCATTGAACCAGAGTTATCGATTAGAAGTGTTACTATAGTGTCTTTAAAATCAAGATCTTTCTCTCTCATAAATGATAAAGAATTATATGGATCCATAATTACTCTTGTTAACTTTGAGCTATCTAACAAACCTTCCTCTAAATCAAATTCCCAGGATCGATTTTGTTTAGCAAGAAGTTGCCTCTGCAATTTATTAGCAAGCTTAGTTATAAGATCTTGAAAACCAATTAACTGTTGATCTAAATTTTTTCGTAGTTTTTGAGTTTCTTTTAAGTCTTCTAAAATTTCTGCTTTCGCAATTTCATCAAATTCATTTGTATAAATTTTATATTCTTGATCGATATTGTTAAGATTAGATTTTTGAAGAATGCTCTCTGAGCTTTCTTCTAATGATTCAGAATCCTCTAGTTGTTCATTCATTTGTTGATCACTAAGATCAAATCCTGCATCAAGACTAGCTTTTACCTCATCTTGTTTATTTTCATCTTCTTTAGCATCTGATTGATTTTCATCACTATTCTCAGATTTATTATCTTGATAATTATCTTTTTCATCTTCATTCTGATTATTTTCTTCATTATTCGAGTTAAAAATATCCATATTTTCTAAAATCTCAGAAAATTTTAAACTGTAATTGTCTTGATCTTCTAAGTTTTCATTTAAAAAATCTATGTGCTTATCAATAAATGTTGAAAAATCTTTCTCCCAAACGTTTAACATTTTAGATGATGTTGAATTAAGTTTTAAATTAAAAAATTTTTTTAACATAAATAGTTCAAATGCCTCAGCAACAGGGACATCATCCTTAGTTTTGATTTGATCTTTATGATTAGAATTAATTTTTTGTTTATAATTTTCATTTAAATTTTTTCCAACACCTTTGAGCATTTTTCCACCCAAAACCTCATATCTAATTTTTTCTGCAATATTATATAAAGATTTACAAGATGGATTATTTGGTAGGTTTTTATTAAATATATCTTTATTTGAAAATTTTTTCTTTAAAGCTCCTGAATCTGTTTCTGCTCTCAATCTAATAAAATCATTTTTACAAGATAAATTAGTTACATCAAAAAAATCAATTTTTTTATTACTTAAACTTTTATCAAGTTTTTTTACATCTAACTTATAATCTTCAGAAATTACTTTTGCAGTTGAAATTAAAGCTTGTTTAAATTGCTCTTTAAAATTATTTTCTTTGCTGCTCATTTAAATCCGAATATTAACCATAGACTCTGGCAGCTCGTCACCAAAACATCTTTGATAATATTCAGCTATAGTATTTTTTTCAATGTCATCACACTTGTTTAAGAAGGTGACTCTAAATGCATAGCCAGTGTCTTTAAAGATTTCAGCATTTTCTGCCCAATGCAATACTGTTCTAGGACTCATTACGGTAGATATATCTCCTGCTATAAAGCCTTTTCTGGTTAAAGAGGCTACTTTAATCATGTTTGCGATTTTTTCTTTACCTTTTGAATTATTCAAATTTTTATTTTTTGCCAAAATGATCTCCATTTCTTTATCAAGGCTAAGATAGTTCAGTGATGTTACAATATTCCATCTATCCATTTGACCCTGGTTAATCTGCTGAGTTCCATGATACAATCCAGTAGTATCCCCCAATCCTACAGTATTAGATGTTGCAAACAGTCTAAAAAATTTATTTTGCTTTATTACTTTATTTTTATCTAAAAGAGTAAAATTACCTTCTGCTTCTAGAACTCTCTGAATAACAAACATAACATCTGGTCTACCAGCATCATATTCATCAAAAACAAGAGCAACTGGGTTTTGTATTGACCAAGGCAAAATACCTTCTTTAAATTCAGTAACCTGTTTTCCATCCTTTACAACTATTGCGTCTTTACCAATTAAATCAATTCTACTTACATGACTGTCTAAATTTACTCTAATACAGGGCCAATTTAATCTAGCAGCAATTTGTTCTATGTGAGTTGATTTACCAGTTCCATGATAACCCTGAACTAGAACTCTTTTATTAAATGCAAATCCCGAAACTATTGCAAGAGTGGTGTCCCTATCAAATTTGTAATTTTTATCTATTTCTGGGACATACTCACTTTTTTTTGAGAAAGCGTCCACTTCCATATCTGAGTCAATTCCAAAAGATTGTTTTAAAGATATTTTGATATCTGGTTGTATGTTTAAATTAGGTGTCAATTTTTTCCCTATATGTATTTTTTAGCTGGGTGTAAGCTAAAGTAATTAATTTAAGTTTTTCTTCGTATTCTTTATTTCCTAAATTAATATCAGGGTGAAATTTTTTGACAAGAGTTTTGAATTTGTTTTGTATTTGTTCCCATTTTAATCCAACAGAAACACCCAAAATACTAAAAGCTTTAATATCATTAGCATCAAATTTAAATTGATTCATATGGTTATATTCACCTCTAAGCTTTGTTTTATCAAATTCATCCTTTAAAGTTGTGTTCCACAAAACTTTAAAAAAATTATCAGAAGAACTAAAGCTTTGAGTTGGTTTATGCCATGTCATATCAGATTTAAGAAAATCAAAGACTTGCTCATCATCCATACCTTTAAAATAATTCCAATTCTTATTGAATTCTTTGACATGTGCCAAACAAAGTAATCGGTATTTTTTACTATTATCTTTTTCAATTGGCGCTTTATATTCACCTATTTCAAAACAATTATTCCAATCACAAATATTTTTCATGCTATATAATAATAAATTATTATTTATGAATATAAATGAATTAATTACAATTGTTAAAAATAAACTTCAAAAAGAAATTATAATTCAGGATTTAAAAATTGAAGATAAAAGTTTTCTACATAAAAACCACAAGCAAAATCAAGAAGGAATGTACCATTTAAAATTGATTATTAAATCTAATGAGCTTGCTCAATTATCTAAAGTAGAATCAACAAAAAAAATTTATAATATCTTAGATTTAGAGCTTAAAAATTATATACATTCAATACAAATATTATTCAATTAATTCTTTTTGTAAAAAAGTAGCAATTCTTTTTTCATTGAATTCAAGTTTATGAATAGGGGTACCAATTTTGTTTAATAAAATTAAATTAATTTTTTTTGTATTGTTTTTTTTATCCTTTTTCATAAAAGATAAAATCTTATTAAGATCCTTAATTGAAAAAAATTTATTAATATCACTTGGAAGATTTAATTTATTAAGATGATTTTCAATTATTTGAAAATCTTTTATATTTAAATTTTTATTTATTAGACTGAACTTTGCTGCTGTTTTTACTCCCAGTATAACAGCCTCACCATGATTTAATTTTCTTGAGTATTCAAGTGTTGCTTCGAATGCGTGAGCAAAAGTATGTCCAAGGTTTAGTATTTTTCTTATCCCCATCTCTTTTTCATCTTCCTCAACCACTCTTTTTTTTATTAAACAGCTTTGGTAAATAGCTTTTTCAATGAATGGGCTTTTTAATCTTAAAATGTTAGTTCCATTTTTATTCAAAAATAAAAAGAATTTTTTATCTTTAATCAGAGCGTGTTTAAGTACCTCTCCATAACCACAAACGATTTCCCTTTTTGGCAAAGACCTTAAAAAATTAATATCAGAAATAACTAAACTTGGTTGGTAGAATGATCCAATTAAATTTTTACCATACGGGGTATTTACACCAGTCTTACCACCAATTGATGAGTCCACCTGTGAGAGTAAAGTAGTTGGAATATTAATAAATTTTAAACCTCTTTTATATATACTTGCTGCAAAACCCGAGACATCCCCTGTTATGCCCCCACCAATAGAAATTAAACAATCATTTCTGTTGAAATTTTTTTTTAAAAGAATTGATAAAATTTTTTGTACACTATTTTGGTTTTTATTTTTTTCATTAGCATTGAAATAGTGAATTATGGTTGAATATCTTGGTATAGATTTAATGACTTCTTTAATCAATTTTTTGGGGACATTTTTGTCTGCTATAATAAGACAATGATTTAAATTTATAGAAGCGTTTTTTAAAAATTTATTTAATTTATTTAAAATATTATTTCCTATGTAAATAGGATATTTTTGATTAACAGTATTAACTTGTATTTTAATTAAGCTCATAAATTTTTATTATCTTTTTTTGTATTTCAGTTTTTGTAAGTTTATTACATTTTATCTTAAATTGTGCTTTAGAATATACTTTAATTCTTTTTTTAATAATTTCTTTAATTTCCTTATCGGTTGATTTAAAAACTAATGGCCTTTTTTTACTATTTCTTATTCTTTGAAGTAAAATTGACTCATCCCAATCAAGCCAAAAACTGATATGATTTGATAAAACCTCTTTTCTAATATTATCATTTATAAAACCACCTCCACCTAGAGCAATTACATTTTTTTTATTTTTTAAGGATTTAAGTGTGATTTTTTCTTCTAATTTTCTAAAATAATCCTCTCCTTTATTTTCAAATATTTCTGTAATTGACATCTTTAAGGACTCCTCAATTAAGTTATCAATATCGATGAATGGAAGCTTTAGTTTTTTTGATACTAAACTTCCTATAGATGATTTTCCAGATCCCATCATTCCTAAAAAAATGATGTTTTTATTTGAATCCATAAGCTTTCTTTATTGAAAAAACACAAATATGTCTTAATTTGAAATTAATAAAAGATTATATGCAATTTACAAAAAATACAAGTAGCAGCAGAACTAAAGGCTTATTAATTAAAGTATTATTGATTTTAGTTGTTGTTGTAGTTGCCACAATGTTTTTAGGAAAAATAGAAATTCCATATCCCAGCAAAGATGTTGAAAAAATTATCTCAAATGAAAAATTTAAAATTGTTAAATAGAAAATGTTTTATAATTTTTCTGTTTTCCTTTTTTATAAGTCTTAATGTTCAATCACAAGAACCTATTGATATCTGGAGTATAGAAGAAAAGAGCAATACCAATAAAGTCTTAAATACCAAAAATGATGATGACGAAGAAATTCCTCAGAACAGTATTTATGAAATGCAATCTCAAAGTAATAGTGAGTTAAGTATAGAGCAATCACAAACTTTAATCTCCAAAGATGTAAAATTAGTAGGCCTATATGATCCAGAAGAAAATGGGCTAGATATAAATATGTGGTCTAATTCTAATGGTGATCAAATTTTAAATATTTTTAAGCGCATTGATAAGCTCAATTTATCTCAAGATGCTTCAGAAATAATGGATATTTTACTTTTGACTAATGCATATTATCCCAAGCAAAATATTACAGAAGAACAGTTTTTAGAAATAAAGTCTAACTGGCTTATTAAGAAATCAAATTATGGATTAATTGAAAATTATTTATTAACAAATCAAATTATTAATGAGAATTCAAAATTAACTAAATATTTAGTTGATCATTATTTGTCTGAATCAAATGTTAAAAAAGCTTGCGAAATATTTTCTGAAATTAAAGATCCCATAGAAGATGTTTATTTATCTAAATTTAATATTTATTGCCTTATTCATAATAACAAAAAAGAAGAAGCCCAACTACTGATAGATTTAAAAAAAGAACTTAATGATTTTAATGATAAGTTTTTTGAAAAAAAAATTAATTACTTGATGGGTTATACCAATGAACCTGATACAGAAATATCAGAAAATACAATTTTAAATTTTCATTTATCTCATATAACTAACTCAGATTTTAAATTTGAACCTAAAAACTCAACATCAAAAGAAATATGGCGATATTTGTCGACATCAAATCTTTTATATAAAATTAATGATATTGAACTTAATGAATTAGATAAAATTGCAAATATTGAAAAGGCCACTCATGATGGCAACTATTCAGAAAAGGAATTATTTGAACTTTATAAGAAATTCCAATTCGCCATAAATCAACTACTCAACATTAAAGAATCTACAAAAGTACTCCCTGCTATTGAGGCTAGGGCTTTAATTTATCAAGGAATTTTGATTACAACAGATATAGAAAAAAAACTTGAGCTAATGAATGCACTAAAAAACTCGTTTAAAATTGATGAAATAGAAGACGCATTTTCCGATGAATTAAGATACCTTTTAAGTGATATTGATGAACAAGAAGTCCCATCTAACTACACAACTTTTTATCAAAAATATATTGATAAAAAAGAAAATAAATTAACTAATATAAAAATAAATAATAAAATTTTACATCAATCAAAATTGATTAATCATTTTATATTAGAAAATGGCTTAAGTGATATTAATAAAGACGTAAACAATTTATTAAAAAAAATTAAAAAAGATAAAAAATATTTTTTCTCTAAAAAAGATATTATTTTAATTGAGTCTTTAAAGTCTGATGGAGTAAAAGTTCTTGATAAATTTAATACTTTATATGAACCCAATAACTATGAAATGCCATCAGATATTCAAATATTTATAAATAGTGGAGATATGGCAGCAACAATACTTAGAGTTATCGAAGTTATTGGACGAGATGAGCTAAAAAATATTGATGATGATACATTATATTTTATAATTAGTGCTCTTAACCAGCTAGATATTGATCCAATAAGAAATAAGATTCTGCTTAAAGTTCTTCCTTTAAAAGTTTAAAAATTATACTAAAATAATAGATAATTATGGCAGTTAAACAAATCTTGACAGAACCAAATAAATTTTTGAGGCAAATTTCAAAGCCTGTTGAAAAGGTGGGTGATGAAGAAAGAAAGCTAATGGATGATATGCTTGATACAATGTATGCAGCACCCGGAATAGGCTTGGCGGCTATTCAAATTGGTATTCCTAAAAGAATTATTGTTATGGATATTAGTAGAGATGAAAATAAAAAAGAGCCACTGTATTTTGTAAACCCAGTTATAAAAAATAAAAATGAAAATAAATCTAGATATGAAGAGGGATGCTTATCGGTACCAGATCAATTTGCAGAAATAGAAAGACCAAAAACGTGTGAGGTTGAATATTTAGATTATTATGGAAAAAAACAAATATTAAAAGCAGAGGGTTTATTAGCAACATGTATTCAACACGAAATTGATCATTTAGAGGGTATTTTATTCATAGACTATTTATCAAAACTCAAAAAATCAATGATTATAAAAAAACTTTCTAAATTTAAATCTAAAAGAATTATCGTTTAGTAATGACAAGGAAGATTGTCTTTATGGGTACACCATCTTTTGCTGTACCTATACTTAAAGCACTTCATAAAAAAAAATATTTGATATCTGCAACTTATACGCAGCCACCACAAAAATCACAAAGAGGGCAAAGATACAATAAATCACCAATACACATTATCTCAGAGGAATTAAATATTGAATGTAGGACCCCTAGAATTTTAAAAGGTAATAATGAAGAATTTAATTTTTTTAAAAAATTAGATGTTGATATAGTTATAGTAGTTGCATATGGACAAATTATTCCTAATGAATTTTTAAATTTATCCAAAAAAGGTTTTATTAATATACATGCATCATTATTACCAAAGTGGAGAGGAGCTGCCCCTATTCAAAGGTCAATTATAAATTTAGAAAAAGAAACAGGTATTAGTATTATGAAAATTGGAGAAAAACTTGATACAGGACCTGTTTGTAATTCGTATAAAATAGATATTAAAGAAAATGACAATGCAGAAACAATATCAACAAAACTTTCGATTTTAGCTTCAGAAAAAATATCAGAAAATATTGATGGTATACTTGATGATACTGTAAGATTTAAAGAGCAGGATCATAAAAATGCAACCTATGCATCTAAAATTAAAAAATCTGAGGGTGAAATAAAATGGAGTGATAATGCAGAAAATATAATTGGTAAAATAAATGGATTATACCCAAGCCCCGGAGCTTTTTTTATTTTTAAAGAAGAAAGATATAAAATTTTAAAAGCAGAATTAGGCACTAAAAGTGGTGAGATAGGTGAAGTAATGACTAGTGACTTAGAAATTAGCTGTGGAAATCAAAAATCTATAAAAGTTATTGAAATTCAAAGACAAGGAAAAAAGCCTCAAAATATTAATGAATTTGTTCTTGGCTCTCAAATAATAAAAGGCTCAAGATTAACAAATGTTTAGATATCAAATTTTGATAGAGTATATAGGAACAAGTTTTGTTGGTTGGCAAATACAATCTAAAGGAAAATCAATTCAAAAAGAAATACAAATCAAATTATCAAAACTTTTAAAAGAAAAAGTAGTTTTGATAGGATCTGGAAGAACAGACGCAGGTGTTCATGCAATAGAGCAGTCAGCTCATTTTGACTGCAAAAAAGAAATTCAAAATTTAGATAAGTTATTAAAATCAATTAATCATTTTATAAATGATAAAGGTATTTCTATTTTAAAAATTAAAAAAAGAAGTCTAAAATTTCACGCAAGACATTCAGCCAAACAAAGAATTTATAAATATATAATTTTTAATAGATTAAGTAAGCCTTCTCTTGAAAAAGAAAGAGGTTGGCACATAATAAAAAAATTAGATATTGAGTTAATGAAAAAAGGAGCAAAAAAACTTTTAGGTACTAAAGACTTTTCTACTTTTAGAGCATCAAGCTGTAATGCAAAAAGTCCAATTAAAACTATGGAATCTGTTTTGATTAAATCAAATGGTGGAAGAATTGAATTACAATTTAAATCACAATCATTTTTACAACAACAAGTACGATCAATGGTAGGTAGTTTAAAATACTTAGCTGAAAATAAATGGAATTTAAAAAAATTTGAATTTGTTATTAAATCAAAAAAAAGAATTCTTTGTGCACCACCAGCACCTGCTGAGGGATTATTTTTAGAAAAAGTTATTTACTAGTTCTTTGTCGGCCAATGCTAAATTTTTTATTAATTCTCCATCTAGACTCTGCTCGAACAATATAGCCACAACAATTTTTTGACTTACATTTGCATGGAAATTGTTTGTAATCTTCATCATAGCCAAAACCATAATCAGCTGTAATTTCTTCACCTTTTTTAATATCTCTTATAGCAACTACCCATAACCTTAAACCTGTCCCATTATAATCACAATTATTAGAGCAAGAGTGATTTATTAAACGTGCGGTATTCCAAGAAACATCTCCATCCAAGTCGTATTTTTTATTTAAATTAAACAAATAGATGGGCTTTGCATTATCAAACTTTTGTGATTCTTCTGTTTGTTTCTTAGTAATAATTTTGCCAACATAATTAATAATTCTAGTGCCCTCTTTGATGTCTTTTGTAGCATATAGCCCACGACCTTTTTTATCGATGTTAGATTTTTTAATTTTGTAAAGTTTCATTGTGAGTTCTTTAATGTGTATTAAGAAATTATCAATTAAATTCTAGTAAAGCTTTTACATGCATCTCAGTACTTTCTTGAAGTGCTAGTAGATCGTATCCACCTTCTAAAATTGACACTACTTTTCCATCACAATATTGTTTTGATAGCTCCAATGTTCTTTTGGTAATGTCATAAAAGTCTTTTGACTCTAATTGAAGTTGTGCCAATGGATCATCTTTATGGGCATCAAACCCTGCAGAAAGCAAGATGAATTCAGGTTTAAATTCTTTAATTTTATTAAGAACAGATTCATAGGCATTTAAATATTCTTCTGATGTTGTTCCTGCTGGCAAAGGAATATTTAATATGTTGTTGTGTTTTCCTTTTTCATCATTAGCACCCGACCCTGGATAATAAGGGTATTGATGAGTAGAAATATATAGAACTTTTTCATTATCATAAAAAATATCTTGAGTGCCGTTTCCATGATGCACGTCAAAATCAATAATTGCTATTTTATTAAGTTTGTATTTATTTATGAGATAATTAGCTCCAACAGCTACATTGTTATAGATACAAAAACCCATAGCTTTATTTTTCTCTGCATGATGACCTGGAGGTCTAACGGCGCAAAAAGCGTTTTTAAAATTTTTATTTTGTACACCATCAATAGCTGTAATAATTGAACCTACGGCATCTGATGTGGCATCCTTACTTCCTGGAGAGACAATTGTATCTCCATCTAAAAAAGATAATCCTTTTTCAGGAAAAGATTTTTCTACAAAATTTATATAATCAGAATTGTGAGTTGTTTCTAAAAGTGACTGGTCGAATTTTGAAGGTTTTTTCCATATTAAATCTTTATTATCTAATTTTTTAAAGTTATCGATAATTACTGTAACTCTATCAATTTTCTCTGGATGACCGTCACCCGTATTATGATTTTGATAAGTATCAGAGGTTATAAAACCAGTTTTCATTTAAGATAGATATTCTCGATAAATAGTTTCTCGTTCTACTTTTGTCATTCCTTTAGTTCTTTCTACAAACTCATTACGCTGTTCTCTATTCTTAAAAATAAAAAAACAAACTGTATCTTTAGAGTGATAGATAGCTTTTAATTCATCATCAATATCATAAAGTTCTTTAGGAATATCTGTTTTAATGCAAATCATTAAAAGTAATTTTTAAGAATTTCAGAATATATCTTTGTTAACTTTTTTAAGTCTGAAATAGATACTGCTTCATCTACTTTGTGCATTGTTTTACCTACTAGACCAAACTCTAAACATGGAGCAATTTTTCTAATAAATCTTGCGTCTGAAGTTCCACCTGTTGTAGATAATTGAGGTTTAATTTTTGTAATTTTTTTTATTACATTTTGAATCATATAAGTTGTTTTATTGGGCTTAGTTAAAAAAGCTTCACCTGATACACGATATTCTACTTTAAAATTAGATTTATCTTTTTTAGTAATTTTTTTGAAAATTTTATTTAATCTATTCCTTAAGCTAGAAGATGTATGTTTATTATTAAATCTTATGTTAAAGGTAGCTCTTGCAAGTCCTGGAATAACATTATCAGCTGTATTATTTATATTAATTTTAGTTACTTCTAAATTTGTTGGCTGAAAGTCTTTTGTTCCTTTATCAAATTTTATTTCTTTTATTTCATTCAGTATTTTGATCAATGAAGTTGATGGATTTTTAGCACGATGAGGATATGCAACATGACCTTGAGTTCCAATTATAGTTAATTCAGCATTGATACTTCCTCTTCTACCAATTTTAATCATTTCACCAAGTTTATTAGGGTTTGTTGGTTCACCAACTAAGCAAAAGTCTATTTTTTCTTTTTTCTTTTTTAAGTAATCAACTACTTTTTTAGTACCATTAATTGCAACACCTTCTTCATCACCAGTAATTAATAAACTAATTGATCCATTGATTTTTTTATTATTTGATACAAAGTTATTTACAGCAACAACCCAGCTTGCTATTGCACTTTTCATGTCGTTAGCACCTCTACCAATAAGATGATTTTTTTTAATAGCTGGACTAAAAGGCTTAATCGTCCAATCTTTCATATTTCCAGGAGGAACAACATCTAAGTGACCAGCAAACATAAAGTTTGGTTGAGAATTACCTAATCTCGCATATAGGTTTTTAACTGGTTTAGAATTTTTATCTTTAAACTCTAAAATCTTACATTTAAATCCAATAGCAGTTAATTTTTTAGCTAAGAATTTCATTACACCAGCATCAATGGGTGTAATGCTTGGAAATCTTATTAGCTCTTTAGCTAATGTAATTTCATTATAATTTGGCATTTAGTCTCTTAATAAGTCGTTAATAGAGGTTTTAGATCTAGTTTTTTCATCAACTTGTTTAATAATTACTGCACAATATAAAGCAGGGCCTTTACCATCTTTACTTGGAATGCTGCCTGGTACTATTACTGAGTACGGAGGAATTTTTCCATAGATTACCTCACCAGTTTCTCTGTAAACAATTTTTGTAGATTGACCAATAAATACACCCATTGATAATACAGATCCTTCTCCAACAATTACTCCTTCAACTATCTCTGAACGAGCTCCAATAAAGCAGTTATCTTCGATGATAGTAGGGTTAGCTTGCATTGGTTCTAATACACCTCCAATTCCAGCACCACCTGATATGTGACAGTTCTTTCCTATTTGTGCACACGATCCTACAGAAGCCCAAGTATCCACCATAGTACCTTCATCTACATATGCTCCAATATTTACAAAGCAAGGCATAAGCACTGCATTCTTTCCAATAAAAGAACCTTTTCTAACTGGAGAATTCGGAACCATTCTAAAACCAGCTTTTATATGATCTTCTTTTGTCCAACCCGATGTTTTACCTTTTAGTAAATGAGATTTGTCATACCAACTACTATATGGGCCACTTAATGAGTCCATATCATGGGTCCTAAAACTTAACATTATTGCTTTTTTAACCCACTGATTAACTATCCACTCATTACCATTTTTTTCAGCAACTCTTAGTTCACCATTATCAACAAGTTCAATCGTTTGGTTGATGGCATCTAATATAGACTTATCAGATTGACCATTTATGGAATCTTTATTTTCCCAAGCTGTATTGATAATGTTTTCAAATTCTTTCATAGTTTTATTTTATCGTTTGTAGGTTAGTTTTATTGTGCTTTTAATACATTAATTTCTTGAAGAAAAGAAGGCAAGTTCTTAATCTTATAATCAATATATGGTTTATCAGCATCTTTTTTTGCGAATACTTCATCATTCTCAAGCCAGCAAGTTTTCATTCCCAAGTTTTTAGCTTGTTCTAAATTATGAGCAATATCTTCAATTAATATTGATTTTGTTGGATCAAGATTAAATTTTTCAATTATTTTTTTATAAGGTTCAATTTTTGGTTTAGGTATAAAATTAGCATCAACAATATCAAATGCTCCATCAAACAAACCATCTATACCTAGTTGTTTAGTTACATTTTCAACATGAGCATGAGAACCATTAGTAAAAATATATTTTTTTTCTTTAATTTTAATTAATTCTTCCCGCAGCAACTTATCTTTAGGAAGCCAGCTAATATCAATGTCATGAACAAATTCCAGAAATTCATGTGGATCAATTTTATCGTGAGTCATTAATCCTGATAATGTTGTTCCATATTCATAGAAGTATTCTTTTTGAATCTCTTTTGCTTTAATTAAATCCACATTAAATTTCTTTGAAATAAAAGAGGACATTTTTTTATCAACTTCAGAAAAAACCTTTGTTTGTCCAGAATACAAAGTATTATCTAAGTCGAATATCCAGTATTTAGTATTAATTAAATTTTTCATTCTCTAATTAAAGTTCCTGAACCTTTATCAGACAATAATTCAAAAAGGAGTGAGTGATTTTTTCTTCCATCAATTATTACAACTGCCTTAACTCCTTTACTAGCAACATCTAGACAATTCTTAATTTTAGGTATCATTCCACCAGAAATTACTTTTTGATCAATTAATTCATTAGCTTTTTTAGAATTAATTTCAGGGATTAGTTTTTTTTCACTGTCTAATACGCCTTCTACATCGCTGATAATCATTAATCTTCTAGCTTTTAACTCAATTGCTATTGATCCTGCAGCAGTATCAGCATTTATATTAAAAGTTTGATTGTTTTCATCTAATCCTAATGGTGCAACAACGGGCACTTCATTAACTTTAATAATTTCTTTTAAAACATTAGTTTTAATGTGAGTGGGAGTACCTACAAAACCTAATTTGTCACTTTCAGGTTTTACAGTTATTATATTGTATTCTTTTGAAGTAATTCCTTTTGTTTCAGAAGATTGCTCCTTTAAAGCATTGACAATTTCTTTATTAAATTCAATCAATACATCTTCAACTATATTAATAGTATTTTTATCTGTAACTCTTAGTCCATTAATAAAATCACTTTTAATGTTAAGATCATTTAGTTTGTTGTTTATCCTTTTTCCACCACCGTGGATAACTATGGGATTAAAACCAAGTTTTTTTAAAACAGCAACATCTTCAATAAAAATTTTAAATAATTTTGGATCAATTAAAACACTACCCCCACATTTAATGACAATAAATTCATCATTATACTTTTCTAAATATTTTTTTACCTCTTTAACTGTTGGGCCGTCTTTAGGTAGGATGTTTGTTAATTCTTCTTCTTTTAACGATGACATTTATGTTGTTTTGATAGTCATTTTTCTTTGAACAATATATTGTTGAATCATTGTGAAGATGTTGTTGAAGCTCCAGTAGATAACAAGACCCGCAGGAAAGGGTGCAAGAATTACAGTTAGAAATACTGGAAAAAACATAAATATTTTAGCCTGTATAGGATCTGGTGGTGTTGGATTAAGTTTCTGCTGAATCCACATCGTGATTCCCATAATTATTGGCCATGCACCTATTAATAAGAAAGAAGGTGGATCCCAAGGAATCAAACCAAAAACATTAAATAAAGATGTTGGGTCTCTATCGCTTAAGTCATGTATCCATCCATAAAATGGCATGTGTCTCATTTCAATGGTTACAAATAATACTTTATACAGCGCAAAGAAAACTGGAATCTGAACCAGGATAGGTAGACAACCACTCATAGGATTAACTTTTTCTTTCTTATAAAGGGCCATCATCGCTTGTTGCAATTTCATTTTATCATCCTTATGCAATTCTTTCAGACGAGCCATTTCAGGCGCTAATAACTTCATTTTCCCCATGGACTTAAAGCTAAAGTTGGCAAGAGGGAAGAAAGCCAATCTAATACAAATAGTGACAGCAATAATTGCTAAACCATAATTACCAAGTAATTTAAAGAAGTAATCCAATATAAAGAATAAAGGCTTTGTAATGAAATACATAAAGCCCCAGTCAATTGCTAGATCAAATTTATTGATATCTAAATTTTCAGCATAACCATCAATGACACTTACTCTTTTAGCGGCAACTATAATTTGAATTTTTTCTTCAATAGAGCTGTTTGCTTTAACTTCTATACCTTTAGTTGATATGTAGTTGGCTCTGAATTTATTTTTATAATCAAAAGTTGTTTTAAACTCTTTTCCTTTTGGTGGTATAACTGATGTAACCCAAAATTTATCTGAAATAGCAACAAATCCATCTTGTGCAATTTGAGTAAATTTCTTTTCATGGATATCATCGTAATCTTCTTCAATTAATTGATCATCAAGTACAGATAAAAACCCTTCATGCAAAATATAAAAGCCAGATATCTCTGGTATTTTGTTTCTAATTATTTGCCCGTAGGAGTAAAAATTATAAGATTTATCTGATGAATTAATTATTTTTTCTTTTACAGTAAATAAAAATTGGTCATCTAGACTTATATGTTTTTCAAATGTGATACCTTGAGAGTTGCTCCATGTTAGTTTTACAGGATTATTATTAGTTAATCTTTTATTTCCAGAAATCTCCCAGACGGAAGAAGCATCAGGGATATCAATATTTTTATTAGTGCTTACAAAGCCACTTTCAATTAAGTAACCATCTTCAACATTTCTTGGGTTTAATAAGACTATTTTTTCATTTTTATTCAGTTCAACATTATATTCTTTAAAAGTTAAGTCATCTATTGTTGCACCTTTTAAAGAAATTGATCCAATAACACTTTCATTTTCAAATTGAATTCTATCATTTTCTTTTAAAGCATCTGTTCTTGATAGTTTTGCAAAGTTTTCATTTTTATCTAAGCTTGGAGTATCTGTATTGTTTTCAATTTTTTTTTGTTCAGCTAGATTTTGTTTTATAGCCACAGGATCAGGCTGAAAAAAAAGAGAGTATAAAACAATTACAGCTGCTGATAAGGATATAGCTGCAATTACGTTTTTTGTATCCATTATTTCTTACCCTTTAATTCTTTAATTACTGGATCAAACCCTTCACCACCACCCAACATTTTAATGGGATGACACGAAAATATTCGTTTAGTACTTTTTGAGATCCCTTTAATAAGCCCATATGTTCTTAAACATTCAATTGTATATTCTGAGCAGGTTGGGAGATATCTACACGAAGGAGTTAAATAAGGACTAATAACTATTTTATAAAGTTTGATCAGGCCAATTAAAATATTTGATATAATGTTCATTACTTAATCTTTTCTATGTCTTGGAATAAAGTATCTTTTATTATCGCATATTCATTGTTTAGCATAGTTATTTTCGCAATCACAAGGTAAGAATAATTAAAGTTTATAGACACTTTTTTTACAGCTTCGTTCATTATATTTCTTAATCTTCTTTTAATTTTATTTCTCTTTACAGCACCACGGATAAGTTTTTTTTTAACTACAAAGCTAATATTTAGTTTTTTATTATCTTTATCTGCGAGAGGACCAAAAAAAAGAGTGATATACTTGTTTGAGACTTTCTTTTTCTTAAGTAAATTTTTGAAATCTTCGTTTTTAGAAAGAGCAACAATTTTGCTTTTCATTTAGTTTGAATTATTTACCCTGAGGTTTTTTTTGGGTAGATGATACTGTGAGATTCTTACGTCCCTTAGCTCTTCTTCTCTTTAGAAGTTTTTTTCCACCTTTAGTTGCCATCTTTGATCTGAAGCCGTGCTTCTTAAGACGTTTTCCAACTTTAGGCTGATATGTTCTTTTCATAGGATATATTTAATCTTTAATAAATTTCGCTCTTTATAGTAATTAAATGTATAAATAGCAAATAGAAGATTTTATATTACTTCAAGCAAATTATGGAAAAATCAAAAAAAATTAAGATAATTTTAGGCATCTTCTATCTAGTATTTATTTGCTTATTTTTATACTTTTTCTTTTCATATTTTAGTTTGAAAGAGATTAACAGTATTAAGATTATTCAATCTAATGCTGACAAGTTAAATGAGTTAAAAAGTAATAACTTATTTCTTATGTCGATATTTTTTTTTCTTTTTACGGTACTATGGGTTTTTTTACTTGGTTTTGGAAGTCCAATAATCTTAGTGGGCGGTTTTATATTTGGTAAATGGCTTGGAACTTTGATAGTTACATTCAGTTTATCTATGGGTGCTTTAGCATTATATATAATTGCTAAATATTTTTTTTATGAAGTTTTAAAAAAAAAATTATTATATAAATTTAAAAAATTTGAAACTCTCTTTAGTAAAAATCATTTATTGGTAATGATTATATTTAGATTTGTTGGTTTTGTTCCTTTCTTTATAGCAAATTTATTACCCGTAATATTTAATATAAATGCAAAAAATTATTTTATAGGAACTTTTTTAGGAATTTTACCTTCTGTGTTTATATTAAGCAGCTTTGCAAGTGGTTTAAGTGAAGCATTATTTAAATTTGAAAAGTTTCCATCATTGATTTCTTTATTGGTGCTACCTGAAATATACTTTCCAATTATAGGCTTTATTATTATATTATTGATATCATTAATTCTCAAAAAAAAAATTTATAATAAATGAAATATCAATTCTTAAAAAAACCATTTTTTATTTTCATTTTGGTAAACATTTGCTTAGTAATTTTTTGGCTAGATATAAAACACCTTGTTGGAAATGACTCATCTATATCAGAATGGTTAATTAACTATCAAGGTGGTTTTACCAGAAGAGGACTTGGTGGTGAGATCGCTATGATTTTTGCAAATTTGTTGGATATTTCTTTAAGAAGATCAATATTTTTTATTCAAACAATAATCCATACAACTTATCTTGCATTAATATATTTTTATTTAAGAAATTTAAAATTAAATATTTTACAAAAATTCGCACTCTATGCGCCTATTTTTTTATTATATCCAATAGCAGAATTAGAAGTATTGGGAAGAAAAGAAATTATTTTATTTTTATTTTTTTTAATTACTATCTTTTTTTGTGCAAATAAATTTAGTGCTAAGATCATTAATTATTTAATATTTTTTGTAAGTCCAGTTGTTTGTTTACTTTGGGAGCAGGTAGTTTTATTTTTTCCATTTTTTTTAACAGTATTTATAATTAAAAATAATTTAAAAACATTTAAAGAAGTATTTAAAAAATCATTAATTGTTTTTTTTCCAGGAATTGTAACTTTTGTTTACATATTCATTACACCTTTAAGCAATACTGGACATGAATTAATGTGTAATTTTCTTAGCACCAATTATAGCGAAAGATGCTACATGTCAGCAAACATGTTAATCACAAGCACAATCCACTTTGATACTTTGTGGATACATGACAATGCAAATTTTACTCATTATTTAAGATATATTTTAATTTTTTTAGTTGGTTTTTTACCTTTAAACATTCTTATATCAAAAACTAAGTTTATTGAAAAAAATAATTTTATCACAAGAAACTTTAAATTAAAGACAGTATTTTTTATTCTTTATTGCCCAGCGTTAATGTTATTTATTTTTGGGTATGATTGGGGTAGATGGATAAATATAACTTATACGTTTGCAATTTTACTCTATTTTTATCTTCTAAAAAATTCCATAATAGAAAATGAATTAGAAATTAATAATTCAATATTAGGTAAATTTTTTAATAATAAATCTCTTTGTGCATTTGCATTTTTTTTATTTGCATTTTTTTGGAGTCCTAAAACAGCGATAACTGGAGATATTTCCACAAATATTGGATATAAAATTATCTACAATACTTCAAAAAAAGTGTTCAATTTTAATGGAATCAGATTGTTCCAAGAAAATCCCTTAATAAAATTTCATAAAAAATATATAGAATAGAATATTGTTATTTAAAAATAAGATTTACTTTTTGACAAATAAAATCAATCTCAGTTTTTTTTAAAGATAGACTTGAGGGTAAATAAAATCCATATTTTGAAATATATTCAGAATTTTTAAACTGTTTAGAGTTATATAATTTTAAATTTTTTAGAATATTTTGCTTATGCATTGGCCAGAAGAAAGGACGTGTACCTATTCCAAATTTATTGAGTTTATCCATGACTTTTTTAGCATCAAGTCTTATGTTTTTTTTAATTATCAATATTGCAATAACCCAGTAAATATTTTTAGCATAATTTTTTTTTGGTTCAGGGATATATATATTTTTGTTATTTCTTAATCTTTGATAAAATTGTAGACCAACATTGTGTCTAGTTTTTACAATTTTATTTATTCTTTTTAGTTGATTGATGCCTAATGTCGCTTGTATGTTTGTCATACGGTAATTCCATCCAATATCATCATGGTTAAATCTATTTTTTTTTCCAAAAGCCAAGTTTCTTAAACTTAACATTTTTTTATAAAATATTTTGTTATTAGTGGTTATCATTCCTCCTTCTCCAGTTGTAATTTGTTTATTTGCATAAAAACTAAATGTGGAAATATCACCAAAACTACCACAATTTTTATTATATATTTTCTGTCCAAGAGCTTCCGCCGCATCTTCTATAATGAATATTTTTTTTTTTTTACAAAATTTTTTTAATAGATCAACTCTTAAAGGAAAATTATATATATGAGTTGCAATAATAGCTCTTGTTTTACTTGTGATAGCTCTTTCAACTTTTTTAATATTCATGTTCCAATTCTCCATGTCACAATCTATTAATTTTATTTTAAGACCAAGCTTTATTATGGCTAATGCATTTGATATTATGGTAAAATTTGGGATGATTACCTCATCCCCTTTTTTTAAGTTTAGGCACTTAACAGCAATTTCCAACGCAGCGGTGCCACTCGAGACAGCAATAGAATATTTATGACCAATAAACTTTGAAAAATTTTGTTCAAATTTCTTAACATTGGAACCCTCTGAAGAAATCCAGCCACTATTTAAAACAGAATAAACTTTATTAGCATCAGCTTTAGTGATCAAAGGTTTATTTACAGGAATAAATTTTTTCAAAGTTTTTCTAATCTTTTTTTGTCTTTTTCACCGACGAAAGGTCCTTGTTTAATTTCAAGCATCTCTAATTTCTTAAGAACTTTAAATCCATGGCCACCTGATAATAGAAGAATCATATCTTTTTTATTAATAATTACTGACTTAGATCTTAAATTATTTTTTTTGTAAAAAAAAACTTTTAGTTGTCCAGAAAAAATAATTAGTAATTCCGACATTTGTTTAATAATTTTGCTGCGATTGATGTGAAAGTGAGGTTTAATTATATGATTTTTACTATGAGACATGCTTCCTATTTGGAAATTTAGATTATTAGGAGTAAAAAAATGAACTCCTTTTAATTTTTTTTTAGTATATTTAAATACTTTTGCTACTATTTTTTTTTCTACAATGATATTTTTAACTTTAAAATTCATAAATTAATATTTTATTTTTAATAATACACATTTAATAATTGTCATTAAATAAAAAAAACCGTTATTAAAAAACTTGATTATATTAGGTGCAGATTTACTATTTGTTTCTGTAATTTTTTTTTGAACAAAAGCAACTTCTAGATAATTTTTTTTTTTAATAATTAATAAAAAAACAAATTCTATAATGAAGTTTGCATAGTAAGAATTCTGTGGCAAGATATCTGACAAAAGATCTCTTTTAAAAAATATTATACAACTTGTATAATCTCGAATCTTATTTGATAGCAAGTATTGACAAATCTTATTCAATATAAAACTAGGTACACTTCTATAAGTACTTCTCAGATCAGCACCATGGATAACATATCTTGAAAAAATCACACAATCTTTGTCTTTATTTTTTTCAAAAGTATCAATAAAAAAATCAATTTCTTGATGCATATCAGCATCAAATCTTAAGATATAATGACCATTAGACATTAATATTCCAAAAATAAATGCACTTGCAAACCCTCTAGTTTTTTCTCTAACAAACAATTTTATTTTATCATTTTTAAGACTCTGAATAATTTTTATAGTTCCATCTGTTGAGTTATCGTCAACAATAATTATTTCTTTTATAGAATTTCTTCTAATGAGCTTAGCAAGAGTCACACTAATATTGATTGCTTCATTATAAGTACATAATATTATTGATAAATCACTCATGAAGATATTAATTATATTATATGAAAAAATACTTAAAAGCTTTATTTGATATAATTAAAAATTATCATTTTTACTCTATTTTAATCTTGGTAAATGAGGCTATTTATTACAAAAAATATAATAATGCATTTAATAAATTTAAGTATTTAGATAGTAATTATTTTTCCGACTCAATTCCTTGTTCATACTTTTTTTTAAAAAAGATAAAGAATTTTATAATAAAAAATAACATAAAATTTATATGTGATTTGGGTTCTGGGTATGGAAAAATTTTGTATTATTTAGGTGTTTTAAATAATTTTAAAATAGATGGTATTGAGTTTGAAAAAGAAATTTATTTAGAGTCTCTTAAATTAAAAAATGAAAATATACAAATTTTTAACAAAGATATATTAAACTTTAATATGCATGATAAATATCAATTATTAATAATAAATGATCCTTTAAAAAAAGATAAAGATTTTAATAAGTTAATTCAAAATATAAAAAATATTTATAAAAAGACTTTTATGGTTTTTATAAATCTAAATAAAAAAAAACTAAATTATGTTACTGAAAATTTAAAAGTTAAAGACTCTCTTATTATAAGCAAAAATAGAAATATTTTATTTTGTTCAATTAATTGAAAAAAATTGATTTATGGTGCCCCCACCAAGAATCGAACTTGAAATTTATCCTTACCATGGACACGTTATGCCATTTAACTATAGGGGCTATTTTGGTATTTATTGAGTATTTTTATAATAAATCATTTTTTCAAAATATTGCCTTAATTTTTTTCATATAATGATTTATAACTAGTGAAGGAAAAAATTTTATGGGAATTCATTACGATTATAAATCTACTAAAGGAAACAAGCTCATGGAAAAGCAAGCTAAGAGAGAAAAAAAGCTTGCAGAAAAAAGAGCAAAAAGAGAAGCTAAAGAAGGTCCAAAAGCTCAACAAGAACCTGAGAAGGTTTTAGATGCCTCAAAACCTATCACATTAGATTTTCTAACTAATCCAGATAAATAATGAATGATAAAGAAAAAAATGAGAAGCTAAGTCTTGCTCTTAAAAAAAATTTAAAAAAAAGAAAAATTTTTCAAAAAAAAAATAAGAAGAAAAGTAAATAATGTCAGTACTTTCCGACAAATCTATAAGGAAGTTGGCAGTTGAAGAAGGAATGATTTCTCCCTTTATAGACAAACAGGTCAGAGAGGGTAAAATTTCTTATGGTCTAAGTTCATTTGGTTATGATGCGAGAGTAGGAGATGAATTTAAAATTTTTCACAATGTTAACTCCTCAATTGTTGATCCTAAAGAATTTACACCAGATAATTTTGTAACTAAAAAAAGCTCTAATTATATCATTATCCCACCTAACTCTTTTGCTCTAGGAACTACTATAGAGGTTTTTAAAATACCAAGAAACATCATGTGTATTGTTGTTGGCAAGAGTACTTATGCAAGAACAGGAATTATAGTAAACGTAACTCCTATTGAATCTGAATTTTTTGGAACCGTTACCCTTGAATTTTCAAATACCACACCACTTCCAGCAAAGATTTACGCAAACGAAGGTGTTGCTCAATTTTTATTTTTGAAAGGAGATCAATCTCCTGAAACTTCGTACGCTGACCGTAAAGGAAAATATATGGGTCAAACTGGAGTAACTTTACCAAAAGTATAATCATGAAAAAATTGGAAGTCTTTGGAGCAGCAAAGCTCAAAGGGCAAGTTAAAATTTCTGGCTCAAAAAATGCATCTCTTCCTATTTTAGCAGCCACATTGTTATCAAATAGAAAAGTATCTTTATCAAATCTACCAAAAGTAAAAGATATTGAAACTATGATACTTTTATTAAAATCTCTTGGTTCAGCTATTAATTATAATAAAAAAAATTTGATTATTAAAAATAATAAACAAAATAAAACTTTTGCTTCTTACAATTTAGTTAAAACCATGAGAGCAGGAATTTTAGTTCTAGGTCCTTTACTTGCAAAATTTGGAAAAGCAAAAGTCTCATTACCAGGTGGCTGTGCAATTGGAACTAGACCTGTCGATATACATTTACATGCTCTATCAAAACTTGGGGTCAATTATAAAATCATTCAAGGATATGTTTATGCTAATGCCCCAAAAGGATTAATAGGTGCAAAAATAAAATTTCCAAAAGTATCAGTTGGTGCTACAGAAAATTTAATTATAGCCTCATGTTTAGCAAAAGGAAAAACTATTTTATCAAATTGTGCAATTGAGCCAGAAATTAAAGATTTGGTTAATTTTTTAATCACAATGGGATGTAATATTAAATGGATTGCAAAGAGAGCTATCAAAATTGAGGGCGTGAATATACTTAAAGATTTAAGTTATAAAATAATGCCTGACAGAATAGAAGCAGGCACTTATTTGATAGCTGCTGCATTGACTGAAGGAAATTTAAAAGTTACTGGAATTAATCCTGAAATAATTAATACTGAAATTAATGTTTTAAAGAAAATAGGATCAAAAATTATATTAAGAAAAAATGAAATTTTAATTCATGGAAGTAAAAAAATTAAAAGTATAAACTTTAAAACATCTCCTTATCCAGGATTTCCAACAGATCTCCAAGCTCAAATGATGGTCTTATTATGCAAAGCTAATAAAAAGTCCTATATTAAAGAAGAAATATTTGAAAATAGATTTATGCACGTTGCAGAATTAAATAGAATGGGTGCCAAAATTTCTATTAATGGAAACAAAGCAATAATAGAAGGAAATATTAAATTTGAAGCAGCTGAATTGATGGCTACTGACCTAAGAGCTTCTGTATCGTTAATTCTTGCAGCACTTGCTTCTAAAGGAAAGTCTATAATTAATAGAATTTATCACCTTGACAGAGGATATGAAGATATTGAAAAAAAATTAAAAAAGGTAGGGGTAAAAATAAGAAGGATTAATTAATGGATAAAAAATATTTATCAAAAATAATAGCTACAGATAATGAGGGATTACAGTTAATATCCGCATGTTGTTCTGGGGCCAAAGTTAAGATTGAGAATATAAAATACCTTCCGTTAAACAAAGTCTTTTTACTCTCGCTTAATAGATTAAAAATAGAAACAGATGAAAAAGATAAAAAAGTTAGCAGTATTTGCAAGTTTGAATTTGTAGATAAAGTTAAGTCTAAAAATATAAAACAAAACAATTCAGATGAAGAATTGGAGTTAATTGGCATAGATTATTTAAAAAATAATGACAATTATGAAATAAATTTAATTTTTGAAAATAATGCATATATTGCATTGTCAGCTGAGATAATTGAAGTAACCCTAGATGACCAAAATAAAGCTAATTAATGATTAAAATATTAGACAGTAAAAATAAAAACTTTGATAATATTTTAGATAATTTATTATCTAAAAGAAAAAATAAAATTCAACTTAGCTCAGCTTCAGTTATTAAAATTATAAAAGATGTTAAAGTAAATGGTGATAAAGCTATTTTAAAATATGAAAAAAAATTTAATAAAAATAGTATAATTGCTCCAAATAAAGAAAAGATTAATCGACTTATAAAATCTCTAGATCCAAAAGTGAAGAGAGCAATTGATCTTGCTTATAATCGAATTTATAAATTTCATTCATTTCAAAAATTTAAAAATATTTCTTATACTGATAATTTAAACAACAAGCTTGAATATAAATATGTGCCTATTGAAGCGGTTGCTATTTATGTGCCTGGCTCTACAGCATCATATCCCTCAAGTGTTTTAATGAATGCTGTGCCAGCAATTGTTGCTGGGGTAAAAAGACTTGTCATGATTAATCCTGGACAAAAAGGGGTTCAAAATCCTGCGGTATTATATGCTGCAAAAAAATGTAAAATTAGAGAGATTTATTCCATAGGTGGACCTTCTGCTATCGCAGCTTTGGCATATGGCACTAAGAAAATTAAAAAAGTTGATAAAATCGTTGGTCCAGGAAACTCTTATGTTGCGGCAGCTAAGAAAGAAGTTTTTGGCGATGTTGGAATTGAAGGTATGATTGCAGGCCCTTCAGAAGTTACAATTATTTGTGATAAGTTTTCAAATCCTGAATGGGTTGCAAGTGATTTAATAGGCCAAGCAGAGCACGATAGTCTTGCCCAATGCATATTAATTTCAAAAGATAAAAAAATTATTAAAAGGGTTAATGATGAAATTATTAAGCAATTAAAAAAGTTGCCCAGATCTCAAATTGCAAAAAATAGTTTACGCAATAATGGAATTTTAATTCACATGCAGTCAGATCAAAAAATTATTGATACAGTAAATAAAATTGCGCCCGAACATTTAGAATTAAATATTAAAAGCTATAAAAAAATGGTAGGAAAAATTAGAAATTCAGGATCTATCTGCTTAGGTAAATATGCAGTCATGGCTATGACAGATTATAACGCGGGCTCTAACCACGTTTTGCCAACTAATTCTTCAGCAAGATATTCCAGTGGTATTAGTGTTAATGAATTTTATAAAAGAATTTCATATATAAACCTATCAAAAAAAGGGATTGAAACCCTTGGACCATCAGTTATAACACTTGCAAACTACGAAGGTTTAGTGGGACACGCTAAGTCAGTAGAAAAAAGAATTAGGAGAAAATAAATTTGTCAAAACAAGAAATGCTATCGTTCTCAGGAATTGTTGAGGATTTATTACCAAATGCAATGTTTAGAGTAAAGTTAGAGAACGGCCATATTGTAACAGCTCATGCTGCAGGCAAATTGCGTAAGAACAGAATTAGAGTACTTCAAGGTGATAAGGTTCAAGTCGAAATAACACCTTACGACTTAACTAAAGGTCGGATCACTTTTAGAGGGTAAACAAATGCCTCGGTAGCTCAGGAGTAGAGCAGAGCCCTGAAAAGGCTTGTGTCGCATGTGCGAATCATGCTCGAGGCACCATACCTTGAATATCTATTTTTTAATTTCCTATTGAAATGATTAAAAAAATAAAATAATTTTTTTTATATAAATAATAAAAGGATAAGTAAAAAATGAGCACGCTAAAAGGAACAGTAAAGTGGTTTAATGGCAAAAAAGGCTATGGCTTTATTGAAAGAGACGACAAAGAAAAAGATGCATTCGTTCACGCATCAGCCGTCAAAAATGCTGGTATGCGTTTTCTTAACGAAGGTGATAAGCTAGAATTTGAGATGGAGGATGGTCCAAAAGGCCCTTCAGCTATAAATCTAAAAAAAATAGATTAGTTCTTTAATTTCACATATTTAAAAGGGCGTTTTATCTTTGAAAAATAAGATAACGTCCTTTTTATATTTAGGTATTGAAAATTATAATTTATTGTCTAAAAGATGCTCATGATTATAAATATTACATATAGAGAGACTTCGAGAAGTACTCATAGAATCTGTTTCCATAGCCTGTAGGCTATTTATTTATAATATAATTTTTAATCCACACAAAAATAATATAAAAACAAGGAATGCCTGGGTGGTGTAACGGTTAGCACGAAAGTTTGTGGAACTTTAAGTTTGAGTTCGATTCTCAGCCCGGGTACCAAAAAATGAATAAAGAAAATAAATTAGTTCCTGGATTACCTTCAGGATTTGAAGATCGTTGGGATAAAAAACTTCTTCTCAAAAAAAAGCTATTAAAAGCTATTGAGAATAATTTTATTAAGTTTGGAGCAGAAGCTCTTGAAACCCCTTCGTTTGAAATTAGTGAAAATATAGGATCTTTTCTTGCAGAAGACGATAGCAACCCTATGTCTGATGTATTCTCGTTCCAAGATGGTGAAAAAAGTATTACGCTTCGATATGATTTATCAAGCCCACTTGCAAGATTTGTAGCTGAGAACAATCAAGAACTTCCATCTATTTTTAAGCGGTATCAAATCCAAAATGTATTTCGTAATGAAAAAGCTGGAAATGGCCGTTACAGAGAATTTATGCAAGCCGACTTTGATATTGTTGGAAATGTTAATCCTGCTCAGGCAAATGCAGAACTGTGCAATTTAATATCAAGCACATTATCAGATTGTGGTTTAAACAAAGATCAATTTACAATCAATGTAAGTAATAGAAAAATCGTTCAAGGTTTAATTGATGAATTAAAAATTTCTGAGGACAAACAAATAAAAGTTATCAGGGCAATCGATAAATTATATAAGCCGGGCTTTGGATTAAAGGGAGTTGAAGATTTACTAAAAAAAGAGAGAAAAGATCAAAGTGGTGCCATTACTAAAGGTGCTGGGTTATCTGATGATCAAGCAGCACAAATATTAAATTTTCTAAAAATAAAAGATTTAAAAGATCTAAAACAAACTTTAAAAAATCCATTATCCCAAGAAGGAATAAGTGAGTTAGAAAATGTATTTGAATTACTTGGATATGGATCAAATTTAAATCGGGTTAAAACTAATTTTACAATCGTTAGAGGCCTTGCTTATTATTCTGACTTTATTGTAGAGACTAATTTAAATTTTAAAGTTACAAACAATAAAGGCAAAGAAGTAGATATTGGAAGCATATGTTCAGGTGGAGCTTATGCAAAATTGATATCAAGATTTAGAGGAGTTGATATTCCAGGAACAGGAATAAGCTTTGGTGTGGATCGACTATTATTTGCTCTAATGCAATTAGATCAAATTAAAATAGAGGATCAAAAACCAGTTTTAGTTTGTGTAATGGATGAAAAATACTTAAAAAATTATTATGAATTAGTTGATCAGTTAAGAGACAATAATATTAATGCTGAAATTTTTTTAGACAGCAAAAAAAACCTAGGCAAACAATTAACTTTTGCAAATAAACGTGAATTACCAGTTGCGATCATTTGTGGAGAAAATGAGTTTAAAGACAATACGGTTACTATTAAAAACCTTAAAGGTGTTAAAGGTGAAAATAATCAAACAATTCCAAAAGCTGATTTAATTAATGAAGTCAAAAAACTTATCTGAAAATATCCTTAGATCAGTAAAGTCTAAAGGATTTAAGTATATTGATTTACCTTCAGTTATTGAAGCTAACCATATTGTTCAAAGATCAGGTGAAAACTTTAGAAAATTTATATTTTCTTTCATTGATCAAAATGGAAGTGAGCTTTGCCTTAGACCTGATTTAACCATTGCATCATGTCTTAGATATTTAGAAAATAATTTAAAGGGAAAAGAGAAGATTTTTTATAGTGGACAGGCTTATAGAAAATCACAGAATAAAAAAGACTCTATAATTAGAGATCAAGTTGGATTTGAAATCATTGGATCTAAAGATGAAAAGAATGATGACAGAGAAATTATCAATACATCTCTAAAATCCCTCCAAAATATTAAGTATACATCAGGTACATTAACAATTGGTAATGTTGAAATTTTTAATTTGTTAATTTCAAAACTAGATATTCCAAAGCGATGGAAGTTAAGACTATCAAGGCATTTTTGGAGGGAGAAATATTTTAATGATCTTTTGAAAAGATTAGAGACGAACTCAGATGTAGATCCCACAATCGTTGAGATTGATAAAAAACGATATTTTAAAATGTTAAAAGAAGATCCATCAAAAGTTATTGCAGGAAGATCAATTAATGAAATTTTGAAAAGGTTTGATAATAAAATTAGAGATCCACGAGGAGCCAGTAAAGGAGAAAATATATCAAAGATTATAAAAGAATTTCTTAAAATCAAATGCCCAATAAATAAAGCTGCAAATGAACTAAATAAATTTTTTAAAAAAAACAAGATTAATTTAGTAGTCGATCAAAAATATTTTCCAACCTCAAATAATAAAATTTCAAAACTAACTGTAGTTTTCTCAGCCTCTTTTGGAAGACAATTAGAATATTACACAGGCATGGTATTTAAAATTGATATTAAGTCTAAGTCAAAGAATAGAAATATAATTAACGGTGGAAGATACGATAAATTAATTTCTGATTTAGGTTCAAAAAATCAAGTAGCTGCAGTAGGAGCTGCCTTAAATTTAAATTACTAATGAAAAAAAATATAATTAATATTGGTATTCCAAGTAAAGGTAGACTTAGAAAAGATGTTCTAAAAATATTTAAAAAGAATAAATTCAATCTGATTTCTGAACGAGGAGAAAGAGATTTACTAGGATCGATAAAACAATTATCTCATGTTAAAGTTTTATATTTACATGCACGAGAGATTATAGAAAGACTTGCAGATGGTTCATTAGACCTTGGATTTTCAGGTTATGATTTATTAAAGGAGAGTGAAGTAAATATTCAAAATAAAGTTAGTGTATTTAAAAAGTATAATTTTGGAAAAGCAACTTTAGTTGTTGCAATACCAGACCCATGGATAGATGTTCAAACTGTTGCAGATTTAGAAGAAATTGCATTTGAGTTTAAAGATAAGAAAAAGAAAAGGCTAAGAGTAGCAACAAAATATCCAAATCTAACTAGAGAATTTTTGTTTTCAAAAGGAGTTACTCAATTTAAGTTAGTTGGAAGTTTAGGGGCAACTGAAGCTTATCCTTTCACAGGATCAAGTGAAATTATTACAGATATATCTTCAACTGGTGAGACTTTAAAAGCTAACAATTTACGTATTTTAAAAGATGGTGAAATTTTAGAATCTGTAGCTTGCATTATGATATCTAAATCATCTGTAAAAAAACTAGAAGTTAAAAAACTAGTTAAACTACTTTCGAAGAATTAGATCTTTCCAATAAATCAAAATAATCTTAATAATATCAAAATTTCTAATTACAGCATAGGATGTAACGATAATTGCAATAATAGATATTATTTTGAATACCAAGATTAAGTCCATAATTTAATTGTAAATATTTAAATATATTAATCAAATTTTTACTATAAAATAAAATAAAAGAATCATGGATATAATCTTAGTAATTTTACTGATCATATTAGTTGGCATAGCATCTTCAATTCTTTACCTAAATTTAAGATCAAAACCTGATGATATAAGTGAAAATAAGGAAAATGAAGAAATAGCAAATTTAAAAACTGAAATCACCTCATTAAAAGATACCTTAAATACTACTATTAATACTTCACTAGGATCTATGTCGACCTCGTTTAACAATCTATCAACTGGGGTTACTAAAGATATGACAGAAGCTTTAACAAAAGTTGATGAAAAAGTTGGTAACTTCAATAACCAAGTAGAGTTATTAAATAAAAGCCAAGAAGGCATAACAAAAATTTTGGCTGGAGTTAAAAAATATGGAACACTTGCAGAGTTTTCATTAGATGCACTGATTAAAGACTTATTACCTGCTTCTCAATTCATGACCAATGTTAAGATGAAAGAGGACACAAGTGAAAATGTTGAATTTGCAATTAAGCTTCAAGGAGATGTTCTAGTTCCAGTGGATAGTCATTTCCCAGTAGAAAAATTTAAAGCAATTACCGATGGTTATGACGCGGATGACAAAAGAGCTGTTGCTGATGCTAGAGCAAAATTAGCGACTGCCTTTAAAGCTAAGGCTAAAAGTGTTAATGAGAAATATATTGTTCCTCCTAAAACTACAGATTTTGCAATTGTTTATGCACCAACTGAAAGTTTATATAAAGAACTAACTGAATACCAAGACCCAACTAGCAAAGAATTATTAACTCAAGAGTTAATGAAAAAACATAAAGTTGTAATTTGTGGACCAAATACACTTTCAGCATATCTGCAATCACTACATATGGGCTTTCAATCTCTAAAGGTTCAAAAAGGTGCAACTGAAATTTACGATCATTTAAAAACAATTAGCTCAAGATTTGGAAAACATTTTGAAAATATAGTTGCTCTAAGAAAAAAATTAGAAGAAGCAATGATCGTTGTTGACAAGTTTGGAACAGACGCAAGATCAATTACTAGAACGTTAGAGAATATTAAAGATCCTGAACAAATCGAAAAAGCAATTCAAACAGAAAATGTAGAAAAATTTGTTGACCATTCAAAACAAGCCAAAAATTAATTTCTTTTTTTTCTAAATAACGCTTATAACAAAATATATGCAATGGAATAATAAATTTACTTATCCAAAATCTATGAGATCAATTGTAAGTGGTTCAAGAATGTATTCAGTTAATCAAGAAAAACTTCCATCGGTAACTTCCATATTACAAGCAACACAAAGTGAAGAAAAAAAAGCATCCCTTGCGAATTGGAAAGCAAGAGTAGGAGCTGCTGAAGCGAATAGAATTAAAAATGATGCTTCAAGCAGAGGTACATCAATGCATTCTCATTTAGAAAAATACTTATTAGGTCAATTAAATTTAGAACTATTAGAAGAAGAGGCTAGTAAATCTAAAAAAATGGCAGATGAAATTATTGAACAAGGTATTAAAGGAAAATTGTCGGAAATTTATGGTATTGAAGCAACATTATTTTATCCAAACAAATACGCGGGCACATGTGATGCAGTAGGTGTGTATGAAGGACAAGAGACTATTATAGATTTTAAACAGTCCAATAAACCAAAAAAAGAAGAGTGGATTGAGGATTATTATCTTCAATTAGGTGCTTATTCATTAGCTCATAACGTTGTCCATAATTCAAAAATAACTCAAGGAATTGTTTTACTTTGTACTGTAGATAATTTATTCCAAGACTTTAGAATTCAAGGTGAAAAACTAGAAGAATATCAAAATAAGTTTTTAGAAAAAGTAGAACAATACTATCATCAACGGAATATGAACTAATATGAATTTAGCAATTTGGGATATAGAAAGCAGTTCAGCCAATACTTCATGGGGAAGTATTATTGAAGTAGGGGGTATTTTAGTTGACCCAAATTTTAAAGAATTAGATCGTTTTAATTTTAGATGTAGATTGCCAGAAGGAGAAGTTCCTCAAGCAATGGCATTAATAGTTAACAAAACTAGTGTTGATTTATTAACTAAAGGAAATTTAAGTCACTACCAAATGTTATCTCAGTTAGAAGCTACATTTAAAAAATGGAGCCCAGCAATATTCATGGGTTGGTCAAACATTGGCTTTGATGATGAGATGATAAGAAACGAATTTTTTAGAGGAATTAGATATCCTTATATCACCAATGCAACTCCCAACAAAAGACATGATGGTTTAAACATTGCAAGAGGCGCTCATGCAGTCGATGAAAGTGTTGTAAAAACCGAAATAAATGCAAAAGGTAATCCAGTAATGAAACTAGAGTCGCTAGCTAGAATGAATGGCTTTGAATCAAGTGGTGCCCATAGTGCTTTATTTGATGCAGAACTAACGGTTAAGGTTTTAGGATTAATTAAAAAAAATCAACCTCAGACTTGGGATACATTTTTAAGAACAGCAAATAAGAGTGATACTGAGACGATATTTAAAACTGAAAAAATGTTTACATTAGCTGAATATCATTTTGGAAAAAATTATAGATTTGTAGTTGCACCACTCCACCCAAAACATTGCATTCATCCAATCTATCAGTGGGGTCAAGCGTTTGATCTTAAAATTGATCCGATCCCGCTATTTGATATGTCAATTTCTGAACTTAAAAGTGCTATTAAAAAATTAAAATTTCTAAGAACTATAAGATCAAATAAAGCTCCTATAATTTTAGATGCAAGTTATGGACTGCAAGTTGAGCCATATAGCAATCTTGATCCTGATCTAATTAAAGAGCGTGCGAAATTAGTAAATAGTAATGAAAAATTCTCTCAAAATGTTTTAACCGCATTACGAGAAGCTGCTGAAGAAAAAGCTCAATTTGACTCACAGGTTGATTTACTAGCTGAAGAAACTATTTATAAAAAATTTACACCTCAAAAAGATACAGCTTTATTTCCAAAATGGCATGCAGCGTCATGGAAGGATAAATTAATATTATTAGATAAATTTGAGGATGAGAGAATGGTGAGTTTTGGAAAAAAAATAATATATCAAGAATCACCAGAAACGTTACCACCAGATATGTATAAAGCGATTAAAAGAGGAATAGCTGAAAGAATTTTAAGCGATGAAAAAGAAAAATGGTGGACATGCAAAGAATTTTATTATGAATGCGATAATTTAAGGGAAAGATATACAAATGAAAAGGATGAGGAAAAACTTAAGTTTTTGGATGAAATTAACGAATTTGTTGAGGGAATACAGAAAAAGTATGAACAAGCATAACTATTTTGTGAATTAAACAAAAAAATACCTTTTTGATATTGAATTAATAAAATAAAAATTTATAAAACTAATATGCTAATTGACTTTCAAGATGAACAATTTGAAACAAAAATAAAAAATGAAGATGTTTCTATTGTGCAATTTTCTGCAGAATGGTGCCAACCCTGCAAAGCTTTAAAACCTGTAATGGAAAAGTTATCTGAAAATTATAAAGATAAAGCTAGTTTCTATTATGCCGATATTGAAAATGGTGGAATTAACACAGGTTCGGCTGCAGGAATAAGAGGCGTGCCTACCGTTATTGTTTATAAAAAAGGTGTAGAAATCGACAGGAAGGTTGGAGGAGTAGCCGAAAGTCAAATGAAAGAGTTTTTAGATAAAAATATCTAATTTAAATTTAATACTTCAGCAGCACCATACAAAGATCCTGTAATTAATAAAAGATCACCTTCTTTTAAATCAATCGATTTAATAGCTTGTTCTATACTTGGTTGATATTGAACATTAGGTATACTTTTAAATTTCTCTTTTAAATCTTTTCCACTAATAGAGTTTGGTTGAGTTTTTAAATCTATGGTGGTTATAGATGAAACATCTTTAAGGTAATTGATGTATTTTTCATGTTCTTTGTTTGCCATCATTCCAATAATAACATGTTTGTTACAATCTAAGGTTTGAAGATATTCGTTTAATGCTTTAGCACCACCTTCGTTATGGCTTCCATCAACTATTAATTTATTGTTTTTAATTAACTCTTTTAATTTACCAGATTTAATTTCCTGAAGTCTTGCTAAGCTAGATATTTTTGTAACACCTCTTTGAATATGTTCGTCCTTGATACCAATATCCAAAGTTTTTAAGGTCGCTATTGCAGTTGAAATATTTTCTAATTGATATTGACCAAGAACATTAGGCATTGGAAGTTTTAATCCACCTAATTTATCCTCATAATAGAAGAAATCATTTTCATTAATTGAGTAACTAAAATCATCATTAAAAAATACTTTATCAGATGGGTTTTGATAGATAGTTTTTTTAATACAATCCATCGTCTCTTTAGCGCTTTGTTTAGCTACAATAATATTTGAATTTAAAAGTGTAGATGTTTTTTCAAATATAATTTTTTCAATTGTTTGATCATCTTTTGGTAACCAGTCTGTGTGGTCAATAGAACACGAACATACAACACTAGCTAAGTTTTCTTTTAGTATATTAGTTGCATCAAACCGGTGAAATAAGCCAGCTTCTATAAGGTTAATATTATCTGAGTATTGAGCAGCTTTATAAAAATAAGATGCTGTTAATATTTCAAAGAATGTAATGGGTTTATTTTCATTGATATTTTCTACTTCTTCAAATAAATCAGCTAACTCATCATCGCTTAATTGCTCATTATTGAAGACAAATCTTTCATTTATTTTTAGAATATGAGGACTTGTATAAACATTACATTTGAAATTAGCTTCTTTTAAAATAGAAAAGATTGCATTAATTGTGCTGTTCTTCCCATTGGTACCCACTACAGATATAGCTTTGATTTTGTCTTGAGGATTACCTAATTTTTTGCAGAGTTCTTTAATGCGATCTAAACTAAGATCTATTTCTTTAGGATGCAGCTTTTGTAAGTGTTCTACTATCTTCTGAAGTTTCATTTGTAGCTGAATTTATAGCAGAATTTTTCTTTAACAATATTGATAATAATACTCTAATTTTTTCTCTTAAATCTTTTCTTTCAACTATTAAATCCACAAAACCAGTTTTTTCAACGTATTCACTTCTTTGAAAGCCAACCGGCAATTCTTCACGAACGGTTCCTTGGATTACACGAGCACCAGCAAAAGCTATTAAAGCACCTGGTTCAGCGATATGTATATCGCCAAGCATTGCATATGATGCTGTTATGCCTCCTGCAGTAGGGTCTGTTAATACAACTATATAAGGAAGATTATTCTTTTTAAGTTCATTAATAGCTAAAGTTGTTCGAGTCATTTGACTTAATGAAATAAGACTTTCCATCATTCTCATTCCACCACCAGAAGTAAAAACTACAAAAGGTTGTTGGTTCTCAATTGCATGCTGAATACCATATAAGAAAGCTTCACCTTCAGCAGCGCCAATAGACCCACCCACAAAATCAAAATCAGATGCTATAACTGTCATTTTTATACTTTGAATGTTTGTGTTAATTACCATCATTCCACATTCCATTCCTGTTTTTTTTCTCGCAGATTTTAACCTATCTTTATATGGTTTTGAGTCATGCCATACCAAAGGGTCATCCTGAGGTATTGGAGTTTTTAAAACTTCATAATTATTTTTCCCAAAAATTATATCAAATCTTTGACGGGGGCTAATTCTATGATGTTTATTACAAGATGGACAAACCCATAAATTGTCTTCTAAATCTTTTTTTAAAATTGGCCCTTTACAACATGAAGTCCAATCACTGTTAGCAATTTCAGCTTTACTGGCACGTTGCTTGATAATTGTTTTTATTTTTTCACCAAAACGTAAAGTTTTTTTTATCCAATTCATAATATTTTATTCTTTAATCTTTTTACAATATTAGTTACATTTGTGACAGGATTTTGTCTTTTTTTTATTGAATTTGATATTTCTTTGCATAATGCGCTACCCACAACTAATCCATCAGCTTTTCGCAGTGATGCTATTGTTTTTTCAGTAATTCCAAATCCGATTACAATATTTTTATTTTTATTTAATTTTTTAATTTTATTATATCTATCTAGAATAGTTTTTGGTGAAACTTTAAGTTTACCACCTGTTGTTGATAGCATACTTATATAATAGACCATATCATGTGAGTCTTTGACAATTTGTTTCATCCTATTCGTAGAGGTAGTTGGGGATAATAACTGAATAAAACTAATATTTTTTTTTCTACATTTTTTTGCAAATTCTTTATTTTCAGGATATGGAAGATCAACAACAATTAATCCATCAACGCCAACTTTTTTACAAATATTTATAAAATTACTATCTCCATATTGATAAATCATATTATAGTAACCCATCAATATTACAGGTTTAGTTTTATTAAATTTTTTAAAGTCTTTTACAATTGAAAAAACATCTTTAATTTTAATTCCATTTTTTAAGGCTCTATAAGCACTAGATTGTATTTGACCTCCATCAGCAATTGGAGTGTTGTGTGGAAACCCTATCTCACAAATATCAGCATAAGCTGCAATTGACTTTAGTATCTCAAGAGATTTCTTTTTAGTGTTATCTCCAGCTACTGTGTAAGTTAGTAATGCAGGTCTTTTTTCATTTCTAATTTTTTTAAATGCAAGATTAATTAAAGACATACTATTTAATTCTACCCAATCTTGCTTTTAAAATATCACGATCTTTTTTTGCATCCCCACATGAGTTTACTATAATAATTGTATCTTTGCTTAATTTAGGAGCAATTTTTATAGCTTCTGCAAAAGCATGACTTGGTTCTAAACTAGGATTTATTTTTTCAAGTTTTGTGACTAATTGATAAGCATTTAATGCAGCCTCATCAGTTGCTGATGTGTATCTAGCTCTCTTTGTATCTTTTAAAAAACAGTGAATAGGTGATACGCCAGGGTAATCTAGTCCAGCAGAAATAGACGCAGTATCATTAATCTGACCTTCATTGTTTTGACAAACATAAGCAGCCGCACCATGTAAAATACCAAGTTTAGCTCCGTTTGTTAAAGGAGCAGCATGTAGCTTTGATTTTTTTGGTCCACCAGCTTCAACACCTATTAACTCAATTTGTTTTTTATCATAATCAATAAACTCACTCCAAAATCCATAAGCTGAACTTCCACCACCCACACAATTAATTAGTTTAATTTTCTTTGGAATTTTTTTGAATTCTGATTTAATTTGAATTTTTAGCTCTCTTGAAATTTGAGCAGTACTCCAACCACAAATTTTAACAAAAATATTAGGACCAACAGTTGAACCAACACACATATGAGTATTATCACAATTTGAAACCCAGTAACGCATACACTCACTTACAGCATCAACCAATGTTTGACTTCCAGAATAAACAGGCACCACCTCTGCACCGTTTTTTTTCATTGCATCTACATTTGGTTTTTGTCTTTTTATATCTTTTGCACCCATGAATATTTTACATTTAAGACCAAATTTTTTTGCTGCCATACTTAGCATTTTTCCGGCATAGCCCGCTCCAGTATCACCAACGACGTATTTTTTTCCTGCCTTTTTGGCAATAAGGCAGTGCACTGTTGCATTATAGATTTTATGAGCACCTCCGTTCGCCTCAGATACCATTTTAGCATATATTTGTGCCCCCCTCAGATGCTTAGATAGGTTTTTAAGTTTTATAAATGAAGTAGGAGAGCCTATATAATTTTTAAAATATAGATCTCTTTGTTTGAGAAACTTCTTATCACGTCTTAGTTTTTGAAATAATATCGTTAAGTCTTCAACAGGCTTTTTTAAAGTTTCAGGTATATAGTTTCCACCAAATTTTCCTCCCCAAAATCCACTTTTATCATGCTGGTCTATTAAAGGAATTTTCTTTTTAAGTTTCATTATTAACCCGTTTTATTTTATCTAAAAAATTATTTATTTTTGAAATATCTTTTATTCCAGATGTTTCTAGGCCACCAGAAATATCTATAATATCAGCTATTTTTTTATATTTTTCAAGGTTATCCTCAACTTGAATATTTCCAGCTAACATCAATTCTTTGTTGATTTTAATATCTTGAATTAATTGATGCTCAAAAGACATGCTTTTTTCATAACCCTTGCTATCGAATAAAATTATATCTGCAATATCATGGTAGTCTAAATATTTCATCACATCTTCTTTACTATTAATAGTTAGAGAAACAATAATTTTTTTTCTATATTTTTGTTTAATTAAACTAATTTTAGATGGGGTAGCGTCATAAATCTGATAATAATCAAAAGGTAAATTTTTTATTTCCTCTAGAATATTTTCATTTGGTTTAACTAATACAGCTACATATTTTGATTTTTTTTTATCTATATTTAAAATTTGCTTAAGCTTTTCGTAGGGAACAAATCTTTTAGATTTTGGATAATTGACAATAAAACCAATATATTGGGGGGGATAGGGGTGATTTGTTAAATGAATTAATGTTTTAGAATCTGAGATTCCGCAAATTTTAGACTTCATTTATTTAATTGATGAAAGGATATTTTTTAAATTTTCTTTTGGGTTACCTTTTGTAATAGGTCTGCCAATAATTAAACAGTCGCTACCTTCTTCGATTGCTTCATTAGCAGTAAGAGTTCTTTTTTGATCATCTTTTAAGTCATCCATTCTAATTCCTGGGGTAAAGCATTTAAGTTTTGGTGCAATAGATTTAATCATTTTTATTTCAAGTGGACTACAAATAACTCCATATAAATTTGCATCCATTGCAATTTTAACTAAAGTTTTTACTTGATCTTCAACTTTATTATTAAAACCTAATTTAGATAGGTCTTCATCTCCAAAACTTGTTAAAACAGAAACACCTAAAAGGTTTATATTAATATTTTCAGCAGCTAGATTTGCAGCTTTAAGAGCATCTAATCCATTCAACAAATGTACTGTTGCATATTTTACATTAAGTTCCTGAAGAGACTTAATAGACTCAACTAGTGTGTTCTTAATGTCAAAAAATTTACCATCATAAAATATAGGTTTATTAAATTTTGAAAGCTCTCTTATTTCATTGGGACTTCTTTGGGTGATATATTGAAGCCCAATTTTTATGCCATATATGTCTTCGTGAATTAGTTCTAATAAATCCAATATTTCTTTTTGACTTGATACATCACAGGCTACAAAAATATTTTTATTCTTCATTGTTTAATTTTTTAAACATATCTTTCGCCATTTTAAAGTGAATTGTTTTTTTTTGGGGGGTATTTACTTTTTCACCAGTCTTAGGATTTCTAGATATTCTTGCTTTTTGAATATTGGTAGAAAAAACCCCAAAACCTCTCAATTCAACTCGATCACCCCGCTTAAGAGCAAATTTAATCTCGTTAAGAACTATGTTAGTAAATTTTTCTAAGTCTTTTTTTAAAAAATTTGGGTAGTTTTTTGCTAGTTGTTTAAGAAGTTTTGATTTTACAATAGCCAATTTTTATTCGTCTTCTTTTTTCTTTTTCTTTAAGTCATCAGAAAGAGAAGAGAAGGGAAGATTTTTTCCTGATCCTTCAGCACCATATTTTTCTAACGCATCTTTTCTTTCAATTTCTTCAAGTAATTTGATACTTAGTGTTGCTTTTCTTTTTTCTAAATCTAGTTCTGCTATTGCACAATCAATTCTTTCTCCACCAGTAAATCTAGCTGGTCTAGCATCTGCAGCATTAATAGCTATTGCAGATTTTTTGATGATGAAATCCATTTCACAACCTTCGGGTCTTACAACAAGCCCTTTATTGTCAGCTGAAATGATCTTAACTGTAATAGCTTGTTTAACTTTTTTATCATTAAACCAATCAAATGGGTCTGGCTGAGTTTGTCTTAAACCAACTCTAACTTTTTGTTCTGCAGCTTTTACTTCTAAAACTTTAACCTTTAGTTTATCTCCAACTTTATATTTGGCTAATTCTTCTTCACCATTATTTAAATATGTAAGGTCGTTGCAGTGAAGAAACGCATCAATATCTAATCCATTAATTTTTAAGAAAATTGAGTATTCATTTTTACTTGCCACTTCTCCTTCAACCTCAGATCCAATAGGATATTTATTTTCAAAAGTTTCAAATGGATTTTCAGTAGTTAAACGATGTGAAATTGCAACTCTTCTTTTTTCTTTATCAATTTCAGTAATTACACAATCTATCTCGTCACCCACTTTAAACATTTTTTTTGCAGATATATTTTTTTTAGTCCAACTTAATTCACTCGAATGTAGTAAAGTTGATAAACCTTTTTCAAGTTCACAGAATGCACCAAAATCCATTAATTTAACTACTTTGACTTTATAAACTTTGTTTAGTTCGTAGTTAGAAATATTTTCAAATGGATCTTTCGAAAGTTGTTTTACAGAACAACCAACTTGTAATTTTTCTTTATCAACTGAAATAACTAATAAATCATGTTTTTCACCTATGGTGAAAACTTCATCAGGATGATTTACTCTTGAATAAGATATTTCTTGTAAGTGAACCAGAACATCTAACTCTCCATTAACACTGAAGAAACATCCAAATGAACTATATCCTTTTACTTCTGCACCTTTAATAATATCTCCAACTTTGAATTTTTCTATGATTTTAATTTTATCCTCTTTTTTGAAAGAAGAAATAATTTCTCTTCTTGAAACACAGGCATTTCCTCTAACTTTATCTAATTTAATAAGAGCAAACTTTTGTGGCTCGTTCATTAAGTGACTAATATCTTTTAGGGGTTTATCTGATATTTGTGAACCAGGTAAAAACATTAAAGACCCTGTATCTATATGTTCAACAATACACCCACCTTTAACACGTCCTGTAATTTTTCCCATTATGGGCTCATTTTTTTCATAGGCCTCAACAAGTTTATCCCATCCCTGAATTTTTTGTGCTTTAGAAGCAGAAACTAAAACTTCACCTTTTTTATCTTCTAATCTCTCAAGAAGTACAGAGATTTTTTCACCTACTTTTGCCTTATCAAGCATACCCATGCTTTTTAATTCATTTATGTCTAGGATTGGTTCAGATTTTAAGCCAGGAACTTCAAGAAAAACAAAGTTTTCAGTTACTTTGTTTACTACACCTGTAATTATTTTTCCTTCTTCAAGGCTTGCTGTTTTGGTAAACTGTGAGTTAAGTAGTTGTTCGAATTCTTTTGATGCAGGGTTTGAAAGGTCTTTATAAATTTCCATTAAGCTTTGAGTTTCCTATCCATAATTTGTTTAATTTTTAAAAAGCATGCTCTTTTAGTTAAATTTGTAGTATTAATCAAGATCGAATCTTGCGTTTTCTTTAATGGTGATATTGCTCTATTATAATCGCTTTTATCACGTTTTTTAATGCTTTCTAATATATCATTAAAAGATATTTTCTTATTAGAGCCCTTTAGCTCTTTATACCTTCTTAGCGCTCTAGTTTTTGAATTTGCTGTTATAAAAAATTTAAAATCTGCGTCTGGAATTATCTTATAGGTAATATCTCTTCCATCCAAACATGAACCATTATACTTTCTTGGGGGATGATAAGCACTCTTAATTTGAAAAGCATGAACAAGTTTTCTTATTTTCTTATCTTTTGATATAATAGAAGCCATAGTACCAACTTCGTCAGATAAAAGCTTTTTGTTCTGCAAATCTTTTATAGTTAGTTGGTTCATTTTTTTTTTAATTAATGTGTGTCCATATTTTTTAGGCTGGGTTAATTTTATACTAGCAATTAATCTATAAATTTTTCCTGTGTCTAAATAAAATAAATTAAAATGTTTAGAAATTAATTTTGCTTGGGTACCGGCTCCAGCAGCTGCTGGAGAATCAATTGCAACTTTAATCTTTTTTTTTAATTTCATAGAGATTTACTATTTATATTTTTGATTAATTTTAAGAAAGATGGAAAAGATGTATTTATAGAATCTTTATCATGAATTTTCCATATCCCCCCACATGTTAAAGCAGCAATAGTACTCATCATAAAAATTCTATGATCTTTTAAATAATTCTTAATAACAATTTTTTTTGTGATTTTTAAATTTGGTTGACCATAAATTTTTATTGAACTTTCAGTTAGCTCAGTTTTTACACCCATCATATTCAAAATTTTAGATCCCAAATTTAATCTTGGACTTTCTTTTTGATTAAGCTCAGATATATCCTTGAAATAAGAAATTCCTTTTGCTTTAGCTGCAGCAATAAAAATAATTAGAAACTCATCTATAGCACTACTATTCAATTCTGCTGGACAGTTTATTCCTTTAAGGTTTTTTGAACTTCGTATTAGAATATCAGAAATTTTTTCACCTTTATAATTTCTTTTATTCTTAAATGAAATTTTAGCACCCATCTTTTTTAAAATAGTAATCACACCTATTCTAGAGGGGTTAATATTAATATTTTTAATTAAAAGTTTTGAATTTTCAGACAATATTGCAAGAACCATAAAAAAAGCACTAGAGCTTATATCTCCTGGAATATTATAATTAAACGCATTAATTTTTTTTGGTTTGTTTATATTTATGAAATCATATTTTTTTGTTTTTTTTATTTTGATAGGCACTTTAAGATATTTAAAAAGTAATTCTGTATGATTTCTTGATTTTTTTGCCTTTATGTATGTTGTTCCTGATGAGTTAAGCGCCGCCAACATAACACAACTTTTACACTGAGCAGATCCTCTGTTCTCTACATAATGGATATCTTTTGAATTATTAGACCCTATAATTGATAGAGGCAGTTTATTTTTTACCTTGTATTGAAATTTGGCACCAAATTTTTTAAGTGGTTCAATTACTCTTGAAAAATCTCTTTTCGAGAGACTTTTATCACCTATTAATTTTATTTTTTTTGTTGATTTGATTAATAAGCCCAATATTAATCTTCCAAGCGTTCCAGAATTTTTAGCGTCAATTATTAAGCCATTCTCGTATGTAAAATTATTAAGACCTTTTCCTAATATTTCACAATATTTTTTTTTAATTAATACTTTTATTCCTAATTTTTTTATAGCCTCTAATGCAGCAATAACATCTTCAGACATCAATAAATTATAAGCTTTGGATTTTCCAACAGCTTGTGATGCTAAAAGAACCCATCTAATAGATAAACTTTTGTCACCACTTACGATAATTTTTTTATTAAAACTATCTATTCTTTTATTGATAGATAAATAGCTTGGCATTTATAATTTATTAATTAATTTTGAATGAATTTCCAAAATATGCTGTTTTTGCCTTTGTATCATTAATAAGCATTGATGGTGTACCTTTAGCTACAATCTTACAATTAGACATAACTATTGCAACATCAACACACGAAAGAAGATCTCTTGCTTGATGATCACATATGCAGATGCAAATATTTTTTTCAGATTGAAGACTAACAATTAGTTCTTGAAGCATCTTAATTGTCATCACGTCAAGAGCTGCAAAGCATTCATCTAAAAGTAGAACCTTGGGGTCACCCATCAATGCCATAGCAATGACTAACTTTTTTTTTTGACCTCCAGATAAAAATTTTGCCTGTATATTTAGTACGGAATCTAACTCAAATCTAGAAATTAAATAATCTATTTTTGAATTTCGGTGATTTTTATTATCTATGAGCACTTCACTTACTGCCTTTAAATTGTCTAATAAAGTAAGGTCATGAAAATACCCACCGTATTGAGGAACATAGCCAATTTTAAATTTTTTTGTTCTTTCTGATATGGGATAATCTAAAACATTTTCTCCATTGACTATTATAGAACCAAAATCGGGCTTTAGTAGACCAATTATTAAATTGAATAAAGTAGATTTACCAACTCCATTTGGTCCAAGCATACCTAAAATTTCACCACTATTTATACTAAAACTAATATTATCTAAAATTTGTCTTTTACCAAAGGATAAAGAAATTTTTTCTAATTTAATTAAAGGTTTATTTTCTTTAAAAGATTTTATTCTAAATTTTTTAATTATTGCCATCTTTATTTTTTAATAATTTTTACTTTTTTAGTATTTTTCTCAAATATTTTAGAGTTTTTTGTTATTAAATCAATTTCTATCTTATCAGCAAAAAGCTCATAATCTAAACTTTTATAATTCACATTTTCATATAACCATGCAAATTTTTTTTGAAAAGACAAGTCCATATTATTTGAAAAAATTTTATGATCTAAATATTTTAATTTCACTTCTTTATTAAAATTTGTTTCATAGTTTGAGGTATTGTATCTTGCTGATAATGAATTTATATGAATTGTATCTTTATTAAATATTTCAATTTTTGCTGAAACATTTGTCATTATAATAATTTCTGAATTAGTAATATCCACTTCTCCATACTCAGAAAAAATATAATATTTATTTCCATTAATGTCAGTAGTTTGATAAGTCATATCTCTTATTAGGCTATTCTCTTTTTGTAGACTTTCAGAGTCTGGGTTATTATTTTGTAAGTTTGTTGAGACGTTATTTGATGAAAAGTATTTATAATAAAATAGAAACATAATAGTAAAAAAAATTATAATGAATATAATTTGAATTATTATTTTATGTTTCATTTATTCAATATTCGCTTGAAGAATATTATGAATGTGAATTATTCCAATTGTTTTCTTATTATTTTTTTTATTAACGCACAAGCTTGTTATTTTCTTTTCATTCATAATTCTCAAAGCTTTTGCTGCCAATGTATCTATATTAATTGTTATAGGATTTTTAGTCATAACCTTTTTGACATTTAATTTATGAATATTTGAATTATTTTGACCTATTCTTCTAATATTTCCATCAGTTATTATCCCAATTGTGTTACCTTTTGAATTTTTTACAACTAATAAGCCAAGTTTCTTTTCTGTTATTATTTTTAGAGCATTAGCCATATTTTGATTTTCATTTATGAAGGGTATCTTATCCTTTGTCAGCATTAAATCCCCAACAGTTTTGAGTTGAGTGCCCAAGCTTCCAGCAGGATGAAATCTTGAAAAATCAAATTTACTAAATTTTTTTTTATTTAAAGTTGCTATTGATATTGAGTCTCCTAGTGCTAACTGTGCAATAGTACTTGAGGTTGGAACTATAGATAGGCCTGCTTCATTAACCTCAGGTATTAGCAGCTTTATATCTGAAGCCTTATATAAGATAGAATTTTTCTTTGAAACTATTCCAATTAATTTTATTTTATTTCTATTTGCATAATGAATTATTGGTTTTAGCTCTTCTGTTTTTCCAGAATTACTTATTAGGATAAGAACATCTTTTTTGGATATACTGCCTAAATCACCATGCAAGCAATCATTAGCAGATACACAAAATGAAGGTGTTCCTACAGATGAGAGAGTAGCTGATATTTTAGCTGCTATTAAACCACTTTTTCCAACTCCACACAAAATTACTTTTGATTGGCAATTTGTAATAGCCTCAATGGCTTCATTAAAAGAACTATTTATTGAAGTCTTCAACTTTTTTAGAGCTTTTATTTCTAAGTCTATTACTTCTTTTGCAATTTTTTTATAATTTTTTTTTTTATCTAGTGAGCCCATATATCATCTTTGAATAAAGCTAAATCAAGATCAACTCTTGTTTTTAAAAATTTTAAGCAATCATTGTATAAATCAATTCGTTTTTCTCTAACTAGAATTTTATTTAACTCCCCATGTATTTTGTGCAAATAAATAACATCATTAGCACAATATTTAAGTTGAGCAGGTGATAATTCACCACCAAAATCTGAACTTTGAAATTGTTTGCTAACATCAATATTCATAAATTCTTTAATTAAAGTTTTAAGAGAGTGACTATCTGAATAAGATCTAGCTAGTTTTGATGCAATTTTTGTATCTAGAATATTTTTAGTTTCTGTTTTTAGATAATGTTTAATATGCGCTATATCAGCTCTTCCATAATGGAATATTTTTGTAATCTTTTCATTTGATAGCACTTTATTTAAATTAGGTGCAATATAGTTTTTTCGGTCTAGCTGAATTATATGTGCATCTGAATTACCAGTTGATATTTGTATTAGACACAAGGGATCACGCTTTACGTTAAGCCCCATAAACTCTCCATCAACAGCAATAATATTGCCTAAATCTAAATCTTCTGGTAGATCCCCTTTGTGAAGTTTAATATCAATATTCATTTTTAAATATATATATATGAAAGCAAAAAATTGTCTAATCTTTGGCGGCAGCGGTCAAATAGGTAGACATTTAATCAGAAAGCTAACTAAAAATAATTATAAAGTAACTATTGTTACTAGAAACCTTCATCAAAAAGGCTACATAATTAAAACCCAAGCCAATGCTGGATACATTGACATTGTTGAAGCTAATATTTTTGATGAAAACAAAATAAGAAAATTATTTTCTAAAGCTGACATTTGTATAAATTTAATAGGCATTTTATATGAAAGTGGAAAAGGCAATTCATTTAAAAATATTCATTCTATTTTTCCATCTATTTTAGCTAAGCTTTGTAAGGAATATAAAATTAATCAATTTATTCATTTATCAGCATTGGGCATTAATAAAGCGACAGACGCAGAATATGCAAAAAGTAAATTAGAGGGTGAGCTCAATATTCAAAAAAATTTTTCTCTGACTACAATATTAAGACCTTCAGTCGTTTATTCAGTTGACGATAACTTTACAACAAGTTTTATGACTTTATTAAGCAGACTTCCATTTTTCCCACTTTATTACAATGGCGACACTAAATTTACTCCAATACATTGTTCTGATTTAACAGATATAATTTATTATATTATTTCAAAAAATATTCATTCAAAGATAGTGGAATGTGTTGGGCCTGAAACTTTTACTTTAAAAGAAATTCTCAATAAACTATTAGTACTAATTAATAAAAAAAGGCTCTTAATACCCATGCCTTTATTTGCGGCCAAAATATCAGCAAAATTTTTTCAATTATTCCCAAAACCATTATTGACAATAGATCAATTGACTCTTTTAAAATATGACAATATTCCTTCAAGTAAATATCAAACTAATTTTGATTTAGGAGTGCCAAGTTCAAAAATATTTGACCAAGAAGTTGAAAAGTATTGTTATATGTGGAGAGAAGGCGGTCAATTTTCTACAAAAAAATATAGATCCAGTAATTCTTAATAGAAATTAAAACACTAAAACGTTATAATTTATTGATCGTGATCAAAAAAATTTATTTATTAATATTTTTAATTTTTTCATTCTTAATCTATTTAATTGTTAAATCTCTTATTAGAGGTTTAGAGGGTAAAAAAAAATAAAAAAAAATTTTAAAATACGCTAAGCTGTATTTATTTTCTTTTCGATATATTGAGGAGCCTCTTCATCTTTGTCACTCACAGGCTCTTCTTTTTTCCCTTTTGGCTGATAGGCATAAAGTAAGTGAAGTTTACAGTATGAAAAATCTTTTAAAGAAGATCTGCCACAGAAATAAAAACTCTCTTCTTCTGGGTGCCCAATAGGCCACTTACATGAACTTTCATCTAGTTCTTCTAATTTTTTTGGATTTTCAGGCTCAAAGTCTTTTTCAATTATTAATGATTTAAATTTACTTTTTCTTCCTCTTTTTTGCTTTGAGTTATTTTCTTCTGAGTTATTATCATAATTTTGAACTGAAGAAGCATTACGAGTTTTGATTTTCGACGATAGGTTAAGTCTGTGTGCTTTACCAATAACCGCATTTCTGCTGATACCTCCAATTATTTCAGCAATTTGACTTGCTGTACTTCCTTTGCCCCAAAGCTCTTTTAATTTATCGACTTTTTCTTCTGTCCAACTCATAATCTATATTTAGTATGTTAATTAATTCTAATAACTATATACAGATCTCACGAGAATTAAAAAAAAACAATAAATATTTTTGTTTTGTACACAAATTTTTTTTAAAACCTATAAATGATTACTTATGGTTGAATTGAATAAAAAATATCAAATTGATGTAAAGAAATTTGGTCTTGTTAATTGGATTGGTTTTAGAAGTTTGTGGCTTAAAGAATGCAATAGGTTCATGGCAGTTTGGCAACAAACATTACTATCTCCACTTGTATCCAGTCTTTTATTTTTATCAGTATTATCTTTGGCACTAGGAAATAATAGGGGAGATGTTCTTGGGTACTCATTCATTAGTTTTCTAGCCCCCGGATTAATTGCTATGAGCATTTTAACTCAATCATTTAGTCATTCAGTTTCATCATTAATGATAGGAAAAATTCAAGGAAATATCGTGGATATGCTTTACGCACCCTTGTCTGCATTTGAGGTCACAATGGCAATAATACTTGCAGCTCTGACTAGAAGTTTCTTGATTGCAATCATTTCAATCGGAGTTTTTTCTCTGATAGTTGAAATACCTATTAATAATTTTTTATATATTTTTATATTTGGTTTTTTAAGTGCATTTATTTTAGGAAGTTTGGGCTTTATAACAGGACTATGGGCTGAAAAATTTGATCATACAGCTACAGTAACTAACTTTGTTATTACCCCTTTAAGTTTTTTATCAGGAGTTTTTTATTCAATTGATAAGCTTCCACAATTTTTTCAAACCATAAGTCATCTTAATCCTTTTTTTTATATGATTGATGGTTTTAGGTATGGTTTTTTAGGAAGGTCTGATGGATCAATAAGTATAGGTTTAATATATTTGTTAATACTAAGCATTTTAATGTGGTATGTAGCTTTTTTTCTTTACAAAAAAGGTTATAAAATTAAATCTTAATAAATGAGCGCTTTAGCAAAAAACTATAACAGAAGACCTATTTCATTTAAATATGGAAAAGGTAGTTTTTTATATTCAACTAATGGAAAAAAATACTTAGATTTTGTTCAAGGCATTGCAGTTAATTCTTTAGGACATGCTAATCCATATTTAATAAAGGCAATAAATAACCAATCAAAAAAATTATGGCATATATCAAACGCATTTATAATTCCTGAGGGAGAAAGATTAGCTGAAAGATTAACAAAAAAAACTTTTGCTGATTTTGTTATTTTTCAAAACAGTGGAGCTGAAGCAACAGAAGCAGCAATCAAGGCCGCCAGAAGGTATTTTTACTCAATAGGGCAACCTTCAAAAAACAGAATTCTTTGTATTAAAAATTCATTTCATGGCAGAACATTAGCAGCAATTTATGCTAGTGGATCAAAAAAAATGACTGAAGGGTTTGGACCTAAAGTTGAAGGATTTGATCATTTTGAATTTGGAAATCACAAAAATTTAATGAACTCTATTACAAAAAAAACAGCAGCTATAATGGTTGAAACTGTTATGGGTGAAGGAGGTATCAAAGCAATACCAGATTGGTGCCTAAAAGAGTTGAGAAAAATTTGTAATAAGAAAAAAATTTTATTAATTTTAGACGAGGTTCAGTGTGGCATAGGAAGATCTGGAAATTTTTTTGCTTTTGAAGACTCAAAAATTAAACCAGATATAGTACCAATAGCCAAAGGCATAGGAGGGGGATTCCCGCTCGGTGCACTTTTGATGAATAAAAAAGTTGCATCAGGTATGACAGCGGGCACTCATGGATCTACTTTTGGAGGAAATCCACTGGCAATGTCTGTTGGGAATGCGGTATTAGATCAAATATTTAAAAAAGGATTCCTTAATAATGTTAAAAAATTATCAAAATATTTTAATAAAGAGTTAAATGAAATTAAAAAAAAGTTCCCTAATATCATTAAAGAGGTAAGAGGAGTTGGTTTACTTATTGGATTACAATTGTATGGGGATCAGACAAAATTTATTCAAAAGTTAATGGATAATAAGCTTTTAACAATCCGGGCTGGGGAAAATGTAGTGAGAATATTACCACCACTCAATGTTAAGAAACAAGAAATAGATTTAGCTATAAATATTATTAAAAAAGTTTGTTCAACTTATAAATAATAATGAAACATTTTATTACTCTTAAAGACATTCCAGCAGCAGATCTAAGAAAAATTATTACTGATGCCAAAAAAAGAAAATTAAAAAGAAAAAAATTTAACACTTTAGATGTGGATAAAGACCAACCTCTAAAGGGTAAATTACTCATTCAAATGTTTGAAAAAGCAAGTTTAAGAACAAGATTAAGTTTTTATCTAGCAATAAAACAATTAGGTGGAGGAACCATAACTCTTAGAGCAAATGAGTTGCATCTTGGAAAAGGTGGTGAAAGTTTAGCAGATACTGCAAAAATTTTATCAACCTATGGAGATGGTTTTATGTTGAGAACTGATAGTGATAAAAAAATTGAAGAATTTAGTAAATATTTAACAATGCCCGTTATTAATGGTTTGAGTCCTTCATCTCATCCAACTCAAGTTCTTTCAGACATTTTTACAGTCGAAGAGATAAAGAAAAAATCAATCTCAAAATTAAATATTTGTTGGGTTGGAGATTCAAACAATGTTTTAAATAGTTTAATAGCAGCATCAGCTAAGTTTTCATTTAAACTAAACATTGCTTGTCCGAAAAATTATGAACCTAAAAAATTTGTAATTGATTGGGCAAAAAATAACAAAGGTAAAATTTTCATTTTTAATGACGCTAAAAAAGCTGTTAAAAATGCAGATGTGATTTTTTCAGATAAGGTTATCTCACTAAATGACAATGTAAATAAAATGAATAAGATTAGAGCTTTTAATAATTTTAAGATTAATTCTAAATTAATTAGTTTTGCAAAAAAAGATGCAACTTTTTTACATTGTCTTCCTAGAGGTAAAGAAGTTACCGATGAAGTTTTTTTAGGGAAAAATTCAGAGGTTTGGTTACAAGCACTCAATAGAGTTCATGTTCAAAAAAGTATTCTTTTGTATTGTTTTGAAAAATTAAGGTAAAGGTATTGGGTTATCACTATTTTGATTTAGGTATTTGATAACAGAAGCTCTATCTGTTTCTTTTCTTAAACCAGCATAGGACATTTTTGTTCCCTTAAGGTAAGAGGCTGGTTTTGTTAAAAAACCATTTAGTTCTTCAAATGACCATTGTTTTCCATACGTCGCTAACGCTTTAGAATATTTATAATCTGATACATGACCAACTTTACTTCCAACTACACCATAAAGTGCAGGTCCAATTTTGTTAGCTCCACCTTTTTCAATAGAATGACAAGCTGCACATTTTTTGAATATTTTTTCTCCAGCTGCCACGTCTCCTAGTGCCATGATAGCAACTATATCAATCTTTTCTTCCACTTCAGAAACTTGTGTTACTAAAGAAGTAGACTGGTTTTCAATCTCGACTTGATACCCTGGATTTTTTGGTTGTTTTACATGAAAAACACCATCGGCAAGTTTACCTAAGCCAATGACCAAAAGAGCAACCAATAGAATTGAAGCAATTATTTTATTTAACTCAAACGAATCCATATATATTTAATTAATTTTGCAGATATAACATGATAATAAAAAAAAAACTCAAATTTTAATTTTTAATTTTGCGTCTAACAGACGCACAAGTTACAGGTTTTATAATGGTTAAAACATTAATTTTAATTCCTTCAAGAATGTCAGCATCCAGATTACCTGGAAAGCCTCTTTTAAAAATTAATAATTTATCAATTATTTCTCATGTTTTTAAAAGAGCTGTGGAGGCCAATATTGGTGATGTGGTAGTTGCAACAGAAGATCAGGAAATATTAGAGGATGTAACTAAAAATGGTGGAAAGGCAATTTTAACTGGTAGTCATCATAAAACTGGTACAGATAGAATTTTTGAAGCTTATAAAAAACTTAATCTAAAAAATATTGATTACATATTGAATCTTCAGGGGGATGAACCTGATATTGATAAAAATGATATCATAAATTTAAATAATTTTATGATTAACAATAATTCAGCAATTGGAACATTGGCTGCAAAATTAAAAGACGATGCTATGCTCGAAAATGAAAATGTTGTTAAAGTTTTTACAGAAAAAGAGATAGTAAATAATAATTTTCCATTAGCAATAAACTTTAGTAGAAAAAGTATGCCTTCAAGTAATTTAAATGTTTATCATCATATTGGAATATATTCATATAAGACAAATATATTAGAAAAATTTATAGATTTAGATCAAACTATAAATGAAAAAAAAAATAGATTAGAACAATTAAGAGCGCTTGATAATAATATAAAAATTAATGTAGCTTTAGCAAAATATTCTCCTATAGGAGTCGATTCAGAAGAGGATTATCTGGCTATAAAAAAAATTATGGAATATAAATCATAATAGAATGAGAAAAATATATTTTCAGGGAACTTTTGGAGCTTACTCACATTTGGCAGCTTTAGAAGTAGATCCAAATTCAAAAATTATTCCATGTAAAACATTTGATGAATGTTTTTTAAAAGCCTCATCAGAGACAAATTCTAGAATAGTAATACCAGAGTCAAATCGCATTACAGGAAATATTGGAATAGAGTACTTAATTTTTAAATACAGACTAAATATTTACGCCGAATATTTTCAAAAGATTGAACATAATTTATTAGGACAGCCTGATAGTAAGCTAAGTGATATTAAAGATGTGTTTTCTCATGCTCAGGCGTTATCTCAATGTTCAAAATTTATAAAAAAGAATAACTTTGTTGAGCATGTTCGAGCTGACACAGCGGGATCTGCTGAAAATATTTCAAAGAATAAAATTAAAAGCGAAGCAGCAATAGCATCATCATTGAGTGCAGAAATTTATAATTTAAAAATACTTGCTCCCAATATTGAAAATGATAGTGGAAATGCAACTCGGTTCTTAATTATGGGAAAGGAAGTTTCACAGCCTAATTTTGAAAATAAAAAATACATAACCTCTTTTTTATTTAAACTTAAAAGCAAACCTGCTGCCCTCTATCAGTCGTTGGGAGGTTTTGCTATTAATGGTGTTAATCTTACAAAGCTTCAAAGTTATCCAGAGCAGAATTCATTCGAATCTTATTTTTTTCTATGTGATTTAGATGGCCACATAGAAGATACAAAAGTTCAAAAATCTTTGGAGGAATTGGGACTTCATTGTCAAGACTTTCACGTGCTAGGTGTTTTTGAGGCTGATAAATTTAGAGAAAAATAACCTAGAAACTTTTCTTGTAGATTAGAAAACATTACTGCTATAATAGTTTTGGAGGCTAGAGGTGAATGCTGCTTGAACCCGACCAGATCTTAACGGAAGCAGTCGTAGAGACAGTTTTTCAGGTTCTAGTCTCCTTAAAAAAATGAATAAAAATACAAAAGTTTTAGCTTTAAAATATAGACCCCAGATATTTGATGACCTTATAGGTCAAGATGTGGTGGCAGAAACTATATCAAATTCAATTAAGGCTAATAAAGTTCCAAATGCTTACCTTTTCACAGGAATTAGAGGAATTGGAAAAACTACCACAGCAAGAATAGTTGCAAAGTCTTTAAATTGTTCAAATGGCACTGATAACCTATGCAAAGAAAATTTTTGCGAAAATTGTACTGCAATTTCAAATTCAAATCATATTGATGTTTTAGAAATGGATGCAGCAAGTAAGACAGGAGTTGATGATGTAAGGGACCTTATTGAATTCTCAAGGTATGGTCCAACTACAGCTAAATATAAAATATTCATAATAGATGAAGTTCACATGCTCAGCAAACAAGCATTTAATGCTTTGTTAAAAACATTAGAGGAGCCGCCAGAATATTTAAAATTTATTTTTGCAACAACTGAAATAAAAAAAATTCCAATTACAGTAGTATCACGATGTCAAAGATTTGACTTATCTAGAATTAAATCATTTGAATTATTTAATTTTATTAAAGAAATTAAAAATAAAGAAAATGGCAATGCATCAGATGATGCACTTAAATTGATTGTTAAAATTTCTGAAGGGTCAGTTAGAGATGCCTTATCATTACTTGATAGAGCATTACTGACATTAGATGAAAATAGAGAATTAGATTTAAGTGCTGCTCAAAAAATATTTGGTTATTTCGATAAATCACAACTAATTACTTTGTTTGAACTTATATTTGAGGGCAAAGAAAAAGAAGTTTTAAACACTTACAGGGAAATATACAATCAGGGAGTTGAGCCTAAAATATTTATAAATGATTTCCTAGAATTACTTTATTATTTTAAAAATATTAATTCATTAGATATTGATGGAACAAATTTTTCTTTAAATGACGAAGAATTTAAAAAGATTCAAGAAATCTCAGGAAAAGTTAATAATGAAACTTTAATATTATTTTGGCAATTTACAATTAAGACTTTGGAAGAGCTAGATATTGTTTCTAATCAACATTTATCTATGGAAATGTTTTTAATTAGACTGACACATTTAAAAGAAATGAATAAGCAAGTATTATACATTGATGACGAAGAATCATCTCAAAAAACTGAAAAAGTTAATTATGCCTCTTCTTTACAAACAAAAGATGATGATGATTTGTTTGGGATAAAAGACAAAGCAGAAACAATAGGTCAAATGAAAAATATTGTTCAAGAAAAAGATATAAAAATAAAAGATGAGGGGAAAGAAACTAAACTACAGACAAAACTTTTAAATTCATTTGATGATCTATTGGAATTATGTTCATCTAAAAAAGAAATTAAATTAAAATATGAATTAGAAAAGAATGTTAACCTTGTAAGTTTTGAAAACAAAAGAATAGAAATTTCTTTTAATGAAGATCTTGATAAAGATTTTATCAAAGACTTGTCTTTAAAACTTTATGAGTGGACAAACGAAAGGTGGATAATAACATTAAGTAAAACAAAGGGTCAGCCATCTAAAAAAGAAGAGGAAGTAAATTTAAAAAAAGAGTTAATTGACTCTGTAAAAAAATCTTCAATTTATAGGGATATTTTACAAAAATTTTCTGATGCTGAGCTAATTGATATTAAGCAAAGAGATAACAAAAAAAATGACTGATTTTACAAAAATTTTAAATAAAGCTAAGGAATTAGAAGCCAAAATGAAAGAGAGCCAGGAAAAAATTAAAAATATTCAAGCCGAGGGAATTTCAGGTTCCAACTCTGTAAAAGTTATACTAAATGGTGAAAACGAAATGATTAAAATAAATTTATCTGATGAAGTTATGAAAGAGGATAAAGTTATAATAGAAGACTTAATCGTAGCGGCTCACAATAATGCAAAATCAGAACTAAAGTCTAAAACATCTGAGGAACTTTCAAAATCCACAAGTGGATTTGACATCCCTGGTTTTAAATGGCCACTTTAATTCAATGCAAAATATTAGTGAAATAGATGAATTAATTAAATTAATTGCTAAGCTTCCAGGCTTAGGTCCTAAATCTGCAAAAAGAATTGTGCTAAAACTTATTAACAATAGAGATGAGTTGGTTAAACCAATGGCCAACACATTGGCCCAGGTTTATAAAAATGTAATTAGATGTCAATCTTGTGGAACATTAAAATCAAACTCAGACGGCTGTAATAATTGTGAAAATACAAAAGAGAAATATAATAAAATATGTGTTGTTGAAGACATAGCTGACCAATGGTCAATAGAAAATTCAAATATTTTTAAAGGATATTTCCACATTCTTGGTGGAACAATTTCATCTGCTGGTCAAAGAAAAGAAGACCTTTTAATTAATTCATTGGTGGAGAGAGTTATTAGAGAAAATATAGAGGAAGTTATATTAGCTACAAGTGCAACTGTCGAGGGTCAAACAACAGCTTATTATATTCAAGATAGTCTTAAGCAAACAAAAACAAAAATAACAAAACTAGCACAAGGTCTGCCAGTTGGGGGTGAGATAGAAAGTCTGGATGATGGAACTTTATATTCTGCCTTTAAAAATAGATCAGGAATTTAAACTAATTCTGACTAGACTTTTTTAACAATCTGTTTAGATGTAGTAAAGGCTCTGTATATCCAGAAGGCTGTTCTTTTCCATTAAAAATTAAATCACAAGCAGTTTTAAACGCAACCGATTGATCAAAATTATCAGACATCATTTCATAGCTACCTCTTCCAGATCGAGTATAGGCGCCATCATTCTTATTTTGATCATCTACAATCTTTGCCATGTTTTTCATAATTTTTATTACTTGTTCCTTAGAACAAACACCATGATGAACCCAATTAGCAATGTGTTGAGATGAAATTCTTAAAGTAGCTCGATCTTCCATTAATCCAATATTATTAATATCAGGTACCTTTGAACAACCAACGCCATGATCAATCCATCTCACAACATATCCCAATAGAGTTTGTGCAGAGTTTGCAATTTCAGAATTTATTTCATCAACAGACCAGTTTGGTCTATCGGCTACTGGAATCGTTAAAAGATCATCTAACTTTGCAGCCTGTCTTTTCTGCAATTCTTTTTGTTGATCAAAAATATTTATTTCGTGATAATGAAGAGCATGAAGAGCTGCTGCTGTAGGAGAAGGTACCCAGGCACAATTAGCTCCGGCTTTAAGATGACCAGTTTTTTGCTCCATCATATCTTTCATCTTGTCTGGCATGGCCCACATACCTTTACCAATTTGTGCTACACCTGAAAAACCACATGCAAGTCCTACATCCACATTGTTATTTTCGTATGCATTAATCCATTTCGAAGACTTCATATCTCCTTTTTTTATCATTGGACCTGCTTCCATTGATGTATGCATTTCATCGCCAGTTCTATCTAAAAAACCTGTATTGATAAAAAATACTCTATTTTTCAGAGTTCTGATGCACTCTTTAAGATTGGACGATGTTCTTCTTTCCTCATCCATTATTCCAATTTTACATGTGTATTTTTCCAATCCTAAAACTTCTTCAACTTTAGTAAAAATTAAATCTGTAAATGCAGTTTCATCAGGACCATGCATTTTTGGTTTAACAATATAAATGGAACCTTTTCTAGAATTACTTTTTTTTTCGATATCGTGAAGGCAAGCTGCTGAAGTTATAAAGGCATCCATAATACCTTCTGGTATTTCAGAACCATCTTTTAAAGTGATTGCTGAGTTAGTCATAAGGTGTCCAACATTTCTTATCAATAACAAACTCCTTCCATGTAGTTTTAATCCTTTTCCATCTTTAGAAATATAACTTCTGTCAGGATTTAATTTACGTTCATATGTCTTTCCATTTTTTTCGAAAGTTGATTTTAAATCACCCTTCATAAGTCCAAGCCAATTACGATAACAAATAACCTTGTCATCAGCATCAACCGCAGCAACGCTATCTTCATTATCACAAATAGTTGAAACTGCAGCTTCAACAATAATATCGCTAATTTTAGCAGGATCTTGTTTAGAACTAAAAGCATTTGGATCTATAATTATTTCTATATGAAGATTATTATTTTTTAATATTATTGCTGAAGGATTATTGGCCTCTCCTCTATGACCAATAAATTTATCTTTAAATTTTAAAGATGTTTCAGCATTATCTTTTAATATTGTTAAAGAACCATTATCAATTTTAAACCCTGTAATATTATGCCATTCAAAATCTTCTAAAGGAAAATATTTTTTTAAAAAGTCTCTTCCATATTTTATAACCATTTCCCCTCTTAAAGGATCATATCTTTGATGGGCACTATCTTCAGATTGTTCAATTATGTCTGTGCCATACAAACTATCATATAAACTCATCCATCTAGCGTTAGCAGCATTCAATGCATATCTTTCATTCATGATTGGAACCACTAATTGTGGTCCGGCAATGCTAGTTATTTCTTCATCAACGTTATTTGTTTGAATTTTAAAATCCGGACCTACTTCTTTTAGATAATCAATTTCCTTTAAAAATTTTTTATATTCCTCTAAATTTATTTCATTGCCTTTATTAGCAATATGCCAATTGTCTATTTTTTTTTGTAAATCCTCTCTTATTTTTAATAGTTCTTTATTTTTTGGGGCTAGCTCATGAACTGCTTTGTCGAAGCCTTCCCAGAATTTTTCAGAAGAAATATTTGTATCTTTAAGCAATTCTTCATCAATGAAGTTAAGTAATTGATTAGAAACAGATAGATTGTGTATTTTTGTATATTGTTCTTTCATAGCACCCTTAATAATTACCCCATCTGTATTTTTGCCTGAGAGTTTTGCTCCATCGGCGAGATTTAATCTCTTTCCAGAGTGTTATGTTTTTATCGGTCCTTTTGCCTGAGAGTTTCCGGGGTGGTTGCTCCTTCGGCGCTATTTTTATTAGTCTCTCCCGATTTGTTTAAGAGTACCTTTAAACAAGATTATGTCAAATATAAATTATTTAAAACATTTTATTGCCTTTTTTGTTAATTAAATATTAAAAGTTGTTTATGAAAAATTATTTAAACTTTGAAACAGATATAAAAAATCTTGAAAATGAATTAGAAAAACTAAAGGATCCATATAATCAAGATGGGCTATCAGAAGTAGACACAAAAAAAATCTTACAATCACAAAAAGAAATAGATGAAAAGTTAAAAGAGATTTATTCAAATCTAGATCCTTGGCAAACAACTTTAGTTGCAAGACATGAAGATAGACCTAAAGCAAAATTTTTTATAGATAATTTATTTGAAGATTTTATTTCATTGTCTGGAGACAGGTTTTATGGGGAAGATAAATCAGTAATAGCTGGGTTTGCAAAGTTTAACGAAAAATCAGTTTTGGTTATTGGACAAGAGAAAGGTGACACTCTTGAAACTAGGATGGAAAGAAACTTTGGAATGATGAGACCTGAGGGTTATAGAAAAACAATTAGATTAATGAATCTGGCAAACAAATTTAATATCCCAATAATTTCATTTGTTGATACCCCTGGGGCTTATCCTGGTGTTGGAGCCGAGGAAAGAGGGCAGGCAGAGGCAATCGCAAAATCAATTGAATGTTGCATGTCATTAAATGTTCCAACTTTAGCTGTTGTTATTGGTGAAGGTGGTTCAGGAGGAGCAATAGCACTAGCCTCATCTAATAAAGTTATTATGTTAGAAAATGCAATCTATTCAGTTATATCTCCAGAAGGATGTGCAACCATTTTATGGAGAGATCCAAAGAGAACCTTAGAGGCTGCAAAAGCAATGAAATTATCATCAAAAGATCTCCTTGAACTAAAGGTGATTGATGAGATCGTTGCAGAACCAATTGGTGGTGCACACCGAGATAGAGATTTAATTTTGGATAATGTTAGAAGATCAATCACAAATAATTTGAATGAATTTGAGAATATGAGTGGAGAAGAAATTTTTAGCCATAGAAAAAATAAATTTTTAAGCATTGGAAGAACAAAGGGCTTTGTAAGTCAACCAGATAATCTAAGTGCGCTAAATATGAAAAAAAATAAGCTTAATAGCTTTATTGAAAAATTTTTTAACTTTAAGATTTTTTTATCAATATTTGTTGCTGCAATTGTTTTGTTTTCTTATCTGGTTTTTTTTCTATAAAGCGCCACAGCAATTTTTAAATTTTTTACCAGTGGCTTCACACTTTTCGTTTCTTGATAGTTTTTGATCTTTTTTTTGTATTAATAAACATTTGGGGTTATTCGAAATTTGCTTCTTAATAGGTTTAGTTGTATTTTCACTTGGCTCTTGAACTATTTTTAGATTTATTAAAATTGTAACAAAATCAATTTTTAATTTATTAAGTAAATTTTCAAAAAGATAAAAAGCCTCTTTTTTATATTCAACCAGGGGATCTTTTTGACCATAAGACCTTAGGCCAATAACTTGTCTTAATTGTTCAAGATATTGGATATGAGATTTCCAATTTAAATCAATGCACTGAAGTAAAATTCTTTTTTCAATTTCTTTAGCCTTCTCTTCATTAAGCATATTAACTCTCTCATTTCTGGCTTCGATAAATTTAGAGTCTATCTTTTCCTTAAATTCTTTATCATTTAAATTTACAAGATTTTCAAATTCATTATCATTTACACTTTTTCCAACTAGAGTTTTTAGTTGATTGTTGAATTCATTATTTTTAGTTTTTGATATTTTTTGAGATTTTAAAGTAATAAGATGATTTATAATCTCTAATAAAAATTCATCAGAATAATCAAAAACTTTTTCATTATTCATCACATTGTTCCTTTGAGAAAAAATAACGTGTCTTTGATCATTCAAAACATCATCAAATTTTAATAAGTTTTTTCTTATATCAAAGTTTCTTGCTTCAACTTTTTGTTGTGCACGCTCAAGAGCTTTATTTATCCAGGGATGATCGATACTTTCACCATCTTTTAGTCCCAGTTTTTGAAGAATATTATTCATAGACTCAGAACCAAAAATTCGCATAAGATCATCTTCTAAACTAACATAAAATATTGAGCTACCTTCATCACCCTGTCTCCCAGCTCTTCCTCTTGCTTGGTTATCGACTCTTCTTGATTCCATTCTTTCAGTACCAATTACAAATAGTCCACCAAGTGATTTAATTTTATTTTTATTTTGCAGTAATTCTTCATCAGGCTGACCACCTTTCTTACCACCCAACTGAATATCAACACCTCTTCCTGAAATACTTGTTGTAATTATAACTGAGTTCATTTTTCCAGCATTTGCGATGATTTCAGCTTCATTTTCATGATTTTTTGCATTTAATACTACATGCTTAATTTTTTTTTCATCTAATAGTTTAGAATAGATTTCAGACTTGTTGATGCTTGAAGTGAAAACTAAAATTGGCTGACCTTTTTCATGACATTCTAAAACTTTATTTATAATTGCTTTATTTTTTTCTAATTCAGTTCGAAAAATTTGATCATTCCAGTCTTTTCTGATCATTTCTTTATTAGTAGGGATAACAACTACTATTAAATTATATATTTCAAAAAATTCTTGAGATTCTGTTACAGCTGTTCCTGTACATCCAGAAATTTTTTCATAAAGCTTAAAATAGTTTTGATAAGTTATTGATGCAAGGGTTTGATTTTCAGCCTGTACATCTATTCTTTCTTTTGCTTCAAGTGCTTGATGAAGTCCATCACCATATCTTCTGCCTTCTAATATTCTACCTGTCAACTCATCAATGATTTTTAAAGAGCCATCTCTTACAATATAATCTCTTCCTTTTTCAAATAAATGATTAGCTCTCAAAGATTGATTCACATGATGTACGAGACTTAAGTTTTCAGGATCATAGAAATTATTATTTTTTAATATTCCAGCATTCGAAAGTATTTTTTCAATATTATTAATTCCTTCATTTGTTAATAGTATATTTTTGTCTTTTTCATCTATCTCATAATTTTTAGGAGTAAGTTTTTTAACTAATTTATCAATAGCAAGATATTGTTCAGTTTTATCTTCTGCAGCACCAGAGATTACAAGTGGTGTTCTAGCTTCATCGATTAAACAAGAGTCAATTTCATCAACAATTGTATATACATGTCCTCTTTGAACCATTTGGTCCTTGGAGAATTTCATATTATCTCTCAAGTAATCAAAGCCAAGCTCACTATTAGTTGCATAGGTTATGTCAAAACTATAATTCTTTTTTCTTTCATATTCATCTTGGTCATTATTAATGTATCCAGATGTTAGCCCAAGAAAATGATAGATTTCCCCCATTTCTTGCGAATCTCTTTTTGCCAAATAATCATTTACAGTAACAATGTGTACACCTTTACCGTGTAGAGCATTTAGATAAGCTGCCAAACTTATAGTTAATGTTTTTCCCTCTCCAGTTCTCATCTCAGCTATCTTGCCTTCATGAAGAATAATACCCCCTATTATTTGAACATCATAATGTCTTTCATTTCTCATCCTTTTAGATGCCTCACGTACAAGTGCAAAAGCTTCAGGTAAAAGACCATTTATATCTTCTCCATTACTTAATCGTTTTTTAAGTTCTATTGTTTTTTTAGGAAAATCTTCATCAGGAATATCTTTAATATTGTCTTCAAAAGAATTAACTTTTTCAACAATCTTTGCAACTCTATCAAGCTCTTTTTGATTGCTTGATTTAATGAATTTTGAGATAAAATTTAAAGGATTAAGCATCTTATTTTTTGATATATAATTAATTACAGCTTTTAATATAAGTATTAAATAAATATTTTAAATATATGCCATTAAATTTAAAAAACTTTGTAAACTCATTAGCTTCAAGGTCAAAAATGCAAGACTTTCAAGATTTAGACCATATAGATGGAGTTTCAATTTCAACAATTTCTGCAAATTTATACAACAAACCAAGAGATGATCTGGTTATGTTTTATTTTAGAGATGGAGCAAATTATGCATCTGTTTTCACACAATCTAAAATAATATCAGAAAACATAAAATGGAACTTAAATATAAAATGTAAAAAAATAAAATCACTTTTGGTAAACACTAGAAATGCCAATGCATTCACAGGATCTGAAGGCTATAAGGCTCTAAAAGAAATAGCAGAAGAACTTTCAATACAGCTCTCAAAAAAACAAAATGAAGACGAAGATTTCCCCAAAAAAGTATTGGCAAATGAGATACTTTTTGGTTGTACTGGTACAATAGGTGAAAAATATCCTACAAAAAAAATAAAAAGCAATATTTCAGAATTAATAAAAAAAATTAGATACACTCAGAATAAATCAATTTGGATAAAAGCAGCTTTAGGAATAATGACAACAGATTTAAAACCAAAGCTTGCAATGGAAGAGTGTAAAATTGGTGATAAAAAAATAAAGATATATGGAATTGCAAAAGGTTCAGGAATGATTTTTCCAAATATGGCTACAACACTAGGCTATATTTTTACAGATGCAGATCTTTCAAATGATGTCTTAAGCAAATTGTTAAAAAAAAATATTGACACAACATTTAATGCAATTACATGTGATGGTGATACCAGCACAAATGATATGGTTTCAATATTTTCAACTGGTAAAGTAAAAAATCCAATAATTAAGAATATTACAGATAAAAAACTTTATAATTTTGATAAAGCTTTACACTCAGTATTATTAAATTTATCCAAAAGAATAGTTGCAGATGGAGAGGGTGCTACTAAATTTATATCAATAAGTGTTTTAAAATCAAAAACTCAGAGTGATGCAAAATCTGTAGCTTTTTCCATTGCAAATTCTAATTTAGTCAAAACAGCCATTGCTGGAGAAGACCCAAACTGGGGAAGAATAATAATGGCAATTGGCAAATCAGGAATAAATTTTGATACAAATAAATTATCAATTAATTTTGGTGATATAAAAGTTGTAGAAAATGGAAAAATTTTTAGTAATTATAATGAAAGTCAAGTTGCAACATACATGAAGAGCTCATCAATAGAAATCTTGATAAGCCTAAATTCAGGATCAAAATATTTCACAGCTTACACTATGGATTTAACAAAAAAATATATAGAAATTAATGCCGATTATAGAAGTTAATTTAATATTGAATTAAATAGTTATGTTATTATCTATATAGCATGATCAAATATAAGCTTATATGTAAAGATTGTGAAATAACTTTTGATAGTTGGTTTTCAACCTCTAAAGAGTATGAAAAAATCAAAAAGAAAAAATTTCTCAATTGTCATATTTGCAACTCACTAAATGTTGAAAAGACTTTGATGTCACCGAATGTACTAATGTCCAAAAAAGATATTGGTATTGATACATCAAGCCAAAAATATAAAGATATCAAAAAAACAATAAATAAATATCAAGATTTTATAAAAAAAAATTTTCAATATGTTGGTAAAAACTTTGCTTATGAGGCTAGATCTATCCACTATAAAGATAAAAAATTTTCTAAAGGAATTTATGGCACTGCTACAAAGGAAGATATAAAAGAATTGAGAGAAGAGGGAATAGAGGCCGAGGTAATTCCCTGGATAAAAGAAAATACTAATTAAGTTTTAATAAATTTTGTAATATAATTAACTGAAGTATCATCACTGACCTTCCAGCTACTATTTAATATATTAAATTGCATACCATCTAATTTTTTTAACAATAGTTTATTTCTTTTTGAAATCTCTGTTAAATCCTCAGGCTTTACAAATTTTTCCCAATCATGTGTCCCTATTGGAAGCCATTTTAAAACATATTCAGCACCAATAATTGCAAAAATATATGATTTTAATGTTTTATTTAATGTAGCAACAAACATTATACCGTTTTTTTTTAATAATTTAGAACTCTCTTTAATAAAAAAATCTATATCATTAACATGTTCAACTATTTCCATATTTAAAATTACATCAAATTTATTTGTAGTTTTTAATTTTTCAGGCGAACTAACTCTATAATCAATTTTAAGTTTATTTTTTTTTGCATGAAATTTAGCGACTTCTATATTTTGTTTCGAAGCATCTATCGCAGTTACATCCGCACCCAATCTTCGCATTGGCTCAGATAACAAGCCACCCCCACAACCAATGTCTAACAGTTTAATATTTTTTAAAGGTTTATCTAAGTCTTTAATTTTGAAATCTTTAATAATATTTTCTTTTATATATCTAATTCTTATAGGATTAAAATTGTGCAAAGGTTTAAATTTTCCATCAGGATTCCACCATTCTTCTGCAATTCTTGAAAATTTTTCTATTTCTTTTTTATTTATTGAATTCATAATAGATGACTTGTGGACATAACAATTAAGATGTATTTTATCAAACAAAAATTAAACAAAATTATCAATGAAAATTGTAGTATTAAAGTTTGGCGGAACGTCTGTTGGAAATATAGATAGAATTAAAAAAGTAGCAAAAATAATTGCTTCATATAAAAGAAAAAAACTTAATGTTATTGTGGTTTCTTCTGCAATGAGTGGAACCACTAATGATCTTATTAGAAAAACAGAAGAATTAAGCAATAATTTTGACTCTGCAGAGTATGATGTTTTACTTTCATCAGGTGAGCAAGCTGCATGTGCATTAATTGCTGGCAGACTTAAACATTTAGGTTTGAAAGCAAGATCATGGATGTCTTGGCAACTTCCAATAATTACTGAAGGTCCTTATAGCGCTTCACGAATAAGTAAAATCAATAAAACTAAAATACTAACTTTTATGAAAACAGGTGGTATTCCTATCATAACTGGTTTTCAGGGAATTAATTTAGATAGAAGAATAACAACACTTGGCAGAGGTGGAACAGATGCTTCAGCCATAATGCTTGCAAAATTCTTCAATGCAGATGCATGTGATATTTATACTGATGTAGATGGTGTCTATACAACAGATCCAAGAAATCATTCAAAAGCAAAAAAGATCTCTAAAATTTCATACGATGAGATGTTAGAGATGGCATCACTTGGGGCAAAGGTTATGCAGCCAACTTCAGTACAAGATGCTAAATTAAATAATATAAATTTTTCAGTAAAATCATCTTTTGAAAAAAAAAGAGGAACATTAATTACAGGAGCTAAAAAAATATTTAGCAATCAAATAATTACAGGAATTACATCTACAAAAAATGATGCAAAGGTTACAATAGTAGGTGTTAAAGATAAACCAGGTGTAGCTGCAGCTGTTTTTAAACCATTATCACTAAATCAAATTAATGTTGATATGGTTGTTCAAAATATATCATTAAATGGAAAAGAAACCGATCTAACATTTACCATTAAATCTGAGGATTTGAAAAAGACTGAAAAAATAATTAAAAAAAATAAAAGAATTTCTTTTAGAAAATTCTCATATGACAATAATGTTTCTAAGGTTTCCATTGTTGGTGTGGGCATGATTACTACTCCTGGAATTACTTATCGAATGTTTCAAGCATTAGCTTCTAAAAAAATTAATATTATGGTCATTTCAACATCTGAAATTAAAATATCAGTTTTAATTTCTAATAAACAAATAAAAAAAGCTGTAGCAGCACTTCATAAAGAATTTAAATTAGATTAATTAATGAGCCTTAGACCATTTAGAGATATCCATCGAAAAAAAACTAAAGTCATCAATGTAGGTGGAGTTAAGGTTGGTGGAGACAATCCTATATCTGTTCAATCAATGACCAATACTTTGACAACAGATATTCAGGATACTATAAAACAAATAAATGATATTCATGAAGAGGGAGCTGATCTTGTAAGAGTTTCTTGCCCAGATCAAGAATCTTCAATAGCACTTAAAGAAATTACCAAATATGTTTCTGTACCCATTATAGCCGACATTCACTTTCATTATAAAAGAGCAATAGAAGCAGCTGAAAATGGAGCAAAATGTTTAAGAATTAATCCAGGAAATATTGGAGACAAATTAAAAATTCATGATGTTTTAAGTGCTGCCAAAAATAATGGTTGTTCCATTCGAATTGGTGTCAATGCTGGATCTCTTGAAAAAGATATTCTAGATAAATATAAAGAACCATGTCCAGAAGCTTTAGTTGAAAGTGCTCAAAGAAATATAAAAATATTAGAAGATCAAGATTTTTTTAATTTTAAAATTAGTGTTAAGTCTTCAGATGTCTTTTTATCTATGGCGGCATACCGACAACTCTCAAAAGTTACGGATTATCCTTTGCATCTAGGAATTACCGAAGCAGGTGGTTTTGTTTCGGGAAGTATTAAATCATCTATAGGCCTAGGTTCACTTTTATTAGATGGTATAGGTGATACTATAAGGATATCTCTTTCCGATGACCCAGTTAAAGAAATTAAAATAGGTAATGAAATACTTAAATCATTAAATTTGAGAAATAGGGGGGTAAAGATTATTTCTTGTCCATCTTGTGCAAGACAAGCATTTCAAGTAATCGATACAGTCAAAATCCTAGAAGAAAAACTTTCACATATAAAAACTCCTCTAACTTTATCAATTATTGGATGTGTGGTTAATGGACCGGGTGAGGCTGCGATGACTGATATAGGAATAACTGGTGGTGGCAAGGGAAACAATATGCTTTATTTATCTGGCATTCAAAGTGAAAAAGTTTTATCGGAAGACATAATATCAAGAGTTGTTAAAGAAGTTGAAAAAAAAGCTGCTGAACTTGATAAAAAATTATAATGATACCTCTAAAAACAATTGAAGATTTAATCTCTAAACATTCTGCTTTGGAAAAAGAATTGTCAACTGGTGAAGTTGATAAAAAACTATTTGCTGAAAAATCTAAAGAGTACTCTGATTTAAATGATGTAATAGATGATGCTAAAAAATATTTTTCATATGAAGTAGAAAGAAAAGATTTAGAAAAAATTCTAGAAGATCCAAGTAGTGATAACGAATTTATAGGAATGGCAGAAAAAGAGCTAAAAGATCTTAAGTCAGAAAATGAAACAATTGAAAAAAAATTAAAATTATTTTTATTACCAAAAGACGAAGCTGATAAAAAAAACGCTATTATAGAAATTAGAGCTGGTACGGGTGGTCTTGAGGCTAGTTTATTTGCTTCAGATCTTTTTAAGATGTATGAAAAAGTTAGTAATAAAAAAAAATGGGAATTAGAATTAATAAGTATGTCCCAGAGTGAAGCGGGAGGTCTTAAAGAAGTTATTGCCTCCATTAGAGGAAAGAATATATACTCAACTCTAAAGTATGAGAGTGGAGTACATCGTGTTCAAAGAGTGCCAGATACAGAAACACAAGGAAGAGTTCATACTTCTGCTGCAACAGTAGCCGTCTTACCAGAAGCTGAAGAAGTTGATGTAAAAATCAATGATTCTGACTTGAGAATTGATGTCTTTAGAGCCGGAGGACCAGGGGGACAATCTGTTAATACAACTGATAGTGCAGTAAGAATAACCCATATTCCAACAGGTTTATCAGTTTCTCAACAGGATGAAAAATCTCAACATAAAAATAAAGCTAAAGGAATGAAAATTTTAAGATCGAGACTTTATGATTTAGAAAGATCAAGAATAGATCAAGAAAGATCGCAGGATAGAAAAAGTAAAATAGGTACTGGAGACAGATCAGAGAGAATTAGAACTTATAATTTTCCTCAAGGAAGGGTTACTGATCATCGTATCAATTTAACACTACATAAACTTGAAGAATTTTTAGAAGGAGAAGCTTTTGATGAAATGATTGAAACTTTAACTCTCCAAGCACAGGAAGAAAAACTAAGCAATCTTACATAGAAATGAATATAGAAAATATTCTAATTGAGGGAACCAATACTTTAAAGCAAAGTGGTGTGTCAAATCCACAGCTAGATTGTGAAATTTTATTATCTAACTCAATTAATAAAGATAAAAAATATATCATCCTAAATCCGAAACAAATTTTAAATGATGGGCAATTAAGTGATTTTAAGAATCTTATTGAAAAAAGAAAAAAAGGAGAACCCATAGCTTATTTGATAAATAAAAAAGAATTTTGGAATAATGAATTTTTTGTTAATAAGGATGTTTTAATTCCAAGACCAGATACAGAATTAATAGTTGAAGAGGTATTAAAAATATATTCAAAAAATACTCATCTTCAAGTTTTAGACATAGGAACAGGATCAGGATGTATCTTGTTATCAATATTGAAAGAGAGAAAATATTTCTATGGAACAGGAATAGATATTTCTAAAAAAAGCATAAATGTGAGTAAATTCAATGCAAAAAAGCTAAATTTAGTAAATAGGGTTAAATTTTTTCACTCTAGTGTTGACAATTTCACTGCAGGCAAATATGATCTAATTGTTTCAAATCCTCCATATATTGAATTAGTAAGTTTAAAATATTTGGAAAAAGATATTGTTAATTTTGAACCAAAATTAGCTTTGAGTGGTGGATTTGATGGTTTTTCAAAAATCAGAAAAGTTATTAACAAAGCAAACTGTCTGATAAAGAAAAATGGTAAATTTATTTTAGAGATAGGTTTTAATCAAAAAAATAAAGTTAAAGAAATATTAAAACAAGAGGGTTTTTATATAAATAAAGCTGTAAGAGACTATAGCAATAATGATCGCTGCATAATCAGCACTAAAATATAAATTAAAAGTATAAATATGGTAACATTTAGAAGTAATAATACAAATAACAACAGAAGACCTTCATTTAGGAATAATAATAACAGAAGACCCTCGTTTAGAAATAATAATGAAGGATCAAAATTTTCTAATAATGATAATTTTCAAAGAAAAGTTCCAGGTAGAAACAATCATAATGCTGTTAAACTAATTGAAAAATATAATGATTTAGCAAGAGAAGCTTTAGCTAATGAGGATAAGATTTTATCTGAAAATTATTTTCAACATGCTGATCACTTTACAAGAGTTCAAAATGAACAAGAAAGTCTTAGAATGGCTAGAGTAAATTCATCTCCAGCAGAGGTGGTAAAACCTATTACACCAGCAGATCAGATTGTAAAAGAAGCTAAAATAGAAGCACCCATTGTCAAAAAAGAAACTCAAGAAGTAGAATTAAAAAAGTCTTCAAAAACAATTGAGAAAAAAACCGTAGAAAAAAAATCTGCAGCAGTTTAATTCAAGCCAATAATAAGCTCTGACTTTAAAACATCTAATTTAATTCGAGCAACCTCAAACAACTCTCTATTTTTATCTTTAAGAGTTTTTCCAGAAGGTAGCTTTAGTTTTTGTGAATTGATTTGCTTTCCATTTACTAAAACTTCATAATGCAAATGAGGTCCAGTAGATTTTCCTGTTGAGCCAACATAGCCAATTATTTGACCTTGCTTAACTCTGACACCTTCTTTAATCCCTCGTGCAAAGTTTTTCATATGAGCATAAATAGTTTCATATGTTGAGTTATGTTTTATTTTTACACAGTTTCCACCACCACCACACCATCTTGCTCTAGTAACAACACCACTTCCTGACGCCATAATAGGTGTGCCCATTGGTGCAGCAAAATCTGTTCCTCTATGCATTTTATTATAACCATCTATTGGATGTTTTCTCATTCCAAATGCAGAGGAAAGTCTTGCACCATTAATAGGTGTTTTCATTAAAGCTTTTTCAACACTCTTTCCATTTTGATCATAGTGTCCTTCATTTCCTTTTTTATCAAAATAATACAAAGTATTATTTACGCCACTTAGTTTTAAATCTGAAAAAATAATATTTCCAGTTTCGAACACTTTTCCATTATCATCTTCAAATACTTCATACATAATTTGAAAAATATCATTTTTTCTAATGTCTCTTTGAAAATCAACTTGAAAACCATAGATCCTTGCAAACTCAATTATTATGTTGGGCTGAATATTTAGATCAATGGCAGTTTTATATAAACTTTGTAAAATTTTTCCTTCTTTAAAGATAATTTTTTTATTTAAGTTTGTAATAATTTTTTTTTTTTCAAACTTATCTGTATCTAAATTTCTAGTTAACAAAATTTTTTCAGTTCTAGATACAGGGAATAAAAAAGATGTAATTTTTTTATTATCTGATTGATCAATTGTAAACTTTATATCAAGATTAGTTTTTAGATTGCTTAAGTTAAAATCTGAATTTAAATTTCTTTTGATACTTAAAATTTCTTCACTTGGAATAGAATAGTTATTTAATATTTTATCAAATGTTTCACCACTAGATATTTTATGATCAATACTTTTATATCTAGGTTTAAGATTATTAAAAATTTGCTTTAAGCTTTTTTGAAAATAAATATTATTTATTAACTCTTTATAATTCTCATTAGTTTCTAATTTATTATTATTATAAATTGTGGTGCTAAAAATTGTAAAAATTAGTAATAAAAAGAGTAAGAAAATCTCAGTATTTTTTTTTATTAATTTAATTAATTTATTTGGACTAAATATCATTTGGAATTTTCAATTATTAATTTAGTAATACCAAAAAATCAAAAAAAACCTCGTATTTACTGATGTATTTATTGATTTATTTAAATGCTAAAAGCTTGATTTACTTTTATTTTAGCTTATAAGCAGCACACTTTCTCAGTAAAATTATTGTTTATTCAATAGATTAGTGAGGATTATTGGGCGTTTTAGAACCAATTAGCTATTTAAAAAGTAAAAATTTAAGAAGAGAAGTGTGGACGGTTAAGGTTACCAAAATTTGTCGTACACACTTCAAAATCGTATGGATTGTATTCTTACAATTTATATATGAAGCTAGTGTGCGCCGTTTTTTAACTTGAGAGTTTGATCATGGCTCAGAACGTACGCTGGCGGCACGCCTAACACATGCAAGTCGAACGAAGTAGCAATACTTAGTGGCAGACGGGTGAGTAACATGTGGGTATCTACCCTTTGGCCTGGAATAACACGAGGAAACTTGTGCTAATACCGGATAAGTCTTTACGGAGAAAGCTTTATGCACCATTGGATGAGCCCGCACTTGATTAGTTTGTTGGTAGGGTAATGGCCTACCAAGACTATGATCAATAGCTGATTTGAGAGGATGATCAGCCACATTGGGACTGAGACACGGCCCAAACTCCTACGGGAGGCAGCAGTGGGGAATCTTGCACAATGGAGGAAACTCTGATGCAGCGATGCCGCGTGAGTGAAGAAGGCCCTTGGGTTGTAAAGCTCTTTCGTCGGGGAAGAAAATGACTGTACCCGAATAAGAAGGTCCGGCTAACTTCGTGCCAGCAGCCGCGGTAATACGAAGGGACCTAGCGTAGTTCGGAATTACTGGGCTTAAAGAGTTCGTAGGTGGTTGAAAAAGTTAGTGGTGAAATCCCAGAGCTTAACTCTGGAACTGCCATTAAAACTTTTCAGCTAGAGTATGATAGAGGAAAGCAGAATTTCTAGTGTAGAGGTGAAATTCGTAGATATTAGAAAGAATACCAATTGCGAAGGCAGCTTTCTGGATCATTACTGACACTGAGGAACGAAAGCATGGGTAGCGAAGAGGATTAGATACCCTCGTAGTCCATGCTGTAAACGATGTGTGTTAGACGTTGGAAATTTATTTTCAGTGTCGCAGGGAAACCGATAAACACACCGCCTGGGGAGTACGACCGCAAGGTTAAAACTCAAATGAATTGACGGGGACCCGCACAAGTAGTGGAGCATGTGGTTTAATTCGAAGATACGCGCAGAACCTTACCAACACTTGACATGTTCGTCGCGACTCTAAGAGATTAGAGTTTTCGGTTCGGCCGGACGAAACACAGGTGCTGCATGGCTGTCGTCAGCTCGTGTCGTGAGATGTTGGGTTAAGTCCCGCAACGAGCGCAACCCTCACTTTTAGTTGCCATCATTAAGTTGGGCACTCTGAAAGAACTGCCAGTGATAAGCTGGAGGAAGGTGGGGATGACGTCAAGTCCTCATGGCCCTTACGTGTTGGGCTACACACGTGCTACAATGGCATCTACAACAGGAAGCAAAACGGCAACGTTAAGCAAATCCCGAAAAGATGCCTCAGTTCGGATTGCACTCTGCAACTCGAGTGCATGAAGCTGGAATTACTAGTAATCGTGGATCAGCGTGCCACGGTGAATGCGTTCCCGGGTCTTGTACACACCGCCCGTCACACCATGGGAGTTGGTTCTACCTTAAGGCAAGGTTTCAAACCCTTGACCACGGTATAGTCAGCGACTGGGGTGAAGTCGTAACAAGGTAGCCGTAGGGGAACCTGCGGCTGGATTACCTCCTTTCTAAGGATGAGTGAAAGTAAAATTTCACTCTAAATAATATACATCGGTAATGTTGACCGTCCTCATTTCTCTTCTTAAAGTAATGTTTCCTTCTTGTAGGGCCGGTAGCTCAGTTGGTTAGAGCACACCCTTGATAAGGGTGGGGTCGAAAGTTCGAGTCTTTCTCGGCCCACCATACTTAACTGGGGGATTAGCTCAGCTGGGAGAGCGCCTGATTTGCATTCAGGAGGTCAGCGGTTCGATCCCGCTATCCTCCACCAGGAAACATTTAGTTATTAAAACTGTAAATAAAAATAATTTATATCAATATCTATATCCGAACATTAAAAGTTATTATTTAATGTTCAAAATAAAAATTTGATCACAACATAGATAAATTTTCTGTTAAAAGAATTTTTTTCTGTGCATAAATCAAGCGTTTAAGGGCGTGTAGTGGATGCCTTGGCACTGAAAGCCGATGAAGGACGTGATATACTGCGATAAGTTTCGGGGAGCTGTATGTAAGCTTTGATCCGAAAATTTCCGAATGGGGAAACCCACCACTTTATGTGGTACTTTAAACTGAATACATAGGTTTAAAGAGACAACCTGGAGAACTGAAACATCTAAGTAACCAGAGGAAAAGAAATCAATTGAGATTCCGTTAGTAGTGGCGAGCGAACGCGGAGTAGGCCAGTAGTTTTGTTAGAAAAATTTGAATAGTTTGGAAATGCTAACCATAGAGGGTGATAGTCCCGTATGAGTAATGTCTAACAAAATTCTTGAGTAAAGCGGGACACGAGAAATCCTGCTCGAATATAGGGGGACCACCCTCTAAGCCTAAATACTCTTCAGTGACCGATAGTGAACTAGTACCGTGAGGGAAAGGTGAAAAGAACCCCTATTAGGGGAGTGAAATAGAACCTGAAACTGCATGCCTACAATCAGTCCGAGCCCTTTTTAGGGTGAGGGCGTACCTTTTGTATAATGGGTCAGTGACTTAATTTATTAAGCAAGCTTAAGCCATCTAGGTGTAGGCGCAGCGAAAGCAAGTCTTAATAGGGCGATTAGTTTAATGAATTAGACCCGAAAACGAATGAGCTTACCATGAGCAGGTTGAAAGTTGGGTAACACCAACCGGAGGACCGAACCAGTTGACGTTGAAAAGTCTTTGGATGACTTGTGGTAAGGGGTGAAAGGCCAACCAAATTCGTAGATAGCTGGTTTTCCGCGAAAACTATTTAGGTAGTGCGTCGAATAAATAGATGTTTAGAGGTAGAGCACTAAATGGGCTAGGGGGAAGAGATTCTTACCAAACCTAATAAAACTCCGAATGCTAGACATTGTTCTTCGGCAGACAGACTGTGGGTGCTAAGGTCCATGGTCGAGAGGGAAAGAGCCCAGACCACCAGATAAGGTCCCAAAATCATGATTAAGTGTGAAAGGATGTGGAAATTCCTTAACAGCCGGGAGGTTGGCTTAGAAGCAGCCATCCTTTAAAGATAGCGTAACAGCTCACCGGTCTAATAGAGTTTCTGCGCCGAAGATGTAACGGGGCTAAAATCATGTACCGAATCTGTGGCTTTGCAAAGTTTTCGAACTTTGTAAGGGGTAGCGGAACGTTCTGTAAGCCTGCGAAGGGATACCCGTGAGGGATCCTGGAGGTATCAGAAGTGCGAATGCTGACATAAGTAACGATAAACGAAGTGAAAAACTTCGTCGCCGAAAATCTAAGGGTTTCTATGCAAGGTTAATCCGCGTAGAGTTAGTCGGCACCTAAGGCGAGGGCGAAAGCCGTAGTCGATGGAAACAAGGTTAATATTCCTTGACCTGATGGTAGTGACGGATTTCGTAAGTTGTGAGTTCTTAATGGATTGAACTTGCCGCGAAGAAGTCCCAAGAAATAGCTCCATCATGAAGACCGTACCCGAAACCGACACAGGTAGATTAATAGAGTATATTTAGGCGCTTGAGAGAATGATGTTGAAGGAACTCGGCAAAATGCTTCCGTAACTTCGGGATAAGGAAGACCCTTTTGTAGGCAACTATAGAAGGGTGGCACAAGCCAGGGAGAAGCGACTGTTTATCAAAAACACAGGGCTCTGCTAACACGTAAGTGGATGTATAGGGTCTGACGCCTGCCCGGTGCTGGAAGGTTAATGCGGTTGGTGCAAGCTAACTTCTGAAGCCCCAGTAAACGGCGGCCGTAACTATAACGGTCCTAAGGTAGCGAAATTCCTTGTCGGGTAAGTTCCGACCTGCATGAATGGCGTAACGATTTCTCCGCTGTCTCCAACATCAACTCAGTGAAATTGAATTCTCCGTGAAGATGCGGAGTTCGCGTAGTTAGACGGAAAGACCCCGTGCACCTTTACTGCAACTTTACATTGGTGTTAGGAAAAACATATTTAGCATAGGAGGGAGACTTTGAAGCAAAAGCGTCAGCTTTTGTGGAGTCACCAGTGAAATACCTCTTTTGTTTTTCTTGACATCTAACCGCTAGCCGTCATCCGGCAGCGAGACATTGTATGGTGGGTAGTTTGACTGGGGCGGTCGCCTCCCAAATAGTAACGGAGGCGTGCGAAGGTAGGCTCAGAACGGTCAGAAATCGTTCGTAGAGTGCAATGGCATAAGCCTGCCTGACTGTGAGACTGACAAGTCGAGCAGAGACGAAAGTCGGTCATAGTGATCCGGTGGTTCTGAGTGGAAGGGCCATCGCTCAACGGATAAAAGGTACGCCGGGGATAACAGGCTGATACTGCCCAAGAGCTCATATCGACGGCAGTGTTTGGCACCTCGATGTCGGCTCATCACATCCTGGGGCTGGAGCAGGTCCCAAGGGTTTGGCTGTTCGCCAATTAAAGTGGTACGTGAGCTGGGTTCAGAACGTCGTGAGACAGTTCGGTCCCTATCTGCTATGCGTGTAGAAGAATTGAGAGGAGTTGACCCTAGTACGAGAGGACCGGGTTGAACATACCACTGGTGGACCTGTTGTGGCGCCAGCCGCAGTGCAGGGTAGCTAAGTATGGAAGAGATAACTGCTGAAAGCATCTAAGCGGGAAACTCACCTCAAAACTAGTTCTTCCTATAGAGCCGTGGTAGACCACCACGTTGATAGGCTGGATGTGGAAGCGCAGTAATGCGTGTAGCTGACCAGTACTAATAGCTCAATTGGCTTGATTTATGCACTGAAAAAAATTTTTAAATGATTTTAAAGATAACTGATATTTTTATTTTATAACCCCAGTTGTTAAAACTGGGGTTTTTTTTTGTTAATTTTATTAAAACGAAATTAATAAATGAAAAAATTTTGGTAGATCAAAATTATAATTATAAAGAGTTAGATAAAAATAAAAATACTAGACAATAAATATTAACTTGAAATTATACCCAGCAGTGAGCTAAACATATATTCTGAATAACAAGTGTATAACCAATAAATATGGCAACCAGCAAAAATCCTATTATTAATTATAAAAAAAATACGTTTGTACCAACTGGCACTAGCGACTTATTAGTTGAGTCTATAAAAAAAAAGTTAAAAATTAAAGGTGATGTATTAGACTTAGGAGCAGGATCAGGATATGTGGGAATAAAATTACTAAGTTTATTTAAAGATAAGTTTAATTTATTTGCTTCTGACATTGGAAGAACTGCAACACAAATAATAAAATCAAATGCCAAAATTAATAAAAAAGATGTCATTGTAAGAACTGGAAGTTTATTTAAACCGTGGAAAAACTATAAATTTGACTTTATTCTTAATGATGTTTCTGGAATTTCAGAAGATGTAGCCAAAATATCTCCATGGTTTAAAGATGTAAGTTGTAAATCTGGGAAAGATGGAACAAAACTTACCATACAGATAATAAAAGAGTCAAAAAATTTTTTAAGCAAAAAAGGAGTAATTTGCTTCCCCATTTTATCTTTTGCTAATGAAAATAAAGTTTTAGAAACTGTAAAAAAAAATTTTAAATATGTTAAAAAAATTGGCTATAAAGAGTGGTTGCTACCTAAAGAAATGATATCAAAAGTTTTAATACTAGAAAGACTTAAGAAAAAAGGTTATATAAATTTTAAAAAAAAATTTGGTTTAGTTATATGGACAACTAAGGTTTATATAGCTTATAATTAAAAATGAGTAAATTTATTTCAAAAAAAGAAATTTTTAAAATTATTGCTAAATCTTTAAGTGTTCCAGAAAAAAAGATTAATGAAAAAGCTGACTCTAACAACTTTGAAGAGTGGGACTCGATGAGCCATCTTAATATTTTGATAGCTCTTGATAAAAAATTATCAGGTAAAGCTCAAAAAATTCAAGAACTATCAGAGGCTTATTCTGTAAAAAAAATTATCCAAATTATGGATAAAAAAAAACTACTTAAATAAATTGATATATAATTTATCTATAAAAGCTATAGAGATCGCACTACCAAAAAACAGTTTTAAAATCTCCTCTTTGAAAAAAAAAATCCCTCTTGGGATATTAAAAAAATAATAGCTAAAACTGGTATTGAGAAAATTTGGTACACTAAAAAAAATCAAACAGCTTTGGATCTAGCTTTTGAAGCATCAAAAAAGGTTTTAAAAAAAATTAATAAAAAATCGATAGACACGTTAATTTATGTGACACAATCACCAGAATATTTTCTTCCAACTACAGCCTGTATATTACAATATAAACTTGGACTTAATAATAATGTAAAAGCATTTGATATAAATTTAGGATGTTCGGGATTTGTTTATGCCTTATTTGTTGCAAGTTCATTAGTGCAAAATAACATGGGTAAAAATATTTTAATTGTATGTGCTGACACTTACACAAAATATATAGAAAGTTCTGATAGAACGAACAAAACAATTTTTAGTGATGGAGCCTCAGCGACCCTAGTCTCTAAATCAAAAAAAAAATATTTTGGTAATTTTTTAATGGGAACAGATGGAAGTGGATATAAAGATTTAATAGTTGAGAGAGGTGCTTCTAGAGATGGATTTCAAGATGCAAACAAGGCAAAACTATTTATGAACGGATCTAAAATTTTTATGTTTACTATTGCAAACATACCTCAAAATATTAAAAAACTTTTAAAAATTTCAAAAATTAAAAAAGAAAAAATTAAGACTTTTTTCTTTCATCAAGGAAGTAAAGTTATTTTAAATAGTTTAAAAAACTCATTAAATTTACCTAATGAAAAAGTATATAATAATTTAAGATTTTTAGGAAATACTGTATCTTCAACAATTCCTTTTAGTTTGAAGCAGGCAAATACAGAAAAAAAAATTAATAATAATGACTTAATTGTTCTTTCAGGATTTGGTGTTGGTTTATCTTGGGGATCATGCATCATTAAATGGAATAATTTAAAATAAAATGGACGTATAAAGATTGTTTTCTCAAAAAAAAATAAAATTTAAAAAAATCTTATCAAAAGATTTAAAAAAAATATTCATGTGGAGAAATGATCTATTTATCAGATCAATGATGCTCAACCAAAATAAAATTTCTTATAAAGAGCATTTAAGTTGGTACAAAAATTTATTACAAAGCAAAACTCAAAAAAGTTACATTATTTGTTACAAACGCACACCAATAGGAGTAGCATCTATAAAAGAGATAGACTTAATCAACCAAACGTGTACATGGGGATTTTATATAGCAAATAATGCTTTTAGATACTTAGCAGTACTAGTAGAATATGAATTTATTGATTTAATTTTCAAAAATAAGAAAATTAGAAAAATTTGGGGTGAAACATTATCTTATAACAAAAGTATACTTAAGATTCACAAATATTTAGGTTTTACAATTAATGGAGTTTATAAAGAGCATATTAGGGTAAATAATAAGTTTCATGATTTAATCTTAACATCATTATTTAAAAAAGATTGGAATATATCTAAAAAAAAAATATTACTTAAGTTATATTGACTGAAATAAATTTATTATGATTATTTTGACAGGAGTATCAGGAGGCATAGGGTTACCGTTAGCTAAACAAGTTTCAAAAATAGATAAGGTAATAGGAATATATAATAAAAATAAACCTAAAATTAAAATTAAAAATGTTACATTTTTAAAATGTGATATTTCAAAAGAAAAAGAAATACTTAAACTAGACAAATATATTAAAAGTAAAGATAAATTAGTCTTAATTTCAGCTGCAGCGGTTAAATTTGATAATCTATTGATTAATCAAACAATAAATAGTTGGAAAAAAATGATTGATACCAATCTCGGATCAAACTTTTTGTTATGTAAATATTTGATAAAAAAAATGATTTTTTGTAAATGGGGAAGAATTATTTTTTTTTCTTCAACAGGTGCGAAAAGAGGAGACATAGGAACTGCAGGTTATTCTGCTTCAAAAACTGGACTTTATGGTTTATCAAAAGTGATTAGCAAAGAGTATGCTCAATATAATATTACATCAAATATTTTTGAATTAGGTGCATTTGAAGCTGGTATGTATAAAAAATTAGATAAAAAAGAAAAAATCAAGATAATAAATAAGTTAGCAAATAAAAAACTAGGAACAATTGAGGAAATAGCTCATGCAATTAAATTTTTAATTAAGTCAAATTTTATCAATGGATCAAATATCAAAATTGATGGTGGAGCAGATTAATTACATATACAAATTATTTTTTTGTATGATATTGGTTTAATGAAGTCAAAAAATGAAAAAAAAAGATTTAAAAATATTTAACAAAATAGAAAGCATAAGGTCTAAAAATAATAAAAATTGGATGGACTTACTAAGATTGTCTTACGAGTCTAATCCCAATAAAACATTATCTATTTTGTCTAAGATCATATCGAAAGACCAGACCTTAGTGAAACTTGCTAGACAATTAAAAAAAATTAAAACTCAAAAATAATGAATTTTAAGATTGGCAATAGAATTGTCTCTGATAAAAAACCCCCTTTAGTTATATTAGAAATATCTGCAAATCATCAGAATTCAAAAAAAAAAATATTTACACTTATAGATAAAGCAAAAGAAATTGGGGCTGAAGCTATTAAATTTCAAACTTTTAATCTAGAGGATATGACCCTTAATTCTAATTCAAAAGAATTTTTAATAAAAAAAAAATTTAAAAATGATAATTGGAATAATAGATCGCTTTATAGTCTTTATAAAGAGGCTCAATTTCCGTTTGAGTGGCATAAAGAAGTTTTTAATTATGCAAAAAAAAAAGGTCTGATATGTTTTAGCAGTGTATTTGATAATTTTTCACTTAATTTTTTAGAGAATTTGGATGTAGTTGCCTATAAAGTGGCCTCTCTAGAAAGTCATCACTTTCCACTTATTAGAAATATTTGTAAGACAAAAAAGCCAATAATTGTTTCCACTGGTACATTATCGACAACAGAAATAGATGAGCTTGTATTATTTTTAGAGAAGTATGCAAAAAATAAATTTGCAATTCTTCATTGTGTTACAGAATACCCCGCAAACAATAGAAATATGAATTTAAAAACTATACCCTATTTAAAAAAAAAACATAAATGTATAGTAGGATTTTCTGACCATACCAATGGAATCGGTGCAGCAATTACCTCAGTTGCTTTTGGTGCAAATATAATTGAAAAACATTTTTGTCTTAAAAATCAAAGCAAAAGTTTAGACTCAAATTTCTCTATTGATCCTGAGGCTACCAAATTATTACTTAATGAAGTACAAAATGCTTGGCTTTCAATTGGAAAAGTAAAAAAAACGACTCCAAGAGTAGAAAATGTGTATAAAAAATATAGCAGGTCTATTTATACTTATAGAGAAATAAAAAAAGGAGACGTCATAAGTGATAAAAATATAAAAATTATTAGACCTGGATTTGGTGTTTTGCCAAAATATTATTCTAAGTTAATTGGAAAAATTTGTCCGATCAATATTAAAAAAAACGTGCCTATAAAAAAAAATTTTTTAAAAAAACTAAAAATAGTATAAATATTTGATAACACAAATTAATTATACATTTAAAGAGTTTTAGCTTATAAATATTTAAATAGGTTTAGTTTAATTTTAAAAAAATTTTATGCTGATTGGTGTTATTCCTGCAAGATCAAAAAGTAAAAGGATTAAAAATAAAAATATCAAGTTAGTTGGTGGAAAGCCTATTATTGCTTGGACTATTGAGGCAGCAAAAAGATCAAAAATTTTTGATAAAATAATTGTTTCCACCGATTCACAAATTATTGCAAAAATAGCCAGAAAATATGGTGCTGAAACACCTTTTTTTAGATCTCAGAAATTATCAGATGATTATACTAGTGTAAAAGATGTAATGAAAAATACCATTAAAAGTTTTAATAAATTATCTTTTTACAAGTATTACTGTTTACTGTACGCAACTGCTCCATTTATTTCACATTACGACTTAATTAAAGGATTTAAAAAAATTAAAAGTAAACAAAATTTTGATTTTGTTATTTCGATGACAGAGGTTGATAATAGATTTTTAAGAGGTGTTTTGAATAAAAATAAGCAGATTTTTCCTTTAATTAAAAATAAAGTAACGTGTAGATCTCAGGATTTACCCAAAGTTTATTTAGACAGTGCGCATTTTGTATTTGGAAAAAATTCGTCTTGGTTAAAAAAAAAACACCCTTTTTTATTAAAATCATCAATGATTAAAATTCCGCAAAATAGGTTTATAGATATAGATAATATTTCAGACTTTAAAGAGTTAAAAAAAAAGTTCAAAAAAAAGAAATACTAACAATTTTATGAATGTTGCAATAATTGGACTTGGTAACATTGGTTTTAATTACGATAAAAATAAAAAAAAAAAATTTCTTTCCTTATCAAAATCTTTTTACAAATCAGATTTTTTTAAATTAAAAATAGGAATTGATAAAAAAAAAAATAAGAGAGAATTTTAAAAAAAAATATTCTTCTGTAAAAATTTTTGATAATATATCTTCATTGAAGAGTGAAAAAATTGATTTATTTGTTATAAGTACTCCAACAAAAGAACATTATAAGTGTGTTAATCAAATATTGAGATACTCGAAAAAACCAAATTTAATTATTGAGAAGCCTATTTCTAATAAGATAAAAGAATTTAGAAAAGTGTTTAAAATTTTGAAGTCGAAAAAGATTAATACATTTTTAAATTATCAAAGACAATCAAATCCTATATTTTTAAAATTGAAGGAAAATTTAAAAAAATCAAAAGAAACAGAAATATTAGTAAAGTATTCAAAAGGAATTTACAATAATGCATCTCATTATTTAACGTATCTTTTATCTGTATATGGTAAAGCTGTGAAAATTATAAAAACTCAAAATTTAAAAAAAAATAAGAATGATTATCTTGTTGACTTTGATTTAAGATGTAAAGAATGTCATATTAAGTTTAGGTATACAAAAAAAAAAATCAAATGGTTTGCTCTAATGATAAAATTTCTTTTTTGAGTAACAAAGACAAAATTATATTTAAATTTAAAAAAAAAAATTTGTATGATAAAAAAAGAATATCAAAAATATTTGATTGTTATCAATTACATGTAATTAAAAATTTAGAAAATTATTTTAAAAAAAAAAAGCACAATCTTTGTTTTTTAGATAAAAATTATAGAACAGAGGAAATGATTAACGATATAATTAATTATAAAAATGTTTAAAAAATTTAACACATACAATTCCAAAGAAGTTCAAGCAGCCATAAAAGTAATTAAAAGTGGTAGTTTATCCAACTTTATTGGTGAGTGGGGAAATAAATTTTATGGAGGTGAGCTAATTCAAAAAATGGAGAGGAAATATGCTAATTACTTTAAGGTAAAATATGCTATTTCAGTAAATTCGTGGACATCGGGATTGACCTGCGCAATTGGCGCGCTAGATATCGAGCCAGGTGATGAAATAATTTTACCTACATGGACCATGTCAGCATGCGCAGCATCAATTTTACATTGGAATGCAATTCCAGTCTTTGCAGATATTGATCCAATAACACTTAACATAGATGTTGATTCAGTTAAAAAAAATATATCAAAAAGAACAAAAGCAATTTTGGCGGTTGATATTAGTGGAAGACCTGCAAACATTGTAGATTTAAAAAAAATAATTGGTAAAAAGAAAGTTAAAATCATTTCAGATAGTGCACAATCTCCCCATGCTAAATATGATAATAAAAAGTTTGCTGGAACCATTGCAGATATAGGTGGAATAAGTTTAAACTATCATAAACATATTCATACAGGTGAAGGGGGAATAATATTTACAAATAACAAAGTATTGGCAGAAAAAATGATGATGATACGTAATCATGCAGAAGCTGTTTTAAGAGATAGAAAAAATTTTAAACTAAATAATATGATTGGTTATAATTTTAGACTTGGAGAGATTGAAGCAGCGATAGCTATGGAACAATTAAAAAAATTAAAAACAATAGTTGAAAAAAGAGTAAAAATTGCAAATTATTTAACAAGTAAATTAAGAGACATTCCTCAATTAATATTACCAGAAAATAAATCAGATTTTTCGAATGTTTATTATACTTACCCAATTATTTTGAATAAAAGATTTAAATTAAGTAGAAATAAAATTTTAAGATACTTAAAAAAAAAGAAAATACCTGGGTTTAGAGCAGGTTATTGGAACCTTCACTTATTACCAATGTTTCAAAAAAAAATTGCATACGGTAAAGGAAATTATCCTTGGAACTGGGGAAGTAGAAAAATCTCATATAAAAAAGGTATTTGTCCTAATGCTGAAAGTTTAAATGACAAGTATTTTATTGGTTTCGGTATCTCTAATTATGATCTTAAAATAAAAGATATAAATCTAATTTCATACCATTTTCATCAGATATTTAAAAAAAAATACTAAAATGATTTTTAGTAAGAATAATTATTTAATAATTGGATATCAGACAGCATCTTTAAAAAACTTAGTTTTTTTTTTAAAGATCAAAAAAAAGAAGATTAAATTTTTAAATTTCAAACACTTTAAAAAACCAGAAATAGAAAAAAAATCTTTATTAAAGAAATCAAAATTGTTGGATAAAATTAAAAGATTATCAAAAAAATTTGAGATAATTTTGGGTACAAGCGAAAAGAAACTAGAAATTAATTTAGCGAATTTTTTTTATAAAAACAAAATAACTTATAATTTTTATATAGATTCAAATATTAACTTAAAAAAAAGGTTTGTAGGGCTTAATAATTTTCCTAAAAATATTCTATGTATAAATAAGCTAACAATTGATAAAATGAAATATTTGACAAGGCATGTAAATTCAAAAATAAATTTTTTTGATTTGAGAATGCCTTATCAAAATTTTTTAAAAAAAAAATTTTCAAAATTAGTAAGAAAAGATATTAACCTTTTGTACCTATCGAGTAATAAAGGGATAAGGATTGAAGAGAAAATAATAAAGATGGTCTGTACAAATTTCACTCGACATAATAAAATTTTTATTAAAATACATCCAAGAGAAAATATTAATCACTGGAAGAAGAAAATATTTAAGGATCAAAGAATAAAACTGATAAAAAATATAGATTTTTATAACGATTTGAATATAAGAAAAGTTTTTGGGATAGATACGATGGGAATTGTTAATTACAAGTTTGCTGGTTTTGAGGCTAAATTTCTTAAATCAAAATACTCAAACAAATCTTTTTTGGAATTTTTCAAAAAATACAATATTAAATGTTATGACAATATTTAAAATTGGATTTATTATAGATCAATCTTGATGAATTTAAAATTTATAAAGAAAAAAAACACCCTTTCATTTTTGGTAACTCACGTCCCTCAGGAAAGTGAAACAATATTTCCAATAATTAATGAACTAAACAAAGCAAAAAAAAAAATATTTGTGGTTTTTTACAGAAAGGAATTATTTGATTATTATTGCAAAAATAAGATATTCAAAATTATAAAAAATCAAAATAACGTTAAAATATTATTTCTTAAGAATAGAATATACAAATTAATTGGTTCCATTTATATTTTCTTTAAATCAGATGAAATATTTTTAGGAGACGGTATAAAAAATAATTATAAAACTTTCTTTTCTAAACTTAATATTTTTTTTAGAAAAGAATTTTTTATTTTTAGGCATTCTACAGGGACCCTTATTAAAAATAATCATTTTTTAAGATTCAAAGAAAATGTGGAATTTAATAAAAAATTAATAAATTTGGTATCCACAGAAAAATGTAAAGAAATGTTAATATTAAACGGTTATAAAAAGGTATTTGTAATAGGAGAAGTTTATTGTGATAAGAATTATCTAAAATTAGCAGATAGTAACACTCAAAAATTAAGAGATTATATACTGTTATTTAGTTATAAGTCTAATTTAAGTTGGTTTAAATATTTTGATAAAGTAGAACATTATAAAGCTATCACTCAGCTTTTAAATAAACATTATAAGAAAAAAACTTTAATAATTAAACCACATCCTTCAGAAAATATTTCTGAAATAAGAAAAATTTTAATGTTACTTAAATTTTATAATTTTAAAATTGTAAGCGAAAATAGTATTTCACTTGCAATTAATGCAAGTTTAGTTATTTCTCTGAATACTTCTGCAGGACTAATGAGTTTTAAAAATAAAATTCCAACAGTAAATCTTTGTTTTGCAACAAGTGCTAAGAAGGAAGAAAGATTAGAAAAATCTAAAAATGTAAGTTTTTTAGAGGGTATACCGAGTGTATATAATAACCAAGAATTCGAAATTTTTTTAATCAATTTGAAAAATTAATTTTTTAATATAGTATATATTTTGTATTGGTTGATTTAAGTATGAAAATTCAAAAATGTCGTTCATGTAAAAGTTCTAAATTAAAAAAGATTTTTAATCTTGGTAATCAAAAACTCACAGGGGTCTTTTTATACAAAAAAAAACAAAATATACCAAGCGGTTCACTGTCGATGCTTTTTTGTGATAGTTGTAAATTGCTACAATTAGAAAACTCGTTTGATGCAAATACTATGTATGGTGAAAATTATGGATATTTGTCGTCTTTAAATAAAGCAATGTTAGATCACTTGCAAAATAAATCTAAAAAACTACAAAAAATTGCAGATCTAAAAAATGGAGACATTATAATTGATATAGGAAGTAATGATGGAAGTTTTCTTGGTTTTTTTGAAAAAAAATATAAACTCATTGGTGTTGATCCTACAATTAAAAAATTAAAAAATTTCTATCGAAAAGACATAATTCAAGTTGATAATTTCTTCAAAAAAAAATTTATTAAAAAATTTTTAACAAAGGATGCTAAATTAATAACTTCAATTAGCATGTTTTATGATCTTGAGAGTCCATTAGACTTTTCATTAGAAGTTTTTGATATTTTGCATGATGATGGTATTTGGCATCTTGAACAAAGTTATATGCCCATGATGCTTAAGCATAACTCTTATGACACAATTTGTCATGAACATCTGGAATATTATTCGTTAACATCTATTAAAAATATTTTTGATAAAGCTGGATTTAAGATTATCGACTTAGATTTTAATGATATAAATGGAGGAAGTTTTGCAATAACAGTTGCTAAAAAAAAATCAAAAAAACATCAAGAGATATCAAAATTAGTTGATTGGTTGCTTAAAAAAGAGGAGGTATACAGTTATAATCACCCAAAAACTTTTCTTAATTTTTTTGAGAATGTAAAAAAACATAAACTTGTCTTAAGGAATCTCCTTCTTAATTTAAAGGATATGAAAAAAAAAGTGTTAGGATACGGTGCCTCAACTAAAGGTAACGTCATTTTACAATACTGTAACATAGACGAAACTTTGATCCCCTTTATTGCTGAGGTTAATAAATATAAGTTTAATAAATATACGCCAGGAAGTAAAATAAAGATAATTTCTGAAAATGATGCCAGATCTCTAAGTCCAGATTATTTTTTGGTTTTACCTTGGCATTTTAAAAATTTCATAATTAATAAAGAAAAAAAATTTCTTGATAAAAATGGTAAACTAATTTTTCCACTCCCAGATATCGAAATCATCTAATTTTACTAAGATTAATAAATAGCAGACATCTTTAATAAAAAAACAAATGAAAAAAAATTTTTTAATTACAGGAGCTAAAGGCCAAGATGGATTAATTTTATCTGATGTATTAATTAAAAAAGGATATAAAGTTTTTGGATTAATAAAGAAAAAAAAATATTCTAACTTTGTTGAAAAAGTCAAATATCTTCAATCGAATTTATCTAATAAAAAGCAAGTTTTAAAATTACTAATTGATATAAAGCCAGATGTTATAATTCATTTTGGGTCTACCAATCCTTCATTTGATGAAAGAAGTAAAAAAAATTTTTTTTATAATAGAAATTTTTTGGAAACAAAAAATTTGATTGATGCATCATTATTTACAAAAAGAAAAATAAGTTTTTTATTCGCTAATTCAGCTCAAATAATTAAAAAAAGTAAAAAAAAGAAATTAAATGAAAAAAGTAATCTATATGATTATAACGACTATACAAAGTTTAGATATGGTGTTTTAAAATATCTAAAGAATATTAAAAAAAACAATCATTTCAAGTTTATTAATTTAATACTTTTTAATCATGACTCAAAATTTAGAAATTCAAAATTTTTAATACCAAGAATAATAAAATATATCAAAAATAAAGATTTTGGTTCTTTAAACGAAATATACAGTCAAAATATTTCTGGAGATTTTTCCCATGCTGAAGATATTTGTAACGCAATATATTTGCTTATAAAAAAAAATAAAAATATAGATAATCTGATTTTGTCTAGTGGAAAAAAAACAAAAATTAACGATATAATTAAACTTTTAATGAAATTATCAGGGTTAAATTATAAATTTCCGTTACCAAAAAAATCACTAAATATGTCTCTTGGTGATAACAGATTAGCTAAAAAAATTTTAAGATGGAAAATTAAGAAAAATATCTATTTAGCGGTTAAAGAAATTTACAAGAATTGAAAAAGAGAGTTAAAATTTCTTATTGTATTTTTTATTTATAAATATAAAGTTTAACAGAATGAATGTTGCTTATTTAAATCAAATAAAAAAAAAAGGTTATGTAGTAATTAAAAATGCATTTCCAAAAAATAAAATTCACAAATTACTCGTTGAAGCAAAGGATTTAAATCAAAAAAAAGATAATCTTGTAAAAGCTAGATTGGCGGTTGACAGCAAACTAATTATAAGCCCTCACTCTCACTCTATTAATTTTTTGGAAATAATTAATCACAAAATGATAGAATATCTTTGCATGAGATTATTAAATGATCCTTTTTACAACAGTTTAAAAAATCTACCAAATTATTGTCTAAATCACTCAATAATCAGGTCGAGTGGGAAAAAAGTTTTGAAATTTCATAGAGATGATAGAAATCCACCATCAACTAGTAATGAGGTATGCTACCTTCAATTTATTTTAGCACTAGAAGAGTCAAATAAAAAAAATGGTTGTACAATTGTTGTACCAGGGTCACACAAAAAAAATACATATGTCCAAAATATTAATAAACACAAAAAAAAATATATTGAACTGAAAGCAGGTGACTTATTAATTTATGATGGAAGACTGTGGCATTCAGCAGGTAGCAATAAAACAGATAGCACGAGATGGATGTTTATTTTTGGTTTTGCGAGATGGTATTTAAGACAAACGTATGATTTTACGCGTAATATGAGTAAAAAATTACTTAAAACTTTATCAAAAAAGGATATCTTAAAATTAGGATTTCACGCAATTACAAAATTTGATGAGAAAGACAGTGACACAACTGGGCAAAGAGGCAATTTTAATTATGCCATGAAAAACTATAAAAAAAGACTTAATCTTTAAAAATATTTGTAGAAATAAAAAATTAATGAACAAAAAAATTCTATGAAAAAATTGATAATAAATATTATATACTTTTTTGTAGCAAAAATTTCTAAAATTTTAAAAGAAGAATCAATAGATAACTTAACTACTAAACAAATTAACTTAGTAATAAGACTAAATTTTTTTTATGATTTAGCAAAACATGTTCATGGTGATTTTATTGAATTAGGATCTGGTTCGTTGAGGAAATCTACTATATTAGCAAATTTATTAAAATATCACCCTACAATGAAAAAAAGACTACATTGTTTTGATACATTTAATGGATATCCAAAAGAGGTATTGGATAAAAATAAAGGTTTTAATAAAGATCTTTATAAATATGACATAAACGAGCTTAAAAAACTTATCATAAAAAATAATTTGTTTGATATTTTGATGATGTACCAAGGACTGCTGCCAGAAACCTTAGAAAAAAATCTAAGACATATAAAATCTGTTTCGTTGGTTTATGTAGATTGTAATGATTTTGATACAGCACTTTCGTGCTTAGAGCTAATAAGAGGTAAACTTTCTAAAGGAGCTGTAATTATATGTGATGAGTTTTATGAAGGGGGAGAGACTAAGGCTTTGATGACATTTGCAAAAAAATACAATTACAAAATTAATACAACAAAATTTACTGATGAGAATATTCTTTATTTAATAAATTAATTTTTTAGTAAAAAAATAAATGAAAAAAAAAATAATTCCTTACAGTAGACATTTTGTAGATAAAGATGATATAAAAAGCGTAATTAAGGTTTTAAAATCTGATTTTTTAACAACAGGTCCTACTGTAAAAATTTTTGAGGAAAAGATAAGCAAATTTTGTAAGTCTAAATTTTCTATTTGTGTAAGTAACGCGAGTGCTGGACTTCATCTTGGTTGTATTGCTTTGGGTTTGACACACAAAGATATTGTTTGGACAACAGGAATAACATTTGTTTCATCGATAAACGCAGCTCTTCATTGTAAATCAAAAATAGATTTAGTTGATATAGATAATGATGATTTTAATATTTCTGTTGAACACTTAGAAAAAAAATTAAAAATTGCGAAATTTTCAAAAAAATTACCAAAAGTTTTAATTGTAGTACATTTGGGTGGAGTGCCTTGCAACATGAAAAAAATTTATAATTTATCTAAAAAATATAAATTTAAAATTATTGAGGATGCATCACACGCTTTTGGATCAAAATATGATAATAAATACGTTGGAAACTGCAAATATTCGGAGATGACTATTTTCAGTTTTCATCCAGTGAAAACTTTTACCACAGGTGAGGGTGGAGTTGTAACAACTAACAACATTAAGATTGCAAAAAAAATTTATAGTTTAAGGGAACACGGTTTAATACGTAGTAAAAAAGAATTTAGAAATAAAAAGGAAGGCCCCTGGTATTACGAACAACAAAATCTTGGTTTTAACTATAGAATGAGCGATATTCATGCTGCACTAGGTATTAGTCAGTTAAAGAAATTTAAAAAGTTTGTTAAACGAAGAAATCAAATTGCAAAAATTTACATAAAAGAACTAATTGATTTTCCAATAAAATTTCAAAAGACAAATAAAAGCTTTTCCTCATATCATCTATTGATAGCCAAATTTCCTAAAATCTATCACAATAAAATATTTAGACTTCTTAGGGACAAAAATATTAGAGTAAATAAACATTATACACCATTATATATGCATCCTTTTTTTAAATTAAACCAAAGAAAATATTCATTTAATCTCAAAAATTCACAAGATTATTATGAGACCGCAATAAGTCTACCTAATTATTTTCATTTAACTAAAAAAGAAATTTATTATGTGATAAATATAATAAAAAAATTTTTTAATAAAAAATAAGATTGTTGGTATAAAAAATATTTATTGTGATTTGTAAATAATAAAGTATCAATGTTGAATGAAAAATCAGAGAAAAAAACCTTTTTTAATTGCTGAGATTGGTATTAATCATAATGGGTCATTACAATTAGCTTATAAACTTATCGATTTAGCAAAAAAATACAATTTTGATTCAGTAAAATTTCAAAAAAGAGAGCCTGATATATCTACTCCTGAATATTTAAAAAATAAATTAAGGGAAACTCCTTGGGGTAATATTACTTATCTAAATTATAAAAAAAAAATTGAATTTAATATATCTGACTTTAAAAAGATTAACTCTTATTGCAAAAAGAAGAAAATAATTTGGTTTTTTTCTGCATGGGATATTCCGAGTCAAAAAAAAATGAAACAATTTAAATGTAAGTTTAATAAAATTGCATCTGCGATGTTAACAAATTTAGACTTAATAAAAGTTGTAGCCAAAGAAAGAAAGAAAACATTTATCTCTACCGGCATGGCCACACTAAAAGATATACAAATTGCACTTAAAATTTTTAAAAAAGAATCGTGCCCTGTTGTTTTACTTCATTGTGTTTCAACTTATCCTTGTCCAGAGAATGAATTAAATTTAAATTTGATAAAAACGTATAAATCAAAATTTAAAAATTTAGAAATAGGATATAGTGGACACGAAAGTTCTGTTTCACCATCAATTTTGGCTTGGTTTTTGGGAGCGCAATATATTGAGAGGCATATTACTTTGGATAGATCTATGTGGGGCACTGATCAATCATCTTCATTAGAAGAAGCTGGTATTAAAACTCTTTCGAGCACCCTTCAAAAATATCCCAACATGTTTGGTGATGGTAAAAAAGTATTAGATATAAAAGAAAAAAAATTACTTGAAAAATTTAAATACTGGTAAATTAATAAATAAATGTCTAATATATTCTGATGTTAAATAACCTTGACATCATTAAATTAAATAAAAATTTTAAAAAAAATGGATTTGTAAAGATTAAAGGATTTCTTCCAATAAAAAAAATTAATTCTATAAATAATGATATTAAAACTGTAACCAAATTATTAATAAACAGAAAAAAAAAATATAAACATTTACATTTTACAAGCGATGGAAAGGTAAATACTCTTCACAATATTAACAAATTAAGAGTAAATAGTTATTTGAAAAAATTAGCAACCTCGAAAAAAATACAAAATTTAGTAAAATCCATCTTGGTTTCAAAATCCATAAAAGTAAGAAATATTGAATTTTTTTTAAAACCTAAAAAAACAGGTTTGGCTTCTCCTGTTCATCAGGACAATTTTTATTGGAATATAGTAGATCCATCTAAGGCGATTAATATGTGGATAGCTTGTGATAAATCTAATAAGTCAAACGGCGGTGTTTTTTATTATCCGACTTCGCATAATAAGGGCCTATTGCCTCATATAATTTCAAAACAAAAAGGATCATCCCAGATGATTTGTACAAAGAAATTAAATCAAATTAAGATTAAAAAAAAATATATTAATCTCAAAAAAGGCGATTGTGTCATTCATCATCCAGAAGTTATACACGGCAGTAATGCTAATTTATCAAATAATAATAGAAGTGGAGTTGCTTTAAGTTTTAAATCGAAAAATGTTTTGATTGATAAATTGAATACTAAAAAATACAAGTCTCGTGTTAAAAAAAATTTACAATATTTAAAAAAGAAGGCTTAACTGACAAAAAAAATTTCTAATAGACTTGTATATTTTAATGGGAACTTTGTAGATGAAAAAGATGCGAGAGTTTCAATTTATGACTCGGCATTAATGTTTGGAGATATGGTTTTTGAAATGACAAGGTCATTTAACAAAATTCAATTTAAACTTGGCGAGCATATAGATAGACTATTTCATGGAGTAAAAACATACCATATTCCACTTAAAATCAGCAAAGAAGAATTAAAGGAAATATGTTTTGAGACTGTAAAAAAAAATGAACCTTTGTTTGATAATGATGATGAACATAGATTGATGATAAACATTAGCAGGGGCCCATTGGGTGTATATTCAAAGGTTTTCAACAACAAATTGGAACCTACTGTTATTGTTGCCGATTTTCCATTGAGTTGGACTGTTTCTGGTATGTCAAAATATTATGATGATGGAATAAATGCAGTAATTACAAATCAAAAAGCAATACCAGCGAGATATCTTGATCCAAAAATAAAAAATAGAAGTAGAGTTTTTTATCAATTAGCTAACATAGAAGCTTCAAAAATAAAAGGTGAAAATAATTGGGCATTACTTTTAGATGAGAATGGAAGAGTAGCAGAAGGAACAGGATGCAATTTTTTTATAATTAAAAACAATAAAATTTTAACCCCCAAAGGAGTTGATGGTCTAATTGGCATATCTAGAAATTATATTTTCGAACTATGTGAACAATTAAAATTAGAATGTTTAGAGGCTGACATTGAGCCTTTTCATGTTTACGATGCAGATGAAGCATTTATGACAGCTACGCCATTTTGTTTATTGCCAGTAAAAAGCTTAAACAGTGTTATTATTGGAGATGGCAAATTTGGAAAAATTTCAAAAAAATTAATTGAAAAGTGGAGTGAAAATGTTGGTGTTAATATTATAGACCAATTAAAATCCTATAATAAAAAAGAGGATAATTTTAAAAACTCAATTGCTCCGACCCCATATAAATTTAAATAAAAATATGAAATCTTCAAAAAAGATAAACATTAGAGGACCTGTTTACCCTATATGTCCTTCATTCAATAAAAACGAGGATCTGGATATAAATGAAACTATAAATTATATCAAGTACTTAGAAAAAAGAGGTGCGAAGAATTTTATAATCACGGCAGGCACTAGTAGGGTTAATTTATTAGATGACCAAGAATTAAAAACCCTCAACGAAATTTTATGTAAAAATACTAATAGTATGTCTATCAAAATAGTATCAAATCATGTTTATGGAGATCTTAAAAAAAATTTAGAATTTATTGAACATGCAAAAAAAATTAAAGCAAATGCAATTATAATATATATATCAGAGAGATATTATGGAGATAATGCAATTTATGAATTTTTTAAAACAATAGATAGATATTGTGGTAAGTTAAAATTTTTTATTCATTGTGCAAATTTGAGAAATGAAGTTAAAGGGAAAGGTGACTTTGTAAGTATATCAAAAAATCTTTTTAATAAATTACTAAGATTGAAAAATTTTTCAGGTATCAAGGAAGAATTTGGAGATCCAAGATTAAGGTATGAGATAATTTCAAGTTATTCCAATAAAATAGATATTATCACAGCTGGTCCATCAATGCAGGGGTATATTTCAAATCATCTTTTTGGTCTAAATGCATACCTATCATCTGTTGGAAGTTTTGATCCAAAAATAGAGGAGAATTTTTACAATGAATTAATTAATAATAGGAATTTTGAAAGATCTATCCAATATATTAAAAAATATGAGGATTATTGGGAAAGCGAATTAGATGAAGGCTGGCATATCTCCATGAAAGCTGCATTGAACATTATGGGTTTGATGAAGATATATGAAAGAAAACCTATGAAGCCTGTAGAAAAAAAAAGTTATGATAAGATTAAAAAGAATTTAAAGAACATAGGACTAATATGATAAGAAAATTTAAAATTGGGGATAAAATAATAGGTAATAAAATTTTTATCATAGCTGAAATGGCATGTGCTCACGGAGGAAAATTTAATTATGCAAAAAAAATTATAGATGCAGCTGCTAGATCAAATGCTGATGCTATTCAGTTTGAAGTTTATGAGCCTGATTTAACATGTATACCAGGTACTAATGAAAACAAAGAATTAAGACAAGTTTACTTTAATAAAAAACAGTGGTTAAGCCTTTTTTCTTATGCCAAAAGAAAAAAACTTAAAGTATTTTCATTCTGCTATGATTTAGATGCTTTAATTTTTTCAATTAAATCAAAAGTAGATTGTATAAAAGTAAATTCATCTGATCTTTTAAATATAGATTTTCTAGACACTTTAGTAAAAACTAAAATTCCATTTACCCTTGGCACTGGAAGCTCAAAGTTAGAAGAAATAGAATTTTCAATAAATTATCTTAAAAAAAGAAACAAACATAACTTCATAATAATGCATGGTGTTCAGAATTTTCCCACGAAGTTATTAAACGAAAGAATTAATAAAGTTTCAATTATTAAAAAAAAATTCAAAAATTTTGTAGGTTATGCTAATCATACTGCTGGAAATTTAGATGAGGCTAAATTTATTGATTTAATAGCAATTGGAGCAGGCGCAAAAGTTCTGGAGAAACATATAATTATTAATAGAAAAGATAAACACTTTGATTATTTTTCATCATTAGAGCCAAAAGAATTTAAAAATTATGTATCGTTTATGAAGAAAGGCCAGTCTGCTTTTGATACTTATAATGGGTTTGAAATAACAAAATCGGACACTAAATATAGAATTTTTCAAAAAAAAAGCATTGTCCTTTCTAAAGATGTAAAGAAAGGTGATAAATTGAGTAGAGAAAATATTTGTTTTATTCGAAATATGATAGAGGAGGGAATAGCTCCCAATAAATATAAGCAAGTTAAAAAAAAATATTTCAAAAAAAATTTCAAAAAATTTAGTGTTCTTAAGTATTCAATGTTAAAGTAATGAAAATAGTTTCTATAATTCCGGCAAGATCTGGATCAAAAAGATTAAAGAATAAAAACATATCAAGGTTAGGTGATAAACCTTTGATAAATCACATTCTTGAAAAATTAGTTCATATTAAAGTGATTTCAAAAATTATAATATCAACAGATTATCCTCAAATTGACAAATTTATAAAGAAAAAAAATAAAAAAATAATTATAGAAAAAAGGCCAAAAGAATTGGCCTCTGACAAATCTACAGCTTTGGATGTAGTTAAGTCAATAATGAAAAAATATCCAAATTTTGATGTTTATTCATATCACCTACCAACATGTCCTTTTGTATCTAAAATAGATTTAACAAAAGGATTTAATATAATAAAAAAAAAAAATATTGATTTTTCAGTTAGTGTTATAAAATATGAAGACCCGATAGAAATAGCAGTTAAATTTCAAAATGATAAGAATTTAATAAAACCTGTATTTAATAATTTAAAAAAAAATAAGACTAACTCTTTGCAAATTCCTCAAAGTTTTAGACCATCAGGTGGCTTTTATATCGGAAAAAAAAGTTCTATTATGAAGTATGGAAACTTTTTTTCAGGAAAAGTTTATGGTATTAAATTTAGTAATAAAAAATTTGTTGATATTGACACAAAAAAAAACCTTGATTATGCTAATTTTTTGTTGAAAAAATGAAAATTTATAACCTAAAAGATACAAACGTCGACCTAGAAGAATTAAAACAACATTGTAATTCACTTTATTCTACAGTGAACCAAAATGAAGTAAGTAGCTGGAATTATAACGAGTTAAATTTATATTTCAAAAATTTAGTAAGTATTTTTCAAGATCATTTTGATTTAGACGAAAAAAAATTTTTTTTAAGAAAATTAAGAATAGAAAAAAATTCAAAAAAAATTTATGATGATAAAAAGTTGCCTTATATTCCACACATAGATTTCAATAGATGCTTAAAGTTTATGATTTATTTAAATGATGTAGATCAAAATAATGGCTCTATTCATATTAGCAATGTTGATCCTGAAACTTATGAAAAAAAAAGACTTAATCTTAAGCCGAACACACCCTCAATTAATAATAATCATATCACAGACTTAGAAAAAGATTCTTACCTTCCGATGATTGGAAAGGCAGGTGATATTATATTTTTTGATACTAATCAGCCTCATTTTGGAGGCAGTTATTCATCAAAAGATTTAAATAGATTTATTTTGAGGATTGATTTTATAAACTCAGATTGGAAATATCCATATGTGAAAAAAGAAAACCTTTTTAAAAAAATAATTAGAAATTTACTTAGACTCAATTCGTATCTTTAATTATTACTTTTTATTATTAAAAAAATTGTGCTAAACAATCATGAAATCAAAAAATATATCCATAAATGAATAGATTAATAATAAATTTTCTTAAAAAGAATAGAAAATCTAATATAAATTTTAATAAAAATTTATTTAAACAACTTAAACTTAAAAAATTGAATATTTCTTTTTCACAAAACTTCGAGGATTTAATTTTGAAGAGATTGTTTCCTTCTGATAATTCTTTTTATGTTGACGTAGGCGCAAATTCTCCGATTATAAATTCCAATACGATGTTATTTTATCTAGAAGGATCTCGAGGAATAAATATTGATGCACAAGAAAAAGTTGTAAAAGATTTAAAAACTTTTAGAGCTAAAGATAAGAATATACTAGCATTAATCGACTCCTCAAAAAAAACAGTTGAATTTAACTATCATAAAATATCAAGCAGATCATCATCAAATGAAAAGTTTATTGATTTGTCAAAAAGAGGCTTAAATAATTCAGATCATCAAACAAACCTTGTTAATAAAATTACAACTACTTTAACAGAAATTTTAAAAAAAAATAAATGCCCTAAGCAATTTAACTTTTTAAATGTTGATGTAGAGGGAAGTGAATTTAATGCTTTGAAAGGATTGGATTTAAATATTTACAAACCTAAAATAATTATCGTAGAAACATCGCCTCCTTATGATTTAGATAGAAAATATAAAAAAAATTTTAGAGATGATAAATTTAAAATTAAAAGTTATTTAAATAAACATGATTACACAATTTTATATGAAGATCTTGTAAATACATGGTTTTGTAAAAAAAGAAATTCTAAATCATTCAAAAAAAAAATTAGTTTTCCTATATCTAAGCTCTACGATAACTTTATAACATTTCAACATTTTCAAAGTCTTGTAAATAAAAAGTAAAATGATAGTGTCCAAAAGTCTAAATATTAAATGTCAAGCAATACATCTATAATTATTATTACTCATAATAGAAGCAATATACTTAAAAAGTTTTGTGAAATTTTAAGTGCTCAAAAATTCAAAGGTAACTTAATTATATGCGAGTCAAGTCAAAAAAACTATTTTCTGAAAAATTTTAAAACAATAAAAAAAAGAAATTATCAATTTAATATTCAACATTATTCAATTCCTAAAAAAAAAGATGATTCGATAAGCAACAGTATGAATGATAGTTTTGCAAAAGGATTAAAGAATATTAGAACAAAATATTTTATGATGTCTTGTGATGATGATATTCCAAGCATAAGAGCAATAAATAAATTTGAAAATTATTTAGATAATTCAAAAAATTTTGATGCATGTATTGGTAATCTAGTATGGCATAGTGAACTTCCTAAGAATTTCTTTATTAAATTTTTGAAAAAAATTCCTTATTTTAGAATTGAAAATTTTTTTATGAAAAAATTTGGAATTAATAAAGCGTATTCTCTAACTGATAAATTACCCTACGATCGCTTAAATACATATTTCTCAAAATATAAAATGTTTCATACTTTGTTTACGTTTCAAAAAAAAAGTGTTGCGAAATATTTGATCAATAATAATCATAGAAAAATTACATTCAATCACCTTTCAGCAGATTGGCATTGGATATTAGCACATATTATATCGTCAAGAATAACGTATGTTCCAATAACAGCCATTCATAGATTTTTTCATGAAAAAAATCTTTCGATTAAAAATAATAGTTATAATCGAAAACCAACTCATCAGCATATCTTCCAAGGTATTATAAGTAAAGATTGGAGTAAAAACTTATCAAATTTTTATAATTCTTTAAAAAAAATTAGATGTCAACATTCTGGAAAAAAATTAAGCAATGAACACAGGGAAGATATTTTAAAAAAGTACACAATATATGCATTAAAATTTCGAGAAGAGCTCAATATAAAAGACACTTCTTTTAAAATTAGATTGGGTAAATTCAAAAAATTAAAACAGACAATTTTATGGAACTATAAATACTTATTTAAAATCAATAAAAAAGATTATGATGAATATGCTTTATTCCAAAAATTTTTTTTTGATAGGTTTTAAATGCATTCTGATAATAAATTTTTATAATGATTTCAAAAGTAACGTATCTTCTTTCAAATAGAGAAAAGAAAAAATCTTATTTTTTAATAGGCATAACAATGATTATGGCTTTATTGGAAATGTCAGGTGTAGCTTCTATTATGCCATTTATGTTTTTACTAACTAATCCTGATATTGTTGAAAGTAATTTAACCTTAAAAGAATTATACGAATTCTCAAAAATTTTAGGAGTTGAAACCCCAAAGGATTTTCTTTTTCTATCAGGAATTTTTGTCTTTTTTTTACTATTAACTTCAATTTCTTTTAAATTTTTAACATTTTATTTGCAACTCAACTTTTTAGCAAAGTGTGAACAATCTATTGCTAGACGTATGATAGAAGGTTACTTGAGACAGCCTTATAGTTGGTTTTTAAATCGCCATAGCGCTACCCTTGGTAAGAATATTCTTACGGAGGTTAATAGAGTTGTAAATGGCGGATTAAACCCATTAATTAACTTATTTTCTCAGGTTATGGTTGTAATTTTGATAACAACATTATTAATCATTGTAGATTTAAAAATATCAATAATTGTAGGATGTGTTTTAGTTGGATTTTATTCACTTATATACAAACTTACAAATAAACTTACAAAATATATTGGTGATGAGCTTCTTGAGGCCAACAAATGGCGCTATAGTGCAATTTATGAGGCTTTTAATGCTGTAAAAGAAATAAAAATATTTGGACTAGAAAAATCATATGTAAAACAATTTTCTGACCCTTCCATGACTATGGTTAAATTGTCTGCTTTGGGAGGAATAATAAGTCAACTCCCACGTTATTTTCTTGAAGCCTTCATTTTTGGAGGAATGATTATTTTAATACTGTATTTTATGTCAATGAATAAAAATTTTATAGAAATTTTACCTATAATTTCACTATTTGCATTTGCAGGGTATCGACTTATGCCAGCATTACAAAAAATTTATATATCTATAAATCAATTAATTATATCTAAACCTGCACTTGATCTTTTATATAATGATATAAAAAGTTTGCAGACAGCTGTTCAAAATCAAAAAAAAAATGTGTTGGAATTTAAGAAAAATATAACCTTAAAACATTTAAATTATAATTATCCAAATACAAAAAGGAAAGCTTTGAAAGATATAAATCTAGTTATTCCAGCTCGTAGCTTTACTGCGTTAGTGGGTCCTACGGGTAGTGGTAAGACTACAATGATTGATATTATTCTTGGTTTAATATCACCTCAAGAAGGAACTTTAGAGGTAGATGGTCAAGTAATTGATAAATATAATAGTAGGGCTTGGCAAAGTATAATTGGCTATGTTCCACAGAATATATACTTATCTGACGACACCATAACTGCCAATATAGCTTTTGGGGTTGATGTCAAAGATATTAATCATGAATCTGTATATCGTGCCGCTAAAATTGCAGATTTACATGAGTTTATAACAACAGAACTTCCCTTAGAATATAAAACTACTATTGGAGAACGTGGTGTGAGATTGTCGGGAGGGCAGCGTCAAAGAATAGGGATTGCAAGAGCTATTTATCATGACCCGAAAGTCTTGATATTTGATGAAGCGACTAACGCTCTTGATAATTATACTGAAAAAGCTGTCATGGAATCTATATATAATTTAACTAACGAAATTACTATTATCTTAATAGCGCACCGATTAAATACAGTTAAGGGATGCGATACAATATTTTATTTGCAAGAAGGCAAACTTATAGAGCAAGGTACATACGAGGAATTAGTCCAAAAAAAAATAATATCTGGCGAGACATCTATTAATTTTAAAAAAAATAAAAAAAAACTAATATAATTAAAAAAAATAAATTTGTTTTAAAGTTACTATAAGAAGTAAATCAAATACTTAAAAAAAATAAATTTTGATGAAGAATATTATTAAATATAAAGCAAAATGACAGTAGTTATACCTATAGAGGTTAAAGTAAGAGAATTTCAAAATAGGATTTATCTTGCGAAAAATATTTTAACAAAAACTAATCATGACGTGATCTTAGGGTCTCAAAAAGATATTCAATGGAAGCTAAGTTTCTTCAATTGTATTTACTTAGATAAAGGCTCTGGAACGCTTCTTGTAAACTTTTTGAATACAATAAAAAAAAATAAAAATAAAATATACCAATTGGAAGAAGAAGGGCCAATATATTCAATGTCAAATTTTCAGAAGAAACTGAGATATCCTAAAAAAATTTTTTCATTAATTGACCATTTTTTTCTTTGGGGAAAAAAAGACTATGATTTTATTTCAAAAAATAAAAATAAAAATACTTTAACTATTTCTGGGCACCCTAAATTTGATCTTTTAAAAAAAAAAAATATAAAAATATTTGATAAAGACATAAAAAAAATAAAAAAAAAATATGGAGATTTTATATTTTTTTCATCATCATTCTCTGAGGATCATTTAATGGATATTAAAACTTATAATAGATATGCACAATCTTTTCTTCCAGGTAATAAGAAAGGTTTTTCTAAACTTTTAAAAAAAAGTGAAAACTTTAATAAAAATTATTTTTTTGCAATAGAAATGCTAAAAAAATTAGCAAAAAAAGAAAAAAATATCAAAATTATATTTAGACCACATCCAGGTCAAGACTTAGAAAAAGTTAAAAATAGATTCGCAGGATACGAAAATATAATAGTTACAAAAAAGGAGTGTATAACACCATGGATCATTGCCTCAGATTTGTATATTCATGCTGGATGTACTACTGCTTTTGAAGCTCAAAAACTAAAAAAAAAGATTATATTATTTAAAAAACAAAAAAGTCATGAACTTAAAATGAACATTGGCGAACAAGTGAAAGATTTTGAAAAATTCATTAATTTAATCAATAATTACAAAAAACTAAAATTAAATAAAAGTGCAACCACTCTTAAAGAGAGTATTCACAATATTAATAACAAAGCTTACTTTGTAGATTATTTAATAAAAAGAATTAAAAAGGAGCACTTAATTCAAAGCAATATTATAAAAAAAGATATTAAACAAAAATTATTAGGCAAGCTCTTTTTTAAACTTTTTTCTAAGTTAAAAGAATTTAAAATAATGATATTTATATTACATTTTTTTATTCATCCAAAATATTTACTTAGTAAAAAGTACAAAGAAACAAAATTAAATTTTATTAAAAAAAATGAAATTATTTATTATCTAAATCAAATTTATAATAAAAATAATTATAGAATAAAATCTTTAGACAAAAACATTTTTTTACTAAGCAAAAATTGATGATAAGAATATTTAACTTTTTTAAAAGACATCATAAATTTATTAAGTCTATAAATAAAAATCTACTAGGTAATCAAATAATTTTAATCTATTTTTATTTGAAAACAGAATTATTAAAGATAACAAATAAATTTTTTTTAAATAGCAATTATAATAATGAAGAAAGTATAAATATAACGAAGAATTGGTATACAAATAATGCAATTTACTGGTTGTTACTTGAGAAAAAATTTAACTTATCACAAAAAAAAATGAATGTTTTAGAGATAGGTTCTTTTGAGGGAGCCAGCACATGTTTTTTTCTAAATAAGTTTAAAAATTCTAATATTTTTTGTGTTGATACCTGGTCTGAAGATTTTATAGAGGGTACGAGTGATAAAAACTGTAATTTTTATGAGGTCGAAAAAAGATTTGATCAAAATGTAGCAAAATATTACGATAGAGTAAAAAAATTTAAAATGATGTCAAATTCGTTTTTTCTAAAAGTTGAGTATAAAGATAATTTTGATTTAATTTATGTTGATGGTGCTCATGATTATGATTCTGTGATTAAAGATGCCTTAAATGCTTTTATTTTTCTTAAAAAAGATGGACTATTAATCTTCGATGATTTTCTAAGAAACCAAACTCATGAGGCTATAATGAAATTCTTTGAAGATTATAAAGAGTCATTAAAAATTATCTTTGTCTACGGGCAAATCATTTTTAAAAAAATATAAGATAGTTAAATTTAGTATAATTAAAAGTATTATTTAAATAATAAAATTATATATTGATTTTAAATTATATAAGTTTAAATGTTTGTTCTGTAATTTAAATTATTATCAATGAAAAATTTTCTAAATAAATCTATTCTAATCACTGGGGGCACAGGATCATTTGGAAAATCAATGGTTAAATTTTTACTTAAGAAAAATGAATTCAAAAAAATAATTGTTTTTAGTAGAGATGAACTGAAACAAAGTGAAATGAAAAAAGAGTTAAAAAATTATAGCAAATTAAGATTCTTTATAGGCGATGTAAGAGATTATAAAAGGCTATTAATTGCCACTCAATCTGTTGATTTTATTATACATGCTGCAGCTTTAAAGCAAGTGGATACAGCAGAATATAACCCAACAGAATATATTGAAACTAATGTTGGTGGTGCCAAAAATTTAATTGAAATATGCTCTCAAAATAAAATTGAAAAAATTATAGCTTTATCAACTGACAAAGCTTGTTCGCCCATTAACCTTTATGGAGCAACAAAACTTTGTAGTGATAAACTTTTTATATCTGCAAATAATTATATTACAAATTGTAAGTTTTCTGTTGTCAGATATGGTAATGTGGAAAATTCAAGAGGGTCAGTTATCCCACTTTTTAGCTCTATTAAAAAAGATAATTTTTATCCAGTTACATCAAACGAAATGACAAGATTTAGTTTATCTTTAAACAGGTCAATTGAGTTAGTATATTGGACACTTAAAAATTCTATTGGGGCCGAAATAGTAGTCCCTAAAATTCCATCTTATAAAATAATTGATTTAGTAAAATCATTTAATTCAAAGGCAAAAATAAAGTTAATAGGATTAAGACCTGGAGAAAAACTTCATGAGGAAATGATTTCTGTACACGATAGTTTAAATACTATTGAAGCAAATGATAAGTATTTAATATTACCTTCAAGTTTAAGTACAAAACAAAAAAAAAAGTACTTAAAGAAATTTTCTGCTAAACCGGTTCAAAAGAATTTTAAATATTCATCTAATACTAATAAATTTTTTTTATCTATAAATGAATTAAAGAAAATTATTAGGCTTCACCGATTTTAATGAATTTAGAAAAAAATGTCGATATAAAGATTTGGAATAAATTATTAGCAAACTCCCCACAAAACAATATATTTTCAAATTATGAATATCTTGAGTTGATTGATAAAAAATTTTCAAATTATGTTTTAGTAGATAAAAGTAATCCAATTATTGGTGCTATTATTTATGAACAAGACTTAATAAACATACCTACTTTTTATAGTCCACTTTTATTAGATGCAAAAATACAATCACCACACGATTTAGTTAGTAAGTGCTCTAAATTTTTAGAAGAATTAGATAAATATGAAAAAAAAGTTCAAATAAGAAGTCATTACAATTTTAAGGATATAAGAAGTTTTTTATGGTTTAATTATCATGAAGAAAACATAGCAAAAAAATTTAAGGCATCACCATATTACACAGCAATTTTAGATATAGAAAAAAAAACATATAATGAAATATTCGATAATATTAACCAATCAAGAAGACAAGAAATACGAAAGGCTGAAAAAGTAAACTGTATTTCAAGCTTATCTTCAGATATAGAAGCTTTTGATTATTTGAACAATCAAACTTACTTGCAATCGCGAAAAAGAAATGATTTAGAAACTTTTATAATAAAAAATGTTATCGAAAAATCGATCAATAATAATTTTGGCACACTAATGTTAACAAAAGATAAAAATAATGAGCCAGTTGCTGGAAGTTTTTTTTTACATGATAAATCAACATCATACTATTATGCTGGAGGCTATAAAAAAAACAAAGAAAATCAAGGAGCTGCAACACTTAATATAATCGAGCACATTAAATATTGTATAAACCAAAATCAAAAAAAAATTGATTTTGTTGGTGCAAACTCTCCTAATAGAGGTTATTTCAAAACAAGTTTTGGTGCTGATATAAAAATATATTTTGAACTGTTTAAATGAAAGATTTTTTCTAAATTTTATGAAAGATAATAGACATAAAAGAAAATTCAAAGATTTTGTTATAGCTATATCTATGAATTTAGATAGCCCTAAAATATTGGAATTTGGTGTAAGTGAAAGAGGGATGTCGACAGAACTTTTTATTGAATTGTGTGAAAAAAAAAATGGGAAACTAATCTCCGTAGATATAAATAATAATGCTAAAAAATTCAAATCAAAAAATTGGCATTTTATTAATTCAAGAGATGATAATTTTAATGAAATTGAAAAAATTATTAAAGGTGAAATATTTGATATTATTTATTTAGACACAATTCACAAAGCCAATCATGTCGAAAAAATTTTATTTTACTATTATGAAAAATTAAAAGAGGGTGGCTATTTTTTTATAGATGATACCTCATGGTTGCCTTATACAAAAAAAAGAGAAAAAAACAATTTTTCTATAGAAGTTAACAATTCAGAAACTTTTGATAAACTTCTTCAGATTCATAATGTGAACCATGAAAGTTTCGACTTAGATTTTTCATTTGTTGGGACAGGAGTTGCAAGAATAACAAAATTAAGCACCAAAAAATTGGTAATGTCAAAAAAAATACCAACAAGGAAATATAGCCCACTTAACTTTATGAGAAAAATCTATTTAAACTTATTTAAAAGAAATGCTTAAAATATCAAAACTAATTAACTTCTTTAAAAACATTGAAAAATTTAATGAACTAAAATTAATGAAATATTTTAAATAAAGTAAAATAAAAATTTAAATATTTAAAAGAAATTAAAATGAAAAAATATTTTAATAATACATTTAATTGGTATAAAAAAAAAAATGTTGATTTTTTTAATATAGAATTAAATTTTTCTGATCAATTTTTTTTATATAAACAAATAATGACTGGAAAATCGTATATGAGAGCAACTCATAATCTTTTCTTAAAAAAAAGGTTACGAATAAATAATTTAACTGGAGATCTTGGGTCTGGAGGTAAAAATGACTATAATAAATTTATTTTCAAGAACTTAAATTTGGTTAAAAGCTTTGATTTTTATAAGTCTAACAATAGTACAATAAAAATAAATTTAGAAAAAAATTTTAATTTAAAAAAATATAAACTAAAAAATATTATAATTTTTAATGTGTTTGAGCATATCTTTGAAAAAGAAATATTGTTAAAATCCATATCCAAAAGTTTAAATAAAGGTGGAAAATTAGAAATATTTGTTCCATTTATGTATAAATATCATGATGACCCTAATGATTATTATAGATTTACACACACATATTTAAAAAAGTTTTTGGAAAAAAATGGATTTAAATCCAAAATTACTCTTATTGGAGCAGGACAGTTTAATGTAATTTTAGAAATACTTTTTAAATACTTCAAATTAAATATATTAAAGATAATTTTATCGCCTATATTCATTTTTCTTAATAAAGTATTTTATTATACATCTAAAGATTTCAAAAACTACTACTGTGGAATTCATTGCAGTTCTATTAAGATTAAATGATTAAAATTAATTATATTTCAGAAATTAATTTACCCAGCAAATCTGGGTATGCACATCACGTTTTAAAAATTTGTGACGCTTTTTCAAAAAAATATAAAACAAAACTTTTTGTAAACTCCAATAAAATTAATCAAAAAATTTTGAGGAAAAATTACCTTTTGAAGACAAATTTTGAAATAAGTTATTATAAAAAAAATAGACAACATAATTTTTTTTCAAGAATATTTTATGCTTTCTTCATTTTAAAAAATATCGACAAGGAATCAATTATCATATCGAGAAGTGTTTTGTCGAGTTTGTTGCTTTCCGCAATGAAAATAAAAAATATTGTTGAATTGCACCACCCTCCAACTGGCCTAACTAAAGTTATTTTCAATTTAGCAAATTTTTTTGGCATGTGTAAAAATTTAAAATATATTTTTCTTCATAAAAATATTAAAAAGGAAATGAATATTACTAGAGGAATTATTCTTGATGATTGTGTTGATATCAGTGATTTTAAACTGGGAAATTTGAAGATAAAATATGAATATAGTTATGTTGGAAGTTTGTTTAAAGGAAAAGGTTTGGAGATTATTATTAAATTAGCTTTATTTTTTAAAAAAAATTTTTTCCATATATTTGGAGACTTAAATTCAATTGACTCAAAGCATTTTGATATAAAAGAAATAAAAAAAATTCCAAATATACGACTTCACAATTTCAAAAAATATAATGCAATACCTAAAATTTTAAAGTCATCCAAATTCTTATTAATGCCTTATTTAAAAAATGTGTCAGTCAACTCAAAGAATTTAGAAGTTTCAAATTATATGTCTCCACTAAAAATGTTTGATTATTTAGCATCTGGAAAAATTATATTTGCTTCAAATTTACATGTGTATAAACATATTTTAAAACACAAGTATAATTGCCTTTTAATTAAAAGCAATAATTTGCAAGATTGGTTTTTTTCTATACAAAAATTTTCAAAAAAAAATTCTTTTACTTCTTCATTGAGTAAAAATGCACTAAAGACATCATCTAAATATACATGGGATAAAAGAGTTGAAAAAATAATTAATTATTATGATAGTGATTAAAATTTTTTATGAAAATAGTTTTTTTAGTTTTTAGAAATAATTATCGTTTTTCTGCTTTAGGAAACTTTGCCAAATCACGTAAGTATGGTGATGTATTGATTATATCACTTGGTGGCAAATTTAAATCCATAATTGGTAGCTGCTTATATTATCTAGGAATTGGTAAATTTATATCAATTGATGGAAGCCCATTTTTAAAAAACCGAAATAATTCAATTAATTTTTGGTTAACAGGCACTAGTCTAAAGATATTAAATAAATACAATAATTATAAGAATAATTTTGTTAATATGAATAACTCAATTATTGGAAAAGAAAAAAAAATTTTTCAAATCTATCCAATAATCAAAAAAAATTATAAAATAAATAGTTTACCAAAAATTATATTTATGGGTAAAGTTCATTTTTATCCAAGAGACAAAAATTTTGTTAATATTAATTTTTTGAAAGAAAATAAAAATAGATTAATTCAAGATTTCAGTCTAGTTGATAAAAGTAAATTTTGGTCAAAAATATATTCTAATAAAAATAGTTTAATAAACTTCGAAAATTATAAAATAATAAAAACATATCAACGTAAGCAAATTATTTCAAAGATACACAAAAATTTCAAAAATTTTCTATATCTTTTTGGAGAGAATTCAAAAAAAAGTAAATTTCATTTTCATAAACCTATTTATGATAATGCAAAAGTACAAAGTATTTACAATGGAAATATATGTATTGATACGGGTTCAGTTTTTGGAAGCATGTCTCTACATCCAAGATCTATTCAGATTATTGAAAATGGTGGATTAATTATACAAACAAAACAACAGGACGCAGATATAATTTGGGGTGAAATGAATAATAAAATTATTTTTAACAATATTGATAAATTAATAGAATCATTAGATGCGTACCTTTCAAACCCGAACAAATGTGATGAGATTTTAGAAATGACATTATTGCATTTTAAAAATAGTGAAAAAAAAATTAACAAAAATTTAAATAAACTTCTATTTAAAAAATAAATGAAAAAAGAAATTAGTATATTTTATTGGTCTCCATATCTTGGAAAAGTTGCAACTATAAAAAGTGTTATTAACTCAGCTATATCCCTTCAAAATCATAAAAAAAATAACAAAATTATTTCAATAATAGATTGTTATGGTGAGTGGAATTATTTTAAAAAAAAATTTAAGAAAAATAAAATAAAAATTATAAAATTACAAAATTTAATTAAATTCAAAACGAATGCTTATGGGTTTTTTAAATCAAGATTCATATATATAGCAACATTTTTTTTTACATATTTTAAACTTAAAAAATTACTTGCTTTAAAAAATCCAAATTATTTAGTTGTACACCTATTAACTTTTGTCCCTTTTATATTGTTTCTTTTTAATAATATTCAAACTAAATTAATATTAAGAATTTCAGGCAAACCAAAACTTTATTTTTTAAGATTAATTTTATGGAAAATGTTAGATAAAAAAATCAACAAGGTTTTTTGCCCAACAATAGAAACTAGAAAAATTATAGATAGTAAAAAAATTTTTCACAGTTCAAAAGTTTTTTTTTTACCAGACCCTGTAATTAATGATCAAGAAATGGCAGAACTTAAAAAATATAAAATTAAAAATGTTTATAGTAAATATACATATTTTTTAACAATTGGCAGATTTACCAAACAAAAAAATCACGATTTAATAATAGATACAGTCAATAAATATAAACTTAAAGACAAATTTTTATTTATTGGAGAAGGTGAGTTAAAAGAAGTTATTCAAAATAAAATTAATAGATTAAAACTTAATTCTCAAATTAAAATTCTAAGCTATCAAAAAAATATTTTTCAATTTATCAAAGAATCAAAAGCAGTATTGATCTCATCATTATGGGAGGACCCAGGATTTGTAATGATTGAAGCTGCCCATCTAAAAAAATCTATCATTTCATCAGATTGTCCTAGTGGACCCAAGGAATTCCTTGATGGGGAGAGGGGTGGCTATTTATTTAAATCTAATAGTTCTGAGTCTTTATTTAACAGCATAGAAAAATTTAAAAAAACTAGTAAAAATAAATTGAATACCCAGATCATTTATGCAAAGTCTAGATCAAAAAGATATAAATCAAACTATCATAAGAATTTATTTAGCAAATATTTAGATCAATGAAAAAAAATATACTTATCACAGGTGTGGCAGGATTTATTGGATTTTCATTGTGTAAAGAATTACTTAAAGATAAAAATAAGAGAATTATAGGCATAGATAATTTAAATTCTTATTATTCAATAAAACTTAAAAAAAGTAGACTCAATGTGTTAAGAAAAAAAAATGATTTTAGCTTTTTTAAAGTTGATTTAATTAATCAAAAAAAACTAAAATCCCTTTTTGAGAGATATAAATTTGAAAAAGTATATAATCTTGCCGCACAAGCAGGTGTGCGATATTCATATATTAATCCACAAAGTTATTGTAATTCTAATATTATTGGATTTAATAATCTTTTACACCTTATTAAAGAATATAATGTTCCTGAGTTTTTTTTTGCATCTTCATCATCCGTCTATGGAGATTCTAAACCATACCCTAAGAATGAGAAATCAAAACTATACCCGTCAAATATTTATTCTTTGTCAAAACTAACAAATGAAAAAATTGCAGAGACATTTAGTAGATCCATGAAGACTAAAATCATCGGACTTCGGTTTTTTTCAATATATGGCGAATGGGGCAGACCAGATATGATGATATTAAAATATTTGCTAGCATCTAAATTTAATAAGCCATTTGAACTTTTTAATTATGGTAATCATTATAGAGATTTTACATACATAAATGATGCTGTAAATTTAGTTCTAAATATAAATTCAAAACTATTAAAATCAAACTTCGAAATTTTCAATATTTGCTCATCAAGACCTATCAAAATTACTAAAGTTTTAGATATAATAAATAGTTTTAATATTAAGACTAAGATAATTCAAAAACCTTTGCACAGTGCCGATGTTTTAAAAACCTATGGAAGTAATAATAAAATCTTAAAACACGTTAAGTATTATAAGTTCACACGATACAAGGATGCTGTAAAAAACACTGTTAAATGGTTCCTATCTAATTCAAAATTTTTTTAATAGATATATTTTTTAATGACAGAATAGTACTTCAAGAGATTTTTATTATAATCAAATCTATCCAACTTTTTAAATGAAATATTAATCATATTTGTACATAGTTTCTTATTATTTAGATAAAAAATAATTTTTTTCGCTAGCTCTTTATAACTTTCAACCTTAAACAGTAGTCCACCTTTACCATTAAGCAATATTTCGTTTGGGCCAGTTGGACATTTACTTGAAATTACAAATTTTTTAAGAGCAATACTTTCTAACAATACGTTTGGAAGGCCTTCATATTGTGAAGATAAAAGAAAAATATCTGCTTGCTTTATATATGGAAAAGGGTTCGTTGTATAAAAAATTTTCACAAATTTAGATAAGTTGTTCTTTGCAATATAGTTATTAATTTTGTTACTGTTATTCCCTCTTCCAATTAAGATGAGTTTAAACTTACATAATTTTTTTATTAAATTAATGGCTTTTAACAATGTTAGATGGTCTTTTTGGTCAACCAATCTACCCACACTTATTATTTTTAAAACTTTTTTTGGATATAGGTTTTTAACTCTTTTTTCAGATAGCTTTATTATTTCAGTCTTATTGAGTGGATTATAAATATGAATAGGATTTACAGAGAATTTTCTTTTCATCTCATTCTTAAATTCAATGCTATTTACAATTATTGTATCAGCTAAATTTAAACCAACTTTATAAATATAGTTTTTTATAAAATTTTTTGACCATCCACTTGGTGAGGAGTTAGATCTAGAGATAACTTTTATTCTAAATAGTTTGCATACTAATATTGCATATAAATTAGCTTGAAATGTGAATACAAAAATATTACGATTTTTAAGTAAAATTTTAATTAGCAAAAAAACGCAAATAATATATTTTCTAAATCTACCTTTGTTCCTCCAGAAGTTCGATTTAGGATAAACTACTTCAATATTATTAATTTTTTTTGAAAGATTATTTTCAGCTGTAATTAAAAGTACTTTATTTAACTTATTTGCCAGATAGTTTGAGATAATAAAAAAATTTTTTTCTACCCCCCCACCTTCCACAGAAGGCATAAATATAATCAATCTTTTTTTCATTTTTATTTACTATAGATAAAATTGTAATAAACTTAAATATATGGATTTAGTTAGTGTTATCATGCCGTATTACAAAAAAAAGAAATATATTGAACTAGCTGTCAATTCAGTAATACAACAAACTTACAAGAATTTTGAATTGATTATTGTCCATGATGATGAAAATAAAGAAGATCTAAATTTCCTTAAAAATCTTATAAAAAAAGATAAAAGAATTAAACTTTATATTAATAAAAAAAATTTAGGAGCTGGGAAATCCCGGAACAAAGGAATTAAATTGAGTCAAGGTAGTTTAATAGCTTTTTTAGATGCGGATGATTTGTGGACAAGAAATAAGCTTAAAAAACAAATTTTTTTTATGAAAAAAAATTTAGTAGACATTTCGCATACCTCTTATCATATCATTAATTCTGATAATAAGATAATTGGAAGTCGAAGAGCTAAGGATATGAATCATAAGTTACTATTAAATTCATGTGATATTGGCTTATCAACGGTAATAATCAAAAAAGAATTAATCACAAATAAAATAAAATTTGCTAATATTAATACTAAAGAGGACTATGTTCTTTGGCTTAAAATTACATTAAATAATAAAAAAATTTTTGCTCTAAAAAACAACTTAACAAAATGGAGAAAGTTAAATGACTCTCTTTCAGCATCTAAAATACAAAAGCTTTATGATGGTTATTTAGTTTATAGAAAATATATGAATTTTAGCCTAGCAAAATCCTTTATCTATTTGCTGTTACTTTCATTCAACTATGGTTTAAAAGAATTAAGAAACAAATGAATATAATCTTATTTATTTCAGTTATATTTTTAACTTTAATCTTAAACCTTATACTTATTAAAAAAAGTTTATTTTTAAATTTTAAAGGTGATAATCACCAAAAATTTATTGACTCAAAAAACATACCACTTTCTGGTGGTTTAATTTTAATTTTTACATCATATTATTATCTCAATCTATTAAACTTTACTTATGTTTTTTTTATATTTTGTGTTGGCTTTTTATCAGATATAAAAAAAATTAATTCACCAAAATTGAGATTTATTATTCAAACTTTAATAGTTTTAGGTGTTGTGTATTTTTCTTCTATTACAGTTCCTCAGACTAAAATAATTTTTTTAGATCAATTACTGACAAATAATACATTTAGAATATTTTTTTCAATATTTTGTATTTTAATTATAATTAATGGTTGTAATTTTATAGATGGAGTAAACACATCGCTTGTTGGATATTGTTTAATTATTTCTTTAAGTCTTCACTATCTTGACTTAAACGGCGTTGAAATAAGTCAAATTGTGGATTTTTATAATTTAATACCTGTATTGATAGCACTACTCATATTAAATTTTTTTAATAAACTTTATTTGGGTGATGGAGGGTCATATTTTTTAGGCTTATTATTTGCCTTATGTTTGATAAATACTTATCAAATCAATAATAATATTTCTCCATATTTTGTCGTTTGTTTGCTTTGGTATCCAGCTTTTGAAAATTTATTTTCAATCTTAAGAAAAAAAAAATTATCAAGATCACCACTCGACCCAGATACCAACCACTTACATCAAATTATTTTTTTATATTTAAAAAAAAATTTTAATATTAAAAGTATTTATTTAAACACAATGACTGGCATGATAATCAATATTTATAATTTAATGTGCATTGTAATTGCTACTCAGTTTTATAGTCACACAAAAACACAAATATTAATAATAACAGTTAATATAATTGTTTATCTATTTTTGTATAAAAAGTTACTGCATAAAAAACTAAAAAATTTTAAAGCTTAGTAAAAAATAATTTTATCATGTGTTTTAATATTAAGAATCCATCTATAAAAGCATTAACCTTTTTCTTGCCCGCAATTCTTTTTCGTTCATAAGAGTTTATACTCCCTAATTGCATTTTCATTTTTTTTGCTTTTATTGGTAGTTCAACACAAAAAGAGAAGTTTTTTTGAGTTAAATCTAGCATATTTGCTTGTTCAGTTTTACCAACTATAAAGGTGTATAAAATGTCGCTAATAGTGAGTTTAAAAAATATTTTACCAATATATGTAAATATGTAATTACCAACTAGTGTTATTATTGTATCGTCTTCACTTCCTGAGTTAGCTTGATATCTAGATGCAAATATAAAATCTAATTTTTTAGATTGTAAAGTTTTGAACATTTGGTTTATTTCTGAAGGATTAAAAGATCCATCAGCATTAAAAATACAAAAGTATTTTGTCTTGCACTGCTTGATTCCTTGAATTAAAGCATCACCGTATCCTGAGTTTTCTTGATAAATTATATTTACATCATATTCTTTGATTGCTTGAATTGTGTCTAAGTCAGTGACGTGTAAAATAATTTCTATTTTATAATTATATTTTTTTAATTCATCTAAGACAATTGGAAGACTTTCTGCTTCATTTTTTGCAGGTATTATCAAGGTTAGTTCATCCATTTATGTTAATTATTTAGACAATGGTTAATTTAAATTTTATAAACAAAATTAATATATCAATAAAATATAAGTTAATAACAATATTTACATAATGTATAATTTTTTCATATTTATTACATATTACTTTCTAATTCTTACGTCTATAGTTGGCTATGGCCTATATTCTCTAAAATTACTAAAAATTAAATTTAATTTTATTAACTTTGGATATGCAGGTTTATTTGGAATTTATATATTAATTGTATATTCGTATTTTAGCAATCTTTTTATTGCTCACACTGAAATTCATAATCTTACAATACTCTTTATTGGATTAATTTTATTTATTTATTTGGTAAAACAAAAATATTCTTTGTATAAAAGTGAAATTATTTTTTCTTTTATAGTTTTTATTTTATTATTTTGTGCTGTACTTCAATTTAAAAATCATGACGATTTTCCATATTATCACTTTCCTTATGCATATTATCTAACACAACAAAGTTTACATTTAGGAATTGGCCAATTTAATCATGGCTTTAGAACACCATCATCTATATTTTATATAAACTCTTTATTTTATTTGCCTTATGCGAAATTTTATTTATTTAACTTTACTTCTTTATTTGTCTTAGGATTTGCAAACATTGTTCTTCTAAAGAAAATCCATAATTATTTTAAATTTACATTTGCTAAAGTTGAGCGATTAAATTTAATTCAATTTTTAAGCTTACTTTCATTTGTTTTTATAAATATATTTTTTTATAGGATATCTGAATATGGAACCGACCGGGCTGCAATGATATTGATATTCTTATTCATAATTGAATTGTTAAATTTTATTAATTTAAAGACTGTTAAAACTTTTAATTTATTTTATATATATTTCCTTGGTGCATTGATTATTTCTATTAAAAGTTTTTATATTTTATACATAATTTTTTTTATTCCATTATTTTTTTATATCTTAAAAAAAAATAAAAATTATTCTCAAACCTGGTATTTTTTAATAATTAATAAATATTTTGTATTATTTTTATTTTTATTTTTATTTGTTTTATTTACATATTTTATTAATACGGGCTGTTTAGTTTATCCATTAAGTTTAACGTGTCTTAATGGGATCAATTGGGGCATACCATTGACACAAGTTGAACAAATGAATGAATGGTATGAGTTGTGGTCGAAGGGAGGTGCGGGTCCAAATTTTAGGATAGACAATCCTGAGGAATATATAAAAAATTTTAATTGGATAAGTAATTGGGTTGATATTTACTTTTTTAATAAAGTAAGTGACTTTATATTAGGTATATTATTGTTAATTTGCATATTCCTCTTTTTCTTTAGAAAAAGCTTTTTTAAAAAAACAATAATCATTGTAGACCCTCATGTGTATTTAGTTTATTTGTCAATTTTGATCTTAGGCATTGAATGGTTTTATAATCATCCATCCCTTAGGTATGGTGGTTACCATATTATAGCTTTATTAATATTTATTCCAATATCAGTAAAACTTGGATCCTCTCAAATTGACCTAAAAAAATATTCAAAAATTTGTATTGTATTAGTTTCTTTAACTATAGTTATTTTTTTATTGAGGAATATAAATAGAATAGCTAATGAAGTTGAGCTATATAGCTACAAACCAATCATGCAAACTTACTATCCTATTGATGAAAATCATTTCAGAATACAAAAAATAATGGATCAATTAATAGAACAATATAATAACTGTAAAAAAAATAAAAATTTTAATTGTAATAAAAATGTTAAAATAAAAAAAGTAATGGGTAAGATTATATTTATAAATCAATGATTCAAAAAATAATCCTATGGGGACTTAGTTTATTTGATTACTCTTATCAAAAAAAGTGGATTAAATTTTTAAAAAAAAATAAGTATAATGATTTTAAAATTCTTGTAGATATTGGTGCACACAAAGGAGAGTCAATTAAACTCTTCTCAAAAAATTTTATTATAAAAAAGATTATTTCTTTTGAAGCAAGTCCAATTAATTTTGAATTTTTAAAAAAAAAAATAGATGAAAATAAACAAGAATATAATAATACCGAGATAGTTTTAGAAAATATAGCTCTTGGTGCAGAAAATAAGATTATTGAATTTAACCAGTTTAATGAAAGTTCATCATCAACAATTAAAGATATAAATAAAGAGTCTAAATATTATAAAAGAAAATTTAGATTAATTAATTTTTTAAATAATAAAAAAACTTTCCAAAAAATAAAAATAAAAGTATTAAAGTTAAAAGATTATATTGAAAAAAATAATATAAAAAAAATAGATTTTATTAAAATAGATACGGAAGGATATGAATTTGAAATATTATTAGGCTTAGAAAATAAAATTAAATTAGTTGATATTATTATGTTTGAACATCATTATGATAACATGATAAAAAAAGGTTATACTTTTGAAAATATCAACAAGTTATTAATTAAAAACAATTTTAATAAAATATATAAATCTAGAATGCCTTTTAGAAAAACATTTGAATATATTTATAAAAGAGAAGAGTCTATAAATTGAAAGATATTGCAGTATCCGTATTAATTGCTAATTATAATAATGAGAGGTATTTAACTGAATGTATTGACTCTATAAAAAAACAAATCTACCAAAATATAGAAATAATAATTCATGATGATGCATCATCAGATAATTCTGTTAAAAAAATTAGTAAATATAAAAACATAAAGATTATAAGAAATAGAAAAAGAGGAAAATATGGTTCTTATAATCAAATGAATGCATACTATAGAGCTTTTAAAAAAAGTAAGGGTGAAATTTTATTTTTATTAGATAGTGATGATTTTTTTAAAAAAAATAAAATAAAATTCATAACCAATTTTTTTATAAAAAATAAACAAATATCCTCATTGTTTGATTTGCCTATTTACAAATATAAAAATGAATTAAAATTTATTAAAAATAAAAAATTTTTTTTCCCCAATTATTGGCCGTATATCCCACCTCAAAGTTGCATTGTAATAAAAAGAGATGACTTTATTAAAATGTTTAGAAAAATAAATTTTAATTTATTTCCTGATATTTGGATGGATTTTAGGATTGGTTTGTATTTAAGATATATTAAAAAAGATTTTAATATTTTAGATAAAAATCTAACTTACTATAGACAATCTCAAGGTATGATTTCATCAAATTTTAAATTTTTGTCATTTGCATGGTGGAGAAGACGTAAACAAGCTCATGATTATGTTCAATATTTTTTTGATAAAAATAGAATAAATCATGCAAAAAACTTAGACTATTTATTAACAAATTTTATTTATTTTTTTATAAAATGAAAAAAAAAATATTGATTATTGGTAAAAATGGACTTATTGGCAAAAACTTATTCAACTATTTTAAAAGTAAGAAAATAAATATTTACAGGATTGGTTTCAGAAGTTTTCTTAAAAATAAGAATATAAATAATTTTGATATTATCATTAATTGTACATCTAACCATAAATTTGTAAAAAATAAATATGCTAATAAAAATGACAATGATCTTATAATTGCTGAAAAAATTATAAATTTAAAGACTAAATTGGTTATGCTAAGTACTAGAAAAATTTATAAAACTAAATTTAATATTAAAGAATTAGATAAAAAAGAACCAAATTGTAATTATTCAAAAAATAAACTTATATCAGAAGTTTCTGTAAAAAAAATTCTTAGATCAAGAGTTTTAACTTTAAGAGTTTGTAATATTATTAATTTCCCAAATAAACATAAGAGAAAACTTCATAATACTTTTAGTGATATTTTTTTTGAAATGGCAAAAAAAGGTTTTATTTATAATAATAAGAAGATATTCAAAGATTTCATTTCTATTAGTAAATTTAATCAAATTGTTTATGAATTGATTAAAAAAGATTCTTTTGGAATATTTAATATATCCTTAGGTAAGAAAATCTATATAAACCAATTGATTGCTTGGTTAAATTTTTATAATACAAAAAAAATAAAAGTTATTAATCCAAAAAATAGTTTTAATAATGATAGTTTTACATTAAATAATAATAAACTTATGAAAAAAATTAAAATTAAAAATAATGTTTTAGAGCTTAAAAACGAATGCTTAAGAATAAGCAAAATTTTTTTTAATAAAAAATGAAAAAAAAGATAGCTTTAATATTTGGAATTACAGGCCAAGATGGCTCTTATCTTGCTGAATTTTTACTTAAAAAAAATTATATAGTTCATGGTGTTAAAAGAAGATCGTCTTCATTCAACACCGGTAGAATAGATCATCTTTACCAAGATCCCCATGAGAGAAAAAGAAAATTTATTTTACATTATGGTGATATCACTGATGCTATTTCTGTATCATCAATAATTAAAAATATTAAACCTGATGAAATTTATAATCTTGCTGCACAATCACACGTTGCAGTGTCGTTTGAAGTTCCTGAATATACAGCCAATGCTGATGGACTTGGTGCTTTAAGAATTTTAGAAGCAATTAAGTTTCACGGTTTTGAAAAAAAAACTAAATTTTATCAAGCGGGTACTTCAGAAATGTTTGGAAAAGTTATTCAAATACCTCAAACAGAAAAAACACCTTTTTACCCAAGAAGTCCCTATGGTGTTGCAAAAGTTTATGCACACTGGATAACTGTTAATTATAGAGAAGCCTTTAATATTTTTGCTTGCAATGGGATATTATTTAATCATGAAAGCCCAGTTAGGGGCGAAACTTTTGTTACAAAAAAAATAATTATGGCTCTATGTAGAATAAAATTAAAAAAACAAAAAAAATTATTTTTAGGTAATTTGGATGCTAAACGAGATTGGGGTCATGCAAAAGACTATGTTGAAGCAATGTGGAAAATGTTACAAAAAAAAACACCCGATGATTATGTAATATCAACAGGAAAACAACATTCAGTAAAGGATTTTATAAATTTATCACTTAAAGAGCTCAATATAAAATACTCATGGAGAGGTAAGGGAATTCATCAAAAATGTTATGATGAAAAAGAAAATTGTTTTATAGAGTGCGATAAAGAATATTTTAGACCATTAGAAGTAGACACCTTACTTGGTGACTCAAGTAAAGCCAGAAAAGAATTAAATTGGAAACCTAAATACAATACCATCAAACTTGTGAAAGAAATGGTGAGTGAAGAGTTAAGTAATTTATTAAAGTGATAAATTTAAATTCTAAAATTTATGTAGCTGGACATAATGGCCTAGTTGGAAGTGCAATTGTAAGAGAGTTGAAAAAAAAAGGATATAATAATATTCTAGTAGCTAGTAAAAAAAGATTAAATCTTATTAATCAATCAAAAGTTCTTAAATTTTTAAAAAAAAATAAACCAGCTTTTATTTTTTTAGCAGCAGCAAAAGTTGGTGGAATATATTCTAATAAAAAATATAAAGCAGATTATTTATATGAAAATCTAGCAATCCAATCTAACATTATAAATGGTGCTTATCTTTCAGGAGTTAAAAAGCTAATATTTTTAGGCTCAAGCTGTGTTTATCCTAAAAATTGTAAACAACCAATCAAAGAAAGCTATTTATTAACAGGTGAGCTTGAGCCAACAAACGATGCCTATGCCATAGCAAAAATTGCTGGAGTAAAACTATGTGAAAGTTACAATTTACAATACAAAACAAACTACACTTGCTTAATGCCAACTAACACTTTTGGTCCTAATGATAATTATGATGAGTTAAATTCCCATTTTTTTCCTGCGTTGATTAGAAAAATTCATAAACTTAAAAAAAGTAAAAGAAATTCTCTTGTTTTGTGGGGCAATGGTAAAGCAAAAAGAGAAGTTATTCATGTTGATGATATTGCTAATGCTTGTGTTTATTTTATGAATAAAAAGAAAAAACCAACACTCATCAATATTGGAACTGGCAAAGATTTTACAATTGAATACTATGCAAAATTAATTGTGAAAACTATTTTACCAAAAAAAAAAATTAATATTAAATATAATTTAAATAAACCTAATGGAGTTAAAAGAAAGGTTATGGACATATCCTTAGCAAAAAAATTTGGATGGAAAAGCAAAATTGACCTTAAAAAATCTATATTAGATACCTACATATCATATAAAAAGGAAATTAGGGAACTTTAATGAAAAATATTATTATTGTAACAGGAGGAGCTGGATTTGTTGGTTCCAATCTAATTGCTTTATTGCTCAAAAGAACAAAATTTAAAATTATTAGTATAGATAATTACTCTACAGGTAAAATAAAAAATCATATAAATGATAGCCGAGTTAAATATATTAGAGGAAATACAAAGAATGTTAAAAAAATATTAAAAAAAGAAATTAATAAAATAAAAACTATATTTCATTTTGGTGAGTTTTCTAGAATTTATCAAAGCTTTTTAAATATGAATGATTGCATCGACTCTAATAATATTGGTTCTCATGAGGTATTTAATTTCTGCCTTTTAAATAAAATAAAACTTGTGTATTCAGCAACATCAGCAAGTATTGGCAATAGAGGAAATGATAAAAATTTATCTCCATATGCATTTACTAAAGCTAAAAATTTAGAATTATTGGAGAACTTAAAAAAATGGTTTAATTTTAAATTTGAAATACTGTATTTTTATAATGTTTATGGACCAGGTCAAATAAAAACAGGACCAATGTCTACTGTAATAGGAATATTTGAAAATCAGTTTAAAAGAAAATTACCATTAACAGTTGTTAGGCCAGGATCGCAATCTCGAAGATTTACACATATCAACGATACTGTTGAAGCCTGTTATTATGCATGGAAAAAAAATCAGTCTAAGCACTACAGTATATCTAATAGGAAAAGTTATACAATTATTGAAGTTGCAAAATTATTTAATGTTAAAATTAAATTACTACCATCCAGAAAAGGTGAAAGATATGCATCAGCTTTAACAAGCATGAATTTATCGAATAAAGTTCATAAATTGTTTGGAAAAATTGACCTTGAGGATTATGTGAAGAATATTGTTAAAAATGACTAAAAAAAGATTACAATTCCTTGTTTACAAAATAATTATTTTAGATATAACACTTTCGCCGGTGATTATTGCGAAGGGGTAATACCCGATCCCATTCCGAACTCGGAAGTCAAGCCCTTCAGCGCCAATGGTACTTTGTCTTAAGACACGGAAGAGTAGGACATTGCCGGCTAAAAAAAAATTATGAAAATTAAAAGCTCGTTAAAATCCCTAAAAAAAAGAGATCTTAATTCTAAATTAGTTAGAAGAAGAGGAAGAGTTTATATAATTAATAAAACAAACCCAAAGTTTAAAGCAAGACAGAAGTAATTTTTATGGATAACCAAGACCATAAAAATACCTGGAATAATTTCACAAAATTTGTCTTGTGGGGAACTGTCGCTGTTATAGCTGTATTAGTTTTAATGGCATTATTTTTATTGTAGAGTTCTCTTATGAGAATTGTTTCAATTTTAGAAAATCAAAATATTGAGAAAAGAATTGCAATTACTCCTGAGATTGCAAATAAATATATAGCTCTTGGTTTTGAAATTTCTTTGACCACTAAGTATGGTGAACACTTAGGCTTTAAAGATAGTGAGTATAAAGATTTAGGCGTTGAAATTTCTTCTAACGAAACAGAAATATTAAGTAAAGCTAATATTATTATTCAGTTAAGCTTATTATCTGATGAAAACTTCTCAAATTTAAAAGAAAACCAAACGCTTATTGGAGTATTCAATCCTTATGCTAATAAAGAAAAAATAGAAAATTTATCTAAAAAAAATATTAATGTTTTTTCTTTAGAAATGTTACCAAGAATAACTAGAGCTCAATCAATGGATATACTTTCTTCCCAAGCTAACCTTGCCGGTTATAAAGCGGTGATTGAGTCGTTTGCAAATTTTGAAAAAGCAATTCCAATGATGATGACAGCAGCTGGTACTATTCCAGCAGCAAAAGTATTAGTGGTTGGTGCGGGCGTTGCAGGTCTTCAAGCAATTGCAACTGCAAAAAGAATGGGTGCAATCGTATTTGCAACAGATGTTAGATTAGCTTCAAAGGAACAAGTTGAAAGTTTAGGTGGAAAATTTTTAACAGTACAAGGCTCTGAAAACCTTGAAACTGAAGGTGGTTATGCGAAAGAAGCTTCAGAAGAATTCAAAAAAAAACAAGAGGATTTATTAGCAGAAACTTTAAAAAAAATTGATATTGTAATATGCACAGCTTTAATCCCAGGCAAAAAAGCTCCATTAATTATTAAAGGTTCAATGATTGAAAATATGCAGCCTGGTTCAGTTATTTATGATCTGGCAGCAGTTCAGGGTGGAAACGCTGAATTTACAGAAGTTGATAAAATTGTAGTCAAAAATGGTGTAAAGATTATGGGTGAAACCAATATACTTAATAAGCTTCCAGTTTCAGCATCAAACCTATATTCAAAAAATGTATTTAATTTTGTATCCAACTTATATGATAAGGAAAATAAAAGGATTAATATTAATTTAGAAGATGAAATAATAGAAAAAACTTTAATAAAATAAACTTATGGAAATAGACCCTTTTATATTTAGATTAAGTATCTTCATTTTATCAATTTTTATAGGCTATTATGTCGTATGGAGTGTAACCCCATCTTTGCATACTCCATTAATGTCAGTTACTAACGCCATATCATCAGTAATTATTGTTGGCGCAATAATCGCAGGTTTAGCTGGTGTAGGCACTGATAGTATTTTTACTGTTTCTAATATTTTAGGTTTTCTAGCAATATCACTTGCAGCGGTGAATATATTTGGAGGATTTTTAGTAACGCAAAGAATGCTTCAAATGTATAAAAAAAAAGAAAGATAAATAATTATGTCAGCAAATTTATCAGCTATATTTTATTTAATTTCTGGTGTTCTGTTTATATTAGCACTAAGAGGACTTTCATCACCTGAAACTTCAAGGCAAGGTAATTTCTTTGGAATCTTGGGTATGATTATTGCAATTACAGTTACCTTTTTAACAGTTGGAAATTTTTCTAGTGGATTGATTTATGTACTAATTTTTTTAGCAGTGGGTGGGTTAATAGGAGCTTTCATAGCTTACAAAATACCAATGACAGCAATGCCAGAATTAGTTGCAGGTTTTCATAGCTTAGTTGGTTTATCAGCAGTATTTGTTGCAATCTCAGCTTTTTTAAATCCACAAGCTTTTAGTCTTGGATCACCAGGAGATATAAAACTTGCAAGCTTAATTGAAATGTCAATAGGTGCTGCAGTTGGTGCCATAACATTTTCAGGTTCAATAATTGCTTTTTTAAAACTTCAAGGAATAATGTCAGGTTCACCAATTACTTTTAAAGGGCAGCATTTTCTTAATGCTTTATTGTTGATCTCAATAATAATTTTAACTTACTTGTTATGCTCATCCCAGTCCTCTAATTTCTTTTGGATATTAATAGCTGTTTCATTTTTAATAGGATTTTTATTAATTATCCCTATTGGTGGGGCAGACATGCCAGTAGTAATATCTATGTTAAATTCATACTCTGGTTGGGCTGCTGCAGGAATTGGTTTTACTTTAGAAAATACTGCATTGATTATAACAGGAGCTCTTGTTGGATCTTCAGGTGCAATTTTATCTTACATAATGTGCAAAGGTATGAACCGTTCTTTCTTTAATGTAATCTTAGGAGGATTTGGTGCAACAGAACAATCCGCATCATCTGGAAATAAAGAACAAAAACCTGTTAAGAGTGGTAATGCTGAAGATGCAGCTTTCTTAATGAAAAATGCATCATCTGTTATAATTGTTCCAGGTTATGGAATGGCTGTAGCTCAAGCACAACACGCACTAAGAGAGATGGTAGATACCTTAAAGAAAAATGATATTAAGGTGACTTATGCAATTCATCCTGTAGCAGGAAGAATGCCGGGACATATGAATGTATTGTTAGCTGAGGCAAACGTTCCTTACGATGAGGTTTTTGAACTTGAAGAAATTAATAATGATTTTGCTAACGCAGATGTTGCATTTGTAATTGGGGCAAATGATGTAACAAATCCAGTTGCAAAAACTGACCCTCAAAGCCCAATTTATGGAATGCCTGTATTAGATGTTGAAAAATGTAAGTCTGTATTATTTGTAAAAAGAAGTTTATCTCCTGGATATGCTGGAATTGATAATGACCTATTTTATAAAGAAAATACTTTAATGCTATTTGCTGATGCAAAAAAGATGACTGAAGACATAACTAAAAATCTTTAAGACTAATGACAATAAAAATATTTTGTGACATTGCAGAATTAAATCAAATTAAAAAATTTAATAAGAAAAAAATAGTTAAGGGATTTACAACTAATCCAAGCTTAATGAGGAAGGCAGGAGCGAAAGATTACAAATCTTATTCGAAGAAAATACTAAAAATTTGTAATAACAAGCCTGTTTCTTTAGAAGTCTTTGCTGATGAATATAAACAAATGAAGCAACAAGCTCTTCAGATCAATACCTGGGGAAAGAATGTTTATGTAAAAGTCCCAGTGGCTAATTCTAGAGGTATTTTTATGGGCAAGATAATTAAAGAGCTTAATAGTTTAAATATTAAACTTAATATTACAGCAGTATATAGCGCTAAACAGACAGAAAAAATTCTGAAATTAATTAATAAAAAAACTAAAGTTATAATTTCGATATTTGCTGGTAGAGCAGGTGATACTGGTAAAGATCCAATCCCAGAATTTAAAAAAAGTATTTCTGTAGCAAAAAAGTTTAAAAATGTTGAAATACTTTGGGCGAGTGTTAGAGAGCCTTATAATTATCTACAAGCAAAACAGTTAGGTTGCCATATTATCACTATTCCACCAGCAACTATTGAAAAAATAGAGAATTTTGGAAAAACATTCGATCAACTTACCAAAGAAACGGTTAAAGCTTTTTTGGTTGATAGCAAAAAATCTAAATTTAAAATTTAATTGATTTTGGTTGCGGGGGACGGATTTGAACCGCCGACCTTCAGGTTATGAGCCTGACGAGCTACCAGACTGCTCCACCCCGCGGTATATTTAAATTCTATTTTTAAGCTTATTAAGTTTTTTAACTCTTTTAATATTCTCTTGTAGAATTCTTTTTTTCTTTTCAGAGGGTTTTTCGTAAACACTTTTTAATTTTACCACTTTAAAAAAACCATCACGTTGTAATTTTCTTTTTAAAACTCTTAGAGCTTGTTCAATATTATTATCTTTAACTTCTATTTTCATAAATTTTAAGTGTGTTTAACTAACATTATATAATTTTACTGTCTATTAAAATTATTCAATGTTTGAGACTTCCCTTGCTAATTTTGCCTTCTCCTTTTCTTTTTTCTCTCTTTTAATTCGTCTTTCTGCTTTTTCAATAGCCTCTACCAAATCTTTTTGAGAGAATAACCCTAATGCAACAGGATCTTTAGGATTTAAATTATTATAATTCCAGTAACTTTTATTTTTAATTGCAGTAACTGAAGCCTTAGTAACACCAACAAGCTTTGCAATTTGTGAATCTTTTAACAAAGAATGGTGTTTAATTAACCATAAGGCTGAGTCTGGCTTATCTTGTCTTTTTGATAAAGGAATATACTTCTTAATTTTTTTATCCTCAGTTGAAATTTCGATATCAGTATTTTTAATTTGTAATTCTTTATTTTCATCTTTTGAGGCTAATTCAATTTCTTCTCTAGTAAGCTGGCCAGATATAATTGGGTTATAAGCCATAATTCCTTTTGCAACTTCACCATCAGCAATTCCTTGTACTTCTACTTCATGTAAATTACAAAATTTAGCAATTTGCTTGAATGTAAGTGTAGTATTTTCTACTAGCCAAACAGCTGTTGCCATTGGCATCAAAGGTACATTTGACATTTAATCTTTTTTTTCTGATCTGAAGTTTTGGAATTTTTTATTAAACTTACTAACACGACCCTTATCCATTAATTTTTGTTTTCCACCTGTCCAAGCAGCATGTGATTTTGGATCTATTTCTAATCTTAAAACTTCTCCTTTTTTCCCCCAAGTTGATCTTGTTTCAAATTGAGTTCCATCAGTCATTTCTACTGTAATTGTGTGGTAGTCTGGGTGAATGTCTTTTTTCATATCGAGACTTATAGCAAAAGAATTCTATAAAACAATTAAAAGTTCTTTAATTTTTCAAGCATTTTGTCATTAATTGCCATGCTCGAAGCTCTTATTTGTATATTTTTATTTTGTGAAAGGTCGATTTCATTAATCATTCCACCTGCTTCTTTCACCAATATTATACCTGCTGCTATATCCCATAAATTAAGATCATTTTGAAAATAACCATCATATCGACCTGCTGCAACATAGGCAATATCTAGAGCGGCACTTCCAGATTTTCTTAAAGGTAAGTCGACTTCATTTTTAGCCACACCACCTGTTGCAAACAAACAGCTATTAAGCTCCTTTTTTTTGGACACTCTTATCCTTTGATTATTAAAGAAAGCACCACTGTCTTTTTCAGCATAAAACATTTCATCTTTAATTGGGTCATAAATTAAACCTGAAATAATTTCATTACCATATTTTAAGGCTATAGATATTGCAAAGTGAGGTACACCATGTAAAAAATTTGTAGTACCATCAATAGGATCTATGATCCAAGTATGTTCCTTATCCTTGTTATTTTCAGAACCATCTTCTTCACTGATAATAGAATAGTAAGGTCTTGCTTTTTTTAATTCTTCTATAATTATTTTTTCAGCTTTTAGGTCAGCGTTTGATACAAAGTCAGTAGGGCCTTTAATTGAGACCTGTAATTTTTCTATTTCTCCAAAATCCCTGATTAATGCTCTAGATGCTTTTTCAGCAGCTTTAATCATAACGTTTAGATTAGCCGATATAGATTGCATAAAAATTATATCTTTTTTATGTATTCCATAGTTCGAGTATCAACTATGATTTTGTCACCACTTTCAATAAAAGGGGGAACTTGAATGTTTACTCCATTATCTAATACGGCAGGCTTATAAGAAGAGGAAACTGTTTGTCCTTTTAGAGCCACATCAGTTGCCTCAATAGTACATGTCACTTGATTAGGCAATTCTACCGTTAAAGGTTTTTCATTATAGAAACTTATATTAACCTCCAAGTTTTCTGTTAGCATTTTACCTTTTTCACCTACTGTTTCTTTTTTAATATTAATTTGATCATAAGATTTAGGATCCATAAAATAATAATCTGTTTCATCTTCATAAAGATAATTAAATTTTGTCTCATCCAATGAAGCCTTTTCAACAGATTCACTTGATCTAAATCTTTCATTTAATTTTGTATTTTTATTTACACTTTTCATTTCAACTTGTGCAAAAGCACCACCTTTACCAGGTTTTACATGCTGAGTTTTTAAAACTTGCCAAAGATCATCTTTATATTCTATTAGCATCCCAACTCTAATTTCACTTGCGTATATTTTCATTTTAATTTTTTAATAGCTTCTAAAGGTTTATATTTTTTATTGTGCCAAATGTAGCCTGAAATAGCTAAAAAGTTAGCTTTATTCAATAAGAGTTTTTTGTAATTATTCAACTTTATACCACCAATAGCAACAACCGGTAAGGTAGTTATCTTTTTTACAGATTTCAGTATTCTCAAATTAGCTCTATATTTAACTTTTTTAGTTTGAGTTGAGTAAAACGCACCAAATGCTAAATAATCAGCCCCATCCGAAATTCCTTTTTTTGCTAATTTTATTGAATTATGACAGGTAACACCAATAATCTTATTCTTTAATAGTTTTCTCGCTTTAACAATACTAATGTCGCTTTGGCCCAAATGACAACCATCTGCATTCAGTTTTTTTGCAATCATGGGATCATCATTCACTAAAAATTTTATTTTGTACTTCTTGCATATTGTTCGAATTTTTTTTCCAATAATAAGTTTATTTTTGATTGTTTCTTTTTTTAGTCTCAATTGAAAATAGCTAACTTTTCCTGATTTTAATACTAATGATAAATTAGTATAAAATTCATCGTCTTCTATTTTATTTGGTGAAATTAAATATATAAACTTTGTATTTTTTTTATTGAGACTCAAGTTCAGCTGACCATTTCCCTTGAGCTGCTAATGTACACATGTTTGCTCTATGATTAAATACGTTTTGTGTGCCTTCAATATTTTTAACATCTTTTGACCAGAATTTAAGAGCACTTTGTTGTAAGGCCCTTCCATATGAATAGGTCATAATAAAATTTGTATCATTGTACTTATTTATTAAATTTAAATTTTCTGTTGCCTCAAGCTCTGTTTGACCTCCTGATAGGAATGCAATACCAGGCACTTCAGTTGGTACATTTTCTTTAAGACATTTTAGAGTAAGTTTAGCAGTTTCCTCATTTGATATCTTCTTATCAGAACTAGTTCCTGCTAAAATCATGTTAGGTTTTAAAATAATTCCACTGAAGTCAATATTATGAAGCATTAACTCCTCAAAACATTTTTTAATAACTTTTGAAGTTTTGTTAAAACAGTCTTCAGCTGAATGATCACCATCCATTAAAACTTCCGGTTCTACTATTGGCACCATTCCACATTCTTGAACCAAGGCCGAGTACCTTGCAAGAGCATGTGCGTTTGAATGAATAGATAATTCACTTGGGTGCTTTTTTGTAATATTATAAACACCTCTCCATTTTGTAAATCTTGCGCCTAATTTATAATATTCTTTCAACCTTTCTCTTAAACCATCAAGACCTTCTGTAATTTTTTCTTCTGGAGAACTTGCTAGAACCTTAGCTCCAGTATCAACTTTTATTCCAGGTACAGCACCTGTTGCAGAGATTAATTCTGGTATAGCTTTGTTAGAATTAGAAATTTGTTTAATTGTTTCATCATATAAAATAACCCCACCAATAAATTTTTTTACTCCTTCTGACGTAAAAAGTGTTTCTCTAAATAATAGTCTATTTTCTGGAGTTGAAGGAACCGCAACAGAATCTAATCTTTTTGTCATTGTGCCATTACTTTCGTCTGCTGCAAGGATGCCCTTACCATTTGACAGTATTTTAAGTGCTATTTTGTTTAGTTCTGACATATTAATTAAGAGCTTTTATACCAGGAAGTTCTTTTCCTTCAAGAAATTCTAAAAAAGCTCCACCTGCGGTTGAGACAAAATTAAAAGAATTAATTGCATCGATAGTATTTAATAGTGAAACAGTATCACCTCCACCTGCTACAGAATAAATTGTATTATTATTATTATTTTCGACAATTTTTTTTGCAATCTGAATACTTCCTTTAGCAAAATTAGGGTTTTCAAAATAACCTGCAGGTCCATTCCAAAGGACAGTATTGCTTTTATCTATTAAGTTATTGATGGTTTTTATTGATTTAGGACCAATATCTAAAATTAAGTCATCTTTAGAAATATCCTTTAATTCTTTTATTGTTGGATCACCATTTAAATTTTTTCCAACCACAACATCTTCTGGAAAAAGTATTTCGCAATTTTCTTTTTTTGATAAAGAAAATATTCCTTCAATGATTTGATGACAATTATCCTCTTGAAGAGATTTTCCAATTTCATGACCTTGGTATTTAATTATATTATTGGCCATTCCTCCAACTATTATAATATTATCAAACTTCGGGATTAAATTTTTTATAATATTAATTTTAGAAGAAATTTTAGAGCCACCAATTATACAAGTAATAGGCTTCTTAATTTCAGAAGTAATCTTAGTTAATGCTTCAATTTCTAAGTCAAATTGGAGACCTGAATATGAGGTAATAAATTTTGTTATTTCAAAAATAGAGGCATGCGCTCTGTGAGAACATGAAAATGCATCATTAACATAAATATCAGCTAAACTTGCCAAATGTTTAGCAAAAGTGTTGTCATTTTTTTCTTCTTCTCCATAAAACCTAAGATTTTCAAGTATCACAATTTTTTCATTTTGATTTTTAAAAAGATCAGTTGAATTTATTTCTAGAATATTTTTAGTGATAAATTTAATATCAGTTTTTAATTTGATTTTTAGATCTTCACATATAGGTTCAAGGGATAGTTCTTTGACGACCTTACCTTTGGGTCTACCAACATGTGAAAGTATTATTATTTTTGCATTTTTTTCTAATAAATATTTAATTGTTGGTAATATTTTATCAATTCTGGTGGTATCAGTAATTGCTCCATTTTCTAATGGAACATTTAAATCCAACCTAAGTAATATATTTTTTTGATTAAGATCAGCCTGGTCCTTTATACTTTTCATTAAGAGTTTTTATGAAGATATTCTGCTATATCACACATTCTGTTTGAAAAGCCCCATTCATTATCATACCACGCAGAAATCTTACCCATATTTTTACCCACAACATTAGTCAAGGAAAGATCTACGATTGCAGAAGCTGAATTGTGATTAAAATCAATGGATACTAATTTTTCTGATGTTGCTTCTAAAACTTTTTTTGTTTGTTTCTTCACTGCATTTGTAAATGCCATATTTATGATTTCTTTACTTATTTCTTTTTTAGTACAAAAAACTAATTCTATTAAGGAAACATTTGGTGTAGGCACTCGCATAGCTACACCCTCAAGTTTTCCTTTTAAAGCAGGTATAATTTCACCAATTGCTTTTGAGGCACCTGTAGAAGTTGGAACTATTGATTGACTGGCAGATCTTGCTCTTCTTGGATCTTTATGAGAATTATCTAAAATTCTTTGATCACTAGTAAAAGCATGGATAGTAGTCATAAATCCTTTTTCAATTTCAAAATCATTATTTAAAACATTTGCAACAGGAGCCAGACAATTAGTAGTACACGAAGCGGCCGAAATAATTTGGTCATCATTTGTTAAAATATTTTCGTTAACACCAAATACAATTGTTTTATCTGCACCTTTACATGGGGCTGAAACTATAACTTTTTTAGCGCCATTTTTAAGGTGAGCTAATAATTTATCTTTTGAATTAAATTTTCCAGTACATTCAAAAACATAATCAACTCCATATGATTTCCAATTTATATCTTCAATATTTGAGTGTTGAGAAAAAGTAATTTTATTTTTATTAATAATTAAATGCTTTTCATCAAATTTTAACTCTGCGTTAAATTTTCCATGAACAGAGTCATATTTTATTAGTGTACAGCTTGCTTCAGCATTGGATCGGTTGTTTATATGTTTAATTTCTATATTTTTGTTTTGGCTTTCAATGATTGCTCTAATTACCATTCTACCAATTCTGCCCATTCCATTTATTCCAACTTTTAATGTCATTTCTTATTCTTTATAAGGTTTTTTGTCTTTTTTGAAATATTTTCAGCTGTTAATCCAAAATATTTATAAATCTCTTTATAAGGTGCACTTTTTCCAAAAGTTTCTATTCCAAATGTCAAACCATCAGTCCCAATATATTTCTTCCAACAATCTGTTGATGCAGCTTCAATAGATATTTTAAATTTTGTTTCACCAAGTATTTTCTGCTTATAAGAAGATGACTGTTTGTCAAAAATATCATGGCATGGAACAGATATTACTTTAGAGTATATTTTGTCTTTGGCTAATTTGTGGCTAGTTTCAATTGCAAGATTAACTTCGGATCCACTAGCAAGTATAGTGAGGCTGATCTTTTTATTTGTTCTAAAAACCTCGTATGCTCCAAATGAGCATTTATTTAAGTTTGAATATTTTTTTCTTATAGGATCAAGATTTTGTCTAGTCAATGATAAGACACTGGGTATATTTGAATTTTTTAGAGACAATTCCCAACATTCTATAGTTTCCATTCTATCTGCAGGTCTAAAAACATTTAGGTTTGGAATAGATCTTAAGCCGGACAACTGTTCTATTGGCTGATGGGTTGGACCATCCTCACCCAAACCAATAGAGTCGTGTGTCATTACATATATAACTCTTTGACCCATTAGCGCTGATAGACGTATCGATGGCTTACAATAATCTGAGAATATTAAAAATGTTCCTCCATAAGGGATGAACTTACTATGAAGTGCAATACCATTCATTATTCCACACATTGCATGCTCTCTAACACCATAATGAATATAATCCCCATTAAAATTGTTAGAATTTATAATTTTTTGGTACTTAGTTTTAGTATTATTAGATCCAGCTAAATCAGCAGATCCTCCAATTAAAGTATTGTTTTCTTTAGTTAATGCATTCAAAACTAATTCAGAAGATTTTCTTGTAGCTAGGCTTTTATTTTCTTTTAATGAAATTTGTTTTTCGATTTTTAATGATTTAGAAAAATTATTATTTAATATTTTATCTATTATAAATTTTTTTCTTTTATAAAATTTATTCCAATTTTTTTCTAATTTAATTCCTTTATCACCAGTTTTTTTCCATTCGTTTAAAATATTTTTGGGTATTTCAAAAGGGTTATATTGCCAGTTTAATGTTTTTCTAACAAGTTTGATCTCATCTATCCCAATTGGACTACCATGTGAAGATGATTTACCAGATTTATTTGGTGACCCATAACCAATTTTTGTTTTACATGAAATAACAGTAGGTCTTTTTGCATTCTGAACTTTTTTTAATGCATTAAATATTTCTTTTTCATTGTGACCATTAATTAAGATATAATCCCAACCATAGCTTTCAAATCTTTTCTTATAATTATCAGATACAGCCAAGCTTGTTGGTCCATCAATTGAAATTGAATTATTATCAAAAAGCATAATAAGATTTTTTAATTTTAAGTGACCAGCCAAACTCATAGCTTCGTGACTTATGCCTTCCATTAAACAACCATCACCTGCTAAAACATAAGTTTTATGATTAATTATTTCTTTACCTAATTTTTTTTTAAGAATTTCTTCTGCTACAGCAAATCCAACAGAGTTAGCAATACCCTGCCCAAGTGGACCAGTGGTTGTTTCAATTCCTGTTCCAGGATGATATTCTGGGTGTCCTGCACAAATTGAATTTAATTGTCTAAAATTTTTAATATCCTTTATCGAAACACTTTTGTATCCAGTTAGATAAAGTAAAGAATACAATAACATTGATCCATGACCCGCAGACAAAACAAATCTATCTCTATTTAGCCAGTTAGGGTTATTGGGATTAAATCTTAAAAAACTTCTAAATAAAACTGTAGCAACATCGGCCATACCCATAGGCATTCCAGGGTGACCTGAGTTGGCTTTTTGTACCGCGTCTATAGACAAAAACCTTATTGCGTTTGATAAATCTTTATGTAATTTGTTCAAAAATTATCCTATCTAGACTTCGTAGACTCAATTTAATATTATAAACATATATATATGAAAACAGAGACTGAAAAAGAAAAAAAATTGAGTTTTGCAATTAATAAACTTAAGAATTTGAAATTACAAAACCCTTCACTAAAAACTAATCTAGAAAATTTGAATGCTCAAAAAAATCAATTAGAAATTGAAAAAAAAGAAATTGAAGAAAAATATCAAAACCTAATGAGCGAACATAAAGCTCTTAATCAGAAATTAGAGGAGATTAAACAACAAAAATTGGATGAACAAAAAAAAGAAACTGAATTTTCAGAAAAAATTGATGAATTAAATCAAGAAACAGATACTTTATTGGAAGAAATAGATAAATGGCAAATGTAAATATCAAATTTAATGGTAAAGATTTTTTATTGTCTTGTGACGATGGACAAGAGGAGCATCTAGAAGAATTGCTTATTCATATTAATGAAAAATTTAATAAACTTAAAAATGATTTAGGAAATATTGGTGAAAATAAACTTTTATTAATTACTTCTGTTCAAGTAATGGATGAATATTTTGAAACCAAGAAAAAAGTAGAATTAAAAAAAGAGCAGTTAAAAGATCTTTCTAATAAATTTAGAGAGCTAAAATCTTTAGTTTATGAATATAAAGATAAAAAAGAAGAAGAAATAGCTCAACTGACTCAAAATCATGAAGAATTTAAAAATGAAATTGAAAAAAATAAGCAAGACTATGAAAAGATAATAGAAGATGCTGCTGATGAAATTGAAAATTTTGTTGCAAAAGCTAATTTAGAAAATCCAGTCCAATAAACTTGTGCTAAAAAAAAGATTAAGAAATAAAATTCTTAAAATTAGAGAAACATATAATAAAGATAATATTAAGTTAGATTATAAGAGAATTATTAATTTTTTTAAAAAAGAAAATATAATTGCTAAAAAAATTGGTGGATACTTTCCTATCAATTTTGAATTTGATGATTTAGATTTACTCAAAAAATTTGAAAAAGATAATTATCAAATATCATTACCAGTAATTAAAAAAAGTTTTCAAATGGACTTTTACAATTGGACTTTTATTGATCCATTAAAAATTAATAATCTTGGTATACCAGAGCCAGAGGCAAAAAAATTAGTTCACCCTGATATTTTATTTATTCCTATGGTCGCATTTGATAAAAATTTAAATAGATTGGGGTATGGTGGTGGATATTATGATCGTTTTATTGAAAAATTATCAAGAAAAAAAAATATTATCAAAATTGGCTTAGCTCTATCATGTCAAAAAATAAAAAAAATTCCTATTAACAAACATGATCAAAAACTTGATTTTATTATAACAAATGAGGATATTATAAAATGAGAATCCTTTTTTTAGGGGATGTAGTGGGTATCTCAGGCCGCTCAATGGTCTTAAACAATTTACTATCAAAAATAAAAGATCATAAAATTGATTTTGTTATAGTTAATGGTGAAAATGCTGCTGATGCAGGCGTTGGACTTACAGAGGAAATTTGTAAAGATTTTTTTAACTGTGGTGTGGATGTCATTACGACAGGCAATCATGTTTGGGACCAGAAAGAAACTATGTCTCATATTGAAAAAGAAAATAGATTGTTGAGGCCAAAAAATTTATTTGAACCTTCTCCAGGAAAGGGATTTGAAATATTTAATTCAAAAAATGGTATTAGGGTTGGAGTACTAAATTTAATGGGGAATGTATTTATGAAAAAATGTGATGATGTATTTCAAGTGGCAGAAAAATTTATTAAAAAATATAATTTTAAAGAAGATTATGATTTTCTTGTTGTTGATTTCCATGGTGAAATTACTAGCGAAAAAAATGCAATCGGTCATTTTTTTGATGGAAAGGCCACATTAGTTGTTGGTACTCATACCCATATACCAACAAATGACGCTAGAATTCTTAAAGGAGGAACTGCCTATCAAACAGATGCAGGAATGTGTGGAGATTATGACTCTGTAATTGGAATGAACAAAGAAAATTCAATTAATCGTTTTCTAAAAAAAAAATCTACTAAACACTTTCCAGCAATTGGTGATGCTACTTTATGTGGTGTGATTGTTGATTGTGATATAGAAACAGGTTTAGCAAATAAAATTGAAAACTTTATATATGGAGGAGAATTAAAAAATTCTCATTAATTATTATGTCGGGTCATTCAAAATGGGCAAGCATTAAACATTCTAAAGGAAAAGCAGACAAACAAAGATCAAAAGTATTTTCAAAACTATCAAAAGAAATAAGTGTTGCTGCAAAATTAGGCGACAAAGATCCAGCAATGAATCCCAGACTTAGATCTGCCATCCAGGCTGCAAGATCAGCGAATATGCCAAAAGATAATATCGAAAGAGCAATAGACAAATCCTCAGCTAGTAATGACAATAATTTTGAGAATTTAAGATATGAAGGTTTTGGACCAGATAAAATTGCAGTAATTGTTGAAGCTCTAACAGATAATAAAAATAGAACAGCCTCCAATATCAGAACAATATTTCAAAAAAGTGGTGGTAATTTAGGAACACAGGGATCTGCTTCTCATAATTTTAATCAACTTGGTATTATAAAAATAGATAAAAAAGAAATTTCAGACGAACAAATTTTCGAACTAGCAATTGAGTCGGGTGCAGATGAATGTATTTCCTATGAAAATTTTCATGAAATACAATGTCCTATGAATGAAATTTATAATGTAAAAAAAAATCTTGAAAAAACGATAGCAAATTTTATTTCTACAGAAATCGAATGGGTACCTTTAAAAAGTGTTGATGTTGAAAAAAATAAAATTGACTCTGCAATTGAATTTCTAGAAACTCTTGAAGATGATGATGACGTACAAAATGTTTACTCAAATATTAATTTAAAAAATAATTAATGCTTATAATTGGAATTGACCCCGGTATAACAGGTTCTATTTGTTTCTTTCAAGATGGAAAAATAATTGATGTTGTTGAAATGCCCAATATGCCTGAAGGGAAAAAAAATAAAAAACAAGTAAATGGTGCTCAAATTTATCATGAAATTTCTTTAAGAATAAAAGATTTAAAAAAAGAAGATATTAAAGTGGTGATCGAGCAGGTTTCGGCTATGCCTGGTCAAGGAGTTACAAGTATGTTTAATTTTGGTCAATCATTTGGAATTTTAAAAGGGATATGTTCTGCAATGCAATTACCGATGTATTTTGTTAGACCTGCTAAATGGAAAAAGTACTTTAATCTTATTAATTCAGAAAAAGATGCCAGCAGAACTAAGGCAATCGAAGTATTTCCTTATTATTCATCAGAATTATCTAAGAAAAAAGATTCTAACAAAGCGGATGCAATTTTAATAGCTAGTTTTTATTACGAAACTTATAAATTAGAGGGTTAATTTAACTTTAATAAAGTCAAATTCATGACACATTTTAGTGTGAAAGCTTAATAATGGAAGCTGATATTACATCACAAGCAGTAGGACTTGCATCAAATACTGATTTTTCGTTATGGAGTTTGTTTTTAAGAGCAGATTTTATTGTAAAATCAGTAATACTTACGCTTATTGCCTGCTCTATATATTCATGGGCTATTATTATCGAAAAATTTAAATTATTTAAAAAAATAAATATAGAGTCAGAGGAATTTGAAGAAAAATTTTGGAGATCAAAATCTGCAGAAACTTTTTATAATAGTTTACCAGCTAATTTAGAAAACCCTATGGCTTTATTATTTAAGGAAGCTATGCAAACTTTATTAAAAGCTAAAAATAAAGCTAATTTAAGTGACAGAATGAGTGGAATGCTGGAGGTTAGTATTGAAAAACAAATATCAAAAATTGATAAAGGTTTTACTTTTTTAGCAACAGTTGGTTCAACGGCACCGTTTATTGGTTTATTTGGAACTGTTTGGGGAATAATGAATTCATTTCAATCAATTGCCATTTCAAGAAATACTAGTTTAGCAATTGTAGCACCAGGAATAGCTGAAGCTTTATTTGCAACTGCATTAGGTTTGTTAGCAGCGATTCCAGCAGTTGTTGCTTACAATAAATTTAATTTAGACTCAAAAAAATATTCACAAAAATTAGAAAATTTTTCTAAAAGATTTTTATCAATAATTTAAAATGGCTTTTAAACTCAATCGTTCATCAAAAGAGCCTATGAGTGAAATAAATGTTACTCCTTTTGTGGATGTAATGTTAGTTTTGTTAATTATATTTATGGTTACAGCTCCATTGTTAACAGTCGGAGTACAGGTCGACTTACCTGAAAGTTCTGCAGACACATTACCAGAAGAGCTTGAACCATTAACACTATCTATTAATGCTAAAGGTGAGATATTTATTCAAGAATCAAAAGTTGATTATGATAAAATAACAGCAAAGATTTTAGCTGTATCGAAGAATAGAACAGATACAAGAATCTATGTCAGAGGAGATAAATCAATAAATTATGGTAGGGTTTTGGAGATAATGGGAATGTTGTCTGGGTCTGGTTTTACTAAAGTAGCATTGATTTCTGAACCATATAAAGAGAGGTAGTAAAAGTGAATAGAAATATATTTATTTCTTTTGGGTTTCATATACTTCTTGTATTAATTACTGCCATGAGTTTACCTTTCTTAGCTAAAAAACCAATTGATTTACCACCGATTGTTTCAGTTGAACTAATTCAGATTACAGATAAAACAAATATTCCATTTGCACCTAAAGCAAAAAAAATAATTGAAAAAGTTAAAGAAAAAGAAAAAAAACTTGTCTCTGAACAAGCCCCTCCAAAAGCAGTTAAAAAAGACAAACAAGATGCAATACCTTTACCTGATGAAAAATTAGAAAAGGTTAAAGAAATTAAAGAAGACAAACAAAACCCTGAAAAAGTTGAAACAGAAATTAAACAAGTTTCAGAATTTGAAAAAAAAGATTTATTTGATCCAAATAATATTGCAGCCTTAATTGATAAATCTAAAGTAGAAAGTGCTGAAACAAACAAAAAAAGCAATGAAATAAGCCAGGATCAAGATAAGAATATAGAATTTGGTGGTTTAACACTAAGTGAAGAAGATGCTCTAAAAGCACAAATATTTGGATGTTGGAGTATTCCTTTAGGATTACCTTACAACGAAAATTTACTAGTTAGAATTAAGTTACAATTAAAGCCAGATGGATCTATTGTAGATTCCGAAATTCTTGATCATGCTAGAATGAATAAACCAGGACAAGGATTTTATAAAGTTTTAGCAGAAAGTGCATTGAGAGCAGTAAAACTATGTCAGCCTCTTAGAGTACCTAGCACTGGATATGAGAGATGGAAAGAGTTACAATTAAATTTTGATGCAAGAGAAATGTTAGAAGGATAAAATGCTATATAGATATTTATTAATATTACTGATCATATTTCCAATTAAAGCAATGGCTTTGATAGAAGTTGATATTACGAGAGGAAACTTGAGCCCTCTTCCTGTTGCTGTTTCTCCACTTTCAATCGATGATAATTCTAAAGAAAATTTTAAAAAAATTTTAAAAAAAGAAAATTTAGGAGCTGAAATATCTTTAATAGTTGAAAATAATTTAAAACAGACAGGCCTTTTTAATCCTTTAGATAAAAATGCATTTCTTCAAAAACCTGATATTGCAAATTTAAAACCTAGATTTGAAGATTGGAATTTAATTAAAGCACAAGCATTAATAACTGGCAAAGTAACTTTTGTAGAAGATAAATTAAGAGTTGAATTTAGACTGTGGGATATTTTAGCTGGAAAAGAAATGATGGCATTAGCATTTACTACTGTTCCAAGTAATTGGAGAAGAGTTGGTCATATAATTACAGATAAAGTTTATGAGCGTCTAACAGGTGAAAAAGGATATTTTGATACAAGAATAATTTATGTAGCGGAAGAGGGGTCAAAAACTAATAGAATAAAGAAATTAGCTATTATGGATCAAGATGGTTTTAATAATAAATTTTTAACTCTAGGGAATGAGTTAGTTTTAACACCAAGATTTAGCCCAACTAATCAAATGGTTACATATCTTTCATATTTTAGAAACTTACCAAGAGTTTACTTACTAGATATTGAAACGGGAATGCAAGAGGTAGTTGGAGATTTCCCAGGAATGACATTTGCACCAAGATTTTCTCCAGATGGAAAAAAAATTATAATGAGTTTTGCTCAAGATGGAAATTCAGATATTTATACAATGGATTTAGAGAATAGAATTGTTGAAAGAATTACAAATCATCCTTCAATTGATACCTCCCCTTCTTATTCTCCTGATGGAAAATACATTACTTTTAATTCTGATAGAAGCGGTTACCAACAAATTTATATAATGGAAAGCAATGGAAAAAATGTTAAAAGAATATCTTTTGGCAACGGTCTTTACGGTACGCCAGTATGGTCTCCAAGAGGGGATTTAATTGCATTTACAAAGCTGCATAAAGGAAAATTTTATATTGGAGTAATGAGAACAGATGGAAGTGGTGAAAGATTATTAACTGAAAATTTTTATCAAGAGGCACCATCATGGTCCCCAAATGGAAGAGTATTAATATTTTATAGAGAAACTAAAACAAACGCAAAAGGAGAGGGATTTTCTGCTAAATTGTGGTCTATAGATTTGACAGGTTATAACGAAAGATTGATTGAAACAGAAACAGATGCTTCAGACCCATCTTGGTCATCTTTATTAACGAATTAGCTGTAATTAAGCTTGATTTTTAACTTGAAAGGTCTAATTAAATATGAAAAAAATAACGAATTACAATAAATGGACTAAGGAGCAATAATGAACTTAAGCAAGATTTTAAAAAATACATTTTTGATTTTAATAGCAAGTTTAGTGCTATCAGCATGTGCAACTAAAAAAACAACAGGTCAACTTCAAGGTGATGTTTATACGGGAACAGATTCAGTAGAATATTTAGCCTCAGGTGTTCCTGACAGAGTTTTCTTTGCAACAAATGAAACAGTACTTACAACAGCTTCAAGAGATACTTTAAGAAAACAAGCTGCATGGTTAAGAAAAAACTCAGATATTAATGTTGTATTAGAAGGTCACGCAGATGAAAGAGGTACAAGAGAGTATAACTTAGCATTAGGCGAAAGAAGAGCTAATTCAGCAAAAGATTATTTAATGACTTATGGAATTTCTTCTGACAGAATTTCAGTATTAAGTTATGGTAAAGAAAGACCTGTAGACTCAGGATCTAATCCATTGGCTTGGTCAAAAAACAGAAGATCGGTTACTGTTAAAGCTAATTAAGTTAGTTAAATAAATTAATTTATAAAAGACCCTATCACTATTTAATTAGTGAATAGGGTCTTTTTTTTGCCATCATTATAATTACAAATTAGACTTTATGTTAAGTTATAAAAAAATATTTCACATCAAGGCCCTAGCTTTATTTATTTTATTTTCAAATATTACGTTGGCTGATAATCATAATTTAAATGAAGTATTAGAACTAATTCAAAAAGATTTAAAAACACTTGAGAAGGCAGTTTATTCAGGATCAATCAATACAAGCAGTTTAAGTAATCAAGAAAATTTTGATCAAAGTTCGGAAGATGTTCTAACAAGACATTTACTAAAACTATCAGATATTGAAAATCAGTTTCAAGAATTAACTAACAAATTTGAAGAAATTAATTTTAAGCTTGATAAATTATCAAATAGACTTTCTAAAGTTCAAGCTGATAATCAAGTAAGATTTCAAGAAGTTGAAAATGCATTATCATCAGGAGAAGTAAATCAAAAATTAACATCTAGACCAAAAGAAACAGTGGAAAAAGTTTTACCAGGCTCTTCACAGCCACAAGATTTGGGCTCAATTTCTTATAAAGATAATGAAGACCAAAATACTACACAACAAATTCAATCTATTGAAACAACCTCTTCAATAGTAACAGAAACTTTTCAGGCAGAACAAACAATACTGCCAGATGATATACCTGAAAAACAATATGAGTTTGCAACAAGTTTTTTAAAAGTGGGAGATTATAATACCGCTGAGCGAGCTTTTAGAGAGTTTGTATTAGCTAATCCAGAAAATGCTTTAGCAGGTAATGCACAATATTGGTATGCTGAAACTTTTAGAATTAGGCAGCTTTATACAGATGCTGCCTCAGCTTATTTGGAAGGTTATCAAAAATATCCAAAAGGTGAGAAGGCTCCTATAAATTTATTAAAACTTGGTGTATCAATGGTACAGATAGGTGAAAAAGAACAAGGATGTAAGATGATTGAAGGTGTTGCAAAGCAATATCCTAAAGCCAATCAATCAGTATTACAAAAAGCTAAGTATGAATCTAAAAAATTTGAGTGTGAAAAACAAAACACGTAGTCAGATTCTTGAATACTTAAATAAAAAAAAAATTTCTAGAATATATAAAAAGTTTGCAGCATCTTTGCAGGTTGAAGAAAACCTAGCCGTGGCTGTATCAGGAGGCCCAGATAGTCTAGCTTTAGCATATTTAGCAAAATGTTATGCTATTAAAAAAAATATAAAAATATATTACTTTATTGTTGATCATAGACTTCGAAGTGAGTCATCTTTAGAGGCCACAAATATAAAAATTTTTTTAAAGAGCATTGACATAAATTGTGAGATTTTAAAATGGAATGGAAAAAAACCAACTAAAAATATTCAAGCTATAGCAAGGAATAAAAGATATTCATTATTAATTAATCAGTGTAAAAAAAAAGATATAAAACACTTATTGTTAGGACATCACTTAAATGATGTTTTAGAAAACTTTTTAATCAGAATAGTTAGAGGAAGTGGATTAAATGGATTAATTTCATTCAATAAAATTAGTAAATACAGAGATCAAAATATTAATATTTTAAGACCACTTCTTGATATAGAAAAAAAAGATTTAATTTATATCACAAAAATTATTTTTAATTTTTATGTTAATGACCCATCTAATAAAGATGAAAAATATAAAAGAACAAGAATTCGAAACTTATTACACTCTTTAGAAAAAGAAGGTTTGGATATTAAAAAGCTTGAACTAACCATTAATAATCTTAAAGACTCAGATAGATCAATTAAATTTTATGTGGATAGAAATTTAAATAAGAATTCAAAGTTATTGAATAAAGATAAAACTTACATTTTAAACAAATTTTTTTTTGATCAGTCACATGAGGTAATTTTTAGATCTTTAACAAAAATTATTCAAATTATTGGAAGAAAATATTATCCTGTTAGGGGAAAAAGTATTGATGAAGTAATTAATGCCATTAAACAAAAATCTTTTACCAAGTTAACATTGGGTGGCTGTTTTATTGAAAGGATTAACGAAACTATATTAATATCCAGAGAAAGCGTGCATAAAGTCTGAATTATGTAACAATTTGACACTTGTTTAATTAGCAATAATTATTATCTTAAGGTTATGAACATGAAAAATTTAGCAATGTGGGCTGTAATTGTTTTTCTAACAATTGGACTTTACAATATGTTTAAAAACCCACAGGCTAGCATGGGTGCAAATAATGCAATTATATTTTCAGAATTTTTAACTGAGGTAGAAAATGGTGGAGTTGTAAAAGTTGAAATACAGGGCAACAATATAAAAGGTGTTTTTTCTAATGGAGACTCTTTTTCAACATATTCACCTAATGATCCTAATTTAATTGAAAAACTGTCTAGTAAAGGAGTAAGTATTTCTGCAGCTCCAATAGAAGATAAAATGCCATCTCTTTTTGGTATTTTATTATCCTGGTTTCCAATGTTGTTATTAATAGCTGTTTGGATTTTTTTTATGAGACAAATGCAAGGTGGAAAAGGTGGCGCAATGGGCTTTGGTAAGTCCAAAGCTAAAATGATGAATGAGTTAAAAGGAAAAGTAACTTTTAACGATGTTGCTGGAGTTGAAGAAGCAAAAGAAGAAGTTGTAGAAGTTGTAGAATTTTTAAAAGATCCAAAAAAATTTAGTAAGTTAGGAGGTAAAATCCCTAGGGGGTGTTTGTTGGTTGGTCCTCCAGGTACAGGAAAAACATTACTTGCAAGAGCTATAGCAGGAGAAGCTGGGGTTCCTTTCTTTACTATTTCAGGTTCAGATTTTGTAGAGATGTTTGTTGGTGTTGGTGCCTCACGAGTTAGGGACATGTTTGAACAAGGTAAGAAGCATTCCCCATGTATAATTTTTATTGATGAAATAGATGCTGTAGGAAGAAGTAGAGGAGCTGGTCTTGGTGGTGGAAATGACGAGAGAGAGCAAACATTAAACCAATTATTAGTTGAAATGGATGGATTTGACACAAACGAGGGTGTCATAATTATTGCGGCTACTAACAGACCAGATGTTTTAGATCCAGCCTTATTAAGACCAGGAAGATTTGATAGACAGGTAGTTGTTTCAAATCCTGATATTATTGGTAGAGAAAAAATTTTAAAAGTACATGTTAAAAAAATAAAGATGGCTCCAGATGTTAACTTAAGAACTATTGCAAGAGGAACACCAGGATTTTCAGGGGCTGATCTTGCAAATTTAGTTAATGAGTCAGCTTTGTTAGCAGCTAGAAAAAATAAAAGAATAGTAACTCTTGATGAGTTTGAAGAAGCCAAAGATAAAGTAATGATGGGTGCCGAAAGAAGATCAATGGTTATGACAGAGGATGAAAAAAAATTAACAGCCTATCATGAAGGTGGGCATGCACTTGTGTCTTTTAATATGGAAGGCTATGATCCAATACATAAAGCAACAATCATACCAAGAGGAAGAGCCTTAGGAATGGTAATGAATTTACCTGAACGAGACAAGCATGGGTATTCAATTAAGTTTTTAAAAGCTAGAATGGCTGTTTGTTTTGGTGGAAGAGTGGCTGAAGAAGTAATTTTTGGAAAAGATAATATTTCAACAGGAGCTGGTGGTGGAGCTGGATCAGACATAAACCAAGCCACACAATTAGCTAGAGCGATGGTAACAAAATATGGAATGACAGAAGAATTAGGACCCGTAGAATATGGTGAAAATGAAGAAGAGGTCTTTTTAGGCAGATCAGTAGCTAGAACACAAAGTGTATCAGAAGCTGTTGCTCAAAAAATAGATAAAGAAATAAGAAAACTAGTTGATGAAGGGTACAATAAAGCAAAAGAAATATTAACAACCAAGGTTGATGATCTGCATAAAATTGCAAAAGCACTTTTAGTTTATGAAACATTAACTGGTGAAGAGATAGACAACCTAATAAATAAAAATATATACCCAAGCAACAAAGAAGATTTAAAAGTGGAAGATGATGATAAAGACTCTGCTTTAAGCTCAATGGGTCTTAAGCCAAAAATAGTTCATTAAAAATTAATGAAAAAATATTACACAAGAGCGTGTAATTTTACTCATGGAAAAAAATCAGTTAATCTTGTAAAGAAAAAAATTAATTTATCATTAAGAGGAAATAATAAAATTTCATTTAATGAAATTGAGATAATTTCTAGAAATTCAAAAAAAACAATTCAGATAAAAGATGTTAAGAATTTACCAAAATTTTTAAGAAATAAAGTTACAAAAGATCTTTCCATCATTACTAAAAAGAGTAAAAATTTTGCTAATCTTAATTTAAATAATATTCCAAATTTAATGGGTGTGTTAAATTTAACACCAGATAGTTTTTCTGATGGAGGAAGATTTAATAAAAAAAATAGAGGCGTAGTTCATGCTATGAATTTATTTAAATTTGGATCAAATATTATTGATGTAGGTGGTGAGTCAACAAGACCAGGGTCACAAACTGTAAGCAATGCAAGAGAATGGAAAAGAATTGAAAATACTATTAAGAAGATAAGTAAAAAATTGCCAATATCATTAGATACCAGAAAATCAGAAATAATGAAGAAAGGAATTAAACTTGGAGTTAAAATTATAAATGATATTTCAGGGCTAGAATATGATCAAAAAACAATTGAGATCTTAAAAGATTATAAAACACCATTTGTTATTCATCATTGTCAAGGGACACCAGAAACAATGCAAATTAAACCAGTCTATAAAAATGCACTATTAGATATCTATGATTTTTTTGAAAAAAAAATAAAACTGTTAAGAACGAAGGGTATAAAACATAATAATATTATAATTGATCCAGGTATAGGTTTTGGAAAAAATTTGAAACATAATATGAATTTAATAAGGAATATTTCTATTTTTCATACACTTGGTTTTCCTATATTAGTGGGTGTGTCAAAAAAAAGATTTATCAAAGAAATTGCAGGCATAAATGATACAGAAAATAGAACTGGGGGAACAGTTGCTTCGTCTCTTTATTTAGCCTCACAAGGGGTGCAAATTTTGAGAATACATGACGTAAAGGAATTAATGCAAAGTATAAAAGTATTTAAAAACATAATCCAAAAATAATGACAAAAAAATATTTTGGCACAGATGGCATCAGAGGATTAGTTAATAGCAAGAATATTAATGGTGATATGTTTTTCAAGTTTGGATTAGCATCAGGAACATATTTTAAAATTCAAAAAAAAACAAAACAATTAGCTATTATTGCAAAAGATACTAGGTTGTCAGGTTATACACTTGAGCCTGCTTTAGTATCGGGGTTAGCTTCAGCAGGCATGCATGTTTATACTTTGGGTCCCTTACCAACGAATGGTCTTGCAATGCTAACAAGAAAAATGAAGGCCAATATGGGCATTATGATAACAGCTTCACATAATCCTTATTCCGACAATGGTCTAAAATTATTTGGACCAGATGGTCTAAAATTATCTGACAAAATTGAAAAAAAAATAGAAAAATTAATTGATAAAAAAATTGATAACAATTTAAGTCGACCACAAAAATTAGGGAGAGTTAAAAGACTGGAAACAGCAAATGATGAATATATTAAGATTTTAAAAAAAAATTTTCCAAAGGATTTTAACCTTATAGGTTTAAGAATCGTAATAGATTGTGCAAATGGAGCTGGCTATAAAGCAGGTCCAGAATTATTAAAATCCCTTGGAGCAAAAGTGTTTACAATTGGTGCAAAACCAAATGGATTAAATATTAATAAAAATTGTGGTTCAACACATCCAAATAAAATTAAAAATGCAGTAAAAAAATATAAAGCACATCTTGGTATTTCTTTAGATGGTGATGCTGATAGAATTATTTTGTGTGATGAAAAAAGTAATATCATTGATGGAGATCAAATAATTGCAGCAATAGCTCTAAGGTGGAAACAAAAAAAAATGCTAAAAGGAGGTGTGATTGGTACTCTAATGTCTAATTATGGTTTAGAAAAATTTTTTAAAGGAAAGAATATAAAATTTATAAGAGCAAATGTTGGGGACAGATATGTAAAAGAAAAAATGCAAAAATATAATTTTAATCTTGGAGGTGAACAATCAGGTCATATTATTTTAGGTAAATTTGCAACTACAGGAGATGGTTTGTTGGTTGCTTTAGAAGTATTATTTTCTCTAAGAAAAGGGAAAAGGGCTAGTAATTTTTTTAATACTTTTATTAAAACTCCACAAATCCTAGAAAATATTGAAGTAAAAGATAAAAATATAATAAATAATATCGATGTAAGAAGTTCTATTAAAAAAGCTGAAAAATTAATAAAAAATCAGGGAAGAATCCTAGTTAGAAAGTCAGGAACAGAATCTAAAATAAGGATTATGGGAGAAGGTATAAATAAAAAACTTTTACTGAATTGTTTAGAAATTATTAGGAAAAAAATAAAATAAATTGAAACCTAAAGCAAAAATATTGATAATTGCTGGATCGGACTCTTCTGGTGGAGCTGGCATTCAAGCTGATATTAAAACAGTCACTGCTCTAGGATCCTATGCCATGACAGCAATCACAGCAGTTACAGTTCAAAATACCACAGGTGTAAAATCAATAATCCCAATAAATCCAAAAGAAATATCTAAACAAATAGAATTTACTTCAAAAGATATTAGGCCTGATGCAATCAAGATTGGCATGTTGCACTCTTCTAAAGTTATCAAGTCTGTTATTAAATCTTTAGACATAATAAAAGTTAATAAAATTATTTTAGATCCAGTTATGGTAGCCAAAGGAGGTGCAAAGCTAATTGATAATGAAGCAATAAAATTACTAAAAAATAAATTGATTAAAATGGTTAGTTTAATTACTCCAAATATTCCTGAAGCAGAAATCTTAACTAATACAAAGATTAAAAGTAAAGAAGATATGATTTATGCAGCAAGCAAGCTATTAAACCTTGGTGCTAAAAATGTATTTATTAAAGGGGGGCATCTAAATTCTAAAATAGTCCAAGATATTTTTGTTAATAAAAAAGAGATTATGATTTTTAAAAACAATCGAATTACAACTAATAATACACATGGAACTGGTTGCACTTTATCTTCAGCTATTACTTCATTTTTTGGATGTGGAAAAACACTAAAGAAATCTTGTGAGCTTGCAACTAAGTATGTAAATAATTCAATTAATTCTAAGATTAACTTTGGTAAAGGCCATGGACCGATTAACCATTTAAGCTCGATAACAATAGAAAAAGAATTTAGATAATGAGAAACGTTGTAGTTGTTGGATCACAGTGGGGAGATGAAGGTAAAGGAAAAATCGTTGATTGGCTGTCAGACCAAGCAGATGTTGTAGTTAGATTCCAAGGCGGACATAATGCGGGGCATACTTTAGTTATAGATGGAGTCACGTATAAGTTAAGGTTGTTACCTTCTGGAATTGTAAGAAAAAATAAAATTTCAATTATTGGCAATGGAGTTGTTGTTGATCCCTGGGCATTATTGGAAGAAATTAAAGAAATTAAATCTAAAGGTGTTGAAGTTAATATAGATAATTTTATAATTTCAGAATCTGCTAATTTAATTTTACCATTTCACAGAGAAATGGATGAGATAAGAGAAGATGCTGCTGGAAAAGGAAAAATTGGAACTACAAGAAGAGGAATTGGCCCTGCTTATGAAGATAAAGTTGGAAGAAGATCAATTCGAGTTATGGATTTATTGTCAGAGAGTAATCTTGATCATAGATTAGAAACTGTACTTTTACACCACAATGCAATTAGAAAAGGCCTAGGTAAGAGAATCTTTGAAAAAGATAAACTCAAAGCGGACTTGTTAAAAATTGCACCAGAAATACTTAAGTTTTCTCAGCCTGTATGGCTTAGAATTGATGAATTCAAAAAACAAAAAAAGAAAATATTATTTGAAGGCGCACAAGGAATTTTACTTGATGTTGATCATGGAACATATCCCTTTGTAACATCCTCTAACACTGTAGCTTCTAGTGCTGCGACTGGAACTGGTTGTGGACCAAATTCTATTCATTATGTTCTTGGTATAACTAAAGCTTACACAACAAGAGTAGGTGAAGGTCCTTTTCCTACTGAGTTAACCGATGATATTGGAGAATTACTTGGGTCAAGAGGAAAAGAATTTGGTACTGTTACAAGCAGAAAAAGAAGATGTGGTTGGTTTGATGGGGTCTTAGTAAGACAAACAATTAAAATTTCAGGAATAGATGGTATTGCACTGACTAAATTAGATGTTTTAGATGAATTAGATGAAATTAAAATGTGTGTTGAGTACGAATTGGATGGAAAAAGAATGGATTATTTGCCTGCAGCCGTTGAAGATCAACTAAAAATAAAACCAATTTATAAAACTTTTCCTGGATGGAAAAGCTCTACTCAAGGAATAAAAAATATTGAGGCTTTACCCGAAAATGCAAAAAAATATATTTATGCGCTAGAGGACTTTATTGGAACTAAGGTTTCAAGTATTTCGACAAGCCCTGAACGAGAAGACACTATTCTTTTAGAAAATCCTTTTGAAGTTTAGTTAACAGGTAGTAAATTTTTTGATTTAGCAGATAACAGCATGTGTTTTTGAAGTTTCTCAAAAGCTTTATTCTCAATTTGTCTAATTCTTTCTCTACTAATTTTATACTTTTTACTTAAGTCTTCCAGTGTAGTAGGTTCATCATTTAATCTTCTTGAATATAAAATTTCTCTTTCTCTTTCATTTAATATTTTTATGGAGTCTTTTAACAAAGCTTGTCTTTGAACCATCTCTTCTTGATGAGCAAATTTTAAATCATGATCTAATTCTTTATCAACCAACCAATCCTGCCACTCATCTCCATCCTCACCAACTTGAGCATTAAGAGAAAATTCTTTACCTGACAGTCTTCTATTCATTGAAACTACTTCATCTTTGCTAACATCAAGTTTATTTGCTATTTCATTTACATGTTCTGGTCTTAAATCACCTTCAGATTGAGGTGCAATTTGATTTTTAATTTTTTTTAGATTAAAAAATAATTTTTTTTGAGCAGTTGTTGTTCCTATTTTTACTAGGCTCCAAGATCTTAATATATATTCTTGTATAGATGCTTTGATCCACCACATTGCATATGTAGCCAATCTAAAACCTTTTTCTGGTTCAAATTTCTTTACAGCTTGCATTAATCCTACATTTCCTTCAGAAATCATTTCATTTACTGGAAGACCATATCCTCGGTATCCCATTGCAATTTTTGCAACAAGTCTAAGATGACTTGTTACTAACTTTTCTGCAGATTTTATATTTCCTGTTGCCTTCCAATTTTTTGCTAACATATATTCTTCTTCAGCCTCGAGCATAGGAAACTTTTTAATTTGCTCAAGATAAGCGGATAGACCACCTTCGTTAGAAAGTGTTGGCAGGTTGTTATTCATAGTAGTGCTCATGATTAGTATTTATTTAGTTGACCGTGATATTATTTCAAGACTTTATTTACTAGTATTTCTAAGCAATGTTAGAATATTTTCAAGTTCTTGTGGCAAAATTGAGGTAAAGACCATCTCCTCATTAGTTTTTGGGTGAATAAAACCTAACGTTTGAGCATGTAGAAATTGTCTGTTTAATTTACAAATTAAATTTTCTAAATTTGTGTCAATATTTTTAAGTTTTTTATATTTTTTTTTATATTTACCATCACCCATAATGCTATTACCCATGTGAGTCATGTGAACTCTTATTTGGTGCGTGCGTCCAGTTTCTAATCTACATTCGACAAAACTTAATGTAGGTGTTTTGTCATTTTCAAAAACTTCAATAGTTTTATAATTTGTAATTGCTCTTTTACCTTTAGAATTACTTACTTCCATCATTTGTCTATTTTTTGAACTTCGAGTGATAAACGTATCAATTTTTCCAGACGAAGGTCTAAGTTTTCCCCAGATTAAAAGTTGGTAAACTCTGGTAATTGAATGTTCGCTAAATTGATGCGATAAATTTTCATGTGTTTCATTGTTTTTTGCAATAACAATTAATCCAGAAGTGTCCTTATCTATTCTATGAACGATACCAGGGCGCAGTTCATCACCAATTGTAGATAAAGAGTCTTTATTATAATGCATTAGAGCATTTACAATTGTCTCATCATAATTACCTGCTCCTGGATGCATAATAATTCCAGCTGGTTTATTTATTACAAGAAGGTCACTATCTTCATAAATGATTTCTAATTTAAAATTATAAGGTTTTAATGAAGCTTCTTTTGGTTCAGGAATTTGAAGGGTTATTTTATCACCAATTAGTACTTTTTTGGATGGGCTATTAACAATCTTATTATTTAGCTTTAATTTTTCTTTCAGTATTAAATTTTTAATTCTTGTTCTGCTAATCAAATTTTCACGTTTATTAATAAATACATCAAGCCTGAGGTTGTTTTCATCTTCTTTAACTATTAAATTAATGTTTTTTTCCATAAAATATAATATTAATACTATACGCGCTTGTAGCTCAACTGGATAGAGCGCCTGACTTCGGATCAGGAGGTTCTGGGTTCGACTCCTAGCAGGCGCACCAATTATTGTTGTTATTTTACTACATCTATTTAGTCAAAGTAAACCAACAATCTCATTTGCTTAGCTTCAAAATTAATTTTATCAACCATCATCTTATTTTTATATAATTTTAAAAAATTGATTAGTTCAATTGGTTTTTTTTAATCAAAATTTAGAGGCTCGAATTAATCTGTCATTAATTGTTTTTCCAAGAGCCACATTAGGAATTTTTTCTACTGCAATTGATTTATAACCTTTGTTTTTTATTTTTCTTAAACAGGAATAAAGGTTTTTAGTAGCTTCATTCAAATCTCCTTTTTTACTCAGATAAAAATAATTAGATAAATGATTTTTTCTTTTTTTTATTAAAATATATGCCTCATCAATTTTAGTTTTTTTAATATTCATTTTTAGTGGAATACCAGGTGAATAGTGAATTTTAGATTGGCCAGGAGAAATTTTTTTTTTAGGATTAATATTTATTTTAATTTTCTTAGACAAAACTTTTTCTATTTTAGAAATTTCAAGACCACCTAATCTAAGTATTTTTGGTTTATCTCTTAAATCAACTATTGTTGATTCTATACCTATTTTACATTGACCTCCATCTAAAATATATTTAACTTTATTTCCAAAATCCTCTACAATATCTGAACTCTGCACAGCACTTACTTTTGTTGAAATATTTGCACTAGGAGCAGCTAATGGGTAATCAAGCTCTTTTAATAATTTTCTAAAGATTTTATGTTTAGGAAATCTTACTGCTAAATTAGATTTTTTGTTAGTGACTATTTTAGAAATTTTGGAATTTTTTTTTAAATCTAAGACATATGTAATCGGCCCAGGAGAGAATTTTTTATACAATTTGATAAAACTATCATTTAACAAACAATCTTTTTTTAAGTCTTTGATATTGTGATAGTGAACAATTAAGGGGTTAGATTTTGGTCTTTTTTTCAATTTATATATCTTTTTAACTGCATTATTAGAGTAGGCGTTGGCCGCTAATCCATAGACAGTTTCTGTAGGGACACCTATGCAATAATGATTATCAAGATAATTTTTCGCTTTTTTGATTTTTGATTGATAAGATTTCATATATTAATAATTATTATTATATGAAAGATAAAAATTTACCACTTGATAATACCCCTGGTTCTTTAGAAGAATTAACAATTGAAGCAAATAAAATTATTGAATATCTAGAAAAAAAAAAGATCTAGAAAATTCTATAGATGATTATCAAAAGTTGTTAAGATTAAATAATATTATTGAAAAAAAATTTCATAAGGACAATAAAAAAATTAATGAAGAAACAAAAAATAGAATTAATAAAATATTAACAAAAAAAAATGAGAAATAAGCTTAAAGAAATAGCAAAAGATACAAATATATTTCTACAAAAATTTATTACCAAACAAAAAAAAACTGAATTAATTCCTGCAATGAAATATGGCTTATTTCCTGGCGGAAAAAAGATTAGGTCAAAAATCTTATTAGATATTGGTTCTATATTTAAGATTAAATATCAGACATTAATTGCTATTGGTGCAGCAGTAGAATGTATACATGCATACTCATTAATTCATGATGATTTACCCTGCATGGATAATGACGCTTTAAGAAGAGGTAAACCCTCAACACACATTAAATTTGGTGAGGCTACAGCAGTTCTTGCAGGCAATTCACTTTTAACAATGGCTTTTGAAATTTTAAGTAGCTCTTATTTAAAAATAAGTGAAAGTAGTAAATTGTCTTTAATTAAAAGATTATCTGAATGTTCTGGTCATTTAGGAATAGCAGGAGGACAATATTTAGATTTAAATTTTGAAAAAAAAAAAGTTTCAAAAAATAAGATTATAAATATGGAAGTAAAAAAGACTGGAAAATTATTTAGTTTCTGCTGTTCTGTTGCTCCAATAATAAAAAATAGATCAGCAAAAGAAATAAATTTTTTTGATAAAATTGGTTCTAATGTTGGTCTCTTATTTCAGATAGCAGACGATGTAATAGATTATCAAGGATCTTCCAAAGTTGCTGGAAAAAAAACAGGTAAAGATAAAAAAAAAGGTAAGGCAACCTTAATCAGTTTACTTGGATACAAAAATGCTATTAAATATAGTGAAAATATTAAATTTAAGATAATTAGTGATTTAGATAAACATAATTTTAAATCAAATAATTTAAATGAGACACTGAATTATATTTTAAAAAGAAATAAATGACTGAAGATTATAAATATTTAAAAGAAATTAATTTTCCAGCAGATTTAAGGAAACTTTCTGAGAGTCAACTTCAAGATTTATCTAATGAATTAAGAGCAGAGATGATAAACGCAGTTTCTCAAACTGGTGGACATTTGGGTGCTGGACTAGGTGTTGTAGAACTAACTGTAGCCTTACATTATGTATTTGATACACCAAATGATAAATTAATATGGGATGTAGGTCACCAAACATACCCTCATAAAATTTTAACTGGTAGAAAGTCAAAGATTAAAACTTTAAGACAAGGAAATGGTTTATCGGGTTTTACTAAAAGATCAGAGAGTGAATACGATCCATTTGGAGCAGCTCACAGCTCAACATCTATTTCATCAGCACTAGGAATAGCTGAGGCAAACAAGCTATCTAACAAGTCAAATAATGTAATTGCAGTTATTGGTGATGGTGCAATTAGTGCAGGAATGGCTTATGAGGCAATGAATAATGCTGGGGCCTCAAAAACTAAAATGATAGTAGTCTTAAATGATAATGACATGTCGATCGCTAAACCTGTAGGAGCAATGAGAACTTATTTAGCAAAATTATTTTCTGGTAAAATATATTTTAGCTTAAGAGAGACTTTTAAATTAATTACTTCAGCCTTTTCTAAAAGATTTAGTGCAAATGCAGGTAAAGCTGAGGATTTTTTACGTTCAGCTGTTACAGGAGGAACACTATTTAATTCACTGGGATTTTACTATGTTGGACCAATCGATGGACACGATCTGGATACACTTGTTCCAATTTTAAAAAATGCAAGAGACTCTAAGCATCAAGGACCAATTATGATTCATGTTAAAACGCAAAAAGGAAAAGGATATTCATTTGCTGAAAAAGCAAGTGATCATTATCATGGTGTTTCTAAATTTAATGTAGTTACAGGTGAACAAGTAAAAAGTGGTGTAAATCTTCCAGCTTATACAAAGGTGTTTGCAAATACTCTAGTCAAACATGCTGAAAAGGATAGCAAGATAGTTGGTATTACAGCAGCAATGCCAGGAGGCACAGGTATGGATATTTTTGCAAAACAATTTCCAAAGAGAATGTTTGACGTTGGAATAGCAGAACAACATGCGGTTACCTTTGCTGCTGGTTTATCAACAGAAAATTATAAACCCTATGTTGCAATTTATTCAACTTTTTTACAAAGAGCGTACGATCAAGTTGTTCATGATGTAGCAATACAAAGTTTGCCAGTAAGATTTGCTATAGATAGAGCTGGTTTAGTGGGAGCAGATGGATCTACACATGCAGGTTCTTTTGATATTACTTATTTATCAACCTTACCAAATTTTATAGTAATGGCTCCTAGTAATGAGTCTGAATTTATAAAAATGATCAATACTTCAGTACACATTAATGACAAGCCATGTGCAATTAGATACCCCAGAGGAACTGGAGTTGGTTTGGAACTTCCAACTATAGATGAAACTATAGAAATAGGTAAGGGAAGAGTTATTCAAAATGGAAAACAAGTTTGTATTTTAAGTTTAGGAACTAGGTTGGAGGAGTGTAAAATTGCAGCAGAGAAGCTTAAAATTAAAGGCATTAACCCCACAATCATTGATGCAAGATTTGCAAAACCTTTAGATCAAGAACTTATTTTAAAATGTGCTAGAGAACATGATTTGATGATAACTATAGAAGAAGGTTCAATTGGTGGTTTTGGTTCTCATGTTAAAAATTTATTAGCAGAGAAAGGAATATTTGATAAAGGTTTGAAATTTAGATCAATGACATTACCAGATATTTTTATAGAACAAGATGATCCAAAAAAAATGTATGATGTTGCTGGTTTAAATGCTTCACAAATTTCAAAAAAGATACACGATGTTCTTTTTGATAAAGAGTCAATTAAAGTAGTTAAAAATTAAAATAGATCTATCCACACTGAGCTTTATTCATCAGGTAATGATCTAATAAAACACAATTCATCATAGCTTCCCCAACAGGAACCGCTCGAATTCCAACGCATGGATCATGTCTACCTCTAACAGAAATAGTTGTATTTTTTCCAAATTTATCAATCGTTTTTCTAGTTGATAAAATAGAAGAAGTTGGTTTTACAGCAAAAGATGCAATAATTTCTTGACCAGTTGAAATTCCACCTAATATGCCTCCTGCATTATTTGAATTAAATTTTAATTTTTTTCCTTTTTGAGAAATTTCATCAGAATTTTGTTCTCCACTTAATTGAGCTGAATTCATACCTGAGCCAATATTAACTCCTTTGACAGCATTAATACTCATCATAGCAGAAGCAATATCCATATCTAATTTAGAATATATGGGAGCACCTAATCCAACAGGAACTCCTCTTGCTCTTATCTCAATAATTGCCCCACAAGAAGAACCTGATTTTCTTATATTCAATAAATATTTTTCCCACAATTTTATTATATTCTTATCAGGACAAAAGAAAGGGTTTCGATTGATAATTTTATCTGACCATTTAGCTGTATCACATCCAAGTATACCTAGCTGCGTAACAGCACCAATAACTTTGAATTTCTTACCCAATTTATTTTCCAAAACTTTTTTCGCAATTGCTCCAGCTGCAACTCTAGCCGCTGTTTCTCTAGCTGATGATCTTCCACCTCCACGGTAATCTCTTATTCCATATTTTTTAAAGTATGTAAAATCTGCATGGCCAGGTCTAAATTTATCTTTAATATTTCCGTAATCTTTTGATCTCATATCTTTATTATAAATAATTAAAGATATTGGAGTCCCTGTTGTTTTTCCTTCAAATACACCTGATAAAATTTGAACTTTATCATCTTCTTTTCTTTGAGTGGTAAATTTTGATTGTCCAGGTTTTCTTCTATCCAATTCTTTTTGTATATCTTGTTCTTTTAAACTAATATTTGGTGGACATCCATCAACTACACACCCTAGAGCAGGACCGTGAGATTCTCCCCATGTTGTGAAACGAAATTGCTTTCCAAAAGTATTAAATGACATTATCTATATTATATAGATTATTTTGTTAAAATTATGAATCAAAAAAACTCACTAGGACTTAATAGTTGCTTTTTAGATATTAAAGACCCAATAAAGCTATTTGAAGTTTGGATGAATGAGGCAAAAAGGTCAGAGTCTAACGATCCCAATGCCCTTGCATTGGCCACATCTGATCTCAATAATTTTCCTTCAGTAAGAATGGTTTTATTAAAAGATTTTAATAAGCAAGGATTTGTTTTTTATACTAACTTAGAAAGTCAAAAAGGTAATGAATTAAAAAAAAACCCTAAAGCAGCAATGTGTTTTCATTGGAAAAGTCTTTTGAGACAAGTAAGAGTAAATGGTATAGTTAAAAAAGTTACAGATGAGACAGCTGACCAATATTATAATTCTAGAAGCTATGAAAGTAGGATAGGTGCATGGGCCTCCAAACAAAGCTCTGTATTAGATAGTAGAGATGATTTAATAAAATCGATAGAAGATTATAAAAAAAAATATAAAGATAAAAATAATGTTCCACGACCAAATTATTGGTCAGGCTGGATTTTAGAACCTTCAAGTATTGAATTTTGGTTAGATGGAAGTAGCAGAATCCATGAGAGGCTTAAATTTACTAAAGATGATAATGATGAGTGGAATAGAACGCTATTAAGCCCTTAAAAACTTCTTTCAAGACTAAACGAAGTAAGATCTTCTAAAATTTTTTTCTCTTCATTATTTTTAAAAATACTTAATGAGTTAGATGCAAGGTTTATAAAATGTTCTGCTTTTTTATAGCATTCTTTAATAATCTTATATTTATTAATTAGATCTAGTGTAAAACTTAAATCTTCTTTAGATCTAATTTCTTGTTTAAAAATATTTTGTAACTTATCTTTTTCTAAAGAATTAACTTTTTGAAATAATAAAATCACTGGAAGGGTAATTTTACCTTCAAAAAAATCTTTACCAATTTTTTTACCAAAATTTTTAAGATTAGAATTATAATCTAAAGTGTCATCTGCAATTTGAAAAGTTAATCCTAAATTTTTTCCATAAAACTCCAAAGCTTCTTTTTCTTTAGTTTCACTATTTGATAAAATTGCACCAACTTTAGTGGCCGCTGAAAAAAGTTCTGCAGTCTTAGCTGTAATTATTTTAAGATAAGTTTCCTCAAGCATGTCTGTTTCTCCTTTATACTGAAGTTGTAAAACTTCTCCCTGAGCTATTTTAGACGATGTTGAAGATAAAAGTTTTAAAACTTCTAAATTACCATCCTCTACCATCATTTCAAAACATCTGCTAAGAAGGTAATCTCCAATTAATACAGAAGAGTGATTTCCCCAAATTGAGTTAAGAGTTTTTTTTCCTCGTCTTATATTTCCAAGATCAATTACATCATCATGCATAAGAGTAGCACCATGTATCATCTCAACACAAGCTGCCAAATTAATATCTCTGCTACCTTTTGTGTAGCCACACAATTTAGCGGATCCAAGAGTTAACAAGGCTCTTAGTCTTTTTCCTCCAGTTAATATATGGTAATCAGTCATTTTTTGAACTAAATCTACATCACTTATGAGTTTTGATTTAATTTTTTCTTCAACAAGAACTAATTTTTCATCAACAGAATCTTTCAGTTGAAAGTAAGAATTATTTATTTGATTTCTTAGTTGAACTACAGTGCCCATAATTATTAAGTTAGTATAATTCAGTTATATTTATTACTTATCAATTGACGCACCTTAATCTTCAACTATAAGTAGGCTTTATATTAAATCAAAAATTCTGTAAGGATTAACAATGTTCTCTTTTTTTAAAAAGAAAAAAATAGTAGCCCATATTAGATTAAATGGAGTTATTGGAAATGCTGGTAAATTTAAGCAGGGTATTGATTTTGCAGGTCAAGAAGAGATAATAAAAAAAGCATTTTCTCTAAAAAAAGCTAAAGCTGTAGCAATTACCATAAATTCCCCTGGAGGATCACCAGTTCAATCTCATTTAATATATAAATTCATAAGAGCTCAAGCAAAAAAGAATAATATTAAAGTAATAGTTTTTGCTGAAGATGTTGCTGCATCAGGAGGCTATCTAATAGCATGTGCGGGGGATGAAATATACGCAAACTCAAGCTCAATCATTGGCTCCATAGGAGTTATATATTCTTCATTTGGTTTCACCGAACTTATAAAAAAAATTGGTGTTGAAAGAAGAGTGCATACTGCTGGGAAAAATAAAAGTTCGCTGGATCCTTTCCAAGATGAAAAAAAAGAGGATATAGATAGACTTAAAAGTATTCAACTAGACTTGCATAAAGATTTCATAGATGTTGTTGAAGAAAGCAGAGGATCTAAATTAAAAAAAGATGGTATTGAACTTTTTTCGGGTGAGTTCTGGGCTGGCAGTAAAGCAAAAGAACTAGGTTTAATTGATGAATTAGGTGATGCTAGTCAAATTTTGAAAGAAAAATTTGGAGAGGATGTTGTTATCAAAAAATTTGAAAAACCAAAAGGATGGTTTAGCAAAAAATTTTCTTCTTCTGTAAATCAAGTTGACCAGTTGGCAACTATTTTGGAGGAAAGATCTATCTGGCAAAGATATGGCTTCTAAAGAAAAAATCAAAAATAAAAAAACAAAATCATTTCAAGATATAATTCTGAATCTTCAAAAGTATTGGAGCAAGCAAGGTTGTTTAATCCTTCAGCCATATGATATAGAAGTTGGAGCTGGTACTTTTCATCCTGCAACGACATTAAGATCATTAGGACCAAAACCTTGGAAGGCTGCCTATGTGCAACCATCAAGAAGACCTACAGATGGTAGGTATGGAAATAATCCAAATAGATTGCAGCATTATTATCAATTTCAAGTTTTGATTAAACCATCACCAGATAATATTAAAAAACTTTACTTAAATAGCCTGTCAGTAATTGGCATTAATCATAAAGAACATGATATTAGATTTGTGGAAGATGACTGGGAAAGTCCAACGTTAGGAGCAGCAGGATTAGGATGGGAAGTTTGGTGTGATGGTATGGAAATTACACAATTCACTTATTTTCAACAAATGGGCGGCATAGAATGTAAACCTGTATCAGTGGAAATCACATATGGCTTAGAAAGAATATGTATGTTTACTCAGCAAAAAAAAAATGTTTATGATCTTTTGTGGAATGATGAAGGTATTAAATATGGAGAAGTATTTTTGCAAGCTGAAAAAGAATTCTCAGCATATAATTTTGAACATGCCAATACAGATAATCTATTTAAAATGTTTGATATGCATGAATTTGAAGCAAAGGCATTAGTAGAAAAAAAAATTTCATTACCTGCATACGATCAATGCCTAAAAGCTAGTCATGTATTTAATATTTTAGATGCACGAGGAGCCATAAGTGTTGCTCAAAGAGCAGGATATATTGGACGTATTAGAGATATTACCAAGGCAGTTGCAGAAATGTGGTTGAGTAGCCAAATAGATTAATGTCTGAATTTTTTTTAGAATTATTTAGTGAAGAAATACCCGCAGGATTACAACAAAATGCTCGTAAAACACTATTAGAGAGTTTTCACAAACTTTTTTCAGAAAAGAAAATTGTATTTAAAAAAAGTACATCTTTTTCAACACCAAATCGCCTTGTAATTTTATTTGAGGGATTATCTAAAGAAGTAATACAAAAAGAAGAAGAAATAAGAGGACCAATTATAAGTGCACCAGAAAAAGCATTAGAGGGCTTTATAAGATCAAATAAAATAGAAAAAAAAGACTTATTTAAAAAAAAAATAGAAAAAGGTGAATTTTATTTTTATATAAAATCTTCTAAAAAGACTAACACAATTAATTTATTACAAGAGCAAACACCAATAATACTTGAAAATCTTCAATGGAAGAAATCAATGAAATGGGGGAATTATAGTTTAAATTGGGCGAGACCTTTAAAATCAATATTGGGTATTTTCGATGGTAAAAATTTAAACTTTAAATTCCATCATTTAAGCTCTTCCAATACAACCTTTGTAGATAAAGAATTTGAAGATAAGAAAAAAAATTTTAAAAATTTCAAAAATTATGAAAAGTTTTTTAGCCATTCAGGAATTATTATTAATCAATCTTTAAGAAAAGAATTTATTATAAAGCAATTTGAAAAAATATCTCAAAAAAAAAATTTTACTATTGCGGCTAATAAGAAACTTTTAGATGAGGTTACCGATTTAGTTGAACAACCAAATATTATAGTTTGTAAATTTGATGAAAAATTTTTAGATATACCTAAAGAAATCTTGATAATTACAATGCAATATCATCAAAAATATTTTCCAACCTTCGATAAAAACGGAAAGATCACAAATGAATTTTTAGTTGTTGCAAATAACAAGGATACGTTGGGTTTTATAAAATCGGGTAATGAGAGAGTTGTTGATGCAAGATTAAGTGATGCTCAATTTTTTTGGGAAAAGAATAAATCCCAAAATCTTGTTAAACAAGTTTCCAAATTGAAAAACATGAATTACTTTAAAGGATTGGGCTCTTATTTTGATAAAATCCAAAGAATGAGAAAACTAGGAGGAATGATTTCAGACCAATTATTAATTAGCAAAGATCAAGTGGAGTTATCAGCATCAATCTGTAAGGTAGATTTAATCTCAGATTTAGTTGGTGAGTTTCCAGAGCTTCAAGGAATAATGGGTGGTTATTTTTCTGAAGTACAAGGCTTTGATAAGGAAATATCTCTCGCTGTTCGTGAACATTATTTGCCATCCGGTCTTGATAGCAAAACACCCAAAAAGCCATTTAGTATAGCTTTAGCTCTTACTGATAAAATTGATACCCTAGTTGGATTTTTTGGTATTAATCAAAAACCTACAAGCTCAAAAGATCCATATGCACTAAGGAGATCTGCTTTGGGTGTCGTAAAGCTTTTAATTGATAACAATAAAGATTTTAAAATTAAAGATTTAATCAGTTACTCAACATCCCTGCATAGAGACCAAGGTTTTGAGTTAACTAATGAGTCGCATCAAAAAGAATTAACAGAATTTTTGATGGATAGGCTTAAATATTATATGAAAGAAAAACAAATTAGAGGAGATATTATTGAAGCGAGCGTTAGTTCTCACAATTTAGATAATATGAATAAAATATATAATAAGGCATCAACATTAAATAGCGTTATTTCTAAAGAAATTGGAGAGGATATTGTCATAAATTATAAAAGAGCATCAAGTATATTAAGTAGTGAGTTAAAAGATAAATACATTGAATTATCAAATACAACTGACCCTGGTATTTTTAAAAATGATTATGAAAAAAACCTATTTAAAAAGATAAATGAATTAAGGAAATATTTTAGCAGCATTAACAAAGATGAAAATTATAAGGAAACACTAATAGTTTTAGCGAGTGCAAAAAAAGTAATTTCAGATTTTTTTGATAACGTAAAAGTCAATGATGAGGATAAAAATATTAAAAAAAACAGATTGGAACTTTTACAAATGTTATGTAGAACATTTAACAATTATATTAATTTTTCTAACATAGAGACTAAATAGTGAATAAACTGATATTAAATTTTAAATCTAAAGAGTCTAAAAAGATAAAGAGTCCTAAAAATTTTTTAGGTGGTAAGGGAGCTAATCTTTCAGAAATGGGAAGAATGGGGCTACCTGTCCCACCAGGCTTTACAATCTCAACTAAAGTTTGTGAATTATTTTATAAAGATAAAAAAAAATTAAATTCCAAAATAATTAATAGTATCAAAAAAGAATTAAGAATTATTGAAAAAGAAGTAGGAAAAAAATTTGGTGATTTAAAAAATCCATTATTATTGTCTGTTAGATCTGGTGCTAGAGTATCAATGCCAGGTATGATGGATACAATTTTGAATTTAGGCTTAAATGACAAAACTGCAATAGCTCTAGCCAATAAAACTTCAAATACAAGATTTGCAAAAGATAGTTATAGAAGATTTATCCAAATGTATGGAAATGTTGTAATGGGGGTGGAGAGCTATCATTTTGAAGAGTTAATTGAAAATTATAAATTAACAAAAGGTGTGCTTTTAGATACAGATTTAGATGCTAGTGATTGGGAAGGGTTAATTAATGATTTTAAAAAAGTTGTTAAAGATCAAACAAAAAAAGAATTTCCACAAAATGTATTTGAGCAATTGCTTGGAGCAATAAATGCAGTTTTTTTATCTTGGGAGAGTAATAGAGCAAAGGTTTATAGAAAATTAAATCAAATACCAGCAGAGTGGGGTACAGCTGTTAATGTACAATCCATGGTTTTTGGTAATATGGGTAATGATTGTGCAACAGGAGTTGTCTTTACTAGAAACCCATCTGATGGCTCTAATGAAGTTTACGGAGAATACTTAATTAATGCACAGGGTGAAGATGTGGTAGCTGGAACAAGAACACCACAATATATCACAAAAAAAGCTCGTAAGGATGCTAAAGCTAAAGAAGCATCTATGGAAGAGTCTATGCCAAAAGTATTTAAGCAACTAGATAAAATATTAAAGGTTTTAGAAAAACACTACAAAGACATGCAAGATGTAGAGTTTACAGTGGAGAATAATAAACTTTGGATGTTACAGACAAGATCTGGAAAAAGAACTTCAAAATCTTCAGTTAAAATTGCCGTAGATATGGTTAAAGAAGGATTGCTGTCAAAAAAAGAGGCTGTAATGAGAATAGATCCTGCTTTACTTGATACCTTATTACATCCTACACTTGATGAAAAAAGTTTAGTTAATGTAATAGCAAATGGATTGCCTGCATCTCCAGGTGCAGCAAGTGGAAAAGTTGTTTTTTCATCAGAAGAGGCTGAAAGATTAAATGATATGATGCAAGATACAATCTTAGTGAGAGTTGAAACTTCTCCAGAAGATATTCATGGAATGCATGCTGCAAAAGGAATTTTAACTGCTAGAGGAGGAATGACTAGTCATGCGGCAGTTGTGGCAAGAGGTATGGGAAGACCATGCGTTTCTGGTTCAAGTGAAATTGACATCAACTATGAAGCAAAAACTTTTAAAACATCTTCAATTGAAGTTAAAGAAGGACAGATAATTACAATTGATGGTTCAACTGGTAGAATTATTCTTGGAGAAGTTCCAACAGTTAAACCAGAAATTTCTGGGGATTTTTCAAAATTAATGAGTTGGGCAGATAGTTTCAGAAAGTTGAAGGTTAGAACTAATTCAGAAACTCCACTTGATACAAAAACTGCAAGAGACTTTGGTGCCGAAGGTATTGGTCTTTGTAGAACAGAGCATATGTTCTTTGATGAAGAAAGAATTTTATCAGTAAGAGAAATGATCCTGTCAAAAACAGTTGATGATAGAAATAAAGCTTTATCAAAACTATTACCACATCAGAGAAATGATTTTATTGAAATATTTAAAATTATGAGTGATTTGCCAGTAACAGTTAGATTGCTAGATCCTCCTTTACATGAGTTTCTTCCTAGAACAGAAAAAGAAATAAATGATGTAGCAAATGTAGTAGGCTTACCATTGAAGGAAATAGAGTCTAGAATTAATGAGTTACATGAACAGAATCCAATGTTAGGACATAGAGGCTGTAGATTGGGAATTTCCTTTCCAGAAATTTATGAAATGCAATGTAAGGCAATTTTTGAAGCTTTATCTGATTTAAAGATTAAGAAGATCAAATCAGCATTTCCTGAAATAATGATTCCTCTTGTATCGACTGAAGCTGAAATTAAAATAATGAAAGATCTAGTAATAAGAGTTGCACAAGAAGTTCAAAAAGATAAAAAAGTTAAAATTGATTATTTGGTAGGAACTATGATTGAGCTCCCTAGAGCAGCTATAAAAGCTAATGACATAGCAAAACATGCGGAGTTTTTTAGCTTTGGCACTAATGATTTAACTCAGACAACTTTTGGTTTGAGTAGAGACGATAGTGGAAAATTTTTAAATGATTACCTTGATAATAAGATTTTTTCAATAGACCCTTTTGTTTCCATAGATGATGGCGTAGGTGATCTTGTCGAAATTGCAGTAAAAAAAGGCAGAGAAACAAATAAAAAAATTAAACTTGGAATTTGTGGAGAACATGGGGGAGATCCAAAAAGTATTCATTTTTGCTCAAAAGTAGGTTTGGATTATGTTTCATGCTCACCTTATAGGGTACCAGTTGCAAGATTGGCCGCTGCTCAAGCAGAAATATCAAAAAAAATTAAATCTCTAATTTAAAGTCAACAGCTGAAACGCTATGAGTGATACTACCAATAGAAACTCTATCTACACCTGTTGCTGCAATTTTTTTTATGGATTTTAAATTGACGTTTCCTGATGCTTCAGTTTCATAGTATTTTTTTGCGATTTTAACACCAGTTTTTAGTGTTTTTAAATTCATATTATCAAATAAGACCGTATCAAACTTTAGACCTATTATTTTTTTAAGTTGATTAAGATTATCAACTTCAACCGTAATTTTTCTTCCTTTTTTATTCTTTATAGCCAGTAAAACTAAAGTTTTAATATCAGAACTTGCTATATGATTATCTTTAATTAAAAACTCATCACTTAAATTGAATCTGTGGTTTGTTCCACCACCTAACTTTACAGCGTATTTTTGTATTATTCTTAAAGTTGGAATTGTTTTTCTGGTACAACAAATTTTACAGTTCTTATTAACTAATTTAACAAATTGATTGGTTTTAGTTGCTATACCAGAGATATGACTCAAAAAATTTAATGCAACTCTCTCACCAATTAAAATATTTTCAGCCTTACCTTGTATTGTTGCAATAACGTCATTTTTTTTTACAATTGAACCTTCTTTTTTCCTAATAGTAAATTTTATTTTATTATCTATTAGCTTAAATGTGTGTTTTGCAAATTCTAATCCTGCAATTATTGCTGGTTGATTGGAAATTAGTTTAACTTTAATAGATTTATCATTTTTGATTAAATTTGATGTAATGTCTCCATCTGGATAAAGGTCTTCATTTAAGGCAAGCTTGACTTTATTTTTTATATAATAGGTACTTAGTTTAAATTTAGACACTTTTGTTATCTACCAATAGCAGTCATTCTTTCAACAGGTATGCGAGCTTTATTGATAGTTTCTTTGTCCATAATTATTTCACCTGTTTCATTTTCTAAACAAGCTAAAATCTTTGGAAGTGTAATTCTTTTCATATGAGGACATAAATTGCATGGTTTAATAAACTCAACTTTAGGATTCTCTACTTGAATATTATCACTCATAGAACACTCAGTAACCATCATTACTTTTTTAGGCTGATTATCCTCAACATATTTTATCATTCCAGAAGTTGATCCTGCAAAATCACTAGCCCTAATAACATCTGGAGGACATTCTGGATGGGCAATTATTTTTATTCCAGGATTATTATTTCTTATCTCGTTTATCTCTTTTTCATTAAACTGATCATGCACAACGCAAATACCTTTCCAAGCAATTATTTCAACATCAGTCTGAGATGAAACATACTTAGCTAGGTAGTCATCTGGCAAAAATATAACTTTTTTGACACCTAAAGAATTTACAATCTTAACTGCATTAGCTGATGTACAGCATATATCAGTTTCAGCTTTAACATCTGCTGATGTATTAACATAAGATACAACAGGAACGCCCGGATACTTTTCTTTTAGTAATCTTACATCTTTACCTGTAATAGAGGATGACAAAGAGCATCCAGCTAGCATGTCTGGTAATAAAACTTTTTTTTTGGGACTCATTAATTTTGCTGTCTCTGCCATAAAGTGTACTCCAGCCATTACAATTATATCAGCTGAAGTTTTCGAGGCTTCAACTGCTAGCGCCAAAGAGTCAGCTGCAAAGTCTGCAACACCGTGATAGATTTCAGGTGTCTGATAGTTATGAGCTAGAATTACTGCGTTTTTTTCTTTTTTTAATTGATTAATTCTATGAACATATGGAGCATGAACCGACCATTCAATTTCAGGTAAAACCTTTGATATTTTTTGATAAATGGGCTCTGTTGCTTTTCTTACTTCTTCTGTAAATTCCATATTAAAACCTATCAATTTGATACTTAATTGTCATTCTTTTATTCTGACGCACTTAGTTAAGCCAACTTGGAATCCTAATTTTAAATTTTGCATTTTTAGTTTGTAGCTCATTTTTTTGATTAAAATTATCATCTAAGTATTTTATTAAAGCAAAAGGGTATTTATTGCGCAACAAGACTTTTCCTATTTCATAATTTTTATTATAAATTACATCATCTTTGTTTAATTCTCCTTCAATCAAATCAATAGGTAAAAGTCTTTTTGAAAGTTTATTTTTTAATTTTATCCTTGCAGTATTTTCTTGCCCTACATAACAACCTTTTTTAAAATCTATTCCATTTAACTCCTCAAAATTACACTCAATACCAAATAATTTATTTTGTAAATCATTCATATCTTTTTGTGGAATTCCCAAATTATGACTTAGTTTATAATATTCATCTGCTGGAGAATCTTTTAGTTCTAATTTTTTTAACGAAAGATAAAGCTTCTCTAAATTGATAATAAGTCTTGCTCCTAAATTTTTATTTCTAGGATCTAATAATATGGAGTCTTCTCTATATTTAATTGTATTTCCAGGAACCTCTTTTGCTCCTTCCAAATTTAAAAACTTTTCTTTTTCAAAAATCGCAATTACAAATTCATTACTTAAATTCATAATTTCAACTTTAGATCTTAATTTATAAATATTAAGTTGTTTTAAAAGACTGTCAGCTTGAGAATTTTCACAATCTAAAAAATATCCTGATTTATGTTTGGTGATGATGAATGCAAAAAGAAATTTTCCTTGAGGTGTTAATAATGAAGCAAAACAGCTATTGGTTTCATTAACTTTATTTATATCATTGGTTATAATGTTTTGTAAAAAATCTTTTGCATCAGAGCCATTAATGTAAAGAATTCCTCGATCTTCTAAAATGTATACTTTATCTTTATTCATAATTGATTGATTGCTGATTATAATATAAGTACTTTTTCCATAAATGTTAGATTTAATAATTAAAAATGGTAAGTGCTATATAGATAAAGATCTAAAAGATCAGGATATAGCCATTAAAGAAGGAAAAATTATTGAAATTGGAAAAATAAACAAAGAGGCGAAAGAGATTTTGGATGCTAAAGATTTATTAGTTTTACCAGGTTGCATGGATACTCAAACTCATTTTAGAGAACCGGGCTCAACTGATACTGAAGATTTACATTCTGGAAGTAGAGCAGCAATCGTAGGGGGTATAACTAGTGTTTTTGAAATGCCCAATACAAATCCACCAACCGCTAATAAGAAAGAATTTCAGAGAAAATTAGATCTTGCAAAAAATAGAATGTATTGCAACTACGGTTTTTATTTTGGTGCAACTCCTGATAATGCTAATGAATTAGCTGATTTAAAAGATCTAGAAGGCTGTTGTGGAATAAAACTTTTTGCAGGATCTTCTACAGGAAATTTATTAGTTCAACATGAAAAAGATATAGAAATAGTTTTTAAAAATAGTTCAAAAGTAGTTGCTGTTCATTCAGAAGATGAAGAGATTTTAAACATGAATAAAAAATTGATTAAAGATGGAGACGTTCATTCTCATTCTATATGGAGAAGTGCTGAGTGTGCAATATCCTCGACAAGAAGAATTGTTAAGATTGCTGAAAGATATAAAAAAAAAGCGCACATTCTTCATGTAACGACAAAAGAAGAAATTGATTTTTTATCTCAACATAAAGGAAATATTACATTTGAGATTACACCGCAGCATTTAACTATTTATGCTCCTGATTGCTATAATAAATTAGGCACCTACGCCCAAATGAATCCTCCAATCAGAGATAAATCTCACTACGATAGATTATGGTATGGAGTAAAAAATAATCTTAATGATACTATTGGTTCTGATCATGCTCCTCATTTAAAGGTAAATAAAGATAAAACTTATCCTAACTCTCCATCAGGAATGCCAGGTGTTCAAACCTTAATGCCAGTAATGTTAAATCATATAAATGATGGAAAACTAACACTTGAGCAATTAATGAACTTTGTGTGTGAAAATCCAGTTAAAATTTTTGGAATTGAAAACAAAGGTTTTATTAAAGAAGGTTTTGATGCTGATTTCACAGTTGTAGATATGAATAAAAAAATTTTGATTAAAAATGAAAATATTGAAAGTAAGTGTGGCTGGTCCCCATTTGATGGTACTGAGTTTAAGGGATTCCCCGTTTCAACAATTATTGCTGGAAAAATTAAAATGAAAGATGGAAAAATTCTTGGTAAACCAGAGGGAAAACCAATAAGTTTTAAATAACTTTTGTAGAAAAGCTATTAACCAAAACAACTCCACACACAATTAAAAATAATCCGACTACAGCCTGCCATGAAAGAGCCTGTTTAAAAAAAATATATGCCAATATAGCAATTGTAAATATTCCAAGACCACTCCATGTTGCATACACAATAGCAATTGGAATTTTATCAACAACAAATGTTAAAAGATAAAATGAGGATAGATATAGAATTGCAAGAGAAGTAGTTGGAATAAGTTTGGTAAAATTTTGTGAAAGAGGCAATAGCATTGTTCCTCCAACCTCACAAAAAATTGCAATAATTAAAAAAAAATAGGTTTTTATCATTTTTTGCCAATTTTATTTTTAATCAGCTCTTCTTTGATTTCAGTTAAAATTGCAGGATCATCAATAGTAGCTGGTATTTTATAATCTTCTCCATCTGCAATTTTTCTTATTGTTCCTCTTAATATTTTTCCAGATCTTGTTTTTGGTAATCTTTTAACAACAATTACATTTTTAAATGCAGCAACAGGGCCAATTTTACTTCTAACCATCTGAATGCATTCTTTTGAAATTGTTTCATTGGTTTTTTCAACACCAGTTTTTAGAACTACTAACCCAATGGGTAACTGCCCTTTTAATTTATCTATAATCCCAAGCACTGCGCACTCAGCAACAGATTGATGCTCAGATAAAACCTCTTCTATAGACCCAGTTGACAATCTATGACCAGCTACATTAATTACATCATCGGTTCGAGACATAATCCAAATATATCCATCCTCATCAATATGACCCGCATCATAAGTTTCATAGTAGCCATCATAGTTAGTCATATAGTTATCTTTATATCTCTTATCTGCATTCCATAATGTTGGAAAAGTACCAGGGGGCAAAGGTAATTTTACAACTATATCACCCATCTGATTTGTTGCTGCTATTGTTTGGTCAGGTTTAATAATCCTAACATCATAACCTGGAACAGCTTTACCTGCTGAACCATATTTCGTTTTCATCATTTCTATTCCAGTACAATTTGCACTAATTGCCCAACTTGTTTCAGTCTGCCACCAATGATCTATTACAGGAACTTTTAATAAATTTTCAGCCCACTTAATTGTGTCAGGATCTGCTCGTTCTCCAGCTAAAAACAAAGACTTAAATTTACTTAAATCATACTTGGAAAAAAACTTTCCTTCAGGGTCCTCTTTTTTAATAGCTCTAAAAGCAGTTGGCGCTGTAAAAAGAGATTTAACATTATAATCAGAAATTATTTTCCAAAAAGTTCCAGCATCAGGAGTACCTACAGGTTTGCCTTCAAATAGCACTGTTGTACATCCTTTGAATAATGGAGCATATACAATATAAGAGTGCCCAACAATCCAACCTATATCACTTGCTGACCACCAAACATCGTCTACATCAATATTATAAATATTTTTCATGGTCCATTTTAAAGCTACTATATGGCCGCCAATATCTCTGACTATTCCTTTTGGTACACCGGTAGTTCCTGAAGTATACAAAATATAAGCAAGATCATTTGAATTCATCTCTACACAATCTACATCTTCAGCATTAGATAAGGCCTCTGCCCATGTTATTTCTTGCGGCGCGTTTATTTTTGCTTCATGACCAGATCTTTGAAAAAGAATTAATCGTTCTATTTTGTGAGAAGCCATTTTTATAGCTTCCTCTACTAAAGGTTTATACTCAACCGTTCTTCCTGGTTCAAAACCACATGAAGCTGTTACCAATATCTTTGCTTTACTATCATCAATTCTACTAGCCAGTTCATTTGAGGCAAATCCTCCAAATACAACTGAATGAATTGCACCAATTCTTCCACAAGCTAACATAGCAACAATTGCCTCTGGGATCATGGGCATATAAATGATAACCCGGTCACCTTTATTGACCCCTTGTTTTTTAAGCGCTCCTGCAAATTTTGAAACTCTTTTTTTTAATTCACTATAGGTAAATTGATCTTTATTTCCTGTGATGGGACTGTCATAAATTAATGCTATCTTTTCACCTCTGCCCTCATCGATATGAAGGTCTAAAGCATTATAGCAAGTATTTGTTACCCCATCCTCAAACCATTTATAAAAAGGAGGATTTGATTTATTTAGAATCTTTGTAGGTTTTTTAAACCAAAATATATCCTTTGAGACTTCTTGCCAAAATTCTTCAGGTTTTTTAATAGAATTTTCATATATTTGGTGAAATTTATTATTCATTGTTTTTGATTCTATTTGTTATTATTTTTGGGTTTTTAAATTAAAAATTGTATTTAAATTTAAAAAGTCAGTAAAATCAATACAAAATAGACGAATTTAAAACTTCTAAAAACCTGCTTATTTTGATAGTTAATCCTCATTATAGATACAAACTAATATTTGTGTCTAGTTTATATAAACTAAAAGTTAAAAACTAACAAAGAGGGAGTTTTTTATGAAAAAACTAAAATTGTTTGCTCTTACAGCTGTAGCCCTAATGGGTGTTACAGGTGTAGCAAACGCAGAAACTGCACTGTTAGCTTCTGATGACTTTGTCGGAATTTCATTCTGGCTTGTGTCAATGGCGTTATTAGCGTCAACGGCATTCTTTTTTATTGAAAGAGCATCAGTTCCAGCTGGCTGGAGAGTTTCAATAACTGTTGCAGGACTAGTAACTGGTATTGCGTTCATACATTACATGTACATGAGAGATGTGTGGATCATGACTGGTGAGTCACCAACAGTATACAGATATATTGACTGGTTAATTACAGTTCCATTATTGATGTTAGAATTCTATTTTGTTCTTGCAGCAGTAAATAAAGCAAACTCTGGAATATTTTGGAGATTGATGATTGGTACTTTAGTAATGTTAATCGGTGGATACTTAGGAGAAGCAGGATACATTAATGCTACACTTGGTTTTGTAATCGGTATGGCTGGATGGTTCTACATTCTTTATGAAGTATTTTCAGGTGAAGCAGGTAAAAATGCAGCGAAGAGTGGAAACAAAGCTCTTGTTACTGCATTTGGTGCTATGAGAATGATCGTTACAGTTGGTTGGGCTATTTACCCATTAGGTTATGTATTTGGTTACCTAACAGGTGGTGTAGATGCAAACTCGCTAAACGTGATTTACAATGCAGCTGACTTTTTGAACAAGATCGCTTTTGGTCTAATCATTTGGGCAGCAGCAATGCAACAACCTGGTAGAGCTAAGAAGTAGTTTTACTCGTCAAATAATTAAAAAAAAGGGCAGGTATGTTTTTGCATACTTGCCCTTTTTTCTTATGTAATTATATTTAGAATATATGCCTAAAATTACTTATTTAGAAAACAATGGTAACAGCAAAACTATAGATGTGTCCAATGGGCTAACTGTAATGGAAGGCGCTGTACAGAATGATATTCAAGGTATTGATGCAGATTGTGGAGGTGGTATGGCTTGTGCTACTTGTCACGTTTATGTAAATGAAGAGTGGTTTGACAAACTCCCTAAAAAAGAAGATGGTGAAGAAGATATGTTGGATATGGCATTTGAGCCAAAAAAAAATAGCAGATTAAGCTGCCAGTTAATAGTTTCAGATGAATTAGATGGCTTAATAGTAAGCATTCCATCAAAGCAAGGTTAAATGATTAAAACAGATACATTGATAATTGGTGCTGGACCAGTTGGTTTGTTTTGTGTTCATCAACTGGGAATAATTGGATTAACTTGTGAAGTTGTAGATAATTTAGATAAAATTGGTGGACAATGTATTGAGCTCTATCCGGATAAACCTATATATGACATCCCAGCTATTCCAGAATGTACTGGGGAAGAATTAACTAATAATTTACTTGAGCAAATAAAAACATTTAAAACAAATTTTCATTTAAATGAAAGAGTAGAAGAAATTAAGCAAGATGAAAAAAAATGGTTAATAAAAACAAATAAAGGAACTCAATTTGAAACTTCAAGCATAATTATTGCAGCTGGAGTAGGTTCATTTGAACCAAGAAAATTTTCAACAAAAGAAATAGAAAAATACGAAGGTAAAAAAATATTATATTCAGTAAAAGATAAAAAAATTTTTAAAGATAAAACTGTTACTATTTTTGGTGGAGGAGATTCAGCATTAGATTGGGCAATTGAATTATCAAATACCTCAAAGGTAATATTAGTTCACCGAAGAGATGATTTTAGAGGAATGCAAGCAAGTATTGATAAAGTTAATCAATTGAAAGAAGAAGGTAAAATAGAGATTTATACTAAGTACCAACTAGACTCAGTTGAAGGTGATAATAAGATTGAAAGTATTAACATTAAACATGATGATGAAAGTATAAAAGAAATTAAAACAGATTATGTTTTGGGTTTATTTGGATTGATTATGAAATTAGGACCTATTGCTGAGTGGGGATTAAATTTAGATAAAAAAACTATTCCTGTTAACACAGAAAATTTTGAAACTAATAAAAAAGGCATTTTTGCAATTGGAGATATCTGTTCCTATCCTGGAAAACTAAAACTAATTCTTTCAGGTTTTCATGAAGGGGCATTAGCTGCTAGAGGCTGTTTTAAGTATGCAAAACCGGATGAAAAATACAGATTTGAATTTACGACTTCTTCCAAAATAGTAAAAAGTAGACTGGGTATTAAAGAGTGATAGAGCTTTTTACTGCCGACACTCCAAACGGGAAAAAAATCACAATAATGTTAGAAGAGTTAGGCTGTGATTTTAAAGTTACTAAAATTGATTTATCTAAAGGTGAGCAATTAAAAAAAGATTTCATAAAAATAAGTCCTTTTGGAAAAATTCCAGTAATCATTGATCATGAAAATGGACAATCTTTATTTGAGTCTGGGGCAATTCTTATTTATTTGGGTGAAAAATATAACAAGTTTTATGATTTAAAAGATCGCTATATTATTAATCAATGGTTGATGGCGCAGATGGGAATTATTGGACCAATGATTGGTCAACATCATCAGTTTCATCATTATAATCCTGGAAAAAGTGAATTTGGAGAAGAAAGATATTTTAAAATCGCTAAAAGAATTTATGGTGAGCTAGATGAAAGATTATCTTCATCAAAATACTTAGCTGGAAATGAATATACCATTGCTGATATTGCAACTTGGCCCTGGATAGCAAGACATGAATGGCATGATATTGGACTTAATAATTATAAAAGCCTGACAAGATGGTATTTAGATATTTCAAAAAGAGAGGCTGTTATAAAAGGATATGATTTATTAAAAAATGGCTCAATAATACCAAAGCCTTAATCGTCAGCGTATACTTTTTCTTCTTTTTCGTGTTTTTCTTGAGCAGCTATACATAAGTCAGCAACAGGTCTTGCCATTAATCTCTTTAATCCTATTGGCTCAGCTGTTTCTTCACAAAATCCATATGTTCTATTTTTTATTCTCAATAGAGCTTGATCAATTTTAGAAATTAATTTTATTTGACGGTTGATCGCTTTCATTTCAACAGCTTTATCTGTGTATGAGCTTGCTTGGTCCACAATATCTGCCGAAATACTATTGTCATCCATTGATCCATGATAAAGGGCTTCATTATTTGCTTTGACTAACTCTTTTTTCCATTCAGTTAATTTTATTTTAAAAAAAACTAAGTGCTTTTCACACATATATTTTTCAGTTTCTTTTGGGAGATAATTTTTTGAAATTTTAACTGGTGCTTTAGTTTTTTTTTCTTCAACAATAACTTTTTTAACTTCTTTAGCAGGTTTTGTTTTTATAGAAGTAGATTTTTTAGATTTAGCAACTTTTTTTTTAGCAGTTTTTTTTGAAGTTTTGGGCATATGTATAAATTTAGTGGCCGGAGTATATTCAGCAATTAATAGGTGTCAAGCAAGCTTAATTCATATAAAATCTATATAAAATGTTACTTAATAAAAATAATATTAATAAGTTCTTTTATGTCTTTCTCACAGCACATTTATTTTTATGGACATTAATTCCTTCGTTAACAAATAACAATCTACCTCTTGATACAATTGAAGCCTTAGCATGGGGCAGTAATTTAGAATGGGGTTTTAACAAACATCCTCCAATGAGTGCTTTTTTTCCAGAGGTTTTTTTTCAAATTTTTGGATCTCAAGATTGGATATATTATTTGCTTAGTCAAATATTTGTAGTTATTTCTTTTTATTATGTATTTAAATTTTCTAAAGAATTTTTTAATAGTGATTTATTAGGTATAATTTCAGTTTTACTTATTGAAGCAATTTATTTTTATAATTTTACCACTCCTGAATTTAACGTAAATGTTTGCCAGCTCCCATTTTGGTCTTTAACAGTTTATTTTTCATGGAAAATTTACACTAGTAAAGAAATAAAATTTACCGATTGTTTTTTAGTTGGATTATTTGCAGCATTTGGTTTTTTATCTAAATATTTATTTGTTTATCTTTTAGTCTCAATTGATCTTTTATTTATATATTTAATATTTATTAAGAAGGATAGAAAATTTGATTTTAAGTACCTTATAACTCTAGAGGTATTTTTGATTGTTTTAGTTCCCCATCTAATTTGGCTAAACAACAATGATTTTATTACTATAACTTATGGACTTGCAAGAGCTGGATTGGAACAATCTAGTTTGATTAATCATATAAATTTTCCATTAATTTTTTTAATAAAACAAATTGGATTACTAATCCCATTTTTAATTTTAGTTTGGTTGTTAGTAAAAAAAATAAAATTTAGAATAGATTTTAAAGATAAAAAATTATTTTTTTTGTTAGTGATTAACATTTTACCCATCATGTTAATGTTTTTAACCTCAGCTATTACAGGTTCTAAGATTAGAACAATGTGGATGACACCGTTTTATTTATTTTTTGGAACTTTATTTGTCTATTTATTTCAAGCTCAAATCAATATTAAAAAGTTAAAACCATTTATGATTGGCTTTATCTTTTTATTTTTTTTGTCACCAGTGCTTTACGCTTATGTCTCAATATCAAAAGAAGACAAAAGAACTGATTACCCAGGGAAGGAAATTGCTATTAAAACTCAATATGCTTGGGATCAACAGTTCAATTCTAAGATAAATGTAGTTTATGGAAATGAGTGGAATGCAGGTAATTTATCATATCATCTAAAATCAAGACCGGTATGGGAGGGTTTTGTTGAAAAAGAAAAGCTTGATCAATTGAAAGATTATATGTGCTTTGATAATGTTTGTGTTGGATCAAAATAGCTATGAAAAAATATGTAATTTTAATTCCAATTTATAACGATCGAGAGAGCTTAACCAAGCTAATTGAAAATATAAATTCTGAAATAGAAGGTATCAATTCTGAGATTTCAATTGTTGTTATTAACGATGCATCTTCTCAACAAATAATTGATGATTATCGAAATACTGAAAATATTAATTCAATTGAAATTATAAACATGAAAGAAAACAGAGGTCATGCAAGATGCATTGCCTCAGGATTAAAGTATATTTATGAAAAAAAAGAATTTGACTATGTAATACCGATGGATGGAGATGGTGAAGATCGACCAGAAGAGATTAAAAATTTTATAGAGCTTGCTGAACAAACAGATGGTAAACCTATAATAGGTGAAAGAGTTAAAAGATCTGAAAGTTCATTTTTTAAATCTTGTTATCAGTTTCATAAATTCTTAACATTATCATTTACAGGTCAATCTATTAAATTTGGAAATTTTACATGTCTCTCTAAGACTACAATTGAAAAAATGCTTAAAGAAAAAGCAACCTGGAATAGTTTTTCTGGTTCATTAAAAAAAATAGAAAAAGATTTATTAACTATTCCTTCTATTAGAGGGACTAGATATTTTGGACCATCTAAAATGAGTTTTTTTAATTTATTAAAACACTCACTTTCAATTATTAGTGTATTTAGAAAAACAGTTTTAATTCGTTCAGCTTTATTTATCGTTTTTTATATTCTTTTAATTAAAAGCAATGCATCAATTATTACTTCATTACCTTTAGTTCTATTATTAATAATGATTTATTCAATTTCCAATTTAGCTCTAAGAGAAAACATGGAAGAATTTAATAATTCTTTAAAAAATATTCATAAAATTGATAAGATAAAGTGAATAAAAAAAATTAAGCTCTAATCATTGGTAGAGAATAAAAATCAGCCGTATCTATTTTAGAAGAGTATTCTCTTTTCATATTCCACTTTTTTTGAACCCCAGCACTTGCAACACTTAAGGTAGATCTTCCGTATCGATGATTGGTGTTGTCAATAGATTTCATTAAACTGTTTATTTTTTCATCTTTTTCAGATGAAAATAGATTTGTTTTTTCACTGGCGTTAGATAATCCCGTAAGCATCACACCTGCTTTTTGGTACTGGTAACCATTTTTGAAAATTGTTTCTAGAATTGTTACTGCAGCTTTAACTATTTCAATACTATTGTTTGTTGCAATTGGAAAATCAACTTTCTTTGCATTTGAGTAATATCCATAGTTTCTTTGAAAGGGACTAGTTCTAACAAATACTGTGATTGCTTTTGCAACTAACGACTCTGATCTAATTTTTTCAGATGCATTTAAACAATAGTTTGCAACTGCTTCTTTTAATTCTTGAAATCTTTCTACTCTTTTCCCAAATGATCTTGAAACAACACAACTTTTTCTTTTTGTAGTAGTTGTTTCTAAATTAATACAAGGAATACCTTTAAGTTCCATTGCAGTTCTTGAACTTAAAACATTAGAAGATTTTTTAATCCAGCTGTTAGATTTGTTTTTAAGCTGCTTAGCATTATAAATTCCATTTTTATTATAAAATTTTGTAAGTTGTCTACCAACACCCCATACATCATTAATATCTATTTTTTCTAAAATAGGGTCAATATTTTCAATATTAATTAAACTAGTAACTCCTGATTGTTTTTTCTTTGCAATATGATTTGCAATTTTACTTAGAGTTTTTGTTTTAGCAATTCCAATGCTAGTTGGAATCCCTGTCCATTGTAAAACTGTGTCTCGAATTTCTTTGCCAACTTTTTCTATATCTTGGTCTGGAAAATTTGATAAATCTAAAAAAGCCTCATCAATAGAATAAACCTCTATTTTTGTATTAAATCTTTTAAGAGTTCGCATTACTCTTCTAGATAAATCACCATATAAAGAATAATTAGAAGAGAAAACTTCAACCTTATTTTTTATAATAATATCTTTTTCTTTAAAATAAGGCTCACCCATTTTGATTCCTAAAGCTTTCGCTTCATTAGATCTTGAGATGATACAACCATCATTATTAGATAAAACTACAACAGGTTTTCTTCTTATTTTAGGATTGAATAATCTTTCACAAGAAACGTAAAAAGAATTACAATCAACTAATGCTATCTTTTTAGTACGTAGAATGGATGACATAAGTTACAACCCCCCAGATAAAGATGTCTTCTTCTTCATTAATTAAAATTTTATCAATAAAATCTTTAGACCCTGATGTTAAAAACTTTTTATCTCTTTCTTGAACCAAGCTTTTAACTACAAGCTCATCATGAACGTTTGCAATAACTGTTGAAAAGTTTTTTGGTTTTAAACTTTTATCAACCACCAATAAATCTCCATCATTAATTCCAACATCGACCATTGATTTACCCTGAACACGAATGATGAAAGTTGCTGGAACATTTTTTATTAAATGTATGTTCAGATCAATATCTTCTTCGATATAATCTGTTGCAGGAGAGGGAAACCCAGCACCTGCTTTATGTAAGTAATAAGGGATAGTTAGTTTCATGTTCTTATTTTGTTCTTATTTATAGACTAGTTATACAATGCACGCAATAGGTTGTATTTTGAGTCTGGAAGTGAATCAAAAGTGAATCAAAAGGTGAACATCCAAAACCACATTTTGTATGCTTGTGGATAACTTCAACCAGAGATAGTTTAAAAAATTCGAAAATGAAAAAAATTTTATTAGTTTTAACCTTTATATTAACTTTAAGTTCTCAATTGATGGCATACGAAGAAACAAACTACGAGGTAGTAAAAGAGAATAAAATTTATGAAATAAGAAAATACCCTAATCGTTTGGTCATTGAAACAAATTCTGTTCAAGGTAATGGTTTTAGAAAATTGTTTAATTATATTTCAGGAAATAATAAAGAAAATGAAGAAATAAAAATGACAGTTCCAGTTACTCAAGAAATTAAAAATGAAAATATGACGATGCAATTTTATTTGCCATCAAAATTTAATAAAGATAATGCACCAAAACCAGTCGATTCAGAAGTAAAAATTTTAACTATTGAGGGTGGATATTATGCTGTGATTGAATATTCAGGGAGATCTTCAGATAAAAATTTTTTAAAAAATAAAGATATTTTAGAAAAAGCGCTTAAGCAAGACAACTTATTGGTTCTAAGTCCACCAATAAGAGCGTCATATAACTCACCATTTACTTTACCAATACTTAAAAGAAATGAAGTAATGTATAAAGTAGATTTATAGAAATGGAGAAAAAATAATGAAAAAACTAACTTGTCATTGTGGCACTGTAGAAGCAGAAATTAATTTAGAAGGAGATTTAGCTAAAGTAATAAAATGCAATTGTTCAATTTGTAAAAGAAAAGGAGCAATTATGTCGATGGTAAAAAATGAAGATTTTAAAGTTACCAAAGGTGAAGACAAATTAACTCTTTATCAATTCCATTCAAAAATAGCTAAACATTACTTTTGTTCAGTTTGTGGAATTTATACTCATCATAATCCAAGAGCAAATCCTGCAATGACAGGATTTAATGTAGGATGTATAGATGAAATAAATACTTTTGATATGAAAGATGTTCCCGTCAATGATGGTCAAAATCATCCTTTAGATAAAAAATAATCTTTATGTGGTCTGTTGGTGAATGTTATAGCAAGGTTAAAAAAGATTGTTTTAAATTTATTTCTTCACAAGAAACAAAAAAAGATAAATTTAAAAATAAAGACAAGATGATAAAATCTTTTCTAATCCCAATCAGTTATTGGATTTCAAAAAAAACAAAAAAAAATCCATTGATAATTGGTTTAGCAGGAGGTCAAGGATCAGGAAAAACAACCATCTCATCACTTTTAACATTAATTTTACAAAAATATTTTAAACTAAATGTTTTTAAAATTTCAATTGATGATTTTTATAAAACAAGAAAAGATAGAAAATTATTATCTAAAACAAAACATTCTTTATTAATGACAAGAGGCGTGCCAGGAACACATGATGTTGATTTAATGCTAAATTTTTTTAAAAAAATTAAAGCTAAAAATTTTAAAAGATTACAAGTGCCAGCATTCAATAAAGCGATAGATGATCGTTATCCAAAAACTTTATGGCATAGAATAAAAAAAAAGCCTGATGTTGTAATCTTTGAAGGCTGGTGTGTAGGGGCTAGAGCGCAATCAAATAACCAGCTTAAAAAACCAATAAACTCAGTTGAAAAACTCTATGATCAGCAAACTAAATGGAGAAAGTATGTTAATGATCAGTTAAAAAATAAATACAAAGCATTATTTGGGCAATTAGATGGATTACTATATTTAAAAGCTAAAGACTTTAGTTTATTAAGAGAGTGGAGGCTAAAGCAAGAGAGAAAGCTTTGGTTGCAAACAAAAAATAAGAAAAACTTAAAGATTATGAGCAGTGGTGATGTTATAAATTTTATGCAAACTTATCAAAGAATTACTCAACAAATGTTTAAAGATGCTGTAAAAAACTCTTCAGTTATTATGTATTTAAATAATAAACATCAAATACAAAAAATAAAATTTAAAAAATAATGAAAAAAAACTTTTTAATATTTGTATTATTTATTTTCTTTAGTGGAAATGTTTTTTCTGCGCCATTATCAGAAGCTTTGTTACAAGCCTACAATGAAAATCCAGTACTGAATGCAGAGCGTGAAAACATTCAAGTTTCTTTAGAAGAAGTAAAAATATCAAAAAGTCAATTTTTGCCAAGCGTTACTTTGTCAGGCTCAAAAAGCCAAGAAAATACTGAAAAGCAAACTGATAGTTCAGGAGCAAACTCGGCGTTTACAGACGTTGATCCTAAAACACAATCTATAGATATTGAGCAAAAACTATTTCAAGGATTTGCAGGTACAGCAAGTTTAGAAAAAAGTAAAATTGGATTAACTTTGGCTCAAGCAAAACTATTAAAAACAGAGCAAGAAATTTTATATCAAGCCATAGAAGCTTATACAGGACTTATATTTGCTGAAGAAAAATTAAAGATTAATCAAGATAATGTTAATTTATTAGAGAGACAAGTTGAAACCGACCAGGCTAGATTAGAAAGAGGACAAATTACTTTATCTGATCTTTCTCAATCTGAGTCATCACTTGCAGGAGCGCAAGCTAAATTTTTACAGGCTCAAAATGAAACAGTAACTGCCAAATTAAACTACGAAAAAATAATAGGACCAATCGCTGATATAAATTCTTTAGATAAAGAATCTGATTTAAATTTTGCATTGCCAGTAAGCTTAAATGAAGCAATTGAAATTTCTAAAAAAGATAACCCAAATTTAATTATTTCAAGATTAGAATATGAACAATCAGAAAAAGATATGATTATAGCCAGATCAGATCTATCACCCTCTGCATCCTTATCTTTTAATAGTTCAAAATCAGACGATGTAAGTTCAACGATAGGTGAACGTGATAAAGAAATTTTAAAAGCAACTATTTCATGGCCAATTTTTAATGGAGGAAAAAATTATGCTTCATTAAATAAAAGTAAAAATCTTAAAAATAGGAAAAAATTATTATTAGATAATGCTCTAAAATCTAATGATACAAATGTTGCAAGTGCATGGTCAAATTTTCAAGTTTCTAAAAGCTTATTAAATTCTGTTACATCTCAAGTTAAAGCAGCTGAGATTGCAAACGAAGGAATAACAGTTGAATATGAGTCAGGACTTGGAAGATCAACTTTGGATGTGATCCAATCCAATTCAATTTTATTAAATGCCAAAATAAGCTTGGCAGATTCAGAAAGAAATTATCTACTGTCTCAATTTAAATTGTTACAGTCAGTAGGCTACTTAAATAGCAAGTATCTAAAACTCCAGTAATTAGCTGTTTTTTCACAAAAAAAATAACTATTGAAAATAAGAACAAAATGTGTACATTTAAAACACGATTCGAATACTAATTATTTAATAAAAAAAGGCATAAAATGACTAAAAATAACCTAAAAGTAGTTAAATCTACAAAACAACAAGCAACAGACGCAAACGATAAAAATAAAGCTTTAGACGCAGCAATGAGCCAGATTATTGATAACTTTGGAAAAGGTTCAGTAATGAAGCTAGGTCAAAGAAGAGCAATGGACATAGAATCTGTATCAACTGGATCGTTGAGTTTAGATGTGGCTCTTGGTATTGGTGGCTTGCCTAAAGGAAGAATTGTAGAAATTTATGGACCAGAGTCTTCTGGTAAAACAACATTAGCATTACAGGTGGTTGCTGAAGCTCAAAAAGCAGGTGGTATATGTGCTTTTGTTGATGCTGAACATGCATTAGACCCAGTATATGCAAAAAACCTTGGTGTAAATACTGATGAATTATTAATTTCTCAACCAGATGCTGGTGAGCAAGCTTTAGAAATAGCTGATACTTTAGTTAAATCTGGATCAATTTCTGTTATCGTAATTGACTCAGTGGCTGCATTAACACCTAGGGCTGAAATTGAAGGCGAGATGGGAGATCATCACGTAGGTCTTCAATCACGATTAATGAGTCAGGCTTTAAGAAAATTGACTAGCTCAATTTCAAATACAAACACAATGATGATTTTTATAAATCAAATAAGAATGAAAATTGGAGTTATGTTTGGTAGTCCAGAGACAACATCTGGTGGTAATGCACTTAAATTTTATTCATCAGTAAGAATGGATATTAGAAGAATAGGTGCAATTAAAAATGGAGATGAAATAATTGGAAATTCAACAAGAGTTAAAGTGGTGAAAAATAAAGTAGCACCACCATTTAAAGTTGTTGAATTTGATCTAATGTATGGAAAAGGAATTAGCAAAGTTGGTGAGTTGATTGACCTTGGAGCAAAAGCTGAGATTGTTGAAAAATCAGGTGCTTGGTATGCTTATAAAGGTGAAAAAATTGGCCAAGGAAGAGAAAATGCTAAAATTTACTTAGAGCAAAATCCTCAAGTTGCAGCAGAAATTGAAATGGCAATTAGAGAAAAAGCTGGTGTAATAGCAAAAAAAATTGAAGGTAATCCATTAGATCCTGAAAAAGCTGCAAAGGATCAAATAGAAGACCCAGTTACTGAGACAAAAGAAGAAGTAACTCCACCATCTAAAAAGAATTAGTTAAAGTCATCTTTAATTATTAAAAGGCGCTTAAATTAAGCGCCTTTTTTCCCTACTCATATCTAGACATCAAATAAAAAAGCTGTATTTTATAAATATGGCCGACAAAACATTAAATCAAATTAGAACAACTTTCTTAGATTATTTTCAAAAAAATGATCATGAGATAGTAGATTCTAGCAATTTAGTTCCAAATAACGATCCAACCTTAATGTTTGCAAACTCAGGTATGGTTCAATTTAAGAATGTATTTACTGGACTGGAAAAAAGAGATTATGTAAGAGCAACCACTTCACAAAAATGTGTAAGAGCTGGTGGAAAACATAATGATCTTGAAAATGTAGGTTACACACCAAGACACCATACTTTCTTTGAGATGCTGGGCAATTTCTCATTTGGAGATTACTTTAAAGAAGAAGCCATTAGTTATGCCTGGAATTTAATCACTAAAGAATTTGGAATTGATAAAGATCGTCTATATGTAACTGTATATCATAGTGATGATGAAGCATTCAATTTTTGGAAGAAAATAGCAGGCTTTAGTGATGATAGAATAATTAGAATTTCTACTACAGATAATTTTTGGTCAATGGGTGATTTAGGTCCCTGTGGCCCATGCTCTGAAATATTTTATGATCATGGAGACCATCTCGTGGGTGGATTACCAGGAAGCAAAAATGAAGATGGTAATCGTTTTATAGAAATATGGAATTTAGTATTTATGCAATATGAGCAAATTTCAAAAGATAAAAGAATTGAATTACCAAAGCCATCTGTAGATACTGGAATGGGCCTTGAGAGAATAGCTGCACTTTTACAGGGAACTCATGATAATTATGAAACAGATCATTTTAAAAAATTAATACAATCAGCATCTGATACTTTAAAAGTTAAGGTAACTGATGACAATCAATCAAGCTTTAGAGTAATAGCTGATCATTTACGTGCAAGTTCATTTTTATTAGCAGAGGGAGTTTTGCCTTCTAATGAAGGAAGAGGTTATGTCTTAAGAAGAATAATGAGACGTGGCATGAGGCACTCACATTTGTTGGGATCTAAGAAACCAATCTTTTATGATATTTTTAAAACACTATTACAGGAGATGTCTAATAATTATCCAGAACTTGAAAGAGCACAATCATTAATTAAAGAAACTCTAAAAACAGAAGAAGAAAAATTTTTAGTTTTATTGGATAAAGGAATTAAAATTCTAAATGAAGAAATATCTAAGATTGATAATATTTTGCCAGGAGATGTAGCATTTAAGCTGTATGAGACTTATGGATTTCCAATTGATTTAACAGAAGATATTTTAAAATATAAATCTTTAAAATTTGATAAAAAAAGATTTGATGAATTAATGCGAGAGAGCATAGAACTTGCAAGAAAAAATTGGAAGGGCTCAGGCGATAGTACTGTTGAAAAAATTTGGTATGGTATTAAAGAAAAAATTGGGACAACAGAATTTCTTGGTTACGAATATGACCAAGCTCAAGGCATAATCAAATGTTTACTAAAAAATCATAAAGAAGTATTGGTGCTAAATAAAGGTGATGAAGGCATTATAGTTGTAAATCAAACACCATTCTATGCTGAGTCAGGAGGTCAAGTAGCTGATACGGGAGTGATTATTAAGGATGATTTCAAATTTGAAGTAACAGATGTTCAAAAAAAAATAGGAGATCTATTTGTTCACTATGGAAAAGTTTTGAGTGGATCAATTAAACTTGACCAAGATGTTGAAATGAAAATAGACACTAATAGAAGGAATGATACTAGAGCTTATCATTCAGCAACTCATTTACTGCATGAGTCATTAAGAAGAGTATTAGGTGATCATGTCACACAAAAAGGATCACTAGTTCAATCTGATCGATTAAGGTTTGATTTTAGCCACATGAAACCTATCTCAAAAGAAGAAATAGAAAAAATTGAGCACAATGTTAATGCTGTTATAGAAAAAAAGTCTGATGTTAAAACAAGAATAATGACCCCAAAAGAGGCGGTTGCTAATGGTGCCCTCGCTTTGTTTGGAGAAAAATATGGTGATGAGGTCAGAGTTTTATCAATGGGAGATGACGGGGAAAAGTATTTTTCAACTGAGTTATGTGGAGGCACCCATGTTAAAAATACCTCCGATATTGGAAGGTTTAAAATTATTAGTCAATCCGCAGTGGCATCAGGCATAAGAAGAATTGAGGCATTAAGGGACAAGCAGCTTGAAGAATACCTTAAAAATAAAGAAAAATTATCAACAGAAACTAATCAAAAAAACAATGAGATTATAAAAGATTTATCAAAAAAAATTATCGAGCTAGGTGGTAAACCAAATATTGAAAACGAGAATACGTTATCTCTAATTAAAGACTTAAATAAACAATTAGAGCAACTTAAAGTCGGATCTATATTACAAGATAAGTCAAAAAATAAGATAACCAATTTAGTTGTAAATAAAATTAATGTTAGATTTCAAAATATTCAAGATCTACCCTTCAAAGATTTGCGTAAATTAATTGATCAAGGAAAAAAAGAAATTGGTGAAGGGCTGATTGTAATTTATGCTGTAAATGATAACAAAGTTGGATTAGCAGTTGGTGTTACAAAAACTTTAGAGAACAAATTTAATGCAGTAGAAATTGTGCGTGCTGGTTCAGAGATTATTGGTGGAAAAGGTGGTGGTGGCAGAGCAGATTTTGCTCAAGCAGGTGGAACATTACCGAATAAAATTGAAGAGTCTTTTGAAAATATTAAAAATTTAATTAATTAAGCTTCTTTTTAAGTTGTCCATCTAATTCATCTAAAAACTGGTTAGTAGTTAAATAATTACTAGTTGGACTAATTAAGATCGCCAAGTCTTTAGTCATCGATCCATTTTCAACACAATCTATACAAACTTTTTCCAAGGTAGTTGAAAATTTAATTAATTCTTCATTGCCATCTAATTTTCCTCTATGCGCTAAACCTCTAGTCCAAGCAAAAATTGAAGCTATAGGATTAGTAGAAGTTTCTTTACCCTGTTGATGCATTCTATAATGTCTTGTTACAGTACCATGAGCTGCTTCAGCCTCCATAGTCTTTCCATCAGGTGCAAGAAGCACACTGGTCATTAATCCTAACGACCCATATCCTTGAGCTACTGTATCTGACTGAACATCACCATCGTAGTTTTTACAAGCCCAAATATATTTACCACTCCATTTCATTGCACATGCTACCATGTCATCAATTAATCTGTGTTCATAAGTAATATTTAGTTTTTCAAATTCTGTCTTAAATTCTTTATCAAAAATATCTTGGAAAATGTCTTTAAATCTTCCGTCGTAAATTTTTAAAATAGTATTTTTTGTTGACAAATAGACAGGCCATTTTTTTATTATTCCATAATTAAAACAAGACCTGGCAAAGTCCTCAATAGATTTATCCAAATTGTACATTGATAAAGCTACCCCTGGTCCTGGAAAGTTAAATACTTCATGTTTTATTTCATCCTTACCATCCTCTGATGTCCATTTGATTTCCATTTTACCTTTACCAGGCACCTTAAAATCAGTTGCTCTATATTGATCTCCAAAAGCATGTCTTCCAATAATTAAAGGATCAGTCCATGTTGGCACAAGTTTTGGAATATTTTGACAAATTATTGGTTCTCTAAAAACTGTTCCACCTAGTATATTTCTTATAGTTCCATTAGGTGATCTCCACATTTTTTTAAGTTTAAACTCTTCTACACGAGCCTCATCTGGAGTAATTGTTGCACATTTTATACCAACATTGTGCTCTTTAATTGCATTAGCTGAATCTATAGTTATTTGATCATTTGTATTGTCTCGACTTTTCATTCCTAAGTCGTAGTGCTTTATATCTAAATCTAAATAGGGTAAAATTAGTTTCTTTTTAATGAACTCCCAAATGACTCTAGTCATTTCGTCACCATCTAGTTCAACAACTGGATTTTTAACCTTTATTTTAGCCATAATTAAATAATAAATATTAGTAATTGTAATTTAGTGCTTTATATACATATTAATAAAATATTATCAAATAGAAGCTTATGTTAGACAAGGTTTTTCCAAAAATTCATTCTGAAGGGTACAAGTTTTTGGCAATAGCCATAATCGCAACTTTTTTTTTGTATTTGTTTAGTACTTTTTTAGGATTAATTGGATTGGTACTATCTATATGGGTTTACTATTTTTTTAGAGATCCTGAGAGAATTTCAATCAATGATGAAAATTACTTAACAAGCCCGGCAGATGGAGAGGTTTTAATGGTTCATGAGGTTGATGGACCAAAAGAATTAGGTTTGGAAGATAAAAAATTTACAAAGATTAGTATTTTTATGAACGTATTTGATTGCCACGTTAATAGAACACCATGTGATGGTAAAATTTCAGAAATACTTTATAAACCAGGAAAGTTTTTAAATGCATCACTTGATAAAGCAAGTGAAGATAATGAAAGAAATTATTATAAAATTACAAACTCTCACGGAGAAGAAATAATTGTCGTTCAGATTGCAGGCTTGATCGCAAGAAGAATTGTATGTGAGTCATCTAAAGATCAACAGCTACAACAAGGTGATAGAATAGGAATGATCAGATTTGGAAGTAGAGCTGATGTCTATTTTGAAAATTATAAGCCTTTAGTTAAAGTTGGACAAAAGACAATCGCAGGTGAAACACTATTAGCTAAGAGGTAGCATATGGAACAACCCAAAAATAATTTTAAAATTGTATCTGATAAAAAAGCAAGGATGCTTCTTCCAAATACACTTACCCTAATCAATATTTGTATTGGTCTTAGCTCTATCAAATTTGCATTAGATGAAAAATTTGAATTATCTATTATAGCTATTATTTTTGCTGCAGTCTTTGATGCACTAGATGGTAGAGTTGCAAGATTAGTAAAAGGCACTTCGTTGGTTGGAAAGGAGTTAGATTCATTAGCTGATTTAATTAGTTTTGGTGTTGCCCCAGCTTTTATAATGTATTTTTGGTCTTTAAATAATTTTGGTAAATTTGGTTGGTTACTTACAATGATCTATGTGGTTTGTGTTGCCCTTAGACTTGCGCGGTTTAATGTAACTTCAAATACTGAACCTTCATGGAAAGATAATTATTTTGAGGGTGTTCCGTCTCCTGCTGGAGGAATTTTAATTCTTATGCCATTAATATTAAATCTAAGTGATATAAATTTAATTAATATTAATTATGATATTCTTGTACCATTATTCTTTATTGTAAATTCATTTTTATTGATTAGTAAAATACCAACTTTTGCATTTAAAAAGATCTCAATACCTCGTCCAATGACAATTTTTGTATTATTTGGTGTTGTGTTATTTTTTGGTCTATTATTTATATATACATTTAAAGTCTTAGTCATTTGTGGCCTGATTTATATAACCTTACTTCCATTTGGATATTTCAGTTATAAAAAAACCTATAAACAAAAGATTTTAAGTGGTGAAAACCAAGAAGTCGAAGATCTTGAAGACATACTCTAAATGAAAAAAAACGTAATTGTATCTTTGGCTGACTCAAATTACTTTGAATTACTTAATGAATTAGTTGATTCTATTAAGAGTTTTGAAAAAAGTAAAGATACAGCAATTTGTATTTTAGATGCCGGTTTATCTGAAGAGCAAAAAAATGAATTATCTAAAAAGGTTGATGAAATTAAATCAGCAGAATGGGATATTGATGTTCCAGCATTTAAAGTAAAAGGAAAAGAGTGGCTAAAGAGTCAAGTATCTCGAGCATTTCTACCAAAATATTTTCCCAGTTATGAAAAATTTCTATGGATAGATTGTGACGCGTGGGTGAATGATTGGAATTCTGTTGAATTATATTTTAAAGCTTGTGAAAATGGTAAATTAGGAATTACTCAAACATTAGGACCGGGATACAAAATAATGTCAAAAGTAAATTGGCTGTTTGGTAAAGTAGCAATAATTAAATCTCAAAATTTTAAACATGCAATAAAATCAAAAGTTGGAATTAATAAAGCTAGAAAATTAGCTTTTGCTCCTCATATAAATATTGGCGTTTTTTCATTAGAAAAAAATTCACCTGGTTGGGCTTCTTGGCAAAAAAATCTAGAACAAACATTAAAAAGTGGAAATATCTTTGGTTCAGAGGGTCTTGCTATCAATATGTCAGTTTATATAGATGATCTAGAAACTGAATTTTTACCATTAAATTGCAATTGGATTGCTAGTAATTTATTACCAAAATTTGACGAAATTAAAAATACATTCGTTGAACCTTACTTACCAAATTATAAAATAGGAATTATGCACTTAGCTGCTGGAATTTGGGACTCAGGTAAAGATATGAGGTTAGATAGAGAGGTTAAAATTAATATTAAGACTATCCAGCAAAAAATATTATCTAAAAGTCTTAGATTTGGTCATTAATTGAAAAAAAATAGAATTTCTAAAAACTGGATCAACAAACAAAAAAGAGATATTTATGTTAGACAGTCCCATGTGGATGGGTATCGAGCTAGATCTGCATATAAATTAATTGAAATAGATGAAAAATTTAAGATATTTAAAAATGGAATATCAGTAATAGACTTAGGCGCATCACCTGGTAGCTGGTCTCAGTATATAGCAAGGATGGTAAAAAGTGGAAGATTAGTTTCTATAGACTTAAAAAATATGGAAGCAATTGAAAACATAATTCAAATAAAAGGAGACTTTACTGATTTAGAATCTCAAGAAAAAATAAAAGGTTTATTCAAATCAAAAGTTGATGTTGTCGTGTCCGATATGGCTGTTAATACAACGGGCATAAAGGATATTGATGCAATCTATACAGGGGAACTTGCCATGGAAGCAATGAACTTTTCGAAAGAAATGCTTGTTAAAGAAGGGCGATTTGTTTCTAAAATTTTTTTAGGATCATCATTTAACGAAATAGTCGCACTTGGTAAAAAAATATTCAAAGAGGTGAAGGTATTTAAGCCAAAATCCAGTAGAAAAGAATCTAAGGAAAGCTTTATTATTTGTAAAACTCTAAGATAGAAACTTTATTTTTAAAAAGAATCGTATATAAATTATTATGGATCCTATTAAAGAAGCACTCACCTTTGACGATGTCACAATGGCTCCGAAGTACTCAGGAGTTTTACCTTCAGAAGTTGACACAAGCACAAAATTATCAGCTAATTTAACATTAAAAATACCTTTGTTATCATCAGCAATGGATACTGTTACAGAAAGTAAAATGGCAATAGCGATAGCTAAAGCAGGAGGCATTGGTGTAATTCACAGAAATTTAAATATCAAAAAACAAATTGAAGAGATTAGAAAAGTAAAAAAGCAAGGATTATTAGTTGGAGCTGCTGTAGGAGCCGGTCCACTAGAACTTAAAAGGGCAGAGGCGATTTTAAAAGAACAAATTAATTTAATTGTAGTTGATACAGCACATGGTCACAGCAAAAAAGTAGCTGAAATTGTTAAAGCAATTAAGAAAATTAAAACTAAAAAGACAACCTTGTGTGCTGGAAATATTGCTACAGCGGACGCTGCAAAATTTTTAATAAAATTAGGTGTAGATATAGTTAAAGTTGGTATTGGACCTGGTTCAATTTGCACTACTAGATTGGTAGCTGGTATTGGTGTGCCTCAATTGAGTGCAATCCTAGCAGTTAAACAAGGAATAAAAAATAATAAAACAAAAATAATTTCTGATGGTGGAATTAAATATTCTGGAGATATTGCAAAAGCATTGTCAGCAGGAGCAGATGCTGTAATGATTGGTTCATTATTTGCCGGAAGCACAGAGACACCAGGAAAACTAATAAAAAAAAATGGAAAATTATTTAAAAGTTTTAGAGGAATGGGTTCTGTGGGAGCAATGAATAAAGGTTCTGCTGATAGATATTTTCAAAAAAAACAAAAAGATACATCTAAATATGTACCAGAAGGTGTAGAGGGTTTTGTTAAATATAAAGGTGATGTTAAAAATATTATTTATAAATTAATCGGAGGATTAAAATCTTCCATGGGCTATTTGGGAGCAAAAAAAGTTTTATATCTAAAAACTAAACCTAATTTTGTAAAAATAACAAAAGCTGGATTTTATGAAAGCATGGTTCATAATGTTGATGAAGTAAAGAGTGACAGCAAATACTAATGATTAAATTTAATAAACTAGTCTTTATAATTTTTATATTTTTAAATATTTCGAATTTATCTTTTGCAGAAGATAATTTTTTTGAAGAGGGAAAAATTAAATATGATGAAAAAAGTTATGAAGAGGCTAAGTTTTTATTTCAAAGAGGAATAGTATTCAATCCTAAAGATGAAAAATCATATTTATATCTAGCAAAAATTTTTAATATTGAAGAAAATAAAAAAGAAGTAAAAAAGAATATAGATACAGTTTTGTTACTAGAACCTAAAAATGAAGAAGCAAATTATATGCTTATGGAAATAGAACTTAAAAGAAGCAATTATTTAAAAGTTAGAGAGTTGGCTCAAAGTTTCTCTAAAATTTGCATTGATTTATGTGGTAAAGAAAAAATTATTTTAGAGTCTTTAAAAGATTTGGAACCAAAAAATGAGTCTTAATAACAAGCTCACCAAAATTCTAATAATAGATTTTGGGTCTCAATTTACACAGCTTATCGCAAGAAGAGTAAGAGAATTTGGTGTTTTTTCAGAAATCATTAGTCATAAAAAAATAAAAATAAATCAAATTATTAACAATAACACTGGTGGAATAATTCTCTCAGGGGGTCCGCTTAATGTATATCAAAATGATAAATTTAAATTTGATAAAAAGATATTAAGCTTAAAAATACCAGTTTTAGGAATATGTTTTGGACATCAAATACTGTCTAAAGAACTAGGTGGAGGTGTTAAAAAATCTAAACATAGAGAGTTTGGTCTAGCAACTATTAAAAAGGTTTCAAATAGTAAATTAACTAAAAATTTTTTTAATAAAGACAATAGTAACAATGTATGGATGAGCCATGCAGATCAAGTATCTAAGATGCCAAAAAATTTTAAAATTATTGCATCTTCAAAAAATTCAAAATTAGCAATAATTGAAAATACTAAAAATAATTATTATGGCGTACAGTTTCACCCTGAAGTAACCCATACTAATAAAGGTAAAATCTTACTACGTAATTTTGTTTTTTATATATGTAAATTAAAAAAAAATTGGTCTTCAAAAGATCAAAAATTAGAATTAATCAGAGACATAAAGAAACAAGTAGGTAATAATAAAGTAATTTGCGGTCTATCAGGTGGAGTGGACAGCAGTGTTGTCGCTCAATTATTGAGTAAAGCTATTAGAAAAAACCTTACTTGTATATTTGTTAATAATGGTCTTTTAAGAAAAAATGAGGAAACACAAGTAGTCAATACATTCAAAAAAAAATTAAAAATAAATTTAGTTTATGTTAATGCAGAAAAAGAATTTATTAATAAATTAACTAACATTTCTGATCCTGAAAAAAAAAGAAAAATTATTGGAAATTTATTTATTAAAATATTTGAAAGATATGCAAAAAAAATAAAGAATGTTAAGTTTCTAGCTCAAGGCACCCTTTATCCTGATTTAATTGAAAGTAGATCTGTTACAGGAAGCCAGACATCAAAAATTAAATCCCATCATAATGTGGGTGGTTTACCAAAAAGAATGAAATTAAAATTAGTTGAGCCATTGAAATTTCTTTTCAAAGATGAGGTAAGAAAACTTGGGTTAGAACTAAATTTATCAAAAGATATAATATCTAGACATCCATTTCCTGGACCTGGTTTAGCAATAAGAATGCCTGGTAATATAACAAGAGAAAAGATTAATATTTTAAAAGAGGCAGATTATTATTTTATTAAGGCTTTAAGAGATAATGGTTTATACGATAAAATTTGGCAAGCCTATGCTGCTCTATTACCAGTTAAAACAGTTGGTGTAATGGGTGATAACCGAACTTACGAACATATTTGTTTATTAAGAGCAATTACTTCAGAGGATGGAATGACTGCAGATTTTTTTGAATTTCCAAAAGGCTTTATGCAATCTATTTCTAATCAAATCATCAATAATATTAGAGGAATAAATAGAGTTGTTTATGATGTAACATCTAAACCACCAAGTACTATTGAATTAGAGTAATAGTTAATTATAAGATATTAAAAGATGAATAAAAAAATTATAGATTTTATTAAAAAAAAAAATAAATCTAAAATTATAAGCCTTACTGCTTATTCAAAAAATATTGCTTCTATTATTGATAAACACTGCGATCTTATTTTGGTTGGAGATTCCCTTGGATCAGTCCTTTACAACTTTTCTTCTACAAAAAAAGTGACATTAGATATGATCATTAAACATTCTAAAAGTGTAAGACAAGGTGTTAAAAAAAGTTTAATGGTAGTAGACATGCCACACAACACCTACCGTACCCCTAAAGAAGCGTTAACTAATGCGAAAAAAATAATTTCTAAAACTAATTGTGATGCTGTCAAACTTGAAGGTGGTAAAAAGATTATTAAAGTAATTAAAATTTTGATTAAAAATAAAATTCCAGTTATGGGCCACCTTGGTGTTCTTCCTCAATCTGCAACAAATTTTAGATTTAAAGGAAAAAAAACATCAGAAAGAAAAATTATTTTAAGAGATTCTAAACTTTTAGAAGAAGCAGGTGTATTCTCAATGGTTTTAGAGTGTGTCGAGAGCTCTTTAGCAAAAGAAATTACGAAATCAATTAATGTGCCAACAATTGGGATAGGCGCATCAGTTAATTGTGACGGACAAGTTCTTGTTACGGATGATCTTATAGGACTGAGTAATATAAAAGTAAGATTTGTAAAAAAGTATCTAAATATTGAAAAACAAATAAATAATGCTGTCTTAAAATATAAACAAGACGTAACAAAAAAAAAGTTTCCTGCCAAAAAACATTCTTATTAGCTAGAAGTATTTTTGAAAAGTTTGATTTATTGATAACACTCCATAATCATTCAATCCACCAATGATTAATTGTAGTCCAACGATCAATATAAAAAATAAACCAACATATGCTATCCAAATATGCTTTTGAATATAGTTAGCTAAATAAGTAGCTAATGCACCAGTTAGAACCACAGATAAAACAAGACCAAAAATCATAAAACCAAAGTATCCTTTAGAAGCCCCAACTACCCCAATGACATTATCAAAACTAATTGTAATATCTGCAAATAATACCTTGTAAACACTTTGTATATAAGATGGTTCTGTAGATTTTTTAACTGGAGATTTTATCTTATTTTTCATCTCGACTAAATCTTTTCTCAAATCGTTAGCAATCCAAATTAGAAGCAACCCACCTAAAATTTTTATATAATAGAATTCAAATAAATAAGTGGCAAATAATGCAAAAATAACTTTAAAAACTAATGCGCCCACAACACCCCAGAGAATTATTTGTTTTCTATTTTTTGGAACGAAGTTAGCTGCGATTAAAGCTATAATTATAGCGTTATCTGCAGCTAGGATAATATCTATAAAGATAATTTGGAGTAGTATTATGCCTTCTTCAATCAAGATGATTGAATAATAGTAAAAATCTATAATAAATCAATATATTAAAGGCTTAATAAGACGTAGAAATTTTTAAATTAATTTTAGGACAGATCATTACGAAATAACTAAAATTAATATTTAGATTTTTTTTCCCCAGCAATTATTGCTTTAAGTTCTTTATATTCTTCACAATTACATGATTTTAACACATCAAGTCTTTCTTTTGCTAAATCAATTCTGTTAGTAACAACATAAAGCTCACCCAAGTATTCATTAATTCCATTATGGTTGGGTTCTATAGAAAGTCCTTGTAAATAATATTTTTCACCTCCAGCATAATCTCCAAGTTTTCTTGTTGTAAAACCAAGATAATTGAGAGTATCAGCTTTATTTGGTTTTTCTTTATTAGATATAACCAAAAGGTCTAAAGCTTTTTCATATTTTTTGTTGGCTTTTTCGTTTTTACCTTGTTTTTCATATTTTTTTGCAGCTTTAATAATCGTAACTGCCTTATCATAATTTGATTTTACTTTGTTAGAACTATCACTACTAGACCCAGCGGCATAAGAATTTGTTGATAATAAAATTAAAACAGAAAGAGTAACAAAAATATTTTTCATAATTATATAAATTTTTTCATTAGATTGAGTGGTTTTAGTTTAAGTCCATTATCTATTAAATTTTTTTTAATTGATTTTGCAGTAGCTAATGAACTTTCATTATCCCCATGTATGCAAACAGAGTCTATTTCACAAGGTATTTGCTTACCACTGTGACAATTAAGCGACTGATTTTTAACCATACTTAATACGTGTTTATTTGCTTGTTCTGGGTTGATTATTAAAGCGTGAGGTTTTTTTCTAGAAACTAAATTTCCATTATCTTCATAGTTTCTATCTGCAAATATTTCACATGCAATTTTCATATTAAGTTTTTTTGCAGCTATTTCCATTTTAGATCCGGTTGGCACTAGATAGATTATTTCTTTATCAATTTGATAGATAGTTTTTGCTAATAGTGTTGCAAGCTCTAAGTCTTCACAAGCCATATTATTTAACGCACCATGTGGCTTTATATGAGTAACCTTTTCACCATACTCTTGAGCAATTTTATTTAGAGTTTGAAATTGGTCAATAATAAGTTTTGAAATTTCAGATGAATTTAAATTCATTCTTTTTCTTCCAAAATTTTCTGGATCATTAAATGAAGGATGGGCTCCAATACTTACTCCATTTTTTTTTGAAATTTGGACAACCATCCTCATTGTATCATTATCTCCAGCATGATAACCACAAGCAACATTTGCTGAATTAACAATATCTAATAAAGCAGGATCATTTTCTATTGAATGAAATTTTGATTTTTCGCCTAAGTCACAATTGATATTAATTTCCATAACCTATACCTTAGAGTATAACATGCTATGATCAAAAATATATCAAATCTTGGTGACGCATCAGTATATTGTGATTTCGGATCAGACGTAAATGAACAAATAAATTCAAATGTAATTTGTTATTTTAATGAAATCTCAAAGTTAGTTGAGACAAATGAAACTACTGGAATAAATAATATTATCCCCTCCTATAATAAATTAATCATCAATTTTGATTTGTCTCAAACTACATTTAACGAAGTTAAAGAAAAAATTTTAGCATTAGATGTTAAAAATCAAACCAAGGATAACTTTAAAAAAATTAAGATTGCTATTTGTTGTGATGATGAATTTGGCCTAGATTTTAATAGAATTTTAAAAATAACTAAACTCTCGAAAGAAGAAATTTTAAACTTAAGTTTAAATAAAGAATACTTTTGTTATATGACAGGATTTATTGCGGGTATGCCTTTTTTAGGAGATATAAATAAGGACATTAGATGTAATCGTTTAGAAACACCAAGATTAAAAGTTCCAAAAGGTTCGGTTGGAATAACCGAGCAGTTTGTAAACATTTATACTTTTGAAAGCCCTGGAGGATGGAACATTATAGGCAATACCCCTGAAAAAATTTTTGATAATTTAAACAGAAAAGAACCTGCTTTAATTAAACCTGGAGATAGAGTTAGTTTTTATCAAATATCTAAAGAAGAATATTTAAATTGGAATGAGTAATACATATTTTGAAGTTTTAAGAGCAGGAGTTAATACAACAATCCAAGATATTGGAAGAAATCACATGTATCACTTAGGCATTACAATTAGTGGTGCAATTGATCAAAGAAACTATGTTTTAAGTAATAAACTTGTAAACAATTCTTTAAATGAAGCAGTTATAGAGTTTGCTTATCAAGGCCCTCTCTTAAAATTAAAAAATGGTTCAATTAATTTTTGTATCACTGGTGATGTAATTTTTAAGATTATTAAAAAAGATGGTTCAATAGAAGACGGTACTTGTTATGAAAGTTATACTTTAGAAGATGAAGAGCAATTAGATATAATCTCAACCAAAAATACTGCTTATGGATATTTATCAGTTAGCAATGGTTTTAAATTACAAAAGATTTGGAATAGTTATTCAATAAATACAAAAGCAAATATTGGTCCAAACAATGGTAAAAAATATTCACTACAAGATAAAATTCTAATTAACAATCAAGATCTTGTATTAAATAAAAAAAAAAATAAATTATAATGAAAGTTCTGATAATTTAATTAGAATAATTAAAGGTACTAATTTCAATTATTTTTCAAAAAAATCACAAGATAGTTTTTTTAATGATGAGTTTTCAGTAACTAAAGATGCAGATCGAATGGGCATTAGATTGACTGGACCTAAGTTAGAAAATATCGTTAACACAAATATTAAATCAGAGGGTCTTGTAAGAGGAGTAATCCAGGTCCCAGCTGATGGAAATCCAATTATAATGCTTTCTGATCACGGAACTATTGGAGGATACCCAAAGATCGGAGTTGTTATTTCAGCAGATTTAGATCAAGTTGGTCAATTTACACCTGGATCTAAAATAAAATTTAAAGAAGTAAGCCTTGCAGAAGCTCAGAATATATTTAAAGCATATACGATTGATACAAATAAATATTTAAATGAAAATAATTAGCAAAATTCCTGGCCCAATACTCGTTTTTATGGGTGCATGCTGCTTAAGCTTTGGAGGCTTGATTGTAAAATCATTCGAGGGTGCAACTCTGTGGCAAATATTATTTTGGCGGTCATTATTTTTTTCATTAACAATTTTGTTGTTTTTAGTAATCACTTATAAGCAAAAATTATTTAAGGCATTTTATGACTCAGGATTACCAGGGTTTTTTGGTGGAATTATTTTATCCTTGGGTTTCTGTGGATATGTTTTTGCGATGTATAATACAACTGTTGCAAACACTAATTTCATCATTTCAACACAAATATTGTTTCTAGCAATATTTGGATACTTATTCTTAAAAGAAACAATTACATCTTTAACATTAGTATCAATTATCCTCGCGATCACTGGAGTTTTGTTAATGGTTGGAAATTCTTTATCACCAGGAGAAATGTCTGGCAATTTAGCAGCTTTTAGTATGCCTATTACATTTGCTGTTCTGATAATGATTGTGAGAAAGTTTCCCAATGTCGATATGGTACCCGCACAATTTATTGCGGGTATAAGCTCATGTATTATTGGATATTTGTTATCAGACAAACTTATGATTTCCTCTAATGATATCTTTTTAGGATTTACTGCAGGTTTTTTTCAAGTTGGATTTGGATTTATATTTATAACTATGGGTGCTCGAAGCACTCCTTCTGCGATGGTTGGTATTATAATGTTATCCGAATCTGTTTTAGGACCTATATGGGCATTTTTATTTGCCGGTGAAAGATCATCATTATTTACATTAATTGGAGGCAGTATTATTCTTTTTGCAGTATTAATTCAATTTTATAACATACTTTATAAAAAAAATTGATTTTAATTTTTAACTTATCATTTTGATTATTTTTTTTGATGAAGCAATCTTATATTCTTTTATTCTTTGATCTGATGAGTAATAAGTGAAATATTTCTTTTTAAAAAAATTAACTTCATTATTGTTAGTATATCCAGGATGAATTAAGACTTCTAATGTTTTGCTATTATTTTTATTTAAACTAATACCTTTTTTAATAGAGTCAAAGTTTTGAAAACCTGTATAAAGCAACCCAGTAAAATTTGATTTAATTAGATTTCCTTTTTTTTTACGATGAAAATTACTTAAAAAAATAATTATTAAAAATTTCATTATATTGCTTAAATAACCAGTATTTATAAAGTCTTTTAAATTTATAAAATAATATTTTTCAATAGGTTCTCTTAATTCAATAATTTTATGTTTTTCTTTAAGATCTAAAATAATATCGTTAATCCAAGGAATAACGTGAACATGTTCATGAGAGTCAATTTTGATAGAAGTAATATTAAATTTCTTTTTAAAATAAATAATTTGTTTTTCTATTTCTTTTTTAACTTCTTCTTTATGAAAAGAGAATTTAAAGCTATACCTCAAAAATAGTAATTTAAAAAAACTATAATTATAAGATAAAGATGAACTCGGATAATTTTCAGTTAAATTTAAATGTAATTTTATATTAATTAAGCGGCTCTTTTTTATATATTCAAAATAATATTCATTAAATCCTACCATTACTGAAATACTATTGATAATTTTAAGCTTAATGCATTTATATATATTTTTAGAAATAATTTTACTTCTACCAAAATCATCAGCATGAAAATAAATTTTTTTATTCATTAATAGTATAAATTAGCAAATATTAAAAAAGTTAAACTAAATAAATAATGAGATTTAACAAGTCTATTATTCAATTCGTCGTTATTGTAAAAAAATAGTGAAAGAAATATAAAAACTAATGGATCTAGATATTCTTGAAAAAATGGCAATATTAAAAGTGAAATTGGAATAAAGAAAATCACAAAAAAAATTAAAAGTATTCTTTTTTGAGCAACAGCAAAAAAAGAAAATATTGAAATAAAAAAAATAAAATATAAAAATATTTTTTGAGAAAACTCATCTTCGAAAATTAATCGGCTTAATTTATGAGCCCAACCTTTTCCTAAATGTTCCCATTGAAAATAATTAGTTGGAAATAAGAATATCAAGATGAGATAGACACTAAATAAGAAAAATAAAATCATAAAATATTTTTTATTAGACATCACAAACTGAAAAATTTTTTTATGAAATATAAATATATAGGGTATTAAATAAAATGAAGTTATAGAAAAAAAATAACCGATCTGTTCCAAATACAATGTTCCAAAGCTTCGTGAAATAGTGTCATGTGGTGATATTAAGCTTCCCCAATAATAAATTAAAGAAAAGACTGGTAAAGATAAAATAAAATTAATAATTATGTAAAGACTAATATTAATTTTATTATTTTCGTGTTTAAGAAATAAGTAGCTATAGATTAAAGGAATCAAGGCAAGTTTTTGATCAAAATAAACACATAAACAACTGAATATAGAAAAAATAAGTATATATTTTTTTTTATTATTAACTTCTTTTAGATATGTTGAATAAAAATAATAAGAAATTACCATCATTAGTAATCCATAATTTTCCATTCCAGCCCAATATGAGCTAGTTCTATAATAGGGACTTAAATAAATAATACTTGAGAAACATGCTAAAAGGTAGAGGTTTTGCTTTTTATAATTTTTTTTTAAAATTAAAAAAAAAATAATAGGTAAAAATATATTTAAAATAAAAATACTTATTAAGAAATTTTCTTTATTTTTAGAAAATGGATTTAAAAATTTGTTAATTATATAGCTTGAAGGAAAGTGACTATTTATACTCAATTTAATCTCGGAAGTTTTAGTATTTTTGATAGATGCAATTGTTGTATTTTCATTGAAAATTTTTTGATTTGTCCATGTATTTAAAAAATCGAATTTACCTCCACCAGCTGAGTCTTCTCTAATTACAAAGCCATATATAAAACTAGATAAAGAGAATAAAATTAAAATCATATAAAGAGTATTATTTTTAGATATTGTCATTTTAATTACTTAATTTTTGATTTTAATAATTTATATATTAACCATAATGGTGATGTAATAAAAATAAATACAAACTTTAAAATATCCAATAAGATTTTAGTAATTGTAGAATTATTAACCATATTATTGAAATTTTCATAATCTGACTCATGCAGTGCAACTATTAAATTAAATTTGAATCTAATAAATGATTTTTTAAAAAAAAATTTAGAAAAAAAATCTAAATAAAAAATATCATAATAATAACAATTACAGCTTTCTAAAAATAGATCTATATTTGAAATAGAATTATCTTTTAAATAATTTTTAACTTTAAAGTTAGCTATTTCTAATAATTGAGAGTTATCCATTAAAGAAAAATATTTCACATATTTTGAATATTCTGTAGCAGTAATAGTAAAAATCTTATTCATATGTGTTATGTATTTTTATAAACAATATATCTGCCAAGACTAGCAGCATTAACACTCACTGGTTTGCTAGATAATCTAGGAATAATAGATGCATCAGCGACTATCAAATTATTAATAAATTTTACCTGTCCAATTGTATTGACTGGGAATTTATCATTTGTACCCATTGGTATTGTACCAGCATAATGTATGGCGGCCCCAGAGTCATATCTAATTGTTTTAATTGGAATTGCTGACATTTTTAACAAATATTTTTTTATTCTTTTTTCAATTTTTTTGTCTAATAATAATTTTTCTTTATTTTCAGTATAATTAATTTCGATTTCATTACGTTTGTTAACCCGAATCTTATTATAGTCATTTAAAGTATCAGGTAAAAAATATGTACACACACCAAGTGATGAATAAAATTTATAAAATATATCCTTAGATAACCTCAATGGTAATGGTAAATTATTAATTAGTGGTTGATAAAATAAAGAGTTTAGATGTAAAAATTCTAGATGAATATATTCATTTCTATTTTCATATATTTCATTCATCGCACCAACTAGCCTATTAAATTGAATAGATTTATAGCTAATTTTTTTACCAATCATTTTAGGTAAAAGGTAAACAATCTTGACTTTTTTTGTATCCATCAAACCAGTGGTAAGTCTATTTAGATTAATATTATTATTTGTACATGTTTTGTTGAAAATGATTCCTGATTGTACTGCGCCAGCACATAAAAATATTTTGCTATTATTTTTTTTTATTTTAAGTGTTGAGTCTTCAAAAAAAACAATTTTATCAATCTTAGAGTCTTTAACTTTAAAATGAGATACTTTACGATTATCAAAATATTTAAACTTATCAAAAGACTTACATTTTTTTAAGGTAGAATGGATAGGATTATATATAGCATTTTGAGGACATCCCCATAGACACCTAGAGGTAAGTTTACAGCTATCTTCAGTATTTGAATTCTTAATAGCCAATCTAGATTTACCAATTTCAAATTTTTGATCCTTAAAAAATTCATAATTTTGGGTAAATTTTTTCAAAAAATAATCATCTCGATTATCTAAAATAATTGATGACTCTTCGCCATAATTTACAATATTAAAGTTAATATTAATATTATCATTTATATTTGAAACGTTAAGTTCTTTAAATATTTTTTTTTGTGACAAAGAAAATTTTTTATAGTCAATACCCCAATCCTGCACATCAGTTTCATTATAAGGTATACAATTAGCTCCCCATCCATTTGCTAAACCACCTTTATTAAATGATTGATAAATATCAAAATTCTTTAAATTAGAAATTTCATTATTAACTTGTTGTTTATCTAAAATAAAATTTCTTAGCGGTGGTATTTGAAAAAGTTTTTGATTATAAGGATTTGGAAATTGATTATTTCTTGCCCCAATTAAATTTTCTACAGAATGTTCTAAATTTTTTTTAAAATCTATAAAATTTGCACTATTGATTGTGTTTAAATTTTCTTTTTTACCAAAATCCCATAATTCAACACTTTCACCTTTTTCTAATAATGACAAAGCAACATTTGATCCAGTAATTCCAGAACCGATAACAATAGCACTCATTTAAAATTTATTATTTTGCTTTCTAATTAAAAATTTTTTTGTATCTATATCTTTAAGCCAATCATGATTTTCATATTGTTGAAAAGACTTAGATTTTAATAATATTTTTTTTATAAATAATGGAAAACAATTAATCAACTTACTTGGTATATACAAGATTTTTCTATTTATATTTGACACTTTATTAACATGTTCAATTAATTCATGAAAATAAATCTTTTTATCACCTATTATAATAAATTTATTAACTTTAAAATCTTTTATGATAATTTCTTTAATTGTATTTGCAAATTTATCTAGATCGATTGGATAAAAGTTTTTACCTGGAAAAAAAACTGGAATAAAAAATAATTTCATATTTTCAATTTTATTTTTGATAGTTTTAAAATGTGGAGAATTTTCTTGAAATACTAAATCTATATATAAAGTATAAAATTGATTTCTTTTATCAAAATGATTATTAAGTTCTTTTTTAGATAAAGCGTAATTATCCAAACTATTAGTAAAAACTTTTGTAGAATTAAAACTTAAATATTTTAGATTTAATTTTTTTTCAGTAATTAGTTTTTGAAAAATTACATCAAATCTTGAGTTAAAAAAATACTCTTCTTTAGTTTCACAGTTTATGCTTCCAGCAGAATTTATTATACAAAATATATTTTTATTGGTACTCAAAAAATTCTCAATGAAATTCTTATAAAAATTGTCTAAATCATTGCCATCAGGTCTAGGTATTTTGTACCCAAAAACATCATAGTCTTTATTATCTAAAAATTTTAACAAGTAAGACCCTATATATCCACTATGACCAAATATAAAAATTTTCCTTTTCATTAAATTATTATTATAACCTGTTTATTTAATTAATGTCATATTTGTTATATTAATATCTTTTAAGAACATAATTTTTAGATAAATGAAAAAATTTTATTCAATAATAATTCCAGTCAAAAACCAAGAAAAAAATATTTCTTACAATTTAGATAAATTAATTAGAGAATTAAACTATTTCATATTTATTTCTAAATGGGAAATAATTTTGATTGATGATGGAAGTACGGATTTGACATTTAGAGAATTATCTATTTATAAAAAAAAAATTAAAAATATAAAATTAATTAAAAACAAATTAAATAAAGGAAAAGGATACTCAGTTAAAAGAGGTATCAGTTTATTAAATAAAAAATCTGAGAAGGTTGTTTTAATAGACTCTGATATACCTTATTTTAAATCATTAAGATTATTTTTTAGAACTCTTAATGATAATAATTTAGTTATAATAAATCGTAAAGATGAAAGGAGTAAACTCAAAATCAAAAAAAAAAGCTTTTACATTTTTTATAGAATTTTAGTTGGACATATATTAAATTTATTTTTTAGACTTTTTGCACTAACCAATTTAAAAGATACTCAGGCAGGCTTAAAGGGATTTGACTCTTCACTGAAAAAAAATTTTAAAAAAGTAAAAACTAATGGCTTTCTTTTTGACTTAGAATTTTTACTGATTTTAAAAAAAAAAAAATTTACCCCCAATTAGTTCCTTGCATCTATTCAATTTCAGGAAAATCATCAATAAAGTTCGATCTTACAATTTATTTTAGAATAATACATGACCTTTTATTTATAATTTATAATCACTTAACAAGTAAGTACGAATAAATAATAGTTAATTCTTTGTTGTAATTATTTAAAATTAATCTATACTATGATTAACGGGAGAAGGCTATATTAGCTGCCGAAGGAGCAACCACCCAGGAATCTCTCAGGCAAAAGGACCGTAACATATTAACTCTGGAAAGAGATTAAGTTCTCGCCGACGGAATAAAACTCTCAGGCAAACATACAGATGGGTACAGTGAGTTAATATGAATATTTTAAAAACCGCACTTTACAGTTTACATCAAAAGCATGGAGCTAAGTTTGTTCCATTCGCTGGGTATCAAATGCCGATACAATATCCCGAAGGCATTGTAGAGGAACATAAATATACAAGATCAGATGCAGGTTTATTTGATGTTTCTCACATGGGACAACTTTTTATTAAAGGTGGTGAGGAATTAACTGCGGATTTAGAAAAAATTTTTCCCTTAGATTTCAAAAATATCTCCTTAAATCAAAGCAAGTATAGTTTCTTAATGAATGAAGAAGCCTTTATTCATGATGATTTGATTATCACAAAAGTAGAAGGAGGATACAATATTATTTTGAATGCAGCTTGTAAAAACGAAGATTATCAAATCATAGCAAAATTATTAAATAATAAATATGAAATGGTTTTAAATTCTGATTTATCGCTCATTGCTATTCAGGGCCCTAAAGCTGTTAATATCTTAAAAGAAGTCATTGCAGGTCCTGATAATCTTAATTTTATGAATGGTGATTGGTTTAATTATTTAAATGATAAAGTTTATATAACAAGATCTGGATATACAGGTGAAGATGGTTTTGAAATTTCAATAGGCAATAACAAAGTAGAAGATTTAGTTAAAAATTTAATACTAAAAGGGGCAAAATTAATAGGTTTGGGTGCAAGAGATACCTTAAGATTGGAAGCAGGTCTTTGTTTATATGGCCATGATATTGATTTAGAGACAACACCAATTGAGGCAAATCTTAAATGGGCAATCTCTAAAAAAAGGTTAGAAAATGGTGGTTTCAGAGGGTTTGATAAAATTGATAGTCAGATAAAATCAGGAACTAAAAAATTAAGAGTGGGCATTGCTCCTGAAGAAAGAATTATAGCTCGAGAAAAAACAAAAGTGTTTAATGAGAATAATGAAGTTATAGGAGAAATAACAAGTGGAACTTTTGGACCAAGCATACAAAAACCAATTACACTTGGTTATGTGCAAAGTGAGTATGCTAAATTAGATACAAAGATTTTATTAGAAGTTAGAGGTAAAAAATACCCAGCTAAAATATGTAAATTACCATTTTATAAAAAAAGCTATGTGAAAGGAGCAAACTAATGAGTGATGTAAAATTTTCAAAAGAACATGAATGGATTAAAATGGATGGTGATATAGCCACAATAGGGATTACACAACATGCAACAGAAATGTTGGGAGATATTGTTTTTGTTGAACTTCCTGAACTAGGATCAAATGTTGAAAAAGATGGTAATGCGGGAGTGGTTGAATCTACAAAAGCTGCAAGTGATGTTTATACCCCAGTTTCTGGAGAAGTAGTTGAAAACAATCAAGCAATTGTTGATGACCCAGGTAAAATAAATAGTGATCCAGAAAATGAAGCTTGGTTTTTTAAGCTTAAAATTAAAGATAAGACAGAGCTGGATACTCTAATGAATAAAGAAGAATACGATAAATTTGCAAAAGAAAGTGGTAATTAAAAATGCTTAAAGCTTCACAAAAAGATTTTATTAAAAGACATATTGGACCATCTGATACTGAGCAAAATTTTATGCTCAAAGAATTAGGGTTTAAAAATTTGGACGAACTAATAAACAAAACAGTTCCAGAAAAAATCTTACTTAAAGAAAGTCTTGAAATTGGTGAGCCTAATTCAGAATATGAAGCTTTAAGAAAACTAAAAGAAATTTCAAAAAAAAATATAATTAATTCAAACTTTATAGGTATGGGGTATTATGGAACTTTTACTCCACATGTAATTCTTAGAAATATTTTAGAAAATCCAGGTTGGTATACATCGTATACTCCATATCAACCTGAAGTAGCCCAAGGTAGATTGGAAATGCTTTTAAATTTCCAACAAATGATTATTGATTTTACAGGAATGGATATAGCTAACGCCTCTTTACTTGATGAAGGTACTGCGGCAGCTGAAGCTGTTGGACTAAGTTACAGAGTTAGTAAAAATGAAAGTAATAAAGTATTTGTATCAAAAGATTGTCACCCTCAAACTGTCGATGTTATTAAAACAAGAGCTGTACCTATGGGTTTAGAGGTTATTGTTGGAGATGAATATAAAGATATCAAAGGTGAAATTGTTTGTGGTATTATTCAATATCCTGGAACTTTAGGTGATATTAAAGATCCAAGTGAAGCGATTAGTCAAATTCATAGGAATAAAGGTAAGGCAGTTTTAATTTGTGATTTACTTGCGTTAGCCAAACTAAAAACACCTGCTGAACTTGGCGCAGATATAGCAGTTGGAAGCTCACAACGTTTTGGAATTCCAATGGGTTACGGTGGACCCCATGCAGCATTTTTTGCAACAAAAGACGAGTATAAAAGATCAATGCCAGGAAGAATTATAGGGGTATCGGTAGATCGTCATGGCAAAAAAGCATACAGACTTGCACTACAAACTCGTGAACAACATATAAGGAGAGACAAAGCAACAAGTAACATTTGTACAGCTCAAGCTTTATTAGCAATAGTGTCTGCAGCCTATGCAGTTTATCATGGGCCAGAGGGAATTCTTAAAATTGCTAACAACACTTCTCAATTAGCAAAAAACTTTTCAGACAAGTTAAAGCAGACAGGCTATGAATTATACTCAGAACACTTCTTTGATACAGTTACTATCAAAACTTTAGATAAAACTGACAGTATTTATAACAATGCACTAAGAGAAAATATCAACATAAGAAAAGTAAACTCTGAAATGTTAGCAGTTTCATTTGATGAAAAGAAAAATGTTTATCGTGCTAACCAATTGCTTAAAGTTTTTAATTGTTCAGAAACTATCAAAGAAGAGATGAATGAAAGTTTAACTAATATTCCTAAAAAATTATTAAGAACTTCTAAATTTTTACAACACAAAGTGTTTAATAGTTATCATTCAGAAACAGATATGTTGAGATATCTTAAAAGACTAGAAGATTCTGATATAGCATTGAACAGATCAATGATTGCTCTTGGATCATGTACAATGAAATTAAATGCAGTTGCTGAAATGATTCCAGTTACTTGGAGAGAATTTTCAGAACCACATCCATTTGCACCTTTAGAGCAGATGGAAGGGTATAGAACATTATTTACTGATTTAAAAAATTGGCTACGTTCAATAACTGGGTTTTCAGGTGTATCTTTACAACCTAATGCTGGAGCTCAAGGAGAGTTCGCAGGACTTATGGTGATTAGAAAATTTCATGAAAACAATGGAGATCATAATAGAAACATATGTTTAATTCCAAGTTCGGCACATGGAACAAATCCTGCTAGTGCTCAAATGGTTGGCATGAAAGTTGTAGTTGTCAGTTGTGATAGTCATGGAAATGTAGATTTTGAAGATTTAAAAAATAAAGTTGAAAAACATAAAGATAATCTAGCAGCATTGATGGTTACTTATCCTTCGACACATGGTGTCTTTGAAGAAAAGATAGTAGATATTTGTGAACTTGTACATAGTAACGGTGGACAAGTTTATATGGATGGTGCCAATCTAAATGCACTTGTTGGAATAGCAAAGCCTGGGAAATTTGGACCTGATGTTTGTCATATAAATTTACATAAAACTTTTTGTATACCTCATGGTGGAGGTGGACCTGGAATGGGACCGATCGCTTGTAAAAAACATTTAGAAAAATTTCTGCCTAACCACTCAGTTGTAAAAGATTGTGGACCAGCAACAGGTGTAGGTGCAATTTCTGCAGCTCCCTGGGGTAGTTCAAGTATTCTTTCTATATCTTGGATGTACATGAAGATGATGGGATCGGAAGGTTTGAGAAAGGCATCAGAAGTTGCAATTTTAAATGCTAATTACATTGCCTATAAATTAAACAGCTCTTTTCCTATTTTATACAAAGGCAAAAATGGCAACGTTGCACATGAATGTATTATTGATATCAGGCAAATAAAAACTGAAACAGGAATAACAGAGGAAGACATTGCAAAACGATTAATAGATTATGGTTTTCATGCACCTACTATGTCTTGGCCTGTTGCAGGAACGATGATGATTGAGCCCACAGAAAGTGAAAGCTTAGAGGAGATTGATAGGTTTTGCGATACTCTGATTAAGATTAAACAAGAAATAGATAAGATTAAATCAGGTGCATTTGATAAATTAGATAATCCGTTAAAGAATGCGCCACATACACACGTTGAATTAGCTTCAAATACATGGGATCATAAATATGAAAGAGAAGAGGCAGCTTATCCTTCTGAATTTTTAAGATCATTTAAGTTTTGGCCTCCAGTTGCTAGAGTAGATAATGTTTATGGAGATAAAAACTTATTTTGTACATGTCCTTCAATGGATGAATACGAAGAGACAGCAGCATAATAAAAATATCATAAAATGAAAATTGCTGTAGTTGGAGCTGGCATATCAGGTTTAAGTGCAGCATATTATTTATCTAAAAAACATAAAGTTGATTTATTTGAAAAAGAAAATCAGTTTGGTGGTCACGCAAATACAATAAAAGTTGATTACGGACAAAACAAAGAAATAGCTGTAGATATTGGATTTATGGTGTTTAACAAAAATACCTACCCAAATCTAATCAATTTTTTTTCTGAAAATAAAATTGCAATAGAAAAAAGTGATATGTCATTTTCTGTTACTGTTGAGGGCACTAATATTGAATACTGTGGCAAAGGGTTAAAAGGAATTTTTTCAAATAAACAAAATTTATTTAATTTAAAATTTATCAAAATGTTTTTTGAAATTCTTAGCTTTTATAAAAACTGTGAAAAATTGGATATTGCAAAAATACAATCCACAACACTAGGAAATTATCTTAAAGAAATAAAAATTTCAGATTATTTTATAAATTATCATATTATTCCTATGGTTTCAGCAATTTGGTCAATGCCCCCCTATGAAGCCTCACAGATGCCTCTGACGTTCTTTTTAAGTTTTTTTAAAAACCATGGATTGTTTAAAATAAAAAATAGACCACAATGGTATACGGTTGCAAATCGGAGCAAAACATATGTTGATAAAATAATTTCAAAAATCAGTGGTCAACATTTCAAAAATTATAACATTAATAAAATAACCAGAAAAAGTACAGGTATTAAAGTTTTTTATGGTGAAGAAAATGAATTCTTTGATTATGACAAAGTTGTAATTGCAACCCATGCAGATGAAGTGTTAAATATTATAGATAGTCCAACACCAGAAGAGGAATTAATTTTAAAAAATTTTAAATATAAAAGTAATATTGCCGTTATTCATTTTGATGAGAGCGTTATGCCAAAAAATAAGAAAGCTTGGTGTTCATGGAACTCTTCAATGGATCCAAATAATATTGAAAAGACCTCAGTTACCTATTGGTTAAATCAGTTGCAAAACCTAGAGATTGATAGAAATATTTTTTTAACCTTAAATCCATTTAAGGAAATACCTGTTGAAAAATTCTTTAAAAAGGTATCGTTTACTCATCCCTATTACGATGCAGAGGCATTACTAAATCAAGGTGAACTACATAAAATTCAAAATAAAGAAAATATATTGTTTTGTGGAAGTTATTTTGGCTATGGTTTTCATGAAGATGGAATAAAATCTTCTATTGAAATGCTAAAAAAACTTAATGATTAAAAACTCATATATTTATACAGGCTCTGTAATACACAAAAGATTCAAGCCAACCATTCATAGTTTTAAATATAAAGTATTTTCATTACTAATTGATCTTGCTGAGTTAGATACATTACAAAAAAATTTAAAAATATTTTCATATAATAAATTCAATATCGTTAGTTTTTTTGATGTAGACCATGGACCAAGAGATGGCAGCCTAGTTGAAGATTGGGTTAAAGATAATCTAAAAAAAAACAATCAAGAGTATGAAGACGTACAAATTAAACTTTTATGTTATCCAAGAATATTCGGTTATGTTTTTAATCCTTTAAGTGTCTTTTATATATATGATAATAAATCAAACCTTATATCAATCATGCATGAAGTTAAAAATACATTTGGTGAACAACACGTTTATATCTTTAAAGTTAATAAAAATGAAAATTTAGTACAGCAAATTTGTAAAAAGAAATTTCATGTTTCACCTTTTATAAATATGAATTGTGTTTATTTTTTTAGAATATTAAAACCTGGAAATAAAATTTCAGTAATAATTGATGTACAAGACCCAGAGGGTAAAATTCTTTATGCATCTCAAGATGGGATTAAAAGTGAATTAAATAATGCATCTTTAATCAAGTCTTACTTAAAGCACCCATTAATGACATTTAAAGTTATCGTGGCGATACATTTTGAGGCATTTAAATTGTGGATAAAAAAGATAAAGCTTATTCAAAAAAAAATTAAAATTAAAAATAATATTACAATAGAAAATTAATGCTCATTTATAAACTGTCAGATTTAATTGTATTTAGCTTATTGAAAAATATTAAGCATGGATATCTTGAGGTTATAAAAATGAATGGTGAAGTCCTTAAGTTTGGGGATCCAAATGAAAGTTTAAAAGTTTCATTAGAAATTAAAGATAAAAGTTTCATTTATAACCTGATCAAGAGTGGAAGCATAGGATTAGGCGAATCTTATATGAAAGGATTTTTTACAACAAATAACCTTTCAGATTTAATTGAATTAACTGCTCGTAACATAGATATCATTTACAAGTTTTCAGGGATTCTAGATTTAACTATTATTAATTATATAAAGAGAAAGTTTGTTAAAAATACTAAAACTAGAAGTAAAGAGAATATTGCAAGGCATTATGACCTTGGTAATGATTTCTTTTCTTTATGGCTAGATAAATCGTTAACTTATTCAAGTGCAATATTTAAAGAACCTGATCAAGATTTATTTGAAGCACAAAAAAATAAATATCAAAAATTAATAGACCTTTTGCAACCATCAAGTGGGAGTAGAGTGCTAGAGATTGGATGTGGTTGGGGAGGTTTTGCTGAGTACTTAGGCACTAATTACGATGTTAAGTTAGATTGTATAACCATTTCTCAAAGGCAATTTGAATTTGCTAAAGAAAGAATTCACAAATACGGGTTAAACGAAAAAGTTAATATAGAATTAAAAGATTATAGAGATTTGAAAGCTAAGTATCACCATATTGCATCAATTGAAATGATAGAAGCGGTAGGTCAAGATTACTTGAATAGTTATTTTAATACTATTAAAAATAATTTGTTACCTTCTGGCACGGCTGGTATTCAAGCAATAACTATCGATGACCAGTTATTTGACCGATACAAAAATAAAGAAGACTTTATTCAAAAATATATTTTCCCAGGTGGTTTTTTGCCTTCAAAAAGTGAATTACAAAATTATGTTGATAAAAATGGATTAAAATTTAATGAGTATAATTCATATGCCAACCATTACTCGGAGACTTTGATTATTTGGAGAGAAATATTTAATAAAAAATGGGACTTAATTAAAAAACAAGGCTTTGATTTAAAATTTAAAAAAATGTGGGAATTTTATCTTTCATATTGTGAAGCTGGGTTTAAATCAAAAAATATAGACTTAATTCAATTTTCACTACAAAATAAATAACAATAGGAGATACATGATAAACTTTAATATAACTAGATTAACAGTGTTAATAATTGCTTTATTCTTTACAGCAAGTTGTATAAACAATAACTCTATGAAGCCTACAGATTTCAAAAATACAAAACCAACTATGACTATAGAGCAATACTTTGATGGTCCGGTTAAAGCATGGGGTCTATTACAAGACCGTAGTGGTAAGGTTACTAGACAATTTAAAGCAGATATGAAGGGTAGTTTTGAAGGAGATATTTTAACTCTTAAAGAAGATTTTTATTGGACAGATGGAGAAAAACAAAATCGAATATGGAAAATAAAAAAGATTGATCAAAATTACTATGAAGGTACGGCACCTGATGTAGTGGGTACAGCTAAAGGCTATCAATATGGATCAGCTTTTAAATTTGAATATGATTTAATGGTCCCATTTAAAGGAAAGAATATTAAAGTTTCTTTTGATGATTGGATTTTTAAACAGGATGAGGATGTTGCAATTAATCGTGCCACACTTACAAAATTCGGCTTTAAAGTTGGAGAATTGACTGTTTTCTTTAAAAAAAATTAATAATCAATTTTCTTCATGCCTCTAGCAACTAGCTTAAAATATAAACTACTAGGTAGCATTTGAAGAAATTTTAAAAAATAAGTAAAGGCTTTTGGGAAATGTATTTCAAAACTTTTTTTGATTACTAATCCTTTATAAATTTCCTCAGCAGCAAATTCTGGGGTTTTAATCATGGGCATTGGAAAATCATTTTGATCAGTCATAGGTGTTTTTATGAAACCAGGACTGATTAATGAAACTCGTACATTCTTCATTCTCATATCAAAGTTTAAACTTTCAGCAAAGCTGGTAAGTGCTGATTTTGAAGCACAATATGCCCCAGCTGCAGGTAATCCTCTGTAGCCCGCAACAGAAGAAATTATAGATATTTGGCCATTTTTTTTCTCAGAAAAATAATCATAGATTGAATTAATTGAATTCATTGTTCCAAAATAATTAACTTCCATTATTTCTCTTATCTTATCTAAATTAAATTTTTTCTCTGATTTTGGATCATGCATGCCAGTACCGAACACACATATATCAATACTATTTAATTGTTTGATTATATCTTTTGCAACTAATTTACATGAATCGACTTTAGTAACATCCAAAGGAAAAGGAAATATATTTTGATTAATTTTTTTAAGTTCATTTAATAAATTTTCACGTCTTGCAGATGCAGCAACTACCCACCCATTTTCTGCAAATTTGATTGCAAGAGCTTTACCAATTCCACTACTTGCACCAGTTATCCAAATAACTTTTTTTCTTCCATATTCTATTGTATAATAGAAATATGTTAAAAAATAAATTCTTATCTTTTTTATTATTTGCGCTTGTAACTTTTTCTGCATCCACAATAGGAGGTTTCGCTACAGTAGGTTTTAAAGAGCCTTGGTATTCTTTAATCATCAAACCTTCATTTAATCCACCAGATTGGATTTTTGCACCAGTTTGGACAACACTTTATTTTTTTATGACAATTGCTATCTGGAAATTTTGGCACAGTAAAAATAGAGACATGAACACTATTTACATCTATTTCATTCATTTAATCTTTAATACAACTTGGAGTATAGTTTTTTTTGTTTTTCATAAAATTGTTTTAGCCATGATTGTATTGGTAATTTTAATCTTATTGATAATTATTCTCATAATTAGATTTAAGCGTGTCAACTTGTACAGTTATTATTTAATGATTCCTTATTTACTTTGGTGTCTCTTTGCATTAATTCTTAATGTAAGTTTAATCATATTAAATTAAAATAAAACTATGGATGATGTTGTAATAGTAGGTGGTGGAATTATAGGAACTGCTACAGCTTATTTTTTATCTAAAGAAGGTAGAAAAGTAAAAGTTATAGAAAGAGACCCAACTTATAAAACAGCTTCTTTCCCATTGTCACTTGGTGGATTTAGAAGACAGTTTTTTCAAAAAGAAAACATATTACTTGGAAAGTTTGCTAGAGAATTTATCTTTCAAATACCAGAATTACTTAAAACTGAAAAAAATCCAAACCCTACAGCAAGCATGGTTACAAATGGCTACTTGTTAATGTTTGGTTCAGAGCATGCCGAGGAACAATATGAAGCCTTAAAAAATCATGAAGCTTGTGATGCTGGAACTAAAAATATCAAAGGTTCTGAACTATCAAAAATATTTCCTTATATAAATAGTGAAGGTATTGAAACAGCAACTTATACTGACAATCAAAGTGAGGGATGGATTGATCCTTTCATGTTTCATAGTGCTTTAAAAAGTAAAGCAATTGAATTAGGTGCTGAATTTATTAAAGGTGAAGTAAAAAATATTTCTGATATCAAAGCTAAAACAATTATATCGGCAGCAGGATGTTGGACTAAAGAATTATTAAAAGATATTCCAGTGGTTCCACAAAAACACACAGTTTTTAGAGTTAAATGCCCTAAGTATATTAAAGAAATGCCATTAACGGGAGATTTAACAACAGGAGTTTACTGGAGACCTGAGGGTGGAGAGTATTTAGCAGGTTCACCTAATTCAGTATTTGATGCTACTGATTTAGAACCAGCTTGGAATGATTTTGAGGAATTAGTATGGCCTGCATTAGCACAAAGAATTCCTGCTTTTGAAGAATTAAAATTAACTGGTGGATGGGCTGGTTATTATGATTGTAATAAATTAGATAACAACGCCGTGGTAGGCAAACACCCTAAATATGAAAATGTATATATGGCCTCAGGGTTTACAGGCAGAGGATTAATGCAAGCCCCTGGAATAGGAAGAGCATTAACTGAATTAATTTCTACAGGATCTTATCAAACGATTGATATTAGTGATTTTTCTGTTGAAAGAGTTCTTGGTAATAATGCTAGACCAGAACCATACGTTTTATAAAAAATTAAGTTCCACAAAAAGTTTGATACTTCACATGACTATGAGGAGCAGGGGACATTAATTCTAAATCATTTTCATTAACCTGATATGGATCTTTTAAAATTTCAGTTAATTTATTAAATAAGGTTAAATCACCATTATTAGCTAATATTAAAGCCTCTTCAATTTTGTGATTACGAGGTATTACCATTGGGTTAGAAGAACTCATTAAAACCAAAGATTTATCATGAGTGTTACCAAACATTACTAATCTTTTCATCCATTTAGTTTTCCATAAATCAAAGTCGGCATTATCATAAACTTCAGAATTTTTAATTGCCTTATTCATCAAAAAAATAAAAGTATTTGTATAATCTACTTCTTTTTCATACATCCAATTTAATAATTCCATAATTAAATTTTTATCTTCTTTATCTTCACCATATAACCCAAGTTTATCTCTCATCATATTTAACCATTTTGTTTCGTAATTTTGTTCAAACTTATCTAAAGCTTCTGAGGCTAATTTAATTGCTTCATCTTCATTTTTACTAATAAGAGGAATTAGACATTCAGCAAATCTTGTTAAATTCCATTTGGTAATTTTTGGTTGATTATCATAGGCATACCTACCTAGTTGATCTATTGAACTAAAAACTGTTTTAGGATCATAAACATCCATAAAGGCACAAGGACCATAATCTATTGTTTCACCAGATATAGACATATTGTCAGTATTCATAACCCCATGAATAAAACCAACACGCATCCAATCAATTACAAGTTGGGTTTGTTTTTCGATTAAAACATTTAGTAAGTCTAATGCTTTATTCTTTGATGATTTTATATTGGGGTAGTACTTTTCAATTGTGTAATTAATTAAGATTTCTAAATCTCTAATATTTTGTTTTGCAGCAATGTATTGAAATGTTCCAACTCTTAGATGGCCTAAGGCTACCCTTGTAAGAATTGCACCTTGTAAAATTTGTTCCCTAACCACATCTTCACCAGTTTTAACTACTGCTAAACTTCTAGTAGTAGGTATTTTTAAAAAATGCATTGCTTCACTTATTATATATTCTCTCAACATAGGGCCTAAAACAGCCCTACCATCACCACTGCGTGAGAATGGAGTTATACCAGAACCTTTAAACTGTATATCAAATCGTTCATTATTTTTGGTTAAGTGTTCGCCAATCAAAACGGCTCTTCCATCACCAAGCATTGTAAAATGGCCAAATTGGTGACCAGCGTAAGCTTGTGCTATAGAGTTAGATCCTTCAGGCAACATATTTCCTGAAAAAATTTTTGATAAATCGCTATCATTAACATTTGAAAAATCTAGATCTAATTTATTTGCTAGATCTATATTTAATATTAATATTTCTGGTGCGTTTACAGCAACAGGGTTGATATTTTCTTTGAATGTTTTTGATAATCTTGAATAACTATTGTCGAAATGCCAACCAATTGTCATTTTATCGATTAATTAACTTCTGCTTGATTTTCTTTTGGTTTGATTTCAGTTTTAAATTGGTTTGAGATTTTTTGAACTTCAACTGCTGAAACTTTGTATTCTGCACACATTGTTTCTTCATCTTTACCATGACCGGTTACCATATTGACCATATGTTCTGGAAAATGGAATGTTGTGAATACTATGCCTTCTTTAACTTTATCTGTAACCTCTACTTTTAGAGCAACTTCTCCTCGTCCAGAATAAAGTCTTGCTATATCACCTGTATTTAACTCTCTTTTATTAGCATCATTTGGGTGAACTAATAATAAATCTTCAGAAACTATATTGATGTTACTTGTACGTCTTGTCATCGTCGCAGCATTGTAATGTTGTAGAACTCTACTAGTTGTTAAGATTAATGGATATTCTTTTTTATTAGTTTCAATTTCTGTAGACTCTTTCCAATCAAAATTTTTAAGACGTCCTTTTCCAAGTTTGAAAGTTTCTTGGTGTAAAATTTGAGTGTCTGTTCCATCTTCTTGAACTGGCCACTGTAATCCCATTTTGCCAAGTCTTTCTCTTGTTACACCTTTAAAGAAAGGAACGACATCAGCTATTTCTGCTAGAACTTGATCAGCGTCGTATTCAGGTTGGTCAAAGCCTAATTTTTGCATCATGTCTGTTACAATTGTTCCATCAGTTTTAGTACCAGGTAATGGAGGAACGGCTCGATTAACTCTTTGAATTCTTCTTTCGGTATTAGTAAAGGTTCCATTTTTTTCTAAGAAAGTTGTTCCAGGTAATACTACTGTTGCAAGTTTTGCAGTCTCACTCATAAAAATTTCTTGAACTACTAATAATTCTAATGAGTTCATTGCCTGAACCACATGTGCACTATTTGGATCTGTTTGAACAATATCTTCTCCAATAATCCAGACTGCTTTAACTTCTTTATTAATAGCCCCATCAAACATTTCTGGAATTTTTAATCCTGCTTTGGTTGGGTGAACTACTCCATATTTTTCAGTGTAGAAATTTTGAACTTTTTCATCAGCTACTTCAAAGTAACCAGCTCCTTGATGAGGTTGACAACCCATGTCAGCTGCACCTTGGACATTATTTTGTCCTCTTAATGGGTTAACTCCAACACCTTTTCTACCAATATTTCCAGTAATCATTGCAAGATCAGCAATTAACATCACAGTCTTAGATCCTTGTTCTTGTTCAGTAACTCCTAAACCGTGGAATTCCATAGAGTTTTTAGCTGTCGCATAAGCAATTGCTGCTTCTTTAACTAACTGTTTATCAACACCAGCAACTTTCGCTAGATGATCCATATCTTGTCTTTCAATTTCTTTAATGAAATTTGCAAAACCTTCAGTTCTATCTCTAACAAAATCTTTATCATGAAGGTTTGCTTTTAATATAAAATGTAACATCATATTTAAAACAGCCACATTTGTTCCTGGTCTAAGTTTAATATGATAATCAGCAAGTTTTGCTAATTCAGTAGTAATAGGATCTAAAACTATTAGTTTTTTTCCTTTCATTACTTGTTGTTTAATTTTTGCTCCAGTAACTGGGTGAGCATTTGTAGGATTTGCTCCTATAACCATAAATAAATCTGCGTGATAAATATCTTCTGTAGAATTAGTTGCAGCACCAGTTCCAAAAGTTTGTTGCATTCCCCAAGCTGTTGGTGAATGACAAATTCTTGCACAACAATCAATATTATTAGTTCCAATTGCAGCTCTAATCATTTTTTGAAATACATAATTTTCTTCATTAGTACATCTTGCAGAAGAAATTCCAGCTACAGCATCAGGACCATTTTCTTTTGTAATTCTATTTAATTCTTTTTTAATAAAGTCATATGCTTCATCCCATGAAGCTTCTTCAAATTTTCCATTTCTTTTAATTAAAGGAGTTTTTAACCTATCTGGATGATCGTAAAATCCAAATGCATATCTTCCTTTAATACAAGTGTGACCTGCGTTAACTTCAGATTCTTTAGGGGTAGAAATTGCAACAACTTTATTATCTTTAATTGATGCTTCTAAATTACATCCAACGCCACAGTAAGAGCAAGTAGTTCTAACTTTTTCATCTACAGCAACAGATTTTGATTGGAAAACATCAGAGATAGCATCTGTTGGACACGTGTGTGCACAAGCACCACAAGATACACAAGACGAATCTCCAAACAAAGCATCGTTGTCAGTTGTAATTTTAGATTCAAATCCTCTACCACTCATTGTTAAAACAAAAGATCCTTGAATTTCGTCACAAGCACGAACACATCTTCCACAGTTAATACAATTGTCTAAATTCATTCTCATATAATCGTGAGATGTATCTTTAGTAATGCCCTTGTGTTGCTTTGGACTGTTATATCTATGATCTGATATACCTAAGTCATTTGCGACATCTTGAAGTTCGCAATTATTATTTACTTCACAAGTTCCACATTCCATTGGGTGGTCAGTTAAAACTAGTTCGACAATATTTTTTCTAAGGCTTGTTAATGCTTCATTAGAAGTAAAGATATGTTGATTTTCAACTACTGGCGTATGACAAGAGGCTACAATTTTAGTTGGACCATCTTTTTCTAACGCAACTTCAACCGAACAAACACGACAAGCACCATATGGAGCTAAATTAGGATCATCACATAAAGTAGGAACTTTTTTTTCACCAAAGTAGCTTTTAACAAATTTTAAAATAGAAGTGTGATTTGCACTTATTTCATGCGGTTTTCCATCTATATAGGCTATTTTTCTTTTTTCAGAGCTCATTAATTATCCTTGACTATATCATTTTTCATTTCATCACCAAAGTATTTAAGAATATTCATTATTGGGGTAGGGATTGCTCCACAAAGTGCACACAAACAACCTTTTTGCATAGTTACTAGTAATTCATTGAGTAATTTAAGGGGTATTTTAGCAGTACCACTTTTGGCTTGGTCAAACATTTCTTTTCCTCGGTAAGAACCAAGTCTGCCGGGGAAACATTTTCCACAAGATTCTTCTGCTGAAAATTCAAATAAATGATGAATATACTCAACCATTGGAAAATCCTTTGGAATACTAACAACACTTGCATGTCCAAGCATAAAACCTTTTGCTGTAAACTCTTGAAAATCTAAATTTAAATTATCAATCTCACCTAAAGGGATCACACCACCTAAAGGTCCACCAATTTGAAAGGCCTTAACAGGTTTTGTATAACCACCTCCAATTTCATTAAATATTTTATTCATTGGTGTTCCCATATCAATTTCATAAACACCAGGGTTGTTAAAAAAACTATCAAGGCAAACAAGTTTTGTTCCAGCAGATTTTTTATTACCTATTGAAGAAAATTTTTCAGGTCCATTTATTAAAATACCAGCCACAGCGGCTAATGTTTCAACATTGTTAACTACTGTTGGTTTTTTATATAAACCCTCTGTTACTGGAAAAGGAGGTCTAACATCTACTTCTGCTCTTCTACCTTCAATTGAGGCAATGAGTGCAGTTTCTTCACCACAAATATAAGCACCTTGACCAATACAAATACCAAGATCAAATGAAAAATCTGTTCCCAATATATTTTCACCTAATAAATTTAACTTTTTTAATTCGTTAATACATCCATTGATCGCCTCAATAGATTTTGGATACTCACCTCTTATATATAAAACTCCTTCATCACTACCAATAACCATTCCACAAATGACCATTCCAAAAATAACTTTTAAAGGTTGATCTTCTAATAAATATCTATCTGAGAATGCACCTGAGTCACCTTCGTCAGCATTACAAATGACATATTTTTTATCACCCTTTGCTTTGCTGCAAAAATCCCATTTCATCCCCGTTGGAAATCCCGCTCCACCTCTGCCAGTTAAATTAGAATCCAAAAGAGATTTAATTATTTTTTTTTTGTCAGTTTTTAAAAAGTTATTTAACTGATCTTTAAATTGATCAAAGGAAGAAAGTTTTTCATCCATTAAGAAGCTTGTCGTTGCATAACTTTTTGAAAAAAATTTTTCTTGTTTAATCTCTTCACCATTTAAGATTTGATCTATTTTTTCAATGTCATTACCAGCGTAGTTTTCACCATCATAATGAAAAGCTTTATTTTCATAACAATGTCCTAAACAAAACATTTCGCCAACTTTATCATCACCCAACTTTTCTTTAAGTGTTTTCTTTAATTGATCTTGAGTGCCAGCACACATACAAGCACTACCATTGCATACAAAAGCCTTCTTTTCTCTGTGGGAAGGTCTTAAAAATTCATAAAAACTCTCAGCACCATGAAGAGTTGAAACACCTAAATTGTGTTGTTTTGCTATATCTTTTATATCTTTAGGATTGTCGCTTAAAAGGTTTTCAGAAAGTTGCTTAAATAAATTATTTTTTAAGCCAATTCTACCCGACAAATTACTAATATTCTTTGACACAATTTCCTTTTTTTAAGTTAGCCCACAATAACTTTTTTGGTATTGGTGTAAATATTAAAACTATCATTTTTTACGAAACCAATCAGAGTTATGTTAAATTTATTAGCTAAATCGATTGCAAGACTTGTTGGCGCACCCACCCCAATCATTATACCAATATCATTCATTAAAACTTTCTGAACTAGTTCAAAATTAAGTCTCCCAGAGCAAGTGATGAATTGATCTAAGGGATTTATTTGGCTAGCGAGAAGGGTGCTGCCGATAAGTTTGTCCAAGGCATTATGACGACCCACATCTTCCTTAAGGTCGATTAATTCTCCGCTAGCATTAAATAATCCACTCGCATGTATTCCACCAGTTTTACTAAATTCTGACTGATTTTTTCTCAATATTGAGGGTGATTGAATAATTATCTCTTTACTTATCTTTGGTAAATTTAGATCTGTTTTATTTGACTTAATAATTTCTAATGCATCTAAAGAAGATTTTCCACAAACCCCACATGATGAATTTGTTATAAAATCTCTTTTTATTTTTGTGATATCAATATTTTTTGAGTTATTCACAGTTGCTAAAATTTTATTTTGAATATTATATTGCCCAACTTTTTCACCATAACTCTCAATTGAATCAACATCTTTAATATTGGTGATTATTTGTTCATTAAATAAAAAACCTCGAACTAGATCTTTATCATTTCCAGGTGTTCGCATAGTGATTGATAAAATTTTAGTAATCCAATTATTTTTATCTTTATATTTTATAGAAATTTCTAAAGGTTCTTCTACTGAAACTAAGTCATCAATATTTTCAAATTTGTTAAGATTATATTTCAAAACTTTATATTTAGAGCTCATAAATTATTTTAAAGGATAATTTTTTTTTAGAATAAATTTATTAACAATAATTGCTAATAATAAAATTATAATACAGCCTAAGATTATTGGATTAATTAAATATTCATAAGAAGCGCTGCCAATTATAACCATAATAGGATTACCACCTGCTGGAGGATGGACAACATTTAGTAATATCATTAAAAAAACTCCAAAACCAACTGCGAGTGAAATATTGATATAAATAGGTAACGAAATAAAGTTTACAAAAAATACCCCAACAGCCGCAGTTAACAGATGACCAAAAAAAACATTTTTAGGTTGAGCAAAAGGACTTTCTGGAAAACCAAATAATAAAACCATTGAGGAGCCAAATGATCCAGCTAGAAAATATCCCAATGTACTTTTATAAGTAAGTAACGTTAAGACCCCAATTGTTAGTGTAGAAAAGAAACCAGCAATTATTGCTTTTTGTAAAAGAGGTTTGGTAATTTTTATCATTAAGAATTTAAAGCCTTTAAAACTGTTTTTAGGGGTAACAGCAAACATTCTTTTCTTGCTAAATTTTTTTTATCTAGGATTTCTTTAAAATCTCTCCATTCTTTGCTTAATAAAGCTTTAGTACCCTCAAATAAATTGCCACTTAATGAGATAAAAGATTTTATGTCATCGATTTTCTTGTTCTTAATTAGTCTAGAGAGCAAGCTAACAGATGCTTGGCAGTAAACACAAGATTTACATTGATAACCCATATCTATCACAATATCATTTTTGACAATTAAACTGATTTCCATTTCATCTCCACATAAGGGGTTCTTATTTTTAGATTTATGAGTGTAATTACTAACTGCTTTATTATTTTCAGTATGTGCAGCAATTTCTAAAATTCTAAGGTCCATTATATTTCTTTAATTAAAACTTTAATGTTTTATATTTTGTAAATGGATCATAGCAAGATTTTAGGCACAGTTCTAGCGGGAGGGAAATCGGTAAGGTTGGGCATGGATAAATCCCAAGTAAAATTGGCTGATAAGTTATTAATTGATTATATCCTATCTGAAATTATTGAAGAATTTAAAGAAATTCTAATTGTTGCAAACAAATCAATAGATTTTCAAAAATCTAATAAGATTTCGGTTATTGAAGATTTTAAAAAAGATTTAGGACCCTTAGGAGGAGTTTTTACTGCAATGAAGTGGATTAAAGATAATAATAAAGATTATCAGTGGGTTTCAACTTTCCCAACAGATTCTCCATTCTTTAAAAATAAGATATTAAAAGACTTTTTTAATGAAATTCACCCTGGAGAAAGTAAATTATTTTTTATCAAATCTAATAATACCAGGCATAATATATTTGGGTTATGGTCTTTAGAATTGATGAATAAGTTAGAGGAAGATTTAAATAAAGGAGAACGTAAAGTAGAGGTTTGGGCAAATAGCGTTGGTGTTAAAGTAATTAATATGGACTTTGAAAAAGATGATCCTTTTTTTAATATTAATACTAAAGAAGATTTAGAAAAAGCTAAAGCAAAGATAGGCAATGATTAGTTATCAAAACTCAAGAAACATTTTAAAAAGAGGAGTCATCAAAATAAAAGATGAAAAGATAAAAAGTATAAACTCATTAAATAGAATATTATCAGAAAATATTTATTCTCCCATTCATTATCCAGCAGGCAACAATGCAGCATTTGATGGTTTTGCAATTAATGCAAAAGACACAAATAATATAAAAAAAGGTATTAAGCAAAAATTCAAAATTATTGGCTCTATTGCAGCAGGAAACAAACCTTTTAAGAAAAAGATTCATAAATACGAAGCAGTAGAAATTATGACAGGTGGAATTATCCCAAAAGGTTTTGATACAATCATTCCAATTGAGCAAATTATTTTTTACCCAAGCAATAGTAATAGAAAATATATTTTAGTTAATCAAAAAATAAAAAAATATAACCATGTTAGATTTCAAGGATCAGATTATAAAAAAAAAGAATTAGTGTTAAAGAAAAATAACATCATTAAACCAAATCATTTACTAGCATTTAAGACACTAGGTATTACAAATATTACTGTAAAAAAGAAAATTAATATTGCATTTTTTTCAACTGGAAATGAAATATCAAATAAAGACAATGTTCCTTTTTGGCAAGTGAGAAATTCTAATGGTCCTTATTTAAATAATTTAAATAACAACTTTCTATTTAATTTTAAAAATGGTGGAATTTTAAGAGATAATCATCAAAAAATTTTTAAATCTAAAATAAATCAAATGTTGAAATCAGATACAGATATTATGATTACTTCAGGAGCGGTGTCAGCAGGTAAATTTGATTTTATACCAAGTGTTATAAATTCATTTAAACTATCTAACTACTTTAAAAATGTTGCCATTAGACCAGGTAAACCAGTATTGTTTGCAAAAATTAAAGGTAAAGAAAAAGTAATTTTTGGGTTACCTGGAAATCCAATTTCATCTGCAGCTTGTTTTAGATTTTTTGTTTATCCCTTTATTGAATATATTTTAAAGCTCCATGCAGAAAAACCATTAAAGGCAATTTTGAAAAATAGCTTTGACAAGAAGAAGAATTTTACCAGATTTGTAAAAAGTAAATTAAGTACAACCAAAAATGGAAAAATTGAAGTTGAGGTACTTCAGGGCCAAGAATCTTTTAGAATAAAATCATTTGTTAAGTCAAATAGCTGGTCTTTAATGCCAGCAGGTAAATCTAGATTTAAAAAAGGCGATATTATTGATTGTTTTTTTATTAACACCCCTAATCAAAATATAAGTTAGTTGAAAGCTATTTTGTTGTAGTCCTAATTAATACCTATTAAATAATCTGAACATGGATGAATTAAAAAATGAAAAGATAGCCATACCTGTTGTCTTATTGGCTGGGCTTATTTGGTCTTTTGGACCTTTAGTTGTCAGATACATGGATCAACCCAATCTAGTTCCATGGCAGTATATCTTTACAAGAGGATTAACTATTTTTTTAGTCTTAAATCTTTATCTTTTTTTTGAAGAGGGCAAAGATTTTTATAAAAATTATTTCAAAATTGGTATTTCAGGAGTTGTAGGTGGCACAGGACTTGGTATTGCAATGATTACCTTTATTTATTCAATCACGAATACAAGTGCTGCAGTAACTTTACTTTGTTTAGCGGCAATGCCATTTTTTACAGCTTTATTGGGTTTTTTATTCTTAAAAGAGAAAATTTCTTTAAATGTTTGGATAGCAATTATAATTGCAACTATCGGCATTATAATTATTGCATTTGGAAACACTGAACCAAGTTCTTTGCTGGGGCTTATTTTTGGTATGACTTCTTCTATAGGCTTTTCAGTTTTCTCAGTAAGCCTTAGATGGAAAAAAGAAACACCAAAATTTACAACTGTAGCTTTTTCAGGTTTTTTCTGTTTTGCCGTTGCAACAATTGTAATTCTAAGTAATGATATGCAATTTTTATCTTCAAGCTATAATGGTGCTTTGTTTTCTTTGCATGGAACATTAGTCTGTATGGGATTAATTTTATATTCAATAGGCTCTAAAGCTATACCAGCAGCAGAACTTACCTTGCTATCGTTAACTGAAGTTATAGGTGGAATTTTTTGGGTTTGGATACCAATTTTAGGTATTAATGAGATACCATCAACCAATACTATAATAGGTGGCTTCTTTCTTTTTATGTCTATCATCTATTATAGTTTAACAATTAAATCCAACCGAAGATTTATAGCTTTAAATTAGAAACTTTAGATGGAAAGACCAGATTTTTTTACATTACACAATGGTGATAAAGCAAAACTACCATTCACTGATAAGGAGTATCAAAATAGAGTTAATGGATTAAGAGAAGCAATGAGTAAAAATAATCTTGATATGATTATTTTAACCTCAATGCATAATATTGCTTATTACACTGGATTTATTTATTGTTCGTTTGGTAGACCTTATGGCTGCATTGTAACAGCAAATAAAATCTCAACTATTTCTGCCAATATTGATGCTAGTCAACCTTGGAGAAGGTCTCACTGTGATAATGTAATTTATACTGACTGGAAAAGAGATAATTTTCTAAAAGCAATAGTTTCTATAATTGGTAGAGACGAACCGCCAAAAAGTATTGGTATAGAAAATGATCATGTAACTATTGATATTAAAGAAAAACTTAACTCTATTTTTACTTTTTCAACTTTTAGTGATGTTTCACAAGACTTAATGAAGCTTAGAATGATTAAATCTAAAGAAGAAATTGAAGTAATTAAAAATGGAGCAAGAATTGCTGATCTTGGAGGAGAAGAAATTGTTAAACATATTAAAGTTGGAGAAAGTGAACTTGAAATAGCAATTGCAGGCCGAGATAAAATGGAGCGAGAAATTGCCAAAACATATCCTGATGCTGAATACATGGATACTTGGGTTTGGTTTCAGTCTGGCTTAAATACTGACGGAGCACACAATCCAAAAACTAATCGAAAATTAAAATCAGGTGATATTTTATCTTTAAATACTTTCCCAATGATTTCAGGTTATTACACAGCACTTGAGAGAACTTTATTTGTAAATGAAATAGATGATGCATCATTGAAAGCTTGGGAGGCTAATATAAAAGTACACAAAAGAGGTTTAGAGTTAATCAAACCAGGAGTTAAATGTTCTGACATCTGTCATGAATTAAATGAATTATTTGCAGAATTAGGCTATCTACAATACCGAACATTTGGCTACGGACATTCTTTTGGAGTTTTATCTCATTTCTATGGAAGAGAGGCAGGACTAGAACTTAGAGAAGATATTGATACGGTATTAGAAGAAAATATGGTGGTTTCAATGGAACCCATGATCATGATACCAGAAGGTAATTCTGGTGCAGGAGGATATAGAGAACACGATATTTTAGTTATAGGAAAAGATAGTGCTGAAAATATTACTAAGTTTCCTTTTGGACCAGAACATAATATTATCAAATCCTAAATTATGAGTGATAAGACTATAGTTAGCAGTTGGAACGAATGGGATCCTTTAAAACATGTAATTGTTGGTAAGGCTGATGGCACTTGTATTCCAGCACCAGAACCTGCATTAGATGCAAAGGTTCCAGAAGACAGTGATATGCGAGGTCAGTTTGGACCAAGAACTAAAGATTCAGTCGATAAAGCCAATCAATTATTAGATGATTTTTCGAGTATGCTTGAAAAAAGGGGAATTAAAGTCGATAGACCAGACCCAATAGATTTTAATCAAAAAATTTCAACACCAGATTGGCAAGCAGAAACAATGTTTGGCTGTATGCCTCCACGAGATGTTTTGTTAACTGTAGGCAGTGAAATTTTAGAGGCGACAATGAGTTATCGATGCAGATGGTTTGAGTACCTATGTTACCGACCATTATTACAAAAATATTATAATGACGATCCAAATATGAGGCACGAGTCTGCACCTAAACCAAGGTTAACGGATGCAGATTACAGAAAAGATTATTTATCAGATAAAATTGGTATTCAAAAAAGATTAGAATGGACTGAAGACAAGTTTTTTGTAACAACTGAAGAAGAGCCATTATTTGATGCAGCAGACGTATTAAGGTTTGGTAAAGATTTAGTGGTACAGCATGGATTTACTACTAATCTTAAAGGCATAGATTGGCTTAAAAGGCATTTCAAAGATCACAGAGTACACGCTGTAAATTTTCCAGGTGATCCTTATCCAATTCATATTGATGCAACCTTTACTCCTATTAAAGAAGGATTAATCATTAATAATCCTCAAAGAAGATTGCCAAAAGAACAAAGAAAATTATTTGAAAATAATGGATGGAAAATAATTGATAGTGCTCAGCCGGCACACAATCAACCACCTCCATTATGTTATTCTTCTACTTGGTTATCAATGAATGTATTGGTGCTTGATCCTAAAACAGTGTGTGTTGAAAAAAGTGAAGTATATCAAGCAGAACAATTAGATAAATTAGGAATGGAAGTAATCCCTGTTGATTTAAGAGAGGCATATGCATTTGGTGGAGGTCTCCATTGTTGTACAGCAGATGTTTACCGTGAAGGTGAACTTAAAGATTACTTTCCAAAACAATAATTATGGCAACAATTAAAACAAAAAGAGAGCGAGTTAAATTCGCCTCTGACAATGTCGCAGGAGCTTGTCCTGAAGTTTTAGATGCTTTAATGAAAGCTAACGAAGGAGATAGTGCACCCTATGGCAATGATGATTACTCTAAAGTTTTACAGGAAAAATTTTCTGAAATATTTGAAAAAGAAGTAATTGTTTATCCAACAGCATCAGGCACTGCCGCTAATGCTCTTGCATTATCAACTATGACACCTGTATTTGGTAATATTTATTGTCATAAACTAGCTCATATTAATACTGATGAATGTGGTGCTCCTGAGTTTTATACGGGTGGTGCTAAATTAATCCCTTTAACTGGCATTAATGGTAAAATTACTCCTGAAGAATTAGAAAAAAATATTAGTGGAACAGGTATTGTTCATCATACGCAACCCTCATCAGTAAGTGTTACACAAGTATGTGAAACAGGTGAGGTTTATGAATTAGATGAAATTAAAAAAATAACTAATGTAGCACACAAACATAAATTAAATATGCATATGGACGGTGCAAGATTTGCTAATGCGTTAGTTGCTCTTAATTGTACACCCGCAGAAATGACATGGAAGTCAGGAATAGATGTTTTATCTTTCGGTGCTACAAAAAATGGTTGTATCGCAGCAGAAGCAATTATTTTTTTCAAACCAGAGTTAGTGGGTAATATTTCTTTTTTAATGAAGCGAGCAGGGCACCTATTATCTAAAATGCGTTTTGTCTCTGCCCAATTAGATGCATACATTTCAAATGATGTATGGTTAAAAAATGCTAAACAAGCAAATGAAATGGGTAAAAAGCTAAGTGACGGTTTAGTGAAACACAATAGTATAAAACTTGCTTACCCAACACAAGCCAATGAAGTATTTGCAAAATTTACAAGAGAAATGATTGAACACCTAAATTCACTTGGGTATAAAATGAATGAAGATGAGCTAGATGGCCAAGCAGTTCGTTTAGTTGCTGCATGGAATACTCAAAATTCAGATGTTGAGAGTTTTCTTGAAAGTATAAATCAATCTAAATAAACCTTAGAGAATGAGTTTAACTATTTCATCTCTATATTTTTCCCCAATTAAATCACTGTCTTTTCAAAATATTAAAAAAGCAACTATTAAAAAGCAAATTGGAATTTTACACGATAGAATTTTAGCATTTTCTAGAGGAGTGGATCTGACAAAGGCAAAACAAATAGAGCAAGATCCAACACAAAGAGAACTAATTAATTTTATGACTTTAAAAAATACACCTGCACTTAATAAATATAATTTTGAACTCAAAGATAATTGTATTTATTTATCAGAGGATACAAAAGAGATTATCTGCTCATCAATTGATAGTGAGGAGCAAAGACAAGAGCTTGCTAATAAAATTATTGAGCTTGAAAAAGATTTACCCCAGCCAAGTTATTTGCTTAAAAATGAGGCTTATCCCTTTTATGATAGTACAAGTGGTGAAAGTGTGTCGAATACCATCTCACTGATAAATTTAAATAGCATTAAAGATTTTGAGTTAAAGATTAATCAAAAAATTGAGTTTGAGCGTTTTAGAGGAAATATTTATATCAAAGGTTTAAAAGCTTGGAAAGAAAGACAATGGCTTGGAAAAACTATTACAATTAATAATACTCCATTTAAAGTCTTAAGACATATCCCGAGATGTTCAGCAACGAATTTGAGAATTAATTCAGATGAACAAGATATCAATCTACCTTTAAAACTCAGAAGAAATTATAATCATATAGATATGGGTGTTTATTTACTACCCTTAGAGGATGGAGAAATTTTTGAAGGAAATAAAATTTTTTTATCTTAACCTGGATTGTCTTTTAAAAAATTGATATAATCTACAACTTCATCATACTTGGTGTCTGGAATATCTTTATAACTTGCTTGAAATTTATTTTTTACACACAAGGCAACATGTGCGTAGGGGTTTCTGCCTTTAGGATGATTGGGATGACTGGGAAGTTGTCCTAGTAAATAATCGCCAGCTTCCTGTATCATTTTCCACAGTTTACTTGCTTTTTCTTTATCCAAGTTTAGTTTTGAGAGGTTTTGTCAATTTTAAAATTTTCTAAAGCTGAAGTAGTTACCTCTGAGTCTTGATTGTTATCTATCTCTTTTTTTGCAAATTCTCTTTCTTTAAACTTTTGTTCTTTTATTAATTCTTCTTGTAATTTTAATTTTTGTTCTTGGTCAAACTTTTCTTCCCATTCTTTCAATTTAATATTTTCAATTTTTTTCTTCAATTCCTCTTGCTCTCTTAATTCTTTTAAAAATTTTTCTTTTTTTCTTCTTTCCTTTAATTCTTTGTTTTTTTGTTCTTCTTCTCTAACTCTTAAATCTAATTCTTTTCTATTTTGTTCTTCTTCTTTAAGCTTAAGCTCTTTTTCTTTTACTCTGAGATCTTTGTCAATTTGACCCAAATCTTCATCTTTTTTAATTAGTCTTTTATTTTCTATTTTAATAGACTCTTCTTTAATTTTTAATTCTTTATCTTTTAAATTTAATTTATTATTTTCCTTTTCAAGTTTTTCTTTCAAAATTTTTAATTCTTTTTGTTCTTTTAAAATCTCATTTTTTTCTTGAAGTTTTTTTAGCTTAATTTCTTTGATTTTTTTCTTTTCTAAGTTTTGTTTATATTTTGAATATGCATTACTTAAAGTATTGGTGGTAATAGAAGCGAGCTTTATTAAGCTAGACTTATTTTTTGAAGATTTAATTTTCTTTTTTTTTTTATTTTTTAAAGGCATATTTTAAAAAATTATTTGATCAAAGAAATTATTAATATTCAACTAGATTTATATTAATTTTTTTAAATACTGTCTAAAATGAGTTCAACCTATGATTGCTATTTTATGATTTTTAGTCTCTAAAGTTTACAAATTCTACAGGAAGACCAATATCAATTCCTCTAATGGCCGACATAGCTTCTTGAAGGTCATCTCTTTTTTTTCCTTCAACTCGTAGTTCTTCCCCTTGAATTTTGATTTGAATTTTAAGCTTTAGTTTTTTTATATCAGCTATAATTTTCTTAGCATTTTCTTGGTTAATACCCTCTTTAAGTTCACTAACCTGTCTAATAGATGAACCTGCTGCATTTTCTGAATTTTTTACAACAATTACTCTTGGATCTACTTTTCTTCTAATTAGATGAACTTGCAGCAATTCGTTAACTTGTTTTAACTTCAATTCGTCTGAAGCTAAAGTTGTGATTACTTGGTCCTTTCGCTCAATTGAGATATTAAGTCCTTTAAAATCAAACCGATTACCAATTTCTCTCAAGCAATTTGCTAAAGCATTATCAAATTCCTGGTGATTAATTTTACTGATTACATCAAATGAAGGCATAACTTTTTAATTACTTATACAATAATGTATTTTTTAATTAGGGCAATCTCAATTAGCTCTATTTTAATGAAAGACAAATTACATCAATCAAAAAAGATCCAATTCTTGTTTTATCTCAAAAGTCACATAAATTAACATTATATGGAAAATTTAGTTAAAAAATTAGAAGAACAAATTAGCTTTCTCCAACAAGAAATATCACAAATGAGTGAGGAGCTATACTCCCAGCAAAAAGAAATTAAAACTTTAAAACAGGAAATCTTAAATTTAAATAAAAGAATTAATGAGCTTAATGACGGATCAGACGCAAATATTATCACTGATAATCAAAAACCTCCTCATTACTAATTGAAAAAATAATGAATACAGAAGCCTATGACGTAATTATAGTTGGTGCAGGCGCTGCTGGCATGATGAGCGCTATAGAGGCTGGCAAAAGAGGTCGAAAAGTTCTTTTAGTGGATCACTCAAAAAAAATAGGAGAAAAAATTAGAATATCAGGAGGAGGGCGATGTAATTTTACCAACATTCATACAAAGCCTAATAAATTTATTTCTCAAAATCCAAAGTTTGTCATATCAGCATTAAATCAATATACACAAAATGATTTCATCAATTTAATTAAAAAACACAATATAAAATTTCATGAAAAGAAATTAGGACAATTGTTTTGCGATGAAAGTGCACAGCAAATTATTGATATGCTGTTGTTAGAATGTGAGAAAGCAAATGTAGTACTTAAAAAAGAAGTAATTGTTGACGATGTTGGAAAAAAAGATGAAGGGTACTTTATAACCACAAACTCCAAGCAATACATTGCAAATTCCTTGATCATAGCAACGGGCGGTTTATCTATCCCCAAGATTGGTGCTAGTAACTTTGGTTATGAAGTGGCTAAGAAATTTGATCTAGATATTGTTGAGACATTACCAGCGCTAGTTCCTTTAACGTTTAGTGAAAAAATTCTTGCTAAATGTAAAGAGCTTGCAGGCTTATCAGTTGAAGCTGTGGTTTCGTTTAAAAAGACATTTTTTGAAGAGGGTATGTTATTTACTCACAGAGGTTTAAGTGGACCCTCTGTATTGCAAATCTCTTCATATTGGAAATTAGGAGATAATATTAATATAAATTTAGCCCCAAAATTAAATCTATTTCAATCATTAGAGAGCAAGAAAAAATTGGAACCAAAAAAAGATATAAATTTAATCATTTCTGAAATTTTACCAAAACGTCTTGCACAAATAATATGTAAAGAGAATGAAGTTAGTGGTAATATTTGTGAATTATCTTCAAAAAAAATTAAACAATTAAGTGATGCTATAAATTCATGGGTAATTAATCCCACTGGTTCAGAAGGATACAGAACAGCAGAAGTTACCTTGGGAGGTGTGAATACTAATGAATTATCTTCAAAGACAATGATGGTTAAGAAACATTCAGGTTTATTCTTTATTGGAGAAGTGGTTGATGTTACTGGTCATTTAGGAGGTTATAATTTTCAATGGGCTTGGTCATCTGGATTTGTTGCTGGGCAATACGCCTAAATAATCTTATTTAAAAATTAGTAACTTGTGTATCTTCAGTTTTTTTAGGTTCATCTATATCTTCTGTACTAGGACTTAATTCTATTCCAACTGGTGTAATAGTTGATGGCATTGCAACGAACTGCGAGTCAGGATTCTCAATAACTTTTCTTATTGTGTTTCTATACAAGCCAAATAAACCAATAAGTATATGAAAAAATATTATAAAAACAAAAAATCCATTTAATCCAACAATATTCATAAAAATTGAACATAAAAACGGACCACTCATAGCGCCCATACCAAACGTAAATTGTAAACTAGCACCCGCTGCAACAAATTGTTCTTTAGGGATAAAGTCGTTGGTGTGAGCGAGAATTAAAGAAAACATTGGCAAACTACAAAATGAAAATAAAATTAAGGATAAATAAAACCAAGTTTTATTAGTCGCTAATTCTCCAGGTAAATACATTTGTCTTGAAGCTAGAATTGCACAAAGCGCAAAAAAAGCTGCTCCAAAAGTTGAATAGATGATTACTTTTCTTCTATCAAACATGTCAGAAATTTTACCTATGGGCCATTGAGATACGGCACCAGAAATAGCTAATAAAAAAGTTACAACAGAAATTTGAAAAATTGTAAAATTCATTGATGCTGCGTACACTGCAAGTAATGTAAATAAAGCTGATTGAATGGTTCCATAAAAAAATGAACTAACCATTCCAAAGGGAGATGCAGCATAAACATCTTTTAAACTCATTCCTTTAACTTTTTTAAAGGTGGGGGGCTTCTTTTTAGTTAGTAAAATAGGTACCAGTGCAGCTGATGTAAGTACAGAAATTAAAATAAATGGCTCAAATTTAATTGGATCACTAAAATTTAAAAGAAACATACCAATTCCCATGGCACCATATAAAATAACCATATAGATAGAGAGAATACTACCTCTATTTTTATTAGTCGCTCTATCGTTTAACCAACTTTCAGTTACAGTATAAATTGAGACCATGCTTATTCCAGTGAGTACTCTTAAAATAAACCAGATATAGGGATTAACAAAAATTGAATGCATTAAAACAATAAGTGATGCAATAGATGCAAATGCTGCAAATACTCTAATGTGTCCTACACTTGCTACAATATTGGGTATAATTTTTGCACCAATGAAATATCCAACAAAATAGCCTGACATCATAAAGCCAGTTGCCATTAAACTAAATTCTTCCGCAACCGCTCTAACGCCTAGCAGAGAGCCTTGAAACCCATAGGCCATCATTAGAAAACCCATGCCCGTAAAAAGTGCCCAAGAATTCTTTAATACTTTATTCATAAATTTGACCGTACATATTTCCCATGTACTTTTAAATCAAGTCTTAAATGTGATTTTATTATGAGTTTTTTAGCTTGATAAATGAGTGAATAGCTATGGCTGTTATGATCACAACTCCACCTTGGATCGTCTCAAGGCTTGGTTGCTCTTTAATAATTAGCCATACCCAAATAGGGCCTATAATGGTCTCAAGTAAGAAAAATAAATTAACCTCAGCCGCAGGTATAAATCTTGGAGCAATCGTAACTAGCACAAAAGGAATTGCCACACATAAAATACACATTAAAGGTACTATAATTTGATCATTGCCAACTAGAGTAAAGGTTTCGATAAACATTAGAGCAAATAAAGCCACAATTAACTTACCAACTACTGCCGCAGGTATTAAATTTTTATCTTTTGCAGCTCTAATAGTAACTGCGCCAACAGCCAATCCTAGAGCAGTTATAAGACCTAAAATATCGCCAAAAATATTACCCAACTGAATAGAGTCGTAAAATATATAAATTGCAGCCATAAAGGTTACAAAAATTGCAATCCAAGTTTTACGATCAGGCATTTCTTTTAAAAAAATACCTCCTAAGACTGCAGATAACATGGGTGCCATTGCAATCATGACTAAAGTATTAGCAACATTAGTATTTTGTATAGAGACCACAAAGGTAATATTGGTAACGGAGAATGTCGCTATGTAAAGTAAACCATAATAACCACTAGCAAAAAGCATTTTAAAAAAGTTAATTCTATAGATTATTAACATTCCTAAAAAAACAGTAACAAAAGGAATTAAGCCTCGATAAAATACTAAGCCCCAAGTATCAACATTAGAAAGCCGAATAAATAAGCTATCGGGGGTGATAAACATTACTGCAACAAATGCAAGTAATGAACCTTTTTGTTGATCAGTTAAATTTTTCAAGCTTTTAATCCTTTCCAAAAAACCTTAGCAAGATTTATATTAGTTAGGTCATAATAAGTTTTTAAACCTGTCGGAGAAGTTACATTAATATCTCCATTTAATTTTTGATCGATAAAATCAATACCAGAAAAATAGACATTATTTTTCTTAAGGTCTTTTGCAATTATAGTTGAAATTTTCTTTTCAACCTGTGTTAGTTTAATTGAAATAGGAACTGCACCTTTGCTCATATTACTTAAGAACGAGCCTTTTTTAGGAACTCTAGAAATGGCACCAGAAATTTTACCATTGATAATAAAAACTCTTTTGTCACCAAACTTAATTTTAGATAAAAATTTTTGACACATAATATGCCCGTGTTTTTTTATAAAATTTTCAACCAATTTTTTATTAAGCTTACCCTTGATAAGATGAATATCATTTCCACTAAAACTATGTATGGGTTTAATAATCATTTCTTTATATTTTTTAAAAAATTTATAAACTTCCTGAAGGTCTCTAGTAAAAATAGTTGCTGGCATAAATTTTTGAAATTTTGCTGAATATAATTTTTCAGAAACATTTCTAACTGACGTTGGATTATTAATAACCTTAACTTTATTTTTTATTTTATCCAAGATGTAGGTTGTAGTGATGTATTCTAAGTTAAAAGGAGGGTCTTGACGTATTAAGAGATATTTACACTTTGAAAGATCTAAAGTTTGTTTACTTTTAATCTTAAAAAAATTTTTATTTGTATAATCAAATTCTATAAAAAAACCTTTAGCTAAAACCTTATCATTGATAATAGATAGATCCTTAGGGTCATAATGGAATATTTTATAATTTAATCTTTGAGCCTCTACCGCTAAAAATACACTTGTATCACTTTTTGGATTTAATTTTGAAGGATGGTTAGCTTGAATACCAACTATTTTACTTGTCATATAAGTCATTTAAATTTTCATTTTTAGAAAATTTATTTATCATATGATCTGCGTTTGTTGTCTTATTATCAATTAATTTATCTAGGTGATTTAAAAATTTCACTTCACTTTCTCCAGATTTACTTAAAACATCTCTTGTTTTAAGACCTTTTTTAGAAATCCCAAGTAAAATTGAAGACCAGTAAAGTAAATCTTTACCCATTAATTCTGTATTAAAACCTTTTTTTGGAGCCTCAAGGTAGGCATTAATAATTTTGTTTTTATCCCACTTAGAAATTAAATCATATGCTTCATCTAAATTACCATACAAAATTCCAGTGTTAAAAGCTGGACCTGAACATAAGCAGTCCCACCCACAAGTATCCATTGATCTTAATTCAATATATTTTTTTAATCTATTTTCAGTAAAGATTGTACTCAAGTGTGTTGTTAGATCATCTTCAGTAGGAACTCTGTTATTGATCTCTTTAATTTTGCCATCCATAAAATCTTGAAAGGAATAATTGTTTCCAGATAAGTACTCTTTATTTTCTTGAATAAATAAAAGAGGAAAATTTATTGCAAAGTCAGCATATTTTTCAAAGTCCATGTCATCAAAAAAAACTTTAGGCAATCCACCTCTAGAGGTCTCTTGCCAAACTTTTGATCTATAAGACATGTAACCACTATTTTTTTTTTCAACAATGGATGAGTTTGCAAAAAGGGCAATAGATATAGGAACTATTGAATTTACAACCTTAAATTTTTTAATAAAATCTTTTTCTGAATCGTAATCTAGATTTAACTGAGTACCACAAGTTCTATACATCATATCTAAACTTAAGGGCCCACCATTTGGCATATCATTAGTCATTACTATATATCTTTGTTTTGGATTGTTTGGCACTTCTTCTAGTGTTGATATTGGATCAAAACCTGAACTTACAATTTTTAAATCAAATTTTTTAGTAACCTGTTGTAATTCAAATAAATAGTCATGAGATTCTGCACAAGCCTCATGAATGTTATTAAGTTTATCACCTGATAGCTCAATTTGATTTCCAGGCTCAAGAGTAATACTTTTTCCTTGTTTTTGAAGTCCAATAATATTTTGCTTTTCCATAATAGGCTGCCAACCAAATTCAGTTAAAGCTGAAAACATTTTGAGTATAGTGGGGTAGTCGATACGTTTATTTGTTTTTTGATCAAATAAAAATTTTTCATGTTCAATTCCGATTTTAAAGTTCTTAACCTCTTTAATACCGGACTTGAAATAATTAATGATATTTTCTTTATGAGTGATCATATTTTATATATAAAAATTTAATTATTTGATGCTGTGCTTAAAAGAGATAGTTGTGTAATTTTATCATCACCTAAGATATCGATTGGTTTAACAGGATATTCACCTGTAAAATAATGGTCTGTAAGTTGTGGATAAATTTCGTCTCTTTTTTCAAATCCCATCGCTCTATACAAACCTTCAATTGATAAAAAGTCTAAAGATTTAGCGCCAATGAATTCACAAATTTCATCATTAGTTTTATTAGCCGCTAGTAATTCTTTTTTAGTTGGAGTATCGACCCCATAAAAATCAGGATATTTAATTTCTGGGCAAGCAATTTTTACATGAACTTCTTTAGCTCCCGCATCATATAACATCTTAACAATTTTGTGAGAGGTCGTTCCTCTTACTAACGAGTCGTCTATTAAAATAATTCTTTTGTCTTTAATCGTAGATTGATTAGCATTTAATTTTAATTTAACCCCAAGACTTCTAATTTTTTGACTAGGTTCAATAAAAGTTCTACCAACATAATGATTTCTAATTAAGCCTAATTCAAAATTTATTCCTAAATGTTGGGCAAACCCAAGAGCTGCTGAATTTCCAGAATCTGGAACAGGCACTACTATATCTGCTTTAATTTTATTTTCTTTTGCAAGTTCAATACCAAACTTTTTTCTATACTCATAAGCCGATTTACCATTTAGTAAACTATCTGGCCTTGCAAAATAAATATATTCAAAAACACAAGGGCGAACTTTTCTAGGAGGAAAAGGTTTAATACTTTTTAATTCGTTTTCTTCAACATAAACAACTTCGCCATTTTCAACATCTCTAATATATTTTGCGCCAATAATATCTAGCGCACAAGTTTCAGATGCAAACACAAAACTATTCTTAATTTTACCAATCACCAATGGTCTTATTCCATGAGGATCTCTAACACCGATTAAAATATTTTGGGTAAGCATAACTAAAGCATAACCACCTTGAATTTGAAAAATTGCGTCAATAATTTTATCAATAGTTTTATTACGCTTTGATTTTGCAATGAGTTGGACAATAGTTTCAGTATCAGATGTCGTATGAAAAATTGCACCATCTTCAACCAATTTATTTCTTAAGGTAATGGAGTTGGTTAAATTTCCATTATGCGCAACACCTATGCCTCCTGCATTAGTGTCAGCAAAGAAAGGCTGAATATTTCTTAAAGTGTTTTCACCAGTTGTACTGTATCGATTATGACCAATAGCATAGTTACCAGGTAGACTATTTAATACTTTTTCTTTATTGAAATTATCACCCACCAAACCAAATCTTTTTTCAGAATGATATTTTTTGCCATCAAAAGTGACAATTCCACAACCTTCTTGACCTCTGTGCTGTAAAGCATGTAAGCCTAAGGCAGTAAGTGCAGCAGAATCTTCACTATTGCTGACACCAAAAACTCCACACTCTTCTTTTAATTTTGGATTATATATCTTCAATTTTTTCTTTAGAATTTTGGTAACTTTTTTCATTTGGAAATTCTTTTACTAGATAATTACTACCTTTTTCAATGTATGGAAAGGTGTATGATTTATCAATGTTAATTGACCATTTGTTATAATTATAAACAATATCTATGGCTGTGAACAAACAAACACAGATTATATAGCTTCTAATAAAACCAAAAAATAAACCAAAAATAGAATCGAGTCTTCCTAGTCCAACAAACTTAATAGTTTTACCGATTGTTCTATTGGCAATTAAGATAATGAATATAACCAAAATAAAAATAACAACTCCAAGGGTTACATCAAGCACATACTCACTATCAATTATGTTTTTAAAATAGGGTTTAATTCTTGGAAATAAGATTAAAGTGACCACATAAGCCAATAACCATTTTGAAGCTGACAACAAACTTAAAACAAAACCCTTACTGTAACATTTGATGACAGACATTATTGTTATAATCAAATAGATGAGATCAATTAAAGAGATTGCTTCATAAAAATCTTTTAAAAAATCCACCATAACTGTTTTATTTTCCGAAAGGTTTACTAATTAGCAGAAGAGAAGGAAGTAGGGTTAAAACAGAAATCATTGCTAGCAACATGGCTATGCCAGTGAATACACCAAAATAAATTGTAGGTATAAATTTAGAGAAAACTAAAATTGAAAAACCAAATACTATTGTAATTGAAGTATTGAGTATTGCAACGCCAACAGTTGAGTGACAAGTTTTAAGTGTTTTATTGTAATCGTTAGTTTTAGTAAACTCTTCCTTAAATCTGTAGATATAATGAATACTATTATCGACAGCAATACCTATGGTAATGGCAGCGATAGTGATAGTCATCATATCAAGAGGTATTCCAAGTAGCCCTATAATTCCTAAGATAAAAAAAGCTGCAATAAAGTTTGGCATAACTCCAATTAAAGATAATTTAACATTTTTAAACAAGATTAAAAACATTATAAAAATTCCAGTCATTACTAATCCCAAAGTTAGTATTTGAGATTTAAATAAGCTTTGTAATAAATTGTTAAATAAAATTAAAACACCACCTAGTTTAAATTCCTCTTTACTTAATTTTAATTCATTTTCTAAATCATAATTAATTTTATTTATTAAATCATTTCGTCTTAATCCTTCTTGAGAGTCGATAATTCTTAAGCTTATTCTTGCTTCATTATCTTTAATTGAAATATATGGATCTATAATCTCTTTTTTAATACCTTCTGGGATCTTAGAATATAAAACACCCATCTCTAAAGTTCCTAATGGCTTATTATTATTAAGCTGGGTTGCAACTTCGATAATGGAACTAAAAGATAAAACCTTACCGATTGCGGGTAAACTATCTAAATAATTATGAACAGACTGAATTTTATCGATTTTATCTTTAGTAAACCAATATTTTTCATCATCTTGACTCTCTTCATCGTCCCAACTTTCAAATTCATCATCCTCACTTGATTTTTCTTCTATTGGTTTAGGAAATTTTAAGATTACCTCCAAAGGTGTGGTGCCACCTAATTTTTCATCAATTAGTTTCATGCCCTTATAAATTTCAGTTTTCTTATTAAAATAATTTATAAAACTATTTTCAACCTCAAGGCGGCTTATACCAAGGACACTTGCAATTAAAATAAAACCAGTAATTACAAAAATAATACTTTTATTATTAATAGATATTTTTCCAAGGAAGGCAGTAATCTTTGAACCTTCATCTTCTTTAATACTAATATTATTATCAGACATGAAGTTAAGAAGTGTTGGCAGCAAAGTAAAGGTTATAATAAATGAAGTGATCAAACCAAAGGTCATCATCCATCCAAAATCTATAATAGGTTTTATGCCACTAAATATTAATGAAAGGAAAGCACATATTGTAGTTAATACGGTATAGATAATTGGCCAAAACATTTTGCCAGTGGTCATTGAGATAATCTTAAAATTATCTAAATTTGGAAAATCATTCTTTAGCTGAAGGAAACGAGTACTCATATGAATATTCATTGCCATAGTTAAGATCAACATTAGTGCAATAAAGTTTGATGATATAACAGTTACTTTCCAACCAAGTAGACCAAGCAATCCAGTCATAATCAATACCGAAAAGAAACAGCTACTAATTGGAACAATGATCCAAATTAATTTTCTAAAAACAAACCAGAGTGTTGCGATGATAAACAATAGAACTCCTAGGCCAAATACAATAATATCACTTTTGATAAATGACATCATATCATCTGCAATCATAGGGATACCACCTAGGTAGATCTTACCTATATCTTCATAGCTTTTGATAATCTCTCTTATTTCATTAATGTTTTCATGATTTTTCTTCTTTAAAGTGTCTTTATAAATTTCTATTTCTTCATCAGTTTTATTTTTTAAATCTTTTAAATCATTCTTTTTGATATAAACAATTATTCCACTAGTATTACCATCTTCACTAATAACAAAATTTCTAAAGACAGGGCTGTTTAATATTTCTTTAAATCCCCGCTCAGTATCAACACCCTCATCTTTTAGGGTTGTAAAACTTTCTAATCTTTCTTGTAGAGGTGCTTCTGAATTATTTAATAAAGGAATATCTAGCAAGGTTACTACACTATGTACCCAGTCTAGGCTTTGAATTTTATATTTAAGACTTAAAAGATTATTAATTGAAGACTCTGTAACCATTCCTTCATTAGGAGAGTAGGTTAGAACTAAAAATTCTTTAGAGCCATATCGTTCAGTAATTTCTTGTAAATATTTAAGATCAGGATCTCCTTCAATTAAAAGGGTTTCAGATGAAGCATCTAATCTAAAATCTTTTGAAAAATAACCAAAACTAAGCAACGCTATTATAAGCAATACAAAAATTGATTTTGGATTCCTTAATATAGTGTTTTGGTATAAATGAGATAGCATTTAAAACTAATATATTTGATATTAGTTACTTTGAGTATCTTTAAATTTAGTAAACATTGCCTCAAATTCTACCATGATATTACCTGTTGGCCCGTGTCTTTGTTTTCCAATAATAAGTTCGGCTAAATTTGATACTTCATTCATTTTAGCTTGCCATTCTGCATGCTCAACGGTTGCTGGTCTTGGCTCTTTTCTTTCCAGATAATAAGCTTCTCTATAGACAAACATTACTACATCCGCATCTTGTTCAATTGATCCTGATTCTCTTAAATCTGATAATTGAGGTTTGTGGTCATCTCTTTGTTCAACAGCTCTAGAAAGCTGTGATAGAGCAATAACTGGAAGTTTAAGTTCTTTTGCCATTGCCTTAAGTCCTTGGGTGATTTCAGAAATTTCCTGAACTCTACCGTCTCTATTTCCAGAAGATCCTCTCATTAATTGAATGTAATCAACTACAATTAAATCTAGACCAAATAATCTTTTAATTCTTCTTGCTCTATTACTCATTGCAGCAATACTAATTGCTGGAGTTTCATCTATATAAAGAGGTAACTCAGCTATGTTTTTTGATGTTTCAATAAATTTATCAAACTGTTCATCTGATATTCTTCCACGTCTTATATCATTTGATTTGATTCTTGATTGCTCTGCTAGAATTCTAGTTGATAACTGCTCTGAAGACATCTCAAGAGAAAAAAATGCTACTGATGATTTCTTTCCAGCTTCTTGTAATTTTTGAGCAGCATTGAAAGCTATATTGGTTGCAAGTGCGGTTTTTCCCATTGAAGGTCTTCCAGCAATAATTATTAAATCAGAATTATGTAATCCACCTAACCTATCATCTAAATCTCGAAGACCTGTTGGCACTCCAACAATTCCTTCATCATTTTTATAAGCAGCAGAGGCCATTTCAATGGTTTGCTTCATTGCTTCATCAAATTTAATTAAAGATGAGTTGAACGAACCTTTTTCAGCTAAATCAAATAATAATCTTTCTGAGTTTTCAATTATGTTTTGACCATTAGTATTAAGATCATTTATTTTTGCAGCATCAATTGTATTTTCAGAAATTTTAATTAATTCACGCCTGACGAACATGTCATAAATAATTCTTGAATACTCAATCGCTTGTCTTGAAGATGTTGAAAATTTTGTAACTTTAACCAAGTATTCAGGTACATTAATTTCATCTTTTTCATTTTCAAAATAATTCTTTAAAGTGATAGGGTTTGCAAGCATCCCTTTATAAATAAGACTTTCAATTGCAGAAAATATTTTCTGATGCATTGGATCATAAAAATTAATACTTGAAACTACTGTATTAATTTCATCAAATATTTCATTCGACACCAAAATAGACCCAATAACGGATTGCTCAGCTTCGATGTTGTTTGGTAATTCTTTGAAGGTATCTTTGACGATGCTTAGATTATTTTCCATGAATAAATCTTATCTGAAAAACGATTTTAAAAAATAACAAATATATGCTGGGGAAAAAATTGTATAATTACTGAATATTTTCTGCTGTAACTACATTAATTGTAATTTCAGAATCCACTTGTGAGTGTAAAATAATTTTTACTTTAAATTTACCAAGTGATTTAATTTCAGTTACGGGTTGTATCATTGAAGGTTTGATATCTAATTTGTCATTCTCTAATAATATTTTAGAAATTTCAGTTGGTTTAACTGAACCATAAAGCTCTTTGTTTTCTGTACTCAATTTTTTAATTTCATACTCTTTACCATTTATTTGTTCTGAAATTTTTTGAGCTTCTTTTTTTTTCTCAGCATCTTTTTTACCTAGCTCAGTTTTAATTTTTTCAACTTCAGCAATGTTTTCTTTTGAAGCATATAAAGCTTTTTTATTTGAGATAAGAAAATTTCTAGCAAAACCTCTTTTAACATCTATGATTTCACCAATAGATCCAATTCTTCTAAGATTTTCTAAAAGAATAACTTTCATCTAAATTAACGCTAAATTTCTAGCTCTCTTGATAGACAGTGAAAGCTCTCTCTGTTTTTTTTGAGAAACGTTGGTAATTCTTGATGGTAAAATTTTGCCATTTTCAGACATGTATTTTTTTAATAACCTTATGTTCTTATAATCAACCACTGGAGCGCCTTTTACCGATAGTGGGCAAGATTTTTTAAATTTATATTTGTTTGGTTGAAAAATACTTAATTTTGCAAAGTTACTTTGACTTCCTTTTTTTTTATTTCCAGCTCTTTTTTTTGATGGCATAATTAGCTCTTATTAAAATCTTTTTTGTATTCTTTTTTTTCGTATTCATCCTTTTTTGAAAAATATTTAGCTTCTAAGTCAAATTTTTTAACTTTAACCGTCATATATCTTAAAAGGTTTTTATCAATTGCTTCATTCTTCTCTAATTCTTCTATAATTTTACCAGCACCTTTAATTTTAAAGTGCATGTAGATACCTTTTTTATTTTTTTTGATCTCATATGCTAGGTTTAACAATCCCCAATCTTCAGTTTGTACAATCTCACCCTCATTTTTTTCAATTATTTTAGAGTATTTCTCAGTTAATGACTTAACTTGAGTAGGGCTAGTGTCTTGTCTTGCTACTATTGTGTGTTCGTATAAATTCATATTTGTTCTTTAATAAAAAGTGAGGATATACTATTATAATTATTGAATTACAACACTTAAAACCATAATAAACTTTAGATATTTAAATGTTTTCTGTTATTTTTCCAGGGCAAGGCTCTCAATTAGTAGGAATGGGCAAAGACTTACATGATAAGCATAGTCTAGTTCAAGATTTATTTAAAGAAGCAGATGACACCCTTGGATTTTCCATATCAAAACTTATTTTAGAGGGTCCAAAGGAAGATTTGGATCTAACAGAGAATACTCAACCAGCAATATTTCTTGTTAGTTATTCTATATTTAAACTTATCAAGGAAGAATTTAAAATAGACTTAAATAAAGCAAGTTTTTTTGCAGGACACTCATTAGGAGAGTATTCAGCCTTAACTTCTGCTGGATCATTATCATTTTCAGACACATTAAGAATATTAAAGATCAGAGGAAATGCTATGCAAAGCTCTGTACCAAAAGGTGTGGGTGGAATGGTTGCGGTTTTAGGTTCTGAAATTGAGACAATAGAAAAAATTATTAAAGATAATAAAGATAAGTATGAGTGTTACATAGCAAATGACAATTCTATGGGGCAGATAGTGCTAAGTGGTAAGATAAATGATTTAGAAAAAATGATGGGTGATTTAAAAGCTGCAAATATAAAAAATATAAAACTTCCAGTTAGCGCCCCATTTCATTGTAAATTAATGAGCAAAGCAACCTTTGTAATGAATGAGGAAATAGCAAAATTGAATTTTAAAGAACCAGAAAATAAACTGATTTCAAATGTAACTGGTAAAGAAATATCAGATTCTAATGAATTAAAAGACTTATTGGTAAAACAAATTGAAAGTAGAGTTAGATGGCGTGAAAGCGTTTTATTGATGATTGAAAAAGGAGTTACTCAATTTATAGAGATAGGCCCAGGTAAAGTTTTGTCAGGTTTAGTAAAAAGAATTGATAAAAATGTTAAAGTTAGTGCAATAAATAGTGAAGAAGATATAAAGTTAATAAATATAAATGAGTAGTTTAAAAGATAAAAATTTTATAGTCACAGGTGCCTCAGGTGGAATAGGAAATTCCATTGCTGAAAAACTACATGAGCAAGGTGCAAATGTTTTAGCAACAGGAACGAGAATTGAAAAATTAGAAGATCTAGCAAAAAAATTTAATGGCGTTAAAACTCTCAAGTTTGATATTTCTCAACATGAAAAAATTGAAGAATTCATTAATGAAGCTACTGAAAAATTAGGTGGTTCACTTGATGGTATTGTAAATAATGCTGGAATTACAAAAGATAATTTAACAATAAGAATGAGCTTGGAAGAGTGGACAAAAGTAATAGATATAAATTTAACTTCTACTTTTTTGATGTGCAAATATTCTATTAAAAAAATGCTTAAGAACAAGTCTGGAAAAATTGTTAACATAACTTCTGTTGTGGGTCACACAGGAAACGTAGGTCAGGCTAATTACACAGCATCTAAAGCAGGAATCGTTGCAATGTCTAAAAGCTTAGCAATTGAGTATGCTAAAAAGAATATTAATATTAATTGTATCTCTCCTGGCTTTATAAGTACCGCCATGACAGATCAAATAGATGAAAAATATAAAGAGGCAATTATTGCTAAAATTCCATCTAATAAACTAGGTAAGCCAGAAGATATTGCTAATGCTGTTACATTCTTAAGTTCAGATCAATCTGACTATATTAATGGTGAAACTTTACATGTAAATGGAGGCATGTATTTGGGTTGACAAAATCCCTTTTTAAACTATTAACGAAATATAACAAAAAGGAACAATATGTCAGAAGATATTTCAAGCAAAGTTAAAAAAATTGTAGCAGACCATTTAGGAATAGATGAAGCAAAAGTTCAAGACGATTCTAGCTTTATTGATGACCTTGGAGCTGATAGCTTAGATACAGTTGAGTTAGTTATGGCTTTCGAAGAAGAATTTGGTTCAGAAATTTCAGATAGTGAAGCTGAAAAAATTCTAACCGTTGGTGATGCTGTTAAATTTATTGAAGGCAAAGCTAACTAAAAATTTAAATGTCCAAAAAAAAGATGGGATAATGGTGATTTTATCATCCCCATCTGGGGCAGGTAAAACTACATTAGTAAAACTTCTCTCTCAAAATAAAAACTTTCATATATCGGTATCTCATACCACCAGAAAACCAAGACTTAACGAAATTGCAGACAAAGATTATTATTTTGTTAATCATGAAAAGTTTGAAACCTTAATTAAAAACGAAGAATTTTTAGAATACGCAAAAGTATTTAATCACCTTTATGGAACTACAAGAACACCTGTAATTGAAAAGTTAGAAAAAAGTGAAAATGTAATATTTGATATTGATTGGCAGGGTGCTGATCAAATTAAGAATAAAAAGCTAAACTATAAATTAATTACCTTCTTTATTTTACCTCCTAGTAAAGAGGTTTTATTTGAAAGACTGTCTAATAGGCATACCCAAGATAAATTAATTGTAGAAGAGAGAATGAAAGAGTTTACTCGAGATGTTTTACATTGGATTAATTATGATTATGTAATCATCAATGATAATCTTGAAGAATGTTATTCAAAAATCAGTAATTTAATTGATGCTGAAGTTAACAATGGCTCAAAAGATTACGATAAAGAGTACATAAGAAAACACGTAGAAAAATTAACGTTTTAGATCTTCATATTCTTTTGTCAGCTTAAAGTAAATTTCAGGTTCAAGGTTTTGTGGTCTTAGATTAAGATCAATATTGAATTTACTAGCAACTTCTTTAGCATTATTAAATATTTGGTTAAAAGGTTTTTTTAACATTTTTCTTCTTTGACTAAAAAAAATTCTAGTAATCATTTCAAGATTTTTAGCATCTTTTAATTCAAAAAAATTTTCTTTAGGAGTAAACAATAAAAGAGAACTATCTATTTTTGGACGAGGAGAAAAACTTTGAGGTTTTATATTCATTATTTTTTTAACATTTAGCTTCCAATTAGTTAGAATGGAAAGACGTCCATATTTTGAATTATTAGAGTCAGCAATAATTCTATCAGCTACTTCCTTTTGAAACATTAGTAGTAAGCTTTCAAACCAAAATTTTTTATTAATGTTTATGATCCACTTAGAAAGTATCTCTGTTGAGATATTATAAGGCAGGTTACCAAATACCACTAATTTTTGGTCAGTAATTTCATTTTCTGAAATCTTTAAAACATCATCATTTATAATTTCTATCTGATTAGCAAACTTGTCTTTTAAAATTAAAGAGAGCTCGTCATCTTTTTCTATAACAAAAACTTTTTTTGGGTTTTTTTTTAAAATGTAACTTGTCAAATTCCCACTTCCAGGACCTATTTCTAAAATTTCTTTATCAGCAATTTTTACTATAGACACAATTTTCTCAAGAACTTCTCTATCTATAAGAAAATTCTGTCCAAGGCTTTTTTTAGCTTTGATATACACTTATTTGTCTAAAAATTTAATTGCTTGGACTAGACTTTGAGGGTTAGATCTATTTTTACCTATCATTTTTTCGTTAGGTCCATGATCAGGTGAAATTCGAATAAAAGGCAACCCAAGAGTAATATTAATTGCGTCAAATCCAAATAAAGTCTTCAGGGGCGTTAATACTTGATCATGATACATACCAACCACAACATCATATTTTTTTGAAACCTCTTTAAGAAAAATAGTATCAGCTGGAAAAGGACCAAATGAGTTAATTTTTTTTCTTCTTAAATATTTAATAGCAGGCTTAATTATTCTTTCTTCTTCACTGGTTTTATAATTACTTTCACAATGAGGGTTCAGTCCAGTAATTGCAATTTTTGGTTTCTTCTTTAATTTTTTTGTATAAAATTCATTAATTAGAAACACAAGATCAATTATTTTATTCTTTGTAATTGATTTGTGTACTTCTTTAAGAGCTATGTGTGTAGTTAGAGGACTGACAGATAGCCTCTTATTATAAATTAACATGGCAAATTTATTTTTTTTAACTTCAGTTTTATTTGCGAAGAATTCAGTCATACCAAAAAATTTATCTTTTAAAAAAGTTTTTTTTGATATTGGTCCATTTATTAATCCTATAAATTTATTAGTTTTCAAAAGAGCTAAGGCAATATCAAAACTATTTTTAATGTATGAGTTAGAGCTTTCAGAGATTTTATCAAATACCTTTTTAAATTTATAATCCACGTTTATAATATTTAATTCTTTATTAGTTAATAAATTTAATACAATTTTTTTTGTATCAATTAAATTAATCTCAAAATTAAATCTTAACTTTTTCATTTGCTGCGCAACTAAATTTTTTGAAGCTATCAATATAATAGGTCTTTTAAAATTATTTTTTTTTAAAGATTTAAAAAAAATTTCTAAAAATATACTGTTGGGTTCTCCAGCTACTATTAGAATAGCTTTATTTTTCATTTATAAAAATCTGTTGTTCAATTTTCTTAAAATGAATTATTGAAAATTCATTAAATTGTCTATTTTTTTCACTAATTATCATTTTCTTAAGTTCTTCATCAACATTGAATTCTTGCTCTTCTTTTTTAATATCATTTAAATAGATAATTAAAAAACCAGATGCTATTTTTATTGGTTGTGTAAATTGTCCAATAGATAGCTTATTCAACACATTGTAAATTGTATCTGAAATTTCATTTTTATTCACCCAACCTATTTCTCCACCATTTTTAGATGAATCTGAGATACTATAAATTGTTGCCGCAGTTTCAAAAGAATTTTCCTCTATAGTTTTCTTAATATTTCTTAATATTTCTTGATACTCTTTATCATCTTTAGATTGAAATAGAATTTCTGATATTAAATATCTATTCTGTGTTTGTGGTTGACTTAAATTTTTTTCTAGTTCTTTTTTCAATCTTAGCTCATCCAAATTAATAAATTGATTAAACTTTTCAAAAATTAATCTATTCCAAGCCTTTTCTATTGCAAGTTTTGCAGAAATCATTTCAATACTTAGATCAAAATTTGATAAATATTTATTAAATTCATTTTCATTAGCAATGTTTAATCTATTGTAAATATTTTTAATCAATAAACTTAACTCAGGATCTTTATAATTTATATTATAATACTTTAATATTTCTTTTTCTTTAATTTCTTCTCTAACCAATGACTCTTTTGCTATTTCATAAATTTGTTTTTTTGGCAAATTATTCAATGATGGATTTAAAGCCAATAAATAATTAATCTCTATTTGTATATCAAAATTAGTAATAATCTTATTATCAATACTAACAACAATTTCATATCTGTCTTCAGCAATTAAAGTAGAAGATAGAAGGTTAATTATTGCCACGAATATAAAAATTTTTTTAATCATTATTTTTAAAAGCTAGGTGTATTTAATGAGCCAAAAGGAATTATTGTTAAAGAAAAAAAAAGTTCTTCATTTGGTTTTAAATCTCTATCAGTATAATAATCTTTATTATATTCTAGAGAAGCTACTAAACAGTCATTTTCATATTGATATATTATATTATAAAACTCTTTAAGATCTGTTTCTTTATTTCTTCTTTCACGAAATAATATTTTACTGTTATTGTCTAGAGCTAAACTAGTTTCATTCGAAAGATAGCTGGTACTACCCATTGTATTATTTTCTTCCAAAAACTCAAAAGAAGTTACAAAATTGTTGATAGAAAAAGTTGATTTAATCATGTTGTAATTTAAAGTTTTAAAATTATCATCTAAAGCAAAATTATACTCAAAGTCTAAGTACTGATTGGCATTAAGTTTAACATCTCCAAATAAGTTAGATACTTTGTTATTCATAGATGTTTTGGTTGGAAGATTATTGTCATCATTAGCTCTATAAATTTGCGCTAGATCAATTTGAAATATATTAGATCCATCCCTTTTATTTAAATTATACTCTGTACCAAGTGTTAATGATTGACCACCTTCTAGGGATTCTCCTAAACCAAGTCTGTTAGTTGAAAATATATTAGTGTTATTAATTTTTCTATCTTGTGTTGTAATATTATCAGATTTATTAGGACTTAAAAAAAGAGACAATTTAGGTATAAATTCTTTAATATAATTTTCAGTTTCTTTTACTAGTGGAATGGAAGTATTTAAATCTATCAATGAAAATAAATTAGAGGTTTCTTGGTCTTTGTAAGTGGAAGAATTTTTACCATGTTTATTTGAATTTTTTAGATTTACGGCATAATTACTTTTAAAACCAAATTTTGAAAAAACAGGATTAGAAGAAAAAATAAAATCATTAACAATTAACTGCTCAGTTTTATTAGTTTCATATTTTCTTTGAAAGCCACTCACCTGGTAATCAAAATTACCAAGATAATCAAATTGAGTTGATAAAGTTTTGTTAATTGAAAAATTTGGATAAACATATTCAAATTTATCACTTGAATTTTTTAAAGATAAGTCCTCGTAAGCTTTAAATTCAATTTCTATATCTAAATTTTCTTTAGACATATCAAAATTAAAGTAACTATTCATCATGGCAGGACTAAAATTTCTTTGAGTTTTAATATTATCTGTTTTTAAGTAGGTATCATGTGAGGTGGTTTCAAAATTAATTTCTAAATTTGAGTCTTCAAAATTAATAAGGGAATTAGAGAAAAAATGTGACTTACTTCCACCTTTCATATTTTTAAAACTAAAATCAACGATATTTTGATAGTTTTTTTCCACTTGTCTAAATTCATTTTGAATCATGAAATCACCTTTTGTGTAAAATCGGGGAGTTATTGTTAAATCTTTATTTTCAGATATGGCTGCAAAATAAGGAATTATCAAGGAGTTTCCAATAGTCGAAGAATTGACTAAACTTGGCATTAAAAAACCAGACTGTCTTTCTACAGTAGGGTCAGGGTGAAAAAACTTTGGAAAATAGATAATAGGTTTATCGTATATTTTTAACCAGGCATTTTTATAATTAATAGTTTTTTTTACTTTGTCATGTTTTATTTCTGAAGATTGTAAACTCCACGGGGGGCAATCATCATTTTTTTTACATGATGTGAAAATACCTTTTTTAACAATAGTCTCGTTTTTATTTAAAGAAAGAGAGGCACCTCTAAGTCTAGGATCATTGTTCGAGTTTCCAAAAATATTTTTATTAAAATTAATCTCCACATCTTTTGCAAGAAGTGTACGATTATTTAGATCTATTATTGTATTTTCAAATAAATAATTATTTTCATCTGCATCAAGCATAACTATATCATTTCCATGAAATAGTTTTTTATCAGTCAGATATACAAAGTCTTTTACAGATATTTGATTATTAAATTTATCTATCAATATTGTCTTAAATTTTGATTGAATAGTATTTTCATTTTTTAAATATTCAATGTTATCTGTAATAATCTTATAATCATTTGCTAATTGAATATAAGTTTTTCCATTTGAAATGATTTTTTCAATTTTTCTGTTATATAAAATTTCGTTACTTTTTATTTGAATATCTTTTAAGCTGTCATAAAATATAACATCATCTTTGATTAACAATTCGGAAGTTAAATTATTAAAAATAGAATTCTTCGCAGTTATCTTAATATTGTTAATGCCTTGGACCTCAACTCCATTACTCGCCTCTATCACATCTCCGTTATTAGTTATTTCTATAGTATTACTTTCAAAAGTGAGTTCATTTGAATTTGCAGAATTGTAAAAAACAAAACTTAATAATAAAAGTAGCAAAATTTTAAAAAAATTATTTTTCATTCAATTTTACAACTCCTATAAATGATAAAATTAATAATAGAAAGATAGGTAACCAAACTGAAAGTAAAATAGGGATTTGTTCATTTCTTCCCAGTGCATCAAAAAAAAATGTGATATAGTAAATTATTACAGAAAAGATTATTCCTCCAGATATATAAAATATTTTAGGTTTTTGATGGGGTATATTTATCATAATAATACTAGATAAAATTGTTATAACAGTCAAATAAAAGGGGTATGCAAAAAGATTAGCAATGTGCATATCCAAATCTATTACTGAATAATTGATTAATTGATAATCCTTACGATGCTTTAGTAGTCCCATAAATGTCAAAGAAGATAAATCAGAGTATAAGTTATTAATCTTTTGATAATTAAAATTTGTATTAAAAATATAATTTTCTTCCTTAGAGGTTTTTCCATATTTATCAGTAATCAGTGCTTGATTCATGACCCAATCATTTTTTGAAATATTTACCTCATCAGAAAAAATTTCTTTAATAACAGAAAAGTTGTTGTTAATGACTATGATCTCAATATCATGCAATTTATTTTTTGATATTTTTTCTGCGTTAACAAATAATATATCTTCATTATACTCATCTTTGATCCATAAGCCATTTTCTGTAACACTAGCAAGATATTTACTATCATTACTTTCAGCATTCTTAAGCTCAATGTACTTAAATTTTAGAATAGCTGAAAAGTTATAGAATAAAGTGAGAATAAGAACTCCAGACACAAAAGCACTTAGTGTGATTATTTTTAATATCTTTATATTGCTAAGACCATAACTCTTAAATGCATTAAATTCATTTGAATTAATAAAATTAATAAAGAAAAATTGAATTCCAATTAAAAAAATAAAGGGAAATAATTGAAACAAAATTGAAAAGGAATTCAAGAATACAAGTAGTATTGGAAAGTAAATATTAACATCAGTCTCAGAAAAAAAAGTCACCTCTTCAAATGTACTCATAATGATTACCAATCCAAAAAATACAAATGTGACCATTAAAGTAGTTGATAGAAATTTTTTAATTATGTAATTTTGGTATACCTTTAAAATCATGTTATTTTTTTTTTCTCAATTTTAAAACTAAGATTTGATAAATTATTAAAAAAGAAAAAATTGGAATTACTATATATATTAAATTATTAATTATTTTATTGCCCGTATAATTTAACAGTATATCAGATAATATAATAAAAAAAATACCAGTTAAAAATATTTTAATTTTAAAAGAAAAATATCCTTGGTTATTTTTTGATTTTAATAATATTAGTGAAGCAATTAATCCAATTAATGCAATATAAATTGGCAAATACATTCTTTTAAAAAGTTCTTGATAAATATTTTTTAAAAAATTTGAATTACAATTTAAACTTCTAATAACAACATTTGTATCGAGGTTTTTTTTTAAAAAATCAAAGCACTTAATTAAATCGATAGTAGCAATCTCTTGTACTTTTGGTGTTTTAGTAGTCTTGGATGAGTAATTTTCTAAATTAAATTGGGTCGTACGAAAATTAAAGGAGGTTGTCTTATTATTTTTGTTAACTTTTAGTATTTCTCCATTATTTAGTAGAAGTAGCTTTTTATTATCTTTGATAATTATATTGCCTTTTTCTGCAACAATAATCTGAACATTATTTGTGTTTGTCTCATCTTTTAAAAGAATTTTACTAAATGAGCCATCCTCATTTTTTTCGTCTATAAAAATTGTTAATCCTTTTACTGTGTCTATAAATTTTTTAGGTTTAATTAAGTTTGGAAAAAAATCTAAATTTGAACTTCTTATATAGGATCTTGACTTATCTTGAGTGTAGGGAACTACAATTGTGGAAAAAATAATTTGAAAAATAACAAAGATGAGAGAAAGTTGAATTATTTTGTTAATAACTTGTAATTTATTTACACCATACGACCAATAAATTAATAACTGGTTTTTATCCTCATAGTCAGAAACAATGTAAAAAACAGATAAAAAAAATACAAAAGGTAAGCTTTGTGAAAATATCTTTGGCAAAGATAGTAGGGTAAATAAAAAGTAAACTTTAAAACTATGCCCATCCTCGGTTACTATATCTAGGTAGTTTACAGCTTGTATGACCCATATGATTAGAGTTAATGCAATACTAGAAATCAAAAAAAAAAGAAATATTTCTTTTTGAAGTTTATTAAAAATGATTTTTTTCATTGAAAATGTTAATTTTTAGTCATATATAGCATTAATCGCTTCTTGAGTGTATTTAAATTATGTCCATTAAAATTAATTATTCTTTTAAATCTGGAAACAAGGTACCTGCTAATCTAATCTATTTTGTTGATGAAGATTTTAGCCTGAAAAGATTAGAAAAGATTATTACTAGCCCTGAATTCTCTTACATATCAGATTTATTAAAAAACAGTGATTTAAAAAAAAATTTTCTTGTTTTTAAGATTAATTCAAAAAAAACTATATATCTTGTGTCAATTAAAAAAAATTTGAAAACATCGGATATAGAAAGTTTAGGTGCTAAATTTCATAAGTATATTGATTACAAAAAAGATAAAGATTATTTTATAAACTTAGACACAATAAATAGCACAATAGAAAACCTTGCAGCATACTTTTTGCATGGATTAAAGTTAAAATCATATGAATTCAACCTTTATAAATCTAAAAATAATGAAAAATTAATTTTTATTAATGTAATTGGAAGTAAGAATAAAATAACTGTTGAAAGCATAATAAGATTTAAAGCTTTAGAAGAAGGAATTTTTTTTGCAAGAGATCTTGTCTCAGAACCTGGAAATATTTTACATCCTGATGAGTATGCAAAAAGAATTAGAGGGCTTAAAAAGAATGGTTTAAAAATAAATATTTATGATGAAAAAAAATTAAAAAAATTAGGTATGAATGCATTACTTGGCGTAGGGCAAGGAAGCATTAGAGGGTCGTATTTAGTTACAATGGAATGGAATGGTTTAAAAAATAGTTCTAAACCTTTAGCTTTTGTTGGTAAGGGAGTTTGTTTTGATACCGGGGGTATTTCTTTAAAACCTGCAAAATTCATGGAGGACATGACTTATGATATGGCTGGTTCAGCTACAGTAGTAGGTTTGATGAAAAATTTAGCTTTAAGAAAAGCAAAAGTTAATGCTGTTGGTGTTGTAGGGCTTGTTGAAAATATGCCAGGAGGAAACGCTCAAAGACCTGGTGATATTGTCAAATCTTATAGTGGGAAAACAATAGAAATACTAAATACTGATGCTGAGGGAAGATTAGTTTTAGCTGACGCTCTAAGTTTTACAGAGAAAAAATTCAAACCAAAATTTATGATTGATCTAGCAACTTTGACAGGTGCTATAATTGTTTCTTTAGGCTCTGAGTATGCGGGATTATTTTCAAATGATGATAAATTATCAAAACAGTTATTAGAAGTTAGTGAAAAAGTTGATGAAAAGTTATGGAGAATGCCTCTGCATAAAAATTTTGATAAATTAATTAACTCAAAAAATGCTGATATGCAAAATATTAACTATGTTGGTGGCGCTGGATCAACGACAGCTGCACAATTTTTACAAAGATTTATTCTAAACAAAACACCATGGGCTCATTTAGATATAGCAGGTATGGCCTTTTCAAAATATGGTGGTGCTTTAAATTCAGGTGGAGCAACAGGTTATGGAGTAAGATTATTAAACCAACTAATAGAGGATCATTATGAGTAATTTAGAACAAACATTATCAATAATTAAACCAGATGCTGTAGAAAGAAATTTAGAGGCAGAAATTAAGGAGATATTTCAAGAGAAAGATTTCAAGATTGTAAAAGACAAAAAGATTCGAATAACAAAAAGTGAAGCAGAACAGTTTTATAAAGTTCATGAAACAAAGCCGTTTTATAGCGATTTATGCGCCTATCTTGCATCTGGACCAATAGTTGTAATGGTTCTTGAAAAAGAAAATGCGGTATTGGGTAATAGAGAATTAATGGGAGCAACCAACCCAAAAGATGCTGAAGAGGGAACTATTAGAAAGAAATATGGAATTTCAATTGATAAAAATTCTGTACATGGTTCAGACAGTGTTGAAAATGCAAAGATAGAAATTGATTTTTTTTTTAAAGACTAATTAAATATTTTTAAAATAGCTTTAGGGTAAATTTTGTGTTCTTGCTTAAGAATTTTTCTAGCAAGAGATGATGAGGTATCTTTCTTTAAAATTTTAATTTTTTTTTGCATAATAATTTTTCCAGAATCTAATTTTTCTGTAACATAATGAACAGTACAGCCTGAAAATTTATCTTTATTTTGAATAGCTCTACTATGAGTGTTCAAACCTTTGTATCTAGGAAGTAGAGAAGGATGGATATTAATTATTTTACCATTAAATTGTTTAATAAATTTACTGGATAGAATTTTCATAAATCCTGCTAAACAAATAAAATTTATTTTATTTTTTTTTAATAAGATAAATAATTTTTTTTCAGTGGTTTTAATATTTTTAAAATTAAATATTTTTTTTTTGATTTGATATTGATTAGCAAATTTCAAACCTTTTGCTTTAATTGTATTTGAAATTATTAAATCTATAGAAATTGGACTTTTTTTGGTTTTTGAAAAATTAATTAAGTTTTTAAGATTACTACCAGTTCCTGAAATAAAAACTGCAGTTTTTATTCTATTAAGACCAATCAATTTTGCCATTAAGTTTAATTTTTTTTTTGCCCAAAGTTATTTTACCAATAACATAAGGTTCAAACTCTTTACTAAAAAACTTACTAATCTTTTTTAAGTTTTGTGGTTTTATAATTAAACAAAAACCAACACCACAATTAAATGTCTTTAACATCTCTTCATCATTAATATTATTTTGTTTTAGCCATTTAAAAATTTTTTTAGTTTTTATTTTATCCAAATCAATATCAGCAGAAAGACCGTCCGGTATCACTCTTTTAATGTTATCCTCAAGGCCACCGCCAGTAATATTGGCACATGAATTTAACAGTTTATTTTTAATCAAATTTAAAATCTCATTAACATAAATTTTAGTTGGTTTGATAAGTTCTTTTTTTAAAAATTTATTGTTTTTAAAATTTATATTATTTTTTTTTAAGACATATCGTACTAATGAATATCCATTTGAATGAATGCCATTTGATGGGACTGCTAAAATTAAATCATTCTTTTTAATATTTTTTTTATCCAAAATCTTATTACCATCAACTATGCCTACTGCAAATCCAGCAATATCAAATTTACCTTTTGCATAAGTACCTGGCATTTCAGCGGTTTCTCCTCCAACAAGTTCACAATTTGAAATTTTACATCCTTTTACAATGCCCTTAAGTATTGATTTCAATTTCTTTAAATCTATTTTGTTAATAGAGATATAATCTAGAAATAATAAAGGTTTTGCTCCTTGAACGATTAAGTCATTTACGCTCATTGCAACTAAATCAATACCAATTGTATCAAATTTATTGAGTGTATTAGCTATTTCAACTTTCGTACCCACACCATCAGTGCAGGCTACAATTTTTGGTTTTTTTATATCTTTTGGAATGTTAGATATTGATCCAAAACCACCAATATTTTGAAACTTTTTTTTGCCTTTATTCTTTGTTGAAATTGAAGATATAAATTTAACAAAGTTATCTGCAGCATTTATGTTCACTCCACTTTTTTCATAGGTAAATTTTTCTTTTTTCATTAGTATAAAATATGCAAATTTTTAATAAATTTTTAAGATTTTCAAAACTATATATAATTTTTAGCTATATCGTTCTATTTTTAATAATTTTTTCCACAAGCTATTTGCATGCTAATGCATTTAAAGTATCAAATATTGAAATTTCTTCATCATTTGAGTTAAATTTCCAAAAAAATAATGTAATTGATGATGGTTTTAAAACATCTTTCATTAATCTTTTGTCAATGATCACAACCACTACCGATAAAAAAAAGATTAAAAATACTCCAATTATTAAAATTAAAGAAATGATAGATTCTTTTACAATCTCTAAGGAGAAATTTGTCGACAATGAGTACTTTGCTACTCTTGAAACAACTTTTAATAAAAAAAAAGTTTTAAAGTTTCTTGAAAATAAAAATATTTTTCCATCCGCACCTATAAAAAATAAAGTTTTATTGATACCTGTTTTATTCGACACTGAAAGAGAAAGAGTCGATCTTTATGATGAAAATCCGTTTTATAATAAATGGAATAATGAAAAAAATAACTTTCAATTATTAGAATACTTTTTACCAAGTGAAGATTTAGATGATCTAAATAATATCCAAGAAGAAATTAACAATATTGAAGTATATGATTTTAATAGATTAGTAAAAAAATATGACATCAAAGATCATATAATATTAATAGTCTATAAAACAAAAAATGAAGTAAAAATTTTATCTAAAATAAATTTAGACAATTCAACTAAACTTGTAAATAAAACATATAGTGAAATTAATTTGCAAAATGAAACCAATATAGAAAAATTAATCATAGATTTAAAAAATGACTATGAAAATCAATGGAAAAAAAATAATGAAATTAATACATCAATTAAACTTCCAATTACTATTTCTTTAGATTCAAAAGATTATAAAAGAATTTCTAAAATAAAAAATGTTTTAGCAAATATGGACCTTATATCGGAATTTTATACATTAAAATTTGATAATCAAAATTTTCAAATTAGAATAATTTATAATGGCTCTCCAAAACTATTTTTAAGCGATATGAGGAAACAAAATTTTGATTTAGTCATGACCGACAATGTATGGGTAGTTAAATGAAAAGTCTGAACCAATTATTACTAGATTTTAATTATGAGCAAAATTTTAAAGATGATGATTTTTATGTTGGAAAAAGCAACTATTACACTTTTGAAATTATAAATAAATGGCCAAAATGGGAAAAAAACATTTTAAATATAAGTGGTGAAAAGTTCTCTGGCAAAACTCATCTTGTTAATATTTTTTTAAAAAAATTTAATGGAATTAAGATTGAGTCAAATTTATTAAATAATGAAGATCTTAAAACCATTAAATCCTTTCAATGTATTGTACTAGAGGATTTGACCTTAGAAATTGATGAAAACCTTATTTACACACTTTTTAATATAATTGATCAGGATAATAAATTTTTAATTGTTACATCAAATAAACCAATTGTAGAAATTGATTTTAAGTTACAAGATCTAAGATCTAGAACAAAAAATTGTCTTTTAGCAAAAATTGAAAATCCAGATGATGAGTTAATGTTTGCTATAATACTGAAAAATTTATCAGATAGACAAATTACATTAGATAAAAAGTTGATTGATTATATTATTAAAAGAATAGACAGATCGTATAGCAAAATATTTGAATTCATATATAAAATTGATGAAATTAGTTTAAAAAAAAAAAAATCAATCGATTTTAAAATTATTAATGAGGCTTTAGAAAATTAAGTGAATAAGTATAGAACACATAATTGTAACGAATTATCAATATCCAACAATGGAGAAGAGATTATATTATCTGGATGGATCAACAAAAAAAGAGATCATGGTAATTTGTTATTTATTGATTTGCGAGATAATTATGGAATTACACAATGTATTATAGATAAAAGTAATGAAAGTTTTAAATCTCTTGAAAAAATACAGTTGGAAAGTGTAATAAAAGTTAATGGCAAAGTAATAAAAAGGAGTAATGAAACTATTAATTCAGATTTGCAGACTGGTGAAATTGAAGTCAATATAAACTCTTTTGTAGTGCTGGGCTCATGCAAAGAACTCCCAATGCCTGTTTTTAGTGATCAGGAATATGCTGAAGAAATAAGACTTAAATATAGATTTTTAGATCTTAGAAGAAAAAAAATTCATGATAATATTATTTTAAGATCAAAAGTTATTTCTTTTATAAGAAACGAAATGTTTAAATTGGGTTTCTTAGAGTTTCAAACTCCAATTTTAACTTCTTCGAGTCCTGAGGGTGCTAGAGACTTTTTGGTTCCAAGTAGACTAAATCCTGGAAAATTTTATGCCTTACCCCAAGCGCCTCAACAATTTAAACAATTAATAATGGTCTCTGGATTTGATAAATACTTTCAAATTGCACCTTGCTTTAGAGATGAGGATGCTAGAGCAGACAGAAGTCCAGGAGAATTTTATCAGCTTGACCTTGAAATGTCTTTTGTGGAACAGGAAGATGTATTTAGAGTAGTTGAGCAATTAATAGTAAATGTTTTTAAAGAATTTTCATCCAAGAAATTAATGCATGAAAGCTTTCCAAGAATTTCTTATGAAGAATCTATGCTTAAATATGGTTCTGATAAACCTGATTTAAGAAATCCATTAGTAATATCAGATTTAACAGAAATATTTTCAAGAAAGGATGTAACTTTTGAAATATTTAAAAAACTTGTAAAATCTGGATCAAAAGTAAGATGTATTGTTACAAAAAATACAAAGGATAAACCTAGAAGTTTTTTTGATAACATTGACAAATGGGCTAAAGAGCAGGGAGCATCTGGGTTAGCTTATTTTACAATTGAAAAAGATGATAATATTTCTGCTAAAGGACCTGTGGGTAAATTTTTCTCAGAAGAATCACTTAAAGAAATAATGAAAATAACTGGTGCTGACATAGGAGACAGTGTATTTTTTGCTTGTGGTAAAATTAATGAAGTTGAAAAGATTACTGCTCTTGCAAGAGATAGGATTGCAAGGGACTTAGACTTAATAGATGAGAATATTTTTGCTTTCTGTTGGATTGTTGATTACCCCATGTTTGAAAAAAATGAGATAACTAATAAAATTGAGTTTAGCCACAATCCATTTTCAATGCCTCAAGGAGATATTAAAGATATAGATTTTGATAATCCGTTAAAGATTAAAGCTTATCAGTATGATATTGTTTGTAATGGAATAGAACTATCTTCTGGTGCAATAAGAAACCATGTGCCTGAATTAATGTATAAACTATTTTCAATTGCAGGATATCAAAAAAAGCATGTTGATGAAAAATTTAGTGGAATGATTAATGCTCTAAGTTATGGTGCTCCTCCACACGGTGGAATTGCACCTGGTATTGATAGAATTGTAATGCTCTTAGCTAATGAAAAAAATATTAGAGAAGTTACAATGTTTCCAATGAATCAGAATGCTCAAGATCTAATGATGAATGCCCCTTCTGATGTTAGTGAAAATCAACTTAAAGAACTTGGTTTAGCAATAAAGTTGAAAAAGTAATTTACTTTTTACCCTTTAAACTGATCTTAACATCAGATAAATCAACCAAATTTTTCTTATAATTGTTTCTTACAAATCCTTTGCTGGTAATGTCTTTAACAATTTTAAGTAATTGATTTTGATCTTCAGTATTTTCTTCTTCAGGTGATGATCGATCAGATCCTCCGATTGCAGGAGTATGAGCTAGATCCTCTCTATTTTGATAAGAGATAGCGAGCTCCCTAAATATATAATCAAGTATAGACGAAGCACTCATAATTCTATCATTTCCATAAACTTTTCCTGATGGTTCAAACTTTGTATCAACATAAGCACTAATAAATTCATCTAAAGGAACGCCGTATTGTAAGCCTAGTGAAATAGCTATTGCAAAATTATTCATTAAAGCTTTCACCAGCTCTCCTTCTTTACTCGTATCAATAAAGATTTCTCCAATTTTACCATCTTCATATTCTCCAGTGTGAAGATAAACTTTATGATCTCCAATAGTTGCTTTTTGAATATAGCCTTTTCTTCTATCAGGCATACTGAAACGTTTACTTACACCTTCATTAATTTTTTTGACAAAAGTAGTATTATTTTCTTTTGATATTGTTTTTGGCTGACTTTGTTCTGAAATAATATCTAATTTTTTTGTTTCAGTTACTTTATTGTTCGAGTCTAAACTCTTTGTTTTTCTAGTATCAAGCTTTACATCTAAAACTTCGAATTTTCCATCGTCTCTTTTTTCTAGATTAGCCAATTCTTTTTCATTGATGTCATCTAAGTAATGATTAACTTTAAAGCTACATGTATAATATGTTTCAACTAAATATTTTGCCATTTTTCCTTTAATTAATTTTTATTTTGAATCTTAAGATAATTAATTTATATACAAATCCTTACTTTAGTCTAATTTAAATTATACAATTTAAGATTGAAGAAAGAATTAAATTATATGTTGACACTTTTAAAAAAAATTTTTGTTTGGTGGAATCAGGAAACACTTGGAACAAAACTAAAGACTTTATTTTTTGGAAAACTTGTTGGGACTGATTCGACAGGAAACAAATATTACGAAAGTAAAGATGGTAAAAGATGGGTTATTTATAGTGATGAAATTGATGCATCAAAAATACCTAACGAATGGTACTCGTGGATTCATTTTACAAAAAATAAAATAGAAAATAATCATGATTTAAAAAAATATGATTGGCAAAAACCTCATCAATCTAATCAAACCGGCACATCTAACGCTTATCACCCAAATAAAAATAATGAAGATATTAAAAAAAAGTATACTACCTGGAAAAGTTAGTTTTATATCTTTTTCATTACTAATATTTTTTATAATTTTGTCATCTTCATTGTCTGCTTTAGAAAGTATTCCAAATAGTTTTATTGAGTTAAAAATTTTAGATAAAGTAAGTTCTAAAACCAACTCTTTAAAATTAAATATTGGTGAAGAAGTTAAATTTCAAAATCTTTTAATAAAAAGCCTTAAATGTAAAAATTCAGAGTTTGATGATAATCCAGAAATTACTGCATACATTCAAGTTCAAGATTTAACTAACCGAGATAATAATGAAGTCTTTGTATTTAATGGTTGGACGTTCTCTTCTAGTCCTGCAATCAATCCATTCGATCACCCTGTATATGATATTTGGTTAACAAAATGTTATTAAAATACTTTTTCGTTATCTAACCAACTAACATTAAAATCAGACTCTATAAATTTTTTATGATTAAGAAGAATTTTATGAAGAGGTATTGTTGTTGTGATGCCTTCAATAACAAATTCATCAAGAGATCTATTCATACGTTGAATAGCTTCAGTTCTATTTCTTCCATGAGTAATCACTTTACATACCATACTGTCATAATAAGGAGTAACTTTGTAACCTTGGAATATAGCACCATCCACTCTAGTTCTAAAACCTGAAGGTTGGTGGCACATACCAATTGTACCAGGAGAGGGCTGAAAATTTTTACTAGCATCCTCAGCGTTTATTCTGCATTCTATAGCATGCCCCCTAGGGTTTATATCACTTTGTTTTAAAGCAGTATCTCCAGTGAAAGCAATCCAAATTTGTTCTTTAATAATATCAATACCAGTTACCATTTCAGTAACTGGGTGTTCAACTTGAACACGTGTATTCATTTCAAGAAAATAAAATTTTCCATCTTCATAAATAAATTCTACAGTTCCAGCACCTTCATAACCAATTTTACTTACCATATTGACTGTTCTTTCAAAAAGATCTTTTCTTATTTGATCAGTTAAAACAGGGCTTGGAGTTTCTTCGATTAATTTTTGATGTCGTCTTTGTACAGAACAATCTCTTTCATGCAAATGAACTGTTCTATTTTTACCAGATAAAACTTGAACTTCTATATGTCTTGGATTTTGAAAAAATTTTTCTATATATACTTCATCATTGCCAAAGTATTTTTGCGCTTCAGACTTGGCTGTTGAAAAAGAATTTTCAAATTCTTCTTCTTTATGAACTATCTTCATTCCTTTACCACCACCGCCACCAGAAGCTTTAATTAAAACAGGGAAGCCAATTTTTTTACATAGTTCTTTTGCTTGTTTAATATCTTTTACACCACCTTCGGATCCTTCAATAACAGGCAAACCATGTTCTTTAGCAATTCTTTTTGCTTGAATTTTATCACCCATCATTTCTATAAGTTTGGATGACGCGCCAATAAACTTAATATTATTCTCTTCTAGTACTCTGGCAAAGTTAGCATTTTCAGATAAAAAACCGTAGCCTGGATGAACAGCTTCAGCTTTTGTAAGTTCAATAGCTGACATTAATGCTGGAATATTTAAGTAACTATTTGCAGGTTGATGTGAGCCTATACAAACACTTTCATCTGCTAACCTTACATGCATACTATCTCTGTCAACGTCAGAGTGCACCGCAACTGTAGCAATTCCCCATTCTTTGCAGGCTCTTATAACTCTAACTGCAATTTCACCTCTATTTGCAATTAAAATTTTTTTAAACATTACTCTACGATGATAATCGTTTGACCATACTCAACAGGTTGGCCATCTTCTACACAAATCTCTTTTACTATTCCTTCAGCCGTAGATGGTATGTGGTTCATAGTTTTCATTGCTTCAACAATCATAACTGTTTCACCTTTTTTAATTTTTTTTCCCACTTCAATGAACTTTTTAGCTCCAGGTTCTGGAGCATGGTAGGCGGTTCCAATAATAGGAGATTTTACTTCAGTTCCAGTTATAGCAGGTTTGGCTGTTTCTTTATTTAATGAAGGAGTGAGCTGAGTTGTAACACTCGAATTTGTAGAAACAGTATTGGTTGATTTTGATACTTTTATTTTTGTATCTTTTTCTGTGTACTCAATTTCAGTTAAATTAAACTCATTAAGATAATCAGTTAATTCTTTGATAATTTTTTTATCTATTTTCATTTTTTTAACATATTTTGCATAGAGATTATGGCCAAAATATATCCCAAATCTCCTAGGCCAAAAATACCACCAGTAGCAATATCGCTAATTAGAGATTTTTGTCTAAACTCTTCTCTTTTATATATATTTGAAATATGAAGTTCAATGATTGGTTTTTTAAAGATATCTAAAGCATCTCTTATAGCAACAGAAGTATGTGTAAAACCAGCAGCGTTAATGATTATACCGCCATGTTCATCTTTTGATTTTTGTATACGAGTAACAATTTCACCTTCAATATTTGATTGATAAAACTCTAAAGTAACATTTAATTCTTTAGCTTTGGCTTGGCAGTTTTCTTTTAGCTGATCAAAAGTTATAGCACCATATTGTGATTGTTCTCTTTTACCCAATAGATTAAGATTAGGGCCATTAATAATTATAATATTATTACTCATCAGAGACTTATATAGTATGAAGAAAATAAAAAAAATAAAAATTAAAGTTAATGGTAAATTTTCATTAATAAATGAAAATTTAAGTCTTTTTACCTTATTGAATAAGCTTAAAATTCCTTTAAAAAAAGTTGCAATTGAATTAAATCACGAAATAGTAGATAAAAAAAAATTAAATAATATCAAATTAAAAAAAGACGACAAAATAGAGATAGTTCACTTTATTGGAGGGGGTTAAAATTGATAAACGATAAATTAATTATTGCAAAAAAAAAATTTAATTCCAGATTAATTGTTGGTACTGGAAAGTATAAAACGATGTCAGAATGTGCAAAAGCAATTAAATTATCTGGTGCAGATATTGTTACTGTTGCGGTAAGAAGAGTAAATATTTCTGATAAGAAAAAACCATTATTGATGGATTATATTGACCCAAAAAAAATTACCTATTTACCCAACACAGCTGGCTGCTTCACTTCAGATGAAGCTCTTAGAACCTTAAGATTGGCAAGAGAAATTGGAGGATGGAAATTGGTTAAGTTAGAGGTTCTAGGTGATAAAAAAAATTTATTCCCTGATATGATAGAAACTTTAAAATCAACTGAAGTTCTAACCAAGGAAGGTTTTAAGGTTATGGTTTACTGTAATGATGATCCGTTGATGGCTAAAAGATTAGAGAATGTGGGAGCAAGTGCAATAATGCCACTGGCAGCTCCTATTGGCTCAGGCCTTGGTATTTTGAACCCAACAAATATAAAGATAATAAGAAGTCAGACAAAACTTCCAGTAATAGTCGACGCAGGATTGGGACAAGCTTCAGATGCAACTATTGCTATGGAGTTGGGTTGTGATGGTGTTTTAGTTAACACTGCTATTGCAAAAGCTAAAAAACCTTTTTTAATGTCTTTAGCTTTTAAAGATGCAGTTATAGCAGGGAGACAATCATACTTAGCTGGCAGAATAGAAAAAACTATTTATGGCAGTGCTTCTTCACCAACTACAGGAATTATTTAAGCAGCTGGATTTTTATAAAATTTCTTTTTAAAAAAAGGCTTTTTCTTTAACAGTTTTTTATTATTAGAAATTTGATAAGTTTTAGCTTCTTTTTTTTGATCCTCTAGATTTTTTAATTTTTCAAAGTGCTCTACAATCTCAATAGTTTTTTTACTCTTATTTTGTAAATTAATTATATATTCAGGAATTATTAAAGTGTTATCTGCAATAATATCTATCTTTATAAGATTTTTTTCTTCAAAAAATTTTAAATCTTCTATGAAATTTTCTTTCATAAAATCAGAAATTTTTGGACAAATCTTTAATTCAACAAACTTAGCTTTAGTTAAAACAGCTTTTACTTCTACCATTTTAAGTATTTTAAGTGAAAATGACTCATCAGTTAGTGTTACTTTCCATTTTACAGCACTTTCCCTCAATCTCTGCCTTGACATCTCTAGTAGACCAAATGTGCTAATTCTACCTATTTGTATTCTTGCTCTATCAGTTCTACATTTTTCTTTTAGTCTTCTCTCGACCATTCTTCTATTACCAAAGCTTAACATGTCAATAAAATCTATAATTATTAAGCCAGATAAATCTCTAATCTTAATTTGTCTTGATATTTCATCAGCTGCTTCTAAATTTGTATCTAAAGCTGTGCTTTCAACGTTTTTTTGTTTTATCGAACTTCCAGAGTTTATATCAATAGAAACTAAAGCTTCTGTTGGATTGATAACCAAATAACCGCCAGATTTTAATTTTATTTCTGTGTCATAAATTTGATTTAACTTTTCTTCAATATTTTCTTTAAAAAAAAGAGGAGTTTTTTCTCGATATTTTTTTATTTTTTTTACATGTGAGGGCATCATTAATTTCATAAACCCTTGCGCTTTTTTATAAGCTTCATTTCCCTCTATAACAATACTGTTAGTATCTTCGTCATATATATCTCTTAAAGTTCTTTTTATAATATCACTTTCTTGATGAATTAAAGAAGGTGCAATTGAATTTAGAGCTGTTTCTTTTATTTCATTCCATGTTTTAATTAATGTTTGTAGATCATGATCTATATCGTTTTTAGTTTTATTAGATCCTGCTGTTCTAACTATAAGACCCATTTCTTTTGGTATAACTATCTCATTCAAAATTGTTCTAATTTTTTTTCTTTCCCCTGGATTAAATATTTTACGAGATATCCCGCCTCCTTTTGGAGTATTAGGCATTAACACAATATATTTACCGGCAATTGAAATAAAAGTGCTTAAGGCAGCACCTTTTTGTCCTCTTTCATCTTTTAAGACTTGAACCAAAATTACTTGATTTGGTTTGATAACTTCTTGGATTTTATATCTCTTGGCTCTAAATCTTGATTGTGGTTTTTTAACATTTTCGATTTCAGGTATTTCTTTAACGTCTAGATCTATAATGGCTTCTTCTGATGCAACTAATTCTTCAGATGTATTTAATTCTAAATCCAATACAGGTTGAGCCTCAACTGGATCGTTTATATCTAAATTACCTTCATTAATATTTTTTTGCTCTTCTTTTTCACTTTCCTTTAAAAGCTCTTCTCTTTCTCTTTCTTCCTCTTCTTTGATCTTAATTAAATCACTCTGAGGTATTTGATAGTAGTCAGATTGAATGTCGTTGAATGATAAAAATCCATGTCTTTCTCTGCCAAAATCTATAAATGCAGCCTGCAGAGAGGGCTCAACTCTGCTAACTTTACCAAGATAGATATTGTTTTTAATTAGATTATTTTTTAAACCTTCGTATTCGTAGTCCTCGATATTATCGCCAGATTTAAGAACAACTCTAGTTTCGTTTGGATGCGAAGCATCAATGTATAAATTTTTTTCCATATATTTTTGATTAATTGTTTCATTATATTTAAATAGTTTTAAATTTTGTTTTAATTTTGATGCCTTATCTTTAACAAATTCATATATATATTAAAGTTAATGCATCGAATAATTAAGAATATTTTTATACTAATTTTAAGCTTTGGTCTATTATCTGCATTATCAATAATAGCAGTTTTATGGGCTTTTTCTAATAATTTGCCTGATTATAAATTTCTAAAGAGCTATAAACCTTCGGTTTCAAGCAAAGTTTATTCAGGAGATGGTGAGTTAGTAAATGATTTCTCTTCAGAAAAAAGAATTTTTGTTCCCTATAAAGCAATATCTAAAAAAGTTATAAATTCTTTTCTATCAGCTGAAGATAAAAATTTTTTTTATCATCCCGGCGTAGATGCAAAAGGAGTATTTAGAGCTGTAATCAATAATATATCCAATATTATTACATCAAGAAGACTAGAAGGAGCATCAACTATAACGCAACAAGTAGCTAAAAATTTTTTATTAACAAATGAAGTTAGTTTAAATAGAAAAATAAAAGAAGCAATTCTCGCATTTAGAATTGAGAGAGCACTTTCAAAAGAAAGAATATTAGAACTTTATTTAAATCAAATTTATCTTGGAGAAGGAACTTACGGTGTAGCATCTGCAAGTCTTGAGTATTTTGATAAGCCAATTAGTGAATTAAAATATGAAGAAGCAGCTATGTTGGCGGCATTACCCAAAGCTCCTAGCAGATATAATCCATATAAAAATATTAAATTAGCAAAGTTTAGAAGAGACTTAGTGATAAAAAATCTTTTAGAAAATGGCTACATAAATGAAAGCGATTACAAGGAATTCACTAATAATAAAATCAGTTTAAAAAAAAGAAAAAAAACTTTTACAGAAGATACCAGTTATTACGTAGAAGATATTAGAAAAGATGTTGTTGAGAAATTAGGGTTTGATAAGGTCTATAAACAAGGATTGAATATAAGCACCCCAATTAATTTAGATTTACAAAAAATTGCAATAAAATCTTTAAGAGAAGGACTAATAAGTTACGATAAAAGAAGAGGGTGGAGGGGTCCAATAATTAATAGTAAAAAATTAGATAATTGGAACAAAGATATAAATTTAGATAAATTTAGATTAGAAAAATCAATTAACTGGGAGATTGCTATAGTAATAAAGATTGATAAGTTTTTTGTAGATGTTGAAACAGAAAATAAAGAAAATGGCATCATAAAATATGAAAATATTTCTTGGGTAAAAAAAGAGTTTGATCAAATACTAAAAGTTGGTGATATAATTTATGTTGAAAAATTAAAAGGTAATACTTTTGCATTAAGACAGCTACCCGAAGTTAATGGGGGAATAGTTGTTATGGATCCATTTACTGGAAGGGTTTTAGCACTAAGTGGTGGTTTTAGTTTTAAAAAAAGTGAGTTTAATAGAGCAACACAAGCATTAAGACAACCTGGATCAGCATTTAAACCATTCATATATGCGTTGGCACTTGAGAATGGATATACGCCATCAACTTTAATATTAGACGCTCCTTTAGTTTTAGAGCAAGGGTCAGATCTTAAGATGTGGAAACCTGAAAATTATGGAAAAAAATTTTATGGTCCTTCAACTTTACGAATGGGGCTAGAAAAATCTAGAAATTTGATGACCGTAAGAATAGCCCAAGATCTAGGTCTTAAAAAGATAGTTAATTTTTCAAAACAACTAAGAATTTACGAAGATCCAAGTGAACTATTATCAATCTCACTTGGTTCAGCTGAAACAACACTATTAAAATTAACATCAGCTTATTCATCTTTTGTTAACGGAGGAAAGCTTATAATGCCAATAATGATTGACAGAATTCAAGATAGTGAAGGAAACACGATATTCAATAATGAAAAACGAAAGTGTATTAACTGTGATCAGATTTCTTATTTAAGTGAAAATTATCCTAATATTAAAGATGAATTTTTACAAATTTTTTCTTCTGAAACTGCATATCAAATGACATCAATATTAGAAGGCACTGTTCAAAATGGTACAGGAAAAAATTTAAAAGATCTAAACTTAGATATTGGTGGAAAAACTGGCACCACAAATAGCAATACTGATACATGGTTCATAGGCTTTACATCGAAACTTGTAATTGGTGCTTATGTTGGGTTTGATAATCCCAAATCGTTAGGAAAATATGAAACAGGGGCAAAAACAGCATTACCAATTTTTAAAAATTTTGTAAAAAATGCAGTTAAAAAAGAAGAAGCTAGACCATTCAAAGTTGCAGATAATATTATCATGAAAGTAATAGATCCAATTACTGGAAAAAAACCAAGCTCATCAACTAAATCAACCATAATTGAGGCATATAAAAATTTACCTAGTGATAATTTAGCAAATCAAGATATTAACAATAGATTAAAAAATAATAATATATTAAGGTTTTATTAATGGATAACGAATACATAAATTACAAATTAGAAATAGAAAAAATTAACCATAGAGTTAAGGAGTATCTTTGAAAAAAATGATATTCGTCAAAAATTAGAGAAAAATAATGCAAAGATGTTAGAAAGTAATTTCTGGCAGAATAAATCTATCTCACAAAAAATAATTAAAGAAAAAAAGCTATATGAAGACTTAATAAACTCATATGAGAATACTTCTATATCTCTTACCGATTTAGATGAATTAAATAATTTAGCCACAGAAGAAAAAAATCAATCAATAATTAAAGAAGTTTTAGAAAGTATTATAAAATTAAAAAAGACAGCTAAAGAGAATGAAACAAAATGTTTCCTGTCTAATGAAACCGATAGTTTAGATTGCTATGTAGAAATACATGCGGGGGCAGGAGGTACAGAAAGCCAAGATTGGGCTGAAATGCTAAGAAGAATGTATTTAAAATGGTCTGACATTAAAGGTTTTAAATCAGAATTAATTAGTGAGCATAAAGGAGATGAAGCAGGAATAAAATCTTCAACAATTAAAATTGAAGGTGATTATGTTTTTGGTTGGCTTAAATCCGAGTCGGGTATTCATAGATTGGTTAGAATTTCTCCATTTGACTCAGGAGCAAGAAGACATACTAGCTTTGCTAGCGTGTGGATGTATCCTATAGTAGACGAAAATATTGATATTGAAATTGTTGAAAAAGATTTAAGAATAGATACTTACAGATCTAGTGGTGCAGGAGGACAGCATGTTAATACAACCGACAGTGCTGTTAGAATTACGCACCTACCAACTAAAATAGTTGTTCAGTGTCAAAATGAAAGATCTCAACATAAAAATAAAGAAACCTGCATGAACATGCTTAAAGCGAGACTTTATGATTTTGAAATGAAGAAAAAAGAAAAAGACAGTCAAAATTTAGAATCTTCAAAATCAGAAATTGGATGGGGTCATCAAATTAGATCTTATGTCTTACACCCTTACAGAATGGTAAAAGATAATAGAACCAATTTTGAAAGCTCTAATCCTGAAAAAGTGCTAGATGGAGAAATTGACGACTTTCTGGAAAGTTCCCTATATAAAGTAAAATGATTAAAGGAATAATTAAAACTCTATTAACTGTTTTTTTAGTCTTAATTCTAGGAATAGGATATTTTAGTATTTTTGGTATAAAAACAGAAAAATTTAATAATCAGATTAAGAAAAGTATTTCAGAAATTAATAATAAAATTAATTTTCAATTAAATGATGTTAACTATTTATTAAATCTAAAAAATTTAAGTATAAATATTTCGACAAATAATTCCAAGTTATCAATTGAAGATAGACTGATTGATATTAAGAATATTAAAACAAGTATTTCAATAAAATCTTTTATTGGTAATCAATTTTCAATTGATAATTTGCAAATCTCAACTGCTGAAATAGAGATTAATGATTTATTATTCTTTACTAGAAAAGTTCACAATTCTCCTCAGTTATTCATTATAAGCACAATAATTAAGGATGGCTCAATAGAAGCAGATGTTAGTATAAACTTTGATACTAAAGGCAAAGTAAAAGATGACTATCAGATTAAAGGATCTATTGAAAATGCAAGATTGGATTTATTAAATCAGTCAACCATTAACGATTTAAACTTTTTATTTAATTTAAATAAAAATCAATATTCATTAAGTAAAATTAAAACTTCTTTTAATGAAATTAAATTAAATTTACCGCTGATTGAAATTACAAAAAAAAAAGACTCATATTTAATAGATGGAATATTTTTAACAAAAAGTCAAAAATTAGATGGTGATGATTTAAATTTTATTTCCAAAGGTTTAATTAATCTTAAAGATATAAAAGAAATTGAATTTAGTTCCAAAAACAAATTTTCATTTGAAATTAATAAGAAATTTAAAATTAATAAACTTGATATTAATACTACACTTGACCTAGATAAATTAATTTTCTCTAAAAAATTTATTGATTTAAGTGCATATTTAAAAAACACAAAAGAAGAAATATTATTTGAAAAAAATATAATTCAAATTAATTACAAAAAAGACAAACTGAAAGTGAAAGGAACTGGTAGTATTTTTTTTACTGATAAATCTGAACAAATAACTTATGAGATTATAAAGAGTAATGATCAATTTTCATTTGATACTAAATTTGATATTAAAGATAATTCCTTCCAAATTGTTCCTCTAGATTATGAAAAAAAAGAAGATGTCAACTCTATAATTATAATAAATGGAGACTTCAAAAAAGGAAACTTACTTAAATTTAAAACTATCTCTTTAGAAGAAAACAAAAATAAAATTTTGATTAATAATTTAAAGCTAGATAATAATTTTAAAGTTTTAGATATAGAAAAAGCTAATATCAATTATAAAAATAAAAATAAAATTCTTAATAAAATCAATTTAAGAAAAGATAATTCCAATTTTATTATTGAGGGAGATAACCTAGATCTTTCAAAGCTAATTGATAATATCATGGATAACAATGATGAAAATTCTTCTATATTTGAAAATCTTAACAGTAGAGTCGATATAAATATTAAAAAAACTTATATTGATGAAATTAATCATCTCAATAATTTATCAGGATATATAATTTTAAAAAATAATAAGATTAACAATCTAATACTTGATGCAGACTTTCCAAATGATAAAAACATTTCACTTACAGTATTAACTAATGATGCAAAGGAAACCACCACAAGTCTAATTACAGATTACCCAAAACCATTAATTAAGAGATATAAATTTATAAAAGGATTTGAAGAAGGAAATTTAAATTTTAAATCCATTAAAAAAGATGGTGTATCGAACTCAGAATTAATTATTGATGACTTCAAAGTTCAAGAAGTCCCTATTTTTGCTAAACTTTTAAGCTTAGCTTCACTTCAGGGAATAGCAGATATTCTTACTGGTGAAGGAATAAGATTTACTGACCTTGAAATGAGATTTTCTAATAAAAAAGGCCTTACTAATATTGATGAAATGTATGCCATAGGGCCAGCTGTATCGATATTAATGGATGGTTATATAGAAAGTAAAAAATTAGTTAGTCTAAGAGGAACGTTAGTGCCAGCAACAACAATAAATAGATCTATTGCTTCGATACCATTTGTAGGCGATCTATTAATTGGAGATAAGATTGGAGAGGGAGTATTTGGTGTTAGCTTTAAAATTAAAGGACCACCAGAAGACCTATCAACTACTGTTAATCCTGTTAAAACTTTAACACCAAGATTTATTACAAGAACTCTAGAAAAATTAAAAAAGAACTAAATTAATTCTACTTTTATATGTTTTTTTTTACCTAAAGAAAGTTTTATTAAATTATCCTTAAATAAAGTTTTAGAGATAAGCATTTTTTCATCAGAGATAGTTTGATTATTAATCTTAACACCATTTCCTTTAATTAATCTTCTAATTTCACTTTTGGAATTCTCTAACTTAGACATAACTATTAGATCTATGATGTTTAGTTTATTGTCTAATTTTTTTTTCATAATTTGAATAGTTGGTAAATTATCTCCCAGCACTCTACCCTCGAACGTTTGTTTTGCTGTTTCTTCAGATTTTTTTGCTTCTTCATCACCATGTAGCAGTGCAGTAGTTTTATTTGCTAATAAAATTTTTAATTCATTTATATTTTTATCTTTAACAGTTTCAATTTCTTCCAATGCAATATCTGTAAAAATTTTTAAAAACTTTAAAACATCACGATCATCAATATTTCTCCAAAATTGCCAATAATCATAACTAGAAAGAAATCTTTTATCTAGCCAAACAGCACCAGATTCTGTTTTTCCCATCTTTGCTCCAGAGGCTAGAGTTATTAAAGGTGTAGTGAGACCGTAAACATGTTTATTTGAATATCGTTTAATTAATTCAACACCATTTACAATGTTTCCCCATTGATCAGAACCACCAATTTGTAACATACAATTTTCTTTTTTATTTAGTTCAAGAAAATCATATGCTTGTAAAATCATATAATTAAATTCCATGTAACTCAAAGATTGCTCTCTTTCCAATCTAGTTTTAACACTATCAAAACTTAACATCTTATTTATTGTAAAATGTTTTCCAATATCTCTTAAAAAAGAAATGTAATTTAAGTTTTTTAGCCAAGAATAATTATTTACGAATATAGGTTTTGTTTTTGGGTTAGTATCAGTTAAAAAATTTTTTAATATTTTTTCAATATTCTTAATATTTTTTTCAATTTCTTCTTCTGATAAAATAGTTCTAGTTTTATCTTTTCCTGATGGATCTCCAATTCTAGTAGTCCCTCCACCCAGTAACACTATAGGACGATGGCCATGTTTTTGTAGCAATCTAAGACACATAATTTGAAGCAAGCTTCCAACATGAAGACTTTCAGCTGTACAATCAAAACCAATGTAAGCATTAATTTTTTCTTTATCAAGTAATTGAGATAGATTTTCTTCTCCAGTACATTGGTAAAAAAAACCTCTTTCTTTAAATTCTTTTAAAAAAATATTCATAAATATGCTATCAAGAATATACAATATTTATTTAGAAATTAAGAATGGAAAAATTTTACACCTCTTTAGGTTTAATGAGCGGGACTTCAATGGATGGTATTGATGCTTCAATTATTAGATCGGATGGGGAAAATGAATATGAGTCAATTTTTGATGAATTCTTTGAATATGATCAGGCTTTATATAAAGATTTAGTAAATCTAAGAAACAAGATTAATTCTGCTAATGATATAATTGTTAATTCTGAATTAGTAAGTGAAATCGAGAGAAAAATCACTTTATATCATGCAGAAATTTGCAATAAGATTATTAATAAAAGTGATTATGAGGTGGATTTAATTGGTTTTCATGGTCAAACCATATTTCATGATGCAAGCCAAAAAATTTCAAAACAATTAGGTGATGGATCCTTATTATCTAGTCTTTTAAAAAAAGATGTAATTTATAATTTTAGGACTAATGATATAGCGAATGGTGGTCAAGGCGCCCCACTTGCACCAATTTTTCATAATTTAATAATAAATAAAAATAAAATTGAGCTACCAGTTTTTATTCTAAATATTGGAGGCATAGCAAATATTACTATCATAACATCAAATAAAAATGATGACCTGATAAGTTATGATATAGGACCTGGTAATTGTTTATTAGATGAATGGGTTAGAAAGCATACTAGTTATAGATATGATTTAAATGGCAAAACTGCGAGTATTGGAAAAATAGATGAAATCATCTTGAACCAAGCTACTGAAAATTTTGAAAATATAAACAAAAATAAAAATCTCTCATTTGATATAAAAGACTTTGATTTAAGTTTTGTTAGAGGCTTATCCTATGAAGATGGACTCTCAACCTTGACAAAATTTACTAGTGAAATTATTTGTGACTCAATAATTAAAAATATAAAAAAAGATAAAACTAATAAGATTAATTTATTAGTTTGTGGTGGTGGAAGAAAAAACTTAACACTAATTAAAAATATTAGAAATAAACTACCAAATAATATTAATTTAGATTTAATTGACAATTATAATATTAATGGTGATTTTATTGAATCACAGGCTTTTGCATATCTTGCAATAAGATCATTACTTAAAAAGGAAATTTCATTTGTTAAAACAACAAACGTTAAAAAATCTTGCACTGGTGGAATTTTAGTTAAAAATTATTAACTTTAAAATAAAGCAGACTCTTTTTTAATATATTTATCTAAATATTTAATTAAAACATCCTCAGTCTTTGAAAAAAAATGATTAGCATCACTTATAACTTGAAAGTCAACTTTAATTCCTTTTTGAGCACTTAATCTTTTATCAAGTTCAGTAATATGTTCAACTGGAACTAGTTCATCTTTTTTTCCATAGATCATTAATCCAGAAGTTGGACAAGGAGATAAAAATGAAAAATCATACACATTTGGCTGAGGAGATATTGCAATAAATCTATTTATTTCAGGTCTCCTCATTAATAATTGCATTGCAATTAATGAACCAAAAGAAAATCCAGAAACCCAACATTGAGAATTATCAAAGTTTTCTCTCTCAAGCCAATCTAGTGCGGCGGCTGCGTCAGCTAATTCTCCTTGGCCATTATCAAATTCACCATCACTTTTACCAACACCTCTAAAGTTAACTCTACAAACTGAAAATTCATTTTCCATAAATGTATGAAATGTATCAACAACAACTTTATTGTTCATTGTTCCACCATATTGAGGATGTGGCTGAAGCACCAACGCTATTGGTGAAGTGCTTTTATTACTTTTATAATATTTTGCTTCTAATCTTCCAGCAGGCCCAGGTATGAAAACTTCTACTATTTTGTTATCCATAAATGATATTGATTATTATTCTCAAAAAAAAATACACTTATCATAACTAAGCGACAATATGTTATCTTTTTTTCATATTGGATACTTGACTAATTTGGTCAAGTTTATATAAAAAGCCTTCTTAAATAAGGGTAAATATGAAATTAACATCAAAAGGTAGATATGCGGTAATGGCTTTAGCTGACCTTGCTAAGTTCAACAGCGTTAATCCAGTTCCTTTGAGAGATATATCGTTAAGACAAGGAATTTCTTTGGATTTTTTAGAGCAAATTTTTTCTAAGTTAAAAAAATATAATATCGTAAAGAGCATTAGAGGAACTAATGGAGGTTATATCTTAAACAAAGAACCAGAAGAAATTAAATTAGCAAACATACTTAGTGCTGTTGATGAAGAAGTTAAAACTGTTCAATGCAAGAAGGAGTCTAAAAAGGGATGCAATAGCAAGACCACAAAATGCATCACTCATAACTTATGGGACGAACTTGAAATCCATATCAATCATTTTTTTGAACAAAAAAATTTAAAAGATCTTATAAGCAACTCATCAGAAAGTAGAAATTAAAATGGACGCTAGAGAAAAAGAAATAGAAAAATTAAAAGATTATAAATATGGATTTTCAACTGACATTGAAAGTATAACAGCGCCCAAAGGCTTAAATGAAGAAGTAATTAAATTTATTTCAAATATTAAAAAAGAACCTAAATGGATGCTTGATTTTAGATTAAAAGCATTTGAAAGATTTAAACAATTAAAAGAACCAGATTGGCAAAAACCAAAGTATCCAAAAATTGATTATCAAGATTTATATTATTATTCAGCACCAAAAAGTATGGATGATAAACCTAAAAGTTTAGACGAATTAGATCCAAAACTTTTAGAAACATATAAAAAACTTGGGATCCCACTTCAAGAACAGGCAAGATTAAATGGTATTGCAGTTGATGCAGTATTTGACTCGGTCTCAGTTGCCACAACTTTTAGAGAAGAACTGTCTAAGCTAGGAATTATATTTTGTCCTATATCGGAGGCTATTCAAAATCATCCTGAACTAGTTAAGAAATATCTAGGATCTGTAATTCCTACAACTGATCACTTTTTTGCAACTCTTAATTCTGCTGTTTTTACTGATGGTTCATTTGCATATATACCTGAAGGCGTAAGATGTCCGATGGAACTATCTACTTACTTTAGAATTAATGCCTCAAATACAGGTCAGTTTGAAAGAACCTTAATTGTTGCAGATAAAGGAAGTTATGTAAGCTATTTAGAAGGTTGTACAGCTCCTATGAGAGATGAAAATCAATTGCACGCTGCTAATGTAGAGTTGATAGCACTAGATGATGCTGAAATAAAATATTCTACAGTTCAAAATTGGTATCCAGGTGACAAAGATGGAAAAGGTGGAATATACAATTTTGTTACTAAACGAGGATTGTGCAAAGGTAAAAATTCTAAAATTTCATGGACACAAGTAGAAACAGGATCTGCTATTACCTGGAAATATCCAAGTTGTATTTTAAAAGGGGACAATTCAATTGGAGAGTTTTATTCAATTGCGATTACAAATAACCATCAAAAAGCTGACACTGGTACAAAAATGATCCATTTAGGTAAAAATACAAAGAGTAAAATTATTTCAAAAGGAATAAGCGCAGGATTTTCAGATATGACTTACAGAGGTCTAGTTGATATTTCCTCTAAAGCATCAAATTCTAGTAATTATACTCAATGTGACTCATTGTTAATGGGTAATAAGTGCGGAGCACATACAGTTCCGTATATTAAAAACAAAAACTCAGAATCAAATATCGCTCATGAGGCAACAACTTCAAAAATAAGTGAAGAACAACTTCATTATTGTCAGCAAAGAGGCTTGAGTCAAGAAGAAGCAGTTGGATTAATAGTGAATGGATTTTGTAAAGAGGTATTGCAACAGTTACCGATGGAATTTGCTGTTGAAGCCCAAAAGTTAGTTGGCATTAGTTTGGAAGGAAGTGTTGGGTAATGTTAAAGATAAATAAATTAAATGCAAAGATAGATAGTAAAGAAATTTTAAAAGGACTTTCTCTTGAAATAAACCCAGGAGAAGTTCATGCTATAATGGGTCCAAATGGATCTGGAAAAAGTACATTATCAAATATTTTATCAGGTAAAAAAGGATATGAAGTTTCAGGAGAGGTTCTTTTTGAAAATAAAAATTTATTTGATTTAGAAACAGAGGAAAGAGCACACAAAGGTATCTTTTTAGCATTTCAGTATCCTTTAGAAATTCCTGGAGTTAATACAAATATATTTTTAAAAACTTCATTAAATGCAGTAAAAAAAGCAAGAGGTGAAAAAGAGCTTGATGCTATCGAGTTTTTAAAATTAGTAAAAGAAAAAGCAAAAGAACTTAAGTTTGATGAAGAAAAACTAAATAGACAATTAAATGTTGGTTTTTCTGGTGGAGAAAAAAAGAAAAATGAAATTTTGCAAATGTCATTGTTAGCACCAAAGTTATCAATCTTAGATGAAACCGACTCTGGATTAGATATTGACGCTTTAAAAATTGTTGCCGATGGGGTGAATACTTTAAGGGATAAGAAAAATTCTTTTCTAATAATTACCCATTACCAGAGGCTACTAGAATATATTAAACCTGATTTTGTGCATGTATTGAAAGATGGAAAGATTATTAAATCTGGTGGAGCAGAATTAGCTTTAGAACTAGAAAAAAAAGGATATGAAAGTTTTTAATTTAATGAAAGAAAAACTTCAAATAGATTTTGATAATATTATAAAAACTTCAAGTTTTACCAAAAGAGATATTGAACTTAAACAAAACTCTTTGAATGAATTTATAAAAACAGGCTTTCCAAATAAAAGAGATGAAAATTGGAAATTTTCTGATTTAAATCAAATAATTAAAAAAAATATTGGCGATCTAAGCTTTTATAATGATTATTCATTATCAAATAAGATTGATAGATCAGTATTTATTGATGGGCTAGAACATAACAAGATCGTTTTTGTAAATGGCAGAATTGAAAAAATTGATTTTGATTATGAAAAAAAAGATAAGATAAAAATAATTGATGAGCCAGAAATTGACAACAGGTCAAATAACTTTAACTCTTTAATTGATTTAAATAAGGCTTTTACCAATAAATCTTATAAAATCTTAATTAAAAAAGATTATCAACTAGAAAAACCTTTAATAATTTATCATGTAACGAATGATCAGATTAAGTCCAAAAACATAAATTTAAGCTTAGATTTTCAACTAGAAGAAAATAGCTCCTTGAGATTAATAGACTTATTTAATGATAATTCAGAAAAAAATTTTTTAAATATTTTTTATAATTTTGATTTAAAACAAAATGCAATTTTAAAAAATTATAAAATTGATAAAATAGAAAATACGAATGTAAAATATTCTTTTAATAATATTGAACAAGCTGCTAACAGTTTATCAGAAACGTTTATTTTATCATCTGGATCACATTTCTTTAAGAATGAGATTAATTGTAATTTAAATGGAAAATATTCATCAGCATTTATAAATGGTATTTTTTCACTTTCTAATGATAGACACCATGAAGTTAGAACTACCATAAATCACCTAACAGAAAATACTAAAAGCTATCAATTAATTAAAAGTGTCTTAAACGATAGTTCTAAAGCAGTATATCAGGGAAAAATATTTGTTAATTCAGAAGCACAAAAAACAGATGGATATCAACTAAGTAAAGCAATTTTATTAAATGAAGCATCTGAATTTAATGCAAAACCAGAATTAGAAATTTATGCAGATGATGTTAAATGTTCACATGGTTCAGCATCAGGTAGTTTAGATGAGGACTCTATATTTTATATAATGTCTAGGGGGTTAGATTATCAACAATCAAGAGAACTTTTAATTAATGGGTTTTTACTAGATGTAATAGAAAAAATAACTGACTCTGAAATAAAAAATTTAATAAAAAACATGATTGGACTTAAAGAATGAATATAGACAAGATAAAAAAAGAATTTCCTATATTTGATGAAAAAATTCAAAATAATGATTTAGTATATCTAGATAGTGCAAATTCTTCTCAAAAACCAAAAGTTGTAATAGATAGAATTAATGAATTTTATAGTAAAGAATTTTCTAATGTAGGCAGAAGTGTTCATTATCTTGCAGTTGCTGCTACCAATTTATATGAGAACACAAGAACTTCAGTTCAAAAGTTTATTAATGCTAAGGATAAAAATGAAATTGTTTTTACCAAAGGTGCGACAGAAGCACTTAATCTAGTTGCAAATATATTGGGTCAAAATTATTTACAAGATGGTGATGAAGTGCTTATTACTGAATTGGAACACCATTCTAATTATGTGCCTTGGCATTTTCTAAGAAAATCCAAAAATATAAAAATTAATTTTGCTGAAATTAATGATGATGGTGAAGTAACATTAGAAGAAATTGAAAAAAGAATTACTTCTAGAACAAAAGTAATTTCAATTACACATTTATCAAATGTTACAGGTGCTATTTTACCAATTAAAGAAATAACAGAGCTTGCTCATTCAAAAGGTATAATTGTTGTAGTTGATGGTTGTCAGGGTGCTCCTCATTTAAGATTAGATATGCAAGATCTTGATTGTGATTTTTATGCTATTTCTTGTCATAAAATGTATGGCCCTACTGGTTTAGGTGTTTTGTATGGTAAAAAAAAATGGTTAGAAGAATTGCCTCCATATCAAGGTGGTGGTGGAATGATCAATGAGGTTAAAAAAGATAGAATTTCTTATGGCGATCTTCCTAATAAATTTGAGGCAGGAACTATGGCTACAGCTCAAGTGATTGCATTTGATCAGTCTATTAAATTTTTAGAAAGAATTGGTATAGATAATGTGGTGAAACATGAAGCTGACTTAGTTGAATATGGGCAGGAACTATTACAAAAAAATAACTCAGTTCGATTAATTGGTAATCCTAAAAATAAAGGTGGGGTTTTATCTTTTACTATTGAGGGTATTCACCCACATGATGTAGCAACTATCTTAGATGGAGATGGAGTTGCAATTCGAGCGGGTCATCATTGCTGTCAAATTCTACATGATAAATTAAATATACCTGCAAGTTCGCGAGCATCTGTTGGAATTTATAATACAAGAGAAGATTTAGATACACTTAATGATGCAATAAATAATTGTAAAAAAATATTTAACCAAAAATGAACTTAAAAGAATTATATCAAGAAATAATACTAGAGCATGGCAAAAATCCACGCAATCTTAGAAAAACTGAAAATTTTAATAAAGATGCTAAAGGACATAATCCTTTGTGTGGTGATAATGTACATGTTTATTTAAAACTAAATGGACAAAAAATAGTAGAAGATATTTCTTTTGAAGGTAGTGGTTGCGCTATCTCAATGGCGTCAGCTTCAATTATGACAGACTTAATTAAAGGTAAGAATGAACATGAAGCTAAAGAAATTGTTGAAGATTTTTTAGGAATGATAAAAGAAAACCCTGAATTAAATTCAGAAAATTTAAAAAAGGATGAAAAAACCAAATTAATGTGCTTATCTGGAGTAAAAAAATATCCAATGAGAGTTAAATGTGCAACTTTATCATGGCATACTTTAGTTTCTGCAATTGACAATACTCAAGAAGAAATTAATACTGAAAGATTAGATTAAATTATGGACTTAAGAGAACAAGTAATAGCTGAAATTAGAAAAATATATGATCCTGAAATACCAGTTAATATTTATGAATTAGGTTTAATTTATGATGTTAAAGTAAAAGATGATAAGGCTAAAATTATAATGACATTGACCACGCCAAACTGTCCAGTTGCTGAAAGCTTACCTAAAGAAGTTAAAGATAGTGCCATGCAAGTAGAGGGTATAGAAGAAGTGGATCTTGATTTAGTGTTTGAGCCACCATGGGATAAATCAATGATGTCAGAAGCTGCCAAACTGGAGTTAAATTTATAATGAATCCTATAATAAGATTAAGCGATAATGCGGCTAATAGAATTAAAGAAATAATGTCAGATAAAGAATCAAATTCCATTGGTGTAAGAGTTGCAGTTAAATCAGGGGGTTGTGCTGGAATGTCTTATGTTATGGAGTATGCAAAAGAAATTAATCCTACAGACGAAATTATAGAAGATAAGGGTGTTAAAGTTTTTGTTGATGCAGCAGCTGTAATGTATCTATTGGGCACAGAAATGGACTATAAAAAGGAAGAATTTTCATCATCTTTTGTCTTTAATAACCCCAATGAGTCTGAACGTTGTGGTTGTGGAGAGTCTTTTAAAATTTAATATTCATTATACGCATATCTGTATTGCAAATAACACATATATAGTGTATTAATTAGATATGAATAAATTTGAATTTAAAAATCTTGTTAAATCACTGGAGAAGTCTTTAAAAGAAAGAACTTTTTTTAAAACTCTTAGAACAGAGGTAAATACTGGTGCTAATGGCACACAGGATTACGTTGTTAAAAAAGGAATTAACAAAGATACAATAGCAACAACTAGACAGTAATTATATTTAACTACTGTAATACATCTCAAACTCAACAGGATGAGGTGCATGTTCAAATTTATGTATCTCTTCAAATTTTAATGCAATATAAGCATCAATTTGATCGTCAGTAAATACTCCACCTTCAGTTAAAAACTCTCTATCTTTATCTAGATTTTCCATTGCTTCTCTTAATGAACCACAAACAGTTGGAATATTTTTAACTTCTTCCGGAGGTAAATCATATAGATCTTGATCAAACGACTCTCCTGGATGTATCTTATTTTTAATTCCATCAAGTCCCGCCATAAGCATTGCAGCAAAAGTAAGATAAGGATTGCCTGAAGCATCAGGAAATCTTATTTCACATCTTGCTCCATTTTTGCTTAATGAAATTGGTATACGGCAAGATGCAGATCTGTTTCTTGCAGAATAAGCAAGTAGCACTGGAGCTTCAAAGCCAGGTATCAATCTTTTATAGCTATTAGTAGTAGAATTAGAAAATGCATTTATTGCTTTAGCATGTTTTAAAATTCCACCAATGTAATGAAGTGCAGTCTCTGATAATCCAGCATATGCATCACCAGAGAAAACTGGTTTATCATTTTTCCATATTGATTGGTGAATGTGCATTCCTGAACCGTTATCACCTGCAATTGGTTTTGGCATGAATGTTGCAGTTTTTCCAAAAGAATGAGTAACCATTTGAACTACATATTTATATAACTGAACATTATCAGCTTGATCAACCAGAGTACCAAAATACATTCCAAGCTCATGTTGACTTGGAGCTACTTCATGGTGATGTTTTTCAACTTTAATCCCAACTTCTTTTAGACTTTTTAGGTATTCACTTCTCATATCTTGTTCACTGTCTACTGGAGGAACAGGAAAGTAGCCACCTTTTACTGGAGGTCTATGCCCCATATTTCCGTTTGCATATTCTGTCCCTGAATTGTAAGGACCTTCTTTACTGTCTATTTTAAAACCAGTATTGTTTGGATCATTATTAATTCTTACATCATCAAACACAAAAAATTCAGGCTCAGGACCAAAAAAAGCTTTATCACCAATACCAGATTTCTTTAAATACTCTTCAGCTTTTTTAGCTGTTCCTCTTGGATCTCTGTCATAAGGAGATTTCTTTACTGCATCGAGGATGTCACAAAAAAGTACTAACGTATTATGAGATGTAAATGGATCCATTATCATTCTTGAAGTATCAGGTTTTAAAATCATGTCTGATTCATTGATAGCTTTCCATCCAGCAATAGAGGACCCATCAAAAAACACACCTTCATTCAACATATCTTCATCTACAATTGTAGAATCCATAGTTAAATGTTGAAGTTTTCCTCTTGGATCAGTAAATCTTAAATCAACAAACTCTGCTTCTTTTTCTTTAATGAATTTTAGTACATTTTTAGCACTCATGATTTCTCCTTATTAAATTTTGTTAAATTAAATTATCAAAAAATATCTTAATTATATTGCTTGATTAATAAATAACACCTATGCGTTTTTTACATATGAATTACATCATTATTTGTTAAATTATCAATCAATTGTTAGTTGAATTATGTGTTTATTAGAAAAAGAGCCAGTTAAAAGAGCCGAGAAATCCCTGAAAGATTTTGATCAATCCTTAGAGGTTATTGTTTTAGATAAATCAGCTAGAACAGCTCAAGATGCGGCAACAGCATTAGATTGTAATGTTGGAGCAATTGTTAAAAGTTTATTATTTAAAACAAATGATAGTTTTTTACTTTGTTTGGTTGCAGGTGATAAGAGAGCCTCTTTAAATAAAATAAAAAAAATAATTAATAAAAAAGATGTTTTGATGGCAAATCCAGAGGAAGTAAAATCTCAAACAGGATATACAATTGGTGGTGTATCACCCATTGGTCATTTAAAGCAAATCGAAATTATTATAGACAATTCTCTAGAGAGGTTTAATGAGCTATTTGCAGCAGCAGGACATCCAAATTGTGTATTTAAAATAAATTTTACCAATATTCAAAAAATCACTAATGGAAAAGTTGAAAATATAACTGAATGAGAGAACCTAAATTAATTGATTATATACTGTTAGTAATTCTAGCTTTAATTTGGGCTTCAGCTTTTTTTAATATTAAAATTGCAACAGAGTCTTTTGGCCCTGTTACAATTGCTTTTCTAAGAGTTTTTTTTGGATCTATTCCAGTATTATTATTATGTTTTTACAAAAAAATAAGAGTAGAGGCATTCTCTAAAGATTGGTATTGGTTTGCTATAATAGGTTTTGTAAATTTAGTTTTACCTTTTTTTTTAATAGCCTACGGTGTTAAATCAGTGCAAAGTAACTTAGCAGCAATATTAATGTCTACAACACCATTAAGCTCAACTGTATTAGGTCATTTTTACACAAAAAATGAAAAATTTAATGCACTTAAAACTTTTGGAATTTTAATTGGTTTTGTAGGAATTATTTATTTATTTTCTGACGAAATACTGATTAATGATAACAATTTTATTTCTGCATTATTAATCTTACTTGGATCAACATGTTATGTTGTTGGTGGCGTTCTAACTCTGAAAATTAGTAAAAAGAAAAATGAAAATGTAACAGGATCTATATTAATTTGGGCTGTTTTAATTTTACTGCCTTTAGTTTATTTTTTTGAAAAGCCTTGGAACTCAGTGCCCAGTATAGAGTCTACAATTTCAGTAGTTTATTTAGGAATGGTTTCAACAGGAGCTGCTTGGTTGTTAAGATTTAAAATTTTAAAAAATAATGGATTAATATTTCAATCCCAAGTCTCTTATTTGATACCTATTTTTGGAATTATTTTAAGCTACATCTTTCTTAAAGAAATGATAACATCCAAAGTACTAGTATCATTACTTGCTGTAGTAGTAGGAATTTACTTTGTAAAAAAAGCTAGCAAAAATTACTAATAAAAAAATATATAGTATAACACTGCACCTAATTTTAAAATATTATTTAAGGATTTCTTTAAATTTAAAATACACAAATAAGAAATTGTTCTAAAAGTATATTTTAACAACCTAAAATATAAAATACTAGAGGTTTTTTTAACTTTAAAATAAATTAACGGTGATAATTCTAAATGAAAATTTTTAATCAAAAAAGTAATTAAATCTCTATTAGATGATTTTTTTTCCTTATGAGTTAGTGTGGCTAGAGGATTTACTATTACACTAAAATTATGTTCTCTAAATTTTCTACAAAGATCAATCTCTTCCCAAAACATAAAATAATTTTCATTAAATTTTTTTACAGTAAAAAAATTTTTTAGGTTTATCATTAAGCCAAGTTTTGCCACTTCTACACAAATTTCTGCATCAGGCTTGAAATTATGAAACATCATAGCTTTTTTTTTTTCACTATCTGTTCTTTTGATACTTTTTCCATTTTCTGGAAATAAGTCATAACCATCTCTAGAAAGCTCAGTTATTGGAGCTGCTGCTCCACACTTGTCATATTTCTTACAGGTTTTCAGAAGACTAATTATTGATTCTTTTGAGATAAATGTATCAGCATTTAATATCAAAAAATAATTTGTTTTAATGTAATCAACAGCAAAATTTATAGCTTTTGGAAAGCCTAAGTTTTTATTTTTTGTGATGATTTTAATATTATCATTTTGATAGTTTAGCTTTGGAAAGATCTTTTCATTTTTACCATTATCAACAATGATAACTTTAAATTCCTTAACATTATCTACACACTCTATTAATAGTTCATTAGAATTATAAGCTACAATAACAATAGTTAAATCATTGTAAAAATTATTAGTCATATTAAATATTATTAAAAAAGTTTAATTTAATCAAAATTTTCTATAAGAGATATTTTTGTTTCATTATATCATTTTTATATATAAATAATCTATTTAATTAATTTATTTTGCGTGTATTGATACAAATAACCTTAATAATAACAAATGATAAAAAAATTTCTTAGTTTAGGAAGACAACCGATAGCAAATTCATTTTTGAAATCAAATGCAAAAAAAAAATTATCTAAAGAATTTTTTTATAATTTATCAGTTTCATTCAATAGTAAGAATTATTTAGTATCAGTTACAAATCCTGTAGACCCAAAAATACAATATACTGATGAATATGCTCATAGAGCTTCAGAATCAAAGACAATGAGAAAGGCATTTAAAGATATAGCAAATAAAATAAAAAAAAGATTCAATCCAAAAATTATTATGGAAATTGGAAGTAATGATGGTGTTTTTATAAAGAATTTCTCCAAAAAGAATGTCATAGCAGTAGAGCCCTGTAAAAATTTAGCTATTATAACTAAAAAAAATTTCAAAACATATTCAGAGTTTTGGACACAAAAATTAGCTAAAAAGATATTTAAATTTTCGAAAAAAGCTGACATAATTTTCTCTGCCAACACAATTTCACATATCCCTAACATTAAAGAAAGTTTTCATGCTATAAACTTTAGTCTATCTGATAACGGAGTTTTAATTATTGAAGATCCTTCATTATTTTCTGTAATTAAAAATACTTCTTATGATCAATTTTATGATGAACATGTTTATGTCTTTTCAGCTTTAGCAATATCTAATGTTGTTAAAGATTCAAACTTAAGACTATTTGATGCAGAAAGAATTAGTACACATGGAGGATCACTGCGATATTATATTTGTAAAGAAAATGCTAAATATAAACCTTCTAAAAGACTAATTCAAATTATACGTTCAGAAAAAAAAATTAGATTAAATAAATATTCAACATTTCAAAAATTTTCTAAACGTGTAAAAAAATCAAAAAAAAATTTGATTGATCTATTTAAAAAATTAAAAATTAAAAACAAAAAAATAATAAGTTATGGGGCTACTTACAAGTCAACAACTATTTTTAATTATTGTAAGATTGGATGCCAATATCTGGATTACGTCACTGATACCACTAAAAATAAACAGGGAAAGTTTACACCAGGACAACATTTACCTATTATTTCCCCTGAAAAAGGCATGACGGATTCTGTTGATTATGCATTTTTAGGTGCATGGAATTTCAAAAATGAAATAATTAAAAAAGAAAAAGAATTTATAAAAAGGGGTGGTAAGTTTATAACTCACGTACCTTTTGTGCGCATTATTAATAAATAAATGTTAAATTTAAAAATCACAAATTGGCTTAAAAAGCAAAAAAAAAATAATAAATTAAAAGTCAATATAATTAAATTATCAAATTTAGATAAATGGAATTTTAATGAAAAAGAAATCACACACACGAGTGGTAAATTTTTTAAAATTGTTGGTTTAAAAGTTTATTCAAATTTTTTTAAAAAAAATTGGGATCAACCAATTATCATTCAAAAAGAAATCGGAATATTAGGTATAATTAAAAGTAAAAATAAATACTTGTTACAAGCTAAAGTTGAACCTGGAAATAAGAATAAAATTCAATTATCTCCAACTGTTCAGGCAACTAAAAGCAATTATAACAAAGTACACAAAGGTAAAAAAGTACCTTATTTAGAATATTTTTTACGTATAAATAAAAAAAATATTATAAATCAATCTGAACAAGGTTTTAGATATTTAAATAAATTTAATTCAAACATTATTATTCAAATTAAAAAAAAAGTAAATCTACTTCCTGGATTTTATTGGTTTTCCAGAAGTGAATTGGAATATTTGATCAAAAAAAAAAGCTTATTAAATATGAATGCTATTTCAATTTTTTCATCTTTTATTAAGAAATCTAAATTTGATAAACCTTATAATTCAGACGCAACGATAAAAAACTTTTTCTATAAAAAAGATAAAAAATTTTTTATTAAATCTAAAATTACTTCCTTATCAAAAATAAATAATTGGATTTATACAGAAAAAAATATTTCACATAAAAAAGGAAAATATTTTTCAGTTATTGGTGCAAAAATTTCTGCTAACAAAAGAGAAGTTGGGCAATGGAGCCAACCATTACTAAGAAGTAATAAACTTGCAATGGCTGGTTTTTTATTAAAGAAAATGAATAATACTATTCATTACTTGTGTAGATATATTTTGAAGCCTGGTTTAAAGAATAGTACAATTACGTGTACTGTAAATACTTCAGACTTTGCTACTTATAAAAATAATTTAGACATACCAAATGAGCAAAAAAATATCATAAGCAAATACTTTCTTAATAAGAAAAAAAATATCTATAAATCAATATATGATAATATCATATCTGATGAAGGTGGTAGATTTTATCATTGCGAGGTAAGAAATATTGCTATTATGCTAGAAGAACATCAAGGTAACAAATTCCCAAATAATTACATTTGGATCTCTCAAAATCAAATGATTAATTATATAAAAAATAAAAAAGTTGATATTGAAGGCCGTTTGTTATTTGGATGTATAAATATCAATAAAGTACTTTGATTAATGAAAAAATTTAAAGTTTTACTATTAGGACATTCTAATTTATCAAAAAAGATAATTATTAAAACATTTATTAAACATAATATTGCTTTTTGTGTTGCATCTAAATCTGAAGAAAATAAAATTGGAAAGGCTTACGCTCAATTTAAAACATACGAAGAAGGTCTTAAAAAATCTGAAGCAGATATTGTATATATTTCTCTTCCAAATTCACTTCATTATAAATGGGCAAAAAAAGCACTTAATAATGGTTATCATGTTATTGTTGATAAGCCTCTCTGTGAAAATTTCAATAAAGTTAAAAATCTAATTAGTATTGCAAAAAAAAATAAAAGATTGTTAACTGAAGCTATTTTTTTTGATTATCATGCACAAATATCTACAGCATTAAAATTATCTGGAGGAGTTGAAAAAATTAAGTATATAAATACTAATTTTGTAATACCTAATCCCATAATTTCCAACTTTAGAAGTTCAAAAAAATTTAAAGGTGATGTTTTAATGGATATGGGTTGTTATGCTTCATCTATAATAAATATTTTTTGTAATAAAAAAATTTTTTCAAGAAAAATAATCTTAAAAAAAAATATTTTAAATATGATTAGTTCTGTAAATTTTATTTTTGACTTTTCAACCCAAATATATACTGGACAGTTTAAGTTTGGTGGTGAATACCAGAATAATCTATGCTTATATACAGACAAAAAAATAATAGAATTAAACCGGGTTTATTCACCCCCGCATGATAAATCATTAAATATATTAGTTAAGGAAAAAAATAATACTAAAATTTATAAAATGAAGAAAGAAAATGCATTCGAAAAATATTTTTTTGAGGTAATAAACAAGATAAAAAAAAAAGATTATCAATATTATTTTAAAAAAATTTTTCTTATAAATAAATTTGTAGAATCCTTAAAAAAAAATAATTAATTTGTTTTTTTAAACGTTATTAAACATAATACTTATCAATATAAATTTTAGCTAACTTTATTAACACTTAAGACAATTTAATAGTTCAATAATTAGTGCTATTTGTTAGCAATATATCAAAAAAAATATGAAATAATAAAACTATATAATTTTAGACATTTCTTTAATATGTGCTGGTCTTGTTTCACAGCATCCACCCAAAATAGTTGCACCATCTTCTTTAAATTTTTTAACAAATTTAGCCATAAATTCAGGTGTTAAATCTTTTCTTTGACCTAAAAACTCATTAGGATTCCCTGTTTTGCTTTTATTATAGTGATTAGTATATCCGTTTTTGGGCTTGGTTGTTTCAAATGCATTAAACTTAAATCCAAAAGGAATACCTAAATTTTTAACCTCTTCCAAATTTTTAGAAAAATTTTCAGGTGAAATACAAGATAAGATTAATCCAAGTAAATTTTTGTGGTCAATATTATTTACAATACTAGATATTTTTTCACCACTTGGAAGATTAACACCCTCAGATATGTGCGCACCTACAAGATAAGGTTTTTTGAAATCCTCGATTGCTTCAATTGCCAGTCTGAATTCTTTAACACTTGATAAAACATCTAAATAAAAAAAGTCAACATATGGATCAAGTAATTTTGCTTGATCATAAAAATTTTGTTTAATTTCTTCATTTGCTCTCGTGTCTTCTTCGTAAGTTAAATATTGAGGTGGAAGACCCCCAGCTATTAAAATATGTGGAAATTGTTTTTTAGCTTTTTGAGCTATCTCCCCAGCTTTTTTATTTAGGTATTCAAATTTATCCTCAACTTTATTGTCACGTAACCTAACTCTTCTAGTTGTAAAAGTTGTGGTAACAATAACTTCAGCTCCAGCTTTAATAAAATCCAAATGAGTATTTAATAATAACTGGTGATATTCTTCTTTAAGCAATGCATTAGCACTCCACAATGTTCCATTAGGTTTCATACCACGAGCTAATAATTCTTGCCCCATACCACCATCTAAAATTCGTGTTGTTTTAAAAAAATTAATATCCATTCTTACTCCTTACTTTTTTAGTGCTTTGGCTTTATGCCAGGTGCACAATATAGTCCAACTACCTTTACCAATTATATAATGATTTCCTTTTTAGCAGATAGTACCTGCAATATGGATCAAATCGGTTAATGTATTTATATATCTAATAGACTGATTAGTAAATCACTTCTTAAATAATATTTTAACATTAAATGAGAAGGATCTTCTCTCACCATCAACATTAAATGGGTAAGCTGTGTGCATTAAATAATTTGGAAAAATCAATAAATCACCTAATTTAGGGTTTAAATTGTAGATGCTTTTACTTAAAAAATTTTTTTGACCATTGATAAAATCAATAGTTCCATTAGTTTTAATCTTTTTATTCTCAAGAAGTTTATTTTGATTCATATCTCTTGGGATTTTAAGATACCCAACCCCTGATAGTTGTCCTTCATGATAATGAATTGGGTTATACTCATTTTTTAATTGTCTTACTACCCATAGGTTGATTATCTTAATTTCTTTAATTTTTTTAACTCCTGACTTATCAAGATAAACTTTGATATTTTTTATTATCTCTTTAGACAAACTTTTATTAACTATTGTTTTAGGTATTTTGATTTCATTCTTAATTTGACTTGCTAGCTTAGAACTATAATCATTTTTTATAGATGATTGGGTCTTATCAACGTGATTATTTAATATGTTAATAATTTTTTTAGATAACTTTGTTTTTCCAATAGTTGGTCCAAAAGCTCTAAATGTTTTCATATTTTATCTATAATAATTTAATACTTCCGTTATGCAAACAACTTCAATCCTATTCGAATAGCGACAAATATGACAAGTGCTGATGTCACTAGAGCCAACATTCTTGCAGGAAAAATTTTAAGATTTAAATAGTTTCCTATTTGACCGCCTATTAAAACAGTCAGAAATAAAGGCCAATAATCATAAATTCCATTTATTGTCGATGACTTTGTAAATTGACCAGCAAGACCTGACAGAGAATTAATCAGTATGAATAATGATGCAGCAGTTGCAATATTTTTTACTTTATCTGCTCTAATTAATAACAATATGGGGCTTAAGAAAATTCCACCACCAATTCCAACTACACCAGACACAAATCCAATAGATGCGCCTATTAATAATGATAACATTTTTGGTATCTTTTTATAAACTTCAATCTTTTGATCAAAAGATTTAAATTTCACAAGAAGTAGAGCTCCTGCTAGTGTTAAAACTACAAAAAGTAAAATTTCAAAAATTTCTTTATTTATTGATAAAGAGCCACCTATGAAAGCAAGTGGGACAGATGATATTAAAAATGGGGCAAGGATCTTAAGATTGATATTTCCAGCTTTAATATAGTTAATACAATTTCCTGATACGACAATAATATTACAAAAGAGGGCAATTACAGGAAAGATTAAGTAAGGAACATCCCAAATTAACAGAAGAGCTAAATACGTAGAACCACCACCGAATCCAACACTAGAGTATAAAGTTGCTGTTAGAAGAAATAAAAATGATAATATAATCATAATAATTATTTTAAATTTATGATTGTAAATATAGCACTTTTAACTGTTACGGACACCAGAACTTTTGAGAATGATAAGTCAGGTGCGATCTTAGCGAAAAAAATAGAGGAGGCTAAACATAAATTAGTAGATAGAAAAATTTGTAAAGATAACAAGGAAGACATTATTAAAATCCTTAAAGATTGGATTGATCAATCTGATATAGACGTTGTAATTACAACAGGTGGCACTGGACTTACGGGTCGAGATATTACACCAGAAGCAATAAGCGAGATAGCTGACAAACATATTCCAGGTTTTGGAGAGGTGTTTAGAACGATAAGTTTAAAAACAGTTGGTACATCTGCCATTCAATCTAGAGCTTGTGCTGTACTTGCTAACGGTAAGTATGTGTTTGCTTTACCAGGATCTTCAGGTGGGGTCACGGATGCCTGGGATGGAATTTTAAAACACCAGTTAGATGTAAATCATAAACCTTGTAATTTTGTAGAGTTGTTTCCAAGACTTAAAGAAAAATAATTATTTTTGATATTTTTCTTTCCACTCAGAATAAGGCATACCATATACATGCTCACGTGCATCTAGGTCTGAAATTTCAACACCTCTTTTCTCGGCCTCTTCTCGATACCATCTTGATATGCAATTCCTACAAAACCCAGCGAGATTCATGAGGTCAATATTTTGAACATCTTTTCTTTCATCTAAATGATGAAGTAGTCTTTCAAATGCAGCAGATTGTAATTCATGTTTTTTATCTTCAGTCATAATTAAAATATTAGACACATTTCAACCAAGCACAAGATGTAGGTTTAATTCAATCATTGGTAGAAATAAAATCTTCATAAAAGTAGATCCTATGTAGTTTTTTTGGTTAAATTAATTATGGCAATTAAAAAGAGAAAAAAAGCCAAAAAGAAAAAAACTAAGGCCAAAAAGAAAAAATCTAAGTTGGTCAATAAATCTAGAAAAATAAAAAAAAATAAAAAAGTTGTGACCAAAAGGTCTGCAACTAAGAAGCGTTCTAAAAATTCTAGAATAAATAATAAGCTAAAAAATAAAAAAACAAGAAAGGTAAAAAAGATGAGTACAGAAACAATCAAAGCTGGGAAGTCTCCTTTACTGGATACATCTCACCTTAAAGTTAAATTTCCTTTTAAAGAGCAATATGGAAATTTTATAGGGGGTAAATTCGTTAAACCAAAATCAGGTAAATATTTTGATAACGTAAGCCCAATTAATAATGAAGTTATTTGCTCTGTTCCAAGATCTGATGCTAAAGATGTTGATGCTGCTTTAGATGCTGCACACGCTGCATTTCCTACATGGGGAGTTACTTCAATAACTGAAAGATCAAACATGCTGCTTAAAATAGCAGATGTAATTGAAAAAAATCTAGAACTATTAGCTACTGCTGAGTGTTTAGATAATGGAAAGCCAATTAGAGAATGTATGGCAGCAGATTTACCATTAGTTGTTGATCACTGGAGATATTTTGCTGGAGTAATAAGAGCAGAAGAAGGTTCGGTCGCTGAGATAAGTAATAGTGAATATTCTTATCATATACCTGAACCTCTTGGTGTAGTTGGTCAGATTATACCATGGAACTTTCCATTGTTAATGGCAACATGGAAACTTGCACCAGCACTTGCTGCAGGTAACTGTGTAGTTCTAAAACCAGCTGAACAAACACCAGCGTCTATCTTACTTTTAATGGAACTTATTGGAGACTTATTACCTCCAGGAGTTGTTAACGTTGTAAGTGGCTTTGGTCTTGAGGCCGGTAAACCATTAGCTTCATCTAAAAGAATTAGAAAAATTGCTTTTACTGGTGAGACAACAACTGGACGTTTAATTATGCAATATGCATCACAAAACTTAATTCCAATAACTTTAGAATTAGGTGGAAAATCTCCAAATGTTTTCTTTGAAGATGTCATGGATCATGATGACGATTTCTTTGATAAGTGTATGGAAGGATTTGCAATGTTTACTCTTAACCAAGGTGAGGTTTGTACTTGCCCTAGTAGAGCGCTAGTTCAAGAGTCTATCTATGATAAATTTATGGAAAAAGCTGTAGCTAGAACTAAAGCTGTTAAACAAGGAAATCCTTTGCAGATGGAAACTATGATTGGTGCACAAGCATCGGTAGAACAAATGGAAAAAATAAAATCTTATTTAGATTTAGGTAAGAAAGAAGGTGCCAAAGTTCTATGTGGTGGAAATGTTGCGAAAGTAAATAGTGGTCTTGAAAAAGGTAACTACATTGAACCAACTATCTTTGAAGGAAAAAACTCTATGAGAGTTTTTCAAGAAGAAATTTTTGGACCAGTAGTTTCAGTTACTAAATTTAAAGATGAAGCGGAAGCATTAGAAATTGCTAACGATACTCTTTATGGCTTAGGTGCTGGTGTATGGACTAGAAATGGTAACATAGCCTATAGAATGGGAAGAGGAATCCAGGCAGGAAGAGTTTGGACTAATTGTTACCATGCTTATCCAGCTCATGCTGCTTTTGGTGGTTACAAACAATCTGGTATTGGTAGAGAAACCCACAAAATGATGCTTAATCACTACAGACAGGTGAAAAATTTACACGTGTCTTACAGTGAGAAAAAATTAGGCTTCTTTTAACAGATATATTATAATGGCCCGTATTAAATTACGGGCCATATAAATATGAAAGTTACAGCGACACCTTCTGCTTTAAAGCTTATTGAAGATTTAAAAAAAGATCACGGTAAAGAATTGCTATTCCATCAATCAGGCGGATGTTGTGATGGTAGTGCTCCAATGTGTTATCCATCTAAAGAATATCAAGTAGGACAAGATGATTTAATGATAGGTAAAATAGGTGGCATTCCTTTTTATATAAGTGAAACACAACATGAAGCTTGGAAAAATACAGATTTGATAATTGATTGTGTCAAAGGTATGGGTGGAATGTTTTCTCTAGATAATGGTACTGGTAGAAGATTTTTAACTAGATCTGAGATCTGTATTCCCGAAGATACTACGATAAATTAAATTTCTTTAAATTTATTCTGAATAAAAGAAGAATAATTAAGATAATTAAAAATATTAAAGGTTTAAAAAATATTGTTTTTGATAACCAAATAAAGTGCAAAACTCCAAAAATTGAAATTACATAAACTAATCTATGTAGTTTTTTCCAATTTTTTTTTAAAATTCTAACCATTTTATCTGATGAAGTTATCGCTAAAGGGATTAGTAATAACCAAGCAGAAAATCCTATAAAAATAAATTTTTTTTTCAAAACATCATCAATTAATGGTTCAAAATCAAACCTATAATCTAGACCAACATAACTAAGCATATGAACTGAAGCATAAAAAAATGCAAACAAACCCAGCATCCTTCTAAATTTTATCCACTCTAAGGAATTTGTGATTTTCTTAAGAGGTGTCATTGAAAGAGTTAAAAGTACAAAGATTAAAGTCCATTCTCCAAAATGATTTACAATCCTATCAACAGGCTCAGGACCTAATTTATTATATATTAATTGATAGGTGATTATATAAATTGGCCAAAGTGATAGTAAGAAAACAGCGGGCTTGAAATAATTTTTCAATTTATCTAATAATTTTTTTTAAGGTCCATACCGCTATAAAGATGAGCAACCTCATCCCCATAACCATTGAACATTAAAGTTTCTATTCTTGGAGCTAATATACTTTCCCCAATTACTCTTTCAGTTGCTTGAGACCATCTTGGATGATCCACTTCAGGATTTACATTTGAGTAAAAACCATATTCTCGTGGTGAAGCATTTTTCCAAGCAGTATTTGGCATATTTTTTGTTAATTTGATTTTGACAATTGATTTTGCACTCTTAAAACCATACTTCCACGGAATAAATATTCTTAAAGGTGCACCATTTTGATTTGGTAGTGACTTGCCGTATAAACCAGTTACAACAGTTGTTAGAGGATGCATTGCTTCATCTAATCTCAAACCTTCAATGTAAGGCCAGTTTAAAACAGGATATCTCTGTCCAACCATCTCTTCTGGATTATAAACTGTTTCAAATTCTACAAACTTTGCAGTTGATTTAACCTGAACTTTGTTAAGTAATTCACTTAATGAAAAGCCCAACCAAGGAATTACCATAGACCAACCTTCAACACATCGAAGTTTTAGGATTCTCTCTTCAGATTTGATATCTAGAATTTCCTCAATTGGAAGTTCAATTGACTTTTCAACTTCACCTTCAATTTTAACAGTCCAGGGTCTTGTAGTAAAATTTTTTGCTCGTCTATGGGGATCACCTTTGCCAGTACCAAATTCATAGAAATTGTTATATGTAGTTATATCTTTATAACTAGTTGGCTCATTTAAATTATTTGCTTTAGCATTAATTAGTGGAACTGAACTAAAGGTAAGTGCACTCAAACCATAGCCCATAGACTTTATAAAAGATCTTCTTTTGTTATAAATTTTTTCGGGAGTTATCTCTGAATATTTAAACTTTTTCATTAGCAATAGGATTTCCTTTTAACCATTTACTTTCTTCATTTTCATAATGTTCTTTTTTCCAAATCGGAGATCTTTTTTTAATTTCTTCAATTATATATCTTGAAAGCACATAAGCTTGATCACGATGTTTGCAAGCAACTGCGATAATAATACTTATTTCACCTAATTTTAGATGACCTTTTGCATGTTCAATAAATACAGCTTTATCTTTAATATCAAGTTTTTGATCTGCTTCATTGTAAATTTCTTCAAAACTTTTGATCACCATTTCGTCATGGCTATCATAAGTAATTCCAATAACTTTTTTATTATCATTAATACTTCTTACAGTACCTAAAAAATAAATTGATGCTCCAAACATAGAATCTTTAATAAATTTTTCAGCGTTTGAAGTTAGTATTTTATCTTTTTTATAATCTACTATTTTTGTATGAAGCATTAACCTCCTCCGATAGGTGGTATAATACCAATCTTTTGATTTTTTGTGATTTTATAATTGTCGCTAATTATTTCATTATTTTCAGAACAAAAAGCAGAAGATTTTACAACTTTAATGAAGTCTTCGTTACCTTGAAAATTTTTGTCTATATATTTGATAATTTCATTCCTTAAATCATCTATTGAAGCTTTATCTTTAATATTTAATTCTAAGTGATCTTTATCACTAAAATCTCTACTTACTCCAAATAATTCTAATTTGATTTTCATTTTTTTAATTTAGATGAAAATTTTAAGTCTTTATCTTTGAACTCAGATTTATTTTTATTAATAAAGTCATCCATAATCTTTACTTTTTCTTCCTCAAATTCAGCAACTTTTCTTTCATTAAGATCTACATATAAAGCAAGAATTTCAATTGTTGAGGCTAGGAATTTTTTTTCTTTATGTATCATTTCCATTTTATATTGAAGTCTTTTTTTATCATGATCAAAAAAAACACAATTAATATCAACCTTATCATTTAGTTGGAGTTCTTGATTGTAAGTTATATGAGACTCTACAATCATTGTACTTTTCTTAGTTGTCTTTGCAGAGTGTTCACCCATTTTAAAGATATTATTTAGAGTATCAGCACCATATTTATCAAACATTAAAAGATAATATGAAACATTCATATGATCGTTGTAATCGATCCAATCTTTGATAACTTTTTGAGAACTTAAATAAACAGACATTAAATATTAAAAAATATTTTTAAGAAATTCAGGTAATCCATCTGGATTAGTCCATAATCCACTTTTTCCACCTTCTTTAATTAATAACTTAACATTATCAATTTTAAGATGAGGATTTACTATTTTACTTAAATCATAAATGGTTATTAATGCAGCATTAACTCCCATGATTGCTTCCATCTCAACACCTGTTTTAGCTACCGCTGACACAACACAAAAAACTTCCAATGAGCTATCAACTTCATTCATAATTATTTTAGTAGCAGTGTGATCAATTGGAAGAGGGTGACATAAAGGAATTAATTCACTAGTTTTTTTAACACCTAGTACAGCTGATACCTCAGCTAAAGTAATTGGATCACCTTTGGGCATTTTTTTATCTTTAATTAAATTAAAAACTTCTTTTCCAACATAAATTTTTCCAGAAGCCAAAGCTCTACGGAATGTTTCTTTTTTAGATGAAACATCAACCATATTAAAAGAGTTTTTTTGAAAAATTTCTTTTGCCCAATCTTTTAAATTTTCTTCATTTATAATTTTTAAGTTTTTCATTTATCCCCCGGTACTTGATAAATTAGGAGTAATTCCAGTTTCACCTAATTCTAAATAATGTGACTCTTTTTTAAGATGCAATTGTTTTATAATAAGATTTACAAGTTCATCTTTTTGAGCATCGTCTTGCAGTAAATGTCTAATACTAATTCCAGTATTACCAAACAAACATAATCTCAAATCACCTCTTGAGGTAATTCGCAATCTGTTACATGTTTGACAAAAATCTTTAGTGTAAGGAGCAATTAATCCAAATTTACCTTTAAATTCTGGATGTATAAAATTTAATGAAGGGCCTGCGTCTTTCCCATAAGTTTGAGGGATCCAATTATTTTTCTCTAAATAATCTTTGAATAAATTAGAAGAAACATGATTTTTCTTAAAATATTCAAAATTATCACCAGTTTGCATCAATTCTATAAATCTAAAGTCAATTTTGTTATTTTTTATAAAATTTCCAAATTTATTAAACTCATCAGGGTTATCATTAACACCCTTAAGTAAAACAGCATTAATTTTGATATTTTTAAAATTTAATTTTTGTAAAGTCTTTATACCTTCTAAAATTTCTTCAAGCCTATCATGTCCTGTTAGTTTTTTAAAAGTTTTTCTATTTAAACTGTCTATACTAATATTTATTCCATCTAAGCCAGCTTCAGATAATTGTTCTGCAATTTTGTCCAAACGATAACCATTAGTCGTCATTGTTACTTTGGGAATATTTGAATTTTGTTTCATATCTTTAAGGATATCAAAAAAATCTTTTCTAACCGTTGGCTCTCCACCAGTTAATCTAATTTTACAGACACCTAATTCAGATAACGCTTTTGTTAATCTGGATATTTCTTCGGCAGACATAAAGCTTCTCGTATCTCCAGGTGTTTTTTTATAACCTTGAGGCAAGCAATAAGTGCAGCTGTAATTACACACATCTGTAATCGATAATCTTATGTAGGGGAATTTTCTTCCAAAAGTATCAGTAAGTGCTTTCATCTAATTTTAATTACATTATTAAATTGAAACATTAAAACATATTTGTTAGATAATTGAGACAAAATTTTATAAAATCAATTCTATATTTAGCAAATAATGTACGAAAAATTTGGACAATTCATCGATGGTAACTGGTCTCCTTCAACAGACAAGGGAACTTATGAGGTTATCAATCCAGCGACAGAAGAAGTTTTAGGTCATGCTTCTAAAGCAACATCTGCTGATGTTGATAAAGCATTAAAGTCAGCTGAAAAAGGATTACAAGTCTGGAAAAAAACAACACCTTGGAACAGATCTTATATTCTTAGACGTATAGCAGATAAACTTCGAGAGAAAAAAGATGTATTAGCCAAATGGATGACTTTAGAAAATGGAAAGCCTTTAGCAGAAGGTGTTGGTGAAACAAATGGAGCAGCAGACATTTTTGAATGGAATGCTGAAGAGACAAAAAGAATTTTTGGACAAACTATTGAAAGTAGATTTGAAGATACTAGAGTGCATGTTTATTATCAACCGGTTGGAGTTGTAGCAGCATTATCGCCGTGGAATTTTCCACTTATTTTAGCAGCTAGAAAAATATCTACTGCACTTGCTGCCGGTTGTTCGGTAATTATTAAACCTGATACAATCACCCCTGGTGTTGTAATGGAGTTAGTTGATATTTGTAGAGAATGTGGTGTTCCTCCTGGAGCAGTTAATCTTTTATCAGGTGACCCTCCAAGTATTGCATCTCAATTAATTCAATCAGATATTATTAAGAAGATTTCTATTACTGGCTCTGTAAGAGTAGGAAAACTAATATTAAAACAAGCCGCTGATAAAGTTCAAAGAGTAACAATGGAATTAAGTGGTCATTCACCATTTATAGTCTTTGATGATGCTGATATTAAAAAAGCAGCTGATATGGCTATAGCTGCAAAATTTAGAAATAATGGTCAAGTATGCATTTCTCCTAATAGATTTTATATTCATGAAAAGAAGAAAGATGAATTTATTGATCTATTTGTAGAGAAGACTAAAAAGTTAAAAATTGGTAATGGTATGGATCCCGATACTCAATTAGGTCCTTTAACAACTCAAAAAAGATTGAATGAAATTGAAACACTAGTTGAAAAAACAAAGCAAGAAGGAGCTAAAGTTTTATTGGGTGGAAAAAGACCCGCAGGATTCAATAAAGGGTTTTTTTATGAACCAACAATTTTTGATGATGTAAAAGATGATTTTACCATTATGAAAGAAGAACCTTTTGGACCATTGGTTCCAATGTTATCATTTAAATCATTTGATGAAGTAATCGAAAGAGCAAATAATCATGAGCTTGGACTTTGTAGTTATGTTTGCACCAACTCAATGGAGACTGCTCATTTAGCATCTGAACAATTGGAAACAGGATCTGTTGCTGTTAACACAGGATTTGTTGCAATTGCCGAGGCACCATTTGGTGGAATAAAGCAGAGTGGATATGGAAGAGAAGGTGGTTCGATGGCAATTAAAGACTATCTAAATGTTAAATATACACACCTCGGTATAAAAGGTTAACATTTCAAAAACTTTAGATGAAAAATATTGGATTTATTGGAATTGGTCTCATGGGATTTCCTATGGCCAAAAATCTTCTTAAATCTGGCTATAATTTAAAAGCATTTAATAGAACTCAAAATAAATCAGATAAACTAAAAGAGTTTGGAGCAGAAATATCCACATCAATTAAGGATGCTGTAACAAATTCAGATGTGATAATTACGATGCTTACAGACGATGCTGCAGTAGAAAAAGTTATGAGTAGTGAAGAATTTATTTCTAATATAAAAGAAGGAGCTACTGTTATTGATATGAGTTCGGTTAATCCAGCTTTGACTATAAAGTATTCAAAAAAATTAAAAGAAAAAAAAATAAATTATTTAGATGCCCCAGTTTCAGGTGGAACAATAGGAGCTGAAGAGGCAACTTTAGCTATAATGGTTGGTGGTGATGAAGAAACGTTTAATAACTGTTATGAGTTACTAAAAAAAATGGGCAACCCAACATTAGTTGGCCCAGTATCATCAGGTCAAATATCCAAATTAGCTAATCAAATTATTGTAGGCGTTACTATTGGAGCAGTTGCAGAAGCAATTACATTATGTGAAAAATCAGGAACTAATCCTAATAAAATGATTGAAGCTTTATCAGGAGGTTGGGCTGATAGCAAAATACTGCAAACACACGGAAAAAGAATGATTGATAAAGATTTTACACCAAAAGGGAAAACAACAACACAACTAAAAGATATGACTAATATTGTTAATGCAGGAAAGGCAGTAGAGACTCATTTGCCTATTTCGAGCTTAATAAAAGAAATGTATAAAGACCTTGTGGCTGATGGACATGGAAATACTGATCATAGCTCTTTATACAATGCAATTGAAAAAATAAATAAAAAATAGAATGAAATTATTAAGAATAGGAAAAATTGGCCAGGAAGTTCCAGTAGCTATAGATAAAAATGGAAAATTTAGAAATTTATCATCAATTATTAAAGACTTGAATCCAGAAAATATTAATTTTAAAACTCTTGATAAATTAAAGAAAATAAATTTAGAAAATCTAGAAGAGATAGATCGAAGTGAAAGAATAGGATCCTGTATTACTCAACCAGGAAATTTTTTTGCTATTGGATTGAATTATACTGAGCATGCAAAAGAAACTGGGGCAAAGCCACCTGAGCATCCAGTATTATTTAATAAATCTGTTCATTCAATTATAGGACCAAATGACAATGTAATTATACCTAAGAACTCAAAGAAATTAGACCATGAAGTTGAAATTGCTTTTGTAATAGGAAAAAAAGCAAAAAGAGTTATAGAAAAAGATGCACAAGATTATGTTTTTGGATACTGCATTTGTAACGATATAAGTGAGAGAGAGTGGCAAAAAGAAAAAGGTGGTCAATGGGTTAAAGGAAAATCTGGCGATACCTTTGGACCTTTAGGCCCATATTTAGTGACAAAAGATGAGATAGAGGATGTTAATAACTTGAGTTTAACGCTAGATGTTAATGGTAATAGACATCAAACAGGAAATACAAGCCAGATGATTTTTAATTTTAATTTTTTAATTGCGCATATTACAAGTTTTATAACATTAATGCCTGGTGATATAGTGACAACAGGAACACCGCCGGGAGTGGGTCTTGGAATGACACCTCCTATTTTTTTAAAAGATGGAGATGAAATGGAACTTTCGGTCGATAATCTTGGAAAACAAAATATTAAGGTTATAAAAGAATAATTTGATATGATAGAATTAGTCGTTGCGCTAGGAGCAGGTCTTATTAGTTTTTTATCACCTTGTGTTTTACCATTAATACCTGGTTATGTTTCTTTTGTTACTGGAAGTTCATTAAATGAAATTTTAGAAAATAAAAAAATTAATTTATTGCCATTAATAATTTTTTCACTTGGCTTCTCTTTTGTTTTTATTATTTTTGGAGCAACTGCATCCTTTTTAGGACAAATTCTTTTACAAAATTCACAAATCCTAAGACTTATTGCTGGAAGTATAATAGTTATTTTCTCACTTCAATTGATTGGTATTTTAAATATTAAATTTCTTAATATTGAGAAGAAATTTTATACAAAAAAATCAAATAATATATTCTTTGTATTTATTATAGGAATGGCATTTGGTTTTGGATGGACACCTTGCATAGGACCTATTTTAGGATCAATACTTGCTTTAGCTTCAACAGAGGAAACAATTTATAGAGCAATTATACTTTTAAGCTTTTACTCTTTAGGACTTGCCATACCTTTTGTTTTATCAGGGTATTTGATGCAAAGGTTTCTATTATTTTCAAAGAATTTTAAAAAAAATATTAATTTAGTAACTAAAGGGGGTGGCATAATACTTTTAATTACAGGAATTTTGATTTTAACAAATCAATTACAAATTCTTGGATACTATATTTTAAATTATTTGCCTTTTTTACAAAATTTCGGTTAGAACTATCCGAAACAGTTAATTCATGAAAATATATCAAATTGATACTAGTGCTAGAAAAGAAGGTTCTACTTCAAGAGCTTTAGCAAAAAAATTATTAGACAAAATAAAAAAACCAGAAGATGAGGTTGTTTATCGAGATCTTAATGATCAAATGATTTTTATTTCTAATTTAACAGAGTCTGGAATGAAAATTCCAGAAGGTGAGCAAACAGAGCAACATAAGAAAATGTTTGAAATGTCAGATAAACTAGTCATGGAGTTAAAAGAAAGTGACACAATTATAATTTCCGTACCAATTTATAATTTTGGTCCGCCTGCAACGCTAAAAGCCTGGGCAGATTTGGCTGCAAGAGTTAAAGAGACATTTAAATATAATGAAGACGGAAGCAGGGTAGGCTTGCTTGAAGACAAACAGGTTTATCTCATAATTACCTCTGGTGGCACAAAGATTAATAGTCAGGATGATTTTTTAACACCTTGGTTAACCCATGTTTTAAATTTTTTTGGTATAAAAAAGATAGATATTATTGCTGCTGATCAATTGGCTATAGATTATGAAAAATCAATTAAAGAAGCAGAAAGTCAAATTGAGAACATAACATAATGAGCTTATTAAGTGTGAAAGAGTACAAATTATATTCAAACTTTTTAAATACTTTAGCAAAAGATTTAAATAAATTTTATTATTCAAAACTTAATAAAACTTTTGCAATATCCAACAAGCTTAAAGGCAAAGGGTATGACCCTGTTACAACATCCGACAAAGCATTTGAAAAATTTATTAGATTAAAAATTAAAAAAAAATTTCCAAATCATCAAGTTATAGGTGAAGAGTTTGGTCACAAAAAATCAACTAGTGACTTTACATGGGTGATAGACCCGATTGATGGGACAAGATCATTTGTAATAGGTAACCCAACTTGGAGTAATTTAATATCTCTTAATTTTAAAGGCATACCAGTTGTGGGTTTAGCAAATTTTCCGATATTAAATAAATATTATTTAAACTTTGATAATAAAAATTCTTTTGTTTTTGAAAAAGGTAAAAAAAGAAAAATTTCTGTTTCAAAAAAAATACTATTTAGTCAAATTAAAGTATCAGGAGCATTTCATGGAGCAGTCTCTCTTAAGCAGCAAAGTAGAATTCCAAAAGTTTTAAAATTAATGCAATTTCCATCTGCAGACGCATTAAGTTACTCTCATTTATGTGAGGGAAAAATTGATGTTGTTTTTCAAGCTAATAATAAAATTTGGGATATTCACCCATTGATGCCAATTATAAAAGCTTCAGGAGGAATTGTTACAACTTGGAATAATAGAAATGCAGTTAACGCAGGAAATATTTTAGTTTCAGCTAATCAATCTATTCACAATAAAATGCTTAAACTTTTAAAACCTATTTCAAAATAAATGCATACAAGAGCTAAAAAAATATTAGATTTTTGGTTTAAAGAAACCCCATCAAAAAAAAGATTTCAAAAACATAAAGATTTTGATGCACTAATAAAAAATAATTTTTTAAAAGATTATGAACTGGCAGGTTCCAATGAGTATGATGATTGGCAAGATAGCCCCCTTGGTTCATTAGCTTTAGTTATTTTATTTGACCAATTTTCAAGAAATATGTTTAGAGATGACCCAAAAGCCTTTAGCCAAGATCATAAAGCAAGGTTAATAGTTAATGATTCTGTTTATGCAGGATTTTTAGATGAAATGGACCAAGAGCAAAGATTTTTTATGCTATTGCCACTTATTCATAGTGAAGAAATAACCGACCATGATATGGCCTACTATTTACTCGATAAATATTTAAAAGATCATCCAGACTTAGTTTCTATAAAAAAATTTTGGAAAGATCACACATTAGCAATTAAGAAATTTCATCGATATCCTCATCGAAACATAGTATTAGGAAGAAAATCTACTCCTGAAGAGATAGAGTTTTTAAGTCAACCGAACTCTTCCTGGTAAACATTCATTAAGTGAACAGATAAAATAAGATATTCAATATTATCATACCTATAAAGATAATATATCGTTTTAATATTTTGATGAGCCGTCTATAAAGAATTTTTAGAATTCAAAAATTAACATTATCTTCTCTCTCTATTAGGTAGTTAATATAAACTTCCCCGCAAGGGGAAGTTTCTTATTGTCATCATCCTCACTGAATAATATAAATTTTAAATGAACTTTAAGTTTGTTTATAAAATATGTACTAAGTCTGAGTGGCAAGAAGTTAAAAGTATAGGTCAATTAATAGGTTCTAAAAAAGATTTAGAGGATGGCTTTATTCATTTTTCAGGTGATGACCAAGTTGCAGGAACTCTTAAAAAATTTTACCAAAATCAAAATGATTTAATTTTATTAAAGGTTGATACTTTAAAGTTAGATCATTTAGTTTGGGAACAAGCCTCTGATGGAACTATGTTTCCCCATTTATATTCACCACTTGACTTATCTAATGTTGTAGAAGAATTTGATATTACTTTAGATGATGATGGTACTCACGTCTTACCATCTATATTTTAACTTATCTTTTAAGGGGTTCACCCTTTCAGAAAGCTCCAAAAGAGTTCCCCTGTAAGTTAGCGGTATACGCCAAAATCCATAATAATGGACTTTATATTTTTTTGATCTTAATTAGTCTTTGGTTATTTAATCACACCAGTTATGTGTCAGGTGGTGATAAGTTCATAATCAACCTCCTTTATTGATATTTAGACAATATCATTTCTAAAAATTGCATTCAAAACATTTATTTTACTTTATGTGAAATAAATCAATTGTATGCAACCTAGCAAAGTAATAGGATCTCGATAATTTAAAAAATCTCATTACAATATTTTCTGTAAAAAAAGTTTTATAATTTTTAATTATAATTAATTATTTCCTAACAAGTTGACCATTAATACACCTATTATAATTAAACCCAAACCAATCATTGAATAAAGGTTTGGCATTTGATTAAATCTAATTATACCAACAATTACAGTTGAAATAATTGTTAATCCGGCAAATGATGCATAAGTAATTCCCATTGGGATATTTTTCATCACCATTGAGAGCGCATACATACATGCAACTATTGTTATTCCAGTAATAATACTTGGAAATAGAAGTGTGAACCCTTCGGCACTTTTTGCAAAACTGTTAGAAGTTACTCCAAGAATAACTGCTAGGAGTAGAAATGTATATGAAGTAGCAAGACTCATTCTTTAACTTTAAATGAAATCTCGCTAAATATATATAATTATTTAGGTATCTTAGTTACGCCAGTTTCAAGTGAAATCATTATAGGTTTCATAAAAATTAAAATTTAATTAAAATTTAATTTATGTTAGGGTCTATTTATGATTGATATTGTATGAATTCAGATCAAGATTTAAGAGCCAAATTTACTTTAGCCGAGAAGCTTTTTTTGGAAAAAAAAACACAAGAATCAATTAATTTGTATAGAGAAATATTATCGATTAATCCCAATATAATTCCGGCAATAAATAATCTTGGAGCAGCGTATGAAAGTTTGAATAATTTTTTTGAAGCTGAAAAATATTATCTTCAATGTTTTAATTTTAATCAAGAAGAAATTGTTTTTATTAATAATCTAGCAAATATTTTTTTAAAACAAAGAAAGTTTGACAAAGCAATTGAGTTGTTTAAAAAATCTTTGAAAATACAACCCCAAAAAAAAATTAATAAAAACAGATTGGCTTCTTGCTTAACTTATAATAACAATATTGATGAGGCGATAGATTATTGCAAAAAAGAAATCAAATTTGATCCTGAGAATGAATATTTGTACAAATTATTAAGTAAAAATTTAATGAAAAAAAATTGTCACCGAGAAGCTTTACAGTATTTAAAAAAAGGAACAGGTTTTATTGAATTTAATGATAATAATATAAGTATAATTACTAATTAATGAAAAAAATTAAAATAGACGATTTTAGATCTGAGAGTTTTATTGGTTTGTGGAACATAGAAGATAATAAACTATGCAAAGAACTAATTAACTTTTTTGAAGAAAATAAAGATTTACATATTATTGGAACAACTTCAGGTGGAGTAGATTATTCTGTAAAAAAAACAATAGATATCACAATTAATCCAAAAAGTTTAAAAGAACCAAAATATCAAATCTTTAATAAATATTTTGAAAAATTAAATGAATGTTTTGAGGATTACAAAGATCAGTATTCCTTTTTAAAAGTTATGGCCAAAAAAGTTCACATAGGTCATTTTAACATTCAGAAATATTTAAAGGGAGATCATTTTTCATCAATCCATTCAGAAAGAACTAATTTAAGTTCAATTCATAGATTGTTTGCATGGATGACATACTTAAATGATGTTGAAGATGGTGGTACAACTGATTTTAAATATTTTGATTTAAAAATAAAACCGCAACAAGGTAAAACGGTTATATGGCCATCTGAATGGACTCATGCACATAGAGGATCTGTGTTAAATAGTGGTTCAAAATATATTATTACAGGATGGATGCACTTCACAGATTAAATTTTCTTTAATTAAAGCCAAGAGGGAAATGGCAAACCTTTTTCTTCAAGGAACTTTTTATTAAACATTTTAGTTGCGTACTTTTCACTTTTATCACAAAGAATTGTAACGATAGTTTTTCCAGGACCTAATTCTTTACCTAATCTTATTGCTCCTGCTATGTTAATTCCACAGCTAGTCCCAAGACTTAAACCTTCATTTTGAATTAGATCATAAAGAATAGGCAATGCCTCATGATCGTCTATTGAATAAGCATCATCTATTTTAGCATTTTTAAAATTTTTGGTAACTCTACTAGAACCAATTCCTTCAGTAATCGAACCACCTTCAGATTTTAATTCACCATTTTTTATATAGTTGTAAAGAGCAGAACCTTTTGGATCTGATAAAAATATTTTGATATCTTTATTTTTTTCCTTAAGAGCATTACTTACACCTGAAATTGTTCCACCTGTTCCAGATGAACATACAAATCCATCAACCTTACCTTCTGTTTGTTTCCAAATTTCTTGTCCTGTTCCCTCATAATGGCCTTTTGCATTTGCAGTATTATCAAATTGATTAGCCCAGATAACTCCATTATTGTTTGATGGTCTAAGCTCATCAGCAAGTCTAGCTGCAATTTTTACAAAGTTATTGTCATCTTTGTAAGGTTTTGGAGCAACCAATCTAAGTTCTGCACCTAAATTTCTAAGTAAATCTTTTTTTTCTTGAGTTTGATTGTCATTCATTACAATAATTGTTTTGTATCCTAATGAATTTCCTAAAAGTCCTAAGCCAATTCCAGTATTGCCAGCTGTACCTTCAACAACTGTTCCACCTTTTGAAATTAACTTTTTTTCTTGAGCGTCTTTAATTAAAGCTAGGGCCGCTCTGTCTTTAACTGATCCACCTGGATTTAAAAATTCAGCCTTACCATAAATATTGCACCCTGTAATTTCTGATGCTGCTTTTAATTTTATTAAAGGAGTATTACCAATTCCTGAAATAAAATCATTTTGAATGTTACTCATTAATCTGATTTTGTATCACTATCTGGAGTAATACCATAAGGTTTGAATTCACTATCAGCGATACCAACATTTTTTGCAGGTATACCAACCATTACAGCTTTTTCTGGAACATCTTTTGTAATCACTGCATTAGCACCAATCTTTGCACATCTTCCAACTCTAACAGGACCTAATACTTGTGCACCTGAGCCAATTACAACTTCATCTTCAATTGTTGGATGTCTCTTTATATTACGCTGATCATTTGAATTAATACTTGGAGCAATTCCACCTAGTGTTACCATATGATAGATAGTGACGTTATCACCAATTTCAGAAGTTTCTCCAATTACAACTCCCATACCATGATCAATAAATAAATTTTTTCCAATTTTTGCTTTTGGATGAATTTCAATACCAGTTAAGAATCTTGAAAATTGTGAAATAATTCTAGCAATTAAATCAAATTTAGCAGTGCTAAAAAAATTAGCAATTCTATGAAAAAAAACTGCTTTAACTCCTGGATAAGTTAATATTAAACTTAATTTTGATTTTGCAGCAGGGTCTCTGTCTATTATAGATTGTAAAAATTTTTCCATTTTATCTTTTTGCTAGATTGACTTAAAAGCGATCTTTATATAGTCATTATATTTATTAATTAAAGAGAAAAAAATATGTACAAAAATACCAACTGTTTTCACCTAGCAATACCTTGCGGTGACTTAGAAGTTGCAAAAAAATTTTATAACGAAGCTTTAGGCTGCAGATTAGATAATTCAGCTCAAGAATGGGCTGATGTTGATTTTTGGGGAAATGAATTAACTCTTCACGCAAGTGCTCATAAATTAGAAAATGAAAGACATGATGTTGATATGGGAAATGTTTCTGTCCCACACTTTGGTGTTCATTTATCAAGAAAAGATTTTGATGCTCTTAAACAAAGATTAAAAGATAATGGTACTAAATATTACGATGAACCATATTTAAGATTTAAGGGTACTAAATATGAGCAAGAAACTTTCTTTGTAAAAGATCCTAACGAAAACATTTTAGAAATTAAAACTCTTACAAGTAATCCTGAATAACTGTTAAATAACAGCTTATCTTAAAACAAAAACTATCTGGATCAGTCATAATTGATTTTGATAAATTTGTAAAATATAGGCCAGTTATATATACTTTTTATATCTTTATTTCCTTTGACACACTTTATTCATTCGCGTTAGACTTATTTTTTAAATTAATAGGAGAAGATAATGAAAATAATTAAAACTACACTTGTAGCTGGTTTGATTTCTTTATTTGCTACTTTTTCAACATTTGCTGAGAAAGTAAAAATTGGAGATCCAGGTTGGACAGGTGCAACAGCTATTGCAAATTTATTAGCAGCAGTTGTTAATGATAAAATGGGTGGAGAAGCAGAATTAGTTCCAGGGAACAATACTGCTATCTACGCAGCAATTGATAGAAGCAAAGGTGAAATAGAAGTTCACCCAGATATCTGGCTACCTAATCAACAGGCTTATACTAACGATCTAGTTCCTAAAGGAACTCTTAAGTTAAGTTCAAAGCCGTATGAGGGAAACCAAGGATATTGTGTGTCTCAACAATTTGCTAAAAAAATGAAAATTACAGCAATTGAAGACTTAGCTAGACCAGAAGTTGTTAAAGCAATGGACAGCGACGGAAATGGAAAAGGTGAGTTTTGGATTGGTGCTGATGGATGGGCTTCAGCAAATGTAAACCAAGTTAAACTTAGAGATTACGGTTTATATGATGCTGGTATTGAAGGCATAAGAGCAGCAGAAGCTGTTAAAAATGCAAGAGTGCTTGATTCAATTAAAAAAGGTGAGGGCTATGCATTTTATTGTTACAAGCCACATGCAATTTGGGGAATGGCAGATGTTGTAATGTTAACAGAACCAAAGTTTGATGAAGCTAAATATAAAATGGTTCAACCCAAAGAAGATGCTGACTGGTACAAAAAATCTTATGTTGCATCGAAAGATGCTCTTAAACAAATTCAAATTGGTTGGGGAACTTCATTAGAAGCTAAATCACCAGCTATTGTTGAATTTTTTAAGAACTTTCAATTGTCAGCAGATGATGTTTCATTAATGGCCTATCAAATTTCAGTTGAAAAAAAAGATCCAGCTGCTGTTGCTAGAACATGGATGAAAAATAATAAGTCCAAAGTTGACGGTTGGTTAGGACTTTAGGTTAAATTAAATTTTTACCTGGCAACTTTTTAGTTGCCAGGTAATTTTCTTAAAAAAAAATTTATTAAATTTTCGAATGGATCTGATGGAATCAGCTATTGAAATAAAAAATGTTTGGAAAATATTCGGTAATAATTCTGAAGAAGCATTAAATGCTATTCAAAATCAACGTATTTCAAAACAGGAAGCCTTAGAAAAATATAATTCAGTAATTGGTGTATCTGATGTTTCTTTTAATGTTAAAAAAGGAGAGATTTTTTGTGTAATGGGTCTTTCTGGAAGTGGTAAATCTACTTTAGTTAGACATATTAATAGATTATTAGAGCCAACCTCTGGACAAATTTTAATCAATAATGAAGACGTGATGAAGTTTGACTCAAAAAGTTTGCAAGATTTAAGAAATAAAAAAATAGGTATGGTTTTTCAAAACTTTGCTTTAATGCCACATAGATCTGTACTGGATAATATAGCAATGCCACTTGAAATAAGAGGTATAAGCAAAAATGATAGGCTAGATGCCGCTAATAAAATTTTAGATATCGTAGAACTTCAAGGCTGGGGAAATAAATTTGCTCATGAGCTATCAGGCGGAATGCAACAAAGAGTAGGATTAGCAAGAGCTTTAGCGGCCGATCCTGATTTTTTATTAATGGATGAACCATTTAGTGCATTAGATCCATTAATTAGAAGACAACTTCAAGCAGAATTTATCAAACTTTCAAAACAAATGAAAAAAACTACAGTGTTTATAACGCATGACTTAGATGAAGCTGTTAGGGTAGGTCATAGAATTGCTATCATGAGAGATGGAAAAGTTATTCAAATAGGAACACCAGAGGAAATAGTAATGAAGCCAGTGGATAACTATGTTGCTGATTTTGTAAAAGGAATATCTAGATTAAAAATTGTTCAAGCTAAATCTATCATGCAACCAATTGAAAAATTCAAAAAAGAATTTGGATCACTGGCCAAAGATTTAGAAAGTGTTTATGAAAATGATTTGCTAAATAAATTGATTGAAAAATCTTCTATTAAAGACGAACCAATATTAGTAATTAACAATGATAATAAAAATGTTGGGGTGATAACACAAGCTGATTTACTCAAGGCTGTTGTAGAGGGTAGTGATGGAGAGTAAAGCAGTTAAAAATCCATCTAGAGATGAATTGATTACTGATTTTGTAAAAAGTAATCCAAATTACTATATTAAAGAGTTTAAAAAAATTGGTAGTAAACCTACTTATTCATTTTCATTTAATCTATTTGCATTTATTTTAGGTCCAGTTTGGTTTGGAATGCGTAATGTTTGGAATTGGACATTAGCTTTTTTAATTATTGAAACTTTTTCAGTAGTGCAAATCATCAGAGGTTTATTTGGTAATATTACAGCAGATGCTATTGCTAAAGTAGAACAAGTTAAAAGTACAATAGCTTTTAGGAATAAACAATTAGAAGCAGCTATAGAAAATAATCCAGATAAGATTGATGTTTTTAAAAGAAATATAAAATCATTAGAGGATGCTATGCAAGGTTATCTTGATGAAATTACAAGAGTAGAAGCCTCAGCAATTTGGATTACAATTTTTGGGTTTATTTTATTGATAGCAGTAAAGGTTGTTCAAGGAGTTTTGGCGAATTCAATTTTGGAAAAAAAATATTCTGAATGGTTATCTGATAAATCTATTGATCCAGGTATGCAGATGAAAAATTATATCTTAAGTAGTGTTTTTACTTCTGTAATAATGATTTTTACTGTTATCCATTACAGCTTTCCAGGTTTACTTCAGTTAATGGATACGTTTCCAACCCATCCAGAAATAAGATTATTTTCAATTAAGTGGATAGAAATTATTTTTGATTATGCAGTTGTTAAAGGAGATGTAATTTTTACTGCTATAACAATTGGTATTAGGTCAGTTCTAGATTTTTTAGAATTACTATTCGTTAAAACCCCTTGGATAGTAATTATAACAGCCATTGTAACACTTACTGGTTTATCAGCTGGACCAAGGGCAGCAATATACTCAACTGGATTTTTATGTTATATGGGATTTTTAGGGTTTTGGGTAAAAGCCATGACAACTCTTGCGTTACTTGGAACTGCTGCAATTTTAAGTATAGCAATTGGTATTCCTCTTGGAATTTATTGTGCAAGAAGACAAAGATTTTATTCACTAATAAGACCCATAATGGATTTCATGCAAACAATGCCAGCCTTTGTATTTATGATTCCAGTTATAGCTTTTTTTGGAACTGGAAAGGTTGCGGCAGTAATTATTACAATGATTTTTGGTGGTACACCTGTTGTAAGACTTACGGTTTTAGGGTTACGTGGAGTGCCAGAAACAATTCGTGAGGCAGCTATCGCTTACGGTGCAACTAAATGGTATTTACTTAGAAAAGTAGATTTACCACTAGCCACACCTTCAATTTTGGCAGGTGTTAACCAAACTGTAATGCTTAGTTTGGCTATGGTAGTTGTAGCATCTCTAATTGGTGCAAAAGGTTTAGGACAAGATGTTCTTGAGGCTTTACAGTATGCTAATGTTGGACAAGGTATACTAGCAGGTATTGCTATTTTGTTTGTTGCTTTAATATTGGATAGAGTTGTTCAAGGTAAAAAAAGAGTTTAATAAAACTTAATGGATTTTTTATTATTGGGTTTTTTTACTGGATTAAGTTTAATCTTAGCAATAGGTGCTCAAAATATATTTGTCATTGAACAAGGTTTAAAAAAACAACAAATCTTTATTGTTTGTTTAGTATGTTCATTATCAGATTTATTGTTAATTTTTTTAGGTATTTTTTTATTTCAATATTTAAGTAATTTTTTTACTCCAACAGTAGAGCTAATCTTTAACATTTTACTCTTAATATTCTTATTACATTTTATTTGGGGAAAATTAAAAACTGAAGTTTTAGAAGCAACATTCAATATGGATAGTAAAACTAATAATTTTTTTGGGATTTTAACTAAAACTCTGGGATTTACCTTTCTTAATCCACATGTTTATTCAGATACTGTATTTTTTCTTGGAAATTTTTCTAAAAATTTTAATCAGATAGATAAGTATTATTTTGGAGTTGGTGCAGCTACTTCCTCGTTCTTATTTTTTTTTATGTTGGGATATTTATCAAAATATTTTTCCAAACATCTAAAAAGTAAAAATATATGGAGAAGAATAAATTATTTAATTATTCTTTTTATGTCTATTTTAGCCTTAACAGTGTTAATAGAAATTATCTAAGTTTAGTTAGAATAACCATACTTTTTAAGTCTAACATCACCGGTTCTTGCGTGCGCTTCCATTCCTTCGTATCTAGAAATTCTTGCAGCTGCAGCACCAACTAGCTCTGTAGATTCTTTAGTCATTCTTTGGAAACTTAAAGTTTTAACAAACTTACCAACAAATAGTCCACCCGTATATCTTCCTGCACCTTTAGTTGGAAGTATGTGATTAGTTCCTGAACATTTATCCCCATAAGCAACAGTCGTTTCTTCTCCGATAAATAGAGAACCGTAGTTAGTAAGTCTTTTGTGAAACCACTCTAAATTTTCTGTCTGAACTTCTAAGTGTTCTGGAGCATACTCGTCACTAATGGTTGCCATTTCTTCATCAGTATCACAAAGAATAACTTCTCCATAATCTCTCCAAGCCGCATCAGCGTTTGTTCTTGGAACCTCAGGCAATTCTGCAATTAATTCTGGAACTCTTTTCATCACTTTTTCTGCTAGTTCCTTGCTTGTTGTATATAACCAGCAGGGTGAATTATAACCATGTTCAGCTTGACCCACTAAATCAACAGCAACTATTTCAGGATCAGCTTTAGCATCTGCAATAATTCCAATTTCAGTAGGACCTGCAAATAAATCAATACCAACTTTTCCAAATAAAATTCTTTTAGCTTCAGCAACAAATTGATTTCCAGGACCAACAATAATATCAGCAGGAGGATTATTAAATAAACCATTAGTCATTGCAGCTATAGCTGGAACACCACCTAAATTTAAAATTACATCAGCACCACAAAGATCTGCTGTATAAATAATTGTTGGATGAGCACCCACACCTTCTTTAGGAGGGCTGCATGCAATAACATTTTTTACACCAGCAACTTTAGCGGTTGTTACACTCATCACTGCAGATGCAATGTGCGCATAACGACCTCCTGGTACATAACATCCAGCAGTATTAACTGGTATTAACTTTTGACCAGCAAATAATCCATCTGAAAGCTCCACTTCAAAGTCCTGACCATAGTTTTTTAATTGTGCTTCAGCAAACTTTCTAACTCTTTCATATGAAAATTGAACATCATCTTTTGTTTTTTGGTCTAATGTTTTTTTGATTTCTTCAATTCTTTCTTTGGAAACAATAATATCACCATCATATTTATCAAATTTTTTTGTAAGATCGATACACCCTTGTTCTTTGGTAGTTTCAATATTTTTTAATAAATCTTGAACAATTCCAGTTGTTTTAGTGTCATCTGTTGATGATGTTTTAGGTGATTTTTTTAAATAAGTTATAGCCATTGTTTTCCTCTTTAATTTTGAAGCTTTATTTAAAACATTAATATGATTATTTCAATGAAGAATCAGTCTAAAGTAACAACAGCAGCAGCAATAGAGGCCAATCTAGCTTGTGCCTCATCAGATCTACTTGTAATTACTATTGGAACTTTACCACCAACAACTACACCAGCTGCACAAGCTCCCATAAAGTAAATCATCATTTTAACCAAACTATTTCCAGTTTCAACACTTGGAACCAATAATACGTCTGCATCACCAGCAACAATATTCTTAACACCTTTTATAGCAGCAGATTTTTTTGAAATACTATTATCAAATGCCAGGGGACCAAAAACATCAGCATTTAAATTTTCTTCTTTTGCAAGTTTTGTAATTTCATCTGCTTCGATTGAGCTTGGTACACTATCTAAAATTTCTTCTGTCGCTGATAGAACTGCAACTTTTGGTCTTTCAATTCCTATACGATTTGAAAAATCAATTACATTTCTTAAAATATGCATTTTGGTTTTTACATTAGGCAAAACATTTAAAGCACCATCAGTAATTATAAGTGGTTTGTCGTCTTTAGTATTTGTCATATGCCATATGTGGCTTAGTCTAGTTTTTCCAAGTAAATTATAATCTCTTTTTAAAACTTCTTTCATTAAAATATCTGTATGAATATGACCTTTAACAATAATCTTTATCTTTTTTTCACTAGCAAGCTTTGCAGCAATAGCAGCTGTATTATTTTCTACAGGCTCATCAATAATTTCAAATTCAGAGATATCCCATTTTAAATTTTCTGCACATTTTAAGATCTCTTTTTTATTTCCTATAAAGATAGGTCTGATAAGACCTTCTTTTACAGCATCTTGAACAGAGAGCATGGGCAAGGGAAGACCCGCATTAACAATAGCTGCATTAACGCCTCTTTTTTTATTGGCATGGTCCAAAAGGTTATTTGGACAAACAATTTCTTTATTAGAAAGCATAAGGTATTTTTATCCTCAAATTTACAAAAGTATATAGTGTAAAAATATCAAGATAAATGCTTTTAAATTTCAAATTTTAGATCAATAGTTAGTTAATTTATAAATATCACTTTATGGACTGAGATAACAAATGAGAGACTTTTTGCTGCTTTATAGGAACCAAGGCTTTTAGTTAACGATCCTTTAAATACTCCAAGTCTTTTAAAACAGCTTTTGAGATATTAATTTCTTTTTTAAGATTACTTTTAAATCTTTTGAACTTACTTTGTCCTGGATAAAGAATTTCTTTTACGCCTTTTATTTTAGGTAGTTTTTTTATAGTTTTAATATTATCTTTTATTCTTTTATTAAAAGAATTACCGACAAATAAATTAGGCTTTAACACAAAAAATAAATGACCAATATTTTGTGGTCCACTAAAATCAGTAAATGGATCTTTAACTCTTCCGGCATGATTACCACCAGTTAATACACCACTTAAAATGTCAACCATCCAGGCTAATCCTGAACCTCTAAAACCAGCTATTGGTAATTGAACACCTTCTAATGCTTTTTTAGGGTCAGTAGTGGTTTTACCAAACTTATCTAAAGCAACACCTTCAGGAATTTTAGTTCCCTCTCTTGCTGCTACTCTAATTTTTCCTCTATTAATCATTGAAATAGATGTATCTAAAATAAAAGGAACCTTTGATCCAGTGGGAGTTCCAAAACAAATAGGGTTTGTTCCAAATAAACTTTTTAATGCACCATGAGGTGCAACTGCTGGAGGTGCATTTGTAAACACCATAACCATTAAGCCTTTTTTAACAGCTTGCTCTGCGTAATAGCCGGACAAACCATAATGACCACTATTCTTAACTGCAACTAAGCCTATCCCTGTTTTCTTAGCATTATTTATGGCAGTTTTAATGGCAGTATCTGCCGCAACAAAGCCAATACTATTATTCGCATCAATATGAGCAATTGATTGAGAAATTTTTTTAATTTTAATTTTAGCTCTTGGATTGATCACTTTTTTGGAAATTCGATCACAATACATTTTAAGACGAGATAACCCATGTGAGGGTGCACCAACTAATTCAGCATTAATCAATGCCTCAGCACAGATCGAAGCATGATCTTTACTTAATTTATATTTTATAAATATATCTTTAATTATTGCCTTTAATTTTGAAGAATTCATAATTGTTCAAAAGGATAGTGTGATTATCCTTTTCCTCTCCAAGGAATATATTTATCTATAAGTTTTCTTAAAGTTACATCAAACAATAATCCAAGCATTCCCATTATAAAAATTGTAATCCAAATAACCTCATATTGAAAATATTTTTTAGCAACATTTTCAACAAACCCTATACCAGTTGTTCCTGCTAGAAATTCAGCTGCAACTAGAGTTCCCCAACACATACCAACCGCAACTCTAACACCAGTTAATATTTCTGGTAATGAATTTGGAAATATTACATATCTTAATATTTGCCATCTCGATGCACCTAGTGAGTGTGAAGCATGGATTTTTGATAATTGAGTTCCTGATGCACCAGCTCTAGCTGATATAATCATAATAGAAAATGATACCATAAAAAGTAAAAAAATTTTTCCAACATTATCAATACCTAAAACAGAGATGATAAGTGGAGCCCAAGCAAGTGGTGGAACAGGTCTATATAATTCAATTAAAGGATCAAAAAACCCTTTAGCAAATCTATTTAGTCCCATAAACAATCCAAGAGGCACACCAAATATAATTCCAAGCATTAATCCTAAAAATACTCTTAAAAAAGAATCCCATATATGCCCCATTGGAACTGGTATCTTGAATAATTTAAAATCACCTGTAGCTACACTTAAAACTTTACTTTTGAAGTTTGGCTCAACTACACCATTTTCACTATGAATAGGATAATTACCAGGAACTATATCTGCAATCCAATCAGGTAAAATAAAACCAACTATTTTGCTAACATCCATCATCTCAAACCAAAGTAATGGAATGTTCTTAAATCCAACACTAGGTTTAGATAAAAGAATAAATTTATTTAATGTATCTGATGGTTTTGGCAACCATCTACCAGAACCTTGTTCGGAGCAGTTTGGACCACTTGATACAATGGTTCCTGCTGGAAATAAAAAAATATCAACTAATCTTAAAGATCCTTGCTCATCTTTTTGCACCTCATCAAATCTAAGTATAGATTTTTGTATTCCATCCAATGTGTTTGGTGGAAAAATACTTGCATACTCAATTCGTCTTGCAATTTTAAGAACATCTTTGGCTAATGTTGAAGCCACTTCTTCACTATCATCTGCTGCTTTTCTAAATGCCTTAACATCATCTTTAATTTCTTTCATTGCTGATTCGTACTGAAAGTTATGATTTTTTAGCTTAAAAAACTCATCACTAATTATTTTTAATTCTTGAGCAGCTGCATCAAATTTTAAACCTTTATTAGTTTTAGGAATAGTAGGAATTTCAACTTTATTATCAAGAGATGTTGAAGATGCGCCCCAGCCACCTTCAGCTTGAGCATCAATTAATCTTTTGTTTCTTTGTTCTGATTTTTCAAAGGGATAATCTTTTTTCTGAAATTCATTAGATAATTGATCAATTTTACCAGCAAGCTCTGAAATTTTAATTTTTGTTTGATTTTCTAGTAAACTTTCATTTGTTAATAATGGAATAGTTGATTTAGTTTTATCAATTAATCGAATTAAAAATGATCTGTGTTGCTCACTAATTTTTTTTGAGTTTTGAATTTCATTTCTAAGTTTAGCTATATTTTTATTTTCAGTTTTAATGATTGATGTACTTTTGAATTCTCTTTCTTCAATTGGGAATAAATATTTTAATGATACTAACGAGTCGTTTACTTTACCAACTTGACATAATTCATTAGCTGATTGAGGATAAAAAGATTTTGCAATATCCCATGAATAATAAAGCCAAGTTAATAAAATTACACTACTTCCAACAATAATCCAGTGTGTACCTCCTTTAGCTCTTTCGGGGTTACCAAACACTGCATCAATTTTTTCAGTTCTAATAAGCTTTCGGCCATACATAATGCAGCCAATGATAGCTACTATTATAAAAAAGGTGATGATTTGTGTAAACATACTAAATATCTTTTCCCATTATTTCTTCTTCCATGTTCCAAATCATGGTTAAAATTTCTTCTCTTTTACTTGTAAAATCTTTTAAATTTTTGATATCTCTTAAATCTTCTTTTAATCCCATTGATGCAAATGGAAGATTGTATTCCTTATGAATTCTCCCAGGTCTTGGTGCCATTACATAAAGTCTTTCACCAAGTAATAGTGCCTCTTCTACTGAGTGAGTAATTAAAACAATTGTTTTTCCAGTTTCCTTCCAAATTTTTAATACAAGTGACTGCATTTTTTCTCTAGTAAGTGCATCTAGAGCTCCTAATGGCTCATCCATTAAAATTAAATCTGGATCATTAATCAAACATCTTGCGAGAGCAACCCTTTGCTGCATACCACCTGACAATTGATAAGTAGGAGTATCCCCAAAACCTTGTAGACCTACAATTTCTAACCATTCTTCAACTTTTTTTGCAGTTTGTATTGGATCTTCCTTTTTCATTCTTAAACCAAAATTTACATTTTCAGCAACAGTCAACCATTCAAATAAAGCACCTTGTTGAAAAACCATTCCTCTTTCAACACCCGGTCCGTTTATTTCATTGTTGCCTAAAGTTATTTGACCTGAAGTAGGTCTTAAAAATCCAGCAGTGATATTAAGTAAAGTTGTTTTTCCACAGCCAGAAGGTCCGAGAACTGTTAATAGTTCTCCTTTTTTCAAAGTAAAATTTACGTCTTTTAAAGCGTGGACAGTTTCTCCATTAGGTGTTTTAAAAATCATATTGAGATTTTGAGAAACTAGATCGCTCATAATTACTTCTATGTAATAAATTTTTAATTAAAAAAATAGGCACCAATTTTAAAATTGGTGCCTATTTAAATTTTTCTAACTCTATAAATTATAGAGGTAAGAAACTTGTATCTACTGTTCCTCTAGGAGTATCTAGTCCTTTTAAGAAATTATCAAGATTACCACTTTCCATAGATTTTTTAGTTTCTGCAGCGTTCAGAAATTTAAATCCACCGATAGTTTCTTTCATATCACCAAGTTTCATTTCAGCATCTTTAGCTATTACATTCATATCTGATTTACCAGCAGCGTATCTAGCATTAGCTTCATGAGTTACTTCGATGAAAGTTCTTAACATTCCAGGATTTTCTTTCATGAACTTGTTAGTAACAGATGTAATATCAATACCTAAGATACCAGCATCTCTTGCTTCTTGAACAGTTAAAAGTCTTGATCCAACTGCAGTTGCAGCTTTAATAGAGTTACCTCCAAATAGGCAAGCCATTACAACATCACCACTTACTAATGCAGCAGCACCTTCTTCTGGGTCCATTGCAATAATACTCATTTTAGATCTATCAGCTCCAACAACTTTCATACTTTCAGTAAAAACATACTCAGCCATTGTTCCAAGTGGAACGGCAACTTTTTTACCTTCTAATTCAGATGCATTTGCTTTTGTAATACCAGAAGCATTAGATGTAACACATGTAGTTCCACCCATTCCGTATTCCATAGCAATATCAACAAGTTTAATTGGTGCTTTAGCTTTCACAGCATTGATATATGGCATTAAACCTTGTGAGTAAGAAATATCGATATCTCCAGCTAACATAGCATCAGTCATCGCTACTCCGTTAGAAAAGTTAGTCCACTTAACTGGTACACCTAAAGCTTTTTCGTATAAGCCTTTAACTTTATCTTCTTGGTTTGGCGTTGGCCATTCTAGAAAGAAAGCAACCCTAACTTCTTTAGCAGCTGAATTTGCAACTGATATAGATAGGTTAAGAGCAACCAATGTTCCTAGAATAAAACTAATCACTTTTTTCATTATTATTCCTCTGTTAGTAATTTAATTAAAATACATGTATTTAAATTGATATTCGAAAGGATGTAAAACAAATTTTTTACACTTGTAAGTTGTATTTACTTAAGAAAGATTCTAAAAAAAATAATTCTAGAAAACATTATGATTTAGTCTAATACTTAAAAATAGAATTTATAAAACAACACATAAACAGAGAGAAATTTATGAGCTCAGAAAATAGAACTGCAGTACCTAATTCACTAAATGAACATTGGATGCCTTTTACATCTAATAAAGATTTTAAAGCAAACCCAAGATTAATTACAGAAGCTAAAGGGGTTTATTTAAAAACTCATCATGGCAAAACTCAAATAGATGCGAGCTCAGGTTTATTTTGTAATCCACTTGGTCATGGTAGAAGAGAAATTACAGAAGCCGTTACAAAACAATTAGAAACATTAGACTACGCACAACCTTTTCAACAAGGTTTTGGTGGCTCATTTGAGCTTGCTACAAAAATTTCAAAACATACACCTGGTGACTTAAACAAAATGTTTTTTACTATATGCGGATCTACAGCCGTTGAGACTGCACTTAAAATTGCTATAGCTTATCATAGAGCAAAAGGTCATGCAGAAAGATTTAGGTTTGTTGGACGTGAACGGGGTTACCATGGAATGAACATTGGCTGTATTTCTGTTGGTGGAATGGTGAACAATGTTAAAACATTCGCAAGTGTTTTAATGCCAGGTGTTCAACATATTAGTCATACACATTTGCCAGAGCATAAATTTGTTAGTGGTCAACCAGAAACAGGAGACTACTTAGCAAATGATTTAGAAACTATTTGTCAAAACTTTGGTGGTGAAAACATAGCTGCTTGTATAGTTGAACCTATTGCTGGATCTACTGGAACATTAGTTCCACCAAAAGGATATTTACAGAAATTAAGAGAGATCTGTGACAAGCATGGAATACTTTTAATTTTTGATGAAGTAATAACTGGCTGGGGTAGAACTGGTTCTAAATTCGGTGCAGATGAATTTGGTGTAACTCCTGACATTATGACAATGGCTAAAGCTACAACAAATGGTGTTGTACCTATGGGTGTTGTTGCATGTAATGATTATATTTATGATGCGGTAATGGATGCTTCACCAACAGGTTCAGTTGAATTATTTCATGGTTACACTTATTCAGGAATTCCAGTAGCAGTTGCGGCTGCTCTTGCGGTTCAAGATATTTTTGAAAAAGATGATATTTTCAATAGAGCAAAAAATTTAGCTCCTTATTTTCAAAAAGGGCTGTTCTCTCTTCAAGATCTAGAGTCAGTAGACAATATTAGAGGATATGGAATGATGGGTGGTATAGACATGAAACTAAATACTAAACCAGGTAAAGCTGGCTATGAATGTTTTAAAGCATGCTATGAAGCTGGTGTTAACTTTAAAGCTACAGGAGATTGTTTGATTATAGCTCCTCAATTTATTTGTGAAGAAAAACACATTGATGAGATTATTGAAAAGTTAAGAACTGGTATTACTAACTATCAAAAAAATCAAAAAAATTAAAAACTTTAAAACTTTAAAATTTTGAATTAAAGAGAGAGAGAGAGAGTTATGAAAATTGGTGTACCTAAAGAAATCAAACCCCAAGAACATCGTATTGGATTAACACCCGAGAGTGTAAAAACTTTAATATCAGAGGGTCATGAAGTTTTAGTTGAAAATAATGGTGGTTTTGAAGCTGGTTTTGAAAATGATCAATATACAAGTGTTGGTGCTAAAATCATTGATAAAGCCGAAGACATTTTCAATGATGCAGATATTATTGTCAAAGTAAAAGAGCCTCAATCAGGTGAAGTTAAGATGATTAGAGAAAATCAGATTGTTTATACTTATTTACATTTGGCAGCAGCTAAAGAATTAACAGAAGGCTTAATTAAATCTAAAGGTGTTTGTATAGCTTATGAAACGGTTACAGATGACAACGGAAGATTGCCATTACTAGCACCAATGAGTGCAGTTGCTGGACGTATGTCAGTTCAAGCTGGTGCACATTGTTTAGAAAAAAATCAAAATGGTAGAGGGCTTTTATTAGGTGGTGCTCCTGGAGTTGAAGGTGGAACAGTTGTTATTTTAGGTGGTGGTGTTGTTGGAGAAAATGCTGCAGTGATAGCAACTGGTATGAGAGCCAAAGTTCATATTGTTGATAAATCTGAAGCAAGACTAAAACAACTTGTTGAAATTTTTGGTGATAAAATTATTCCAGAACAAAGTGATAAAATTGATTTAAACAAATTAGTTGCAGAAGCTGATCTTTTAATTGGAGGTGTTTTAATTCCAGGTGCTGAAGCTCCAAAATTAGTTACTAAACCAATGTTAAAATTAATGAAAAGAGGATCTGTAATAGTTGATGTTGCAATTGACCAAGGGGGCTGTGTTGAAACGAGTAAACCAACAACTCATGGTGACCCAACTTTTATTATTGATGATGTTGTTCATTACTGTGTAGCAAATATGCCAGGTGGAGTTCCAAGAACTTCAACGATTGCATTAAATACTGCAACTCTTCCACATCTAATTAAAATTGCAAACAAGGGTTATGCTAAAGCACTAAGTGATGATAAACATTTACTTGCAGGACTAAACGTTTGTAAAGGTCAAGTAACGTATAAAGCAGTGGCTGATGTTTTTGGGTATGATTATGTCGATCCTTTAAAAACTCTGTAATTTTTTAACTAATGTTATCGGATAAAATTAAAGATTATTTAAACGAATACATTAGCCAGGAAGTTTACGTTCAAGTAGCTGTTGCTAAGGGTAAAAATAAAATTTCAACAAATGCTGCAATCAGTAAGTACTTTGAAAGCAATCACTTTCAAGGTTTAGCTGAAGGTAAACCCTACAATACTTTTTTAGATGATCTTAAAGACAAATGTTTAGGAAAATTAGTTAACTCTCCAATGAAAGATAGTAAAACGGACGATGAGATTATTATTGAACTTCAGAGTAAACTTAATACTTTAGATATTGGTGAATTAAATGATACTTACTGGGAAGTTGAAACTGGTGAATATTTAAGAGGAGCAGATATTAAAGAAATCGAACTCGAGAGAGATACTTTAATTAAATTTTTAACTTCAAAAGATGAAGCACATGACACAGTAAGTACTCTTTGCAAAAATTATGAAAAATTGTGTAAAGAAAAATACCCTGAAGCACCATTACCTTTAGAAATATTAGATACTAAACACTAAGTTTCTCTTTAATATTCTAAATTATAGTCTATAAAAATTGTTAGGGGTGTCGTAACTGACTGAGAATAAACCCTAATAACCTGTCCGGTAATTCAGAAAGGGAGAACAATGGATAAAACATACTTTATAAGTCAATCAACATCATTAACACTCGTCATAACTATAAGCTTAATCTTTACAATAGTTGGATTAATTTACTCTAAAAAATATCAAGGGATTAACAATTATCTAACTGCGAATAGAAACATTGGTTTCTTTTCACTAACAACAAGCCTAATTGCATCAGCACTAGGGGCTTGGATTTTATTTGGTCCAGCATCAGCTGCAACATGGGGTGGAATTGGAGCTGTGATTGGTTACGCGTTAGGAACAGCATTTCCTATGATCTTTTTAATTTCACTTGGAAAGAAAATAAGAACGGAGTTTCCAAAAGGTTCAACTTTAATTGAATTTTTAAGAAAAAGATTTGGTAAGAGTTTATTTAAACTTATTTTACTGATGACAGTATTTTATATGTTTGTTTTTTTATGCGCTGAAGTTACAGCTGTTGCAATATTGATAAATTATATTTCGGGCACTGAGCTTTGGGTTACTTCTTTAATTATTTTGATCGCAACACTTGCTTATACTTTATATGGTGGATTAAGAGCTTCAATTTTTACAGATAATATTCAAATGATTGTAATTGTAGCTTTATTATTAATTTCAGTATTTTATCTAACATCATTTACAGGAGATCAGTTTTCTTTCTCATTTATTAAAGAAAAAAGTCCTCACTTATTAAGTGCAAGTTATATTCCAAACTATACCGCAGGATTAACTTTCTTTATAGCAGTTGCAGCAACCAATCTTTTCCACCAAGGAAATTGGCAAAGAGTTTATGCCGCAAAAAATAACGAAGTTTTAAAGAAAAGTTTAATTGTTGCATTTATTGTAATTATTCCAATAGTCTTTTTTATGGGCTTTAGTGGTTTAGTTGCAGTATCAGCTAATCCCAAAGTTATTCCTGACCTTGGTTTCTTCTCTTTATTATTAAGTGATCAGACAGAATTTTTATCATTAATAATTGTGATCCTTGGTTTGTCATTAACAATTAGTACTGTTGATACTTTAGTTAATGCAATATCAAGCTTAATAGTAGTTGATGGTAAAGCGACTTTAAATTTAAATAAGAAAACTAATTACTTAACTTTTTCAAAATATTTTATAGTAGTACTTTCAATTATAGCTTTTGTAATTGCCTCAAAAGGGTTCAGTGTTTTATACTTATTCTTATTAGCTGATTTATTTTGTTGTGCGTTTGTACTTACTGTTTTTTATAGTTTCTATAATAAGAAGTTGAATGAAAAAACAGCATACATTTCAATTATTATTGGATTAATTGGAGGATTTCTTTTATTCCCAGCTCCTGATTTTTCAAAGAGTTTGTTAGTTGGTATAATTTTACCAGTAGATACTTTTCCAGCTTTTGTCTCTCAATCATTGTTGTTTTTATCTTTTATTATCGCAACTTTTTTGCCCGTAATATTTTGGAAAATAAAAGGATCTAAAAAATAGACCTAATAATTTGTAAAAGGTGTATAAGTAACTATATACACCTTAACAAATGTCTGAGATTCAAATATCCATTAACAACTTATCCAAAGTTTATGATAATGGCTTTAATGCGCTTAAGAATATTAGTCTTCAAGTAAAACAAGGAGAGATTCTTGCAATGCTTGGACCAAACGGTGCTGGCAAAACTAGTTTAATTAGTATTATTTGTGGTATTGTTAAGCCTTCCTCAGGCACAGTTACAATAGATAATTTTGATATTATAAAAAATTATAGAGAGACAAGATCAAGAATAGGACTTGTTCCTCAAGAACTAAATTTAGAATCTTTTGAAACAGTTTTTGATACTGTATCTTATTCTAGGGGACTTTATGGAAAATCACCTAACCCAAAACATATTGAAAAAGTTTTAAAAGATTTAACCTTGTGGGATAAAAAAGACCAAAGGCTTAGACAATTATCGGGCGGAATGAAGAGAAGAGTTTTAATTGCTAAAGCTTTATCGCATGAGCCTAAAATATTGTTTCTTGATGAACCAACAGCAGGTGTAGATGTTGAGCTTAGAAGAGATATGTGGCTAGTTGTTGATGAACTTCGAAAAACAGGAGTAACTATTATTCTAACTACTCATTATATTGAAGAAGCAGAAGCTATTGCTGATCGGGTGGCTGTTATTAATCAAGGTGAAATTATTGTTGTTGAAGACAAAAAAGAACTTATTAAAAAAATGGGCCATAAAAAGTTAACTGTAGAGTTACAAGAAAAAATTACAAAAATACCCGAAGATTTATCTAAGTATAATCTTGAAATAGGTAATGAAAATATAAATTTAATTTATACTTATAATGTTCAGGCAGAAAAAACTGGGATTACAGATTTATTGCAAAATTTAAAAGATGCTGGCTTAAAATTAAAAGATTTAAAAACTGAACAAAGCACATTAGAAAAAATATTTGTTAATTTGGTAAAGGAGAACAATGAAATTTAATTATTATGGTTTTAAAGCTATATATGTTCACGAGATGAATAGATTTATAAGAACTGTAGGTCAATCCATTTTATCTCCTGTTATATCAACCTCATTATATTTTGTTGTCTTCGGTTCAGTTATTGGCAGTTATATTCAAAAAATTGATGGTGTGAGTTACGGATCATACATTGTCCCTGGATTATTAATGTTAACCTTGTTAACTCAATCTATAAGCAATACATCTTTCGGAATATTTTTTCCAAAATTTAATGGAACTATTAATGAAATTTTAGCAGCACCTATCTCAACACTTGAAACAGTAATTGCTTTTGTTGGAGCAGGAGCTACCAAAACATTAATCGTTGGAACTGTAATTTATACCACCGCATCCTTTTTTGCTGATGTCACAGTCAAATATCCAACGTTGATGATATTTTTATTAGTTTTGGTTTCTTTTACCTTTGCATTATTTGGTTTCTTAATTGGTGTTGTTAGTAAAAACTTCGAACAAATGTCTATAATCCCGTCGTTAGTTATTACACCCATGGTTTTTCTTGGAGGAAGTTTATATTCTCTTGATATGCTGCCACCGTTTTGGCAAACAGTTTCTTATTTTAATCCTGTGGTTTATTTAATTGATGGTTTAAGATTTTCTTTTTATGGGGTGTCTGATTTTAATATCTGGATCAGTATCAGCTCAATGGTCTTCTTCTTAATGGTCTGTATTACACTTGTGAGCATCTTACTTAAAAAAGGTTATAATATTAAGAGCTAGAAATTTAGTTTAAAAACAGTATTATTAACCATCATTATGTTATCTTATATTTTACCCTTTATAGCTCTAATTGTTGTAGTGGTTTTTATCCATGAATATGGGCACTATTATTTTGCTAAACGCTATGGAGTAGGGGTTACTGATTTTTCCATTGGATTTGGAAAAGAAATGTTTGGTTGGAATGATAAATCTGGTACGCGATGGAAGATCTGTGTCATACCACTTGGTGGATATGTTAAATTTTTTGGTGATAGAAATGTTTATAGCCAAGCTGATAATGAAAAAATTATAAAAGAATATAGTAAAGAAGATCAAGAAAAATTATTTGTATTAAAGCCTTTATATCAAAGAGCTTTAATTGTTTTTGGTGGCCCTTTAGCTAATTTTTTATTAGCAATTTTGATATTTTTTTCAATTTATACATTTGCTGGCAAAGACTTTACTCCAGCTGTGATTAATGAAGTTCAAAAAGATAGTCCTGCAATGGTAGCAGGCCTAAAAGATAATGATATTGTGATTTCAATTGATGGCAATGAGGTAAAAAGCATAATGGATGTCTCTAAATTTATCACCATGTCTACTGATGAATTTATAAGCTTTACTATAAAAAGATTTGATCAAGAACTAATTTTTAGAGTTAAGCCCAATTTAGTTAACAGCGAAGACAATCTTGGTAATAAAATCAATAAAAGAATGATTGGCATAAAACTTGGAGCTTACAATAATGAAGTAAACCATGTAAAACTTGGTCCCTCTAAAGCTATATATTATGCTGTTAATGAGGTTTATTATGTGACTACCTCATCACTTAAATACTTAGGTAGTATGATCGCTGGAAATGGTGATAGCTCACAATTAGGTGGACCCATAAGAATTGCAAAAATAAGTGGACAGGTTGCAGAATTTGGTATTTTACCTTTTATTAGTTTAATGGCCTATATTTCTATAAGTTTAGGGCTAATCAATTTGTTTCCAATTCCAATGCTTGATGGTGGACATTTAATGTTTTATGGAATTGAAAAAATATTAGGTCGTCCCTTATCACAAAAAACACAAGAAGGTTTTTTTCGAATCGGTATGTTTTTATTGTTATCATTGATGTTTTTCACCACATTTAATGACCTAAAAGATGTTGGTTTATTTAAGTTTTTTAACAATTACATTTCTTAAATAACCTTTTAAAATCAACGTTTATTTAATTAATCACAATATGTTGGGGTTTCTATTTTAAGAGACACTAATAAAAAGCTTGATTTATAAGGTTTTATGTAAATTATGTGAAAATAACCAATAAAACCGGAGCTAAATAAATGAACAAAAAACAACTAATCGCTAAACTTTCAGGTTCTTTAAACCTAAGTAAAGCTGATGCAGAGCGTACTTTTGATACGATAACAAACACTATTCTAGATGCTTTAAAAGGCGATGATTCAGTTAAGATCGCTGGATTTGGTACTTATAAAGTAGCAAAAAGAAAAGCTAGAGTTGGAAGAAATCCAAGAACTGGAGAGCAAATTCAAATCGGAGCCTCTCAAAAAGTTAAATTCTTACCAGCAAAAGCATTAAAAGAAGTATTCAATAAATAACACTTTTTTTTAAACGGCCTAAATGTTTTAAGTATAAGCAATTAGGCCGTTTCTATATGCGAATACTGCATAGCTATTTTTCCTAATCAGCGTTAGTTTTTATAAGTCATTAAATTATAAGTTTTTTCATTAACGGGAGGTCTTATGACTAAAATGATTAAACTAATAACAGCACCTTTATATTCATTAGTAATATTAATGGGCTTAACAAGTATCGGAAATGCTGAGACTACAGTTTCAGCAGAAGTAGGGTTTATTTTTAATACTCTATTATTTTTAATTTGTGGTTTCCTTGTCATGTTCATGGCGGCGGGTTTTGCAATGCTAGAATCTGGGATGGTAACTTCAAAAAGTGTATCAGTAATTTGTGCAAAAAATATCGGTTTATTTTCAATAGCTGGAATAATGTTCTGGTTAGTAGGTTATAATTTAGCTTACGGCATACCAGAAGGTGGATATATAGGAACTATTATTCCTTGGTCTGATAGTAGTGCAATTGAAACAGGTTATTCAGATGGATCTGATTGGTATTTCCAGATGGTATTTTGTGCAACTACAGTATCTATTGTATCAGGTGCAATGGCTGAAAGAATTAAATTATGGCCATTCTTTTTATTTGCAGCAATTTTAGCTGGAATTTTATATCCAATCGTAATGGGTTGGCAGTGGGGTGGAGGCTGGTTAGCAGAATTAGGTTTTTCTGATTTTGCTGGTTCAACTCTTGTGCACTCAACTGGTGGTGCCGCAGCTTTAGCGGGCGCAATAATAATTGGACCAAGACTTGGAAGATTTACAAAGTCAGGTGCGCCAGCTCCTATTAAGCCATTTGCTGCTTCATCAATTCCATTAGTTACAGTTGGTGTATTTATTTTATGGTTAGGTTGGTTTGGTTTCAATGGTGGTTCACAACTAGCTATGGGAACTGCTGCTGATGCAATTGCTGTGTCAACAATCTTTATTAATACGTTCTTAGCTGGAGCTGGTGGTGTAATGGCTGCTGCAACAGTTACAAGATTAGGATTTGGAAAAACTGACGTTGTACAGATGCTTAACGGATGTATTGGTGGACTTGTTGCAATTACAGCTGAACCATTAATGCCATCACCATTAGCTGCTATCTTAATTGGTGGTGTAGGGGGTGTAATTGTTGTCTATGGTACTAAATTATTATTTGCTTTACAAATTGATGATGTTGTAGGAGCTATCCCTGCTCACTTGTTCGCAGGTATCTGGGGAACATTAATTGTACCAGCAACTAACCCTGATGCTTCTTTTAGCGCTCAGTTAATTGGAGTACTAGCAGTTAATATATTTATCTTCGTTATTGCCTGCATTGTGTGGTCGATTATGAAGGCAACTGTTGGCCTAAGATTAAGTAAAGAAGCTGAAACAAAAGGAACAGACGTTTCAGAAACAGGTGTAATTGCTTACGCAATTAGAGATTAAAAATATAACTATTGCTCTCTTATAGTTGAAAAAGGGCCCCTTAATTGGGGCCTTTTTTATTTCTAAAGGTCTTTTAGGGTACTCAAGACTTCTTGTGCATGATCTTTAACTTTTACATTGTCCCAAATTTTTACAATTTTACCCTTAGGATCAATCAAAAATGTACTTCTAACTACACCCATAAACTCTTTACCCATAAATTTTTTTTTAGCCCAAACTTTATAACTTTTTACAATTTTAATTTCTTCATCTACTAAAAGATCAAATCTAATTTTATATTTTTCTTTAAATTTATGATGACTTTTAAGGTTATCTTTTGAAATACCAAATACCTCACAATTAAGTTTTTTAAATTTGGATAATAATTTATTAAAGTCTTTAGTCTCAATAGTGCATCCTGGAGTATCATCTTTTGGATAAAAATATAGAACTACATATTTTCCAATAGAATTTTTTAATGAATACGAACTACCATTAGTAGAAACTAGATTAAAATTAGGAGCTTTAGAATTTATCTTAAGCATCAACTACTTCATTTGCATCCCATAGTTTTTTATAATCTATAAAAGGGGACAGACCATAACTGGAGTTTATGTTGGTTAAATGCAAAGATAAACTCTTTAAAGGTGATATACAAAATTCATCTTTATAAATATCATTTAAATATTTTTCAAAAGGATCATGTCGATCTAGACAAGTTTTATTAAAGTTTTCCCAATATTTATTAAGTAAAATTTTAGTTGTCAGAAAAGTACATAAGGTCTGATTGATTGTACGCCAATGTCGCTTATTACCAATTATAATATTACTCTTTTGATTATTCATATAAAGATAAGGATAATCAGCAGGACACATAAAAATATCTCTATTAACCTGGGAAGCAATTCTTTCATAAGATGCAATCATTTCTTCTAACATTGACTCAAAATGTAAATAGTCATCCTCTACAAAGTAAATTAAATCTTCACCATATTTTTTTCCTAATTCAAAACATTGAAGCAAGCTTGCCAAATTTGAAAAAGTTTGATGAGTTTTTTGTGGCTTAATTTTATTTATATATTTTTCATGATCTACTGAAATAATATTAATATCTAGATTACTTTTATTTACTAATTTTTCTATTTTTTCAAAGTTTTCTTTTTTAGACTTGTCATCTACAATTATCATTTTGAAATTTATATTAGAATATTTGTTTTTAGAAAATTTAATTGATTTAATCAGTGAATTTAAAGATCTTAATGAATATTCAATTTTTGGCTTTTCAAATAATCTTCTTTTATTTTGATCCCAAATCTCAATATCTGTATTAGTTCTAAAAATTAACAGTACAGATTTTACTTTTTTAGTAATTGGAACTTCGCCTAGTGGCAAAACAATAGATTTTTTGTTAATTGAAGAAAGATCATTACTTAATTCTTTATCAAGAGTGGGGGAGTAAAAATTTGCCTGATCAATAATCTGATATCCTAAAAATTTTGAAATTTTGATAAATAATTTTTTAAGGATGGTTTTTTTCATATAATTGTTTATGATTATATTTTTACAGTATTATGACTATTAAATCATCACAAACTCTTGTTTCTGAGGCACTTAAAGAAATTAAAACTATTACTCCTGCAGAGGCTTTAAAGCTGTCCAATGAAGGAAAATGTAATTTAATTGATATTAGAGAAAAAGGTGAATTGGATAAAATGGGTAGAGTTGAAAACTCTAACCATATTCCCAGAGGAATGTTAGAATTTTGGTTAGATCCAAATAGTGCTTATTTCAAAGATGGTAAGCTGGACATGAATAAAGAAATGGTTTTATTTTGTGCGGGTGGTTTAAGATCTGCTCTTGCTGCAAAATCTTTAAAAGAAATGGGCTTTGAAAAGGTTTCACATATTGATGGTGGATTTGCTGCAATTAGTCAAAGTGATTTTGAAATAGTCTAATCTAACTACTATATTCATCTAGTGCATACTCCAATCGATCTTGACCCCAAAATATTTTATTATTAATCATAAAAGTTGGTGCACCAAATATTCCTTTTTCGTGAGCATCTTTAGTAGCCTCTTTTAATTTATCTTTAATCATTTGTTCTTTAATTGTTTCAAAAAATTGATCAGGATCAATTTTGCAATCTTTAAGAAGAGTAATTAATATCTTTTCATCAGTAATATCTAAATTGTTTTTCCAATATGCATCAAACATTGTATTTACATACTGCTCTTTAACAGTTGAATTCACTGAAAAATAACCACGCATGATATTTAATGAGTTTAGGGGAAACTTATCATTCCACTTAAAATTAAAATTAAATTTTTTTGCAACAAGATTACAATCATTAATCATATTTTTTAATTTTGATTTTATAAATGCGGGAGCTGTTATTCCCTCTAAATTGTGAAGACCACCTAACAATATAGGCTTATAACTTGTTCTAATACTGCTTGGAAGTGACTGGATTTTTTTATGAGCCAGGTATGCATATGGACTTATAAAATCAAAATAGAATTCTAATTCCTTAGTCATATAGACTTATTTTTTTTGAATAAAAAATTCTTATAAACCAATAAATAGTAATTCCTATTGGTCCAATAAAATAAGTTAATATGAGAGGTAAAGTTATCAATATCTTATTGATACCAAATTTTTGAGAGTCTTTAACGATCCATCCACCACAAAATAAATTTATAGCTAAAAAATGACACCAAAATAAAATTAAAAAAGATCTATCTGAAAATAGATTTAAAATTGAGCTTAACCCTAAATAAAGCTCAAAATTTCCTAGAAAATCATAACCATCATTAAACAATGAATATAATAAATAGGAATAAACCAAGCTTATTATAGAAATAGGAAAGATTGACGTTATAAAAACCTTACATATTTGTGATTGTGGAAAAATTATTAACACTAGCCAGAATGGCAAAACACCTAAATTCAACCATAGAAAAATCATCTCAATAGTAAAATATGTATAAATTTGATCAATCATTTTTTAGTGTATTATATTACAAGATAACATGATTCCCATAAGAAATAGAAAAAAAACACTAGAAGTTACCATGGAAGAAATGAGAAATTTTTCCTTCGCTTACATAGAGAAATATGCTCCTTCGAAACAACAACTACGAACCTACTTATTAAAAAAATATTTAAAAGCAAGTGTCCCTAACGTTAAAAAACAAGATATTACTGACTTGATAGATATTGTTTTAGTAGATCTTGAAAAAAGTAAATTTATTAGTGATAAATTTTATTCAGAAAGTAAATCAAGAAGTCTTATTCAAAGAGGTAGCTCAATTAATAAAATTAGAAACTACTTAATGGTAAAGGGCATTGATGACACCTACATCAAAGAAACTATTGATAAGATTAAAGAGGAGAATTCTGATCAAGATTTTTTCTCAGGTATAAAGATTTGTAAAAAAAAGAGAATTGGGCCTGCTAGAGCAGAAGACAATAGACCTTTATTTTACAAAAAAGACATTTCTTTGCTTGCTAGAAATGGTTTTGACTTTGAAACATCAAAAAGAATAATGGATATTGATCAAGCTGACTATTTAAAGATAATTAAACTACTTTGATTTTTTTTTATCTTCCTTAACTAATTGGTTGATAATATTTTTGATATAATTTCTTACAAATACAAAAGTTACAAGACCAAATATTGAAACTGAAACTATTATAATCAATATTATTCTTAATTGTTCATCCATTACAGTATATTTTTACTTTTTAAAATTAAACTTGGGTTTTTAAAACTCGGTTTACCATAAAGTATTTCACGACCATTAAAATCTGTTATTTTACCTCCTGCATGTTCAAGTATTGCGTGCCCCGCTGCAATGTCCCACTCACAAGCTCTAGGCTCAGCAACATACATATCAAATTCACCAGCAGCAATTACACAAAATTTCAAGGAGCTTTTCATTTTTTGATATGAGGTAATATTATTTTTTTTATGTATTTCTAAAATCTCTGGTTTCAATTCATTAGAATAACTTACAGCTGTTATTGTATCATGATTTTTTTTTTTATTTATTAATTGAATTTCTTGAGCGTTAATCAACTCATAACTATGTGATAATCCATAAGAGTAAAAAACTCTATTCTTTGCAGGAGCAGTTATAATTCCAATTGCTGGTTTTTTATCTAAGATTAATGATGCATTGAGAGTAAATTCATTTCTATTATTTATGTAATCCCTAGTCCCATCTATTGGATCTATTAACCAGAAATTATTTAAATCAATATCCTGCTTGTGATTTGCACTCTCTTCTGAAACAATTATAATATTAGGTGTAATCTCTTTTATTTTCTTAGTAAGAAGTTTATTAACCTCAATATCTCCATTACTTACAGGCGTACTGTCCGACTTAGTTTCTTTTATTAATCCTGCTTCTCTAAGATCCAAAGCTACTTTTCCTGCTTTATTAAAAGTATCTATTAACGAAAGGGTTATTTTCTTTTTTTCTTCTAAATTCATTTATATAATTTTTTTAATTTTATTAGTTTAGAATTGATTACTTTTTTTCCTACATTTTCAAAATTTACTGTAACTTTACCATTAATTATTGATTGAACTTGTCCAATACCCCATTCTTTGTTGTCAGGATTAGTTACTTTGTCACCAGGTTCAAAATCTAAAATCATTAATTTACTTATAGATAATATACTAATAAATATTATTAAATATGACAAAATTGAATTCAATTGGAATAGCCAAAGATCCAAAAGATACGTTAGTTGTTGTTGCTATGTCTGGAGGAGTCGACTCCTCAACAGTTGCAGCGATGATGAAAAACGAGGGCTATAACGTTATTGGAATAACACTAAAGCTCTACAATGATAATAAAGAAACCGCATCTTCAAAACAATGCTGTGCCGGACAAGATATTATGGATGCAAAAAGGGTAGCTGATAAATTAAAAATTGAACATAAAATTTTATATTATCAAAATAAATTTAAAGAGGGAGTTATTGATAACTTTATTGATAGCTATCTAAATGGAGAAACACCCATTCCTTGTGTTCAATGTAATAAAACAGTTAAGTTTACAGATTTGTTTAAAGAAGCAAAAAGGTTAAAAGCTGACGCACTAGTTACAGGACACTACGTAAAAAGTATAACAGACTTTGATAATACTGATATGTATCGTGGAATTGACTTAAATAGAGATCAAAGTTATTTTCTATTCAATACAACAAAAGATCAATTAAATTTTCTAAGATTTCCACTTGGAAACTTGCTAAAAGATGAAACTAGAAAAATAGCAAGAGATTTAGATCTTAATGTTGCAGATAAACCAGACAGTCAGGATATTTGTTTTGTTCCAAATGGTGATTATGCTTCTGTTATAGAAAAATTTAGACCTAATTCTTTTAGCAAAGGCAACATCAAGAATATTAACGGTGATGTAATAGGAGTACATGATGGCATAATTAACTATACAATTGGCCAAAGAAAAGGAATTGGTGTTTCTGATAAAAATCCTTTGTATGTAATAAAAATAATTGCTGATAAAAATGAAATAATCGTTGGCTCTAAAGAGCATCTTGTTAAAACAGAAATAAATTTAAAAGATTTAAATATTATTACTAATAATCATAAAGATTTCGAAAAAGAATTATTAGTCAAAGTTAGATCCACTGGAAGACTAATAAAAGCTAAAATTGATATAAACAGCACTAAAGCTAATGTTCTTTTATTAGAAGAGGAGCATGGTATTGCTCCAGGTCAAGCGTGTGTTTTTTATTCAAAAAATAATAATGGGTATAAAGTTCTTGGGGGTGGGTGGATAACTAATTAATTTTTTTTTTCCACATGAAATAAGTTAATAGATAAAATGTTATAACACCTAAAAAATAATCCCATTCAAGTGCATGTTTGACAAATTTAAAGGTATTTCCTGGCCAACTAATCACTGGTATAGCAATTACAGCAACAATAATTAATACTGAAACTAAAATTAATTTTAATTTTAAAACTTTAATATTTATAAATTTAGATAATTTTTCTTTAAAAGAATATAGTGCAGCAACTAGATAAGCTTGTGCTGTGATTTCAAATATAATAAAAACTAACATTATTACTCTTCTAAATAGTTTGTATAAATTATTATCAAATTCAATTCCAAGAAATATTGAATGAACACTTAAAGCTACAGCAGAACCTACACCAAAAAAAATTATTTTTTTAAGATGTTTATAGTTTTCATTAAAATTTAAAATTATATCACGGTTATAATACCAATATTTAATAAGCAAAAATGATGTCAAAAACATTGCTGGTTTAAATATTAACCAACTAGGATAAGGTCTTGCAGCTCTACTGATAGATAGGCCACCATCCAAATAAGGCCATAATGAATTATGTACTATGTGCTCTTGATTTGGAAATAAAGAGTGGAATTGAGTGATTAATATTAGACAAGCATTTACTGCTATAAATGGAATAATGAACACCCAAATACTTATGGATTTAACCTTAGCAATCTTATCCATTGAAAGAACTATTTCTTTTTATTTTTTCTTTTAGCTCTTCTTTTTTTAGAACCCTGTTTTCTTCGACCTCTATGTTTTTTTGGGTAACCCATACTATCCTATAATTAATTTTATTGACGTAATTCGAGGGATATAGCATTCTCCCATGAACTTATCAAATTTTTTATGACTAAATCTTTTAAGACATTCATTAAACATACAGCTAAAGATTACCATAATCAGTCAGTCAACCCTCCAATTGTTCGAGCATCAACTATTATCTTCAAATCCATGCAAGATATTAGAAAAATGCAAGAGAAAAGCAAAAAAGATCCAACAGGTGGACATTTTGATTATGGAAGACAAGGTACATCAACAACACATATTTTATCACAAATTCTTAAAGAAATTGAAGAGGCTTATCATGTTTTTTTAACTCCAACAGGATTTGGTGCAGTTTTTTTGTCAATCTTCAGTGTTACCCGACCGGGTGATGAAATTATTGTGGCTGATCCCACATATTCACCAACAAGAATTTTAACAGAAAATTTTTTAAGTGAGTTTAATATAAAATCAATTTTTTATAACCCACATGATCTAAAAACTTTAGAAAAAGCAATTACAAAAAAAACTAAATTAATTTTTGTTGAAAATCCAGGAAGTAACACATTTGATTTTCAAGATTTAGGTAAAATAGTTTCAATTGCAAAAAAGAATAAAGTTTTAACTGCAATTGATAATACTTGGGCAACCCCATATTTTTTAAAACCTATGAACTTAGGATTTGATATGTCTATAGTATCAGCTACTAAATATTACTCAGGACACTCAGATGTAATGGGTGGAACTTTAGCTGTTAATAAAAAAGTTTTTAAACAAGTTGACAAAACAAATAAAATTACCGGTCTAAGACTTGGACCAGATGATGCGTATTTAATAACAAGGGGTCTTAGGACTTTAGATGTTAGGTTAGACAGACATCAAAAAAATGCAAAGTTAGTTGCAGAATTTTTGTCTAATTACAAAAATATAAAACTTTTATATCCCCACAAAAAAGATTCATTCAATTTTAGAATGTGGAAAAAATATTATTCTGGTGCATCAGGATTAATGGGTCTTAAAATAAAATCTAAAAATAAGAATTCTGTGATCAAATTTGTAAATTCTCTTAAGTTATTTGGCTATGGTTATAGTTGGGGTGGGTTTGAAAGTTTGGCTTTATATCAAGACAAAAGAGAACAGGGCAATAGAAAATATTTAAAATTAGCAAAAGATGAACATTTAGTTAGATTACATATTGGTTTAGAGGATCCAAAAGATCTCATTGATGATTTAAAAAGATCTATTAAACACGTTAAATGAGTTCAGAAAAATTTATTCAAAATAGAACAGCTTTAATAACGCTGATTGCAGCCTGTATTGTAGTTTTAATTTCTCTTGGAGTTAGACAAACTTTTGGTTTGTTTTTTATGGATTTTAAAAATGATCTGGATATCTCAATAACTCAATCTGGATTAGCAATTGGCATTCAAATGTTAATGTGGGGTTTAACTGGTCCTATATTTGGAGCCATTGCAGACAAATATGGTGGACATAAAGCGATTTGTTTAGCTTTTATTTTTTATATTTTAGGAATTTATTTTTTATATGCTGGTCCAAATACTGGAATTTTTTTTCAGATAGATTTAGGACTTTTAGTTGGAATTGGTTTGGGTGGAACTGCAATTAGTATTCCAATGTCCATTGTTGGAAAACATTTTCCACTATCAAACAGAACTATAGCAATGAGTATAGTGACAGCCGTTGGTTCTTTAGGATATTTTATCTCTCCGCTTTATACGAGTTATTCGTTAATTAAAAATGGATGGGTGGACACACTTTTTGTATTCACGATATTCTTATTTATTGGACTTATAGTGGCTTTCTTTGTTAGATCTCCTTCTTTAGCTCAATCCATTGAAAAACCAAACAACCAAAGCGCCATAGAGGCATTTAAGGAAGCTTTCAAAAACAAAAGTTATATACTTTTAGTCTCAGGGTTTTTTGTATGTGGTTTTCATATAACTTTAGTTGGAACACACGTCCCAAAATACGTAATAGATAGAGGTTTAGAAAGCTGGACGGCTGCTGCAATATTATCATTAATTGGATTATTTAATATATTTGGTTCTTTATTAAGTGGATATCTATCAACAAAAATTAGTAAAAAAATTATCTTAAGTTCTATTTATGCATTGAGAGGAATTTCAATTATATTATTCATATTTTTACCCGCAAGCAACATTAATGCATTTATCTTTGGTGCAAGTTTTGGTTTTTTATGGCTTTCAACAGTACCTGCTACAAGTGGAATAGTTGCTCATATTTTTGGAACAAAATATCTTGGTATTCTTTATGGAATAGTTTTTTTAAGTCATCAAGTAGGCTCATTTTTTGGAGCATTTCTTGGAGGACTATTTCATGATTTATATGGCTCTTATGATTATGCTTGGTATTTAGCAATTGCTTTATCTGTTTTTGCAGCAATAATACATTTACCAATTAAAGAAGAAGCAGTTCTAAGACTAAAAACAGAATAGAAATTGAATAAGAAAAACTACTTACTGGATTTAAATAATTCAAAGAAACCCTTTATAATCTATAAATCAGATAAAGGGTTTGATCTTTATACAGACTTTTCGAAAAAAATCATTTTAAACAATAATAATATTGAAAAATTTATTAACAAAAATAATAGATTAAGATCCCCCCATAAAGAAACAGATCTGTTTATTGGTTTTTTTGGTTATGAAATATTAAATAATTTAATTGAGGTAAAAATTAAAAAACAAAAAACAATAAATTTCCCTAAAGGAATATTTTACAAACCTGAAACAAAAATAAAACTTTCAAACAATCTTGAGTATAACAAAACAAGATCATTAAATGCTAATGATTTATTTAAAATAAATATCAATAAAAAATCCTATAAGAAAATATTTGATAAATTTAAAAAGAAAATAAAATCTGGAGAAACATACCAGATTAAAATTTGTACTAAATATAGCAATAAATCAGATATTGATGCTTTAGACTTCTTTTGTAGACTTGTAAAAAGTAATATGGCGCCCGAAGCCTTTATGATTAAGGATAAAAATTATTCAATAATAAGCTGCTCACCTGAAAATTTGATAACAAAAAAAAAAAATTTTATAACAACGAAGCCTATAGCAGGCACTTTAAAGAAAACTAAAAAATTAAATAAAAATAAAGCCCTTACTTTTTTTAGAAAAAACTTAAAAGAATCCAAAGAACACAACATGATTGTTGATATGGAAAGAAACGACCTATCTAAAATTTGTAAACCAGGTTCAGTAAAAATTTTAAAAAAGAAGATAGTTGAAGAATACAAAGATCTTTATCATTATGTGAGCTTAATTGGAGGACAACTCAAGAATAAAGTTACCTCATTAGAGATTATAAAAGCAATGATGCCAGGGGGTTCTGTAATAGGATGTCCTAAAATTAGTACATTAAATTTGTTAAACAAACAGGAAAAACAAAGTAGAAATATTTATACAGGTAGTTTTGGTTACTTAAAGTTCAATGGGGATATGAGGTTTAATATCATTATTAGAGCGATATTAAATTTTAAAAGTAAATCAGAAATTTCTGTGGCTTCAGGAGTGGTAATTGACAGCAATGCAGCTCATGAATTTGATGAAAACTATATTAAAGCAAAGTCATTAATGGATCTTTACAAATGATATACATTATCGATCATCATGACTCTTTTACTCAAAACGTAGTGCATCAATTTCAAAATTTTGATGAAGTGGTTTGCACTAATTTTAATAAAATAAATCAAAATAAATTAAAAAAAGCAGATATTATTGTTTTTTCACCAGGTCCAGGTGCTCCGAAAGACTACCCAATTAGTTCTGAGGTTTATAAAAAATTTAAAGGTAAAAAAAAAATTATTGGAATTTGTCTCGGGTTTCAACAAATTCTTCATTGTGAAAATGGAAAAATAATTGAACAAAAAAAGATTTACCATGGCTTCCAATCTAAAATAAAAGTAACTAGCAAAAACTCATTATTTAAAAGAAACAGTCAATTCACTGTGGGTAGATATCACTCTCTAAAATTAAAAGAGCCGTTTACTGCCAAAAATTTTGAAATTACAATGAGGTGTGCTATTTCAAATACAGCAATGACAATAGAAAATAATAAAGAAAAAATATATGGCTTTCAATTTCACCCTGAATCTTTTTTAACTGAAAATGGTAACTTACTTATTAAAAAAATCTTATCAGCTTAAAACCAACCAAGAAATTAATTTTAATGATCTTTGGGGGGACAAGGGTGTGTTTACAACAATGTGGATTTTTGGAAAACCAGCTAAGATACTTTTTTTTAAAAAACATATTAAAAATTTAATTAAATCTTTAAAGGTTTATAAATTAAATACTCCTAATCTTGAAAAAAATATCCTTAAATTAATAAAATTAAATATTGATAGAAAAAAATCTTATAATCATCTTCTTAGGGTTGCTATAAATAAAAATATGATATCAATTTCATTAAGAAACAGAAAAACTCCCAAATTAAATTTTAATTTAAAACTCATAAATCATAAAAGATTTGATCCTAAATATAAAAATCTTAAATATAAGTTTATACTTAAGCATTTATCAAAAATGAATAATACCACCTCGGATGTAGGACTTTGTTACAAAAATACTATCTTAGAAAGTGGAACTTCGAATATGCTATTTATAAAAAATGATAAAGTGTATTCTCCACTAAATAATATTTATAAAGGTATAACTTATAGGTTTTTTAAAAAGAAATTAGGAAAAATTATTAGTAAAGATATTTTGATTAAAAATTTATCTGAGTATGATGAAATCCTTCTTATCGGTTCTGGAAAAGGTGTTGCATCAATAAAAAACATTAATGAAATTAATTGGAAGAGAAAAAGTTTAAAATTTTATAAAATATTTTCTAGTTTTTATAAAAGTGAAGTTAACAAATGTTCTATCTATAAATAATATTTATGTTTGACCCAAACAATCCCTGCCTATTCTGCAATTCTAAACAAAGTGGTTTGGCTGCAGAAAATGAGTTTGCTTATGCTAGTTATGACACATATCCCGTGTCTGAATTTCATTGTTTAATTATTCCAAAACGTCATGTTAGGGATTATTTTGATTTAATTGATGATGAGGTGATTGCTTGCAATAATTTAATCAAGCAAATTAAAGAAGAAATAATGTTAAAAGATCCTGCAGTTAAAGGGTTTAATATTGGAACAAATGCTGGAGCTATTGCTGGACAGTCAATCTTGCATTGTCATATTCATTTAATTCCTCGTAGAGAAGGTGATGTTGATAACCCACAAGGAGGAGTTCGGTCGGTTATACCAAAGCAACAACACTACAAGCGCAAGGTGTAAAACCTTATATGATAAAATAACCCATATAAAACGGTTGATCTATTATTTCAACTGTACTAAAAAATCACAATCAATATAGAATCTAAATTAAGGTACTACTAATTATGATGTCAATTAACCCTTTTTCAGTTTTGGCTGAAACTATATCTCCAGCAGCAATACAATTTTTTGTATTAGCAATGATTGCTCTTATTATTATCGGAACAATTATTCAGATGATCCATCATAAAAACGTTACTTATTTTTTTAATAATGCAAAGAAAGCAAAATTGTCAGCTGATAGAGAATTGGGTGCAGCTGAAAAAACATCTGTAATTTTAAAAACTGTAGTACATGACATTGCAACAACAGCAGAACTTGGAGCAGGAAAAAGAAGAGTTGCGCATGTACTAGGTATGTATGGCACTATTTTATTTTGGGTAGCCTCAGCTGTAATGGTTTTTTGTTATACTGGGAAAGAAATAATGACACCTACAATATGGCCAATGATTTGGCATATTGGAGCAATTATGACTTGTGTTGGTGGATATTGGTTTTGGTTATTTTTAAGAGTTGATGTATTAGCCGAAGCTCATCCTTGGTATAGAATTATTAAAGCAGACTTATTTGTTTTAGCATTATTAGCTTGTGCAACTACTGGACTTGCATGGTCTTATTTTCAATCATCAAATTCAATGGGACTTAGTTATTTATTTTTAATTTTATTTATTACCTCAAACATTGTTTTATTTGGGGGAGTTTATTGGTCAAAATTTGCACACATGTTTTATAAACCTGGTGCAGCTATCCAAAAAAACTTAGCTGAAGCAGATGGTTCAAGAGATAATCTTCCTCCACTTGCAGATGCACCAAAACAATTTGGATTAGGCATTAAAAGAGAACAACCAAAGCACTATTAATAGAGAGAGGTAAAATAATATGTCAACTTTTGTATACATGACGAGATGTGATGGATGTGGTCACTGCGTAGATATTTGTCCTTCAGATATCATGCACATTGATGAAAATATTAGAAGAGCAGTAAATATTGAACCTAACTTTTGTTGGGAATGTTATTCATGTGTAAAAGCGTGCCCTAATCATGCAATAGATGTTCGTGGTTATGCAGACTTTGCACCAATGGGTCACAGTGTTAGAGTTAGACGTGAAGAAGAAAAAGGAACCATCTCTTGGAAAATTAAATTTAGAAATGGAACTACAAAGGATTTTGTTTCTCCAATTACAACAAAGCCTTGGGGAAAATTTATACCTAAATTAGCTGAAGTTGACAAACCTAATCAAGGTGAAATTAATTCACAAAGACTTTACACTGAACCAAAAGGTTTAAATATTGATGGAGATTTACCATCAGTTCCAAAAGACTCATTTAAAAAAGGAGTTTACTACTAATGGCTAAGCATAAGACACATTTTGAAGATTGTGATGTTTTAGTAGTTGGTGGAGGTATGGCTGGAACAGGTGCTACATTTGAAGCTAGACACTGGGGCAGAGATATGAAAATTATCTGTGTTGAAAAAGCTAATATTGATAGAAGTGGAGCGGTTGCTCAAGGTCTTTATGCTATCAACTGTTATATGGGTATGCAGTGGGGAGAAAACCAACCTGAAGATCATGTACGATATGCTCGAAATGATTTAATGGGAATGGTTAGAGAAGATTTGGGATATGATATGGCTCGTCACGTAGATTCAACTGTTCATATGTTTGATGAGTGGGGATTACCAATGATGAAGAATGAAAAAACTGGCCGTTACCTTAGAGAAGGTAAATGGCAGATCATGATTCATGGAGAAAGCTATAAGCCAATTGTTGCTGAAGCTGCCAAAAAATCTGCTGATAAAATTTATAATAGAATAATGATTACTCATCTTTTAATGGACGAGACTCAAGAAAATAGAGTAGGTGGTGCTGTAGGCTTCAACATGAGAACCGGTGATTTTCATGTATTTAGATCAAAGACTGTAATCGTTGCAGCAGGTGGAGCCTCTCATATTTTCAAACCAAGGGCCGTTGGTGAAGGAATGGGAAGAACTTGGTATGCACCATGGAGTAATGGTTCTGCTTATGCATTACCAATTGCAGCTGGTGCTAAAATGACACAAATGGAAAATAGAATTGTGTTATGTAGATTTAAAGATGGTTATGGTCCAGTTGGGGCATATTTTTTACATCTTAAAACTTATACTCAAAATGCGAATGGAGAAAACTACGAGAAGAAATGGTACGATCAAACTAAAGAATTAGTTGGTGAATACATTGACCATCATCCAACTCCAACATGTTTAAGAAATCATGCATTTATTCAAGAAACAATGGCAGGTGGTGGACCAATTCACATGGTTACTACTGAAGCATTCCAAGATCCACATTTAGAGACTGTTGGCTGGGAAAATTTCCTTGGTATGACGGTTGGTCAAGCTGTTGTTTGGGCATCACAAAATATTGACCCTAAGTACACAAATCCAGAACTAACAACATCTGAGCCTTACGTTATGGGTTCTCATGCAACTTGTTCAGGAGCTTGGGTAAGTGGACCAGAAGACTTATCTCCACCAGAATACTTTTGGGGATACAATAGAATGTTAACTATTGATGGACTTTTTGGTGCTGGAGATACAGTTGGTGGAAGTGCACATAAATTTTCATCTGGATCTTTCACAGAAGGACGTTTAGCTGCAAAAGCTGCTGTAAAATATATTGAAGATAAAAAAGCTGAAGGAATTAAAGTTTCTGATAAACAATGTGAAGATTTTAAAGCTACAGTTTATAAACCTTTGGAAAACTACACTGTAGGTCAAAACGAAATTACTGGTGGAACCGTTTCACCAAGCTACATTTCACCTATTCAAGGACTACAACGTCTACAAAGAATTATGGACGAATATGTTGGAGGAATTGCAACTAACTATATGACCAATGGTAATATGCTTAAAAGAGGCTTAGAATTATTGGCTTGGTTAGAGGAAGATTTAGAAAACGTTGGTGCTAAAGATTACCACGAACTAATGAGAGCTTGGGAATTAAAGCATAGAGCTTTAACTTCACAGTGTGTTACAGAACATACTATGTTTCGTGAGGAAACACGTTGGCCTGGTTACTATTACAGAGGTGATCACATGAAACTTGACGATGATAATTGGCATTGTTTAACGGTTTCTAGACGTGATCCTAAAACTGGTAAATTTTCACTTGAGAAAGTTCCAGTTTATCACATAGTTGACGAGAACGAGAAGAAAAAAGCTTCTTAAAATAGTAAAACTTAAATTATGAATTTATTAGAGAAATCTGATGATGAGATTATAGCAATTGCCAATCCTATTTGGGACAATCTTGTTAAAACTTCAAATATGAAAGATTATGGTGGTTTCACTAAAGATTTTGGTACTCAAATGTTGTTTGGTGCGAATGAAGTTGAGCTTGGAAAGCAGTGGGCTAATAATAAGCTTTTAACAAGCTTAAAAGAAGACTATCAGGCATTTGGCTGTTTAAGACGAGGCCAAAACATCACGGTTCTATTCAAACAGAGGAGTAAGGAAATTGAAGGTGAGTTCCTTGGAAGATTGGTTCTTGGTGTTGAGGGGGATGAAGTCAAAGTTTTTGGAGCGACCATCTACTAATAAAAAAAAATCATTTTAGATAAACTATTTATTTGACAAATAATTAACTGGGTGTATTCACGGTTGTAATGTCAATTTTCAACATAAAAATAATAAATAAACTTTCAAATTTTAAAGCAACTTTAATAAAAACAGGGATCTTCGTTAGTCTAGCTGCTTATTGGGGTGTTATTTTAATTGGAACTTTTATCACATTTAATTAGGTTGTTTTTTAACAACTATTAATTTTTTATGGAAGTATTTTTACCAATAGCACAAGTATTTGTTAACCCCATTGAAATACTTTTATTAAGTGCAATCGTTGGAGTGCTCTCAGGTTTATTTGGTGTTGGTGGTGGTTTTTTAATGACACCATTTTTAATTTTTTTAGGTGTACCACCTGCATATGCAGTTGCAAATGAAGCTAACAATATTCTTGCAACATCGGTATCAGGATCAACAACTCATTATTTAAAAAATACTTTAGATTACAAAATGGGTTTTATGATTGTGATTGGTGGAACAATTGGAACTGCATTAGGTATTTATACTTTTACCTATTTTAAAGGTATTGGAAAAATTGATACAGTTATTTCTTTAGCCTACATGTATATACTCGCAATAATTGGTACATTGATGTTAGTCGAAAGTCTTAGGGAAATAGATAGAGCAAAAAGAAACCTTGTGGTTAAAAAAAAACTACATGTACATTATTGGATACACGGTCTTCCATTAAGAATGAGGTTTCCAAAATCAAAATTATACGAAAGTATATTTACTCCAATTATAATAGGTTTAGTTGTAGGATTTATCGCTGCTATAATGGGGATAGGCGGTGCTTTTATATTAGTACCTGCAATGATTTATATAATTAAAATGCCCACAAAATTAGTTCCAGGAACTTCTTTGTTTGTGACAATCTTTGTCAGTGTCATAGTTACTTTTTTACATTCATTTAATTTTGGCTCTATAGACTTAATGTTAGTATTAATGTTGGTTATTGGTTCAATTATAGGGGTTCAAGTGGGACAAAAACTTGGTGAAAAAATTGATAGCTCTGGATTAAAAGCATTATTAGCAATTTTATTACTAGTAGTTGGAATAGCTATTGCTTATGAAACATTTTTTGCTGAGCAAGTAGATAAAGAAACAATACAAGTGTTGGTTTCAGATTTAAATTTTTTCTCTTTATTTATCTTAGAATTTTCTGAAGATATGCCATTTTTCTATGGACTATTTTCAATTATGTTTGCAATTACTTTAGGGGTAGGTGCTGCTCTTATTAGGCGTGTTATTTCTAATTTCAAAAAAAAGATGTTACTAAAAAAGTCTTAGTTTAAAAAATTAATATAAAATTCTATAGTCAAGATACTAACCAAACCTACTGTCGCCATCCCTATAAACCCCACGACAAAAGGCTTGTAACCCATACTCTTAAGATCTTTGAGGTTAGTTGATAAACCAATAGCTGCCATCGCCATTGTTAAGAAAATTTTTGATGATGATTTAATTATTTTGACTGTATCTAGCCATAATTCATTATAATGTGTTAAGAAAAATAGATCTCCAACATTTCTAAAAATTATCATAGCTGCAAAACCTATTACAAAATAAGGAAAAATTGCAATTATTGAATAGTTTTTTTTAACAACATTATTTCTATTATAAAGAAATGCAAATAGAGGAATCATTATTACCAGAAATGTATTTCTTATTAATTTTGTTACTGTTGCAACATTCAGTGTTTCGGGACTATTAAATTGTTGATCATAAATAAGTCCAGCAGCAGCTACTTGAGATGTTTCATGAATTGATGTCCCCAAAAATAAACCAACAAACATTGGCTCAGCATCAAAATAATGGTTGGCAAAATAAGGGTATAAGAGCATTGATAAAATTCCAAACAATGTGATGTTAGCGATTGCATAAGATACTTCATTTTTTTTTGCACCTATTACAGGAGCAGTCGCCATAATTGCTGTTGTCCCACATACGGTGCTGCCAATAGAAATCAAATAGGCCATTCTAGTAGGGATTTTGAGTTTTTTAATTAATAGCTTTATAACTATCAGTACAGCTACAATACAAATTATGATTAAAGGTATTGCTATTGCACCAAATTCTATAAACTCAAAAGGTTTTAACTGAATTCCTAAACAAATTATTCCAAGTTTGAGAATATATGACTGAGTAAATTCTAAACCTTTAACGAAGTTGTTTCTCATTTGAAATATGTTTCCAAAAACCATTCCAAGTAAAATAGCAATCATTGCTGTAGATATTGGGCTTTTTTCATAGCCTAACAATTCAATTCCAATGATATTATTAAAACCTTGAGATAAACTGTAGAGAACAAATGCTAAAATAATACCTGGTACAACGACCAGGTATTTTTTAAATATCATGAATATTTATTAGATTTTATTATTAAGCACTTCTGTAAAGTTTAGTCATAACAAACTCTTTATGACCTAAAGCTTCTGCGCAAGTCAATCTGCCATTAGCAACTCTAATCATCGATTTAATTAATTCATCACCTGCTTCAGACATGTTCATCTCACGTGATAATATTTTTGATACATCACAATCAATATGTTCACCCATGCCTTTTACAGTTAATGGGTTGGCAGTTAATTTTACAACTGGTTCAATAGGGTTACCTACAATATTACCTTGACCTGTTGGGAATAAATGAATGTTAAATCCAGCAGCTGCTTGAAGGGTAATACACTCTGCTGCAGCAGATGAAGTATCCATAAAGTATAATCCTTTTCCTTTAGTAGGTTCTTCAGCTGGCTCTAAAACATCGATAAACTTACAATTTCCAATTTTTTGGAAATTTCCAAACGCTTTTTCTTCAATTGTAGTTAATCCACCTGCAATATTTCCTGCAGTTGGTTGACTTTCAGAGAGATCATCAGTTGCTTCTTTTAAAATAAAATCGTTGTAATCGCTCCATGTTTTCATGAACTTTTTTGAGGCTTCAGGGGTTGCACCACGTGTAGCGCAAACTTTTTCAGCACCAGTTAACTCTGATGTTTCACCAAAACATAAATGAACTCCTAATGGCTCTAATTTATCCATCAGGTTTCCAACAGTTGGGTTAGCAGCAAGACCTGATGTTGTATCAGATTCACCACATTTAACCGAAATCCATAAATCACTTAAAGGACATTCTTCTCTTTGTTTTTCAGAAGCCCACATTGCAAATTCTTGAGCTTTTTTAGAAGCTTTCATAATTGTTCCAATATCACCAGTTCTTTCAATATGAAATCCTTCAACAGGTTTTCCAGTTTTAGCAATTTCATCAACGATTCTTTTTGTCCACTTAGGTTCAATTCCAATAACAATTACAGCAGCAACGTTAGGGTTTTTTCCAGTCCCAATCATTGTTCTAAAGTGTAAATCTAAATCAGCACCAAATTGAAGTCTTCCATAAGAGTGAGGAAGGGCAATTGTTCCTTTAATGTTGTTTGCTACAGCTTCAGCACAAGCGTTTGAAATATCATCTACAGGCAAGATGATTACATGGTTTCTAGTACCAACTCTGCCATTTTCTCTTTTATAACCTAAAAAACTTTTTGGAATTTCCATATTTTTTACCACTTCTTAGTTTTTACATTATGAACATGAACATGCTCACCTTTTTTGATTGATTTAACTACTTTTCCAATATCATGACCATATTTCAAAATAGTGTCACCTTCGTTAAGATCAACCATTGCAATTTTATGTCCTAATTGAATTTCGTCAACAGATTGAATTTGAACTGTTTTATCATTCTCCATAATCCAGCATGCACAATCTTGTTTTGGAGTGATTTTATCAATAACAACTACTCCTACGTTGTCTTTCTCATCATGTATTATAATATCTGTGGCCATAATTGGGTCGATTTGTTTGTTTGAAATTTTTAAATTCTTATATATTAATCTTAAAAATTAACAAATTATTTATAGATTTTTTTAACAAACTTAAGCAGGAAGGCCTAATTATTATGACTAAAATGACAACAGAAGAAGCTTTTGTAAAGGTTTTACAAATGCATGGTATTGAACACGCATTCGGAATTATTGGTTCTGCATTTATGCCTATTTCAGATATTTTTCCTGATGCTGGAATTACTTTTTGGGATGTTGCTCATGAAACAAACGGTGGATTAATTGCTGATGGTTACACAAGATCTACTGGCAAAATGTCAATGGTTATTGCTCAAAATGGTCCTGGAATTACCGGTCTTGTTACTCCTATTAAAACTGCATACTGGAACCACACACCATTATTATTGGTAACACCTCAAGCTGCCAATAAAACTATGGGCCAAGGTGGTTTCCAAGAAGTAGAACAAATGAATTTATTTAAAGATATGGTTTGTTATCAAGAAGAAGTTAGAGACCCTTCAAGAATGGCAGAAGTATTAAATAGAGTAATTGAAAAAGCGATCAGAGGATCAGCTCCTGCACAAATAAATGTACCAAGAGATTATTGGACACAAGTTATTGATATTGATCTTCCTCCAATTGTTAGACTTGAAAGACAAGCAGGTGGAGTTGATGCAATTAAAAAAGCAGCTGACTTATTATCAAACGCAAAGTTTCCAGTAATACTATCTGGTGCAGGTGTTGTAATTGGTGGAGCGATTGAAGATTGTAAAAAATTAGCTGAGAAATTAGATGCTCCAGTTTGTTCAGGGTATCAACATAATGATAGTTTTCCAGGAAGTCACCCATTAGCTGCAGGACCGTTAGGTTATAATGGATCTAAAGCTGGAATGGAATTAATTAAAAAAGCTGATGTAGTTCTTGCACTTGGTACAAGATTAAATCCTTTCTCAACCTTGCCAGGTTATGGAATGGATTACTGGCCTAAAGATGCAAGTATTATCCAAGTTGATATGAATTCAGATAGAATTGGTTTAACTAAAAAAGTTACAGTTGGTATTTGTGGAGATGCAAAATTAGTATCTCAACAAATTTTAGCTCAACTTTCTCCAACAGCAGGAGATACTAATAGAGAAGAGAGAAAAAACATAATCCACCAAACTAAATCTGCTTGGTTGCAAGAGCTATCAAGCTTAGATCATGAAGACGATGATAAAGGAACAGTTTGGAATGCTGAAGCTAGAAAAAGAGACTCTGATAGAATGTCTCCTAGACAAGCATGGAGAGCAATTCAAGCAGGTATGCCTGATGATGTAATTATTTCAAGCGACATTGGAAACAATTGTGCTATTGGAAATGCATACCCTACATTCGAAAAACCAAGAAAATATTTAGCGCCAGGATTATTTGGTCCATGCGGATATGGTTTTCCAGCAATTCTTGGAGCAAAAATTGGATGCCCTGATACACCAGTAATTGGTTTTGCAGGTGATGGTGCGTTTGGTATTAGTATGAATGAGATGAGCTCATGTGCTAGAAAAGAATGGCCAGCAATTACGATGGTGATTTTTAGAAATTACCAATGGGGTGCTGAAAAAAGAAATACTACTTTATGGTTTGATGATAATTTTGTTGGCACTGAACTTGATCCAGAATTAAGTTATGCAAAAGTAGCTGATGCTTGTGGTTTAAAAGGTGTTACCGTCCGTACAATGGAAGAGACTACAGTTGCTCTTAAACAATCATGCGAAGATCAAAAGAAAGGGATTACAACATTTATTGAAGTGATTCTTAACCAAGAACTGGGAGAGCCTTTCAGAAGAGATGCTATGAAAAAACCAGTTAAAGTTGCAGGGATCAAAAAAGAAGACATGATCAAGCAACCATCATTGGTATCTTAAGATCTTTTAAAAATATCTTATCTGTCATAATCTAACTGCATGAATGTAGTTAATGATACTGGTTGTAGTTGGATTAATGATCTTGCTAGAAGGTCTAATATAAAAGTTTTAGATAAAGATAAATCCTGTGATTGGTTAATAGTAGGTGCTGGTTATACAGGCTTGTCTGCTGGTAGAAAATTATCAGAACTACACCCAAATCAAAAAATTATAATTGTTGATGCCCAATTAGCAGGAGAAGGTGCAAGTGGAAGAAACTCAGGATATTTAGTCGATACAACACTTAACGATGGTTTTACTTCAAATAAAGAACTTTCTAATTATAAGAAAAAGACTGACATTTATAAATTAGGAATTGATGTTGTAAAAAAGTTTATCAAAGAACATCAGGTAGATTGTGATTGGAATGAAAGTGGAAAGTATTTTGCCTCATCAAATGAAAAAGACAGAAAGATATTAGAAAATTTTAGTAAAACTTTATTAAAATTAAATTTTGAGCATAATATTTTAGATAAAGATGATTTAAGTAAAAGATTGGGTACGAATTTTTATAATTTAGCACTTTATACTAAGGGAGGAATTTTACTACATCCTGGAAAATTAGTCAGAGCTATGATTGACACTTTACCAGATAATGTTGAGCTATTAGAAAATACTCAATTAGATGAATGGTCAAAAAATATTGATACTATTATTTGTAAATTTAATAATCATAAAATAATTACTAAAAAAATTATTTTTTGTACTAATGGTTTTTTAAAATCACTTGGTATAAAAAATAATTATAATTTCCCATTAACTTTGACTGCAAGCATGACAAGACCATTAACTGATACAGAGTATAAGTCCATTGGTGAGCCCAGAGAGTGGGGAGTATTACCTGTAAGACCAATGGGTGCAACTATTAGAATGACAAAAGATAAAAGGATTTTAATTAGAAATACTGCAGAAGTTCATAATCCTTTTAAAATGTCTAAATCAGAGTTGGATAAAAGATCTTTAAATCAAAAACTTGGAATAAAAAAAAGATTTCCAAGTTTAGCAGATGATATTATTGTATCTAGTTGGTCTGGGGTTGTATCCAGAACTAGAAATAGTTCACAAATTTTTGATAAAATAGAAGATAATGTTTTTGTAGCAGGTTGCTATAATGGTTCTGGTATTGGAGTTGGAACTTTATTTGGTGAACAGATAGCAATTAAAGCAAGTAATGAAAATAGTGATGAAATTAATATAATAGAATCTAGAAGTAAGCCTACATGGCTTCCACCACAACCATTTTTAAATATAGGAGTTAAAACAAGATTGATATTTGAGAGATTTAGATCTCGATCTGATATTTAAATATGATTACTATTAATAAGTCTTTTTTTAACTTCCTTTGGAGTTTGAACCTAACTAAAATCTGAATACCTAGAGTACTACTAAATCCAACTTTTGTTTTCCTAATCTTTCATTACCATTCTCGGTCACTAAATAAGTTTCCCCTAAATTCATAGCAAGGTTACTTTCTGAGTCCATTAGGATCATATGCATAAAGAAGACGTTTCCTGGTGTGATGATATATGGATTACCTGTATATAGCATAGGCCAATCCATCCAATTTGGTGAGAAGGTTGTCCCTAATGAATAACCACAAGCATTCATTCTTGCTTTATTGTATCCAAGATTATCAAAAGTTTTAGCGTGTATATCGAATACATCTCCAGCAGTTTTTCCTGGTATTAAAGTCTTTGCACAATTGGTTAAAGCCTCAACACAAGCCTCATGCATTTTAATATGTTTGGGGTCAGCTTTACCAATAGGAATGGTTCTAAACATTGCAGAGTGATAATGTTTATAAGTTCCAGCCCATTCAATAGTTAACTGGTCAGTATCAGATAAAATTCTTTTCTCTGATTGATATCTACATAGTAATGCGTTGTGTCCTGATCCAATTATATATTCATTTGCTGGGTAGTCACCGCCACCCTCTAAAACTACTCTTTGCATTTCAGCTAAAATCTTTGCTTCACTAGCGCCAGCTTTTGTATGCTTCCATGCTTCATCAAGAGCTTGATCGGCAAGCTCTGCAGCTTTTTTTACATAAACAATCTCCTCTTGAGATTTAATAACCCTATGTTTGGTAATTAATTCTGATTGATCTTCTACCTCACAATAACCTTTCAGTGACTTATTAAGTCTTAAAGCATTACGACCTGTCATACCGTAAGCTTCATACTCAATACCAATTTTTTTATCTTTTAAATTTAGTTCATTTAAGATGATTTTAAGATCATCTGTTGGATTAGACTGGTCTTTATCTATCCAAATTCTTATATCTTCAATATTTGAGGTGTTTTGAGCCTGTCTTAAATCTGGAGCTCTTGTTAAAAGAATAATATTTCCTTTATGGTCTAATATTAAAGTTTGAAAAAAAACATAGCCAAAGGTGTCATAACCTGTGAGCCAAAACATAGATTCTTGTCTGAACATTAAAAGAGCATCAAGATTTTGCTCTTTCATAGACTTTAATGTTGCTAGTTTTCTTTTTTCAAATTCTTGTTTACTAAAGTGTAACGCCATTAATAAATTTTTTAAAAATTAATGAATAATTGCTTTGGCAGATCCAAGTTGATCTACTTTTCCAGTGTAAAGACCTTTACCTAAAATTGGCACAACCCCAACAGTTGATCCAGTGAATACATAAAAATCTTTATCAAGATTTACTTTATCTTTTTTTAATTCATTCAAAACAAATCTAAGTGAATTAAGCGGATTTATATAAACAGTATTTGTATTTCCATTAACAATTTGCCCAATTTTTTTATTAGTAATATTTGTCTTTAAGTTTCCAATTTTTATTCTTTTGTATTTCTTCTTTTGACCAATCAAAAATTTAACGTTAGCACCAAAATCACTACATAAATCACCAAAGCTAGTTATGCCTTTTTTCTTTTGTCTATAACCTATAACCTCAATACAAGGAGCCATATATGAAATGTACTTTGTTACGTTTTTCATAGTAATTGATCTCTTAGATGAGAAAAAATTTTTTTTAATTAAGTAGCAAACCTCAAGCTCTATACCTAAAGTAGATTTGTTAATTTTCACTTTTTTTCCACTTTTGATAAAATTCTTTTTAAAGATTGCAGCGTAGAAAGGTTTCTTTTCTTTAAGTTTTTTCATTACAGGTATTCCAGTACCCGCAGCTTTAAATCCAATTATTGGATCTTTAACTTTACTCTCACATAATTTTCTTAGTTTTTGAGCTTCATCTAATTTTTTTGTAAATTTAGCTGGAAGAGGAGCAATTATTTTATTGTTTACAAAGGCATTAACTAATTTATCTGCTGTTTTTTCTAATAAGGTTTTTTTCATTATTGAATGTTTAATATAGTTGCAGGATCTAGTCTAGTACCAAACCAATTAAGTCTTACATCCAGATGAGGTCCAGTTGATCTACCAGAGGAACCAACGGTTGCGATGATGTCTCCTTTTTTAACGTGATCACCTACATTTACAAAAATTTCATCCATATGCATGTAGAGAGTTGAAACTCCATGGCCATGATCAAAAATTAAAGTAGCACCAGTATAAAACAAGTCTTTTTCAGCCAAAGTAACTATACCGTTATTCATTGCTTTAATAGGAGTACCTTTTTTTTGAGCAAAATCTAAACCATAGTGTGGCCATTTGGGTATACCATTTAAAATTCTTTGACTACCATAAACACCGGTAATTATTGCATCATCAACTGGAATAATAAATTTTTCCTTAAAAAATTGTAAGTCACTTTCTATTTCTCTTGCATCAACAATTAATCTATTTTCTCTTTTTATTCTTTCATAGAATTCTTTAGGAGGAGTAACTTTTTTTTTAGGCAAACCTTCTATTTTTTGAATATTATATTTCCTCTTTTGAATCTTTTTTATGATATCTTTATTGTTTTCAGTAATTATGATGTCAAATTTTCTATCTTTTTCAATTCCAAATGCAAAATAACCATCTTTTGAGACTTTAACTTTTTTCTTATCTACTAAGATTAAATTACCAGGTTCAGTTTTCCCAATAATGTAATGTCCTTGAATGAATTTTCCCTGAAATTCTAACGCAAAAGATTGGGTTGTAAAAAAAATTGCTATTAATATTAGCAATCTAGACATTATTGAGCAGTCCAACCACCATCTATTATTATAGATGTTCCTGTAATCATAGATGAAGCAGATGAAGCTAAAAAACAAACACTTGTTGCAACATCACTTTCTGTTGCTGCTCTGCCTATTGGGATATTGCCTAAAGCAAGTTTTTTAAATGCTTTATTTTTAAAAAATCTTTTAACCATTGGTGTTTCTACAAAAGTAGGAGCCACCGTATTTACTCTAATATTTTTTTTTGCAAGCTCAACACCCATCCCTTTAGTTAAACCTTCAATACCAAATTTTGTCATATTATAAATATTTCTACCAGCCATTCCAACATGACCAAGTTGAGAGGACATATTAATAATTGACCCACCTCTTTTTTTATTTTTTAGCATTTTTTTAACAACTAATTGAGCAACATTAAAAGCGGCTTTTAGATTTAAATCTACTAAGTAGTGTAAGCTTTCTTGTTTAATTTTTTCAAAAGGTTCTGGAATATTTGTCCCAGCATTATTAACCAAAACATCTATGATTTTAATTTTATCTAGATTTTCTTTTAATTCTTTGTAATTCATTACATCACAATTAACTTTGATAACTTTACCTTTTAACTTTTTTATTTCTTTTTCAAGCTTATCAAGATCTGATTGTGTTCTGCTTAATGCAACAATTGTAGCTCCAGCTTCAGCAAGAGCAATAGAGCAGGCTCTTCCCAATCCTTTACCAGCACCTGTAACTAATGCATATTTGTTTTTAAGGTTTATTTTTTGTAAGTACATTTAAATAAATAATTTTAAATCAGTATAAATTAATTCGATTGCAACAACCAGTATAGCAATTAAACCAATCCAGGCTATCCATTTATATTCATTAATCCATCTTGAAATTACAGTGGCAGCTGTTGCCATAAGAATTATTGATAAAGCTAAACCAAATACTAATAATACATAGTGATCACCTGCAGCACCAGCTACACCTAAAACATTATCCAAACTCATTGTAAAATCAGCAAGTAAAACAGTCCATATAGCTTTCATAAAGCTTGAATTATCTACTTTAATATCTTCATCACTTGACTGACCTTTGATTACGTCTGTGTAGAGTTTGTAGACTATGTAAAGAAGAAGTAATCCTCCTATCAATCTTAATCCTGTTATTTGCAATAAATAAGCAGTTAACATGGTTAAGATTATTCTTAAAATTACCGCACCACCTATTCCCCAAAAAATTACTTTTTTTCTTTGTTCGGGTGGAAATTTAGAAGCAACCATTCCAATAATAATGGCATTGTCTCCTGCTAAAACTAAATCAATAAAAATAATTTGAGTTAAAATAACTAGCTGTTCTGGACTTATCAATTCAGTAAACATCAATTGTTTAGTATCATATCGGCACCTTTTTCTGCAATCATTATTGTAGGTGCGTTAGTATTTCCAGAAGTAATGTTGGGCATGATTGAAGCATCAATTACTCTTAAATTATTAATACCATGAACCTTTAATTGATCTGTAACTACTGCACTATCATCATTTCCCATTTTACAAGTACCAACTGGGTGAAATATTGTTTGTGCATAGTCTGCTGCAGCTTTTAAAATTTCTTCATCCTCATTTAAATGAATTCCAGGCCTATATTCTTCTGGGTGATATTTTTTAAATGTTTCTGATTCTAAAACAATTTTTCTAGTCAATTTAAGACCAGCTGCTGCAATTCTTCTGTCTTCATCAGTTGATAGATAGTTCATTTTTATTTTTGCGTAAGTTCGAGAGTCTTTATCTACAATACTTATATGTCCTCTACTAGTTGGTCTTATATTGGAAACAGTAGGAGTGAATGCATGGAAATCGTGATTTTTAGTTGCACCTAAAGTATCCATGCTCATAGGTTGAACATGCCATTGCAAATCAGGTAATTCTATTGAAGGATCACTTTTAGCAAACATCCCAAGTTGACTGGCTCCTATAGTCATTGGACCGCTTCTATTAAAAACATATTCTAACCCAATTAATAAATTTCCAAAAAGACTATTAATCTTTTTATTAAGAGATTTTAAATTTTGAATTTTATAAATAGGTCTAAACATTAAATGATCCTGTAAATTTTCACCAACACCCTTCAATTCATGAACTATTTCAATACCTAATTTTTTAAGTTTATTTGAGTCTCCAATACCAGAAACTTGTAAAAGTTGTGGAGATCCAATTGCCCCTGATGATAAGATAATTTCTTTATCAGCACCGACAGTAAACAACTTATTATCAACCCAGTACTCAACCTCTTTAGCAATTTTATTTTCAAAATTTATTTTTTTTATATGTGCATTTATAATTATTTTTAAATTAGATCTTTTTTTAATTGGATTTAAATATCCAACGGCTGTACTACATCTAAATCCATCTTTTTCTGTAACTTGATAATAACCACAACCATGATTGTTGCCTGTATTAAAATCATCTGTTTTTGGAATTCCAAACTCTTCTGCTGCATTTCTAAATTCATTTAATAAAGGTAAACTCATTCTTTGATTTGAAATTGAAAGAGGTCCCCCAACACCATGATATTCATTTTTACCTCTTTCTTGATTTTCAGCTTTAATAAAATAAGGCAAAACATCATTCCAACTCCAACCCTTATTTCCTAACTGTCTCCAAATATCATAATCTCTGTGCTGTCCTCTTATATAAAGCAAACCATTAATAGATGAACTGCCACCCAAAGTTTTACCTCTTGGATATCTAATAGATCTATTGTTCATAGTTTCATCCGGCTCAGTGTTGTAACACCAATCCACATTTGGATTGTGCATAGTTTTAAAATAACCAACTGGTATATGAATCCATGGATAATTATCTTTGCCACCAGCTTCAATTAAAAGAACTTTATGATGAGGATTTTCAGACAATCTGTTTGCTAGTACACAACCTGCTGAACCAGCTCCAAGTATGATAAAATCGAATTTGTCCATGACTTAGGTCTTATAATATCTAAAAAAATAAAATACTAGCGTTAGCAATGAAAATAACTTAGTTTTTTTTTATATTAACACTTGTTTCTAATTAAATTTTTTGAGAAGGTCTCGCATATAAAAAAACACAATAAGAAGGAAATATTAATATGAAAAAAATAATATCTTTGTTCGTTGGATCACTTCTACTTACTGTAATGACAGTAACAGGTGCATCCGCACAAACTCTTAAGTGTCAAACAGTAATTAGTTCAAAAGCTGATGAAGTGGTAATGTTAAAAGATTTCACTGACACAGTAACAGAATTAACTGGTGGATCACTTAAGTTCGAAATTATGCCAGCAGGCGCTGTAGTAGGTGTAAAAGAAACTTTAGATGCAGTTGATAAAGGATTAATCGATTGTGGTTTTGCTTGGACTCACTACTGGTCAGGTGATCACCCAGCAGCTATGTTATTTGGTTCGCCAGTAGCAGGTGCAGGTGTTGGTATCGATAACATCGCATTTTTATCTTGGTTCCAATACGGTGGTGGTAAAGAACTTTACGACCAACTATGGTCTGAGATGGGAAGAGACATCAAAGGATTTATGTTACAACCAGTAGGCCCTGAAGCTTTAGGTTGGTTCAAAGAGCCAATTAATAGCATGGCTGACTTTAGAAAGTATAAGTTCAGAACTCCTCCGGGAATTCCAGGACAAACTTATAAAGATATCGGTGTAGCTTCTGTTGCAATGGGTGGTGGAGATATTCTTCCAGCTCTTGAAGCAGGAACAATTGATGCTGCTGAATGGTGTTGTCCAAAACCTGACATGACATTCGGTTTCCAGAAAGTTCTAAAACATTACTACCTACAAGGTCTTCACCAAGTAGTAGTAAATGCTGACTTCTATATTACAGGCTCTAAATACAAAAAGATGTCTGCTTTAGAGAAAAAAGCTTTAGAAGTTGCTGCGAATGCATCTCTATCAAAATCAATGAGTTACAGAATATATGAAAACGGAAAAGCTCTAGCTGAGTTGACTGGAAAACACGGTGTGATTTTACATGATACCCCAGCTGATTATTTCCCAGCATATATGGCTGCTGCAAAAGCAAGTTTAGAAAAAAATGCTAATGAGAACAAATTCTTTAAAAAAGTTTGGGACTCTCAAAAAGCATTTGCTGATATTGCAGTGCCTTTCTGGTCTGGATCTCAAATGTCTAACGCTAAGCTAGGAATGGCTCACGCTGAAACATTAAAGTAGTATTTAGAAAAAAAATAAATATAACTAAAGCGGATTTAACGATCCGCTTTAGTTTTTTTTTAGAGAATTTATTATGGCAAACGAACCTACCAAATTAGATATATCTGATGAAATGATAGCTGAAAGGCGAGGTGGTTCAGGATCAATGCCTGACGATATGCCAAAATGGATGGTATTAACTATTACAAAAATTGATTTAGCAAGTAAGTGGATTGGTAATGTGGTTTGTTGGATCACCATCCCTTTAATATTTGCGATGGTTTATGAGGTTTTAGCAAGAAAACTTTTTAATGCTCCTACAATGTGGGCGTATGACATGAGTAGATTTATGTATGGAGCTCTATTCATGCTTGGTGCTGGTTATGCTTTATCAAAAGGTGTTCATATAAGAGCTGATTTTTTATACAGAAATTTTAAAACTAAAAACCAAGGTAGAATAGATTTCTGGTTATACCTTATATTTTATTTTCCTGGATTAAGCGTATTTTTGTATATGTCGACTGGGTTTTTACAAGAATCTATAATGAGAGGTGAAAAAGGGATGGACACTGCTTGGATGCCATATATGTGGCCAATTAAAGCATGTTTATTTTTAGGAATTATATTTTTATTAGTTCAAGGAGTATCTGAATTATTAAAAAGCTATTGGGCCGCAACTAAAGGCAAGTGGCCAGGAGAACAAAAATAATGTTAGCTGAATTTATGAATCCAGCAGTCTTAGGTTTCATTTTAATAGGGGTAATGTTGTTCTCTATTTTTGTAGGTTTTCCAATTTCATTTACTTTAATATTCCTTGGATTTGTTTTTGGATACCTTGGATTTGGTAAATTAGTATTTTATTTAATGACCCTGCAGTTTTCTATGGTCATGACAGAGCAAACTTTGGCCGCTGTTCCCCTCTTTGTTTTTATGGGAATTATGATGGAGCAGGCTGGTTTGATGGAGAGATTATTTTCAGCATTTCAGCTAATGCTTTCTAAAGTAAGAGGCTCTTTATATTATGCTGTTCTTTTTGTATCAGTTGTTTTTGCAGCTGCCACAGGAATTGTTGGTGCCTCTGTAACTATACTTGGAATAATGGCAGCCAAATCTATGAATAAATCAGGTTATAATGTGAGATTGGCCGCTGGAACAATTACAGCTGGTGGTACACTGGGCATTCTAATACCACCAAGCATTATGTTAGTTGTGATGGGTCCAATAATGGAAATTCCAGTAACAGACCTGTTTGCTGCAGCAATTATTCCTGGAATATTACTAGCAACCTTATATGCGGCTTACACAACAATTAGATGTTGGATTGACCCAAGTCTTGGACCGGTTTTACCAGTAGAGTTGAGAGCTACTAGCATGAAAGCAGTTTGGATAGAATTCTTTCTAGGACTAGTTCCACCAGCCGCTTTAGTCTTCGCTGCGCTAGGAAGTATTTTATTTGGTTTTGCAACTCCAACTGAAGCTGCAGGCTGTGGTGCAATGGGATCCTTGCTTTTAGCGGTCGCTTATAGAAAATTAACTTTTAAAAAGTTACAAGAGGCTTTAGTTAAAACTCTAGAAATTTCAGCTTTGATAATGGTATTGGTTGCAGCATCAAATTTTTTTGGAGCAGTGTTTTCTAGATTAGGAACACCGATGCTTTTAACTGAATTTTTACTAAGTTTAGAAATGAATAGATATTTAATCCTTGGTATGATTATGGTTATAATTTTCTTATTAGGTTGGCCTTTAGAATGGGTACCAATAGTAATGATTATAGTTCCAATAATTATACCATTAGTTGAAGCTCTAGGATTTAATTTAACTTGGTTTGCAATACTTGTTGCAGTTAATCTACAGACCGCATGGCTCTCACCACCTGTAGCTCTATCTGCTTATTTCTTAAAAGGTGTAGTTCCAGAATGGGATCTTAAAGATATTTATTATGGAATGATGCAATTTATGGTGATTCAAGTTATTGGACTTATTTTAATAATAGTATTTCCACAAATTGCTTTATGGCTACCAACCTATCTATATGGACAGTAGTATTTATTAGTTTATTATAAAACTAGTGAATCAAATCAAATCAAACAATGCTTTAATAAACTGGGAGTTAGTTAGTGTTAATCCCAATGACAAAAATTGGACTTGGAAAGAGTTATTTTATTTTTGGGGATGTAATATTCAAAGTGTAATTGCTTTTTCTTTAATTGCTTCTCTTTATTTAGTTTATGAACTTAATATATTTGTAGTTTTATTTGGTAGTTTAATTGCATCTATAATTGTTTATTTTTTTGCAAATTTAATCGGTAAACCCTCCCAAAAATATGGATTACCGTTTCCAGTAATTTTAAGAAGCGCTCTTGGAATTAATGGAGCTAAATATTTTGCTTTAATAAGAGGAATTGTTGGCATCTTTATGTTCGGCATTCAAACTTATTTTTTATCAAAACTTTTTAGTTACCTGATTAGGATTTCAATTTTTTCTATTGATAGCTCTTTTCTTGATGAAGATATTTTTTTAATTTTTATTTTAGGATTAAATTTAATCGATTGGATTGCTTTTATTTTTACAATTAGTTTGCAGCTTTTTTTATTTAGCAAAAGCCATCAATTTAATAGAAGTATAATAAAATTTTCAGCAATTACTGTTTATAGTGGGATGTTAATATTTTTTTTAGTTGTATTACTCTATGACGTTAAAGTTATAAGTTCAGCTTTTGTTGATATTTTTTCTATAAATAATCTATTTGATAAAACCAATATAGCTCCATTAATTGCTGTGGTTGGAACAGTTTTTGCATATTTTTCTGTTATAATTGTAAATTATGGAGACTTTAGCAGATATGTTAAAGACGAAAAGGAATTAAAAAAAGGTAACTTAAGCCTATTATTAAATTTATTATTATTTTCTTTTTTTACAGTTTTTATTGTCATTGGGGTAGATATTTTTCTAAATAAAAATTTGGAACTTATGGAAAGAATTTTAACAAACCCAACTGATATAGTGGGTAAGATCGATAATATACAATTAACCGTGATTGTTTTATTTTTTATTATTTTTTCATCTGCTTCAACTAATTTAATTGCAAATTATATTCCAACTCAAAATTCACTAATAAATTTTATTCCAAGTGTTCTAAATTTAAGAAGTTCAGCAATCATAATTGGTTGCATTGGTTTTATAATTGGTATTTTTTGGTTACCTTTATTAAGTCAGATTGGCATTTTAGCATTTATTGATACTCTAAGCTCTTTTTTTGGACCAATATTTGGACTTATAATTATTGACTATTACTTTGTGAAAGAAACTAATTTAGACAATAGACAAATTTTTTCATCAAATACCGATGGGCTATATTTTTATTCAAATGGTTGGAATTTAAGAGGTCTTTATTCTTTGTTTTTAGGTTTTATTTTTTCTGCTTCTACAATTTGGAATGAAAGCTTAATGATCTTTCATTCTTATTCTTGGATAATTGGCACTTTTATCTCTTCTTTAACTTATTATCTTATCGCTAGTAAAAAATCTTAATGCATCAATTTGATCTTAAAAATAGAACTGCAATAATTACTGGTGGCGCCCAAGGTTTCGGTCTAGATATTGCAAAGAGATTTTTAAATTCTGGCGTAAAAACTATAATCTGGGATATTGATGAAAAAGAATTACAAAAAGCTGTAAAAGAAATAAACAATCCAAACCTTGCATATAATGTAGTGGATGTATCTAATTTTAGTAATGTTAAAAATACCGTAGAGCAAATAACAAAAATATCTAATATTGACATTTTAATTAATAATGCTGGTATTACTGGCTCAACCTCATCTCTGTGGGACTATGATGTTGATGAATGGAATAAGATAGTTCAAATTAATTTAATGGGCACTTTTAATTGCTGCAAATGCATTGTTCCCAATATGATCAAGAATAACTATGGAAGAATTGTTAACGTTGCTTCAGTTGCTGGTAAAGATGGGAACGCAAATGCGAGCGCTTATAGTTCAGCAAAAGCAGGGGCTATTGGTCTAACTAAATCACTAGGTAAGGAATTAGCCGATAAAAATATTGCTGTTAATGCAATAACGCCAGCTGGTGCAAAAACTAGAATCTTAGACCAAATGTCAAAGGAACACGTTGCTAGAATGTTATCAAAAGTTCCAAGAGGTAGATTTCTAGAAATTGAGGAGTTTACTTCATTAGTTTGCTGGTTATCCTCTGAAGAAAATTCATTTTCTACTGCAGCAGTATTTGATATTAGTGGTGGTAGATCTACTTATTAAGCTTATTTAGGGTTATTTTGGTCTCAGTCTTGTAAATTTTTTGTTCTTTAGAAATGACAGGTGCCAACAGTATTACCGACCAATAGACTAAAAGGACAAATATAGAAATTATTTTCATATCATTAGAATTAATACCTAAAGTTGATTTTTAAATGTTTAAATTTTGTTCAAATATTGTTTTTTGAAATACAATAGCTATATAGACTGCAATGATAAAAAACTTTTTAATTTTATTTCTAACATTAATTCTATTTTCAACCAGTACTGTTGCTGAAAATATTAGGGTATTTGAATTTACGGATGAAGAGTTCAAGAATCTACAAGTAAAAAAGGTCAAAGGAGAAACCAAATGGACACTTGGGTCTAATGAGAATGGTGCTTATATCAAAGCTGAAGCTGAAGGAGTAGGCTCAGGACTTGGTAAGGAAATAGAAATAGATTTAAATAAAACACCATTTATTAATATTACTTGGAAAGTTGAAAAAGATCTTTCAGGGATAATTGAAAACAGTAAAAAAGGTCATGATTATGCAGCACGTGTTTTTGTAATTAAAAAAACAGGAGCAACACCCCTGTCAAATAGAGCAATTAACTACGTATTTTCAAGCAATAATATAATTGATCAAAATTGGCCTAGTCCGTACACAAAAAAATCTATTGACTATGTTTTGTCAACTACAATCGATAAAACTAATACATGGGTTACAGTTAAAGCCAATGTTAAAGAAGATTTTATGAAGTTACATGGTTTAGATGTTGATAATATTTCAGGTGTAGCAATAATGACTGATACCGATAATTCAAAACTAAAAGCAATATCGTATTATCAAAATATTTATTTTTCAGATAAATAAATTTGATTTAAAGTTTTTTTTTAAGAAACATACTCATTAACGACAAAAGTACAGCAACAACCACATCTTCTAATGGTGTTGCTCCTGGCACCATGAAATTCCAAGCTATAACGGTAGTTAGCCAAATTATATAAACTTTCATTATCATTATTATATCTTACTTTGATGTTAAAAATCATTTTTTTTGTTAGTATAATTACATGCATGAAAATTTTTTTTATGATTTAAAAGTTTATTATGAAGACACAGATGCGGGTGGTGTAGTTTATTATGCAAATTATCTAAAATTTCTTGAAAGAGCTAGAACTGAAGCCCTAGTCGAACTTGGTTTCAGTAATAAAAAGATAAAAGAAAAATTTGAAGCTTTAATAATAGTAAAGTCATGCAATATAGAATACATAAAACCCTCATATCTTGAGGATCAACTTAAAGTGAGATCTTTTATAAAGTCAGTTACAAAAACCTCGTTTTTTATGAATCAATTTATTAGTAGGGATGAAGATTTGATAACAGAAGCTAAAGTTCACTTGGTCTTTGTTAATGAAGAAGGAAAACCTATGAAAATTCCAGGAAGTTTATTTGAAGATTTAAAACCTTATTTTTGTGACAGTATTAAAGTTTAAATAATTTTTTAGCTTTTCTTAATAATGAAATCATTTTTTTTGTATTAATAACTTTAGTATTTACATTTCTTGGACTCGGATGATAGCTTGCAATTAAAGTCCTCCCATCTGGCAGCTTATATTTTGCTCCATGCTTGAATTTTAATTTTTTTTCAAATTTATAACTTTTATTATAAAATTTAATGCAATTATCAAAAGCTATCTTTCCTAGAGTTAAAATTACCTTCAATTTTTTTAAATTTTTAATTTCATAATCAAAATAACTTGAACAATTATCCAACTCACTTTTTAAGGGCTTATCTTCTGGGGGAACACACTTAAGTATGTTTGTGATGTAAGTATTTTTTAATTTTAAACCATCATTGATGTTTGTAGATTTATGTTGATTTGAAATTTGAACTTTATAGAGACAATTAAATAAAAAATCACCCGACTTATCTCCAGTAAAAGCTCTACCCGTTCTTGTTCCTCCATGTGCTGCAGGAGCAAGTCCAATAATCATTAATTTGCCATTAATGTCACCAAACCCGGGCACAGGTTTTCCCCAATAAATTTCATTAATATTTTGCTTTCTTTTGTCTTTTGAAATTTTTTTACTATAACTAATTAAGCGAGGACATTTTTTACATTTAATTATTGAATTATTTATTTTTTCGAACTTAATAGTCATTCATGAAACTTATTAAAATTTTAATATTTTTACTTATATCTTTCAATCTACCATTTAAAACTTATTCTAACACAAACATTGAAAATATTTTAAAGGAAGGGGGAAAATTAATATTTGTGAGACATGCTTATGCCCCTGGAGGAGGAGATCCTAGCAATTTTGATGTAACCGATTGTTCCACCCAACGGAATTTAAATGAAGAGGGCATCGTTCAATCTGTAAATTTAGGAATTTTTTTTACAAAAAATCAAATAAAGGTTGATAAAGTTTTATCTAGTGAATGGTGTAGATGCAAACAAACAGCTGAATATGCTTTTAAAAAATTTGAAACAAAAAGCTTTTTAAATTCTTTTTTTAGTGAAAAATTTTCAAAAAATAAAACCAAACAAATCAAAGAACTAAAAGAATATGTAAATGAATGGAATAGTAGTAAAAATTTAGTTTTAATTACCCACTATGTTACAATCTTAGAAGTTACGAATACTGCTGTTTCATCTGGTGAAATGGTAATTACTGATAAAAATTTTAACGTTTTACAAAGACAAAAAATTTCAATTAATTAAAGTTTATTTTATTAGGAATAAATATAGAATAAAATAATGTCATCAAAAAAAGCAATGAAGTTAGCTCAAAAACAAGCATTTGCTAAACATAGAAGTAATATTACAAGCAATAGACCTATTCCAAAAAAAACTAATTTTATAAGTAAGTTAAATAAAAAAAATAAAAAATCTTAACTTTCTTTAACAAATACCTCAACTTTTTTGCAAGTAGATATTTTTGATATACCTTCTTCTCCGTTAATTACTGTTTTGATATTTATTATTGGACTATCTTTTTTAAACATAAGTTGAGTGTAGAACTGTGGATAGCCAATTTTATCAGTATAAATTAGATCTGATTCTTCATAAATAAATCTTTCTACTGAACCTTCTTGTTTCACACTTAGATCAGTAGACTTATATCTTTTAAATGTCTTATTGTCATATATATAATTTCTAATCATTAATGATTTTTCAAAGTTTAAAATATATTCATTTTTAATAAACCCATCTTTTAGGTTTTTGCAACCAGTCAAATGCATTATTTCTGAAATAGATACTGATTGAATGCCAATAAAAAAAAATAAAAAATAAATTATTTTAGTTTGTAAACTATTTTTTTTCATACTTATCAGCATGGAGTAGAGCAACAAGTAGAATGGCTGTCCAACCAATACCAATGAAGGCTTTGGGCCCTGTTTCTGCACTCCATAAATCTAGCACTAAAACACCAAATATAAGTCCTGCTATATAAATTATAATAGCTAATGTTGATTTACTCATTATTTAAACTCTTTTTGTATAAAGAAATACCATTCTCTGTTTTATGTTTGTATGAATCTTTAAAGCTCTCAAGTTGCCAACCGTTAAGTCTTTGTTGAATGTTAATTAAATTATCTTGTTTCCATTGATTAGTAGTACTGTCTAATTTCCACATTTTTTTTTCTTCGTTGTTTCTACCACAACCGTAACAATACCCTGTTTGGGGATCGGTTTTACATATACTAATGCAGGGTGAAATTATCATTTTTTTAAATTATTACTAAATCTCATGATTATTAATATATTTTATAATTATTGTCATTGGACAAATGATATCAATAATATATAAAACCCCACAAGATTGTGGGCGAATGGCGGAATTGGTAGACGCGCTGGTCTTAGGAACCAGTATCGCAAGATGTGAAGGTTCGAGTCCTTTTTCGCCTACCAAAAAGTTATAAAATTATGAAAGTAACAGTAGAAAATATAAAAGGTTTAAATAAGGACATTAAAGTTTTCATAGATAAAAAAACTATGAATACCCATATGGACGCAAAGTATGAAGAAATTAAAGGGACTGTTAATTTAAAAGGCTTTAGACCAGGAAAAGTTCCCAAAGAAATTCTCAAAAGACAATTTGGCCAAGCAATTTTTAGTGAGGTTTTAGACAAGGTTTTAAAAGAAACATCCACCAAGGCATTAGAGGATAATAAAATAAAACCAGCAGGCCAACCAAAACTTGATTTAAAAACCTATGGAGAAGATAAGGATTTAGAATATGTGATTTCTGTAACAGAACTTCCAAAAGTTGAACTTAAGTCTGTTGAAAATATAAAATTTGATGAATATTCAGTTAAAATTGATAATTCAGAAACAGATAAGAGAATTAATGAAATCGCCAAAAGTCAGAATAACTTTAAAGATGTTGCTGATGAAACAAAAGCTTTAAAAGAAAATTTGGTTATTTTTGATTATAAAGCAACAATTGATGGTAAAGAATTTACTGGTGGTGAAGGTAAAAATACTCAATTAATACTTGGAAAAGATTTATTTATTAAAGGATTTGATGACCAATTAATTGGTGTCAAAAAAAACGACGAAAAAGTTGTAGAGGCTACACTACCTGAAAATTACCCTCATAAAGAATTTGCTAATAAAAAAGCTAGTTTTACATGTAAGATTATATCTGTAAGAAAATCTGAAGAAGTAAAAATAAATGACGAATTTGCAAAAAATTTAGGAGCTAAAGACTTAGCTGATTTAAAAATTTTAGTATCTAAGCAAATTAATGATGAATATAAAAATTCTTTAGGTAGGTTGGCTAAAACACAAATTCTTAAAGAAATTGAAAATTTTAAAGTCGACGAAATTCCTGAAAATCTTTTAGAAGAAGAGGTTAAAATTTTATCACAAGGCATGAGTGAGGAAGACTCTAAAAAAAGTAGAAAAAAATTTGAAGAAATAGCTAAAAAAAGAATTAAAGTTGGATTAATCTTGAATGAGTTTGGTGAGCAAAACAAAATTAAAGTTACAGAGCAAGAAATACAAGCCGAGGTACAAAAACAACTTAGAATGATGCCAGGTCAAGAAAAAATGGTTATGGAATTTTATCAAAAAAATCCATCAGCTTTGGCTAGCTTAAGAGGAACAGTATATGAAGAAAAAATAATTGATGTAATTAAATCAAAAGCAAAACCTAATAAAAAAGAAATAAGCAAAGACGAAGCTGAAAAAATACTAAAAGAACATCAAAAACAAGAGCATGATCATAATCACGATCATGATCAGGAAGATTCACAAAAAAAAGCAGCACCCAAAAAAGCTGCAACTAAGCCCACAAAAACAAAAAAAGCTGCACCCAAAAAAGCTGCAACTAAGCCCACAAAAACAAAAAAAGCTGCACCAAAAAAAGTTAGCAAAAAGTAATCACAAGTTGTATAACTGATAAGAATCAACTTATGACAACAAATTTTTCTGATCAAATGAATACATTGGTCCCTATGGTTGTGGAACAATCTAACAAGGGTGAAAGAGCTTATGATATTTATTCGAGACTTTTAAAAGAAAGAATAATTTTTTTAGTTGGACCAATTAACGATAACGTAGCGTCTCTTGTTACCGCACAACTTTTATTTTTAGAATCTGAGGATCCAAAAAAAGAAATTAATTTATATATTAATAGTCCAGGTGGTCTTGTAACTGCAGGTCTAGGTATTTATGATACTATGCAATACATCAAACCAGATGTTTCAACTTTATGCATTGGTCAGGCTGCTTCAATGGGATCTTTCCTTTTAGCTGCTGGAAAAAAAGGTAAAAGGTTTTCTCTACCTAATTCTAGAATTATGGTTCACCAACCATCTGCTGGTTTTCAAGGTCAAGCTACAGATATTGAAATTCATGCAAATGAAGTCTTGGCACTTAAAAAAAGACTTAATGAAATTTACTCAAAGCACACTGGCAAATCAGTAGATGATATTAAAAAAGCTCTTGAAAGAGATAATTTTATGACCCCTGATATTGCTAAAGACTTTGGTTTAGTAGATGAAGTAGTAGAGAACAGATCTTAAACCACAATATCTTGAAAATTATTAAGTACATACTTGATTAGTATGAGTCATCTATATTAAAGTAACGATGTTGATTCGTTTATAAATTATGAGCACAAATAATAAAAATATTCTTTACTGTTCTTTCTGTGGCAAGAGCCAACATGAAGTTAGAAAATTAATTGCTGGTCCTACAGTTTTTATCTGTGATGAGTGTGTTGAACTTTGTATGGATATTATAAAAGAAGAAAGCAAAGACTCAATTGTAAAACATCAAGATGGATTACCATCGCCAAAAGAAATTTGTGCAGTATTAGATGATTATGTAATTGGACAGCCTCATGCAAAAAAAGTTTTGTCTGTAGCGGTGCACAATCACTACAAAAGATTAAACTATGAAAGCAAGACTAGTAAAACTGTTGAACTTTCAAAATCTAACATTCTACTAGTGGGTCCTACAGGTTGTGGTAAAACTTTATTAGCACAAACTTTGGCTAGAATACTTGATGTTCCTTTCACAATGGCTGATGCAACCACTCTTACAGAAGCTGGTTATGTTGGTGAAGATGTTGAAAACATTATTTTAAAATTATTACAAGCAGCTGATTATAATGTAGAAAAAGCACAACGTGGAATTGTCTACATTGATGAAGTAGATAAGATTAGTAGAAAATCTGAGAACCCTTCAATTACAAGAGATGTTTCTGGTGAAGGTGTTCAGCAAGCTCTTTTAAAGATTATGGAAGGAACAGTCGCGAGTGTTCCACCTCAAGGAGGTAGAAAGCACCCTCAACAAGAATTTTTACAAGTTGACACTACAAATATACTATTTATTTGTGGTGGTGCATTTGCTGGTTTAGATAAAATTATTTCACAAAGAGACAAGGGAACCTCTATTGGTTTTGGTGCGAATGTTAAAAAAACTGATGATAAAAAAACTGGTGAATGGATGAAAACGTTAGAACCTGAAGATTTATTGAAATATGGTTTGATACCAGAGTTTATTGGAAGATTACCAATGATAGCTACACTAGAAGATTTAGATGAGAAATCTTTAATCAAAATATTACAAGAACCAAAAAATTCTTTAATCAAACAATATCAAGAATTATTTAAATTAGATGGTGCTAAATTAAGCTTTAAAGAAAATGCAGTAAAAGAAATTGCACAAAAAGCAATCACCAAAAAAACTGGTGCCAGAGGACTGAGATCGATCTTAGAAAATATTTTATTAAAGACCATGTATGATTTACCTAGTCAGGATAATGTTGAAGAAGTGATAGTAGATGCTAGTGCGGCTAAAGGTCTATCGCAACCCATCATTGTTCATTCAAAAAATAATACAAAAACAAAGATGGACAAAACGTCTGCCGCTTAATTCAACGTTAATAACTAATAAATAGCTATTGCAAATTTTTTTTTAATATCCATATTTAGATCATGGACGTTAAAATTGAAAAACCTTTATTACCTTTAAGAGATATAGTGGTGTTTCCAAATATGGTAATCCCTTTATTTGTTGGAAGGGATAAGTCAATTGCAGCCCTAAATGAAGTAATGAAAAAAGATAAAAAGATTATCCTTGTTACTCAAAAAAATTCAGAAATAGATGATCCAAAAAAAACAGACGTATTTATGCATGGCTGTGAAGGTAATATACTTCAATTATTAAAATTACCCGATGGAACAGTTAAAGTTTTAGTTGAGGGAAGTAAAAGAGTTAAGATATTAGATTTTAAAGATAATGAAAAATTCATAATTTGCGAGTACGCTCATCAGCATGATGTAGCATCTAAAGATGAAGATTTGATACCTTTAGCTATGACTGCAGTAAGAAGATTGGAAAAACTTACTTCAATTAATAAAAAGGTTTCAACAGAGACAATCAATAATATCAAAAAATTAACTGATGCATCTCATATTGCTGACAACATTGCCTCACACTTAACAGCTACCATTTTGGAAAAACAACAAATTTTTGAGACTGTAGATGTCAAGAAGAGATTAAACTCCATTATTAAAATTATGGAAAATGAAACTAGTATTATAGGAGTTGAAAAGAGAATTAGAGGTAGAGTTAAAACTCAAATGGAGAAAACTCAAAGAGAATATTATTTGAATGAGCAACTTAAGGCAATTCAAAAAGAGTTAGGTGAAATTGAAGATGGTAAAGATGAAACATCTAGTCTGAACAAATCTATTATTAAGGCAAAAATGCCTAAAGATGTAGAAAAAAAATGTTTGGCAGAGTTAAAAAAATTAAAAAATATGAGCCCGATGTCTGCTGAAGCAACTGTGATTAGAAATTACCTTGATTGGATGATAGAGCTTCCATGGTACAAAAAAAGTGAAGTTGATATTGATCTAAAAAAAGCATTATCAGTATTGGATGCTGATCACTTTGGTCTAGAAAAGGTAAAAGAGAGAATTGTAGAATTTTTAGCTGTCCAAAAAAGAATGGCTAAAATTAAAGGACCTATATTATGTTTAGTTGGACCTCCAGGTGTTGGAAAAACTTCTTTAGGTAAATCAATTGCAAAAGCAACTAATAGAGAATTTGTAAGAGTATCTGTTGGAGGAATGCGTGATGAGGCTGAAATTAGAGGGCATAGAAGAACTTATATTGGTTCTTTACCTGGCAAAATTATTCAAATGATGAAGAAGGCAGGAACTAAAAACCCTTTAATTCTTTTAGATGAAATTGATAAAATTGGTAATGACTATAGAGGCGACCCTTCATCAGCATTATTAGAAGCACTGGACCCTGAACAAAACTCAACATTTAATGATCATTATCTAGAAGTTGATTATGATTTATCTGATGTAATGTTTGTTACAACAGCTAATACACTAAATATATTACCACCATTACTAGATAGAATGGAAGTTATAAGGTTGGCCGGATATACAGAAGATGAAAAAATTAATATAGCAAACAATTATCTTTTACCAAAACAGATAAAAGACAATGGTGTTAAAGAAAATGAAATGACTTTATCTGATGATATAATTAAAGAAATTATCAGAAGTTATACCAAAGAGTCTGGTGTTAGAAACTTAGAAAGAGAAATTTCAAAAGTTGCACGTAAGGTTGTAAAAAAAGTTGTTTCTGGTGAAGAAAAACAGGTTAAAATAGATTTAAAAAATCTTCATGATTTCCTAGGAATACAAAAATTTAAATTCGGTGAGCTTGAGAACAAAGATAAAATTGGTGTTGTAACTGGTTTAGCTTGGACTGAATATGGTGGAGAAATACTTAAGATTGAAACTGTTGTTATGCCTGGAAAGGGTAGAATGCAAATTACTGGAAAACTGGGAGATGTAATGCAAGAGTCAATCAAAGCTGCTAAATCATTTATAAGATCTAAGAGTTTAGATTATGGAATTATTCCTCCATTATTTGAAAAGAAAGACTTTCATATTCACGTTCCTGAAGGAGCAACTCCTAAAGATGGTCCTTCTGCAGGTATAGGTATGGTTACTTCAATTGTTTCAGCAATTACAAAAATTCCTGTTAGAAGAGATGTTGCAATGACTGGAGAAGTTACTTTAACAGGACAAGTTTTACCTATCGGTGGACTTAAAGAAAAACTTTTAGCTGCTCATAGAGCTGGAATCAAACAGGTAGTTATACCTAAAGAGAATGAAAAAGATTTAGCAGATATGCCAAAGAAGATTATTGACGATATAAAAATTACTCCAGTCGAATATGCAGATGAGGTATTAAAAATAGCTTTAACTAAAGAATTGAAAAGAGTTGAGTGGGTTGAAGTTGAACAAATTTCTAAATCTGATGATAAATCTCAAGCCAGTATTCAATAATTACCAATTTACATTATCTAATCGTTGATGTATTAGTAGCGCTTGTTTTGGGCGGTTAGCTCAGTTGGTAGAGCATCTCGTTTACACCGAGGGGGTCAAAGGTTCGAGTCCTTTACTGCCCACCAAAACAACTAAAGTGGGGGTGTAGCTCAGTTGGTTAGAGCGATCGCCTGTCACGCGATAGGTCGAGGGTTCGAGTCCCTTCACTCCCGCCACTTTTCTTAATATTGACTGTTAATAGTGTCAAAATTGCCCCTTATGTACACTTCAAGAAGTTAAAAAAACTGCTATATAGACTTCATGCTTTCAGAGTTTTTAAAAGATTATCTGCCTATTATAATATTTTTGATTATTGCACTTGGTTTAAGTGGGGCTTTTGTAGTTGTTAATTTGATACTTTCTCCAAAACATCCAGACCCTGAAAAGTTATCGGCTTACGAATGTGGTTTTGAACCCTTTGAAGACTCAAGAATGAAATTTGATGTTAGATTTTATTTAGTTGCAATTTTATTTATTATTTTTGACTTAGAAATCGCTTTTCTTTTTCCATGGGCAATTAGTCTTGGAGCTATTGGAGGTTTGGGTTTTACTTCCATGATGATCTTCTTATTCATTTTAACAGTAGGATTTATTTATGAATGGAAAAAAGGTGCATTAGATTGGGAATAATAATTTAGATTATGGATTTAAATAAAAAAAATAACGAAATACCTAAAGAGTTTAAAAAGCTTTCTGAGGATTTTAGTAAAAATGGTTTTATAACCACATCTCTAGATAATCTTATCAATTGGTCAAGAGCTGGATCATTACATTGGATGACTTTTGGTCTAGCATGTTGTGCTGTCGAAATGATGCAAACAGCTATGCCTAGATATGATTTAGAAAGATTTGGTGCAGCACCAAGAGGATCACCAAGACAATCTGACGTCATGATTGTAGCCGGAACATTGACAAATAAAATGGCACCAGCGTTAAGAAAGGTTTATGATCAAATGCCAGAACCAAGATATGTTATATCAATGGGAAGTTGTGCAAATGGAGGAGGTTATTATCATTATTCTTATTCTGTAGTTAGAGGTTGTGATAAAATTGTACCTGTTGATATTTATGTTCCAGGATGCCCACCATCTGCAGAGGCATTATTATATGGAATTATGCAATTGCAAAAAAAAATTAGAAACAAAGGCTCTTTCGAAAGATAATATTTATGAAAAGCTGTATAGATCTAGAAAAAAAAATTAATTCAGAACTTACTACTAAAATAAAAAAAACTGAAATTAGACACGATCAACTTTATATAAATATTGAAAGTGAAGATTTATTAAATGTAGCTTTATTTATAAAAAATAATGAAAATACTAAATTTCGACAATTGATTGATATAACAGTTGTTGACTATCCAGAACACTCTCAACGGTTTAAAGTTGTTTATTTATTTTTAAGTCATGAGTTTAATCAAAGAATTATATTAAGTTATTTAATTAATGAAAATGAAGTGATTCCTTCATTAACGTCAATATTTCCTGCTGCAAACTGGATGGAGCGTGAAGTTTTTGACATGTATGGTGTTAAGTTTAAAGATCATCCAGATCTAAGAAGAATTCTTACAGATTATGGGTTTGAAGGTCATCCGCTTAGAAAAGATTTTCCTCTGACTGGGCATACCGAGGTTAGATATAGTGAAGATCAAAAAAAAGTTATTAGTGAACCAGTTAAATTAGAACAAAACTATAGAAATTTTGATTATGAGAGTCCATGGGAAGGAACAAAGTATATTAAGAAACAGACAGATCAAGAAAATGACAAAAAAAACTAAAACATTAAATCTTAACTTTGGTCCTCAGCATCCTGCTGCTCATGGTGTCTTACGGTTAATTTTGGAATTAGATGGTGAAGTGGTTGAAAAAGCTGATCCTCACATTGGATTATTGCATCGTGGAACAGAAAAATTAATAGAAAACAAGACTTATATGCAAGCTGTACCTTATTTTGATAGGTTGGATTATGTGGCTCCTATGAATCAAGAACACGCATTTGCTTTGGCAATTGAAAAAATCTTAAGTATTGATGTTCCAATTAGAGCTCAATTAATAAGAGTAATGTTTTGTGAAATTGGAAGAATTTTAAGTCATATATTGAATGTTACTACACAAGCCTTAGATGTTGGGGCATTAACACCATCGTTGTGGGGATTTGAAGAACGTGAAACACTTATGACCTTTTATGAAAGAGCATCTGGATCAAGGCTTCATGCTAATTATTTTAGAGCAGGTGGTGTTCATCAAGATCTACCAATGGGGCTGGAAGACGATATTGCAAAATTTTGTGAAACCTTTCCAAAAATAATTGATGATCTTGAAACTCTATTAACTGATAATAGAATATTTAAACAAAGAAATGTAGACATAGGAATTGTTACTAAAGAAGACGCGTTAGATTATTCTTTTAGTGGTGTGATGATAAGAGGATCTGGTGTGCCGTGGGATTTAAGAAAATCACAACCTTATGATTGTTATGATCAAATTGAATTTAAAATACCAGTTGGAAAAAATGGTGATTGTTATGATAGGTATCTATGTAGAATTGAAGAGATGAGAGAAAGTGTTTCTATAATAAAACAATGTTTAGCAAAAATGACAAGAGGGCCAATTAAATCCTTAGATGGAAAAATTAGCCCCCCACCAAAAAAAGATATAAAAGAGTCTATGGAGGCTTTAATTCACCACTTTAAACTTTTTACTGAGGGTTATCGTGTAACTAGTGATGAAATTTATACTGCAGTTGAAGCACCAAAGGGAGAATTTGGTGTTTATTTAATTTCTGACGGTTCAAGTAAACCATATAAATGCAAAATTAGAGCCCCTGGTTTTTCTCATTTACAAGCGATGGATTACTTAATTAAAGGTCATATGTTAGCTGATGTACCAGCAGTATTAGGTTCTTTAGATATAGTTTTTGGTGAGGTAGACAGATAATGAGTTTAAGAAAACCCGCTAAAGATCAACCAGAGAGTTTCGAATTCAATCAAAAAAGCTTAACTGCTGCAAAAGAAATTATTTCTAATTATCCTGATGGTAAGCAGCAAAGTGCCGTAATGGCATTATTATATATTGCTCAAAAACAAAATGAAAATTGGATCCCATTAGCGGCAATGAAATACATAGGTAAATTTTTAGACATGCCTTATATAAAAGTTTATGAAGTTGCTACATTTTATTCAATGTATAACCTTTCTCCTGTAGGTAAACATTTCGTACAAGTTTGCACTACAACACCCTGTATGATTAGAGGAGCATACAAATTAGTCGAAGCTTGTAAGGAAAAAATCTCTGAAAATGAAAATGAATTGTCTCAAAATAAAATGTGTTCTTGGATGGAAGTTGAATGCTTGGGAGCTTGTGTTAACGCACCAATGATGCAAATTAATGATGATTATTATGAAGATCTCGATAAAGAAAAAACCTTAAAAATTCTGGATGATATATTAAATGACAAAACACCAAAACCAGGTTCTTATAGAGGCAGAATTAATAATGAACCAGAAGATAATAGAAAAACACTTTTAGATTTAAAAAATGCTTAAAGACGAAGATAGAATATTTCAGAATTTATATAACGATAGAGGATCTGATTACGATTCTTCAAAAAAAAGAGGTGATTGGGTAGGTACTACAGATTTAATAAAAAAAGGAAGAGAATGGATTATTAATGAAGTTAAAACCTCAGAGCTGAGAGGAAGAGGAGGCGCTGGATTTCCAACTGGTTTAAAGTGGTCTTTTGCTCCAAAAGAGTTAGGTTCCAGACCACATTATTTGGTAATTAATGGTGACGAGTCTGAACCAGGTACGTGCAAAGATAGAGATATTTTAAGATTTGAACCTCACAAGTTAATAGAAGGTTGCTTGGTTGCAGCATATGCTGTCCAGGCACACGTTTGTTATATCTATATTAGAGGCGAGTATTTTGTAGATGGTCAAAAACTTCAAATAGCAATTAATGAAGCTTATGAAAAAAATTTAATTGGCAAAAATGCAGCTGGTACTGGTTGGGATTTAGACATTTATATTCACTACGGAGCTGGTGCTTACATTTGTGGTGAAGAAACTGCATTACTTGAGAGTATTGAAGGTAAAAAGGGCCAACCAAGATTGAAACCACCATTTCCAGCTCTTATAGGTCTATATGGTTGTCCAACAATAATTAATAATGTTGAAACAATAGCAGTTGTACCAACAATTTTAAAAAGAGGAGGAAAATGGTTTTCATCTCTAGGCAAAGCTAAAAATACAGGAACTAAAATTTTTTGTATTTCAGGTAATGTTAATAAACCATGTAATGTAGAAGAGGAAATGAGTATCCCTCTAAAAGAATTAATTGAAGTTCATGCAGGAGGAGTAGTGGGAGGATGGAATAATTTATTAGCAGTAATACCCGGTGGATCTTCAATGCCATTGATACCTCAAAAAACTTGTGAAACTTTAACAATGGATTTTGACTCTTTAGTTGCTGAAAAAAGTGGTTTAGGTACTGCTGGTATAGTTGTTATAAATAAAGATCAAGATATCATTAAATGTATGGCAAGAATTGCTAGATTTTATAAACATGAAAGCTGTGGTCAATGTACACCTTGTAGAGAAGGTTCAGGATGGATGTGGAGAATGCTTGAAAGAATGGCAAAAGGTGAAGCTTCAAGAGAAGAGGTTGATATGCTGGGAGATGTTACTAACCAAATAGCAGGGCACACAATATGTGCTTTCGGTGAGGGTTCTTCATGGCCAGTGCAAGGATTATTGCGACATTTTAAAAAAGAAATAGAGAAAAGAAATAATTTTGACCCCTCTATTAAAAAGAAAAAAGATATTCCATATTTGGTGGATCAACATTTAATGGATAAAAAAAATGCTTAAATTAAAAGTTAATAATATAGATGTTGAGGTTGAAGAGGGTTTAACTGTTTTGCAAGCTTGTGAGAAAGCTGGAGTTGAAATTCCAAGGTTTTGTTACCACGAAAAATTATCAATCGCTGGAAATTGCAGAATGTGTCTTGTTGAAATGGAAAAATCACCTAAACCAGTTGCGTCATGCGCAATGCCAGCAGCAGAAGGAATGAATATTAAAACCAACACTCCCTTTGTAGAAAAGGCTAGAAAAGGTGTTATGGAGTTTTTATTAGCTAACCATCCTTTAGATTGTCCAGTTTGTGATCAAGGTGGAGAATGTGATCTTCAAGATCAATCAATGTTCTACGGAGTAGACAAGTCAAGATTCAACGAAAATAAAAGACAAGTTCCAGAAAAAAATATGGGACCATTAATTAAAACACAAATGACTAGATGCATTCATTGCACTAGATGTGTTCGATTTGCAACTGAAATTGCAGGAGTACCAGAATTAGGAGCAATAGGCAGAGGAGAAGATATGCAAATTACAACTTATCTCGAAAAGTCAATGCAATCTGAGCTGTCAGCTAATGTTGTTGATTTATGTCCTGTTGGTGCACTTACATCAAAACCTTATGTTTTTGAAGCTCGTCCTTGGGAATTAAAGAAAACAGAGTCCATAGATGTAATGGATGCAATTGGCTCCAATATTAGAGTCGATACTTATGGATGGGAAGTAAAAAGAATTCTTCCTAGAATTAATGAAAACATTAATGAAGAGTGGATATCTGATAAAAGTAGATATGCTTGTGATGGTTTATTAAATCAGCGCTTAGATACACCTTATGTAAAGTATAATAATAAATTTGAAAAAGCATCTTGGGATGAAGTTTTTAATATAATTAAATCAAAATTTAATAATACAGATAAAAATAAAATTTGTGGATTAACAGGTGATTTAGTAAATATGGAAACACTGTATATATTTAAAGAATTCTTTAATAAGACACTTAGTTCACAAAATGTAGAGTGTAGAAATGATCATACTTATTTAAATGCAGAGAAAAGAGAAAATTATTTATTCAATTCAACAATAAATGGGGTAGAGGAATCAGATTTCATTTTTCTGATTGGAACTAATCCGAGATACGAAGCTACTATTTTAAATGCACGTATTAGGAAATCTTATGTTCAAAATAAAACAAAAATTATTTCTTTAAATAATGTTGGAGACCTTACATACCCTTACGAGTTTCTTGATGGTAAAATTAATAATATTAAAGAAATTTCAGAGGATAGTCATAAAGTCTCAAAGCTAATAAAAGAAGCTAAAAAACCTTTAATTGTATTTGGACAATCTGCTTTTAAATCAAAATCTGCAAAATATATATTTGAGACTATGAAGAATTTTTTAAATAAGAATAATAAGATTTCCAATGAATGGAATTCGCTTAATGTAATTTCAGATAATGCCTCAACAGTTGGAAGTTTAGATTTAGGATTATATAAATCTACTGATGGTTCAAACAAAGTTTTAGAAGATCTAAATAACAATAAATTTGAAATTGTTTATTTATTAGGTCTAGATAGTTTTCAATTTAAAAAAAAAAGAGTTTATTATTTATCAAGGTAGTCATGGTGACAAAGGTGCAGAAATTGCTGATATTATACTGCCAGGTGCCGCTTATACAGAGCAGAATGGTTATTTTACAAACTTAGAGGGAAAACTACAAAAAGCCTATAAGGCTTCTTATCCACCCGAAGAAGCAAAAGAAGATTGGTTAATAATTAATGAGTTAGCGGAAGCTATGAATCATAGAAAATTATTCAATGATAAAGATGAACTTGATAGTAGCATGCTTAATTATCTAAATCTTTATATAGAAAAAGATAATTTAGTTATTTCAACTGAAATTAAAGATTTAATATTTGAAAATGAAATTTTAAAGATTACCAATGAAGACTACTATTATTCTAATGTTATAGCTAGAGCATCCAAGACCATGTTTGAATGCAAATCTGCTAAAACTAATTTCAAATCTACAGGAACAGAAGGATAAACATGGAATATTTAAACATAATTCTTTCTGAAACTTATAAAATATTATTTTTATTAGTTCCGGTCTTGGTTTCTGTAGCTATGATAGTTTGGTTAGATCGTCGTATATGGGCTTTTGTTCAAAAAAGACAAGGACCAAATGTTGTGGGACCTTTTGGTTTATTACAGTCTTTAGCTGATGCGTTAAAGTACATTTTTAAAGAAGTTATTATTCCCTCAAGCTCTAATAAAGTAATTTTTATTTTAGCCCCAATCGTAACTATGACATTAGCATTAATTTCATGGGCTGTTATACCTTTTAGTGCAACACAAGTTTTAGCAGATATTAATGTTGGAATTTTGTATCTCTTTGCTGTTTCATCTTTAGGTGTCTACGGAATTATTATGGGAGGTTGGGCTTCTAATTCAAAATATCCTTTTTTGGGAGCGATTAGATCAGCAGCACAAATGGTTTCATACGAGGTTTCTATTGGTGTTATTATTATAAATGTTTTGTTATGTGTTGGCTCGTTAAACTTAAATGACATTGTAATGGCTCAAGAAAATCTATGGTTTGTAATACCTTTGTTTCCAATGTTTGTAATTTTCTTTATTTCAGCATTAGCAGAAACAAATAGACCACCTTTTGACTTACCTGAGGCAGAAGCAGAATTGGTTGCCGGATATCAAACTGAATACTCGGGAATGATGTATGCAATGTTTTGGCTTGGAGAGTACGCAAATATTCTTTTAATGTGTGCTATGGGTTCTATTCTTTTTTTAGGAGGATGGCTTTCTCCAATTGAGCTTTATCCATTTAACTTAATTCCAGGCGCAATTTGGTTGATAATAAAAATTTTGTTATTATTTATTTTATTTGCATTGGTAAAAGCTATTGTTCCTAGATATAGATATGATCAATTAATGCGTTTGGGATGGAAAGTATTTCTTCCAATGTCACTAACTTGGGTAGTTTTAACTGCTAGCTATTTATTTTACTTCAATTTATTACCAACAAACTAATTATGAAAATATCTAGAATATTTAAAACAATTTTTTTATTAGACTTCCTAGGAGGGTTAATAATTGCTTTAAAAGAAATTTTTAAATCCAAAAAAACAATTAATTATCCTTTTGAAAAAGGAAAAATTTCTCCTCGTTATAGAGGTGAACACGCTTTAAGAAGATATCCCAATGGTGAAGAAAGATGTATAGCATGTAAATTATGTGAGGCTGTTTGTCCTGCTCAAGCTATTACTATTGAATCCTCTGAAAGAGAAGATGGTAGCAGAAAAACTACACGATATGACATTGATATGATGAAATGCATTTACTGTGGTCTTTGTGAAGAATCTTGTCCTGTAGATGCAATCGTTCAAGGTCCAAACTTTGAATTTTCTACCGAAACAAGAGAAGAACTTTATTACAACAAAGAAAAATTATTAGATAATGGAGACAGGTGGGAGAATATTTTGGCAGCAAATATTAAGGCTGATAATCCCTATAGATAATTATGTTAGCGCACGCAATTTTTTTTTATATATTTGCATTTATAGCAATAGTTTCAGCCATCATGGTAACCGTTTCTAAGAATACCGTTCATTCTGTTTTTTTTCTAATTTTAGACTTTATAAGTATTTCATGTTTATTTATCATGATAGGTGCAGAATTTTTAGGCATGATTATGCTAATTGTTTATGTTGGTGCCGTTGCTGTTCTATTTTTATTTGTTGTTATGATGCTCAATGTTGCTCAACAAAAAAATCAATGGTTTTCTGCCAAAGAAAGCTCAAAACATATTCCAATAGGGTTAATAGTAAGTGTCATTATATTTTTTGAATTAATTATAGTTATAGGTGGCTGGAAGTATAAACCAGATGTTGTTTCTGCAATGTCCTTACCTATAGATCAAGATATCAGCAATACACACTCTATAGGTTATGTACTTTATACTGACTATATACATATATTTCAACTTAGCGGCATGATTTTGCTTGTAGCAATGATTGGTGCAATAGTTCTAACTTACAGAAGAAGATCTGGAGTTAAAAGGCAAGGATATTTTAATCAAATTACTAGAGAAAGATCAGATAGTGTTGAGATAATTGATGTCAAAATTAATGAAGGAGTAAAAGCAGATGATTAGTATTGGATTAGGTCATTATTTAACCTTGGCTGCAATCATATTTACCATTGGCATAGTTGGATTATTTTTAAATAGAAAAAATATTATTGTAATATTGATGAGTATTGAGCTTATATTACTATCTGTAAATATAAACCTTGTTTCATTTTCTATATTTTTAAATGACATATCTGGACAAATTTTTACATTATTTATTTTAACAGTAGCAGCCGCTGAAGCAGCAATAGGTTTGGCAATAATTGTTGTTTATTATCGAAATTCTTCAACTATTGATGTTGAAAATATTGATAGCCTGAAAGGATAATATGGAAATTGCATTATTATTTCTTCCTTTACTAGCATCAATTATTTCAGGTTTTTTTGGTAAATATTTGGGTGACAGAAATTGTGAAATTATTACAAGTGTTTTTGTCTCAATTGCTGCAATAATCTCTTTACTGATATTTTATAATGTCATTGTTAATGACTATGAAAATAACGTAGTCGTTGCCAAATGGATTAACTCTGGAAGTTTAGATGTTAACTGGTCCATAAAAGTAGATGCTTTATCTTCAGTGATGTTAGTTGTTGTGACTTTAGTTTCTGCTTTAGTACATATTTATTCAATAGGATATATGTCTCATGATCCTCACAAACCTAGATTTATGGCATACTTATCACTCTTTACTTTTTCAATGCTTACATTGGTTACTTCAGATAATTTTCTTCAATTATTTTTTGGCTGGGAGGGAGTAGGTCTTTGCTCTTATTTTTTAATTGGTTTTTGGTTTAAAAAAGACTCTGCTAATGCGGCAGCAATCAAAGCTTTTGTGGTAAATCGAGTAGGAGATTTTGGCTTCGCTTTAGGAATATTTTTAATTTTCTATTTATTTGGTACCGTAAATTATAATGAAGTATTTAGTCAGATTCCTCAAGTTGTTGATAAAAAATTATTTTTTTTGGGTATGAACATAGATGCTGTTGATCTTATTTGTATTCTTTTATTTATTGGTGCAATGGGTAAGTCAGCACAAATATTTCTACATACATGGTTGCCTGATGCGATGGAGGGACCGACGCCTGTATCAGCTTTAATACATGCTGCAACTATGGTTACAGCTGGAGTTTTTTTAGTAGTTAGATGTTCTCCAATTTTTGAATATTCACCTTTAACACTAAATATAATTACAATAGTAGGAATGACTACAGCATTTTTTGCAGCAACTATTGCTTTAGTTCAAACTGATATTAAAAAAATCATTGCTTACTCTACATGTAGTCAATTAGGCTATATGTTTTTTGCTGCTGGTGTGGGTGCATATAATGTTGCAATGTTTCACCTTTTCACTCATGCCTTTTTTAAAGCATTACTTTTTTTAGGTTCAGGCTCAGTTATTCATTCATTCAAAGATGAACAAGATATCAACCAAATGGGTGCTGTATATAAAAAGTTACCTTACACATATATCTTTATGATTATTGGCACTTTAGCACTTACAGGGTTTCCTTTTTTGTCGGGTTTTTACTCAAAAGATGCAATTATAGAATTTGCATATCTTAAAGGTAACACGACAGGATATTATGCAGCTGGAATTGGTATTTTTACTGCTGTTTTAACCTCAATTTATTCTTGGAGATTAATTTTTAAAACATTTCATGGTGAATACAATAATAAAAAAATTGATATTAATGAAATGCACGAGTCACCATTGGTAATGCTTATACCTTTATTTGTGCTTGCAATTGGTGCAATATTTGCTGGTTTTTTATTTAAAGATTTATTTATTGGTCAGGGTGAGCAAAATGTTTTTTGGGGAAATTCGATAAAATTTTTAAAACCTTTGAGCACAGAGCATCCACCATTATGGTTTCTTTTAACCACTCCAATTTTAGTATTGATATCTATACCACTTGCTTATTATTTGTTTGTAAAGGATAAAGATATACCAAATCGTATCGTTCAATCCAATAAACCTCTATATAATTTTTTAATAAATAAATGGTATTTTGATGAACTTTATAATGTTTTGTTTATTCAATCTTCAAAAAAAATTAGTTTGTTTTTTTGGAAAATAATTGATGTTAAGGTGATCGATAAATTTGGTCCTGATGGAGTTTCTTTACTGATTAAAAATTTATCATTAAGAGCTAGTAAATTTCAAAGTGGATTTATTTATCAGTATGCTTTCATGATATTATTAGGATTTTCTGCATTATTAACTTTTTTAATTTTAAACTAATGAATTTTCCAATTCTATCATCGTTAATTTTACTTCCAGTAATTGGTTCTTTGTTTTTACTTTTTTCAAAAGATAAAAATTCAAATACAGGAAAGTATGTTGCTTTATTTACATCTTTTGTTAATTTTTTAATCTCAATTTATCTTTGGTATCAATTTGATCCAACTACATCAAGCTTTCAATTTGTTGAAGATAGAGAGTGGTTAAAAGGTTTCATTAATTATAAGATAGGTGTTGATGGTATATCAATATTGTTTGTTGTTTTAACTTCATTCATAACTCCTCTTTGCATTATATCAGTCAACAATTCTGTTAAATATAGATTAAGAGATTTTTTGATTGCAATTTTAGTGATGGAAAGTTTAATGATCGGTGTTTTTTGTTCATTAGATCTAGTAATATTTTATTTATTTTTTGAAGCTGGTTTAATCCCCATGTTTTTAATAATTGGAATTTGGGGTGGCACAAGAAGAGTTTATTCAGCATTCAAATTTTTTTTATACACACTTCTTGGTTCTGTATTAATGTTAATAGCTATAATTTCAATTTACTGGATATCTGGAACAACTGATATTACTCAACTTTATGAACTTGGAATAGATAGCAAATATCAAAATTTATTATGGCTTGCCTTCTTTAGTTCATTTGCTGTTAAAACACCAATGTGGCCAGTACATACTTGGCTACCAGATGCCCACGTAGAAGCTCCAACAGCAGGATCTGTTTTGCTTGCTGCTATATTACTAAAAATGGCTGGATATGGTTTTATAAGATTTTCTTTAGGACTTTTTCCTATAGCTTCTGAATTATTTACACCTCTAGTTTATATTTTAAGTTTAATTGCTATTGTCTACACATCTTTAGTTGCATTAATGCAAGAAGATATGAAGAAATTAATAGCATATTCTTCTGTTGCTCATATGGGTTTTGTTACTTTAGGTATATTTACAATTACTCAGCAGGGTATCGAAGGAAGTATATTTCAAATGATTAGTCATGGACTAGTTTCTGCAGCATTATTTTTATGTGTCGGAATTATTTATGACCGTATGCATTCAAGATTAATAGCAACTTATGGTGGATTAGTATCTGTTATACCAAAGTATTCAATATTATTTATGCTTTTTACTTTAGCAGCTTTAGGTTTGCCTGGCACAAGTGGTTTTATTGGAGAGTTCTTAATACTAATGGGAGCCTTTAAAGACAATTTTTTAGTTGCAGTTATAGCTAGCTTGGGAGTTATTTTTGGTGCAGCCTATATGCTCTGGTTATATAGAAGGGTTTTTTTTGGTAAAATTGTAAACAAAGATCTTTTAAAAATGACTGACCTAGATAATTCAGAGAAGCTAATATTATGGTCTTTAGCAATTCCAGTGTTGTTCTTTGGTTTTTATCCGGAACCAATTATCAATACAATAGAAGTTTCAGTAAAAGATTTAATTGAGATGTATAATTTTAATTTAAATAATATTATTGCAGAGGTAAATAACTAATGAACAATATAGCTTCCATTTTACCAGAAATTTTTATTTCACTATCAATAATGTTTTTACTTCTTCTTGGAGTATTTAAAAAGAATAGTTCAATTATTGTTCATTATTGTGCTTTAGCTTCTTTATTAATTACTGGTGTGTTGATTTTTAATGAGTCATTAAATCAAAATATTATGTTGTTTAATGACAGTTATGTTGTCGATCAACTTTCATCATATATGAAAATTCTTACAATCATAGCCACAGCATTTGTTTTATCTATATCAACTAGATATCTAAAAATATTTAAGATTTTTTTAATAGAATACCCAATTTTAATACTATCCTCAGTACTAGGAATGATGGTGATGATTAGTTCTAATGATCTTATGGTGTTTTATATTGGTCTAGAACTTCAGTCGTTAGCTTTATATGTTTTAGCTTCATTTAATAGAGATCAATTAAAATCATCAGAGTCTGGACTTAAATACTTTGTTCTAAGTGCCTTATCATCAGGTTTATTGCTTTATGGATGCTCTCTAATTTATGGCTTCTCAGGGTCTACAAACTTTGAAATTATAAATAATTCAATGAACTCAGATAATTATGGATTAACTTTTGGAATTGTTTTTATTTTAGTTGGGTTAGCTTTTAAGATATCAGCAGTCCCATTCCATATGTGGGCTCCTGATGTGTATGAAGGTTCTCCTACAGCAGTAACATTATTTTTTGCACTAGTACCAAAAGTTGCTGCACTTACAGTATTTATAAGATTTTTATACGTACCTTTTGTAAGCATGATTGAACAATGGCAACCTATATTAATTTTTTTATCTATCGCCTCTATGATTTTTGGAGCCATTGCAGCGATAGGTCAAAGTAATCTTAAAAGACTTATTGCCTATAGTTCAATTGGTCATATGGGATATGCTCTTGCAGGATTATCAGTAGGTTCTAACGAAGGAATTCAAAGTTCAATTGTTTATATAAGCATTTATTTAGTTATGAATTTAGCATTTTTTAGCTGTTTATTAATGCTTAAGCGAAACGATGAATATTTTGAAACCATTGATGATTTATCTGGTTTATCAAAAAATCATCCAGTTTTATCATTATCTTTACTTATCATATTATTTTCATTAGCAGGCATTCCGCCTTTGGCAGGCTTTTTTGCAAAATTTTATATATTTAAAGCTGTAATAGAACAATCAATGTATTTCTTAGCAATCGTTGGATTGTTATCTACTGTAATAGCGGCGTTCTATTATCTTAAAATAATTAAAGTTATTTATTTTGATCAAGAAAAAGACAAATATGATGATGATCATAATATTTGGTTAAAAGCATCACTAACTTTATCAACATTGTTAATTCTTTTATATTTTATCTTTCCAGGTCAAATAGTTGAGGTAGTCTCAAGAATTAATATTCTTTGATGAAGCTAAAAAAATTCAACTTTAAAATAGTAAATAGCACAAATAATTTAGCGCATAAAATAATACTACACTCAAAAAATAAGTTTGGGATTGTTTCAGCAGAAAAACAAGTTAAAGGTAGAGGGCAATATGGTAAAACTTGGGTATCTCCAAAAGGTAATCTGTATGTAAGTATTTTTTTTCCAATAGACAATAAACACTTCGATTTAAAGAAATTTACTTTCATAAATTGTTTATTAGTTAAAAAAACAATCTCTTCATTCTATAAAGGAACCATAAAAATTAAAAAACCAAATGATTTACTAATCGATAATAAAAAAGTCTCAGGAATATTACAAGAAACTCTATTAAAACTTGATCAAAAATTCATAATTATTGGAATAGGTGTAAATTTGATTAAAAATCCAAATTTAACAAATTATCCTACTACCAATCTTTTAGATTTAACAAATAGCAAAATAACAGTTAATAATGTCCGAAGAAAGTTAATAAAAATTTATGAAAAAAATATTCCGATGATACAAAAAAATAATATTAAAAAAATATATAGTATTCTAAAATGATAATAGTTGGAGACATAGGAAACACAGAGACAAAGGTTTGTTTAATTAACAAATCAAACAAGATTATTAAAAAAATAATAATCAAAACTAAAAATATTAATAATAATTCTCTATCAGTGCTATTGACTAAATTTAAATTGAGCAAAATAAATATTAAAAAAGTTTTATTTTGTAGTGTTGTACCTAAAGCTTTTAATCAAATAAAAAAAATTTTTTATCAAAAGCTTAAAATTAAAATTTACGAACTTAAAGATTTAGATCTCAAAAAAATGATTAATATCAAGGTTAATTATAAACAAATAGGATCTGATAGATTGGCTAATGCTTTAAGTGTTATTGGTGAAAAAAAAAATTATATTATTTTAGATTTTGGTACAGCAACAACTTTTGATGTATTAGTTAAAAAAAATTATTATGGTGGTGTAATAGCCCCTGGTGTTAAACTGTCTTTAAAAACATTATCTGATAAAGCTAGTTTAATACCCAGTATAAACCTAAAAAAGCCAAAAAAAGTTATTGGCCAAAACACCATAAATGCAGTTAGGTCTGGTTTTTTTTGGGGATATGCAGGTTTAATTGACAATATTGTTAATTTAATTAAGAAAGAGACAAAGAAGTCCTTTGAAATAATAATTACTGGAGGATTTTCTAATTTGTTTAAAAAATCAATCAAAGCGAAAGTTACATTAAATAAAGATATTACTATTAATGGCTTAATCAAAGCCTCAATTCTAATTAAATAAATATGAAAGATGAATTATTATTTTGCCCTTTAGGTGGCTCTGGTGAAATTGGAATGAATATGAATTTGTTTGCTTATGGGAAACCGGGTGAACATAAATGGATTATGGTAGATATTGGTGTAACATTTGCTGACGATACCATTCCTGGTGTTGACCTAATATATCCAGATCCAGGTTTTATTGTTGATAAAAAAGAAGATCTGCTAGGAATTATTTTAACACATGCGCACGAAGATCATATTGGTGCAATAGCTCTGCTATGGCCACAGCTTAAATGTAAAATTTTTGCAACACCTTTTACGGCTGTTTTGATTAAAGAAAAATTTAAAGAAAAAAATATAGATATAACTAATCATTTAAAGATTGTTCAACTTAATGGTACGGTAAATTTAGAACCATTTAAGATAGAATATATAACATTAACCCACTCTATACTTGAACCTAATGGACTAAGAATTGAAACACCGGCTGGTATAATTTTACATACTGGAGATTGGAAGATCGATCCAGAACCTTTAATTGGTGAAAAAACTAATTCAAACAGACTAAAAGAAGTTGGTAAAGAAGGTGTTCTTGTAATGATATGTGACTCAACAAACGTATTCAGCATGGGTAAAGCAGGCTCAGAGTTAGATGTTAGAAAGAGCCTATTAAATATTATGGGTAGTCTAAAAAAAAGAATTGTCATGGCATCTTTTGCATCAAATGTTGCACGAATGGAGACAGCTTTTTATTGTGCAGAAAAAACTGGCAGACAAATTTCTTTAGTTGGTAGATCAATGCATAGAATTTTTAAAGCTGCTAGACAATGCGGTTATTTAAAAAATGTAATTGAACCAATAGATGCTAGAGAGGCAAAAAAAATATCTAGAGAAAAAATTGTTTATTTATGCACAGGTAGTCAGGGTGAGCCAATGGCAGCTTTGATGCGAATTGCTAGCTACACACATCCTGATGTTTTTATTGAGAAAGATGATACAGTTATTTTTTCATCTAAAATTATTCCAGGAAATGAAAAAAAATTGTTTAAATTGCAAAATCAATTAGTCAAAGATGGCATCGAAGTTATTTCAGAAGAAAGTGAATTTGTACATGTTTCTGGTCACCCTAATCGAGACGACTTAAGAGAAATGTATGATTGGGTGAAGCCTAATTGTGTAATACCAGTACATGGAGAGCATCGTCATATGATTGAACATATGAAATTTGCACATGAAATGAAGGTGCCACATCCAGTACAAGTACAAAATGGTGATATTGTAAAATTATTTCCAGGAAAACCTCATGTATTTGATAAAGCACCTAGTGGTAGACTTTATCTTGATGGAAATATGAGTGTTGAAGAAGATTCACAATCGATAAAAGATAGAAAAAATTTAAGTGCAAATGGATATATGGAAGTTACAATTTTAATTTCTCAAAAAGGAAATATACATAAAAGACCAGTATTAACTTTTAGAGGTATCCCAGTTTATGATGTAGATGAATTTATTTATGGATTAGAGGAAGCTATTGAAGGTACAATAAGAACCTTTTCTTTAGGTAATAAAAAACAAGAGTATAACTTAATCGATGCATTAAAGATCACTTGTAAAAAATATACTAAAGAAATGACAGGAAAAAAACCTTTTACAAATATCAATTTAGTAAAAATTTAGATGAGCGCAACAGGACTAGCAATTATTTATATCATAATATGGTGGATAGTGTTTTTTGCAATTTTACCAATAGATGTTAATAGAAATAAGACTATTAAGATTGAAGGTGAAGATGCCGGATCTCCTGAAAATCCAAAGATGTTAAAAAAATTTTTTTATTGTACTGGTATTACATCCTTAATTTTTATAATAATTTATATTTTAATTAAATATGAATACTTAAATTTAAGAAATATAATTAGTTAAATATGCATATATCAAAATCATTTATACCCATATTAAAAAACAACCCTTCTGAAGCTAAAATAAAATCACACCAATTGATGTTAAGAGTCGGTATGATAAAACAATCCTCGGCGGGTATTTACTCTTGGTTACCTTTAGGATTTAAGGTGATGAAAAAAATTGAACAAATTGTAAGAGAAGAGCAAAACAAAATTGGTGCTCAAGAAATTTTGATGCCTACTATTCAATCTAGTGAAATTTGGAAAGAAAGTGGACGCTATGACGATTATGGAGAAGAAATGTTAAGGATAAATGATCGCCAAAATAGAGAAATGTTATATGGTCCAACAAATGAGGAGTTAGTCACTGATATATTCAGATCTAGTATTAAATCATATAAATCATTGCCACAATTATTATATCATATTCAATGGAAATTTAGAGACGAAGTAAGACCAAGATTTGGAATAATGAGGTGTAGAGAATTCTATATGAAAGATGCTTACTCATTTGATGTGAGTGATGAAGAGGCTGTATTTTCTTACAATAAATTCTTCTTATCGTATTTAAAAACTTTTAAAAGACTTGAGTTGACTGCAATTCCTATGGCTGCCGATACAGGTCCTATTGGAGGAAATCTTTCACATGAATTTATTATTCTTGCTGACACAGGTGAAAGTAAAATTTTTACAGACAAAAGAATTTTTGACTTGAATAGTGATGGTTCAATAATAGAAAAAAATTCTTTAGAAAATTTAAGAAAAAAATTTGAACAATATTATTCTGTTACAGATGAAAAATTCAAAAAAGAAGAATTTGAAAAAGAAGTTTCGGTTGAAAATAGATTGATAACAAAAGGAATTGAAGTTGGACATATATTTTATTTTGGAGATAAGTACTCTAAACCATTAAATGCATCAGTAGATTTGCCTGAGGGTAAGAAGGATTTTGTTAAAATGGGATCTTATGGAATCGGTGTGTCTAGATTAGTTGGTGCAATTATTGAGGCTAAATATGATGATAAAAAAGAAATCATGAAATGGCCATTTGCTATTGCTCCATTTGAACTTGCAATATTACCAATGATTAACAAAAATGATAATTCAACTTTAGAAAAAGCAAATAAAATTTTTGAATTTTTTAATATCAATGGTATTGATGCAATAATTGATGATATGGATGAAAACCTATCATCTAAAATTAAAAAATTTAATTTAATTGGCGTTCCTTATCAAATTATTATTGGAAAAAAGTCAGATGGTGATTTACTAGAATTTAAAGAAATTGGCAAAGATCCTCAAAATTTAACTTTAGATCAAATATTAAAAATTTTAATTAAACAAAAAGAAAAAAATTGATTTCTACTTTAGAAAAAGAGATTACATTTAGATATCTAAAAACTAGAAAAAAAGATGGTTTTTTAAATATAATTTCAATATTTTCTTTTATTGGAATAAGTCTAGGTGTTGCTGTTTTAATTATCGTTATGTCGGTAATGAATGGTTTTAGAACAGAACTTATAAACAAAATTGTTGGTTTTAATCCTCATATAACTATTAAGCCTTATGAAAATTCTATCTCTGTAGATAAACTTAATAATAAAGAGTTAAAAAAGATTTCTGAAGAATTGCTATTTAGTAATTCAGGTGAAGCAATTATTATTAGTCAAGATTTTACCAAAGGTATTGTTTTAAGAGGGTACAGTCAAAAAGATTTCTCAAAGCTTAACGTGGTAAATAAAGGTCGATTTTCTGGCAATTCGAAGAAACTTTATAAAAATTATATTTCAATCGGTAAGGAATTAAGTTTTGATTTAGAACTTAAGATCGGAGATAAATTATCAATTATCTCTCCATCTGGGATAGAAACTATTATTGGTAATTTACCTAAACAAGAAGTTTTTACTGTTGGCTCAATCTTTGAAAGTGGATTGGCTGACTTTGATAGAAATATAGCTTTTATAAATATAGATACATTAGACAATTTTTTTGATTTTAATAAAGATAATAGAAATTTAGAAATTTATCTTAAAAATCCTTCAGACATAGTTATTGCAAAAAATAAAGTCAAAGAAGTATTTAAAGATGAATTTATTTATACATGGGCTGATATGAATAGCTCGTTATTTTCAGCATTAAAAGTTGAGAGAAATGTAATGTTTATAATTTTATCTTTAATAATATTAGTAGCAGCATTTAATATAATTTCAGGTCTTACAATATTGGTGAAAAATAAAACTAGAGATATAGCAATTCTTAAATCAATAGGTGTTCTAAATAAATCAATTACTAAAATTTTTTTCTTAGTAGGAGTTACAATTGGGACGACAGCTACAATATTTGGTATTTTATTGGGTGTATTGTTTTCACTTTATATTGAAAATATTAGACAGTTTTTGAGTTATACTTTTAATATAAGTTTGTTTCCAGAAGAGATTTATTTTTTAAGTAAAATGCCCACAGAAATAAACCTTGTTTCTATATTAATAATCTCAGTTTGTTCGATTTTAATAACCATAATTGTTTCAATATATCCTGCTATAAAAGCCTCTAAGCTTGATCCAGTAAAAGGTTTGAAATATGAATAATCTTATAAATTTAAAGAATATCTCTAAATCATTTTATAATAATAAAAAAATTTCAGTATTAAAAAAAATAAATTATTCATTTACAAAAGGTAAGATTTACTCTTTAGTAGGACCATCTGGTTCTGGGAAGTCAACTTTGCTTAATATTTTATCAATGATTGATAGGCCGACTAGTGGAAGTTTATCTATAAGTAATAAAGTGGTGAATTTTTCAGAAACTTTAGACAATGATAAAATTAGATCAGAAAAAATTGGCATTATTTATCAACAAAATAATTTATTAACTGACTTTACGGCTTTAGAGAATGTTTACATGGCTCATTTATCTTTAACTAATAATAAAAAAGAGGCAAAACATAAGGCGAAAATAATTTTAAAAAAGATGGGTTTAAGATCAAGAGAAGATCATTATCCATCAGAATTATCTGGCGGTGAAATGCAGAGAATAGCAATTGCTAGAGCACTAATTAATGAACCTGATGTAATATTAGCAGACGAACCAACTGGAAGTTTAGATCAAAGTACGGCTAAAGAAATTTTTAATATTCTTTATAAATTAAAGGACAAGAATAGATTAATTATATATGCAACTCATAATAGATATTTTGCCAATATGGCAGATTGCAAATTAGAAATGATTGATGGTAATATAAAAACTATCAATGCAAAATTCAAACAATAAACATTTTACTCATCTCAAAGTTCATACTCAGTACTCCATTTGTGAAGGTGCTGTCAAAATTGAGAGTTTAAAAGATTTTTGTAAAGAAAATAAATTAGTTTCTGTTGGAATTTGTGACACTGAAAATTTATGTGGTGCATTAGAATTTTCTGAAAATATCTCTAAAGTAGGTACTCAACCTATTATTGGAACTCAAATTAATTTTAAATATGAAGACACAACAGGTTTACTCCCCTTAATCGCCCTCAATGAAAATGGTTACAAAAAAATTATTGAATTATCTTCAAAATCATATTTAGAAAATGACGTTTTATCAAAACCACATTTGGATATTAAAGAATTACTAGATAATATTAGTGATGTTATTCTTTTATCAGGAACCAATCACGGCTTATTTGGTAAGTTATTTGAAAAAGGAAGATTTGATGAAATACAAAAAATCTACAAAGATTTACTAAAAAATTTTAAAGATAATTTTTATTTAGAAATTCAAAGACATGGTGATCAAAATGAAATATCCTTTGAAAAGTTTAATTTAGAACAATCTTTTAGATTAAAAATTCCAATTATTGCATCAAATGAAGTTTATTATTTAACCAAAGACATGCATGAAGCCCATGATGCTCTTACTTGCATTGGTGAAAAAACATATCTTAATGATAAAAATAGAATTAAATATAGCGATCAACACTATTTTAAGTCTTCAGAAGAAATGTGTGCTCTATTTTCTGATTTACCCGAAGCTTTAGAAAATAATTTTAATTTACCATACAGGTGTAGTTTTAGACCTCAATTTTCTAAACCTGTTCTTCCTAATATAAGTACAGAAAAAGATGGTAGTGCCGATGAAATATTGAAAAAGGACTCATTAAATGGATTGAAAGAAAAATTTTTAAAAGTTTTTAAAATAGAAGAAAAAAACCTCATTAATGATGAAAAATTTTTATTTTATAAAGATCGTTTAGATCATGAACTAAGAATTATAATTGAAATGAAATACCCAAGTTATTTTTTAATAGTTTCTGATTATATTAAATGGGCTAAGAAAAATGATATTCCGGTAGGACCCGGTAGAGGCTCTGGTGCTGGCTCTTTAGTAGCTTGGTGTTTATCAATTACTGATGTTGACCCAATAAAGTTTAATCTAATTTTTGAAAGATTTTTAAATCCTGATAGAATATCTATGCCTGACTTTGATATAGATTTTTGTGAAGAAAAAAGAGATCTTGTATTTGAATATTTAAATACAAAATACAAAGATAGTGTTGCTCATATAATTACTTTTGGAAAATTAAAAGCAAGAATGGTTATAAGAGACGTTGGTAGAGTTTTAGGTTTACCATATGGTTTTGTAGATAGCATTTCTAAGATGATACCATTTGATCCTTCACGTCCACAAAGTTTAATTGAATGCATAAATAGTGAGCCAAGACTTCAAAAATTAATAAATGAAGATCCTCGAGTTAAAAAACTTACTGATTTATCACTAAAGTTAGAGGGACTAAATCGGAATGTTGCAACTCATGCTGCCGGTGTTGTTATAGCCGATAGAAAATTAACTGAAATAGTTCCTTTATATAAAGACGCCTCCGCAGATCTTTTATTACCATCAACTCAATTTGATATGTATTCTGCTGAAAATGCAGGTTTAATAAAATTTGATTTTTTAGGTCTAAAAACTTTAACAGTCATTAATAGAACTCAAAAACTAATTAAAAAGAAAGATAAAAATTTTAATATCGAAGACATAAATTTTGAGGATCAAAAAGTTTTTGAATTACTTTCTTCAGGTAATACAGTTGGTTTATTTCAGGTGGAGAGTGCCGGTATGCGTGAAGCTTTAATGCAAATGAAACCAAATCATATTGAAGACATTATTGCATTAGTTGCTTTATATAGACCAGGACCTATGAGCAATATTCCTGTATATAATGATTGTAAGCATGGAAGACAAACGCCTGATTATTTACACCCTCTTTTAGAAGACATTCTCAAACCAACATATGGTGTCATAATCTATCAAGAACAAGTAATGCAAATAGCTCAAAAATTATCAGGTTTTACTGCAGGTGAAGCTGATATTTTAAGAAGGGCAATGGGTAAAAAGAAAAGAGCTGAACTAGAAAAGCAAAAACAAGGATTTATTGCAGGTGCACTAAAAAATGGTATTAGCAAAGATGTTGCGGCAAGTATTTTTTTAAAAATCGAACCATTTGCTGAATATGGTTTTAACAAAAGTCATGCTGCAGCATATGCAATAATTTCTTATCAAACAGCATTTTTGAAAACTTATTATCCAAAAGAGTTTTTTGCAGCATCGATGACTATGGATATTTCAAATCAAAATAAATTAAGTGAATTTCATGAGGAACTTAAAAGAATAAATATTAATGTTATAAGACCAGATATTAATAAATGTTATGCTGATTTTAAATTTGATGAAGAAAATTTTTATTATGCCTTAGGTGGAATTAAAAGTGTTGGGTTTGATGCTATATCTAATGTAGTTAAAGAAAGACTAGCAAATGGAGAATTTAAATCCATTAATGATTTTTTAAATAGAGTAAATCCAAAGGATATTAATAAACTTCAATTAGAAGGGCTAGTTAAAGCAGGAGCCTTTGATAATATTGAAAAGAACAGACATGCTTTGTTTAATTCAATTCCAAATTTCATTCTTAAAACTAAAAACATTCATGAAAACAAAGCAGCTAATCAAATAGACTTATTTGGTGCTGATGAAGAGCAGGATAATGAAATTGTTCTTAATATAGAGGATTGGAAATTTGAGGATAGACTTTCAAGAGAATTTGAAGCTATTGGTTTTTTTATATCAGACCATCCTTTAAATCAGTTTAAAGAAATTTTTGATGATTATAAAATTGTTGATTATATAAAGTTTAATTCTGATGATAATATTAAAGATGCAAATATAGCAGCTACTTTATTAAAAATTTCTGAACGTAAAACAGCCAAAGGAAACTCTTATGCGGTTATTAAATTTACAGATTTAACTAGTGTATTTGAACTTTTTATTTTTTCAGATATTCTTGAGATTAATAGAGAAATTTTGATTGAGGGAAATTCACTAATTATTACTTTAATTAAAACAATTTCAAATGATGAAAACAGATTAAAGAGAACAAATGTTCAAAAAATCGCTTCTCTTAAAGACTTATTTAATAAACCAGTTAATGAAATTGCTTTTAATATTAAGACTGTTGATGATATTGAAAAAATATCCAAATTATTAAATGAAGAGGGGACTACAGAGGTAAAAATTAATTTAGAGACTAACGAGAACAATATTAGTTTTAAACTTAAGAACAGACGTTTGATTGATAGAAAAGCTATAAATTTACTAAGAAAAGACGATATATCAGTAACAATACAGTAAAAAAGACTTGTTTCTTTCATTAAATATTTGTAAATACCTGGTAAATTAAATTAACACGCACACAGTTTGTGGTTTTATACCTCCGGTCCTTAAATGGAAATTACTGTGGTGGCTTAACCGGGAATAAATATGAAAATACCAAGTTTAACTATCCAACAACTATTAGAAGCAGGCGTTCATTTAGGTCATAAGACTCTAAGATGGAACCCAAAAATGAAAAAGTACATTTTTGGAAAAAGAGACTCGATACACATTATTGATTTAACTCAAACACTAGAACTTACCAATGTAGCTTTAGAAAAAGTTTATAATACAATTGCTAATAACGGAAAAATACTTTTTGTATCAACAAAAAAGCAAGCATCAGAAGCTATAGCCGAAGTTGCTAAAGAAACTGGCCAATACTTTGTAAATTATAGATGGTTAGGTGGAATGCTAACTAATTGGGGAACTATCTCAGGTTCAATTAAGAAAATGAAAAAATATGAGGCAGATCTTGTTGCTGAAAATAGAGGTTTCACAAAAAAAGAATTATTAAAAATGAGTGTCAAAAAAGACAAATTGGAACGAGCTCTAGGAGGAATTGCTGAAATGAAAAAAGTTCCAGATTTAGTTTTTATAATTGATACTAACTATGAATCTTTAGCAATAGCTGAGGCATCTAAATTGGGCATTCCAATTTGTGCTATTTTGGATAGTAACTCAAACCCTGATGGAATAGATTTTCCAATACCAGGAAATGATGATGCTAGAAGAGCAATTGATCTTTATTGTAATTTAGTAAAAGAAACTATTGAAAATGCAAAAAAAGCTGCTCCAGCAAAAGTAGATGACAAACCAGAAGCAGATGAAGTCAATTCAAAAGAAGCATCTACTAAAACAGTTCAAGAAATTGATAGAGAAAAACTTGATGCCAAATTTGCTAAAAAGGATAAAAAAAAATTAAACTAATGAGTGATATTGAAAAAGTTAAACAATTACGTGAAGCAACTGGTGCTGGTTTTAAAGATTGTAATCTTGCAATTAAAGAGTCTGGTGGAGATTTAGATAAAGCTGTTGAGATTTTAAGAGTTAAAGGCATATCAAAAGCTTCTAAGAAAATGTCAAGAGATGCTAAAGAAGGTGTAATTGCAACTTCTGGTGATGAAAATAAAATTTCTATTATTGAAGTTAACTGTGAAACAGATTTTGTTGCCAAAAATGATGATTTTGTATTATTTGCTAAAGAATTGAGTGAACTTAATAATCAAGCAGAATCTAATATTGAAAAGCTAAGCGAAACTAAAATGTCAAATGGCGAAACGGTTAAAGATAGTTTAGTTGCACTTATAGCAAAAATGGGTGAAAAAATAACAATAGGTAGAGCAAAAACTTTTAATAACTCAGGTTCTAAAAATTTCAACTACCTACATACAGTTGTTAAAGATAATTTATCTAAACTTTCTGTTATTGTGTCGCTTGAAGTTAAAGATGTTTCAGACCAAGTCAAAACTTTTGGAAAACAATTGGCAATGCACATTGCAGCATCTAGTCCCTTGTCTTTAAATGCAGATTCAATTGATAATGATCTTATACAAAAGGAACTAGAATTAGTCACAGAAGAACTTAAAAGTTCAGGCAAACCAGATGAAATTGTTCAAAAAATTAGTTTAGGTAAAATGAATAAATTTAAAGAGGAAAATGCATTATTAACTCAAGCTTGGGTTATGGAGCCAAAAAAGAAAGTTCAAGATATTGTTAAAGAACTTAATATTTCTGGATTAAAGATTAATGATTTTTATAGATTAAAAATTGGTGAATAAATGTTTAACGACAAAACATATAATCAAAAAATGGATAAAACCATTGAGGTTTTTTCTAAAGAACTAACATCTTTAAGAACTGGTCGTGCAAATGCTGCAATGCTAGATCTTGTTAAAGTTGATGTGTACGGCCAAGCTATGCCAATAAATCAAGTTGCTAGTATTACAACACCTGAACCAAGAATGATAAATATTCAAGTTTGGGATGCCAACAATGTTTCATTAGTAGATTCAGCTATAAAAAAATCTGAATTGGGTTTAAATCCTCAGATAGATGGTCAATTAATCAGATTACCTGTTCCAGATTTAAGTGAAGAAAGAAGAGTGGAGATTAAAAAAGTTATTAAATCCATGGGTGAAAAGTGCAAAGTATCAATTCGAAATATTAGAAGAGAAGCTAATGATGAGTTAAAGAATTTACTTAAATCTAAAGAAATTAGTGAAGATGATGAAAAAAAATATGAAAAGATAGTTCAAACGTTTACTGACAATCATATTAAAACGATTGATCAAAAAGTTGAGATTAAAGAAAAAGAAATCATGACTATATGAACCCAATTAAACATGTTGCCATTATTATGGATGGAAATGGTAGATGGGGTATAAAGAATAAAGGTTCAAGAAATAAAGGCCATACAGAAGGTTTAAAGACTATAGAAAACATTATTACAGAGAGTTTAAAACAAGATATTAGATATCTAACACTCTACACATTTTCTACAGAAAATTGGAAAAGACCAAAGCAAGAAATCACGTTTTTATTCAAAATTTTTGAAAATTTTCTTTTAAAGAAAACAATTAATTTAGTTCAAAATGGTATTAAATTTAATGTAATTGGAAATAAAAAAAAAATTTCAAAAAAACTACAGAAAATAATAAACGATTCAGAAAAAAAAACAAAATTTAATAATAAACTTCAAATAAATGTTGCTCTTAATTATGGCTCTAAAGATGAAATAATTACTGCATGTAAAACATTAATTAAAAAAAATAAAGTTATTACCGAGAAAAATATAAATGATAATTTATATACAAAAAAAATACCAAATCCAGATATTCTAATCAGAACAGGCAATACTAATAGATTAAGTAATTTCTTGTTATGGCAGATTGCCTACACAGAAATTTTTTTTATAAAAAAGTTTTGGCCTGAATTTAGTAAGGATGATTATAAAAGAATTCTGAAAAAGTTTAGATTATTAAAAAGGAATTTTGGCTCAATATAAAATGAAAGAATTAAAAAAAAGAATAGTAACATCTATATTTTTAGTTGCTCTTCTACTATTAATGTATCTCTATAGTTATATTTTGATTATTTCTCTCTTTATTATTTCAATAATTGTATGGATTGAGTTTTTAGGGCTAATTTCAAAAATTTTTAAAAAAAAAGATTTTAAAAATAGAATTTTAAAATTTTTTTTTAAAAGTTTATCTCTGATTTATCTTTTTTTTCTGTCAAGTTTAATCGTTTATGTTTTTCTAACAGATAATCAGTATAGAACTTTTATAATCCTTTCTTTCTTTGTAGCAATAGCCTCAGATATTGGTGGAATGTTATTTGGTAAATTTTTTAAGGGGAAAAAGCTTACAAAGATTAGCCCAAAAAAAACAGTTTCTGGCTGCATAGGATCATTTATTTTTTCCATGTTATTAATAATTCCTTTTTATCAAAATTTTGAAAATTATCATTTTATTGGAATTTCTTTTTTTATCATTTTTATCTCTCTCATTTCTCAAATTGGCGATTTGTCTATTTCATTTTTAAAAAGAAAAGCTAATGTAAAAGATACTAGTGATATTCTACCAGGTCATGGAGGCTTTTTAGATAGAATTGATGGTATTATTTTTGCTGTGCCTGTTGGTTTTTTATTAAGTAAACTAATGTTTTGATCATGAAAAAAAAAATTATAATTCTAGGAGCTACAGGCTCAATTGGAACTATTACAACTAATATAATTTTTAAAAATAAAAAAAATTTTAAAGTTGTTTTACTTACTGCTTATAAAAATTATAAGAAACTACTTTCTCAAGCTAAAAAAATTGATTGTAATAATGTTGTAATTTTCGATAAAGAAAATTTCAAAAAAGCAAAAAAATTTAATATAAATAGAAATATTAAAATTTTCAATTCAATCAAAGATTTTTTAAAAATTAATAAATATAAGGTTGACTACTCGATGTGTGCTATTTCTGGGTTGTCCGGTTTAGAATCAATTATCGAAATTATTAAAGTTACAAAGAATATTGCAATTGCTAATAAAGAGTCAATTATATGTGGATGGAACTTAATTCAAAAAGAAATCTTAAAATATAAAGTGAGATTTATTCCTGTAGACTCAGAACATTTTTCTATTCAATCACTAATTAATGATAAAAAAAAAAATGAACTCGATATCATTTATATTACAGCTTCTGGAGGTCCATTCTTAAAATTACAGAATTCTCAACTAAAAAATGTTTCTGTTGAAAAAGCAATTAAACACCCTAACTGGAGCATGGGTAAAAAGATATCAATTGATTCTGCTACTTTAATGAATAAAGTTTTTGAAATAATTGAAGCTCAAAGAATTTTTCAATTGCCATTGTCTAAATTTAAAATTTTGATTCATCCAAAATCTTACTTACATTCAATTGTAAAATTTCATGATGGTACTTCAAAATTATTAATACATGATACAAATATGAAGATACCAATTTTTAATTCTTTATTTATTGATAATTTAAATAGAAAAATAAAGACAAATAAAATTGATTTTAAAACTATTAATAATCTAGATTTATCAAATGTTGATTTATTAAAATTTCCAACGGTAAAGTTTATTAAAATGATCCCAGACAATATCAGTTTATTTGAAACTGTTCTTGTTACAGCCAATGATACTCTTGTTGACCTTTATATAAAAAAAAAAATTGCCTATCAGGATATCTATAAAAATTTATATAGAATTTTGAAATTAAAAGAATTTACCAAACTTAAGTCTTCTAAGCCAAGAAATGTCATACAAATAATTAAACTAAGCAAATATGTTGCTTTAAAAACTAAATCATTATGTGTATAAAGTTGAGCATGAAAATTATTATTTTTATATCTGTATTAGTTTTTTTTAACTTTTTTAATCAATTAAAAGCAGACATTATAAACAATATAATTGTAAATAATAATGAAAGGATTTCTTTAGGTACTATTAAGACTTATGGAAAAATTGAGATAGGCAAAGATTATTCTGAAGATGATTTAAATCAAGTTTTAAAAAATCTCTACGAAACTAAATTTTTTAAAAACATTTCATTAAAAATTGATAATCAGGTTTTAATAATTGATTTGATTGAAAATAAACTTGTTCAAACTATTATAATTGAAGGAATTAAGTCAACAACAATAAAAAATACGATACTAGAAAGTTTAATTATCAAAGAGAAAGCCCCGTTTAATGAATCTGATATTTCAAAAGATTTAAGTAACATAAAAAGATCATTAACATCAGAGGGATACTATTTATCAAATATTGATAGCAATATAATAGAAAACAATAATAATACTGTAAATATTGTTTTTAATATTGATATAGGAGACAAGTCAAAAATCTCAATTATTGAATTTACTGGTGATAAAATTTTTAAAACTAAAACTTTAAAAAATATAATTACAAGTGAAGAAAATAAATTTTGGAAATTTGTTTCAAGAAATAAATATTTAAATGAACAAAAATTATTATTAGATGAGAGATTATTAAAAAAGTTTTATTTAGATAATGGTTATTATGATGTGAAAGTTAATACTTCTACAGCAACAATTTTAGATGATAATAGTTTTAAATTAGTTTTTAATATAAACGCTGGAAATTTATATACCGTTAATAAGACTAAACTAGAAATACCTATCGATTATAATTTATCAAATTTCAATGAAGTTCAGAAATTACTTAATGAACTTGAGGGAACTCTATATTCTTTTAGTAAAATCTCTAAAATTGTTAAAGAAATAGATAAAATTTCTCTTTCTAGAGAATATGATTTTATTAATGCAACTATCTTAGAGGATAAATTGGATAATAACAAAATAAACATAAATTTTAATGTAACTGAATCTGAAAAACTCTATGTAGAACGTGTTAACATTTTTGGAAATAATATTACAGAAGAGAGTGTTATAAGATCCAATTTGGAAGTTGATGAAGGTGATCCTTTTAATGAGCTTCTGCATGCAAAAGGTTTAAATAATATAAAAGCTTTAAATATTTTTAAAACAGTTAATTCTGAAACTATTGAGGGATCGAGTCCATCCTCAAAGATTATTAACATAGAAGTAGTTGAAAAGCCTACTGGTGAAATTAGCTTAGGTGCAGGTGTTGGGTCAGATGGTGGAACTGTTGGTTTTTCAGTCTCAGAAAATAATTTTTTAGGAAAAGGTGTTAAATTATCAACTAGTTTAAGAGTAAGTGAAGATACGATCAGAGGTAATTTTTCTGTGAATAATCCCAATTTTAATTATAGCGGTAGGTCATTAATTACAAATATTGAGAGAGTTACTATAGATAAATTGAGTGATAGTGGTTATGAGAGCTCAAAAACTGGTTTTTCATTAGGCACAAGTTTTGAAAAAAATGAAAATCTTTTTTTTAGTCCTGGTGTTTCTACTTATTTTGAAAAAATAAGTACAAATTCATCTGCTAGTGCTTCTCTTAAGAAACAAGAGGGCTCTTATTTTGAAAATAAATTTTCATATACTTTAGATTACGATTTGCGTAATCAGAAATATAGAACTACTGATGGCATTAGAAGTATTTTTAATCAATCAGTGCCATTAATATCAGATGATTTTGCTCTAAGTAATAGTTACGAGTTTAAAAAATGGCATGAACTTGAAAACAGTATGGTTGTTGACATAAATTTTTATGGCAAAGCAATTAATTCTCTTACCGATGAAGACGTGAGAGTATCTAATAGACTAGGTTTGTCCAGTAGCAGAATGAGAGGTTTCGAAACTGGAAAAATTGGCCCTCGAGATGGTAACGATTATGTAGGTGGAAATTATGCAGCAGCTATTAATTTAAGTACTACATTACCAATGCTACTTGAAAGTTTTGAAAACATTGATATGAAATATTTTATAGACGCCGGCAATGTCTGGGGCGTAGATTATTCTGACACTGTAGATGAATCCAACAGTATAAGATCATCTACTGGTTTGACTGTAAACTGGTTTACACCTATTGGTCCTATGAATTTTGCATTCATCCAAAATATTTCAAAAGCAAATACTGATAAAACTGAGTCATTTCAATTTAATATAGGAACATCATTTTGATTATGAAATTTTTTATTTCATTATCATTCTTGTTGTTATTTGCATTTAATCCAATTAATTCAAATGAAATAAAAATTGTTTATGTTGATACTGATAAAATCTTAAATGAGTCTAATGTTGGTAAAAATATTAAGAAACAAGTAGATGTAATTAATGACAAGAATATTTCTAAATTTAAAAAAATTGAAGAAAAATTAAAGACTGAAGAAAAAAAGATATCTCAACAAAAAAATATTATTTCCAAGGAAGAATTTGAAAAAAAAGTTAACGCGTTAAGAATAAATGCAAATAAATTCAATAAAGATGTAAATGATAGCAAAAATGACTTAATGCTTAAAAAAAATATAGCAATAAAAAAGTTATTAGAGAACTTAACTCCTATTTTTTCTGAATATGCTTCAAAAAATTCTATACATATAATTTTACAGAAAAGTCATATAATAATTGGTAGAGAAGATTTAGATATTACAGATTCAATTTTAACTATAGTTAATAAAAGAGTTAAAAATATTAAATTAAACTAATGACTGAATTTAATCTTTCAAAAAAAGAAATCATTGATTTACTACCTCATAGAGAACCAATGCTTTTAATTGATGAGTTAACTAATATCAAAAAATTGTTTTCAGCTACTGCAATCGTAAATGTTAGAAAAGATAGTTTTTTTGTCCAAGGACACTTTCCTGGAAATCCAGTTATGCCTGGTGTTTTGATTGTCGAAGCTTTTGGTCAGGCTGCAGCAGCTCTAACTGCTCATGGCATAGACAAAGAGACTTACGAAAATAAGCTTGTTTTTCTTATGGGTATTGAAAAAGCAAGATTTAGAAACCCAGTTATACCTGATTGCAAACTAGAACTGAATATTGAAGCAATAAGATCGCATGGTAGAGTTTGGAAATATAAAGGCGAAGCTTTTGTAGAAGGAAAAAAAATGGCTGATGCTTTATGGTCAGCAACAATTGTAGATAGAAAATAATCAGTAATAATTCTTGATAAGTAAATTTCAATAATTTTGTTAAAAACTTTTTACAATGATTAATCCTTTTTTTAAAAACCAAGGTCCATTTAAAATTGAAGATATATTATACTCTTCTAATACAGATAATAAGAATAATTATACAGGATCTAAAATTATTGATATTAAAGATCTTGTTACAGCAACAAATAATGATATTACTTTTTTTCATTCCAAAAAATATGAAAGTACAGCTTCTATTACTAAAGCAGCTTATTGTGTAACTACTAAACAATTAACAAATATCTTACCAAATAATTGTAAACCTATTGTTGTTGAAAATGTTTTGATTTCTACGGCAATGATTACTAAACTTTTCTATCCAGATGCCATTACAGATGACTTTGATCCATTAACATCGAATATTGAAAAGACATCTTTTTATAAAAAATTTAGACATGGCACCAATATATTGATAGGTAAAAATGTAAAAATTGGAAAAAATTTTTCAATAGGACACAATTCAATAATTGAAAGTAATGTTGTAATTGGAGATAATTGCTCAATAGGATCTAATGTAATAATTAGAAATACTCTAATAAAAAATAATGTTTCAATTTTAGATGGTTGCGTAATAGGAAAGAAAGGTTTTGGATTTTTTCCTAACAATGATGGAAATATCCGTTATCCCCATATTGGTATCGTTATAATTGAAGATAATTGTGAAATTGGTTGTGGCTCAACAATTGATAGGGGCTCTTTATCAAATACAGTAATTGGAAAAAATACTTTTATAGATAACCAAGTTCATATAGCTCACAATAATAAAATTGGAGAAAATTGTATTATTGCAGGACAGGTTGGTTTTGCTGGTAGTTCTATAATTGGAAATAATGTGATGATTGGTGGACAAGCAGGAATATCTGGACATCTTAAAGTTGGAAACAATGTTCAAATAGGTGGCGGCTCAGGAGTTATTAAAAATATTGCTGATAATACTAAAGTGATGGGCTATCCAGCTAAAGATTTAAAAAAATTTATTAAGGAAAATAAATGATAGATAAAACTGCAATCGTAGACTCAAAAGCAAAATTAGATAAAAACGTTCGAGTGGGTCCTTATTGTGTAATTGGCCCTAATGTTGAGATTGGTGAAAGCACTGTTATTCAATCACATGTAAATATTTCTGGAAATGTAAAAATTGGTAAAGGAAATAAAATATACCCTTTTGTTTCAATTAATGATCCACAGGACTTGAAATACAATGGTGAACCTACCAATTTAATAATTGGTGACAATAACAAAATTAGAGAGTATGTAACGATAAATCCAGGAACAGTAGGTGGTGGTGGAAAAACTATAATTGGAAATAATTGTCTATTTATGGTTTCATCTCATGTTGCTCACGATTGTTACTTAGGTAACAATATAATTATAGCTAATAATGTTGCTATTGCAGGGCATGCAATCATTGATGATCATGTAATTATTGGTGGAAATTCTGCTGTTCAACAATTTACAAGAATAGGTAAAATGGCAATGATAGGTGGAATGACTGGTGTATTAAATGATGTTATCCCTTATGGGTTATCAACAGGTAATAGAAATTCATTACAAGGATTAAATTTAATAGGATTAAGACGATCCAACTTTGAAAATAAAGATATTTTAGGATTAAGTGATGCTTATAAAGAAATCTTTGCAACAAAAAATCTTACTGAAAACTTGAGTAAATTAAATGGTTCTTTTAAAGATAATCCCTTGGTTAAAGATGTAATAGAATTTATTACAAAGGATAAAAAAAGGTCAATTTGTACACCATTTTCATAAGATGATAGGTTTGTTTTTTGGTGATACTGATTTTCCAAATATAATTCTTAATACTATAAAGAAACAAAAAATTAAATATTTGATAATAGATTTATCAAAATTAAGAAAATTTAAAAAAGACAAAAATTCTTTCTCTGTATCCATAGGTCAATTCGGTAAAATTATTAATATTCTTCGGGAAAAAAACTGTAAAAAAGTCTTATTTGCTGGAAAAGTAAATAAACCAAACTTTTCTAAATTGAAATTAGATTTAAAAGGAATTTATTATATCCCTAGAATAATCAAAGCTGCAAAGCTTGGAGATGCAGCGATACTTAAAGAAATTATTAAGATATTGGCTCAAAACAAGATAAAAACTGAAAATTCACTTAAATTTAATCCCGAACTATCCTTAACGAAAGGTAATTATTCAAAGATAAAACCAAACAAACAAGATAAATTAGATATTAAAAAAGCAATTCAAACATTAAATAATTTAAGACAATATAATTTTAGTCAAGCTGTTGTAGTTAGAAACAAAAAAGTAATTTCTATAGAAGGAAAAGGTGGGACTAAAAAAATGCTTGAAAAAAGCAAAAGCAAAAAATTTAAAAATCACGGAGTTTTAGTTAAGTTTCCCAAAAAAAAACAAGACTTGAGAGTAGATCTACCAACGATTGGATTAAAAACTATCAAACAAAGTAAGACTGCTGGATTAAGGGGTATTGTTATAAAAAGCAAACAACATGTTTTTTTAGATAAAATCAAATGCATAAAATTTGCAAATAAAAATAAGATGTTTATCTCGGTAGAATGAAAAAAATCTTTATATTAACTGGTGAACCTTCTGGAGATAAACTCGCTTCTAAAGTTATATCTAAACTCCAAAAAAATAATCCTAATATTGAATATGCTTGTGTTGGTGGAACACATTTAAATTCCTTAGGAATAAAATCTATTTTTAACCTTAAAGAAATTACCCATATCGGTTTTACAAGTGTTTTATTAAATATTTTTAAAATAAAGAATAAAATAAATAAAACTGTAGAAGAAATAATAAAATTTAAGCCAGATATTTTATTTAGTGTGGATAGTCCTGATTTTACCTTAAGAGTTGCAGAAAAAGTTAAAAAATTAAATAATGAGATAAAAACTATTCATTATGTAGCACCACAAGTATGGGTATGGCGAGAGGGCAGAGTAAAAAAATTTAAAAAGTTTTTAGATCATATTTTATTATTATTTGATTTTGAAAAAAAATATTTTGATAAAGAAAATATCCCAAATACTTTTGTTGGTCATCCGCTATTAGAACATGAGTCAAATAACAAAATAGATCTATCTAGCATTATATCCAATGATAAAAAGATTATTTCTCTTTTTTCTGGAAGTAGATCGGCTGAAGTGAATTTACTTTTACCTATTTTGATAGATTTTATTAATATGATGAATAAAAAATTTAATAATTTTACTTTTATTTTTCATACTACTGAAGATAATAAAAATTTAATTAGTAAAAAAATTCATAATATAAATTTAAAAAATGTTGAAGTTATTTCTGATGAAAATATCAAAAAACAAATTCTAAATAAATCTATTTTTGCAGTTTCTAAATCTGGAACTGTTTCTCTTGAAATTTGCAATGCAAGAGTTCCTTCTATAATTATTTATAAAATGAATTTTTTGAATTTTTTAATTGTTAAAATGTTGGTGAAAACAAAATTTGCTAATATCATCAATATTATTAACAACAAAGAGATAATTCCTGAATTAATACAAAAAGAATGTAATGCTAAAGAGATTTACAATTCTGTTGTTTATTTTTTAAAAAATCCAGAATTAATGAAAAAACAAATCAATGAGTGTGATGAAACTTTAATTAAAATTAGATCAAAAACCTCATCTTCTGATGAAGCTTCTTCCGTGTTAACTAAGTTTCTTATTAGTTAATCTTTTTATAACTTCCTCTTTTCCAAGTGAAATAATTATATCATATATGCCAGGTCCAAATTTTGAACCTGTTAAAGCTATTCTTAAAGGCTGACCAACTCCTTTAAAATTTGTATTATTTGATTTAATTAGTTCATTTACTATTGGCTCTAACGTTTCTTTGCTAAGCTTATCAATGGTAGCAAATTGAGTGCTAAAAGCAGAAATGATTTTTTTTGCTTTATTATCAATGATTTTAATATCATCCTGATTAAAATTTACTTCATCTACAATAATATATTGACCATTATTAAATATATCTTCTAATGTTTTTGCTTTATTTTTTAAGAAAGTTAGAGATTTTTTGATTTTATCTTTTTTATCTGACTTAATTTCACCCTTATATAATTTGCAGTATTCTGTGAGTTGATTAAATAAATCATTTTCATCAATATTTTTAATATAATGCTCGTTCATTGATAAAATTCTACTCATATCTAGTTTAGAGGGTGATTTTCCTATACCTTCTAAGTTAAAGTGCTTAATACTTTCATCCAGAGTAAATATTTCTTTATCCTCAAAAGACCAACCCAATCTCAGTAAATAATTCCTTAATGCATCGGGCATTATTCCTATTTTTGAATAGTCATCTAAAGTTGATGCATTATCTCTTTTTGATAATTTTTTACCTTCTATTGTATGAATAAGAGGTATATGTGCAAACTCAGGAACTTCCCATTTCATTGCTAAGTAAATTTGCATTTGTTTGAATGTATTAATCTTATGATCATCCCCTCTAATGATATGGGTCATATTCATTTGATGATCATCAACTGTTGCAGATAAATTATATGTTGGTGTTCCATCATTCCTTAAAATTATAAAATCTTCAATTGTATTATTGTCAATTTCTACATCACCTTGTACTAAATCTTTTAGTATAGTAGATCCTTCAATTTTACTTTTAAATCTAATTACAGGTTTAATATCTTTAGGAGAGTCTGTTTCTGGTAGATCTCTACATTTTCTATTATAGATATAAGGAAGCTTTTTTTGTCTGGCTCTTTTTTTTTGTTCTTCAATCTCTTCACTTGAACAGTAGCATTTATATGCATTGCCACTTTTAAGCAGCTCATTAGCAACTTTTATATGATCATCAATTTTAGTTGATTGTATATATTCTTCACCATCATGCTCTATACCGATCCATTTTAAAGATTTGATAATTTGAACTTTATGTTCATCTTTAGATCTTTCTTTATCAGTATCTTCAATTCTAAGATGAAATTTTCCTTTTTGGTTTTTAGAAAATAACCAATTAAATAAAGCTGTTCTTACTCCACCAATATGAAGAGCTCCAGTAGGTGAGGGAGCAAATCTTGTTGCTACATTTGACATTAGGAATTTTTAAACTATTTTATTAGAAGTTTCTATATAAAGATACTAAAACACCCTGAACTTTTACTCTATCTGGGCCAAATATTTTAGTTTCATAATTTCTATTTGCACTTTCAAGTGCTACAGTTTTGCCTTTTCTTCTAATTCTTTTAAGCATTGCTTCATGCTCATCTATTAAAGCTACAACAATTTTTCCATTATCAGCTGTATCAGTTCTTTTAATAATTACTGTGTCTCCTTCATTGATACCTGCTTCAATCATAGAATCTCCTTGAACTTTAAGCCCAAAATATTGGCCATTCTTTTCTAGATTACTTGGAAGTGGTATTCTAGCAACCTCATTTTGAATTGCTTCTACTGGAGTTCCAGCAGCAATCTTACCTAGAACAGGTATTTCAATTTCATCTGCATTAGTTGTATCGTTGTCCAATCCACCCTTAATAACACTAGGTGAAAAGCTATTGTAAATATCATTTGCCGAAGCTGTCTCAGGTAGTTTTATAACTTCTAGAGCTCTTGCTTTGTGAGCCAATCTTTTAATAAACCCTCTCTCTTCTAAAGCGCTTATTAATCTATGAATTCCTGACTTTGATTTTAAATTTAAAGAATCTTTCATCTCCTCGTATGAAGGTGAAACACCTGAAGCTCTCAACTTTTTGTTGATAAATAAAAGCAAGTTTTTTTGTTTTTTTGTAAGCATAAGAACAAATATCGTACAAATAATGTTCTATAAAAGTTCTTATTAATTAACAATAGCTAAATAAGTAAGTAAAATAGGGTTTAATTTGACTTTAAAACTGAAAATATAGAATTTTCTGATAAATTTTTTAAAAGTGATTCTCCTATTAAAAAAGTTTTAATAGAGGTTTTATTTTTCAAATCTAAAAGTTCATCTTTTGTTTTAATTCCACTTTCAGAAATTAATGGTCCTTGGTGTTTAGCAAGTACATTATGAATATCGTAGGTTGTATTAATATCAGTCATTAGTGTTTTTAAGTTTCTATTATTAATTCCAATTAAAGCATCTTTAAAATTCAAAGATTTTTCTGCTTCTTCTACAGTGTGCACTTCAACAATAACTGACATATTATATCTTAATGCTTCTTCATATAATTCATGAGCCAAATCATCTGATACACCTGCAAGAATAATTAAAATTGCATCAGCTCCATAACTTTTAGCCAATGGTATTTGAAATTTATCAATAAAAAAATCTTTACATAAAATTGGTAAATTAAATTGTTGTTTAATTTTACTAATATGAATTAAATTTCCTAAAAAAAAATCTTCTTCTGTAAGAACTGATAAGCAAGTTACTTTATTTTCATTATAAATTTTTGCAATTTCAACTGGATTGTAATCATTTATAATTATACCTGCTGATGGACTAGCTTTCTTAATTTCACCTATTATTGAAATTTTGTCTTGTATTATATTATTTTCAATTTTTTCTTTAAAATTAATATAAGAGCTATTTTTATCTATAATTTCATTTAAAGAATCTAAGCTAGTTGATTTTTTTAATAAATCTATTCTTTCTATTTTTTTTGTAATTATGTTATTTAATATATTTTCAGACATTTTGAATTTTTTCTAAATGAGAGTAGGGTTTGCCTGATAAAATAAATTCTCTTGAAAAATTATAAGCATCTAAAAAGTTTGTAAACTTTTCACTAACTATTAATCCAGCAGCTGCATTCAAACAAACAGCTTTTGAAAAATCATTATCTTTACCTTTAAATATTTCAATCATTTTATTAGCATTAAAATTAGCATCATCACCAATTAAATTATCGAATTTATCTGCATTAACATTAAGAGATTTTGGATCAATTGTAATTTCAGATATCTCACCATCTTTTAATTGAATTACATTTGTATTTGCATAAGGGGATATCTCATCCAAACCATCTTCACTGTTTACAATCCATGCAAATTTAATATTTAAATTTCGAAGTCCTTCTGCAAATATCTTTAGTAATTTTTTATCAAAAACACCAACAACTTGTCTATCAACTAAAGCTGGGTTGCTTAATGGACCGATCATATTAAAAATAGTTCTTTTGCCAATTTTCTTTCTAACAGGACCAACAAATCTCATTGCGCTGTGATAATTGGGAGCAAACATAAAACCAAAGTTATTATTGTTGATTTCTTTTTCTATATCGTTTGGCTCAAGATCTATTTTAATTTTAAGAGCTTCTAAAACATCCCCAGAACCACATTTTGATGATACGGCTTTATTACCGTGTTTAGCTACTTTTGTACCCATACTGGCCAATAATAAAGCAGAAGCAGTTGAAATATTTAAAGTATTCATGCCATCTCCACCAGTTCCACAGGTATCAACACAATCGGCAACGTTTACTCTTTTTGATTTTTCTCTAAGGACATAAACACCTCCTGCTATTTCATCTGAAACTTCACCTTTTTCAGAGAGCAGGGTTAAAAAGTTATAAATCTCCTCTTCATTAGCTTTTCCAGTCATTAATAATTCAAAGGCAGATTTACTTTCTGCAAAAGTTAAATCTTGCTTTTTTCTTAATTTTTCTAGAATTTCTTTCATAGATTAATAATTAATAAAGTTTTTTAATATTTTCATTCCTAATTTAGTTTTAATACTTTCCGGATGAAATTGAACACCATGAATGTTGTATTCTTTATGCATAATACCCATTATAACGCCATCATTAGTTTCAGCGGTGATTTTAAGCTGACTAGATAAAGTTTTCTTATCAATAATTAAACTATGATATCTAGTGGCCTCAAAATTTAAGGGTAGATTTTTTAAAATTCCAATTTTTTTGGACTTTATTCTGCTAGTTTTGCCATGCATAACTTTTTTTGCTTGAATTATTTTTGAACCAAAAACTTGGCCAATTATTTGATGCCCTAAACATACACCCAAAATTGGCACTTGCTTATAAAGTGATTTAACAATGTTAATACAATTACCAGATTGATTTGGGTTACCTGGTCCAGGGGAAATTACAATCCTATCATATCTTTTTTTGATAATTTCTTTAACATTAATTTTATCATTTCTAACAACATCAACATTTACCTTTAATGATGAAAGATAATGGTAGAGATTAAATGTAAAGCTATCATAGTTATCTATTAGTAAAAGTTTCATTATTTTAATGCGTTTAGTAATGCTTTCGCTTTGTTTATAGTTTCTTCATATTCTTTTATTGGATTACTATCAGCAACTATACCTGCACCAGCTTGTACATAAAATTTATCTTTCTTTGCTATAGCTGTTCGTAGAGCAATGCAGGTGTCAAATTCCCCATTCGAAGAAAAGTAGCCGATGCCTCCAGCATAAACTTTTCTTTTTGATGTTTCCAATTCATCAATAATCTCCATTGCTCTTATTTTAGGCGCGCCAGAAACAGTTCCAGCAGGAAAACCGGCGAGTAAGGTTTTAAATTTAGTGAATTTTTTATTATATATTCCAATCACATTTGAAACTATATGCATAACGTGGGAATATTTTTCAATTATAAAACTTTCTGTAACTTTAATTGAATTAATTTTTGAGACTTTACCCGCATCATTTCTACCAAGGTCTAATAACATTAGATGTTCTGAAAGTTCTTTTTTATCATTTAATAAATCTTTGGCTAAAAAGTTGTCTTCTTTTACATCTTTGCCTCTTGGTCTAGTGCCAGCTATTGGTCTTACTGTTATCTTATTATCTCTAAGTCTAACCAAGATTTCAGGACTCGCACCAATTATTTGAAAATCTGTAAAATTAAAAAAATACATAAATGGAGAAGGGTTTGTATTTCTTAATTTTTTATAAATATCTAATGGACTTTTAGATAGTTTTGCCTCAAATCTTTGACTTAAGACAACCTGAAATATATCTCCAAGCTTAATATACTTCTTAGCTTTTGTAATCATGGCCAGAAACTTATTTTTTGAAGTATTAGATTTAACTTTAAAATTAGAAAATGATGTTGTTAGTGGTGAAGTCTTTTTAAAAGAAGACTCTATTAATAATCTTTCAATATCTTCTTTAATTCTTAAATATGCTTTTTTATAGTTTGATATTTTTTTATCTTTAAAAACATTTACTATGTAGAAAATCTTTTTTTTTAGATTGTCATGAATAATTACAGTTTGAGGTCTTAACAATCTAACATCTGGTAATTTTAAATCATCTTTACATTTGTTAGGTATTTTTTCTATATATCTAATTGAGTCATAAGAAAAGTAACCGGAAATTAAAGAACAAATAGGAGGAAGACTAGCAGGTGTTTTAAAATTAAAACTTTCAATTATTCTTTCTATAATTTTATCAGGTGAACCTTTAATTCTTTTTTTAGATTTATTTTCAATTAGGTAAGATTTATCATTATTAAATTCCCAAATTTTATCAGGATTTTTTCCAAATATTGTATATCTTCCTTTTATTTTTCCTTTTTCAACCGACTCAAAAATAAAGCTATTTTTTTCAACAAGAAAATTTTCGATTAAATTTAAAATTTCTGTATTATCTTTTATCTTTCTAGAGACAAAAAGTACTTGATTTGTTTTTTTTTGGTGCTGGCGCTTAAATTCAGAAAAGCTTTTATTGAGCATTATTTAAAATAATTTTTAACTCGATCAACGGCTGAGTCATTTACAACAACATCATATTTAGTATTCAAAAAGAAATCATATGATTTTAAGATACTATTTTTATTTTGAGCACTTCCTTTAATGGATGCATCAGTAAATTCTTTTGATTTGTAATCAACATTGTTTATATCAAAAGCTAATGTTTGAGCTAAATATACATTGTTTTTACTATCTGCCACTAAAGTAAAAGTTTTTAATGGTAAAGAATATAAAACTTTAATTGAATTTATTTCAAATTTTTTATCATCTTTTATTGAATTTAATTTAATTCTTTTAATTTTATCAGAGCCTAATTTTGAAAAGGAATTTTGATCAAATTCTTTTTTATTAATCTTATCTAAAATATCTTTATTGAATGCAAACTTTTCTTTTTCAAATAAAAGGTTTGTTATTTGTTTTCTAAATTTTTCATCTTTGATGCCTGGTAATTTTGAATTTAATTGAGATATGTTATATAATGTATAATTACCATTATATTCAATAATATCTATTTTGTTTTTTCTTGAATTATAAATTAAATTTTTTATATCCTCTTTGTTATCTAAATTAATATAGTTAACCACTTTATTAGCTTTCAAATTTAGCTCTTTTATAATTTGTGAAAAATTAATATTTTTTGAAACTTGATTTTCAATTGCATCAATTTTATCAAAAAAAGCTTGATTGAATTCACTTAATCCTGTCATATTATTAGGATTTAGATTCACATACTCAAAATTAATGTAGTCTTGCACAAGCTTATCTGAATTTTCAGTAATAAAATTATTTATATCAATTTCAGTAAATTCATCTTTTTTTTTATAAAATAAATTTAAATCAAGATAATCAATTTCTAATTTACTATTTTGTTCTTTATAAAATGTATCTATTAAAAAATCAGGAGTCTTGGTGCCTCCACCGATGTAAGTAAACAGTTGTTTTTGTAATTCATCATTTTTTAATTTGATTTCGAAGGCTGGTGCAGATGAATTGTTTGTTAGTAAAAATTTTTCATATAAGGTTCTTTGAAAATTACCTTTATCATCCATAAAATTTTTGTTAGACATAATTTTTTGTGCAATGATCTCTTTAGAGACAGAAAGACCCAAATCATTTATTTCTAGATCCAATAATGTAGTTGAGACCAATGCTGATAAAAGTTCTTCAATAATACCATTATCAATATTATTTTTTATTACTTGATTGCTTAATCCAGATTGATTTAAATAATCAACATAGTTTTGAGTTGAAATTTTAGTACTATTAATCTTAGCTATATTATTTTGATTGCTGGTGTTAAACCCACCACCAAACCCTCCAAAACCAAATGCAATAATAATGACAATTATTAATGCTAATCCAGCAATTTTATTCTTTGTAAAATTTTTAAAAGTACTAATCATTGCTTTATATATTTATTGAACTAAAATAAATCTATAGATTAATTCTTTCATAATGACAAATAAATATATGTATTTTGTAGCTAACTGGAAAATGTATGGAAGCCTAACTTCACTAAATTCATTGAATAAAGTTATTAAATTTTCAAAATCAAAAAATATCAAGAAAGGTAGATTGATCTATTGTCCTCCCTTTACTTTGATTGATGCATTTTCAAAAAAATTCAAAAATTGTCAAATAGGTATTGGTGGTCAAAATTGTCATGAAGGTGATGATTATGGACCTTATACAGGCTCTATCAATTCACATATGTTAAAAAATATTGGTGCACAATTTGTAATCATTGGTCATTCCGAAAATAGAGCTGAGGGTGAGACTGATAAAGTTATCAATCTTAAAATTAAAAGTGCTCTTAAATCAAAATTAAAAGTCATTTTTTGTATTGGTGAAACCTTAAAAGAAAAAAAACAAAAAAAAACAAAATCAACTTTATCTAAACAAATTCATTTTGGATTAAAAAATATTAAAAACAAAGCAAACATATTTATTGCCTATGAACCTGTTTGGTCTATAGGAAGTGGAGTTATTCCTACTCATAAGGATCTTTTTGATACAATTAAGTTTATTAAGAATAAATTTAGAGATAAGCCTCTAAGAGTTTTATATGGTGGCTCTGTAAATCCTAAGAATATTATTAATCTTAAAAAAGTTAATAATCTTGATGGTTTTTTAGTTGGTGGAGCATCACAAAATGCTAAAAAATTTATTGATATAGTTAAAAAAACGTATAGTTAAACGCAATGGAAAATATTCTTCTAGTAGTAAATCTTATACTAGCTTTTATTCTGGTTCTTTTAATACTTACTCAAAAATCAGAGGGTGGAGCTTTAGGTATTGGAATGTCTCAAGATAATTTTATGCTTTCAAGATCTGCAGGTAATTTCATGAGCAAAGCAACAGCAATTGTTGCTACTCTTTTTATAGTTTGTAGCCTCTTACTTACTATTATATCTCGGGGTGAGCTAACTCCAACATCTTCTGTACTAGATGTAATTGAGGAAAAATCTGATGATACACCGTCGATTCCAGAAAATAACAATTAAGTCTTTTCAATTAATAAAATAATCGCTATAAGATAATTCCATGGCGCGATTTATATTTGTCACTGGCGGCGTGGTTTCCTCTCTTGGTAAAGGTCTCTCTTCTGCATCTCTTGCTTATTTATTACAATCTAGAGGTTACAAAGTTCGTTTAAGAAAATTAGACCCATATTTAAATGTAGATCCAGGAACAATGAGTCCGTTTCAACATGGGGAAGTGTTTGTAACAGATGATGGTGCTGAAACTGATTTAGATTTAGGTCATTATGAGAGATTTTCTGGAGTAACTGCAAAGAAAACAGACAATATTACAACTGGAAAAATTTATAGTGATGTTCTTAAAAAAGAAAGAAAAGGACAGTATCTTGGAAAAACTGTTCAGGTTATTCCCCACATCACTGATAGAATTAAAGAGTTTATTAAATATGACACTACCAAAGAAGATTTTGTAATTTGTGAAATAGGAGGCATAGTAGGTGATATCGAAAGCCTTCCATTTGTAGAAGCTATAAGACAATTTTCTAACGATGTTGGTAAGAAAAATTCATTATTTATTCATTTAACTCTAGTGCCTTATTTAAAAGCATCAGACGAAATTAAAACAAAACCAACTCAACACTCTGTAAAAGAATTAAGAAGTATTGGTATTCAACCTGATATAATAATTTGCAGATCAGAAAGACCTATCCCTTTAGAGCACAGAAAAAAAATATCCTTGTTCTGTAATGTTGATATTAGAAATGTAATTGAAACCGTTGATGTAAAAACAATTTATGAAGCACCAATTAGTTTTGCAAAAGAAAAATTAGATGTTCAGGTTTTAAATCATTTTAAACTAAAATCTAAAAGATCTAATAATTTAGTACCATGGAAAAAAATAACCAAAGTTACCCTAAATACAAAGAGACAAGTTGATATTGCAATTATTGGAAAATACGTTGAATTAAAAGATGCTTATAAATCTTTAGATGAAGCACTTACTCATGGAGGCATTACTAATAATCTTAAAGTTAATTTAGTAAGAATTGATTCTGAACAACTAAAAGTTTCACAAATTAAAGAGAAACTAAAAAATGTTTCGGGAATTTTAATTCCAGGAGGTTTTGGTAAAAGAGGAACAGAGGGAAAAATTGAGGCCATTAAATATGCAAGGATAAATAAAATTCCTTTTCTTGGAATTTGTTATGGTATGCAAATGGCAATTATAGAGTTTGCAAGGAATCAATTAAAGATTAAAAAAGCAACCTCTTCTGAATTTGATAAAAAAGGAGTTCACTTAATTGGCTTAATGCATGAGTGGGAAAAAAGTGGAGGAAAAGTTAAAGGCACAGATAAAGATCTTGGTGGAACCATGAGGCTTGGTTCTTACGATGCAATTTTAAAAGAGAAATCTAAAATTAGAGATATTTATAAATCTAGATTAATTAAAGAAAGACATAGACATAGATACGAAGTGGATATTTCATATAAAGAAAAATTTGAGAAGAAAGGGTTAATATTTTCAGGTTTATCCCCAGATAAAAAGCTTCCAGAGATTATCGAACTCAAAAATCACCCTTGGTTTATAGGAGTTCAGTTTCATCCTGAATTTAAATCTAGACCTTTAGATCCTCATCCTTTATTCTCTTCTTTTATTAGAGCTGCAAAAAAATATAAATGAAAAATATAAAAGTTAATTGTGGAAATATTGAAATTGCTAATAATAATAAGATTTGTATTATAGCTGGACCTTGCCAACTTGAGACAGAGCAACATGCCATGGATATGGCTGGAAAAATTAAAGAGATTACCTCTAAATTTAAGATGGGTTTTATTTATAAAACCTCTTTTGATAAAGCAAACAGAACAAGTCTAAAAGGAAAGAGAGGGGCAGGTCTTGAACAATCTTTACCAATTTTTGACAAAATTAAAAAAGAGTTAGATGTACCAATTTTAACTGACATCCATAATATTGAACAATGTTCAGTTGTTGCAAGCCATGCAGATATATTGCAAATTCCAGCTTTTTTATGCAGACAGACAGATTTGTTGGTTGCCGCAGCAAAAACTGGAAAGATTATAAATGTTAAAAAAGGTCAATTTCTTGCACCTTGGGACATGGTTAATGTAACCAAAAAAATATCAGACTCTGGGAATGAAAATATCCTGGTAACTGAAAGAGGTGCGAGTTTTGGATACAACACACTTGTTTCTGATATGAGATCTTTACCAATAATGGCAAAAAATGGTTATCCAGTTATTTTTGATGCTACACATTCAGTACAACAACCTGGAGGGTTAGGAGAAACTAGTGGTGGTCAAAGAGAATTTGTTGAATATCTTGCAAGGGCTGCAGTTGCAGTAGGTGTTGCTGGAGTATTTATTGAAACTCACCAAGATCCAGACAACGCACCGTCTGATGGACCAAATATGGTACCTTTAGATAAATTAGAAAATCTATTATCCCAACTATTTGAAATCGATAATTTAATAAAAAAATAGATGAGTAAGATTTTTAAGATTAGAGCTCGTCAAGTATTTGACAGTCGTGGTAATCCTACTATTGAAGCTGAAGTTTATTCTAAGAATCAAAGTGCATCAGCTATTTGTCCTTCAGGTGCCTCTACAGGAACGTATGAAGCATTTGAAAAAAGAGACAAAAATAACAAAAGATATCTTGGTAAAAGTGTTTTTAATGCAATTGATGTAATTAATACTAAAATTTCTAAAAAGCTAAAAGGTATTAATATTCATGATCAAATTCGTATTGACACTATATTAATTAATCTTGATGGCACAAGACAAAAAACAAATTTAGGAGCTAACGCTATACTTGCTGTATCAATGGCTGCAAAAAAACTATCAGCAAAAATTAAAAAAACACCATTATTTAAAACTTTTTTAGTTAAGAATAATTTTAGTTTACCTTATCCACTAATGAATATTATTAATGGTGGGGCTCATGCAAATAATGGTTTGAGAATCCAAGAATTTATGATCAGACCAGATAAAGCCAAAAATTTTTCTGAAGCAATGAGAATTTGTTTTTTAGTAATAAGCAGTTTAAGAGAACTTATTAAAAAAAAGAATCTATCTACATCTGTTGGCGATGAAGGTGGTTTTGCACCTATGATTGATAGCAATGAAAAAGCTTTAGACTTAATTGTATCAGCAATAAAAGCTGCAGGCTTTAAAAATGGTAAAGATGTTTCAATTTGTTTAGATGTTGCGGCTAATGAGCTATTTAAAAGTAAAAAATATTCAATTCATTCAAAAAAATTTATTTCAGTAGATCAGACAATTAATAAATATCTAAAAATTATAAATAAATATAAGATAAAATCAATTGAAGACCCTTTTGCTGAAAATGATTGGACTTCATGGAGTAATTTAATGAAATCTACAAAGAATGTTCAAATTGTAGGTGATGATCTTTATGTTACAAATTTAGAGAGACTTAAAAAAGGTTTTCTAAATAATTCATCAAATTCAATTCTTATTAAGTTAAACCAAATTGGCACTGTTTCTGAAACACTTGAGGTTATAAAATTTGCTCAAATCATTGGCTACAAAACAATTATATCTCATCGATCTGGAGATAGTGAAGATACTTTTATAGCCGACCTTGCTGTTGGAACTAATTCCAATCAAATTAAAACTGGTTCTCTTACAAGATCTGAAAGAGTTGCAAAATATAATCAACTATTACGTATAGAAGAACAGCTTGGTAAAAAAGTAAAAATGAATAAGATTCATTAATGTTGAGTAAAATTAAGAAAAATTATTTTTTATTAATCTCTACTTTTTTAATACTCTATTTCTTTTTTAATTTACTCGATGGGGAAAGAGGTCTTTTTTCATACTTTAAAAAAAAAGAAGTTTTATTGAATTTAACAAAAGAAGAAGCAGATTTAAGAAATAAAATTAAAGATTTAGAGTTCAAGAATTCTTTATTAAGTGAAAATCTTGATTTAGATTACGTTGAAACACTATTACGTGAAAAGTTTTTATTTGGAAAAGAAGGTGAGACCCTCTATATAATTAAAAAGAATGACAATTAAACCAAGACACCCAGAAAAAGTTAACAAACCAGTAAATCCAATTAAAAAAAAACCTGATTGGATTAGGTCTAAATTAACTAACAGCAAAGAATTCTTCTTAACTAAGACTATTGTTAATCAAAATAATTTAGTAACAGTTTGTCAGGAAGCTAATTGTCCAAATATTACTGAATGTTGGAGTAAGCGACATGCTACATTTATGATTATGGGCGATACTTGCACTAGAGCATGTGCTTTCTGTGATGTTAAAACAGGAAAGCCTGAAAACTTAGATCCATTTGAGGCTTACAAAATTTCAAATGCAGTTCACAAGCTTAATCTTAAGCATGTTGTAATAACTTCTGTTGATAGAGACGATTTAGATGATGGAGGTTCCAATCATTTTTTTGATGTAATTACAGCTACAAGAAAAAAAAATCCAAATACTTCAATCGAAGTTTTAACCCCAGATTTTTTAAGAAAAGGGGATGCTTATAAAAAAATTTTAGAAGCAGACTTAGATGTTTTCAATCATAACATTGAAACAGTTCCAAGACTTTATTTAAAAGTTAGACCAGGTGCGAGATATTTTGGTTCATTGGAACTTTTAAAGAATGTAAAGAAAATTAATAAAAAAATTTTTACTAAATCAGGTCTAATGGTTGGTTTAGGAGAGAGTAAAGATGAATTAATTCAGGTAATGGATGACCTAAGGTCTGCTGATGTAGACTTTTTAACAATTGGGCAATATTTACAACCCTCAGTAAAACACCATCCGCTTGAGAGATATTATCATCCAGATGAATTTAAAGATTTAGAAAATATCGCAAAATCTAAAGGTTTTTTATTAGTCTCTTCTTCACCACTAACAAGATCTTCTTATCATGCTGATGAAGACTTTGCTAAACTTCAACAAAATAGATTAAATAAACATTAATGCCCAAAGCCTCAGTAACTAGGCAGATAGCTCGTGAAAAACAAAAATTAATTGATTTTGTTTTAGACATCGAAAAATATCCAGAATTTATACCTTTTTGTTTAGACTCAAAAGTCTATGAAAAAGAAGATAAACAAGACGAGATATTAATTATTGCAGATCTTACTATTGGTAAAAAACCTTTTGTAGATACTTATAAAAGTGATGTTCGTTATGATAAAAAAAATGATTCAATACATGTAACTAATATTGGTGGTCCTTTAAATCATCTTGAAAATAACTGGAAATTTATACAAAAAGAAAACTACACTGAAGTTCAATTTGATGTTGATTTTGAAATAAAAAATAAGTTTTTAAATTTAATTATGGAAAAATCTTTCCAATTTGGCTTAAACAAAATAGCTGATGCATTTCAAAAAAAGGCAGAAAATCTCTAAATTAGTGATTTTATAATTTTAAAAGTTTTCTTAATTGTAGATTTTTGGATAGCTTTTCTACTTTTTTCTTTAAATACATTTTTAGTAATAAATATTTTATTATTTTTTTTTATTCCAATATAAACTAGTCCAACAGGTTTTTTCTTAGTTCCACCATTTGGACCTGCAACACCTGTAATTGAAACATTAATTTGTGCTTTAGAAATTTTTGATAAATTTTTAACCATAGCCTTACAACATTGAGGGCTAACAGCTCCATATTTTTGAATAATGCTTTTATTTACTTTTAAAACAGTTATTTTTGCTTGATTTGAATAAGTGACAAGACCTATACCAAATACTTTTGAGGCTCCACTTACGGATGTTATTTCTGATGCAAGCATACCACCCGTACAAGACTCAGCAAAAGCAATCTTTAATTTTTTTTTAGTTAATATTTTTACTAAATTTTTCATTACAAAACATAACTTTTAATAATCATGAAACACACAAGTGTTAACACAACATAAAATCCAGCACAAATATCATCCATTATTACACCAAAACTATTTTTAAAGTTTTTATCAAAAAAGTTTACAGGAAATGGTTTTATGATATCAAAATATCTAAAAAGAATAAAAAATAGAGCATAATAAACGATAGCTTCACCATCATCTTTTGTTGTTCCATGAGATATCTCATAAAGATATATGGGTATCGATTGACCTAAAAATTCATCTATAATAATTTCACCTGGATCCTTATTTTCACTATTTTCTATATGATTTGAAACAGCATAAAATGAGTAAATAAATATTATTATCAAACCATATAAAATTATATTTGGTGAAACATTTAGAGTGTGGAATAGATAATAAAGAATAATTACAGTTGCCAGTGACCCAAATGTTCCAGGCATATATCTAATTTTGCCAAGACCAAACATAGTAACAAATAATGAGTTAAAAGTTTTAATCATTTTTAATAACTGAAGCTATTACTTCACAAGCTATAGCTTTTTCTTTACCAATTACACCTAACTTTTCAGTTGTTTTGCCTTTTATATTAATTTGACTTGGGGAGATATTACAAATTTTTGCAATACAGTTTAGTATTTGTTTTTTATATTTTTGAATTTTAGGTTTTTGAGTAATTATATTTATATCAAGATTATTGATTAGGTAGCCTTTTTTTACAGTTTGCTTAATTATTTCACTTAATAGAATTGTCGATCTAATATTTTTAAATTTCTTATTCTTATCTGAAAATTTTTCACCGATATCACCAATAGAACAAGCTCCAAGAATTGCATCAGTTATTGCATGTAACACAGGATCTCCATCTGAATGACCTAATGTACCAACAGATGAGGGTATTTTAATTCCACCTAAATAAAGTTTTTTTTTAGGAACCAATCTATGAACATCAAAACCAAGTCCAAATTTTACTAAATTGTTTAATTTAATATCTTTGTTTATTGTAATTTTATTATTGGTAAGCTCGCCTTTAATAATCTTTATTTTTTTACCAGCTCTTACAAATAAGTTGGCATCATCAGTAACATCTTCACTTTTATTATTTTGAAGTGCAAAAAGTTTTTTATAGTTAAATGCTTGAGGGGTTTGTATTAAATAAACATCCTCTCTTTTTAAGTTTTTAACAATATTTAAAGTTTTTTCCTTAATCGAATCTGATGTTTGAATAGCAGGAATTATGCAGTCATTTTTTTTTAATCCATCCATTAGTTTCTTTAAAAGTTTTAGAGAAAAATTTGGTCTTGCAGCATCATGAATTATTACGTGTTTAAAATTATTTTTTTTAATACTGTTTAGGGCCATATAAGCAGACTCTGCTCTAGTTTTACCGCCATTAATAATTTTGATATTTTTGATATTAAGTTTTTTGATATAATTTTTATGTTTTTTATTAATTACAAGAATAATTTTATTAAACTTATTAAATACCTTAGCTTTATCAATTGAATGTAATAATAAAGGCTTACCTTTATAATCTACATATGGTTTTGGAATATTTGAATTAAATCTTTTACTTTCGCCTCCAGCAAGTATTATAAAGCAACTATTCATGATAAAAATATATAACACATTATTTTGTCCACAATGATTGATTTTATAAAAAAAAATATATTTATCATTGTGATATTTTTAATCACTTTATTTGTAGGTTTTGTAACCTTTTTAACGTTTATTGATAAAAGTTTTTTAAAATTATCTGATGATAATCTCCAGCTATTATTAATTGGAAATATTGCATTATTAATACTTCTGTTTTTTATGATATTTTCAGAAGTAAGAAATTCTTTAAAGATAGATGTTGATGTAAGTGGTTCTAAAGCCAATAGAAAATATATAACATTTTTTGCATTATTTACTTTAATTCCTTCAATTTTAATTTCTTTATTTTCATTATTTCTACTTTCTTTTGCTCTTGATAAATATTTGGATAAAAAAATTACAACAGCAGTTAATAACTCTTATGAAATCGCAAAAAGTTATACTGAAGAAGTTAGAACTAAAACTCAATCAGAGATAATTTTAATTGCATTTGATTTAAACAAAAGTATTAATTTTTTAAACACAAACATTAATCAATTTAAAAGTTTTCTAAATACTCAAAAATTAATTAGAGGTATGGATGAGGTTCATATCATTGATGGTAATGGAAACTTATATCTATCAACTTTAGAAGATATGACTTTGTATACACCACCTTTAAGTGATGCTTTAGATATGGTTCGAAATGATAAAAGACCACTTAAGATTATTAATGCTTTTAAAAATCAAACAGCATCAATCATAAAACTTGAAAATTTTGACGGAAAGTATTTGTATATAATTAAATATTTAGATAAAAAAATTTCACAATATTTACTTGAGTCGCAAGAAGCACTTAATTTTTACTACACAGTTTTAAACAAACAAACTGGAATTAAGGTATCATTTGTATTTATTTATCTTGTTATAGTCTCATTATTATTATTCTTATCAATATCAATTGCTATAAGATTTTCATCAAGATTCTTTAGATCTATTAATAATTTGATTATAGCATCTTCTAATATCGGAGAAGGCAATCTTGATATTAAAGTACCAGAAATTAAAACTGATAAAGATATGGAATTATTAAATCAAAATTTTAATTTAATGATAGATCAACTAAAATCACAACAAGAAAAACTTATAATTAAAGAAAGACATGAAGCTTGGGAAAACTTAGCTAGAAAATTGGCTCATGAAATTAAAAACCCTCTTACACCTATTCAATTAACGATTGATAGATTAAAAAGTAAATATTCAGAAAAAGTAGCTGATCATGAAAAAGAAGACTTTTCTAAAAGTTTATTGATTATTGGAAAACAAATTAATCAAATAGAAAATTTAGTTAATGAATTTTCAGATTTTGCAAGAATGCCAAAACCAATTCTTAAAGATAACAACCTAGTTTCTTTAATAAAAGATAATATTAAATTAATAAATGAATTAGATGACAAAATTATTATAGATTTTAAGGCAAGCAAAGCTGACATATTGTTAAATTCTGATAATGAACAACTAAGTAGAGTATTCTTCAATTTGATTAAAAATTCTATAGAAAGCATACAAGAAAAAAAGATTAATAATATTGATTTGATTGGAAAAATTGACATTTATTTAAATGATAATGAAGAAAAAATTAATTTTAGTATTATTGATAATGGATTAGGGTTTGGAATATTTGCTGACAATTTAAATGATATTTTAAATCCTTACTTTACAACGAAAAAAAAAGGTACTGGCTTAGGTTTGTCTATTGTTAATAAAATAATAAATGATCATAATGGTAAAATAAATTTTATATCACTTGAAAATGGTGCCAAAATTGAAATTATATTCAAAAAATAATGAGTACTGAAATATTAATTATTGATGATAATGTGGATATTAGAAACATTATTAACGATCTAATTCTAGAAGCTGGTTATAAAACAAGATTGGCTGCAAACTATAATCAAGCATTAAATGAGATTGATAAAAAACTTCCAGATGTTGCAATTATAGATGTTAAGTTAGACAAGGGTGACAATGATGGTTTAGAACTTTTATCACATATTAAAACTAAAGATAAAAATATTCCAGTTATAATAATTACAGGGCATGCAAATGTTGAAATGGCGATCAAAGCTTTAAAAGCTGGTGCTTTCGAATTTATTGAAAAACCTTTTAATCAAGAAAGATTATTAAATTTTATTAATAGGGCTGTTGAAAACTTAAATCTTAGAAATAAAAATAAAGAATTTGAAAGTAAACTTTTTTATTCCTATGAATTAATTGGTGTTAGTGACAATATTAAAAAAATTAAAGATCAAATAAATAAAATATCAGTTTCTGAAAGTAGAATTTTCATTAATGGACCTACAGGCTCTGGTAAAGAATTGATTGCAAGAAAAATACATAAAGAATCCAAAAGACAGAAGGGTCCTTTTGTTATTCTGAATGGAGCATTACTTGATATTAAAAAATATGAATTAGAATTATTTGGTGAAGAAAAAGATAATGGTTCTATAACTTATGGTGCTTTAGAGAAATCATCAAAGGGTATACTTTTAATAGATGAAATTTCTGAAATCCCACTTGATACTCAATCTAAAATTTTAAGAGTTTTAATAGATCAAAAATTTAAGAGAATTAATGGCAATCATGATATTAATGTTGATGTGAGAATTATATGCTCATCTAGCAAAGATATAAAAAAAGAAATACAAAACGGTAATTTTAGAGAAGATTTATATCATCGTCTAAATGTATTTGAAATTAATATTGATTCTTTAAAAGATAGAGTTTCCGACATACCTTTGTTGGTTGAATATTTTTCTGAAAAAATCTCATCAAATTATAATTTAAAAAAACTAAGTATTGATACGGATAATAATTATTTACTTAATTATGATTGGCCAGGAAATGTTAGAGAATTAAGAAATTTAATAGAGAGAATAGCAATACTTTCGCCAGATAGTACTGATAAAATTTCTAATATCATTAAAGAATCTTTAAAAACGCCTGATATTAAGAATGTACCATCAGAAAACTCTTTATCTATACCATTAAAAGAAGCTAGAGAAAATTTTGAAAAAGAGTATTTAACTACACAATTAAAAAAATTTAATGGCAATATATCAAAAACTGCTGATTTTATTGGAATGGAAAGATCTGCTCTGCATAGAAAACTTAAAGGCTTGGGGATCAAGGAATTAAACTAAATGAATATTATAATTTGTGGAGCTGGTAGAGTAGGCTTTACCATAGCAAAAATTTTAAGTGAGCAAGGTCACTCAATAACGATCATAGATCAGTCTAGTGAAGATATCCAAAAAATTGATGATTTGTTAGATGTAAAATCTATTGTTGGAAAAGGAACATACCCATCGATTTTAGAAAAAGCGAATGCATCAGAAGCTGACATGATCATAGCTGTAACGCGTAATGATGAAATAAACATGTTGATATGCCAGATTGCTTTTTCTATTTTTAATGTACAAAAAAAAATTGCAAGAATTAGATCTCAAGATTATTTAAATCCAAAGTTTACTAGAGTTTATAATAAAGAAAATTTACCAATCGATGTTATCATTTCACCAGAAATTGAAATTGCAAAATCTATACAAAGAAAACTTGAGGCCCCGGGAGCATTGGACAATGTGCCTTTTGCAGATAATAAAATTAGGTTACTAGAAATTTTGATTAACGATAAATGCCCAATTATTAATATCAAACTTAATGATCTTACAAAAAAATTCCCAAAATTAGATGCTAATATTATGGGGGTTGTTAGAGATGATAAATTTATTATTCTTAAGAAAACAGATAAAATAATCAAAGGTGATAAAGCTTACGTGGTAATAAACGCATCTCAAATGAAAGAAACACTTATAGCGTTTGGTCATAATGAAAAAATATCAAATAAAATATTAATCATTGGAGGTGGAAATATTGGATTTAATCTTGCCAAAAACCTTGAGGAAAGCTTTGATTCAGCAAGAGTAAAAATTATTGAGAAAAATAAAGAAAGAGCGGAATTTATTGCAAGTGAACTCAATAATACGATTGTCATAAATGGTGATGCTTTAGATGAAGAAGTTCTAATGGAGGCTAATTTAGAAGAGGTGCAGACCGTTTTGGCTCTTACAAATGATGATGAAGATAATTTAATGGTTAGTGTATTGGTTGAAAAATTTACTAATGATAAAAGTGATATTAATGAAAAAAGAACAATGGCATTAATTAACAAGCCTAATTATGCTTTATTACAATCTTCTTTAAAAATAGATGACTTTATAGATCCACGAATGAATACAGTTTCAAGCATATTAAAACATGTTCATAAAGGAACGGTTGAAAATGCATACAGTATCTTAAATGGTGAATATGAAGTTATAGAGGCTGAAATTATTGAAAGTTCAGAGCTAGTTAATAAAGAATTAAAAAACGCTAATTTGCCTGATGAAATAAGAATTGGAGCGGTGTTAAGAGAAAAAGAAGTAATTATACCCAGATCCAATTTTGTATTTAAAAAAGAAGATATAATCGTATTGCTAGCAAAAAAAGATTTTTTACATGTTGTTGAAAACATGTTTCGTATAAGCTCTATTTAACCAAATGAATTATATTAAACTCATTTATTTGAGTGTCTTTTGTGGACTAATAGCAATCCTTTCTTTTTTTAATATAATTTATTCTTATTATTTGAATCTTTATCTTAATTTAAACACCTATGTTTATACTTTTATAATATCAGGTTTCTTAGCAATAATTTTTTCTTTAATTGATAAAAATAATGAAAATAAAATAACAATTTACTCTAAAATAATAACAATATTCTTTGGATATTTTTTATTACCATTAATTATTTCTATTCCATTTTATTTTAGCAATTATAACTTAACATTCATCGACTCTTATTTTGAGTCAATTTCTGGTTTTACTTCTACTGGTTTTACAATTTTTGATAATATTAAACATATTGATCAAGGGTTAATTTTATGGCGATCTTCTTCACAATGGGTAGGAGGTTTGTACTTCTTATTTTCTATTATACTTTTAATAGATATTTTTGATCATAGTTTTAAAAAGACATTAACTAATTTTTTATCTTTTAATAAAGCAGAAACCTTAAAACAATCTTTAAAAATTTTTCTATTATATTCACTAATCACTTTGATGATTTTTGTTATTCTTAATTTATCTGGAGTTAGGTTATTTAATTCATTAAACTTAGCAATGACAATTATTTCATCTGGTGGTTTTCTACCTACTACTTATCTATCAAGTATTTTGCTTAATGATTTTCAAATAATTATAACATCAATTTTAATGCTAACTTCATTTTTTAGTATCTTTTTAATTTATAATCTAACTTTTACAAAAAATCATAATATGAATTTTTTCAATGAAGATATTCATTTATTTTTTTATTTTGGAATATTAACAACAATATTTTTCATATTTTTAAATTTTGAAAACAATTTTATTGAATTATTTCTTTCTTTAACCAGTAGCGTTTCAAATATAGGTCTTTCTTTTGATAATAATTTGCCAAACTTATCATTTTTATTTTTAATTTTAGTTATTATTGGTGGTTCTTTTTTTTCAACAAGTTCAGGAATTAGGTTTTTGAAAATATATTCATTGTTTAAATATTCTATCAATGAAATTCTTTCTTACAGCAGACCAAAAAATATTTATATAAATAAGCATTTATTTTCTAAAGAGTTTTTTCAACTAGACGAAATTTATAAATACTTTTTATCAATTATAATCTTTATTTTGTCTTTATTGTTTTTGACTTTTTTATTAACTGCAAGCAATATTGAATTTGAAAATTCTTTTAAGTTATCAATATTAACATTAATGAATACTGTTAACTCTTCGATGTATGGTTTAGCTGATTTCAGCTTTTATGATCTTCATTTTTTAACCAAATATTGTCTAATATTTTTCATGGTTATTGGTAGATTAGAGTTATTAACTTTATTGATAATTTGTAAAAAATTCCTTTTTAAAAATTAAATTCGTATTATAAGTATGTTTATTAGAGTATTTTTGCGCCCTTAGCTCAGCTGGATAGAGCATCGGTTTTCTAAACCGAGGGTCGCACGTTCGAGTCGTGCAGGGCGCACCATATGCTACTTTTTTCCACAATTAGTTGAATATTTATTTTTGATAATACTAGATATAGGGGTTGTTATTTATTGCACCAAATGGTTAATTGCATCAATTCAATTTTATTGAATTATTTGTTAACAAATAAATAAAAACAGAGGAATAATAATGTTTAAATATGTAAAACAATTAACTTCTTTAGTTGCTGTATTTGCTGTTCTAGTTGCTTTTTCAACTGAAACAATGGCAGCTAAGAAATCAAAAACTCTTAAAAACACTCAGAAAAAAGGTTTTGTAAGATGTGGCGTATCTCAAGGTCTACCAGGATTTTCAAATGCTGATGCAGCTGGAAATTGGACTGGTGTTGACGTTGATGTATGTAGAGCGGTTGCTGCTGCAGTATTAGGTGATGCGAACAAAGTTAAGTTCACTCCACTAAGTGCTAAAGAAAGATTTACAGCTCTAACTTCAGGTGAGATTGATATCTTATCAAGAAACACAACTTGGACACTTTCTAGAGATGCTGACATTGGTCTAACATTTGTTGGAGTAAACTTCTACGATGGCCAAGGTTTCATGGTAAGAAAAGACTCAGGAATTACTTCTACGAGCCAATTCAAAAATGGAATCTCAGCATGTACTAACATCGGAACTACAACTGAACTTAATATGAGAGACTTCTTTAATTCAAAAGGAATTTCATATGAGCCAGTAGCTTTCGAAAAAGCTGATGAAGTTGTTGCAGCTTATGACTCAGGAAGATGTGATACTTACACAACTGACAAGTCTGGTTTAGCAGCACAAAGAACAAAAATGACTAACCCTGATGATCACATCGTGTTACCAGAGACTATTTCTAAAGAGCCTCTAGGACCTGTTGTACGTCAAGGTGATGCAGTTTGGGAAGACATCGTAAGATGGTCTCTAAACGTAATGATCGAAGCTGAAGAATACGGTATTACATCTTCAAACGCTGACATGATGAAAACTTCTGATAACCCACAAATCAAAAGACTTGTTGGTTCTGAAGGTGAAATGGGTGCAGCATTTGGTTTAGATAACGATTGGAGCTTAAGAATTATCAAACAAGTTGGTAATTACGGTGAAAGCTACAAGAGAAATATCGCTGATACTGGTATTTTACCTGATAGAGGTCCAAACCAATTATGGACTAAAGGTGGAATATTATACGTACCACCAGCAAGATAATTAATATCTAATAAAACATATAAAGGGCTAGATTTATCTAGCCCTTTTTTTATAATACCCTTCAAATGAAATTAAAAAAATTCTTACCTCAACTATTAACGTTATTATTTATAGTTTTAGTATTTGGTTTCTTTACCATGAATGCTCAAGAGAACATGGGCACAAGAGGTATTGAATTTGGTTTTGGTTTTTTAACTCAAGAGGCTTCATTTGATATACAGTTTTCTTTAATTGATTATGACGGATCACACTCTTATGCCAGAGCATATCTTGTTGGTTTGCTTAATACTTTATTAGTTGCCTTTATCGGAATTATTCTTGCGACAATACTAGGTATAATTGTTGGGGTTGCTAGATTGTCACCAAATTATTTGATTAGAAAAACTTCTTCTTTTTACATAGAATTTTTTAGAAATGTTCCATTATTATTACAGATTTTCTTTTGGTATTTTGCCGCTCTAAGAGCACTGCCAATGCCTCAAGATGCAACAATGATATTAGGGTCATCTTTCATGACCATCAAAGGTTTATATACACCAGCACCAATTTGGACAAATTTTGATGTTTTTTTAACAACATTAGTTGTTGCGCTTTTTTTAGTATTCTTTTTTGTAAAATTTGCAAAAAAGAAACAAGAACAAGAAGGTAAGCAGCTACCAGTTTTAATAATTTCATTACTTATTTTTATAGGACTGCCGCTTTTAACATTTTTAGTTGGTGGTGTTGATTTATCTTTCAGCTTTCCAGAGCTAAGAAAAATGTCTCAATCTTCTTACACATTTGATGGGGGTATGGGTATACCACCGGAGCTAATTGCATTAACTTTAGCCTTAACACTCTATACAGCAACATTTATTGCGGAAAATGTTAGAGCAGGTATTCAAGGCATTGGTAAAGGGCAAAAAGAAGCTGCTGCATCAATTGGCTTAACACCAAGTCAAGTTTTGAAATTAGTAATTATGCCTCAAGCATTAAGAATAATTATACCTCCAACTACTAATCAATACTTAAATTTAACTAAAAATTCTTCTTTAGCTGCAGCAATTGCATATCCAGATCTAGTTTTGGTTTTTGCGGGTACTGCGATGATGCAAACAGGAAAAGCAATTGAAATTGTTGGTATTACAATGGCCACATATTTAACTATTAGTATAGCAATTTCATTATTAATGAATTGGTACAACCAAAGAATAGCGATAAAGGAAAAATAATGAATTCAAAAAATTTTGATTTACCAAAATCTAAAATCCAATTAAGTAGAAATACCTCTCTAATTATTGGAGCTTTATTTTTTTTCTTAGGTATTTTTGATTTTTGTTTAAATAATTTTTTAGGTACAAATATTACCTCTTTTTTACCTAGGTTTATTAATTTTTTTACCCCTTTAATCTTTGGGGTCATTGGTCTTCATTTTATTAGAATTGAATTTTCAGGTATTAAAGTTTTAGATAGCCTAAATAAGAATATTAACCCAAGTAATTTCAATGCTGTTTTAAGTTTGTGTATTATTTTTCTTATAATATTCTCACTTCCTCCATTATTAAATTGGTTCATTTTTGATGCTAATATTTCAGGGGACACTAAAGAAGCGTGTACGGGCGGTGGTGCTTGTTGGGTTTATATTAAAGTTTGGTTTAATAGATTTATGTATGGAATGTATCCTAATGCTGAACAATGGAGAATTAATGTAACATTTGTTGCTGTATTAGCCTTTATGGCAGCTGGATTTTTTGTACCTGCTAAATTTAGAAATTATCTTTCTCTTTATTACACCCTTATTTTACCAATTATTTCCTTTGTCCTAATTTATTATTTGATTTCTGGAGGTTCTTTTGGACTTGAGTGGGTTGAAACAGGTGCGTGGGGTGGCTTATCTTTAACGTTTATTGTTTCTTTCTTCTCTTTAATTTTTTGCTTCCCAATAGGGATGATGTTGGCACTTGGTAGGAGATCTGATTTACCCATTGTTAAATATTCATCTCTTTCATTCATTGAATTTTGGAGAGGTGTGCCTTTAATAACAGTTTTATTTATGTCGGCAGTAATGTTTCCAATGTTTCTACCTGATGGAACATATGTGGATAAACTTATTAGAGTAGTTGTAGCCATTACTTTATTTGAAGCAGCTTATACAGCAGAAGTTATTAGGGGTGGTCTACAAGCCCTTCCTCGAGGTCAATATGATGCTGCTAAGTCACTTGGTATGGGTTACTGGAAACTTCATATCTTTGTTATTCTTCCACAAGCTTTAAAATTAGTAATCCCAGGAATAGCCAATACATTCTTAGCACTTGTAAAAGATACACCGCTAATTTTTGTAGTAGGTCTTTTAGAGGTGGTTGGTATGTTAAATTTAGCTAAAACAAATCCAAAATGGCTAGGATTTTCAATGGAAGGATATGTATTTGCTGGAATAATATTCTGGATTATTTGTTATAGTATGAGTAAATATAGTCAAAAATTAGAATTAAAATATAAAACAGATAGATAAATTATGTCAGGTTCAATTATTCAAATTACAAATGTAAATAAGTGGTTTGGTGATTTCCAAGTCTTAAAAGATATAAATCTTGAAGTAAAACCTAAAGAAAAAATTGTTGTTTGTGGTCCATCTGGCTCTGGAAAATCTACATTAATCAGATGTATTAATAGATTAGAAGAACATCAAAAAGGGTCAATCATTGTAGATGGAACTGAAATTTCTGAAGACACTAAGAATATTGAACAGGTAAGAGCTGAAGTAGGAATGGTATTTCAGCAATTTAATCTTTTTCCTCATTTATCAATTTTAGATAATTGCACACTTGCTCCCATTTGGGTGAAAAAAATGCCTAAAAAAGAAGCAGAAGAGCTGGCATTAAAGCATTTAGAAAGAGTTCAAATTTTAGATCAAGCCCAAAAATTTCCAGGACAACTTTCTGGTGGTCAACAACAAAGGGTAGCAATTGCTAGAGCACTTTGTATGGAGCCTAAAATTATGCTGTTTGACGAACCAACTTCTGCTTTAGATCCTGAAATGATTAAAGAGGTATTAGATGTAATGGTTAATTTAGCTAAACAAGGTATGACAATGATAGTTGTTACTCATGAAATGGGTTTTGCCAAAGAAGTTGCTGACCAAATGATTTTTATGGATGAGGGAATGATTGTAGAAAAAGCATCTACTAAAGATTTTTTTGCAAATCCAAAAAGCGAACGAACAAAATTATTTTTAAGTCAAATTTTATAGCTCAATTTTTGTCCATTTATCAACAAGAATTTTGATAAATCTATTTTTTATATTCTTGACACTAATTCCATATACTACTTAAATTTATATAAAATAATAAATTTTTTTATTGCGCTATTTAGTAAAAATCTGTTCAATACAAATTTATAAAATAAATTTTAAGAGGGGTCTTAATGGAAGATAATTTTAATAAACATCTGGGTAATAAATTAAAGCTTAGAAGGTTAGCTTTAGGTTTGACACAAACCAAGGTAGCAAAAGCAATCAACGTTACATTTCAACAAATTCAAAAATATGAAAAAGGAACTAATGGAGTTAGCTCTATTAGGTTACTTCAATTAGCAAATTATCTAAAAGTTCCAGTTAATTATTTTTTTGAAGATTTTTCAGAATATTTGGGCAGTCTTGAAAAATCTAATGAAAGCCACTTGAAAATAAACTATAATTTTTTAGTTAAGCTTTATTCAGAATTGAATAATGATCAAAAATTGAAGTTTAGTAAAACTTTACAGACCTCTAGTACAAGTATTTCTAAAGTTGGATAAATAAATAATATAAGACCCCAAAATAGATCAATAAACAAATTTTTTTTGAATTGGCTCCTCGGGCAGGACTCGAACCTGCGACCAATTGATTAACAGTCAACTGCTCTACCAACTGAGCTACCGAGGAATATTAAAAACTCAACTTACTTTTTTTTCAAAGTAAAACAAGATTTTTTTTGGAGGCAACGCCCAGAATCGAACTGGGATACAAGGATTTGCAATCCTCTGCGTAACCATTCCGCCACGTTGCCATCGTATCTATATTTTAAGCAAAACAGATCCTTTTATATATTAAATATATAAAATTAGTCTACCAAATAAGCCTTCAAAAATGATTATTGTTAATTCATATTATTAAATTATAAACTTATAATCATCTATGAGTAACGATAAATACATACATACTGACGTTGAAGACAAAATTTATTCTTACTGGGAAAAAAATAATTTATTTAAACCAGTAAAACATAAAAAACAATTCTCTGTTGTTATACCTCCACCAAATATAACAGGCAGCCTTCACATGGGTCATGCTTTAAATAATTCTATTCAAGATCTTTTAGTTAGATATCACCGTATGAATAATTATGAAACTTTATGGCAGCCAGGAACAGATCATGCTGGTATTGCCACTCAAGCTTTAGTCGAGAGAAAACTAACAACCGAAAAGATTGATAAGAATGAAATTGGTAGAGAAAAATTTATTGAAAAAGTTTGGGAATGGAAAGACCAATATGGTGATATTATTATTAATCAATTAAAAAAACTTGGATGTTCTTGTGATTGGTCTCGTAATGCCTTCACAATGGATGAAAATCTATCTAAATCGGTAATCAAGGTTTTTGTGGATCTTTATAATAAAGATTTAATTTATAAAGATAAGAAACTTGTGAACTGGGACACTGTTTTAAAAACAGCAATTTCTGATCTTGAAGTTGATCAAAGAGAGGTAAATTCTAAAATTTTTTACATTAGATACCCAATAGATGGAACTGATGAGTTTATAACAATAGCAACTACTAGACCTGAGACAATGTTGGGAGATACTGCGATTGCTGTAAATCCAAAAGATGAAAGATTTAAAGATTTTATTGGCAAAGTAGTAACGATACCAATTGTTGGCAGAAAGATTAAGATTATAGAAGATGATTATGCAGATCCTGAACAGGGAACAGGAGCATTAAAGATTACTCCAGCACATGATTTTAATGACTATGACGTTGGACAAAGAAATAATCTTGAGATTATTAATATTTTTACAGAAGCTGGTAAAATCAATGAAAATGCTCCCAAAGAATATATTGGATTAGATAGATTTGAAGCAAGAAAGAGAATTTTAAAAGAACTTAAAGAAAAAGAATTTTTTGTAAAAGAAGAAAATATTAAGAATAAAGTTCCATATGGTGATAGATCAAATTCAATAATCGAACCATTTTTAACCGAACAATGGTTTGTAGATGCAGAAAAATTATCTGTTAAAGCTAAAGAAGTTGTTAGCTCAAAAAAGACAAATTTCTTTCCTGAAAATTGGTCAAAGACTTATTTTCAATGGATGAACAATATTGAGCCATGGTGTATCTCAAGACAACTTTGGTGGGGTCACCAAATACCAGCTTGGTACAGTCCAGATAAAAAAATCTTTGTAGCTTACAATGAAGAAGAAGCAAAAAATTTAGCTTATAATCATTATGGTAAAGATGTTGAGTTAAAAAGAGATGCAGATGTGTTGGATACTTGGTTTTCATCTGGTCTTTGGCCATTTGCAACTTTAGGCTGGCCTGAGGATAAAAATTATGTTGAAAAATTTTACCCAACATCTGTTCTAGTTACAGGTTTTGATATTATCTTTTTTTGGGTTGCAAGAATGATTATGTTTGGCACAGAATTTTTAAATAAAGAACCTTTTAAAGACATTTATGTTCATGCATTAGTAAGAGATGAGAAGGGACAAAAAATGTCAAAATCAAAAGGAAATGTAGTTGATCCTTTAGATTTAATTGAAAAGTATAGTGCTGATGCATTAAGATTTACTCTACTTTCAATGGCATCTCCAGGCACAGATGTAAAACTTTCTGAAGATAGGGTTAAAGGATATAGAAATTTCCTTAATAAACTTTGGAATGCTAATAATTTTTTAATAACAAATAAATGTGATTTTACCAATATCGATAAAATTCCAAATTTATCAGTTAATATTAATAAATGGATTTATGCAGAGCTAATTGAAGCAAAGTCAAAAATTGAGAAAAATTTAAAAGACTACAGATTTGATGAGGCAGCAAAAAATGCTTATAAATTTGCTTGGCACTCTTATTGTGACTGGTATTTAGAATTATCAAAGACAATACTGTTTTCGGATAATGAAGGAGCAAAATCTGAGGTTAAAAAAGTTTCAAGCTATGTATTCAAGCAAATTTTGATTTTATTGCATCCCTTTATTCCGTTTGTTACTGAAGAAATTTGGCTCAAAAGTAAGTTTGATAATTCTAGTAAAAATTTTTTAATGCATGCTAATTGGCCATCTGGAAAGATTAATAAAGACACTAGTACTGAACAAGTTGAGAATATTATAAACATCATATCTGAAATTAGGTCGTTTAAAAATGAGCTAAATGTAAGCCCTGGTTCGTTTATAGATATGTCCATAAATAATATTAATGACGATCAAAAAGATTTTATTAATAATAATGAAATTATCCTTAAAAAATTAGGAAGAATAAATAATATTCTTAGTGATGATTTGGATAAACCAGCAGCAACTATGGTCGTTTCAGGCGATTTATTTAAAATTTATTTTGATAAAGATGTTGATTTAAAACTTATAAAAGAAAATTTAACTAGCAAACAAAATAGAATTCAAGACGAAATGAACAAGATATCTCAAAGATTAGAAAATAAAAGTTTTGTAGATAGAGCGCCAAAAGAGATTGTTGAACAGGAAAAAACTAATTATAATAATTTAAAGAATGATATTGATAAAATATCAGTAACAATTAAGGGTATATAATGGCAAAATTTAACAAAAAGAAACTTCCAAGTAGACATACATCTTTAGGTGCAGATAGGGCCCCTCATAGATCATTTTATTATGCAATGGGTGAAACTGAAAAAGATGTAGCAAAACCATTTGTAGGAGTTGTCTCTACATGGAATGAAGCGGCGCCTTGTAATATTGCCCTAATGAGACAAGCTCAATCTGTTAAAAAAGGTGTTAGAGCTAATGGTGGTACACCTAGAGAATTTTGTACAATTACTGTTACTGATGGAATTGCAATGGGTCATGAAGGAATGAAATCTTCTTTAATTTCAAGAGAGGTAATAGCAGATTCTGCTGAACTTACTGTAAGAGGCCATTGTTATGATGCGTTAGTTGGTATTGCCGGATGTGATAAATCTTTACCAGCATTGATGATGTCAATGGTTAGATTAAATGTACCAAGTGTGTTTATATATGGAGGCTCAATTCTTCCAGGAAGATATAAAGGAAAAGATGTAACAGTTGTTGATGTATTTGAGGCTGTTGGAAAACATTCATCTGGTCAAATGTCATCAGCAGAGCTTAGAAAATTAGAATTAGTTGCATGTCCAAGTGCTGGAGCATGTGGAGGGCAATTTACTGCAAATACTATGGCATGTGTATCTGAAGCTATAGGACTTGCTTTACCATATTCTGCAGGAACTCCTGCTCCCTACGAGGAAAGAGATAAGTATGCCAAAGCTAGTGGTAAAACTGTTATGAATCTTTTAAAGAAAAAAATTAAACCTAGAGATATTGTAACAAAAAAAGCTTTAGAAAATGCTGCAACCATAGTCGCTGCAACTGGTGGATCTACTAATGCTGCGTTACATTTACCAGCAATTGCTAATGAAGCTGGAATTAAATTTGATTTAATGGATGTTGCTAAAATTTTTAAAAAAACTCCTTACCTTGCTGATTTAAAACCAGGAGGAAAATATGTTGCAAAAGATATGTGGTTAGCAGGTGGTGTTCCCATGTTGTTAAAGACACTGTATGATGGAGGTTTTATTCATGGTGATTGTTTGACGGTTACCGGAAAAACTATGAAGGAAAATTTAAAAAATATTAAATTTAATCCTAAGCAAAAAGTTTTAAGAAAATATGATAATCCATTATCTCCAGATGGTGGTGTAGTTGGTTTAAAAGGAAATTTAGCACCAGATGGTGGTATTGTTAAAATTGCGGGACTTAAAAAATTACAATTTACTGGTAAAGCTAGATGTTTTGATAATGAAGAAGATGCAATGTCAGCTGTTCAAAACAAAAAGTACAAAGAAGGAGATGTTATCATTATTCGTTATGAAGGTCCTGTTGGAGGCCCAGGTATGAGAGAGATGTTATCAACTACTGGTGCAATTTACGGTCAAGGCATGGGTGAGAAAGTCGCCCTTATAACTGACGGAAGGTTCTCAGGAGCTACAAGAGGGTTTTGTGTCGGTCATGTAGGCCCTGAGGCGGCTCTAGGAGGTCCTATAGCGCTACTACGTAATGGAGACATAATTGATATCGATGCTAAAAAAGGGTCGATTAATGTCAGACTTTCTAAAAAAGAATTAGCTTCAAGAAAAAGAAAATGGAAACCAAGAAAATCAGATTTTGGCTCCGGCACACTGTGGAAATATGCGCAAACAGTAGGACCAGCTTATTTAGGTGCTCCAACTCATCCTGGTAAGAAAAAAGAAGTTAAGGATTATTCAGAAATTTAATGAAAATTCGTCCAGTCATTTTATGCGGTGGTGCTGGAACTCGACTTTGGCCTAATTCAAAAAAACATCAAGCAAAACAATTTATTGATTTTGGTAATTGGACTTTATTAGGCAAAACTTTAGAAAGAACTAAAGCGTCAATTTATGACTCACCAATTATAAGCACTAATAAAAAATATTTAAAACAAGTTAAACAACATCTTAAAAAAAATAAGATTAAGAAATTTAAAATTGTATTAGAACCAGCAAAAAGAAATACAGCTCCAGCTATTTTAAGCACAGCTCTAATTAAAGATATTCCTGATGATCAACCGTTAATGTTTTTTACAGCTGATCATTTGATTGAAAAGATGAGTATTTTTAATAAAGCAATTAACAAAAATAAATCAAATTTAACTGATCAAAATATTTTTATATTTGGAATAAAACCAACATCTCCATCAAGTGAATATGGATATTTTGTAACTAAAAAAATCAAAGGAAATGTTAATAAAGTAATTAAATTTATTGAAAAACCAAAAGAAGCTAAAGCTAGGCAGGTTATAAAACAAAAAGGTTGTTGGAATTCAGGAATGTTTTTTCTTAGAAAAGATTCAATAATAAATAACTTTAAAAAACACCAGCCAATTATTTATAAAAATTGTGTTAACTCTATTAAAAAAGCAAAACTTAAAAATAACACTTATTATTTAAACAAAGCGTCATTCATTAAAGCACCTGCTAAATCTTTTGATTATGCAATCTTAGAAAAAACAAAAAAAATTAATGGTATTAAATTAGATATACCTTGGTCTGATCTTGGAAGTTGGAAAGAGATTTTAAAAATGTATGACAAAAACAAAAATAAATATGCTAAGAAAAAAAATGTTTATTACCGACCCTGGGGTAGGTATACTAATTTGTTTGAAGGAAAAGAATTCTTAATTAAAGAATTATTCGTTAAACCTAAAGGTATTTTAAGCCTTCAAAAACATCATCATAGATCCGAACATTGGTTAGTTACACAAGGAAATCCAAAAATAACTTTAAATAAAAATAAGTTTATAAAAAAGCCTTATGAACATGTATTTATTCCATTGCAGGCTATTCATAGAATTCAAAACCCTGGAAAGAAACCAGTCAAAATTATGGAAGCACAAATAGGATCAATTCTTAAAGAAACAGATATTGTTAGATATCAAGATATATACGGCCGTATTAAATAATACTTTCAGCTATTATGCTTCTAGCTGTGTTATCTGTACAAACGAATAAGATATTTTTCTTTATAAAATAATTTTATAAATTCCAATTAAGAATAATGGTATTTGTAAACCAAAATTAGTTAGTATTGCTTTATCTTTTGATAAAAATCCTGCAACAGTCCACCCAACCACACCTAAACCATGAAAGTAAATATTGATAGGATAGATATTTAAATTAGTTAATAATATTCCAGTTAATACTAAAGCAGTACTGATCCATTTAAGGTATTTTTTAATAAACATAATCTCCTCTATATGTAAGTTTTATGAGAATCTTATTACAATTATAACGGATACAAAAATCTTTATTAACAGTGTATTGACAAAAAAAAATGTTATGTTATAACATCACATAATGAATAATAATGATATAGTTTTTGATATAATTAAGAAATCGAAGAAGCATTTAACTGCCTATGAAATACTAGATAAATTTCAAAAATTTAAAAAGATACAACCAATGGCTGTTTACAGATCTTTAAAAAAACTAATTGAAGAAGACAAGATACATAAATCCAATCAGAATAAAACGTATGTATTGTGCAGTCATGAGCATGTTAAACATAATCCATCTATAGCTATTTGTAGAGATTGTGGAGACACAGAAGAGCTTAAATCAGAATTATTTGAAACAATATTTAAAAAAAACCCAATTAAAAATTATGACTTCAATAATTTTCAGCTTGAAGTTTCAACAATATGTAGGAGATGTAACTAATGGAACACGCGCACGAATTACCAGAATTTCTTCATTTTTTAGAAGAACTTATAGAAGAATACGAAATATTAAGAGGATTTATATTTGGTTTTGTGCATACTTTAATTCCATTAATTGGTTTTTATTCAGGTTGGAGTATAAACCGTTTTTTAAAATTAATTTCTAATGGTGCAATTGCTGGAATAATTGGAATAGTTTTAGCTCATATTATAGCAGACTTTATAGCGGCCTTACTTGATCCTGATTTAAAAAGTGCAGCTATTGGTATTGTGCTTGGAGGTTTTTTACCTCTTTTATCCGTACCTTTTTTAGAAAAATATGTAACAAAAAGTCAGTATCACACTGTTGTAGGTGATCATGAAGATCTAAAAAAAGATTTGAAAACCAAGCATAAATAAAATATCTAATAGGGGAATGAGTACAGTTTCCCTTACATTAGATGAAATTTTTGATTTAGCAAAAAATACATTATTAGCTAATGGTTGTGATGAAGAGAATGCTAGTATTTTAGCTGACACTATTATGAGAGCTGAAAGAGACGGCTCTGTGTCTCATGGTTTGTTTAGATTACCTGCTTATGTTGCGGGCTTAAAAAGTAAAAAGATTAATGGTAAAGCAAGACCTGAATTAGAAAATGTTGCTCCAAGTATTATTAAAGTATTAGGTAATAATGCAGTTGCTCCTATGGTTTTAAGTTTAGGACTACCTGCTGTTATTGAATTAGCAAAAAAAAATGGCGTAGCAGTTCTAGCTATAAAAAATTCACATCACATGGCAGCCCTTTGGCCTGAAACTGAAGCTATTGCTGAAGCTGGCCTCGTTGGTATCGCTTGTACGTCTTATAAGCCTGCTGTTGCACCAGCTGGTGCTACGAAACCTTTATATGGTACAAACCCAATTTCTTTTGCTTGGCCAAGACTAGGTAAAACTCCAGTTGTCTATGATATGGCCACAGCCTCAATGGCAATGGGTGAAGTTCAGATTGCAAAAAGAGAAGGGCACAAAGTTCCTCTTGGAACAGGCTTAACTAAAGAAGGTAAAGAAACAACTGATCCTGGTGAAATTGCTGATGGTGGAGTTATACTTCCATTTGGTGGTTATAAAGGGTCTAGTATAGCAATGATGGTTGAGTTATTAGCTGGAGCATTAATTGGAGAAAATTTTAGTTTTGAAACTGCTGCTAAAGATAATAACGATGGCGGTCCGCCAAGTGGTGGTGAATTTATTATAGCAATCTCACCAGATAAAATTTCTGGTAAAGGTTGGGATAAACATGCTGATAAATTTTTTAGTAAAATGTCAGCTATGGATGGGGTTAGACTTCCAGGTGAAAGAAGACATAAAAATAGATTAGATAAAGGACCAAGAAATATTAATGAAGAACTTGTTAATAAAATTAAATCTTTAAGCTAATTCAATTTCAATAGGGGTGTGATCTGAAGGTTTTTCTTTTCCTCTGGGGTCTTTGTTAATATTAACATTCTTAACTATATTTAATAAAGAATTTGATACTAAGAAGTGATCAATTCTTAAGCCATTATTTTTTTGCCAAGCACCTCTCATATAATCCCAATAAGTATATCCCTCTGTTCCACCATGAATATGACGGTAAGCATCATGAAAACCTAAATTAATTATTTCTCTAAATTTTTTTCTTATCTCAAGTCGGTATAAAGCGTCATCTTCAAACCCTTTAATATTATAAGCATCTTCTGCTGAAGGAAGAATATTAAAATCACCTGCTAAAATAATATTTTCATTTTTTTTTGAAAGAGACTTTAGTTGTTTAATCAAACTATCTAACCACATTTTTTTATAAGAATATTTTTCTGTATCAACTGGGTTACCATTTGGCGTATAAATATTAATTATTTGTATATTTTTTTTCTTATATTTTAATTCTGCTGAAATAATTCTAGATTGTTTCAATTTATCTTTAATCAAATCTATTCTAACATTTTCTAGTTTATGCTTAGATATAATAGCAACACCATTATAACTTTTTTGACCAAATACATAACTTTCATAATCTAATGTTGAAAAATCATCATAGGGAAAAGTCTCATCTTGTGTTTTAATTTCTTGCATCATAACAACATCGGGAGAAAATTTTTGAAGGTATTCTTTAATATTTTCAATTCTTGCTCTAACAGAATTAACATTCCAAGATGTGATAACCATTATATAGAGAATGAAACACCACAACCGCAAGAAGATTTGCTTTGTGGGTTAGAGATTTTAAATTGATCACCAATTAGTTCTGAAACATAATCTACTTCAGATCCTTTTAATAAATCAGCTGAAGTTTTATCTATTAGAATTTTTTCATAATTTAGATCATCATTAGATATCTCATTATCAAAAGTAAATTCATATTGAAAACCAGAACATCCACCACCTTTAATAGCGATTCTAAAAAAAGAACCAGGAGATTTTTTGGAGAGCAAATTATTAATCTGTTTTATAGCTTTATCTGTAAATTTAATTTCTTTAAACATAACACAACACTGGTATTACTATTATAATATCAATTTATTGAATTTAAAGCATGAATAATTACTCTCATTTGGCTCTTTCTAAAAGTATAGGTCGTTTACATAAAGAAAACAATTCAGTTTATAGAACGTCTTTTCAAAGAGATAGAGACAGAATTATACATAGTGCTTCCTTTAGAAGACTAAAACATAAAACTCAAGTTTTCGTTAATACAGAGGGGGATCATTACAGAACTAGAATTACTCATTCAATAGAAGTTGCACAAATAGCTAGATCTATTGCTAAATATTTAGGTTTGAATGATGATCTTTCAGAAACTTTAAGCCTTGCTCATGATCTGGGTCACACTCCATTTGGTCACGCAGGTGAAGATGCTCTTAATGATTGCATGATAAATTATGGAGGATTTGATCATAACCTTCAAACTTTAAGAATTGTTATGTTTTTAGAACACAAGTATCTAAAATTTAAAGGACTAAATTTAACAATAGAAACACTAGATGGATTGTTAAAGCATAATGGTCCTATTAATGACTTATCTACTGTTAACAGATTAATTGGATTAAAAAATTTTAATAAAAAAATAAAATATAAGAATTCAGGATCACTTGAAGCACAAATTTCAACAATTTCTGACGATATTGCTTATAACAATCATGATATTCAAGATGGAATAAAAGCTAAATTATTTGATTTAAATGACTTAATTGAAATTAATTTTTTTAGAGATATTTATAAATCACATAAAAAAAATATTAAAAAAAATAACAAAGATATTTTGATATATCAAATTATAAGAGACTCGATTGATTTAATGGTTAGAGATTTGATTGCTAATACAAAGTACAATTTAAAGATTAATAAAATTAAGACTATAAAAGATGTTTATAATTTTGATAATAATATTGTTTGTTTTTCAAATAAGTTTTTATCAATTGAAAAAGAAATTAGACTTTTTTTAAGAACTAAAATGTATAATAATAAAAATGTATTATTAAAAAATAACCAAGGTAAGAAAATTATCAGTAAATTATTTTTTAAGATAAAGAAAAACCCATCGAAGTATATATCGAAGGACCAATTAAAAGCAGACTCTAATAGAGCAATAGCTGATTTTATTTCTGGTATGACCGACAGATATGCAATTAATTTAAATAAAACTATTTAATGAACATTTTTGACTTATACTTAGACAAGATATTAATATTAATTAAAAAACTAAATAAAGATAAATTAATTGTTTTGCCAGAATCTTTAAATGGAATTAATGTTGATATTCCACCTGCTAACTTTGATTGTGATATTTCATCAAATGTAGCAATGTTCTTATCAAAAATTAATAAAAAATCCCCAATGGATTTAGCTAATTTTTTAATTAATGAAATAAAGAAACAAGATGTGTTAATTGACTCAATAAATGTAGTAAAACCAGGTTTTATCAACATTAAATTTAAATCAGAATATTGGAATAATTTTATAAAGAATGTAAATGACAATTACATAAGCTATGGAACCAATATTAAAGAAAAGAAAAAAAAATATTTGATTGAATTTGTATCCGCCAACCCCACAGGTCCGTTGCATGTTGGTCATTGTAGGGGGGCAATTTTGGGTGATGTTATATCTAATCTATTGATATTTAATAAACATGATGTTTCAAAAGAATATTATGTAAATGATTACGGTAATCAAATTATAAATTTTACTAAGTCTGTTTATTATCGAATTAGAGAAATAATTTATAATGAAAACTTTCCAAAAGATAATACAGATCTTTATCCAGGTGACTATTTAATAGATATAGCTAACAATATTATAAAGATCAAAAATGATTATAAATTTGACAATTTTGAGCATATAGCTAAAGAATTAACACTTCTTTCTGTTTCTGAGTCTTTAAAATTGATTAAGGGAAATTTAGCAAATCTTGGAATAATTCACGATAAATTTACTAGTGAAACTACTATTGTCCAAAATAAGGAAGTTGAAAAAGTAATCGAAAATCTTAGACAAAAAAATTTGATCTATCAGGGAAAAATCAAAGCTCCTAAAGGAGATAATGATAGAGAATGGATAGAAAGAGAGCAGCTTTTATTTAGATCTACAGATTTTGGTGATGATAAAGATAGAGCTTTACAAAAATCAGATAAAACATGGACATATTTTGCAAGCGATGTTGCTTACCATCATAACAAATTAGAGAGAAATTATGATATTTTAATTAATATTTTGGGCGCAGATCATGCTGGCTATATTAAAAGAATTACCTCGGTTGTTGAAGCGTTATCAGGATCTAAGAATAAGTTAGTTTGTAAAGTTAGCCAACTTGTAAAACTTATTAAAGAAGGGAAACCTTTTAAAATGTCTAAAAGAAAAGGAGATTATATAACTGTTGAAGACTTAATTTCTGAAGTTGGAAAGGATGCTACAAGATTTATTATGTTAAATAGAAGTAGTGATGTTGAGCTTGATTTTGATTTTAGCAAAGTCAAAGAAAAATCTAAAGAAAATCCTCTTTATTATGTTCAATACTGTTTTGCCAGAATTTCATCTGTCTTTAGACATGTGGGATTAGATATTAATAAGGATTTAAAAATGAAAGAATATAACTTTAATTATTCTAAAGATGAAATGAATATATTAAAAAAAATTGCTGAATGGCCAAAATGCATAGAAACTGCAAGTTCAAGGCTTGAGCCTCATAGAATACCTATTTACCTTTATGAACTTTCATCTGAATTTCATTCATACTGGAATATGGGCAAAGAAGATAAGAGCAAAAGATTCATAAATGACGATAAAAAAATTCCTAATGATAAATTAGTTTTTTTAAAAATAATATCTAATGTAATTAAAAGTGGTATGTCTATTGTAGGAGTTAGCACTCCTGAAAAAATGTAATGTTTAAAGAGTTAAAATATCTTTTTTTTATATTATTTATAATATTAACTATTTTTTTGGCTGTTGATTATTATTTTTCAGATAATAATAAAAAGAAATCCTACAGATCAGTACAAGAAATTAATGAAATGATTATTTCTTATTCAGAAAAACTAATTTTGTTAAATAACGACACCGATAATGTTGTAAAATATGTTGAAAAAAATTTAGATAATAAAAAAAAAAATCATAGTTTTTGGAAATTGATAAACAGTGATGATTAATAGAAGAAGTTTTATAATAGGAATTAAATCAACAATATTGAATAAAAAAGAAATATTCTTTTTAAAAAAATATAAACCCTGGGGAATAATTCTTTTTAAGCGCAATATTAAGACAATTAAACAAACAAAAAAATTAACCAATCACATTAAAAAGATATTCAATGATACAAAATACCCTATTTTATTAGATCAAGAAGGAGGCAGAGTTAACAGGCTTACAAATTTTCTAAATAATGATTTATCAACTAGTGAATTTTTTGGAAATTTATATTCTAAAGAAAGAAAAATTTTTAATATTAAATATAGTGAATTTATTGCAGAAACAGCTAATCATCTTAAGTTAATAGGTGTAAATCTCAATACTGTCCCTGTTCTTGATTTAAGATTAAAAGGTTCAAGCTCCATCATAGGTGATAGATCTTTTTCCCATGATCCCAAAGTAGTTTCAAGAATTGGTGATATTTGCATAGAAAATTTTCATAAAAATAAAATAGGAACCATTATGAAGCATATTCCAGGGCATGGTTTAGCAAAAGTAGATAGCCATAAATTAACACCTACAATCAAACAAAATCTTAAATATTTGTCAAAAAAGGACTTTATACCATTTAAGAACAAGAAATGTCTTTTTGGGATGACGGCACATATTGTCTATTCTCATATTGATAAAGTTTATACAGCCACTCATTCAAAAAAAGTAATAGATATAATTCGTAAAAAAATTAAATTTCAAAATATTTTGTTGTCAGATGATATTTCGATGAAAAGTTTAAAATTTAGTATAAAAGATAATACGATAAAAGCATTCAGTGCTGGATGTGATTTGGTTTTACACTGCAATGGAAATCTTAAGGAAATGAAAGCTGTGGCTACTAATTCTCCATTTTTAAACAAATTTATAATTAAAAAAACATCACAATTTTACAAAATTATAAGCTAATATTTGGAATGTCGATTAATGATTCTAAAAACTTCAATGTTGATCTTGATAATTATCAAGGACCTCTTGATATATTATTAGATTTAGCAAAAGCCCAAAAGGTTAATCTCGAAGATATTTCAATAACTTTATTAGCTGACCAATTTCATAATTATATAAAAAGTCAATCTAATTTGAATTTAGAAGTCGCCTCAGAATATTTATTAATGGCAACTTGGCTTACATATTTAAAATCTAAATTATTATTACCTGGTAATCCTGAAGAAGAATTCAAAGTTTTAGAAGTTGCTGAAAAATTAAAATTACAATTAAAAAAATTGGAATTAATTCGTTTACTTTCTGATCAAATGTTAAAAAGAAAAAGATTAGGTAGAGAAATTAGACTTAGAGGAATCAAAGGTAATATAAGATCAATTTATAGTACGGAATATAAATTAAACTTATACGAATTACTTAAGTCTTATTCATCTATTATTATGACAAAAGATTTTCAAAGAATGAATATCCCCAAGCTACCTGTTTTCACCACAGAAGATGGCATTAAAAGAATTAAAGAATTTTTTGGTAAACTCATAGATTGGAAAAATATAAATGACTTAATACCCAGTACGTTTAAGAGTGGTCTTAAATATAAACGTACTGGAAAAGCGGGAATTTTTGCTGGATCCCTTGAACTTGTTAAAGAAGGCAATCTTACAATCAAACAAGATAATTTATTTGATGAAATTTATGTTAAGGAAATTAAATGAACAAGGTTAAAAAGAATTTGAAAAATAATATTTTTGAATTTCCAAAAAAAATAAATGTTGGAGAAAAAGAAGTTGAAGCTATAGTTTTTGCAGCAGCAGAACCTTTGGATATTGAAACAATTGAGTCAAAAATTTCAAAAAAAATTAATGTTTTAAAAACTTTAGAAAAACTTCAAACGGATTATTCGTCAAGAGGCATAAATTTAGTTTGTATTTCTAACAAATGGTCATTTAGAACTTCTGAAACTTTATCAAATTTAATGTCACAGGAAAAAACAGTTGAAAAAAAACTTTCAAGAGCTGCAATAGAAACATTGGCAATTATTGTTTATCACCAGCCAGTAACTAGAGCTGAAATTGAGGAAATTAGAGGTGTAGCATTTGGTACGAATACATTGGAAATACTTATGGAGTTAAACTGGGTCAAACCCCAAGGAAGAAAAGATGTTCCTGGTAAACCAATTCAATATGCAACTACTGATGACTTTTTAAGTCATTTCAGTCTTCAAAAATTGTCTGACTTACCTACAGTTGATGAATTGGGATCTGCTGGTTTAATTGATAGTTCAAATATTGATAATGCAATTTTTGGTACTGGCAAGTTTTACAAGGAGAAACAAGAAGAAAAAAAGGAAGATATCTATGAAAATATAGATGAGATGTTAAGCAGCACATTGAATTCCAATGAAGACAAATAAAAAGTTTCTTTAAAATACTAATTAAAAGATGTATAAAAACCTATGAGCATTGGAATTTGGCAAATAGCAATCGTTGTAATTTTAGTTGTCCTACTATTTGGTAGAGGTAAGATTTCTAGTCTAATGGGTGATGTAGCCAAGGGTATTAAAAGTTTTAAAAAAGGAATGGCTTCAGACATTACCGATGAACCAGAGCCCAAAAATATTTCTGAAGATAATCAAGACAGTAAAGACAAAGAGTAAGTCAAATGCCCACTATAGGCTGGTTTGAGATTTTATTAATAGTAGCAGTAGCTATTATTGTAATCGGCCCTAAAGATTTTCCATTTATGTTAAAAAAAGTAGGTTCATGGATTGGTACAACGAAGAGATATATTAACAATATTCAAAGTGAAGTTGCAGATTTAGATATTGAATCTAATGAAATAAAAAAATCAAAAGAAGAGAATAAAAATAAAGATAAAGATAATGACAAAATCTGATAATGACGGAGGCTTCATAAGTCACTTAGCTGAATTAAGAAAAAGATTAATCCATTCATTTATTTTTTTATTCATATTTTTTATAGGATGTTATTTTTTTTCTGAGAGTTTATATGGTTTTTTGGTAGAACCTTTTGCTAAAGCAGTAAAAGAAACTGGTACAGATAGAAGATTGATTTTTACCGCACTACAAGAAACTTTTTTAACTTATTTAAAGGTTTCTTTTTTTGCTGCTTTCTTTGTAACCTGTCCATATATATTAATGCAAATCTGGAAATTTATCGCTCCTGGATTGTATAAACATGAAAAAATTGCAATAATTCCATACTTAGTTTTAACACCTATATTATTTTTTTTAGGAGGAATGCTTGTTTATTATCTGATCATGCCTCTTGCAATTAAATTTTTTTTATCATTTGAAAGCTCAGGAGCTGCAACTGGTTTGCCTATTCAGCTAGAGGCTAAAGTAAATGAATATTTATCCTTAGTAATGAAGTTAATTTTTGCATTTGGGATTAGTTTTCAGTTACCAGTTGTCTTAAGTTTACTTGCTAGAGTAGGAATTGTTGATGCTCAATTTCTAAGAGAAAGAAGAAAGTATGTTGTTGTAATAATTTTTGCTGCCGCTGCATTATTGACACCACCAGACCCAATAACACAAATTGGTTTAGCTATACCCTTATTGATTTTATATGAATTATCTATATTTTCAGTAAATATTATTGAAAAAAAGAATAAATTAGATGCATAATATTAAAGATATTAGAAGTGATATTTCATCATTTAAAGATGGTCTTAAAAAAAGATTTATTGATGTCGATTTTGAAAAAATTTTATTATTAGATGAAAATAATAGAAAATTTATACAAGAAAAAGAAAATTTAGAAAAAGAAAAAAAAGAAATATCTAAATCTAAAGATAAATCTTTATTTGAGAAATCAAAAGAAATTTCAAAAAAAATTGAAGAAATTTCATCATCTCAAAGTAAAATAAAAAATGAATTAGACAATATTTTAGCATCATTACCGAATTTACCGTATAATGATGTTCCGATAGGTAAAGATGAAAACTCTAATATTGAAATTTTAAAATCAGGAAAAATACCAAATTTTGCTTTCAAGCCTAAGTCTCATTATGAGCTAGGTGAAAATCTAAATATGCTTGATTTTGATCTTGCGACAAAAACCACAGGATCTAGATTTGTCTTTGTTAAAGATAAACTTGCTTTACTAGAAAGAGCGATTTCTAATTTTATGCTTGATACTCATATTAATTTAAATGGTTATAAAGAAATATCACCTCCATTAATTGCAACCGACTCTACAATGTTTGGAACAGGTCAATTACCAAAATTTGATAATGATCAGTTTGAACTCAAACTTGATGATTCAAATGATAGAAAGTTTTTAATACCAACTGCTGAAGTGATATTAACCAATATGGTTAAAGATCAGATTATTAATAAAGAAATTCTTCCAATAAGAATGGTTGCATCAACACCATGCTTTAGAAAAGAAGCTGGCAGCTATGGAAAGGACACTAAGGGAATGATTAGGCAACATCAGTTCTACAAAGTTGAAATGGTTAGTATTGTAGAGCCAAACCAATGTTTAGCTGAATTAGATAGAATGACTAACTGTGCAACAAAAATTCTAGACTTGTTAAAACTACCTTACAGAAAGATTATATTATGCTCAGGTGATATGGGTTTTAGTGCAGAAAAAACTTTTGATATTGAAGTTTGGTTACCATCTGAAAATAAATATAGAGAAATTTCAAGCTGTTCCTCTTGTGGTTCTTTTCAAGCCAGAAGAATGAAAGCTAGATATAAAAATAGTAAAAAAGAGACAGTATTTGTTGGAACTCTTAATGGAAGTGGTTTGGCTGTCGGCAGAACAATAGTAGCAATACTTGAAAATTATCAACAAGAGGATGGTTCAATTCTTATTCCAGAGGCTTTAAAACCATACATGAATAATATTGATAAAATCAATAAGATTTAAAGTTGTTTTAATCACTCATTTGTTATAAGTATTCATTTTAATCTAGGAGAAATATGGATCAAGGAATAGGTCAATTTATACCATTAATTTTAATTTTTGTTATTTTTTACTTTTTTTTAATAAGACCTCAACAAAAGAAAGTTAAAGAGCATAAAGCCATGGTTGAGAACTTAACAAGAGGAGACAAAGTTGTTACCTCTGCTGGAATTATTGGAACCATTGAAAGAGTTATTGATAACGAAAAAGTTGAGGTTTTAATTTCTGAAAATGTTAAAGTTGAGATTATTAAATCTACAGGTATTCAAGGTTTACTAAATACACCTGAAGTTAAAAAATAATATCAAGTTGAAGTGTTATATTTTTCAAAATTAAGAATTATTATAATATCTATAATAACTATATTTTTTTTATTTATATCGTTATCAAATTTTTTAAATACTGAAGATAAATTTTTTTCAAACAAAATAAATCTTGGTTTAGATCTACAGGGTGGATCTTATCTTTTACTCGAAATTGATAATGATCCTGTGGAACTTCAAAAATTACAGAACACAGCAACCGATATTAGAAATTTTCTAAACAAGGAAAATATTAAATTTATAGACTTAAGAATATCCAATAAATCTATAATTTTTAATGTAGATCCAACCTTAAAAGAAAAGATAGAGTCTTTTTTTATGGATAAAGATAGTGAGATAAATCCTTATTATCCTCAATACAAATCTCACCAGTTTGACTTAATATCTTCAAATAATGAATTTCAACTAAAGCTTTCAGATTATGGGTTAGTTGAAATTAAAACATCATCACAGGATCAGGCAATTGAAATAGTTAGAAGAAGAGTTGATGAAGTAGGTACAAATGAACCAAATATTCTAAAAAGAGGAAATGATAGAATTTTAGTTGAATTACCAGGTTTAGATGATCCTATGAGGATAAAATCTTTATTAGGAAAAACTGCCAATTTAAGTTTTCGTTTTATAACACAAAATGACAATGATACTTTTGGTGCAGAAATTCTTAAGTACGATGATGAAATAAACGAAGCCTTGGTAAGTAAAAGAATAATTTTAAGTGGTGAAAACCTACTTGATGCACAACCTAATATGAATACTCAAACCAACGAAACAGTTGTGTCTTTCAGACTTGATAGAGTAGGTGCTAAAAGATTTGGTAAAGCTACTACAGAAGGTATTGGCAAACAACTAGCTATAGTTCTTGATGGTAAAATTGTTAGTGCACCTGTAATAAGAGATGCCATAGTAAGTGGATCTGGACAAATTAGTGGAAACTTTACATTTCAATCAGCTACTGATCTAGCTTTACTTCTTAGATCTGGAGCATTGCCAGCCCCACTTAACATAATAGAAGAGCGTACAGTTGGGCCAGATCTTGGACAAGATTCGATAAATGCTGGTATAATTTCGCTATGTATTGGATTTGCTTTGGTTATAATTTTTATGATTTATAAGTATAAAGTATTCGGTTTGATTGCAAATATCACTTTGATAGTAAATTTATTTTTTTTGATTGGTATACTAACATTATTTGGAGCAACTTTAACGTTACCTGGAATTGCTGGAATAATATTAACTGTTGGTATGGCTGTTGACGCAAATGTTTTAATTTTTGAGAGAATTAAAGAAGAATTAAGAGAAGAAAAAAATAATATTATAGCATTCGACTCAGGTTATGTTAAATCCAAAACAGCAATCATTGATGCCAATGTAACAACTTTAATTGCAGCAATTATATTATTTTTTATGGGTTCAGGACCAGTTAAAGGGTTTTCTGTAACATTAGCTGTAGGAATATTTACAACATTATTTTCGGTTTACTTTATTGCAAGATTATTAACAAGTTTTTATGTGGTCAAAAATAAAGAAAAACCTAAACTTATTTAGATGATAAATTTTAATAAATTTTATAAATCATTCAGTATAGTCTCAACATTTTTAGTTGCTATTTCAATTATGCTTTTATCTTTTAAAGGTCTAAATTTTGGTATTGACTTTAAAGGGGGCACATTAATTGAATTAAGAACTCAAGATAACCAAACTAATGTAGCAACTCTTCGTGGTGTATTCAGTAAAATGAATTTAGGAGATGTTAATATTAAAAAATTTGGTCAAGATAGTGATTATTTGATTAAAATTGAAAAAAAAGACACAAGCTCAAATATTATTGAATTAATTAAAGAAGATCTTACCAATTCAATTGGAGAAAATTTTACCTTTAGAAGAGTTGAAAATGTTGGCCCCAAGGTAAGTTCTGAACTCTTAAAGTCTGGTATAACTGCAATACTTTTGTCGTTAGCAGCAATGTTATTTTATATTTGGATAAGATTTGAATGGCAGTTTAGTTTAGGTGCAATTATAGCTTTGTTTCATGATGTTCTAATAACACTTGGTTTATTCTCTCTATTAAATTTAGAAATTAATTTATCGATAGTAGCCGCAGTTTTAACAATAGTTGGCTATTCGATGAATGATACTGTTGTAATTTTTGATCGTGTAAGAGAAAATCTCAGAAAATATTCTGATATTAAAATCTTTGACCTAACTAATAAGTCGATAAATGAAACTCTATCTAGAACTCTAATTACTTCAATAACCACATTACTTGCTTTAGTTTCAATATATTTATTCGGTGGAGAGATACTTAAAGGTTTTTCACTCGCTATGATATTTGGGGTTATTTTTGGAACTTATTCTTCAATCTATATTGCCAATCCAATATTAGTTAAATTAAGAGTATCACAAAAAACTATTATAAAAGAAGAAGCAGAAAGAAATTAATATAAATTTTGTGCCGCTACCATTGAAAGTAACATTGGTAGAGAAAGAAGTGTATTTGTTCTTGAAAACAGCATAGCTGTTCTTGCTGATTTTGCTTTAACATCAGGTTCACACTCAACGATACCTAATGCTCTTTTTTGATTTGGCCAAATTATAAACCAAACATTAAATGCCATATATAAACCAAGCCACATACCAATACCTATAGCTGTATTTTTTCCACCACTGCCTAAAGTCATAGCATCGTGTAAATAACCATTTAAATAAGCTAAAATTAATCCTGACAGAACTGTCAGTAATGCAGCGTATCTAAAATAAAATAATGCAGCTGGAGCAATAATTTTACCTATAGCGGGCTTTTGTTCGTCAGGGATTTTTGGCATATTTGGAATTTGTACAAAGTTAAAATACCAAAGAAGCCCAATCCACATTATAGCAACCGTTACATGAATAAATCTTGTTAACCAACTCCAAAAAATTGTATCAAAATCAAAACCACCATTACCATAAAATAATCCTAGAAAAAAAATTACAGCTAAAGCTAATGATGCGTGAATAGTTTTTGGAAGTGATGATAGTAAATTGCCCATAATTAGAATCACTTATACACTAAATTTTTAAATCTTTAACCTCTTTTTAAATTTTTCTTCGAGCATGGGTTTTAAGAATTCACCAGTATAACTACCTTTTATTTTGATAATATCCTCAGGTTTGCCCTCTGCGATAATATTTCCACCTTTAACACCACCTTCAGGACCCATATCGACAATATAGTCTGCTGTTTTAATTACATCTAGATTATGTTCAATAACAACAACTGTATTTCCTAAAGCAACAAATGTGTGCAATATTTCTAATAGTTTTTTAATATCATGCTGATGCAGACCCGTTGTGGGTTCATCCAATATATACATTGTTCTACCTGTTGATCTTTTAGATAATTCTTTTGCTAATTTAATTCTTTGAGCCTCACCACCAGATAGAGTTGTAGCTTGTTGTCCAATTTTTATATAACCAAGACCTACCTTCTTTAATGTTAATAATTTAGTTTTAATGTTTGAAATATTTTCAAAATATTCACACCCTTCATCTACAGACATGTCTAAAACATCTGCAATACTTTTTCCTTTAAATTTAATCTCTAAGGTTTCTCTGTTATACCTAGTTCCTTTACATTCATCACATTGTATATAAACATCAGGCAAGAAATGCATTTCATAAGTAATTACACCATCCCCCTCGCATGCTTCGCAACGACCACCTTTAACATTAAATGAAAATCTTCCAGGTTTATAACCACGAGTTTTTGACTCAGGAAGCGCTGTAAACCAATCTCTAATAGGACCAAAAGCACCAGTATAAGTAGCTGGATTTGATCTAGGTGTTCTTCCAATTGGAGACTGGTCGATATCTATAATTTTATCAATAAGTTCAACTCCCTTATATCCTTTAAATGCTTTTGGTACTTTTCGAGCTTTATTATTTAAGGTTAAATTAAGCGCATGATATAAGGTCTGTAGTATCAATGTGGACTTACCACTTCCAGAAACTCCTGTAACACAAGTAAAACTACCAATTGGTATTTTTAGATCTACATTATTTAAATTATTTCCAGATGCACCATTAATTTCTACAAATCTTCCATTTTTAGCAAGTCTTCTTGTTTTTGGTATTTCGATATATTTTTTGTGAGATAGGTATTGTCCGGTTATGCTATTTTTATTTTTTAAGATTTCATTATAGGTTCCCTGAGCTATAATTTCTCCACCCTTAGTTCCAGCCTCAGGACCCAAATCAATAATATGATCTGCATTTTGCATAGTTTCAGTATCATGTTCAACAACTATAACTGTGTTTCCTAAATCTCTAAGTCTTTTGAGGGCATCAATTAGTTTAACATTATCTTTTTGATGTAATCCAATAGAAGGTTCATCTAGAACATAAAGAACTCCAGTTAATCCAGAGCCAATCTGAGATGCTAATCTTATTCGTTGAGCCTCTCCACCTGATAAAGTTCCAGACTCACGAGACAGAGTTAGATAATCCAAACCAACATTTAAAAGAAAATTTAATCTTTCATTAATTTCTTTTAAAATATGCTCAGCTATTTTAAATTGTCTTTTATCTAATTTAACTTCTAATTCTTTAAACCACTTAGATGCATCTAAAATTGATTTTTTTGTAACTTCGCTTATGTTTAGATTGTCTATCTTTACACATAAAGCCTCTTCTTTAAGTCTGTTTCCATTACATCCTTCGCAGGCTGAGTCTGATTGATATTCGGCTATTGCCTCTCTCTTCCACTCACTATCAGATTCCAAAAATCTTCTTTCTAAATTATTGATAACACCCTCAAAAGTTTTCTTATGTGAATATTTTTCATATCCATCATCATAATTAAATTTTATCTCTTCTTCATCCGAACCAAATAAAATTACATCCTTAATTTTTTTTGGTAATTTTTTCCATCTTTCATCTAATGAGAATCCATAATGTTTTGCTATAGAAGCTAGTGTTTGAGCATAATACAGCGTTGTAGACTTGGCCCATGGCTCAATTGCTCCATCTGCAATACTTTTTCTCTCATCGGGTATTACTAAATTTGGATCTACATTTAGCTTTATCCCAATACCCTCACATTCAGCACAGGCACCGTACGGACTATTAAATGAAAATAGTCTTGGTTCAATCTCTTCAATAGTAAATCCACTCTCAGGACATGCAAATTTAGTTGAGTAAATTAATTTTTCAGTTTTTCTAAACTTTTGAGGCAAGGTTTCATCTTCATATTCAACAAAAACCAAGCCATTTGATAGATTTACAGCCGCCTCTATACTTTCAGCCAACCTATTTCCAAGAGATGAATTAATAACAATTCTATCTACAAGAACCGATATATCGTGTTTGATTTTTTTATCTAGATCAGGTGCTTTTTCAATATCATACAAAATTTCATCTATCTTAATTTTTCTAAAACCTCTTCTTTTATAACTAAGAATGTCTTTTTTATATTCACCCTTGCGACCTCTTACTACTGGAGCGTAAATATAAATTGTAGATTTTTTTGGTAATTTTTTTATTAAATCTACAATTTGAGTAACTGTTTGCGATGTTATAGGTTTGCCAGTAAATGGAGAGAATGGTATTCCGGCTCTTGCATAAAGCACTCTCATGTAGTCATATATTTCTGTTACAGTAGCAACTGTTGATCTTGGATTTTTTGAAGTATTTTTTTGTTCTATTGCTATAGCAGGACTTAAACCTTCAATAAGATCAACATTTGGTTTTTTCATTTTATCTAAAAATTGACGTGCATAGGCAGATAAACTCTCAACATAGCGTCTTTGTCCCTCTGCATAAATTGTATCAAAAGCAAGAGAGGACTTTCCTGAACCTGAAAGCCCAGTTATGACTACAAATTGATCTTTAGGAATTTCAACTGAAACATTCTTTAAATTATGTTCTTTTGCACCCTTGATAACTATCTTTTTGATCATAATTTTAGTTGCTTTAAATTAATAAAATTAATATTCAGGTTATATTGTGATATAAATACTAAATAAATAAATAAACATTTTAAAATATTATGGCTGGAAGTTTAAATAAAGTATTATTAATTGGGCGTTTAGGCGCAGACCCTGAGATCAAACAAATGGTAAATGGTAAAAGTGTTGCAAGACTAAGTTTAGCAACAAGCCAAACTTGGAAAGACAAAACTTCTGGTGAAAAAAAAGAAAAGACTGAATGGCACCGTATAGTTGTATTTAATGATGGTTTAGTAAATGTAGTGCAACAATATCTTAAAAAAGGTGCTCAAATTTATGTTGAAGGTCAAATTGTAACAAGAAAATGGAAAGATGAACAATCTGGACAAGATAAATATTCAACTGAAATTGTAATACAAGGTTATAACTCTTCTCTTACTATGCTTGGTGGTGGCAACACAGGTGGTGGAATTCAAAATGATAATAATCAAGTATCAAATAATAATTTTGAAGACTCGCCACAAACATCAAACGATATGGATGACGAAATTCCATTTTAGTTTTTTATGCCTAACACAGAAATTCCTAAAGATAAAAATATCAAGTTAATTTCGATGCATGACGAGATGAGCTCGTCTTATCTATCTTATGCGATGAGTGTAATTGTAAGTAGGGCACTCCCAGATGTAAGAGATGGTTTAAAACCTGTTCATAGAAGAATATTATTTGCAATGTATAAAGGTGGCTATGATTGGTCTAAACAATTTAGAAAATCTGCAAGAATAGTTGGAGATGTAATTGGTAAATATCACCCACATGGCGATCAATCTGTTTATGACGCTTTAGTTAGAATGGTTCAAGATTTTTCTATGAGCTTACCTTTAGTTGAAGGGCAAGGTAACTTTGGTTCTATAGACGGAGATCCAGCAGCAGCAATGAGATATACCGAGACAAGATTGGCTAAAGTTTCCCAGTATTTAATTGATGATATTGAAAAAAATACTATTGAGTATAAAAGTAATTATGATGAAACTGAAAAAGAACCTTCAGTTTTACCTGCACAATATCCAAATCTACTAGTTAATGGAGCTGGAGGTATAGCAGTTGGTATGGCTACAAGTATACCTCCACATAATCTTGGTGAAATAATTGATGGAACACTAGCTTTAATTGAAAATAAAGACATTAAGATTAAAGATTTAATGAAACATATACCAGGCCCAGATTTTCCAACTGGGGGCGTGATCATCGGTAAGTCAATTATTAAAGATGGTTACAATATTGGACGTGGATCTTTTAAAATAAGAGGTGAAATATCTGTTGAAGCACAAAAAAATGGAAGAGAAAGACTTGTCATTACCTCAGTGCCTTATCAAGTGAACAAATCAGTACTAAATGAACGTATTGCGCAGCTTGTTAGAGAAAAAAAAATTGAAGGTATTAAAGATATTAGAGATGAGTCAAATAGAGAAGGTATAAGAGTTGCTATTGATTTAAGAAATGGTGTGGAGCCCGAGACGATTAAGAGACAACTTTATAAAAATACATCTATAGAAAGTTCTTTTGGTTTTAATACTTTAGCTATAGTTGATGGAAAACCAAAAATTTGTAACCTTAAAGAGTTTTTATCTCATTTCTTATCATTTAGAGAAGATGTTGTAATTAAGAAGACTAAATTTGATTTAAAAAAAGCGGAAGATAGAGCACACATATTAATTGGCCTTTCTGTTTCTGTAGAAAACTTAGATAAGATTATTAAGATTATTCGTTCTTCAAAAACACCAGATGATGCAAAGAAATCTTTATTAAATACCAAATGGAAAATAAATAAATCTTTAAAATTAATATCCTTAATAGTGGATAAAAAGGGTAAAAATCTTTATTCTCTCTCAGAACCTCAAGTAATTGCAATTTTAGAATTGAGGCTACAAAAGTTAACCGCTTTAGGCATCAATGAAATTGAAGTAGAGATTAAAAAATTAGCAGATTTAATAAAAGGATATAAAAAAATAATTAATTCAAAAAAAGAGCTTTTAAACGTAATAAGTGAAGAGCTAAAAACTATCAAAGAAAAATTTGCAGTACCAAGGAGAACTAAAATTATTGATGCAATTTTAAATTACAATATTGAAGAAACTATTCAAAAAGAGTCAGTAATCATAACTGTTACTTTACAAGGTTATATTAAACGAGGTGCATTAAGTAACGTAAAACAACAAAAAAGAGGTGGCAAAGGCAAATCTGGTATTGTTACAAGAGGTGAAGACTCTGTAGTTAAAACATTATCTGTTAATACGCACACATCATTACTCTTTTTTTCAACTGAAGGTCTTGTTTATAAAATTAAAGCTTGGAAAATTCCTGAAGGATCAACTGCATCTAAAGGAAAATCATTATTCAATATTTTACCTTTAAAAAGTCATCAATCAATTAGCTCTATAATGCCATTTCCTGAAAATGAAAATGATTGGAAAAATTTGCAAATAGTTTTTGCAACTGCCAAAGGTAAGATTAGAAAAAACAGTCTTGAAGATTTTTCATCTATTAATTCAGCTGGAAAAATTGCAATGAAACTTGATTCAAATGATAAAATTGTTGGTGTTGAAATTTGTAAAGATGATCAAAATATAATGCTAAGTACAAAAAATGGAAAATGTATAAGATTCGAGTCAAAAAAATTAAGAATTTTTAAAGGAAGATCTTCTAAAGGAATAAAAGGTTTAGAATTAGCACCGAATGATGAAATTGTTTCATTATCCATTATTGATCAAGTAAAGAATAAAAAAGACTCAAAAATAGAAGAGAGATTTATTTTATCTATAACTGAAAATGGTTATGGTAAAAAAACATTGCATAATGATTACAGAGTAACAAATAGAGGTGGAAAAGGAATTATTGGAATTGTTAATTCCCCAAGAAATGGAAACATATCCTCTAGCTTTCCAGTTTTAGAGGGTGATGATGTTATGATCTCAACAAATAAAGGTAGAGTTATTAGAGTTGCTATAAAAGAAATTAGAACAGCAGGAAGAAATACTCAAGGTGTGCGTATTATTAAATTATCGGGTGATGAAAAAGTAGTTTCAGCAATAAAAATTGATGATAACCTAGTGTAATGAAAAAAGTTGCTGTGTATCCTGGTACGTTTGATCCTATTACATATGGCCACATAGATGTTATTAAAAAATCCTTAAAATTATTTGAAAGAATTGTCATTGCCGTTTCAGATGGCGCAAATAAAAATTATTTGTTTAATTCTGATGAAAGAATAGAAATCATCAAGAAAGCACTTTTCAAAGACCTAAAATTGAACAAAAGTAAAATTGAGATCATTTCGTTTCAGTCATTAACTACTGATCTCTGTAAAAAATATAAATCAAATATAATTTTAAGAGGTCTTAGGGCTGTTTCTGATTTCGAATATGAATTTCAATTAGCGGGCATGAATAGAAAGTTAAATAACAATATTGAAACGATTTTTTTAATGTCAGATATAGAAAACCAAATTATTTCTTCTAGATTTGTAAAAGAAATTATTAAATTAAAAGGTGATATTGGAAAATTTACTACAAAAAGCACAATAAAGTCTTTAAAAGAAAAATATGAATAAATTTATAATCAAAATTTTACTTTTAATCTTTTTAACAACCAATAATGTAACAGCAGAGGAGAACATAATGATTTTAAAACTTAAAGATGGTGATGTAAAAATAGAACTTTTTGAGGACGTGGCACCTAATCATGTAAAAAGAATAAAACAACTAGCTGATGAAGGTAAATATGATGGTGTAGTTTTTCACAGAGTAATTGATGGTTTCATGGCACAAACTGGTGATGTTAAGTTTGGAAATTCTACAAGCGACGAGTTTGATCTAAGACGAGCTGGTATGGGTGGTTCAGACCTTCCAGATCTTAAGGAAGAGTTCAGCAATTTACCCCATGAAAGAGGAACGCTATCAATGGCTCGTTCACAAGATCCAAATAGTGCTAATAGTCAATTTTTTATCTGTTTTAAAGAGGCTTCATTTTTAGATAGACAATACACGGTCTTTGGTAAAGTTATTGAAGGAATGGAATTTGTAGATAAGATTAAAAGAGGTGACCAAAATAATAACGGCTCAGTAACTAATCCAGATAAGATTATTAGTTTTAAATAATCATTTAAAACAATTAATGACGTTAAAAAAATTTAATTTTAATGTCTTGGGAAATGATAACTTTGCCAGAGCCGGTGTTATTAGAACTCATAGAGGAAATATTCAAACTCCAGCTTTCATGCCAGTTGGAACTCAGGCAACTGTTAAGGCCTGTTTAATTGATGATGTTATTAAAACAGGTTCAGAAATTATTCTTTGTAACACTTATCATTTAATGATTAGACCTGGAGTTGAAAGAATTATTAGCGCTGGTGGTCTTCATAAATTTATGAATTGCAAACTTCCTATTCTTACAGACTCTGGAGGATTTCAAGTAATGTCTTTATCAAAGTTAAATAAAGTGGATAGAGAAAAAGGTGCAATTTTTAATTCACATGTTGATGGAAAAAAATTTATTTTAAGTCCTGAAGAAAGTATTCGTATTCAAAAAGGATTAGACTCGGATATTGTAATGATCATGGATGAATGTCCAAAAAAAACTAGTAATTACAAAATCATTAATAAATCAATGGAACTTTCAATTTATTGGGCCGAGAGATCAAAAATAGCATTTGGCTCAAATCCCCACAAAGCTCTTTTTGGTATTGTTCAAGGAGGACTATTCAAAGATCTTAGATTAAAGTCACTTAATACCTTAACTAAGATTGACTTTGACGGTTATGCAATTGGAGGACTTGCAGTTGGTGAGACGCAAAAAGAAATGTTTAATGTTTTAGATGATATCAAAGAGTATATGCCAAGTGATAAACCTCGATATTTAATGGGTGTTGGAACACCCACAGATATTCTTGGTGCTGTTAAAAGAGGTATTGATATGTTTGATTGTGTTATGCCAACAAGATCAGGAAGAACAGGTCTAGCTTTTACTTGGAATGGACGTTTAAATATTAAAAATAATAAATATAAAAATGACAATGAGCCATTAGATATTAATTGTTCTAATTTAAGTCTTAATAAATATTCTAAAAATTATTTAAACCACTTATTTAATACAAATGAAATTTTAGGTTCTACTCTTTTAACACTACATAATATCAACTTTTATCAAGAATTAATGTCAGCCATAAGAGATAATATTAAAAATGGTACATTTAACAAGTTTCACGATGAATACATTGATAGGTTGTAATTAAAATATTTGCAATTTAACAAGTTATCGAATAAATAATTGTTTTTTGGTAATAAAATTTATTTAAGTTTAGATATTTTTTTATTGTTTAAATTTTTAAGTGTAAAGAAATTTAAAAATTTTAAAGAAGGCTTCACCAAAAGTTTTTTTTTAAAATATGATAAAAAAAAACAAAATCTCGACTTTTTTAAATTCTATGTGGGCCCTTAGCTCAGTTGGTAGAGCAATTCCCTTTTAAGGAATGGGTCGATGGTTCGAGTCCATCAGGGCTCACCAAACTATTCGACGTCGACGGTTCTAAACCACTCAAAATATCCCAGTAAAGTCAGTAAAAGTGTTGACCAAGAGCACACCTTTTTTTTTAGGGTAAATCATAGTTGAATAAAATTTTAAGTATGGTTTAATAAAATATGAAAAAATTTATATTACATTTAATTTTAAGTCTTTTTATTACTCAAAACGTTTATGCTGATATGAAAAACGAAACATACAATCTTGTATTAAAAGCTAAAGATTGCTATTTTTCACTTCCTAGCTATGCCCAGGATGGTGCTATAGATAGCTGGCTTGATACAAAAAAATATTGGAATGATGCAGTCAAAGAAGAAAATATGGGCGATCCTAGAAATTTAGCGAGTGCATTTTATCGAAATGCTCAAGCATATGCAGGTGTAGTTTTGCAAATAGGGAGCGCATACAGTAGTCAATCTTGTAAGTAACAATTTAATCTTTATTAAATTCAGTAATTAAAAAACTTATTCACATAGAAAATTCTCTACAAGAAACTACACATCAAAAAAAAACTTAAGACAAGCTTATAGGTGGATAATCAAGTATGATTTTATTTGTCCACTCATCAATTTTCTTTATTCTATTATCTGCCGATGGATGAGTGCTCATAAATTTTGGTGGCGCTTTTCATTTATTAAATTCCTTCATTCTTTCCCAAATATATTTTGTCTCTCTAATATCATAACCTGATAAAGATGAAAAAATCATACTCAAATAATCAGCTTCACTTTCTTGTTTTCTATTAAATGGATTCATTATTCTTTTTAAAATTATAAATAAACATAATACTTATTTAATAAAAAGTGAATCCTGTACGATTTGAATACGATAAGTTTAATATCAACCTGCAATTATTATTGAATTATTGATAGTCAGACAATCTTTGAGTTACCTCATATCTCTCAATATAGCTTTTGATTTATTTGTAAGTTCCTCTTTAACTCCTGATTTTGAAATATTAGAAATATTTTTAATTCTGTTTGAATTTTCAATAATTTGTTTGCCCGTGCAGCTAGACAAAATTAAAAAAACTAAAAGAAGCCAAGGTGCAAACATGAACCAGTTAAGAGGATTTATTTTTTTGTACAAAAATTTAAGTATTTCTTTTTACAACTGTAAATGCTTTTCTACTTTTTTAAATTTATTAAATAAACTGCTAATCCTTTTTTTATTCACAAATTTCAGTTGTACCATTCTCACTTTTGTTTGTATAAGAAACTACGTTTAAATTTTTATAATCAGCCATTTTTATATTAGATCTCCAAGTCATTTTATCAGGCTCTACTAAAGTAAATGTTTTTTCGGTTATAGTAACTGGATACATATCTCCGTAAGCTCTAAACATTGCCGCATTATTATAAAATTCAATTTTAACTTTAAATTTGTGATCTGAAATTTTATCTATATTCACTACTCTTCTAGCTGTCCCTGCGTTGGGTTTACCGTTTGAAGTGAATAATTCTCCATATTTTCTTGAATACTCATTATAAACACCTCCATTTAAATCACATGCCATCCCACCTGAGGCCCATCGATATTTAGCAGCATGTTTAAAAGCATCTTTGATATTACTCATTTTTGCGTTTGTTTTTATTTTTTTAGGAGCTTCTACAAATGAAGATTGTCTGTCACAATCATAAAGTTTTTTTCCATCCATAAACATTTGATTTTTTTTATTATCATATTTCATTTGATTATTTTTTTTATAAATAGAATTATAACTTGTGTAAGAAAACCCAGTATTATCATTTGATGTAAGTTGATAAATCAATTCTTTTTTTCCTTTGGCAAGATTTTTATTCATACCAGTAAATTTTGAATAAACACCAATTGCAGTAATTTTATCTCTTTCAACTTTATAAACTGTTTTTCCAGTATCGTTTTTGCAAACTAATGCTTCTACCTCGATATAATTTTTAGCACTTCCTCCAGAGAATAAGCTTAGAACTAAAAATACAGCACCCACATATATTAAAGAAAATTTTTTACTTTCAGAAAAAGAAAAGTCTTTTTTTTTAATCTCAGAAATAGTTAATTCAATATTTTTTTTTAATTGAAAGATCTTGCTATTTCTCTTTTTTAAAAAGTTTATTATCTCTTTAAGTTTACTCATAAGCTTTACTTTTTTAAATTAGTTTATTAAATTAAATAATCTATTTTTTAAATTTATACAATGACTAGAATAATAATACTACTATTTTTATTAATAAATTATCCTTTACCTGTAAAATCTTATTCGGACTCTGAAAAATGTAGAAGTCAAATAATACAACTTGGAAATGATCTTAAAATTATGCTTAGAAAAATAAATATCATGCCACCAATTACAAAAATTTATATTCCTCTTAAAAAAGCTTTTGATGAAGCAATAAGAGCTCAGTCAAGAAATGATTTCAAAACTTGTATCGATAAAACAAATATAGCGTTAAGATATTCAAGAGCATATGCTAAATAAAGAAAATAATTTTTATATTTTTAAAAAAACTTGGAGACGATATATGGGTCACATCAGGGCTCACCATAAAAAAAATTAAATTAACTAATATTAATTGGTGGATAGTCAAGTATCACACTGTTTTCCCATTCTGAAAGGTCTTTTATTCTTTTAGAAGAAGAGGGATGGGTGTTCATAAACTGAGGTGGTTCTTTTCCTTTATTAGACTCTTTCATTCTTTCCCATAATTTTTTTGTTTCTCTAATATCAAATCCAGATAACGAAGCAAAAATCATTCCTAAATAATCAGCCTCGCTTTCTTGAGTTCTAGTGAAGGGATTCATTAATCCTATTTGAGATAACAAACCAATAGTATTCATACCAGTTATTCTATTAACTTGTGATAATTTACCTCCTGAAAAAATATCAATAAGCTGAGTACTTGTGTTTAATAAAACACTTCTGCTAGCTCTTTCAACAGAATGCTTTGCAACCGCATGGGCTATCTCATGACCCATCACTGAAGCTAAACCATTAGTATTTTTGGTAACTTTAAGAATTCCTGTATAGACAGCAATTTTACCACCAGGCATACACCAGGCATTTTTGATCTTTTTATTATCAATTAATATATACTCCCAATCAAAATTTACTGTTGGGTCATCTAGTCCTGCTCTATAAAAATATTCCGAAATTGAATTTTCCATCCGTTTTCCAATATCTTTAATTTCATTAAGTGTTTTTTTATCATCACTCATTTTTTCTTTTTCTTTTACTTTTTCATAAATTTGAGCTGCTTGAGCATTTAATTTAGCCTCAGGTATAATTTTGAATTGTCTACGATCTGTAATAGGTGTTGTAGAGCAAGCATTAATCAGTAGACCTGAACATCCACACCCCATTACATTTAAAAATTTTCTTCTATTCATTTTTTATAAAATTTGATAATTATATATTCATTATCATATATGAATTTAAACAACAAAATATTATTAGTTCTTTTCATTATTGCAATTTCATTTGTAATTTATTCTAGCTATAATTAATACAAAATGTCAAAAAAGAAAAAATCATTAACCTTGAAATTAAGAAATTATTTTTTCACTGGGGTAATTGTACTTGTTCCAATTGGATTTACACTTTATTTAAGTAAATTTTTAATTAATTTTTCAACAAAATTAGTTCCAGCTGGACTAAATCCAAACACTTATCTTCCTTATTCAATTATTGGAATTGAAATAATTTTGACAATCACATTTATTACAATCATAGGGGGTCTCTCATTATCTTTTATTGGGAAAAAATTTTTACAATTAGTTGATGATCTTTTTAAGAGAATACCTATTTTGAGAACAATATATTCGGCTATAGGTCAGATGACAGATTCATTTAGAGAGCAGGAAGGAAATAAAAAAAGTGTTGTTTTGGTTGAGTATCCAAGAAAAGGCTCATGGGCGGTTGGTTTTGCTACCAAAGAAAATACTGGTGAAATTAAAACTAAAACTAAATTAAATCTTGTAAACGTTTTTGTTCCAACAACACCAAACCCAACAAGTGGTTTTTTACTGATGATACCTAAAGAAGAGCTAGTTTATCTGGACATGACATTTGAAGAAGCGTCAAAATTTATTGTTTCTGCAGGAACCTCAAATCCAAAAAATTAAACTATATCATTAATAATATCAGCTTGATCATATAATTTTAGTAAAGGTCTATATTTTTCTATATTAATGTTTTCTTGTTCAATTTTTTTAATTTGTTTTTCTGCCAAGATAAATAAATCTTCATTTTGTATAGGATCAGCTAACCTAAAATTTTTAGCACCACTTTGTTTAAATCCTAATAAGTCGCCAAAACCTCTAAGTCTCATGTCTTCTTCTGATATTTCAAAGCCATCATTAGAATTTTTCAATATATTGATCCTTTTTTTTGCATTGACGCTTAAATTAGATTTAAACATTAAAATACAGCTTGCTTGTTTATTACCTCTACCAACACGACCTCTTAATTGATGGAGTTGTGACAAACCAAATTTATTAGCATTTTCAATTATAATTACATTAGCATTCGGAAAATCTATCCCAACTTCAATTATTGTTGTTGAAACTAATATTGAATATTTTTTATTAAGAAACTTATAAAGAATTTCCTCCTTTTCATCATTTTCAATTTTCCCATGAAGTAAGGCTACTTTATTTGGAAAGATTTTATTCAAATACTTGTATTTATTAACAGAGGATTGATGATCTAATTTTTTAGACTCTTCAATTAAAGGACATACCCAGAAAACTTGATTACCTTCTGTAATTTCTTTTTTAACAAATTTGATAACATCATCCATTTTAGTTTCTAGTTTACTATAGGTTTTAACTTCTTTACGATTATTAGGTTTTTCTCTAATTATTGATACATCCATGTCACCATAAACAGACATAGTTAAAGTTCTTGGTATAGGCGTTGCAGACATCAAGAGTACATCGCAATTATTTCCACCTTTGTCAGATAATAATTTTCTTTGCCTAACACCAAATTTATGCTGCTCATCAATAATTATATAGCCCAATTTATTAAATAATATTTTCTTTTGAAATATTGCATGGGTTCCAAAAATCATTTTAATTTTATTATTTTTTAATTCTTTGATAATTCTTTTCTTATCTATGTTTTCACTTTTACTTGAAAGCAATTCTATAGATATATTTTCAGGAAATAGTTTTTTAGCTAAGGAGTAATGTTGTCTAGCTAATATTTCTGTGGGCGCCATTAGAGCTACTTGGAAATTTGAATTTATTACACTTAATGCAGAAATTAATGCTACAATAGTTTTTCCACTACCTACGTCACCTTGTAAAAGTCTAAACATTTTACTGTTTGAGCTTAAGTCCTTATTGATGTCGGATAATGATTTTTTTTGATCATTTGTTAATATAAAATTAAGTTTATCAATTATTTGGTTATATGAGTTATCTGTAATTTTTTTTGAAGTCTTTTTAATTTTCTTAATTTTTTTTCGGATTTCTGAATTTACAAGAAATGATGCAAATATTTCATCGTAAGCTAGTCTTTGATAAAAGTTTGCTTTGTAATTTTGAATATTTTCTGGGTCATGTAGTTTAATAATTGACTCATTCCAACTTTCATTTTTAAATCTTTCTAATATTTCTTTGTCATGCCATTCATTTAAGATAGGTAAATTCTCTAATATTTGTTTAATAATTTTATTATAATTTTTTTCAGTAATACCTTCGGTAAGAGAATATTTATTATGAACTGTCTCTATTAATGAACTGTCCTGTGAAACATATGTTGGATTTGTTATTTGATATTTGCCCTTAAAAGATGTGATTTTACCACTAATAGTAACTTCTTGATTGAGTGGCAAAATTTTTCTTACATATCCTTCATAACTATGAAAAAAAATACAATCAATTTTGCCAGTCTCATCTGAGCAATTCACTCTATTTGGTAAGTTTCTTACTCTAGGAAATTGATATTTTGCTGGTATTATTCTAATTGTTTGAACTTTATTAATTTGAAGGTCAAAAATTTTAGTGACTAATGATCTATCTGTATAAGATTTTGGAAGTCTCCACAATAAATCAAAAATTGTATTAACTTTTTTTTTCTTCAAAATATCCATGGTTTTTTTTCCAACACCATTTAGTTTTGTAAGATCTGATAATAAATAATCGTAATTATTCTTATTTTTCATGATAGATAGAATATAATAGTAATTACAATGATTAATATAAAGGATTTAAAAAATAAAATAATTTACCGTGCTACCTATAGAGGTACTAAGGAAATGGATAAACTTTTAACTTCTTTTACTAAAAAATATATAAATAAACTTAATGAAAATGATCTCATACTTTTAAGCAATCTATTGGATAACGATGATGAAGATCTCTATAAGCTAAATCACAATATACAAACAGACAAATTTTTTGATAATAACAAAGTTATTGAATTATTTAAAAATTATGAATACAGATCAGATTAATGGCGGAGAGACTGAGATTCGAACTCAGGAAAGAGTTGCCCCTTTGCCGGTTTTCAAGACCGGTGCATTCAACCACTCTGCCATCTCTCCGTAACACCGTTTTATTATCATAATTTTTTAATTCAACAATAAAATAGATAAATTGAATAAATAATGAGCTAATATTTGAAATATTTATAATGAAAAATAATAAATTCAATAAAGGTATTATTTTAACAGCCTTAGGATCTTTTTGGTGGGGAGTAATTGGTGTAATCTATTTTAAGTTTATTTCCTATACTGGATCTATAGAAGTGGTAATTCATAGATGCGTATGGACAGCGGTAATGCTGATAATAACTACTTTTTATTTTTCAAAATGGAATATTTTTTTTGAAATAATATCTAGTATTAGAAATATAACACTATTATTTTTTTCAAGTGTATTAATATTTCTCAATTGGGCGACCTGGATCTATGCTGTAGGAAATGAAAAAATTATAGATGCTAGTTTTGGTTATTTTATTATGCCAATTTTGAGTGTTTTTTTAGGATATATTTTTTATGATGAAAAAATAAATCAAAAAAGAGGTCTGTCTATTATTTTGGTATTGATTTCAATAATTTTCTTATTGTTTAAAAACTTTGACTCAATACCTTGGGTTGGAATAATTGTAGGTGTAAGCTGGGGGCTTTATAATCTGATAAGAAAAAAGGTTAATGTAGATACAGATATTGGTCTATTAATAGAAAGCTTATTTATTTTACCATTTGCCTTGTTAGGATTTTATCTTTTATATCAAAATGGTCAAAATTATTTCAGTTTTAACAATGTACCATTAATGTTTTTATTAATGTTGGCCGGTCCAATGACAGTGATTCCTTTATTTTTATATGTAAGAGGTGTTGAACTGTCAGGATTAGGACCAACTGGAATGATTTTTTATATAACTCCTACATTTCAGTTTTTACTGGGTTTTTTTTACTATAATGAAACTTTTTCCCTCGATAAATCATTAAGTTTCATTTTAATTTGGATTGCTGTAATTATTTATTTAAAAGATTTATATGAAAATAATTAGATATTTATCGATAATATTTTTTATATTTTTTGCCAGCAACTTAATGGCTGATGAAAATGATTTTTCTAAATGGTTAAATAATTTTAAAATTTATGCTTTAAAACAAGGTGTTTCTGAAAAAACTTTTGACCTTGCAATGTCTGATGTTGTGTTTTTACCAAAGGTAATAAAGTATGACCGTTTTCAGCCTGAATTTTATGAGGATACAAAATTATACATATCCAAAAGAACTTCAGATCAAAAATTAAAGAAGGGAAGTGATATTTATAGGTCGAATAAAAATTTTATAAATCTTATTGATAATAAATTTTCTGTTGAAAAAGAGTTGCTTTTAGCACTAATGGGCATTGAAACTAATTTTGGAACTTATGTCGGCAAGATGGATATTTTATCATCTCTTGCAACATTAAGTTTTGATGAAAGAAGATCTGAATTTTTCACAAAAGAACTTATTACAATACTTAAATTAATAGATAGTAAAAAAATTAATCATGATATCCTATATGGTTCTTGGGCAGGGGCTTTTGGATATTTTCAATTTATGCCTTCTACTATGGAGCGTTATGCGATTGATTTTGATAAAAATAATATTATTGAATTAAAGTCAACAAAAGATGCTTTTGCTTCAGCTGCAAACTATATAAACAAAATAGGTTGGAAAAAAAATCAACCTTGTTTTATTAGAGTAAAATTAGATAAAAATGTGCCCCAAAATATATTAAATACATCTGCAAGAAATTTGCACAGCAAGCAAAAATTTAAGACTTTAAAAAAATATATAATTAAAAATGATAATTTTGCAAATATTGATAACAACATGATAGCCTCAATTATTACACCAGATAAAGATATTATTCCTGAAGCACAAAATTTAGAACCCGCTTATATTGTTTTTGAAAATTACGAAAAAATTCTACAATGGAACAGATCCTTGCGTTTTGCTCTAGCTGTTTGTACTTTAAAAGAGAAATTTGAAAATGTTCTATAAAAAAAAAATATTTCTTTTTTTTATTATGTTATTTGTAAGTAACTGTACTACTATCAACCAAACTAAAATTCAGACATCTCAACTTTTAGAAGATCCCTTTATTAATAAAGGGTTTGCACTTATTTATAATGAAAATTATTTAAAAGAAAAAATAATCTCTAGAAAAATAGATGAAAGAAGCCTTGTAGTTTTTCAAAAAAATTTAAAAAAAAATACAAAAGTTAAAATTACCAATATAAAAAATAATAGATCAATAATAGCAACCGTTGGAAATAACGCTAATTATCCTTCTTTTAATAATTCCGTTTTATCAATTCGTATAGCAGATGAAATAAATTTAGATAAGAAGGAGCCATATGTTGAGATTTTAGAAATCCTAGATAATTCAGCTTTTGTTGCAAAAAAAGCTAAAACTTTTGAAGAAGAAAAAAAAGTTGCTACTAATGTACCGGTAAATAATATTAGTATTAGCGATTTAAATAGTACTCAAATTAAAAGCTCAACTAAACCTACAAATAAATTTTCTTACAAAATTAAAATAGCTGATTTTTATTTTAAAGATACAGCTTTGTTATTAATTGATAGAATCAACAACGAAACTAATGTTAAAGATGTTAAAATTGAAAAGATTATGGAAAATAAATATAGAGTTTATCTAGGTCCATTCTATAACATTAATACTCTACAAAAATCTTTTAATGATATAAACATATTAGAATTTGAAAACATTGAAATTATAAAATGAATAAAAAAAAATTTTTTTTAGCATTATTTACACTTTTATTATTTTCGCTTAATACAAAAGCTGAATTTAACATTAAGGCAAGAACAGCTATCCTACAAGATTATCTATCTGGTGAAATTTTATTTGAAAAAGAACCTGATAAATCAATCTATCCTGCTTCTATGACAAAAATCATGACTGCTATAATAGCTTTTGATTTAATTAAGAAAGGCGACTTAAGCTTAGATGAAAAATTTATTGTATCTGAAAATGCATGGCGATTATCATCGGCTGGTTATTCATCAATGTTTATCATGGTTGGCGATGAGGTTACTGTAGAAAATTTACTTAAAGGGATAATTGTTGCCTCAGGTAATGATGCCTGTGTAGCTTTAGCTGAGGGTATTGCTGGCACAGAAGATGAATTTGCAATCATGATGACTGCCAAAGCAAAAGAAATTGGTATGGAAAATACTAATTTTGCTAATTCATCTGGAATAAATAATACAAAAAATGTATCTACCGTTAAGGACATATTAATTATGTCAAACTACCTTATAAAAAATTTTCCAGAAGAATATAAGTTGTTTGCTGAAAAAGAATTTACTTGGGATAGAACTGGGGGTGATCCAATTACTCAAGGAAATAGAAATCCACTATTATATTCCTCACTTGGTGCAGACGGCATTAAAACTGGTTATTTAGCTGTTGAAAAATATTCTTTGGCTTCATCTGTTGAAAGAAATGGTAGAAGGCTAATTGCAGTTGGTAGTGGTTTTGATACAAAAAGTGACAGGTCTAAGGAAAGCTCAAAACTTATAACATGGGGATTGACAAATTTTGATTTGGTTAATGTTACACAAAGTGAAACGCCTATTGAAGATGTTGAAGTATGGTTGGGCAAAAAAAAAACAGTGAAGACCTATGTTAATAAAGATATTTATAAAGTAATTAATAAAGGAAGAAAAAGTTTATTAAAAGTTACATTAAAGTACAACGGCCCAATACATGCTCCTATTCATAAAGATGATGTAATTGGTAAATTAAACATAAGTTATAAAGGTGAATTTATTGAAGAATACGACTTATTAGCATTCGAAGATGTTAAAAAATTAAATATTTTCTCTAGATTAATAAAATCTATTAATTTTTTAATATGGGGCGATGTCTAAAAAACCAATTATTGTTTTTGAGGGTATAGAAGGGACTGGAAAATCTCATCATATCAAAAAAGTTGCTTCTTTTTTTAAAAAAAAAATATTACTTTTATAAAAATCAGAGAACCTGGTGGAAGTGTTAATTCAGAGAAAATTAGAAAACTAATATTAGATAATAAATCTAACTTTAATAAAGAAACTGATTTGCTTTTATATTTATCAGCTAGAAGTGAAAATATTGAACTTATCAAAAAAAATAAAGGTAAAAAAATTATATTAATAGATCGTTTCTCCGACTCTACAATTGCTTATCAACATTATGGGATGGGTGTAAATCGTAAATTCATAGAAAATATTAACAATCATTTACTAAAAGATATAAAAATTGATTTTACTTTTTTGAATACAGTCAATAATTATAATATGAAAAAAAGACTTGGTCAGAGAAAAAGACTTAATAGATACGATAAGTTTGATACTAAATTTTATAATAAAGTTCAAAATGGCTTTATAAAACTATCAAAATCAAAACCTAAAAAATATATTAAGATTAATTCTAATATAGATATAAAGATTAATGAAAAAATTATATTAGATAAGATCAAAAGTTTAATTTAAGGATATGAATTTAGAACCTTCAGAAAATACATTAATTTATGGCTATAAATATTTTTTTAATGAATTTATTGAACTTTATAATAATAGAAAAATGCCTAATAAGATTTTATTATCTGGCAAAAAGGGTTCTGGAAAGTCCACTTTTGCCTATCATTTGGTCAATTTTTTTTTATCAAAAGATGAAGAATTAAGATACAATTTAAGTGAGAATAAAATTAATCCTGAAAATAAATCTTTCAAGTTATTACAGAATAATTCTCATCCAAATTTTTATTTGATTGATTTACTGGCTGAGAAAAAATATATAGATGTTGCTCAAATAAGAGGAATGATCTCTTATACAAATAAATCTACTTTTAATAATCAAGATCGTTTCATTATAATAGATAATGTTGAGTATCTTAATAAAAACTCTGTAAATGCCTTACTTAAAATTATAGAAGAACCTAATGAAAATATTTATTTTATCTTAATTAATAATAGTGAAAAAAATATTCTACCTACTCTAAAATCTAGATGCATCACATTTAAAATTCATTTTTCTTTTGATGAAACAGTTAATATATGCAATCAAATTCTTAATCAAAATATTTTAAATGAATTAAATTATGATTTGATTAATTATTATTTTACTCCTGGTGAAATTATTAAATTAATTCGATTTGCAGAAGAAAAACAAATTAATCTCAGAGAGCATGATGTTTCTTCTATAATAAGTTTAATTATTGAAAATACATATTATAAAAAAAGTATATTTATTAAAAATTTGTTAATTAATTTTATCGAATTATTTTTATTAAAAAGATATAAAACATCAAATAATAAAAATTATTTATTAAATTTTTATCAAAGTTTTATTCAAAAAATTAATAATACTGAAAAATTCAATCTTGATGAAGAGAGTTTATTTTTAGAATTTAAATCAAAAATATTATAAATGAATAAAAATTTTTATATTACTACACCAATTTATTATCCTTCAGCAAAGCCACATATGGGGCACGCATACTCGAGTATAGCAGCTGATTTTTTTGCTAGATTTAAACGTATTGATGGTTTTAATGTACATTTTTTAACTGGCACAGATGAACATGGTCTAAAGATTCAAAGAGCAGCTGAAAGTAAAAATATAGATCCTCAAATTTTTTGTGATGAAATAAGTCAAACGTTTAGAAATTTGTCTAATACATTAAATTTATCAAATACGGATTTTATTAGAACTACTGAAGATAGACATAAAAAAACAGTCCAATATTTATGGTCACAACTTGAGAAAAATGATGATATCTACTTGTCTAAATATTCAGGGTGGTATTCTGTTTCAGACGAAGCTTTCTACGCCGAAGAAGAAATTTCTGTAAAAGAAGATAATAAAATAGCTACTTCATCTGGATCCCTAGTTGAATGGATTGAAGAAGAGTCTTATTTTTTTCGTTTATCTAAATGGCAGGATAGCTTGCTTGAATATTATGAAAATAACCCAGATTTTATTTCACCAAAATCTAGAAAAAATGAAGTCATTAGTTTTGTAAAAAGTGGTTTAAAAGATTTATCAATAAGTCGTAAAGCTTTTTCTTGGGGAATTAAAGTTCCAAATAATCCAGAACATGTTATCTATGTTTGGTTAGATGCATTAACGAACTATATTAGTGCTTTAAATTATCCAAATATAGATGATGATTTGTTTAAAAATTTTTGGCCTGCCTCAGTTCACTTAATAGGCAAAGATATATTAAGATTCCATGCTGTCTACTGGCCAGCCTTTTTAATGGCAGCAAAAATTACATTACCAAATAAAGTTTATGGTCATGGTTGGATTTTGTCTGGTGATGAAAAAATGTCAAAATCAAAAGGTAATATACTTGACCCTCTAGATATTATTGAAACTTATGGCCTTGACCCCTTGAGATATTATTTAATTAAAGAGGTTTCTTTTGGTAATGACGGTAATATTTCTCAAGACAGGTTAGAAGACTGTATTAATAGTGATCTTGCAAATAATTATGGTAATTTATGCCAAAGGGTTACAGCATTTGCTGAAAAAAATTGTCAATCCAAAGTTCCTGATATCAAAAATTTTATTGAGGAGGATTTATCAATGTTAAATAAATTTTCGGATAATATTTCTTTAATACGTAAAGAAATTGATAATCAAAACATAAATTACTATATTAACTTTATTATAAATGCACTATTTGAAGCAAATAAATACTTTAATGATCAAGAACCTTGGAAAAAAAAAGATGACCCACAAAGACTTGCTACAATAATATATACATCTCTTGAAATGATTAGAAAAATTACTTTCATGCTTTATCCTATTATTCCAGAGTCAACCATCAAAGCTCTAAATATATTTGGTCTTAAAGAAGAAGACATTGACTTTAATTCTATAGGAGAAAATAATTTTCTTAAGTCCGGAGAGATAATTAATAAAATTGATATTTTGTTTAAAAAGATTGAAAAAAATGATTGATTCACATTGTCACTTAGATCATGAGCCGCTTTTAGAAAATTTGGACGAAGTTATTAAAAGGTCTAAAGATGTTGGCATAACTAAATTGTTAACAATATGCACTACATTAGATAGTTTTAATAGAATTAAAGAAATTATAAAAAGAGATCCAATTATATATGGAACATTTGGAATTCATCCTCATGAAACTAACGATAATTTATCAGTAGATAAAAATTTTATAATTAAAGAAGTTAACCAAAATGACAAGATAATTGGGGTTGGAGAAACAGGATTAGATTTTTTTTATGACCACAGTGATAGAGAAAAGCAAATAAGTTGTTTTAAGGCTCATATTGATGCTGCAATAGCTCTTGATAAGCCTATTATTATTCATTCAAGGGATGCAGAAGAGGAAACTTACCAAATTCTAAAATCTTACAAATCACAAGGATTAAAAATTTTAATGCATTGTTTTACGGGCTCTACAACTTTTGCTAATAAATTATTAGATTTAGATGCGTTTTTTTCTGCAAGTGGAATAATCACATTTAAGAATAGTCTTGAATTACAAGAAACATTTAAAACTATTCCCTTAAATAGACTTCTTGTAGAAACTGATAGTCCTTTCTTAGCTCCTATACCTATGAGGGGAAAAAAAAATGAACCTAGCTTTGTTAAATATACACTTGAAAAATTATCTTTAATTAAAAATCAAACTATTAAAGATATGTCAGATTTGACAACTGATAATTTTAATAGACTTTTTGATTTTTAATGTCAGTTAGATTTGTCATACTCGGTAGTGGGAGTTCAATGGGTGTACCTAGAGCAGATGGTTATTCTGGTAATTGCGATCTAAGAAATAAAAAAAACTTTAGAACACGATGTTCTGCCTTAATTAAATTTGACAATCAAAACATCTTAATTGATACCTCTCCTGATTTAAGAACACAACTTTTACAAAATAAAATCAAAAATATTAGTAGAGTTTTTTATACTCATCTACATGCTGATCAAACTCATGGTATTAATGATTTAAGACCTTTTTTTTTGATTAATAAAAAACAAATTCCTGTATATGCAGATAATCTTACAGCTAAATATTTGCTATCAACTTTTGGTTATTGTTTTAAATCATCACATGGATACCCATCAACACTAAAGATTAACTCTCTTAAAAATAAGCATATGTTTATTAATAAGAATAAAAAGATTTTAATTGAATCCATTCCAGTTGAGCATGGTAAAATTAAAAGTGTTTGTTATATAATTAATAAAAAATTAGCATATGCTAGCGATATAAGTTTATTTTTTAAAAAAGATTATAAAAAATTAAAAAAAATTGATTATTTAATTATTGATTGCTTATGGTATAGAAATCATTCTGCTCATTTTAATCTAGATCAAGTATTAGAGCTGGTTAAAGATCTTTCACCAAAAAAAACAATTTTGACAAATATGCATAGCGATCTTGATTATGATAAGTTAAAAAAAAAATTACCAAAAAAAGTTACTCCTGGTTTTGATGGACTTACAGTAAATCTATAATACAGACTCTATCTTATTAATAATTTTTCCAGACATAGGGGTTACAAAAGAATTAAAAGTGTCTTCTATTTTACCCTCTTTATTAATCAATATTTTATGAAAATTCCATTTTGGAACTGTTGAGGTACCATAATTTTTCTTTGCCCATTTATATATTTCGTGAGCATTGTCTCCTTTAACATCAACCTTATCTGTCAATGGAAAAGTAATGTTAAAATTAGTTTCACAAAAATCTTTAATTTCTGCATTAGATCCTGGTTCTTGACCTCCAAATTGATTTGATGGCACTCCTATAACATAAAAACCTTTATCTCTATATTTTTCGAATAGTTCCTGTAGTCCAGTATATTGTTTTGTAAAACCACACTTACTAGCTACGTTTACTAGTAAAATAGTTTTTCCTTTGTATTGATTTAAATCAATAACTTCATTGTTTATATTTTTGATCGTATGATCAAAAAATATTTTTTCATATTTTGCATCGACCTTGTTAAAAAAAGAGAACATTAATATTGTTAATATAATTATGAAATAATTACTACTATACATGATCTATTTTTTAGAGGCATATAATAAAATAAAATAGCCAAATATAGTTGATAAAAGAGAACCAGAAAGAACACCAATTTTTACACCATCCATATACTGAGTATTTTCAACAAATGCTAAATTTCCAACAAACAAACTCATAGTAAAACCAATACCAGTTAATATTGAAACACCATATAAACTTAACCAGTTAGACTTATCGGGCATTTGTGCTGCTCCTAATTTTACTGCAAGATATGATATAACCATCACGCCAACTTGCTTACCAACAAATAGTCCTAAAAGTATACCCAATGGAACAGGGGCCAACAAACTAGAAAATGATAATCCTGTTAAATTAACACCAGCATTTGCAAAAGCAAATATTGGCATAATGATGAAGGCTACATAAGGGCTTATTGCGTGCTCAAGTTTAATTAATAAAGAAAAGTCTTTTTCTTTAGCTCTATGAGGTATTGTTGATGCAAGTAAAACACCTGCTATAGTCGCATGAATGCCAGATTTGTAAGTAAAAAACCACATAAAGGATCCAATTATCAAATAAGGAATAAATTTCTTAATTCCAAACTTATTTAATATTAGTAACAAAATATAAGAAATCAAAATTAAACTTAAATAACTAATACTTAGATCTCCTGAATAGAAAAAAGCAATAATTAATATAGCACCAAGATCATCAATAATTGCCAAAGCAGTTAAAAAAATCTTTAATGAAATTGGAACTCTTGATCCTAATAAAGATAATATACCTAAAGAGAAAGCAATATCTGTTGCTGAGGGTATAGCCCAACCATTTAATGTTTCTGAATTACCAAGATTTATTGAAACATAAACTAGTGCAGGAATTACCATCCCTCCAACCGCACCTATGATTGGAAGTAGTGCTTTTTTTAGATTAGAAAGCTCACCTTGTATAAATTCTCTTTTAATCTCTAAAGTAACAAAAAAGAAAAAAACAGCCATCAATAAGTCGTTAATCCAATGATGAACAGAAAGTTTTAAGCCAAAATTGTTAACACCTATAAACAAATATTGCTCAAGGGTACTAAAATATAATTCACTTAGATTTGAATTACTTATTACAAGAGCAATTATTGCTGCAATCAATAAAACTAATCCACTTGCTGCCTCTAATTGAAAAAACCATTTAAAGGGTTTTGATAAAGTTTTTATCATAAATTAAAATAAATCTTGAATAAATAGACCTATATCCCTAAAGGTTTCATATAAATTATAAAGTAAAAGTTCAGTATTTGGGACAATTTTTCCTAAAGGTGTTTTAAAAGTATCTATAATAATAATAAAAGCAGCAAAAGATATTATTGAGACAACTAATATATTTAATATTCTATAATTTTTTTTATCAGGCAAGGGTTCAATAGTTTTTTCCACTTCAACATTTTCTATTTCATAATTTGAAGGTTTTTCAGAAGAATTAGCATCATCATTTTTTGGAGATATAGTCTCTGCTTTTTTATTATTTTGAATTTCAGGTTTAGTTACTTCTTGAGGTGACTCTATTTTTTTTTTTAAAAAACCATGTATTGTTACAAGCACTACACTGTAACAGACGACCTTCTTCTGGAATTAGAATGGCGTCTAAATCAAACATTTTATGACAATTGTTACATTGAACGATCATATAGTCTGTATATACGATTCTTGTGAAAAAGCCTTATTTTTGATGTTCTTTATTCTTTGAAATTACGAATATCTAATGTATTAGTACCTCAATCGGGGCGTAGCGCAGCCTGGTAGCGCATCTGGTTTGGGACCAGAGGGTCGCAGGTTCAAATCCTGCCGCCCCGACCATTTTATGAAAAAAGCAATAATTTATATTCCAACAAAAAACTCAATGCAGTCTGGACTTGGTAAATCTGATAAATGGCTTATTAGATTTGAAACAAATGACTCGGGATTAAATCCTTTAATGGGATGGGAATCTAGTTCAGATACATTATCAGAATTAAATTTAGAATTTTCTACAAAAGAGTTAGCCATTGAGTATGCAAAAAAAAATAAAATAGATTTTGAAATAATCGAACCTCAAAAAAGAAAAACTGTTAAAAAGTCTTATGCAGACAATTTCTTAAAATAAAACTAATGTTTAAATTTTTTACTCAAAGAAAATGGCAACTATGGTCGTGGATTGGATCTTTTGTTATTCTTTCGTCTCTTTGGATACAAGTTCAAATTGATGTAAAAATTAATGAATGGTTTGGTCAATTTTATGACATGATACAAAAAGCATTGGCAGCACCAAATTCAATCACTATAGAGGAATATTGGGCTAGCTTATTATCATTTATAACACTTGCAGGTATTTATGTGGCCCTTGCTACTATTGTTGCTTTTTTCACAGCACACTATTTATTTCGTTGGAGAACTGCAATGGTTGAATGGTATCATGGTGTATATGATAAAGCTCGAACTATAGAAGGTGCTTCACAAAGAGTTCAAGAAGATACAATTAAGTTTTCAAGAATTATGGAGGGTTTGGGTACAAGTCTTATAGAGGCAATAATGATGATTATTGAATTTACGCCAATTTTATTTGGACTGAGTATTGGTATACCCATATTGTTTTTTGGTGACTGGAATTATGGTTTAATAGTGGGGGCTTTTATTTGGACAATAGGTGGAACTTTATTTTTGATCTTATTAGGTATTATTTTAAGACTTGTAGGAGTTGAATATGATTTACAAAAACAAGAAGCGGCATATAGAAAATTATTGGTAATTGCTGAAGATGATATGACTATAAGACCAAAAAATATTAACGAATTATTTGATGATGTAAGAAAAATTCATTATTTGTCATATTTAAGATATCTATATTTTAACCTTGGTAGGATAGCTTATTTACAAGCAAATGTATTATCCGCTTATGTTTTTTTAGCACCAGCCATTGTTGCGGGATTGGTTACACTTGGTGTAATGCAACAGATTATTAGAGCATTTGGCAGAGTAGAGGGATCAATGCAGTATATATTTAAATCCTGGCCAACAATCATTGAGCTTGCTAGTGTTTATAAACGTTTGAGAGAATTTGAGTCTAAAATTAATTCATCAAAAACATTTGAAGAAAAAATTTAATGTCATTAGACAAAAAGTATATTGAACACTTTGTAAATGTTTCATCGAAAGCAGCATTGGCTTCATCTTATTTAGTTGGAAAAAAGGATAAGATTGCAGCTGATCAAGCCGCGGTGGATGCTATGAGAATTGAGCTTAATAAAATAGACATGAATGGTACTATTGTTATTGGTGAAGGAGCTTTAGATGATGCACCACTTTTATATACAGGTGAAAAACTAGGAAATCAAAAAGGACCCGAACTTGATATTGCAGTTGATCCACTCGAAGGAACAAATTTTGCCGCAAATAATCTACCAGGTGCGATCTCTGTAATAGCAGTTTCAGAAAAGGGAAATCTTTTTAATGCGCCAGAAACATATATGGATAAAATTGCTACAGGTAAGATAGAAAAAGGTCTAGTTGATCTTGATTTTTCAATAAAGAAAAATATTTCAAATTTAGCAGAATTTTTAAATAAAGAAATTTCATCTATTACAGCCTGTGTATTGGATAGGCCAAGACATAAAAAAATTATTGAAGAGCTAAAACAGCTTAATGTTAAAATTAAGCTTATTACTGATGGAGATGTTTTGGGTGCCTTATATGTTTCAAATCCCAAATATAATGTTGATATATTTTTAGGCATTGGTGGTGGTCCAGAAGGTGTTTTGGCAGCTTCTGCTCTTGATGCTTTTAATTGTCATTTTCAAGGAAGATTTATTTTTGATAATGATAAAGATATTAATCAAGCAAAAACAATGGGTATTAAAGATTTAGATAAAAAATATGAATTAAATGAAATTGTTAAAGGAGATTCAATTTTTTGTGCAACAGGTATAACTTCTAGTGAGGTGTTATCTGGAATTCATATAGAAGGTAATAGCTATAATTCAGAAACTCTAGTTACGCATAAAAATACTAATTTTAGAGAAATCTTAAAAAGATCAAATATACTTGAAGAATGATTTCAGTTTCGGGGAAAAACTGGGAAGAAATAATTATTAATCAAAATTCAGTAGATAAGTTAAAGCAAGATCTTGGTTTTAATGATATTTTATCCAGATTAATTGTTTCAAGAAAATTTAATGAAGAAGAAATTGCTTCAATAAATAACAATCTTAATTTGAATAATGTTTTTCATAATACAAATGATTTTAAAAAATCAATAAATTTAGTATTAGGGGCTATAAATAATAGAGAAAAAATATGTATTTTAGGTGACTATGATGTGGATGGGTCAGCTGCAACATCGTTATTTGTTAAATTTCTTGATGATATTAAACACCCATATTTCTATTATATACCTGATAGACAAAAGGATGGTTACGGTGCAACTAAAAAACTTTTTCAAAAATTAATATTAAAAGATCCAAAACTCGTTATCATGGTTGACTGTGGATCAACATCTAATGAAGCTATTGATTTTTTAAATGAAAATAAAATAAAATCTTTAATAATTGATCATCATGAAATTAATAAACCATTTCCAAAAGCAAATTCAATTATAAACCCTAAAAAAAATAACGGTTATAATGAATATAATTATTTATGCGCAACTACACTTTCATATTTTTTTTTAGATCTATTAATCAAGAAAATTAACTGTAAAACTATAATTAAAGATTATCTAATTTATGTCTTGTTAGCAACAGTATGTGATGTAATGCCAATAAGAAAACTCAATAGAATGATTGCAATAAATGCTCTTAATAATTTTGATATAGAAAAAAATCTGTCAATTAAAACATTATTTGAATTAAATAATAAGAAAAACAAAATTAGTATTAATGATCTTGGCTATTTAATTGGACCAATATTAAATGCTGGCGGAAGATTAGGTAAATCTGAATATGCCACTGAAGTACTTTCATCAACTAATGATAAAATCATAAATGATAAGTGTAAGGATTTAATAAGATTGAATGAAAAAAGAAAAGAAATTGAAAATTTAATATTAAATGAGATTAATTTTAAAAAAATCGAAGAAAATAATAAAGATGTAATTATCTACTATAGTTCAAATATTAACGAGGGTTTAATTGGCATTATAGCAGCAAGATTGAAAGATTTTTTTAACAAACCGGCTATTGTTATAACTTCATCAAATAATCTATTAAAAGGATCTGCAAGATCAGTTTATAATTACAATATTGGACGTGTGATTAAGAATTTGTTAGATAGAAATATAATTATTGCTGGTGGTGGTCATAATATGGCTGCTGGATTTACTTTGAATAAAGAAAATCTTGAAATATTTAGTGAATATATATTGGATGATTTTTTAAAAACTATAAATTTGAAAAATAATACTTTTTATTATGATTCAGAAATTTTATCTCATTCATTAAATCATAAATTTTATGAAAATTTAAAAAAATTGGAACCTTTTGGAACTGGAAACATGTTACCAACATTTTTAATAAAAGATTTAAAAATATTAAAATCAAAAATATTGAATAACAGCCATATATCAATGATATTAAGATCAAAAACAGGATTTTCTATAAAATCCATATCCTTTAATGCTATTAATACAAAGATGGCAGATTACTTAATAGGGTATAAAAAAAGTATTAATGTTATAGGGCAAATTAGTGAAAACATATGGAATAATAAAAAAAATCTACAATTAACTATTAGAGACATCATACTATAGTTTATAGCGCTTGATAAATAATGACTTTTAAAATAAAAGATCACAACGTGGTCCCTTCGTCTATCGGTTAGGACAGCTGGTTTTCATCCTGCAAAGGGGGGTTCGATTCCCCCAGGGACCGCCATTATATAATGTATTATGTATATATGCTTACATCAGTCAGCCCAGGTGTCAAAAAAACCTATGTTGGTTACACTAATAATGTTTCTCTAAGACTAAAAAAACACAATTCTAACAAGGGAGCCAAATCAACAAAAGGATATAAATGGTTGTTAATATTTAGTAAAAAATTTATAACTAAAAATGATGCTATGTCTTATGAGTATAAATTAAAAAAAGATAAAATAAAAAGAAAAAATATTTTGAATAATTTTATTCTTAAACATTCTATTGATGAACTCATTAAAAACTAAAATTTCAGGTTTAAAAGTTATAAAGACAAAACTTTATAGAGATAACAGGGGTTTTTTTAAGGAAGTGTACAGAAATAACATACTTAAAAACCAAAAATTCATTTTCGATTGTATGTCTAGGTCAAAAAAAAATTTTTTAAGAGGATTGCACATTCAACTAAATAAATCTCAAACAAAGTTAATTACTGTAACTGAAGGAACAATTTTTGATGTAGCGGTTGATTTAAGGATAAAATCTAAAACATTTGGACAATATATTGGTTTAAAAATTTCACATGATGATGATTTTTCGTTTTTAATACCAGGTAGTTTTGCTCATGGTTTTATTTGTCTTTCTGAAAGTTGTACGGTTTATTATAAAACAAGTAACTATAGAGATGAAAAAAGTGAAAGAACACTCTCTTGGAATGATACTTCTTTAAACATTAAATGGCATGTAAAAAAACCAATTTTGTCTAGTAAAGATAAAAAAGTTTGTCATTACCAGAACTAAAAAATGAACTAAAGTTTAATAAATGAACATATCAATATTATTGCCATACAAGGAAAATTACTCTCCTAGTTACCCAGGTGCAGTATCATTATTTGTCGATGCAACAACCAAAGTTAGCAAATATAAGAAAAATATTATGATATTTGGAAATACAAAATTTAAAAAAAAACTTTATGGTAAGTATAAAAATATAGAATTAATAAAAAACAAATTATTAATAAGTCAAAGCTTTAACTATGTTAATAAATTTATTGAATCACAAAAAATAATAAAGTCAGATGTTATAGAAGTTCATAATAGACCTAATTATATAAATAAGATAAAAATTCTTAATAAAAAAATTGTTTTATACTTTCATAATGATCCAGTAACAATGCTTGGATCAAAAACTATAAAAGAAAGGGTAAGATTATTAAATGACTGTGAAAAGATTATATTTAATAGCGAATGGTCAAAACAACAATTCTTAACAAATTTAAATAATTTTTATCATAAATCTGAAAAACTTGAAGTTATACACCAGTCAATTAATAAAGAAAAAATTAATTTAAAAAAAAAGGAAAAATTAATAACATTTGTTGGAAAATTAAATACTGCTAAAGGATATGATTTATTTGGTTCTGCTATTATTAAGATATTAAACAAACACAAAGATTGGAAAGCAAATGTAATTGGTGATGAACCTAGAGAAAAATTATTTTTTAAACACAAAAACCTAAATTTATTAGGTTTTCAAGAACATTTAAAAGTACTAAATATTTTTAACAAAACAAGTATTGCAGTTGCTTGCTCAAGATGGAATGAACCATTTGGTCGAACTAGTTTAGAAGCGTCTAGCAGAGGATGTGCTGTAATAATATCAAATAGAGGAGGTCTTCCTGAAACAATAACAAATGGTATTATAATAAGAGACCTTAACGTTGAAAACCTGTTTAGAGAAATTGATGAATTAATTATAAATAAAAAAAAAACTAAAAAAATACAAGAATTATCAATTAAAAATTTCTATCTAACGGACCAATATATTACCACCAAGATTGATAATTATAGGAATAAGATTTTTCATCCAAATAAGTTTTTAATTAACAATAAAAAATCTATAAATAAATTAAAAATACTCCATGTGACAAACTTTAATGAGAGACATAATGGAAGATTATTTTATAATACTGGCAAAAGAATTAATAATGGTTTGATACGTCTTGGACATAGTGTTTTAGAATTTAGTGACCGTGATATTGTGAGCTACTATAGATCTTTAAATGATTTCAATGGGTCTAAAAAATTAAATCAAAAATTATTAGAGATTATCAGTAATTATGTTCCAGATGTTATAATTTTAGGTCATGCAGATTTGATAAAAATCGAAACATTAGAATATATCAAAAAAAACTACCCAAATATTAAATTTGCTCAATGGTTTTTGGATAGGATGGATACACTCTGGATTGCTAATAAAAAAAGATTTTTAGATAAAATTAAAATTATGGATGCAAATTTTTGCACCACAGATCCTAAGAGTTTAAATTTTAATCCAAGTAATCCTATTTATTTTATGCCAAATCCAGTAGATGAGTCATTTGAAAGATTACATAATTATAAAAAAAATTTTTTTAATTATGATGTTTTTTTTGCAATGAGTCATGGTGTGCATAGAGGTATTTTAAAGTTAGGAAAATTTGATAATAGAGAACATTTCATTAATAAACTTTTAAAAAAATCTCCAGATGTAAGATTTGATCTATACGGAATGAAAAATAAACAACCAATATGGGCAGACAACTTTATAAAAGTTATATCAAACTCAAAAATTGGTTTAAACTTAAGCCAGGGAAAAGCAGCTAAATATTATAGTAGTGACAGATTTGCTCAATTAATTGGAAATGGACTATTGGTTATGATTGATGAAAAAACAAAATTCAGTGATTTTTTCAATAAAGATGAGATAGTTTTATATAAAAATGTTGATGATCTTGCAGAAAAAACTTCAAAATTTACAAATGATGACAGATTAAGAAAAAAAATTGCAAAAAAAGGACATGACAAATATTTCAAATACTTTAATTCAACAATAATTGCAGATTTTATTATTAAAAAGATTTTTTTAAATAACAAAAAAAGATTTTATTGGGAATAGTTATATTGATGTTTTCAATAATCATACCTACATTTAATAATATAAAATACTTAAAACTATGTATTGAAAGTATTAAAAAAAATTCAACATTTGTACATGAAATAATTCCACATATTAATGAAGGTGTTGATGGTACAGAAGAATATTTGATAAGAGAGAATATTAAATACACAATTACTAAATATAATGCTGGTATTTGTGAGGGCGTTAATACTGCAGCTAAAAAAGCAACAACAGATTATATATTATACGCTCATGATGATTTTTATTTTTGCCCTGGTTGGGATACTGAATTAAAAAAAGAAGTTGACAAAATAGGTCATAATAATTTTTATCTTTCGGGAACTATGATTGGTACAACAGGAATAAACACATTAGATTGTGGAACAAATATTAATAATTTTAATGAAAAAAAATTGTTAGATAATTATCAAAAACTTAATTTCTATGATTTTCAGGGATCTACGTGGGCACCACATTTAATTCATAAAGATATTTGGAATAGAGTTGGTGGTTTTAGTGAAGAATTTTACCCTGGTACAGGCTCTGATCCAGATTTAAATATGAAATTATGGAAAACAAATGTGAGAATTTTTAAAGGTTTGGCTAAATGTTTAGTTTTCCATTTTGGGTCTGTAGTAACAAGAAGAAATCACGACGATATTAAAATTAAAACAGAATCAGGTAACAAGGGAAATAAAATTTTTCTTTTAAAGTGGGGGATAACTATTAAATTTTTTAAAAAATTTTATTTAAGATCAGACATTCCTTATGTATCAGAACTTACCGAACCAAAAAAAACTATGAATTTTTTATTTTCTTTAATTTTATGTAAAATAAATTATCTATATGTTAAATACATTTACAACTTTAAATAATTAATAGCTTTACATCTGCTTTAGTTAATTCTTTATAAATTAACTAAAGTTTTTCTTTAATTCGACTGTTCTTGATAAATAAAACATCCAAATATATGACTTCTTTTAATAATGGATAAAAATTTTTGTAATTAACCTTTGCAAATTTATTTTTTTTGAAAAAAACTAGTTTGTAATCATTTTTTTTAAATAGTGCTATAAACTTATTAAGATTAAAAAAATATAAGTATACTGTATGAGGAAATATATTTGTTTGCTTGACAGTCAATTTTTCCTTTTGAATATCATCTTTAAAGAATGTTGTCCCAGAAAAGAAAATATATTTTGGTTTTTTTTTGAATATTTTTTCTAAAAAAATATTATAGTTCTTAAAATATTGGATTGATGATCCAAAATATACAAAATCTATGTCTTTTAATTTTTTAATGTTAGTTATTGGATGTAAGTTTTTGATCTGAAATTGGAGTTTAATTTTTTTAAAAATATTAATGACTTCTTTAAAATTAAAAATAAAATAATTATTTATGTTTAGATTTTTATTTAACTTAAGATAAAGATCAATATTATCACCTCCAATGTCAAGATAATTAAAAAATTTTTTTTTATATAAACTTTTAAGAAAAATATCCATATCTAATTTAGTATTAAATTTAATTAATTTTTTTTTTGTATCATAATTTAGTATTAACTTAATTTGATCTTTTAAATTTGTGTATATTGGGTAAAAGTTTTTAGGTAAAGTTTTTAAATCTGTTGGAACAAAAAAAATATTATATCTTCTCAAAAGTTTTCTATTCACAGTTTTTGGGAAAAATTTAGTGAACTTTTTTGATAAAAAGTTATTAAGAAATTTATGATTCATTCAATAATCAATATTACATTTTTTCTTTAAGTAAAAACTTAATAACCCATTAAGTCTTGATTTATATAGGTGATATTTATTTCTATTAAAACAATAAAATATTATTATTTTAACAGAAAATTTAAATATTGAATTAAAAGCAATAAAGAAAATTAATAAATTATTATAATGTTTGTTTAAAAAATAATACTTTGAACATTCCCAATGCCATTTTTTAAAACATTCATATTTTAAAGTTTTGTCATTTATCGAACCATCAAAGTGATCAGCTTTAAGATTGTCAATAAGATATATTTTTTCATTAGTTTTGAAGCATTGGTGAAAAAAATCATCTTCTTCAAAATACATAAATATATTTTCATCAAATTTAATATCTTTTTTGTAAGTGTTATCTTTATTAATTAACATTATTGCACCACTGACAAAAAAAACTTGTTTAATATTTGGTTGATTTGTTTTTTTTAAACTAATATTAAAAAAAAATTTATTATAATAAAACCTAAATAATGATAAATTTCCAATTTTAAAAATATTAAAGTCTTTGTAATATCCATTGATTTTTGGAGAAACGACTGCAAAACTATCAATTTTTTTAATTGAATTATCAAGAATTTCAAAAAAATCATAAGACAAAACCGTATCTATATCCAAATATAACACTAATTTAGTATTTGCATTTTTTATTCCACAATTAATTCCTGCACCATTGCCATGGTTAATATTTTTGATGATTTTAATATTAAGGTTTTGAGGTATAATTATATTATCAAAAGTGAAATCATGAGAATGATCTATTATTAAAACATCTGTTTTAATTTTAATGCTATTTAAACAAGATTGTAACTTTTGTTTATCACATTTATAATTTACAAGAACTACAGTAAGATTCATTAATAAGGTAGTATAGAAAATTAATATTAATATTAAAGAAATATAAACGATTAATACTTGTTTATAAAATGTTAAATGTGATTTATCTATATAATAATATTATTCTACAATTTGACAAAATAATATTTATGATTAACTATTCTGTTTAAATTCTCTTATAATAAAAGTTATTAGCACAATGAAATTAATTAAAACTAAAATTCCTGATCTATTAATTTTAAAATCTAAAGTATTTGCTGATAAAAGAGGCTTTTTAAAGGAAACTTTTAGAAAAGATATCTTAAATCGAACTTTTCCTTTTGATATAATGTCTTACTCAAAAAAAAATGTTCTTCGAGGACTACATTTTCAGAGTAAATATTCTCAAGCTAAATTAATAACAGTAACGCATGGAAAAATTTTAGATGTAGCAGTAGATCTTAGAAAAAAATCTAAAACTTTTGGAAAATATTTTTCAATTGAAATTAGTCAAAATGATGATTTTTCATTTTTTATTCCAGAAAATTTTGCTCATGGGTTTTTATGTTTATCAAAAAATTGTACAATAAATTACAAATGTTCAAATTTTAGAAATCCAAAATATGAAAAAACCCTTGCATGGAATGATCCAAGTATAAATATAAATTGGAAAATAAAAAAACCTATATTATCTGATAAGGATAAAAATAAAAACCAAGTATTAAAAGAATTATTTAATTTTTAAAATGACACAAAAAAAATTAAAAATTTATAAAAATAGCACAGGATTACTTGTTCCTATTTCATTAGAAAAAGATATTCCTTTTATACCCAAGAGAGTTTTTATTATACATGGAAAGAAAAACTCTATTAGAGGCGATCATGCGCATCACAAATGTTCTCAATTTTTAATACCATTTGGTGGTACAATGGTTGTTGAATATGAAAATAGAAAAGGTAAATTTAAAAAAAAATTGTCTTTAATCAAAAATAACTATCTATTACTAAAACCAATGACCTGGTGCAAAATCACATTTGATACTAATAACTCAAAATTAATAGTTTTTTGTGATAGAGAATACGAGTTTTCTGACTATATAGAAAAATATAATGAATTTATAAGTATGATTAAAAAAAAATGAATTTACTAATTACAGGATGTTGTGGACATATTGGGTCATATTTGGTCAACAATATACATAAAATAAAAAAAATAAAAAAAACTTTTATTATTGATAATTTTAAGTCAACTCAAATAAATTCATTATTTAAAAGTAAAAAAAAAAATAACTTAGAATTTCACAAATTAGATTTATCAATGAAAAATTCTTTACATAAGTTTGATAAGGTCGATTACATAATTCATTTAGCTTCTATGACAAATGCAGAAGGTAGTTTTGATAAAAAAAATGAAATGTATAAAAATAATATTGATTGTATGAATAATGTAATTTCTTTTTGCAAAAGAAAAAAAGCAAAATTAATTCATATTTCTTCTACTAGTGTTTATGGAAAGCAAGCTTCACTTGTTGATGAAAATTGTGAAAAAAAATTTTTAAAACCACAGTCTCCTTATGCTGATATAAAATTAATAGAAGAGAGATTGTTACAAAAAGCATCTAAAAATGTAGAATATATTACTTATAGATTTGGGACAATTTCTGGAGTTTCAAAGGGCATGAGGTTTCATACTGCTGTAAATAAATTTTGTCTTAATGCTTCCTTAAACGATGATATTACAGTGTACAAAACTGCTCTTAATCAATACAGACCTTACTTATCATTAAAAGATGCCTTTAAAGTGTTTAAATTTACCATAGAGAAAGATTTGTTTAACAATGATATTTATAATGCGCTTTCAGAAAACTGCACTGTAAATCAAATATTACAGAAAATTAAAAAATTTAAGAAAAAAATCAAGGTTAAATTTGTTTATTCAGAAATAATGAATCAATTATCATATCATGTTGACAAAAAGAAATTAAATAATGAAGGACTTTATTTAAAAAATAAAATTATTAACGATGTAAAAGATACAATGAAATTATTAGAAAATATTTAGATGATTTGTAAAATAACAAAAAAAATAATTAAACCATTCATGTCTTTTGGCCAGATGCCCATAGCAAATGGTTTTTTAAAAAAAAAATATTTTAAAAAAGAATTTTTATTTAAAATGGAAGTTGGTTTTTCTAAGGATATTTCTTTATTCCAGTTAAACGAACATCCAAAACCAACATTAATGTTTAATAAAAACTATCCTTTTTTTACCTCAAGCTCAAAGTATATGATTAAACATTTTAGAGATTATTCTAAATGGATAAAAAAATATTACTACAAAAATACGAAAAATATTATTGAAATTGGATCAAATGATGGGACTTTTTTAAAAAATTTTAAATCAAATAAAACTAATATTTTAGGTATTGAACCATCTAGAAATGTTGCATTAATTGCAAAAAAAAATAAAATTAATACTATTAACAAATTTTTTACTTTCAAAACTGCGAAAAATTTAAAAAAATTTAAAAATAAAACTGATTTAATTTGTGCAGCGAATGCTATTTGCCATATTCCAAATCTTAAAGATCTAATTAAAGGTATAGACATATTGTTATCTAAAAAAGGCAAATTTATATTTGAAGAACCTTATTTAGGTTCTATGTATGAAAAAACATCATATGATCAAATTTATGATGAGCATATCTTTATGTTTTCAATTTCTTCTGTAAAAAAGATTTTTAATTTGTTTAATTTTGATTTAATTGATGTTCAAAAACAAAAAACCCATGGTGGATCTATGCGTTATGTTATTGCTAGAGAAGGGGAGTACAAGATTAAAAATATAGTTAAAATAGGATTAAACTATGAGAAAAAAGTTAATATCGATAATCTAAAAGGGTGTTTAGATTTTAAAAAAAATTGTGAAAACTCAAAACGAAGATTAAGAAATAAGATTTTTTCAATTAAGAAAAAAAATAAAAATATAGCTGGATATGCTGCTACATCTAAAAGCACTACAATACTTAATTATTGTGGAATAAATAATAGACATATAGATTTTATATGTGATACGACAAAAGATAAGATTGGCAAGTTTACTCCAAAAACTCATATACCTATAGTAAATGTTGATCATTTTAGAAAAAACCTACCTGATTATACATTCTTATTTGCCTGGAATCATAAAGAAGAAATTTTTAGAAAAGAAAAAAAGATTTTAAAAAAAACTAATTGGATAACACATATCGATATTTAAAAGATGATTAATTTTTGGTCTTATAAGGATGAATACAAAAAATATAGAAACAAATTTAATACATTTTTTGACCAAACATTAAAAAGTGGCCATATCTTTTTTGGACCTAATCTTAAAAATTTTTTTATAACTTCTGTTTTTTAAACTATTTAAAAGAAATATTATTTTATCTTTATCTGATATTATTGGTTTTTTTATAATTCTGTTATATAAACTTAAATTTAACTAAATATTATATTTAATGAATCAAAACATAGTCTGTTATCTGTACACAAGATTTGATAGTATTCAAAAAATTAATGATTTTACAAAATATTATAAGAAATATAGACCAGGTTTAATACATAAATTAATAATTTGTTTTAAACTATTAAATTTTGAACAGTTAGAAAATGCTCAAAAATCTCTTAAGGGGATTAAATTTGAATCATTTATAGATCCCTGTAAAGATAATGATTGGGATTTTGGTAGTTATAAAAGAGTTGCCAAAAAATATTATGATAAAGATATACTTTTTTTAAACAGTCACTCTTATCCAATATGCCATAACTGGGTGAAAAAATTATTTCTTTATAAAAAAAATAAAACTGTTATTGCAACTAATGCTTCATATGAAAGCATATTAGATTCAATTAAACTTAAATGGCAAATTCATAAAATAATTAGATACATTAATAGAAAACATAAATTTTCTAAAGATTTTAAAAATTTCCCCAATCCACATATGGGCACTAATTCATTTTTAGTTAATTCTAAATATTTTTATAATTATATTAAAAATAAGAGTTTAAAAAACAAATATGAGACACTAAAGGTTGAAAGTGGAAAAAATAGTTTAACCAATTATTTCAAAAAAAAGAAATTTGATATTTTTTTAGTTAATTCTGATGGAAATAAATTTACTGAATCTAATTGGAAATTAAGTGAGACATACATGTATAAGAATCAAAGAAAAAATATTATTTCAGATAAATATACAAGAAGCTACAATGCAGCAAATAAACTTAAAAAAAACATTGCTATGAAAAATACATGGGGAGAGTATGAATAAAAATAAATATTGGGATTTTTTTTACAAAAAGCAAGTTAATAAGATTAACTTAAATTATCCTTCACAATTTGCCACATTTACAGTAGGTGAAACTGAAAATGTTACTACACTTTTAGAATTTGGATGTGGAAACGGAAGAGATGCTTTATTTTTCAGACATCATTTTAGAAAAGTTTATGCATTTGATGGCAGTAATGAAGTCATAAATAAAAACAAAAAATTATATTCAAAAATAAAAAATCTAAAATTTTCAAAATTTAATTTAAATAATGAATTTAATAATTATCATATTTTGTCTTGTAAAAAAAAAACAATATATGCTCGATTTTTTTTACATGCTTTGACTAATATTGAGATTAAATCATTTATTAGCCTATGTTCAGATTTATTGAATAAAGATGAACGTCTATATATTGAATATAGAACTGAAAAAGATAAAAAAAGAAACAAAGAAACTCAAAAACATTATAGAAACTATATTAATCCAAACTTAATTAATAAATTATTAAAGAAATTTAATCTTAAAAATGTATATTTTGTAAAAGGTTTGGGATTTGCTAAATATAAAAATGATGATGCTTTTGTTGCAAGACACATAATAGAAAAATTAGATGTTCAAAAAAAAAATTAAAACATTTAAACAGATATCAACAAATATTTCAGTTGAAGAAAATGAAAATAATTTAATTTATTTTTCCAAATTATTTATCAATGTGGAATACTTTATTTTTTTTGGAACATTGCTCGGTATTACAAGGGATAAGGGCCTTATAGATGGAGATGATGACATAGATTTTTATGTAAATCTTAAAGATCGCTTTAAATTAATCGAAAATTTAAAAAATAATAATATAGAAGTTGATTTAACATTATCTGTTAATAAAAATAATTATTTTTTACAAATAAAAAGAGTTTTTAATAAAAAAATTTTAATCACTGATTTTTATTTTTATGAAACTGATATTGAAAAAAATTTTATTATTGAAAGATGGAATTTTGAAGGTGGTACTCATGATACATCCAAATATTTAAGAATACCAAAAATATTTATTTTTCCGTTAAAAAAAATATTATTTAAATCAGTTGAAATATTTATCCCAAAAGAAAGTGAATTAACTTGTGAATTTTTATATGGAATAAATTGGAAAAAAAAATTAAAAAAAGATAAGGAATACACAATCAAAGTTATTAACGGTAAACCATATCTTTTTATTATTAAAAAATTTTTATTTTTTAAAAAACTTTTCTTATCCCTATAGTATCGATGAATTTTAAATTATGAATAGAATAAATGTGTTAGTTTTTTATAATAATTCATTATATTTTAATTCTATTTAAAGCATTATTTTTAAATAAATTTGCTTCTTTAATATATCTTCTTACCATTTCTGGTGATTTATGACCTGTCATTGCCATAATATTTCTTTCTTCTACTCCAGCTTCTGCAGCTGATGTAGCAAATCCTGATCTAAGGCTGTGACCAGAATAATTATTACTGTTTATACCTGCCAATTGTAAGTATTCTTTAATCAATAAAGCAACTGTTTGGTCTGTTAATCTATTTTCTGATAACTTTGAACCTTTAGTAAACCTTCTAAAAACTGAACCTGAGTTTATTTTTGATATCTCTATCCATTTTTTCAATGATACTACGGGGCAATATTGAGAGTTATCAAAGTAGGGTAGTGCTTTTAAAAACCCTTCACCAAATTGGTCTGTCTTAGACCTCTTTATATTAATTTTTAAACCTTCTGGAACAAAATCCAAGTCTTCGCAGTCTAACGAAACTATTTCATTTCTTCTAAACCCACCTGAGAAACCAATTAGGATTATTGATCTATCTCTAAATTTCTTAATTTCCTGTGTATTTTGTTCATCTATAACATTGATTATTTTTTTTAAACTACTGATTAATATAGGTTTTTTACTTTTTTGAATGCTTCCTTTCCTTCGTTTTATGCCCATAAGGTTTTCAATAATTGATGGATGTTTAGTATCAAGATAATGACCTTTTAACTTATGAATTACACCTATTGATACTAGCCTACGTTTTAGAGTGCTTATTTTAATATTTTTTGTTGATAAATGAGTTAGATACAAAGAAACTATCTTTGGTTCAGATGGTAGAGACATAAATCCATTCTGAGAACAAAACAGTCCAAAGTGATTAAAATCTGATTTATAAGCTCTTACAGTATTTTTGGCTTTCGAGCTTTGTAGGTTTAGTAAGGTTTCTTCTTGTAGTGCTTTTATGTCAGTTATTATATTATTCATAATTTTTACTATTGATAACCATTAATTATCGTTAGTAATATATTAAGTGTTTTTGTTTGTCAATACATATAAATATAAAATAATGATTAGAAAATTAGAGCAAAAAGATAAGGAAAATTGGACTAGATTATATAATGATTATGCTGATTTCTACAAAGTCCCAATGAATACCAGGATTTTAGATAATCTTTGGAGCTGGATTCACGATGATAATCATATTGTTAATGGCATTTGCTTTGAATTAGAAGGTAAAATCGTTGGTATTGCTCATTATAGAACAATGCCAAGACCAATTAAGGGCCAATATATTGGCTTTTTAGATGATCTATTTGTGGAACCGGAGTTTAGGGGTCAAAAAATAGCACAAAAGCTTATTGTTCATCTAAAATCCCTATCTAAAGCTAATAATTGGGATGGAATTCGTTGGATCACCCACTCTTCCAACCAAAATGCCAAGAAATTATATGATAAAATAGCAAATAATACTGGTTTTGAACTATATGAACTTAAAGGGGACTAAGTTTCAGCTAAAAGTCTGGAATTACTTAAAGAAAATACCCAGGGGCAAAGTTAAGACCTACTTGGAAGTTGCTAAAGCCATTGGAAAACCTAAGGCATTCAGAGCTGTTGCTAATGCAGTAGGTAAAAACCCTTATCCTCCCAAAATACCCTGTCATAGGGTGATAAGATCAGACGGAAGTCTTGGTGGCTACTCAGTAAAAGGTGGAATTAGGCTAAAACGTCAATTATTAAGGTCTGAGAAGGTGTTAATAAAATAGAGATTTTAACCTATTAAAAGCATCTAAAAGTCAATAAAATCAATACTTATAGAGCTTTTTTATAACAATAACTAAAAATGTTATAATACACCCTTTAGTTGTACCAGATATGAGATCATGCTAAAATTAAGGTGCTCTATGGACGTTTAAATGGCATATTCTGATAGTGCATTGCTCTATTTTTCAACAATAACAACAGTTTTTTAGTTGTCCAAAAAAGCTCAATTTTAAAGGGTTTTTGACCCCACTTCATATCTGGGCAACATATCATTATATTTTATAGACCTAGGATTGGATATAAACGTTGATATACAATGCTTTTTTATTGATTAGAATAATTTTTAAAAAATTAAACTTTAATTAGATATCATGACTTTAATTTAAAAAAGTATTTATAAATTTTTAACTACGATTATGCTTTTTTCTTCTTATTTTGATAATTTTTTATTATAATAAAAATATAATAATTACAATAGTATAAATACTAAACTTAATCTATTATATTAAGTGTTAGTAAATATAAGTTACCTATATTAAATTCTTTTAACCACTACTTCTCTTCTAGAAATATAAATACCACTTAGCACAATTATAAAGAGACCTAAAAATGTCCAATTATCAGGAAAATCACCAAAGAAATAGTAACCAATAATCACATTAGGAATTATCTCAGTATAGCCTAAAGGAGCTAATTTAGATGCATCAGCGTATTTAAGCGACAATATAAGGAATAAGTGGCCAATGCATGCAAAGACCCCTATTCCAGCCATAATAGACCACTGATTAAGAGTAGGTTTAACCCAAATAAAAGGAATTATCATAGATATTATGATCGCCCCTACTAAACCTGTTAATAAAAGTGTTAATAATGGATTGTCTGAAGTACTTAGCTTTCTTGTAATGATCAAATAAAAACCATACATAACACCTGTTCCTAGGGCAGCAAAACTTGCTAGATTTAATTCTAAAAAACCTGGCCTAATTACTACTAAGGAACCTAAAAATCCAATTATTACAGCTGTCCATCTTCTTAAACCCACCTTCTCACCTAATAAAATGGGTGAAAATGCTGTAACGATTAATGGAGCAATAAAAGCTAATGTTAAAGCTTTAGCTAATGAGATTACAGATATTGAATAAAAAAAACATACATTCGCAGAAAGTAAAATCAAACCTCTAAGTATTTGTAGTTTTGGTTTATCAGACCAAACTAGGTGTTTTTTATAAAAGAAAAACATTATTGGAAGAGTAAATACAACTGTGAAAAAATACCTAGCCCAAGTTATTTGTAGTACTGGTAAATCTGTACTTAAATATTTTGCAAATCCATCCATTACTGGAAGAAACATCCAACCTAATAAGCTAAAAATAATGGCTTTCATAAGCCAATAGATACAGTTTAATTGAAGTACTTTAAAGCAAAGAATACTACTATTGGAATAGTAATAAAAGACATCAATGTTGATGTTACAATTGTACTAGCAATACTATCAACAATTTTTTTAGGCGAATACATCGAACCAACAAGATAATTTAATACAGCACTAGGCATTGCACTTTGTATTAATAAAACACCAGCTGCAAAACCATTTAAATCGAGTTTATTTATTATAAGAATACATATGATTGGACCTAAAATAACACGTCCTAAGGCTAATATGATTGAGTCTTTTAAAGAAAACTTAAACCTTGTTAGGGCTATACCAAGGGACATTAAAACTAAAAATATTGTTGCATATGTTAGAAGAAAAGTGGTGTTTTCAAGAAATACTGGGACATCTAAGTTAAAATAAAGAAATAATATTGATATTATTATTGCATAAACAGGTGGACTTTTAAGAACCACATTAAAAGAAAATTTTTTTTTAGCAAGAAAAACACCCAATGTAAAATGAAACAAAATTATAACAGAGGCTATAGCAGATGCTACGCCAAGCCCTTCAGTGCCATAAGCAAAAAGACAAATTGGTATACCCATATTACCAGTATTTGGTAAAATCATTGGTGGTAGCTCCATACTTAGATCTCTTTTTAAAATAAAAAGAAGTATTAAACCAACTATGGAAAAGCCTACAATCATAACTAAAGCATAGAAGAAGTAGGAGGTAAAAACTGCTAAAGTAATACCTGTGGTAGTTACAGTATAAAAAATCATTGCAGGCGTTCCTATATTACCTGCAAAATTAGTTATGAAATTAGTGTCTATTTTTGGATTTTTTTTCCCCAGGTAATAACCAATACCGATAACAAAAAAAACAGGAAATAAGACTTCAAAAATTTTGGAATATAATTCCATTAATTATGAATTCTAATTAATGTAGGATATTTAAGAATATCTTTATCTTTTTTAAATTTTGCAAGACAGTTATTTGAATTAAGTTCGCTTGTTTTGTGAGTAATAATAACAACAGTAGCTTTATTATTTTTTTTATCTGGTGTTTGAATCATTCTTTTTACAGAAATTTTGTATTGAGCTAACCTGTTAGTAATTCTGGACAGAACGCCAGGTTTATCTTTAACTTCAAATCTCAAATATAAAGAATTAGTATAATTATTGACATTATAACATTTTATGGACTTACGCTTGTTGCTAGGTATTCCAAAGGGTTTTTTAATATCCCCTTTCAAAATTGAAAGTAAATCAGAAAGTAATGATGAAGAAGTAGGTCCAGGCCCAGCACCCTCCCCTTGTAATATACTTTCACCAACAGGTTTACCTTCAAGTATGACAGCATTCATCACACCAGAAACATTACCAATGTAAGAATTTTTACTTACAAGACATGGGTGGACAGTTTCAAATAAACAACCATTAATAATTTCAGAAATACCAAGTAACTTAATACGTAAATTTAATTGGCTAGCAATTTCAATATCTTTTAATTCAATTTTTTCAATTCCTTCCATTAAACATTTATATTTTGAAATCTTAGTATTAAATGCAAGAGCAGACAAAATTCTTACTTTAGCAAAAGCATCAAAACCATTAAGATCTAATTTAGGGTTACCTGGTTCAGCATATCCTAATTTTTGAGCCTTTTTTAAAACATTGGCAAAACTATCTTTAGAATTTCTCATTTCTGATAGAATATAATTGGAAGTTCCATTCAAAATTCCATAAACTTTAGTAATTTTGTTAGTTGCTAGACCCTCTTTAATAGTTCTTAATATTGGAATACCACCAGCAACAGATGCTTCAAATTCAAGATTAACATTATTATCTTCAGCTAATTTAGCAAGATAATCTCCATGTTTTGATATTAGGGCTTTATTTGGTGTAATAACGTGAATTTTATTTCTTAAAGCAGTTTCAACTACTTTTTTAGAAATGCCATCAGACATTCCTATTGCTTCAAATAAAATATCAACTTTATTTAATTTAAAAATATCTAAAGGATTTTTAAAAAAGATATCTTTATTAACTTTAAATTTTCTTTTCTTTTTTATGTTTTTTGCAGAAACAGCTACAATATTAATTCTTTTACCAGTAATTAATTCAATTTCTTTTTTTTTTGTATTTAATTCATTTAGTAAATAATTACCTACTTGACCCAATCCAACTACAGCAATATTTAAATTCATTTCCATTTACTTTTTTATATCAGGATACTCTGTGTTTTTTGAATATTCTTTAAGAAATAATTCAAATTCATTAAAAGACATTCTTTTAAATTCTGTATCTGATAAATTAAAATTCTTAACATTTGTTTTTTTTAAAGTATTATCATTAAGTTCAACTATATTATCGTTTAAATTACATGCCGATAAAATAAATAAACAAATTAATGTAAGATATTTCATTTTAATCCTCTGAATTTATTAAATCCAAATCTAATATTCATATTTTGTATAGCTTGTCCTGCACCACCTTTAATTAAATTATCTATTGCTGATAAGATAATAATTCTATCTTTATACTTAGTTTTGCAAATTGATATATGGCAATTATTTGTATTAATTATATCATTTGTGCTTATTAAAGAATTAGTTTTTAGAATTTTTACAAATCCATTATTGGGATAATGATTAATCAATACTTTTTCTAATTTCTTAATAGTAGAGCCTTTATTAAGCTCTATATAAATGGTGCTTAATATTCCTCTAAACATTGGTGTTAAATGTGGTGTAAAAGTAAAATTTACTTTCTTTTTTGTAAAAGAATTTAATTCTTGTTGTATTTCAGAATTGTGTCGATGAAAACCAACACCGTATGCACTTAAGGATTCATAAAGGTTTTTATTTTTATACTTGTCTTGCACTCCTCTACCTGCACCAGAATATCCAGATTTAGAATCTATAATTATATTATTAACTTTAATTAAATTTTTTTTAATCAATGGAATTAACGGCAACAATATTGATGTTGGATAACAACCTGGGCAGCCAATAATATTAAAATTTTTAACTTTTTCACCTGTAATTTCAGGTAATGAATATATAGATTTTTTAATATTTGAAATTGATCTGTGATTTTGTTTATACCATTTTAAATATAAGGATGCATTATTAAGTCTAAAATCTGCTGCCAAATCAATTAGCACATTATGTTTTAATAAACTATTAGATATAGATTGTGCCTCACCATTTGGTAATGCAGTAAATACCAAGTCTACTTCTTTTAAAAATGATTTATTAAATTTAGTAATCTTTGGTAAATTTTTTGATTTTAATGATTTTTCATAACTGGTAATTTTCTTACCAACAGATGAACTACCACATAAATATTTTATATTAATATTTTTGTGCTTAACTAATAACTTTATTAATTGAACACCAATATAACCAGTAGAACCAGCAACTAAAACATTAAGCTTAGGCATTGTTTATTATAACTATTTTGAAATAAAAAAGAATTATCTTTTCGAGAATTGGAAGCTTCTTCTGGCTTTTTTTCGGCCAGGTTTTTTTCTTTCAACAGATCTTGAGTCTCTAGTATTAAGTTTCTCTGTTTTTAATGTACTTCTTAGCTCTGAGTCAAATAATATTAAGGCTTTTGCAATACCGTGAACCATTGCTCCTGCCTGTCCAGTGTGTCCGCCTCCTGCAACACTACATCTAACATCATATGCTGTTGCTTGATTAATAATTTCAAAAGGTCTTGTGATTTGCATTTTATGGCTACCGCTAGTGAAGTATTCATCCATAGTTCGACCATTAACATAAATTTTACCAGTCCCTTTTTTTAACCAAATCTTAGCAATTGATTTTTTTCTTCTGCCAGTTGCATATTTGCTATCTTTAAAATCTAATTTGATTTTTGGTTTTTTTGATACTGTTTGCGCTGTTTGTTCCATATTAATTTCTAATTAAATTTTTACTATTTAATTTTCCTAAATCTAAAAGTTTAGGATTTTGAGCTGTATGTGGATGGTCTTCACCTGCATAAATTTTAACTTTAGTTAATTGCTTTCTACCAAGAACACCTCCTGGTAACATTCTTTTAATTGCTAATTTTAAAGTCTCTCCTGGTTTATTCTTTTCTAATAATTTTTCAGGAGTTATTTCTTTAATTCCACCTGGATGACCCGTATGTCTGTAGTATTTTTTGTCTTTAAATTTTTTTCCAGTAAATTTTGCATGCTCTATATTTTTAACAACAACAAAGTCACCATCATCCATGTGAGGTGTGTAAGTAGTTTTGTTTTTTCCTCTAACAATCATTGCTATTATAGATGCTAATCTTCCAACAACTGCTCCTTTAGCATCAATTTCAAACCAATTACTCGTTAATTCGCTACTTTTTAAAAATTTAGTCATAGAGCGAGGATTAATACTATTAATAATTATAAAGTCAATTTTATATTTCTCTTGCAATATAGCCATTTAATGGTAATTTTTATTTGCCGATTTGTTCCTATTGCAGGCTAATAATTGCTAAAAAGGATTTTTTACCCACATTTTCGGTAGGCGCATTTGAACTGTATTGTACGCCTTGCATAAAGCAAAAGTACTAAAAAAGGAGTATTAAGATGAGTACAAAAAGACAAAACCCAGAAACTATTGCATTGCATGGTGGTGATTATAGAAGTGATCCAACTACAAAAGCTGTAGCTGTGCCAATTTATAGAACAACTTCATATCTATTTGATAGCACTGAGCATGCAGCCAATTTATTTGGTCTAAAAGAGTTTGGAAATATCTACACAAGAATTATGAATCCAACTAATGATGTTCTTGAAAAAAGACTGGCTGCCTTAGATGGTGGATTAGCAAGTTTAACTGTCTCTTCTGGGCAAACAGCTTCAACCTTTGCTATCTTAAATGTTGCTCAAGCTGGGGATAACATTGTTAGTTCTACAGATCTTTATGGTGGAACTGTTTCATTGTTTACTCATACATTGAGCAAGCTTGGTATTGAAGTTAGATATGCTGATCCAGCAGATCCTAAAAACTTTGAAAAAGCAATAGATGATAAAACTAGAGCTTTTTATGGGGAAACGTTACCCAATCCATATTTAAGAGTATTTCCCATTAAAGAAGTTTCTGATATTGGAAAAAAATATAATATACCATTAATAGTTGATAACACGGCCGCTCCTATCATCTGTAAGCCAATAGAACATGGTGCAGCTGTAGTAGTTTATTCACTTACAAAATATATAGGTGGACATGGTACAGTTGTGGGTGGAGCACTAATTGATGGTGGAAATTTTGATTGGACAGCTAATCCAAAAAGACAACCACTGTTTAATGAACCTGATGCAAGCTATGGTGGCGTAGTTTGGGGTAAGGCAGTTCCTGAATTAACTGGTGCTAATGTATCCTTTGCTGTTAGAGCAAGAGTTACTCTTTTGAGAGATCTTGGAGCTGCATTAGCGCCTGATAATGCTTTTGGAATAATTCAAGGACTTGAAACAGTAGCCTTGAGGATGAAACAACATTGCTCTAATGCTGAAAAAACAGTGGATCATTTATCTAAACATAAAAAAGTTGCTAGAGTAATTTACCCAACCAAATATGAAGGAGATATTGGTAAAAGAGCAAAAAAATATCTTAATGGGGGAAATGGTGCTTTAATAGGAATAGAACTAAAAGGTGGTATTGAGTCTGGTAAGAAATTTATAGAAGCTTTAAAGATGTTCTATCATGTGGCAAATATAGGAGATGCTAGAAGCTTAGCTATACATCCAGCAACAACAACTCATAGCCAACTCACAGAGCAAGAATTAAGTGCTGCAGGAGTTACGCCTGGATATATAAGACTGTGTATAGGATTAGAACATATTGACGATATAATAGATGATCTTGATCAAGCACTTAGCGCTTCATAACAATTCTTTATCGTTTTAAAAAACCTCTTGAGTTTTTATAAATGAGTAAAATATAGGTTGTTAATACAAAAATAGAACCTAACTGGTGTAGTGATGCATACTTTATTTCTACACCAGATATTAATGTAACAATTCCTAATAATATTTGAATAAGTAAAGCTGTATCAAAAAGAATTATATTCTTTATGGCAACTCCTTCTTTAATAAATAAATAGTTAATAATCATAACAAGGATAACAAGCAGATAGGCAGTTGATCTATGTAAAAATTGAATAATAGAAGTATTATAAAATGACTCAGAGGTAAAAAAATCTAATAATAAAACATCATTTGGAAAAAATGTACCATTCATATCTGGCCAAGTATTATAAATTAAACCTCCATCTAAACCTGATAGAAAAGCTCCCAATATAATTTGAATAATAATTAATAAAAAAATAAATAACAAAAAGGATTGTGGAATTTTATAATCTAATTTTTTAATATCAAAAAAATCTAAAATATACCAAAAAATTAAACATAAGATAAAAAGTGCAAGTGATAAATGAATTGCCAATCTAAAATGACTAACATCATTATTTTGTGTTAATCCACTAGTAACCATAAACCAACCTAAAAATCCCTGCAAACATATAAGAAAAAATATCAAAAAATATTTATTAGAATAAAAATTAGAATCTCTATATTTAATCCAAAAAATAATTAAAGGGATTAAGGTGAACAAGCCAACAATACGTGCTAATAATCTATGTGCATACTCCCAATAAAAAATTATTTTAAATTCTTTTAAAGACATTCCATAGTTAATATTTTTATACTCTGGAATTTTCTTATATTCCTCAAAATACATATTCCAATCATTTGAATTAAGTGGCGGCAATATACCTGAGAAAAGCTCCCATGCTGTAATGGATAAACCTGAGTCAGTTAATCTAGTTAAGCCACCTACAGCAACCATAAGAACAATTAGCAAAAATAGTCCTATTAACCATATCTTTAAATATTTTATATAGTTGTCGCTATTTACAAACATAAATTATACTTATAATAATTATTTTAATAACCAATTGATTAAATGTCGCCTACTAATAAAAAAAAACTTAGCCAATTAAGAATAAAACTTGATAAATTAGATAATGATTTACTTAAATTAATCAAAAAAAGATCAATTTTAGTAAATGAAGTTTTAAAAGTAAAAATTTATAAAAAAGAAATAATCGATAAAGCAAGAATAACTTACATACTTAAAAAAATTAAAAAAAAATCAATCAAGACTAAAATTGATCCAAAAATTACAAACAGAATTTGGAAAAATATGATTTGGTCTTTTATAGATTACGAAAAAAGAAACTTTAAAAAGAAATAAACTATTTACTGTGTGGTGGAAGTTTTTTTTCCACAAACATTTCATGTTTTCTAGTAGATGGATTGTATTTTTTAGCAGACAATTTAACTTTAGCTTTTTCACCACCTGCTGGCTTTTTTACATAATAAAAAAAAGGACTATCAGGTTTAGCTTCAGGGACCAATCTTACTTTAACATGTGTTTTTTTTGCCATACTATTTTAGTTTTTTAATTTGTTTTACTAAGTTAGAAATATTTTTTAATTTATTTCTGAAATTATAATTAGCACTTATAGAATTATTTGATAATTCGTCAAGGTTTAAAGATTTGTCAGAATTGAGAACTTTTTTAACTCCATTGATTGTCATTCCTTGTTCTTTAAGTAAGAATTTAACTTTTTTAAGAACTTCTATAGTCTGATTATTATAGTATCTTCTATTACCATTGAGAATTTTTGGTTTGATCTGTTTAAATTCTTTTTCCCAAAACCTTATTGTATGAGTATTAAAAGTACCCTTTTTGACATTTACTAAATCTAGAATTTTAGCAACCTCACCTATTGATTTGTAAGCATCTAAATTTTTATTGATCATTTATAGAATTTACTAAATCTTTAAACTCTTTAGAAGCTTTAAATAAAACAACATTTCTATCAGATATAGCCGCTTCTTCTTTAGTTTTAGGATTTCTTCCAACTCTACTTTTTTTTTGTCTTATAGAAAACGTACCAAATTTTGAAAGTTTAAGTTTTTTTTCAATTTTTAAATTTTCCAAGATTGTAGTAAAAAAATCATCAATTAAATTTTCAGAAATATTTTTAGAAAAACCAATCTGCATATAAATTGAGTTAATTAGATCTTTTTTTGTTAGGTTAGTTCTTGTCATTAATTAATATTATTAGTTATTTTTTCAATCAAATTTCCAGTTACCGTTTTAGAGCAAACACTTAAAGAATTTGAAAAACCTATATAATCTGTTCCACCATGACTTTTAATTACAGGGGAGTCTAATCCAATAAAAATTGCCCCATTATATAATCTTGGATCCAGTCTTTTTTTAAATTTTTTTAAATTTGAAATATTAAGTAGTGAAGACATTTTTCCAATAAAATTTCCAGTCATTGCTTTTTTTAATTCACTTGTGATAAAATTAGCAGTACCTTCGGCAGTCTTTAATGCAACATTGCCAGTAAAACCATCTGCTACTATAACGTTAACATCACCGTTCATTAATTGATTCCCTTCAATATAACCTTTAAACTCAAAATCATTATTAGTTCTTTTATTCAATTGTTGATAAGTTTCTTTTATAATTTCATTTCCTTTAAGTTCTTCAGAGCCAATATTTAATAGTGCAACTTTTGCTTCATCGTTCGGATATAATGAATTAAATAAAGAGGAACCCATTATCGAAAAATCAATTAAATTTTTAGGACTACATTCAATATTTGCACCTAAGTCTAAAACAACACTCATATTCTTTTTATTTGGCCATAAGGCGGAAAGAGCTGGTTTATCTATATTGTCTATCATTTTAAGATTTAACTTTGAAATAACTAATAATGCACCAGTATTCCCTGCTGAAATTACTACATCAGATTTTTTTTCTTTAACACTCTGAATCGCTAACCACATACTAGTTTTTTTTCCTCTTTTTGCACCTTCCAATGGACTGTCTGTTCCTTTAACAACATCTTCTGTATGAACTATTTCAAAGTTTTCACTAGGCAATTCATCAGTAATAAAATTTTCAATTTGACCTTTATCACCAAAAATTTGATAAAAGGTATTTTTATTGTTTTTAAAATGATGATTAATACCTTCAATAATTTTTTTTGGTGAACCATCGCCACCCATTGCATCAACAGCAATTTTGATTGTTTTGCTCATTCTATTTACTTAGTTGAAAAAATAATTTACTCTTTAGGGTCCAAAACTTGTCTACCACGATACATACCAGTTTTAAGATCCAGATGATGAGGGAGTCTGTACTCACCAGATTTCTTATCCTCAACAATATTTTTAGATGAGAACTTCATATTCTGAGCTCTTCTCATCCCAGTTCTTGACGGTGATTGTTTACGTTTTGGTACAGCCATAATAAAATTAATGCTTAACTACACCTTTTATATGTGAATTTAAAGTATTATTTGTCAACAATTTCACATATTTGTCAAAATATATTACCAAATAGTCACTATTTTGAGCATTATCTAAAAAGATTATTAATTTTTCTTTTTTTGATTCATTGCTTAAATGCTCCCAATTATGAATTTTATCAATCATTCCATGAAATAAATTGAGATAATCTTTCATCTTTTTATTTATTGATTGATCGCCATAGCCTATCTCTCGTACACTTAATTCCATTTGTCTAAAAACATAATCATAGATTTCTTGAAGTATCTGTTTATTTTTATCATTTTTGTATATTTTTAAAAAAAAAGCAAAATGTAATAAAAAAAAGATCATTCTATCAGAAAATGTATCTTGATCTTTAAAATCTTTATATAATTCTTTATTTCTAGTCAATCCAACTAAATTATTGTAAATATTTAAATAATCATTCATGAAAACATTATTATTATTAACTCTTTTTTTTATAATTGCAAATTGTACAAACAAATTAGCTATAGATCATCATGGTGTACATAAACTTTATGTTAAACAGGAAAAAATTTTTCCTAATGAAACAAATAAAAATGATATAATTAAAATTTTGGGCCCACCATCTAGTACAAGTTTTTTTGATAATGAAGTATTATTTTTTATTGAACGAAAAGAAACAACAGGAAGTATCTTAAAACTAGGAAAAAAAGAAATTATAACAAACAATGTTTTGATTGTGGAAATTAATAAATATGGTTTATTAGAAAAAAAAACATTTTATGATTTAAATAAAATGCAAAATTTAAAGGTATCCAAAAATACTACAGAGGTTAATTACCAAAAAAATTCATTTATTTATGACTTTTTATCAAGTATGAGACAAAAAGTTAATGACCCTCTTGGTAAACGAAGAAAAAATTAACCTGCAATTACAGCTAATAACAATAAAGCTACAATATTAGTAATCTTAATCATCGGATTAACTGCAGGTCCAGCCGTGTCTTTATATGGGTCTCCAACAGTATCTCCAGTTACAGCAGCCTTGTGGGCTTCTGAGCCTTTTCCTCCATGATTACCATCTTCAATATATTTCTTAGCATTATCCCACGCACCTCCACCAGCTGTCATTGAAACTGCAACAAATAATCCGGTAATTATAACACCCAATAACATTGCACCTACAGCAGCTAAAGCAGCAACTTGCCCACCAATTTGAAATATCACAAAGTATAAAACAATTGGAGAAAGTACTGGTAATAAAGAAGGTATAATCATTTCTCTAATTGCAGCTAATGTTAATAAATCAACAAGTTTAGCATAATCAGGTTTTTGTTTACCTTTCATAATTCCAGGGTATTTTTTAAATTGTCTTCTGACTTCTACAACAACAGCACCGCCTGCTCTTCCAACAGCTTGCATTCCCATAGATCCAAATAAATATGGAAGCATTCCACCTATCAATAATCCAACTACAACATATGGATTAGATAAATCAAATGTTACAACTATTCCTTCTAACTTTGATCCTGCAACACCAGAAAAATGCTTAATATCTTCAACATAAGCAGCAAATAAAACAAGTGCACCTAACCCTGCTGATCCAATAGCATAACCTTTGGTAACAGCTTTTGTAGTGTTACCAACTGCATCCAAAGCATCAGTAGTTTTTCTTACACTTTTTGGTAAATTTGACATTTCTGCAATACCTCCTGCATTATCTGTAACTGGACCATACGCATCAAGAGCGACGACCATTCCAGCCAACGCTAGCATAGTTGTTACGGAAATAGCAATGCCATAAAGACCAGCAATAGAGTTGGTAGCAAGAATACCTGCAACAATTATTAAAGCAGGAATAGCAGTTGCCTCCATAGATACAGCTAATCCTTGGATAACGTTTGTCCCATGTCCTGTTGTTGATGATTTTGCGATACTTCTTACAGGCCTGTAATCTGTGCCGGTATAATATTCAGTAATCCAAATTAATAAACCGGTAATAACTAAGCCAATTACTCCACAGTAATAAAGACTCATACCAGTAAAAGTTTTTCCATTTACAGAATACTCATTGGCGAAACCAATAACATAATCAGTTACAGGATAAAGAATTAATAATGATGAAACAGCAGAAACAACAAATCCTTTGTATAATGCATTCATTACGTTTTTACTTTTACCAAGTTTTACAAAGAAAGTTCCTAGTATCGATGTTAAAATACAAGCACCACCAATGGTTAATGGGTAGATCATCATATTGATATCATTGTAAAAAAATATTGAAGAAAGAACCATTGTTGCAACAATTGTTACAGCATAAGTTTCGAATAAATCTGCAGCCATTCCCGCACAATCACCAACATTGTCTCCAACGTTGTCTGCAATTACAGCTGGGTTTCTAGGGTCATCTTCAGGAATACCTGCCTCAACTTTTCCAACTAAATCAGCACCAACATCAGCACCTTTAGTAAAGATTCCACCACCTAATCTTGCAAAAATTGAAATTAAAGAAGCACCAAAACCTAGGGCAACAAGAGCATTAACAATTTCCCTTTCATCAACACCCGCTTTTAATAAAAAATAATAATAAACAGCTATTGCTAACAAAGCCAAACCAGCCACCAACATACCTGTTACAGCACCTGATTTAAATGCTACAGCTAAACCACTAGCTAAACCTTTTCTAGATGCTTCAGCAGTTCTAACGTTAGCCTGAACTGAAACTAACATTCCAACATAACCAGCTATACCAGATAAAGCTGCACCAATAAAATAACCTAAACCTACAAGAGGACTAAATACAATGCATATAACAACCAAAACAACAACTCCAACCACGGCAATTGTTTTGTATTGTCTTGCTAAATAAGCTTTTGCGCCAATTTGAATAGCAGATGCAATTTCTTGCATTTTAGCATTTCCAGTGCTTGAGCTTAATATGTTTTTTCCAGTAAAGTATCCATATACAATTGAAAGAAATCCTGCAGCTATAGTATAAAGTAATATTGTTTCAACGATTGAGTTCATTTTGCCTTTTGGTTGTTTGGTTGTTAAATTAAACGTTTAAAGTCCGGACAATACAAAAAAAACCATAAAAGGCAATATTTAACTTTTTAAAAATGATGAAAATAACCCTTATTTTTAAGGCTAATTATTCCTCTTTTTTTATCAATTAATATGGGTTTATTATTTGAATTTTGAATTATTCCTATTTTTGAAATTTTAACTCTTAATTCATTAGAAATTTTTTTTATGATTCTTCTTTTATCTTTCGAGGCAGTAAATAGAACCTGATAATCATCACCTTTCGAAATACAATGCTCTTTCAAGAAATTTTTTTTTGCTATGAGTTTATTCAAGGAATTAGAAACCGGTATATCATCTAAACTTACTTTATAAGATAGTTTTTGATTATTAATCAATTTTTCAAGGTCTGCTAATAAACCGTCCGAAATATCAATTGAAGTATTTGCAAATTTATTTAAATGTTTAGATAAATCAATTTGAATATTAGGTTTATAATATTGGTTAATAAAATAATCTTTTTGAATTTTATTTATTTTAAATTTATTTTTTAAAACTAATAAGCCTAAATAGCTATCACCTAAATTTCCTGTAACATAAATCTCATCATTAATTTTAGCTTTATTTCTTTCAATAATTTTTTTTGCAAAACCAATGGAGGTTATTGTAAAACTTAATTTGTTAGAAAAAACTGTATCTCCACCACAAAGATAGATTTTATACTTTTTTTGTTCATCGTTAAGTGATTTAGATATCTTTTTTAAGTTATTTTTTGAAAAAGTTTTTTTATTACCTGAGCCTGAAACAAAATAGTATTTTGGACTTACACCTTTACAAATTAAATCAGATATTGATGATCTTATGATCTTTTTTATTACCAAATCTGGTTTTTTAAAATCTATAAAATGATTTCCTTGAATATATGTGTCTATTGATACTACTAACTCATGTTTCTTATCAAAAAAAACATCATCATTAAGGTTTAAAGAACCAATTGTCTTTTTAGAAAGTTTTTGAAAATAATTTTTAATTAAATCAAATTCATGCATTAGTATTTCTTATTTTTTTGGCAATTTTATCTAATATTGCATTCAAATATTTAGTTTGGGAGTCCTCTAAAAAAAAATTTGAAGCATTTAAATATTCCTTGATTATAATTTTTTTAGAGATTTTAGGCTTATAAAGAAATTCAAATATAGCAGCCTTAACAATGACCTGAAAAACTTTATCCATATTTGACAATTCAAGGTCTTCACTTAAATAATTTCTGACCTCTTCTTTAATTACATCATCCCTTTCAATTGTACCAAGCACCACATCTTTAATAGATTTTTTAAATCTGTGTTTTGAAAAAGTTATATCCTCATCATCATTAAAAAATTTACCATAGAGTTTTTGAATAATTATAACTCTAGGATTTTGATTTGGGTTATATGGAGTTCTCATCCTTATTGGGAAAGGACAGATATTACAGCTAGAGCTGCTTCTCTTCCCTTTTTCTTCCTAGCTATAGCTTGACGCATATTTAGACAAGTAATAATTCCATTACCAATAGGTTTTTTGTTTTCTACGGATAGTTTCATTATTGCATCAGTTGAAGAATGAGAAATAAAATCAAAATGAGGAGTTTGTCCTTTAATCACACACCCAAGAGCTAAAAAAGCATCATACTTCTTAATATTCTTTGAAATGGTAACTGGTAATTCAAAGACACCTGGGACATTGATAATTTTTATTAAACTAGATTTGGGCAGTGCGCTCTTCGCACTGCTTAATAAACCTTTTGATATATCTTTATAATAATCTGCAATAACTATTAAATATTTTCTTTTCATTAAATGATTTCCTGTTTAATAATCTTTATATCATAACCCTCTAAACCAATAACTTTTTTAAGAGATTTGGTTATTAATATCATATTTTTAATCTTTAAATCTTTAATTATTTGAGCTCCAATACCATAATTCCTTATAAGTTTATCATTTCCCTTTTTGTAAAAATCTTTGTTCTTATAATCCTTGAGTGTTTGTGTAACAGATTTTAAATTTGTATCTTTTATAAAAACTAAAATACAGTTATTGAATTTTTTAAAATAATTTAATGTTTTATTAAATGAATTTGGCAATTGTTGATTGATTAAATAATTTTGCACTACGTTAGATGAAATTACTCTAACTCTTGGTATTATTCCTTTTTTAATATTACCTTTAATTAGTGCAAAGTGTTCAGATCCATCTAAAAGATTTTCATAAATTCTAATTTTAAATTTTTGATTTTTAATTTCAATATCAGATTGTTTTTTAAGTTTAACTAGTTTTTCTTTTTTTAAACGATAAGCAATAAGGTCTTCAATTTTACCTATCTTTAAATTATGTTTTTTTGCAAAATCAAATAAATCTTGGCCTTTAGCCATTGTTCCATCTTCATTCATTATTTCACAAATTACTGCGGAGTTATTTTTTTTAGCAAGTTTTGATATATCAACAGAAGCTTCTGTATGACCAGCTCTAACTAGAACACCCCCATCTTTAGCAATGATTGGAAAAACATGTCCTGGTGAAACAATGTCTTTCTTATTTGCATTTTTCTTTGAAGCAATTTTAATTGTCTTTGCTCTATCTTTTGCTGAGATTCCAGTTGTTATTCCTTTTTTTGCTTCAATAGAAATTGTAAAAGCAGTTTTATTCCTGGATTGATTTATTGGGGACATCAAAGACAAATTTAACCGTTTTGCTTGTATACTATCTAGTGCTAGACAAATTAATCCACGACCATATTTTGCCATAAAATTTATATTTTTAGCACTTGAGTCACTGGTTGATATTATTAAGTCTCCTTCGTTTTCTCTTTTCTCATCATCAACTAAGATGAACATACCACCCTTCTTTGCGATATTAATTATACTTTCAATGGATGCATAATTATTTTTTTTCATTAAAATAATTTCTAACGTATTTAGACAAGATATCTATCTCTATATTAACTAGACTGTTCTTTTTTAACGAAGATAAATTGGTTAGTTTAAAAGTGTGTGGAATAACCCAAACTTGAAAACCTTTTTTGGTTACCTTAGAAATTGTTAAAGAAATTCCATTTATACATATAGAGGCTTTATCAATTAGATTTGCTCTTTCTTTTTTAACAATTTCAAAATCAAATAAATACGATTTATCAATTTTTTTAATACTCTGTATTTTACCTACTGCATCAATGTGGCCTTGGCAAATATGTCCTGATATTTTTTGACCAAATCTTAAAGGAAGTTCAAGATTAATTTTATCATTTATTTTTAAGAATTTAAATTTTGATCTTTGTATGGTTTCATCAGAAAGATAAAATTCCATTATTTTATTTTTAATATTAATTAATGTTAAGCAAACACCATCACAAGCAACTGATACACCTAGATCTTTACGTGTTAGCTTTAAATCAGCTTTTACAAAAATATTAATACCTTTTGATCTTTTTTCAAATTTAGTAATTAAACCTTGATTAAAAATTATTCCATTAAACATAATATTATTTGTAAAGTGTAATTACATCTTTGCCTAATTTTTTTTTAATTTTCAATTTATTTTTATAATTTTTCTTTAATTCATTAAGAAAACTAAACTCTTTATAGTTAACTAACTTTGATAAAGTTTTAGCACATTTGTATAAATAAAATTCATTAAATAATTTTTTTTTAATAATGTGCTTAGAAAGATCATTTCCCCCTTCAACTAATAAATTTCTGCAGCCAAGGACATAGAGTTTCATTAAAATTGATTTAATATCAAAGTTATCTTTATCTAATTTACTTTTGATTAAAGTTATGCCTCTTTTTTTTAACATTAATTTCATCTCAGATTTCGCGTTATGATAAAAAATTATAGTATTTTTTTTATTAGCTGTTTTAAAAATGTATGAATTTTTTTTAATTTCTAAATTTTTATCTAAAATTATTCTTTTAGGTGAAAATTTATTCAAACCTTCTAGTCTGCAATTAAGTTTTGGGTTATCTTCATTTAAAGTTTTGGAGGAAATCATTAATGAATCATTTTTATATCTAAGATAATGTGTAAATTTATCAGTATGAATATCTGAAATTCTTTTTGTATCTTTGCTATATATCAAATTATTTCTAGAAATTGCAATTTTACCAGTAACATAAGGAAGGTTATTTTTTCTATTAAAGAAATAAGGTGTATAAAATTTATTAATTTCTTTTTTGAGTAAATTTTTTTTTACTAAAACTTTTTTTGACTTAAGAATTTTTAAAGTTTTACCTTTAACTTTTTTATCAATATCTTCAACTCCATACACAACTTCTTTAATTTTATTTTTAATTATAATATTTGTGCACGGAGGAGTTTTTCCATAATGACTGCAAGGTTCAAGAGTCACATACATTTTTGAACCTTCCAAATTTTCATGTGAATTTTTAATGGCATTAAATTCGGCATGAGGTATACCTTTAAAACCTGTTTGACCAATTGAAAGTATTTCATTATTTTTAACAATTACACAACCTACAGAAGGATTAATTCCGGTTAGTCCATGACGAGCTTTTGCCAATTTCAAGGCAAGCTCCATAAAAATTTTATCTTTTATTGAAAATTTATCTTTTTTTGTAGACATCTAATTTGTCCACGAATTGCACAAAGTCTTTTTCTTCTCTAAAATTTCTATAAACAGAAGCAAATCTTACGTAAGCAACAGGGTCGAGCTCTTTTAAACCTTCCATAACCATAGTTCCAATAGTAGTAGATGAAATTTCACTTTGACCGAGCTCCTCAAGTGATCGAGAAATTTTACTTATAAATTTTTCTGCTGTTTCAGTATCAATAGGTCTTTTTTTAAGAGCAATAAAAATAGATTTTGATAATTTATCTCTATCAAATGAAGATTTTCTTCCATTTTTTTTAACAACCATAATTTCTCTAAATTGCACTCTTTCAAAAGTCGTAAATCTTGCTCCACACACACAAAGCCTTCTTCTTCTTATGGCTGTGCCATCTTCAGTTGGTCTTGAGTCTACTACTGAGGTTTCACCTTTTTTACAAATTGAACAAATCATTATTTTAAATTTTTATATATTGGAAAGTTAGATGTAAGTTCTATTACTTCATTTCTAACTTCTTCTTCAATTTTGCTATTATCGTCAGGGTTTTCAGATAAACCTTTTACAACTTTAGTTATTAGTTCACCTACTTTCTCAAACTCTTTTAATCCAAAACCTCTAGTTGTTGCGGCTTGAGTACCTAGTCTTATTCCAGAGGTAATCATTGGTTTTTCTGAATCGAAAGGTATTCCATTTTTGTTACAGGTAATATTAGCATTTGAAAGGCTTTCGGCAGCAGCATTACCTTTTACATTGAAAGGTCTTAGGTCAACTAACATTAAGTGTGTATCTGTTCCACCAGAATAAATCTTAAAACCATTATTCTTAAGTGTCTCTGATAAAATTTTGGCATTAGCTAAAACTGATTTGATATAATCTTTGAAATCTGGTCTTAATGCTTCTAAAAAACCAGCAGCTTTTGCAGCAATGACATGCATCAATGGTCCACCTTGATAACCAGGAAATACTGCTGTGTTAAATTTTTTTGCTAGGTCTTCATGATTAGTTAAAATAATTCCACCTCTAGCACTTCTGAAAACTTTATGAGTTGTTGAAGTTACTACATGTGCGTGTTCACATGGGTTAGGGTACCCTTTGCCGGCAACTAAACCTGAAAAATGAGCCATATCCACCATCAAATATGCCCCTACTTTATCAGCAATCGCTCTAAATCTTTTAAAATCGATTACTCTAGAGTAAGCGCTACCACCACAAATTATAAGTTTTGGTTTATGTTCTAATGCAAGTTTTTCAACATTATCATAATCAATAAGTTCAGACTCTTTATCAACATCATACCCTATTGGATTAAACCATTTACCTGACATTGAAATTTTTAACCCATGAGTAATGTGTCCACCAGAATTTAAACTCATTCCCATAAATGTATCACCAGGATTTAATAGAGCTAAAAATACAGCTCCATTTGCTTGAGCCCCAGAATGTGGTTGGGCATTTGCAAATTTACAATCAAAAAGTTTCTTTAATCTTTCTATGGCTAAATTTTCTGCAACATCAACATGCTCACATCCATTGTAGTATCTTTTTCCAGGATACCCTTCTGCATATTTGTTTGTTAATACAGAGCCTTGCGCCTCTAAAACAGCTTGAGAAACTATATTTTCAGAAGCAATTAGTTCTATGTGTTGTTGTTGTCTTTTTAACTCATCACTTATGGCTTTATGTAATTCTGGATCAGTTTTAGATAAACTGTCTTCAAAAAAGCTTTTATAATTTTTATTTAAATAGTTTTTTTCACTAGACATAATTAAATCTTTTTAATTCTTTTTGCGTGTCTTCCACCTTCAAACTTTGTATTTAAAAAAGTGCTAACGCAATTTAAAGCATTTTTTTTAGTAAGAAGTCTTGATCCTAATGTAATGATATTTGCATTATTATGCAATCTTGATAATTTTGTAGATTTTGAATTATAGCACTGTGCAGCACGAATATTTTTATGTCTATTAGCAGCAATATTCATTCCCATACCAGACCCACAAACTAAAATACCCACATGTTTGTTACTAACCTTAACTTTTTTAGCGACCTTATGAGCAAAATCAGGATAATCTACCCTGCCATCGTTAAATGGACCTAAATCAACTATCTTTATATTTTTTTTATCCAAGTAATTTTTGATTAATTTTTTTAATTTAAACCCAGCATGATCAGATGATATGAATATTTTTTTCAAACTAATTAAATTTATGATCTAAAACACAAGCAACTAAATGGATACGATCTTCTTCACCACCATTAAATGCATTGTGATACTTGGTATTATTTGTAATCCAAACAGAACCATCAGCTGGTAAATGCTTAGCAACATTATCAATGACCATTATTGATCCTGGGTTAGTAATAATTGGTATATGTAATCTAGGCTCAGGGTCTCTATGCCAACTTAATGTCGATCTTGGTTTTTTTAATAATACTCTTACTCTTCCAAGCTTATACTTAGATGAAAGCACGTCAAAAACTTCCTTAAAATAAGTATCTTTAAATTCATCGATAAATTCTGAATAAGCGGACTCGTCGATAGTTACATCTCTAACAACCTCCTTGCCTGTTGCATCCGGTTTAGTCCAAAAAACACCTCTGGCTTTATGACCTTTAATAGAATCTGGATCACCAGGAATTTGAGTTAGAGATATTGCTCCAAAGTTACTTATCTCTTCAGGGCCATCAAATTTTTTTATTTTTAAAATTTCACTATATGCCTTTTGAAGTTCAGTGATATCAAATTTAATATCTTGTTTTTGAAAATCATTATAATTTAATGTCATAATATTTATTAGTTACTCTTTTTAGGATATATTTGTATAATACATTTGTCGCATTTTATAAATATAATAAAAACATGATAACAGGAAGCTATCCAAACCTAAGACTTAGACGTAGTAGAAAGAATGATTGGTCTAGAAGACTTATTCAGGAAAACAGCCTATCTTCAAGTGACTTTATTTTACCAATATTTCTTATTGATGGAAAAAATAAGAAACAACCCATAAAAACTATGCCTGGAGTTTTTAGGTATTCTATAGATAAAATTGGTTATATTGTTGATAAAGCCATTAAGAATAAGATACCTATGGTTGCGTTATTTCCATACACAAATTCAAAGTTAAAAAATGAAATTGGTACCGAAGCGTTAAATGAGGACAATTTAGTTTGTAGAGCTATCCAATATATTAAAAAAAAATATAGAAATGAAATTGGTATTATGTGTGATGTAGCCTTAGATCCCTACACTTCCCATGGGCATGATGGTCTTATAAAATCTGGCTATATATTAAATGATGAAACAAATGAAATTTTAATTAATCAATCCTTATTGCAATCCGAAATGGGATGTGATGTGCTAGCACCTTCAGACATGATGGATGGTAGGATTGGAAAAATAAGAAAAGCACTTGATAAAAATGGTTATCAATTAGTTCAAATTCTTTCTTACGCAGTAAAATATGCATCAAGTTTTTATGGACCTTTCAGAGATGCGGTTGGATCAAGAGGACTTCTAAAAGGAGATAAAAAGACCTACCAAATGGATTTTCGAAACAGTAATGAAGCATTAAGAGAGGTTGCCCTAGATATAAAGGAAGGAGCAGATATGGTAATGGTGAAACCAGGAATGCCCTACCTTGATATAATAAAATCAGTAAAAGATAATTTTAAAATACCAGTTTTAGCTTATCAGGTTTCAGGAGAATATAGCTTACTAACAAATAGTATTAATAAACGTTTAATAGATAAAAACTCAATATTAGAAAGCTTAACCTCATTTAAGAGAGCTGGCGCAAATGCAATAGTCAGTTATTATGCTGATAGAATAAATGAAATAATACTTTAAGACTATTTCAATAAATTTATAAAATGACTTCTTGAAACGGGTAAATTTAAATTATTTGGTTTCAATATACTTTTTTCAAGATAATCACTAAGAAGCTTAAAACCTTTTAATAAATTTTTTAAATCAATATTTTTTGTATTTTGATCTATCAAAAAGTTTGGAATAAATTTTTTTTCTGAAGATGATTTTACAAAATAATTAATTTCTCCTTCTATAACTTCTTTTTCGACCATTTTTTTAAGTTCAAGATCATAACCAAGTAATTTTAATAACTTTAATTCCCAAAAAATATATTCTTCAATCCAATTATCATGAGTTAATAAATCAAAAAATTCATCTATTAAAATGTAAATGTCATTATTTGATTGAGCTTCAGCTGTTAAAAGTTTTACAAGATGCATAGCAGAAGTTATACAGCAAAGTTTTATACTATTATCAAAATAAATTGGCGTAGTAGCTTTAACAATTTCTACTTTAAAATAACCAATTCTATTTAAACTTTTGGAATTATAATTAACATGAATTTTATTGCCAATCTGTAAATAATTTTTAATTTTTTTTGAAGTACCACCAAAAATAATACCAGAAATTTTTCCATAATTTTCAGTAAATACCTCTGCTATAATGGAATTTTCATTGTATCGATTTTTAGATAACAAATATCCTTTATCATCCCAATTCATTTTTTAAAAATACTCTCAAAACATATGGTTGCAGCGTTCTGTTCAGCATCTTTTTTAGATGAACCTTCTGCTGTAAAAATTCTAGTATTCTTTAATTTCACAGAGACTTTAAATAATGGCTTATGACGAGGCCCTGTATTTGATATTAATCTATAAATAGGTAAAGTTTTAAACATCTTTAAAGAATATTCTTGAAGTTTAGTTTTGGCATCAATTTCAGTTATCACACTTGCATTAATATGCTCATTCCACAAATTTAGAATAAATTTTTCAACAAAATTAATATCTTTGTCTAAATAAATCGCACCTATTAAAGCTTCTAAGCAATCAGCTATAACTTTGTCTTCAATTACAATTTTTTTATTTTTTGGATTAAATACCAAAATATATTTTTGTAATTCAATTTTTTTTGCAATTTCTAAGCATTTTCTTTTATTAACTAGAGATGCAAATTTTTTATCCAATATTCCTTCACGTTCATCTGGATAAATTTCTAATAATTTTTTTGCAATAACCAACCCTAAAACTCTATCACCTAAAAATTCAATTTTTTCATTATTATTCAAAGAGTCATAGCTTTTATGAGTAAGACTTTTTATTAAAATTTTAGGATCAGAAAATTTTAACTTTAATTTCTTTTCTAAGATTGATGAAGATATTTTCATTAATTAATAGTTTTAAAAAAACGATCGAACCTAATAGTTTTGTGCCATTTCCAAAAAGAAAAGATACTTGCAATTCTAAAATCTGATGAAAAAAAGATAAATTGTGCCTTACCAACTAGATTATCTTCATGGACATATCCAACGCTTGTTAAATATCTACTATCTTTAGAACAATCTCGATTGTCTCCAAGGAAAAAGTAATGTTTTGGTGGAACTATAAATACATCAGAATTTTGAAAACTATAATTTTTTAAATAAACGGTATTATGTATTGCACCATTTGGTAATTTTTCTTCAAACTTAATAACATCTATAGTTTGATTGCCACAATAAATTATATCATTCTTTGGAACCCTTGATTTAAAAATTTGATTATTATTAAGAAATAAATCACCATTTATGAATTGAATATTATCTCCAGGTAATCCTATTAATCTTTTGATATAATCTGTTCTATTGTCAGCAGGTGTTTTAAAAACAATAACATCTCCTACTTCAGGTTTTTGTGAAAATATTCTGCCATTGAGTATCGGTGGACTAAATGGAAAAGAATGTTTGCTATAACCATAAGAATATTTGGTAACAAATAATCTATCCCCAACCAATAATGTAGGTTCCATAGAAGATGAGGGTATATAAAAAGGTTGTATGAAAAAAGATCTAATAATAATCGCAATGATTAAGGCATAAAAAATTGTTTTAATATTTTCAATTATAAAGTTTTTACTTATCATTATTTATTTTTTTGTAAAATTACGTAGGCTATAGAATATTTTTTTTCATCTGAAATTGATAGAAAGAAATTAAATGAAGAGGTTTTGAATTGATCTTTAACAATATTTTTTATTTTATTTGTAATTACAAAAGAAGGTTTACCTAATTTATCATTAATAATTGATATATCTTTAAAGTTAAGATTGTCTCTAAAGCCAGTGCCAATTGATTTCGCTAAAGCTTCTTTAGCAGCAAATCTTTTTGCATAATAGGCTTTTTTATTTCGAATTTTTTTAGCAATAAGTATTTCTGAGTTAGAAAATATTCTTTTAATAAAATCTTTATTTTTTATTAATTTATTAAATCTTGTGATATCAACTATATCAACACCTATACCAAGTATTTTCATGGTTATTTACTTATTATTTTTCTAAAAGATTTAATCGTTTTTTTTAAACCATGAGTGACAGATTCACCAATTATAAAATGTCCAATATTGAATTCTGTAATTTCTTTAATTTTTGTTAATATTGCAGTTGTTTTATAGTCAAGACCGTGACCCGCATGGATTTCAAGACCAAAATTTTTACCAAACTTAGAACATTTTTTAATTTTTGTTAGCTCTTTTTTATAGTCTTTATTCTTTTTAATTAAATCTGAAATTTTTCCAGTATGTATTTCAACACAATCAGCATTTAATTCTTTTGCACTTTGAATATCTTTTAAATTTGGATCTATAAATAGACTAGTTCTAATATTTGCTTTATTAAATAATGAAATTACTTTTTTAATTTTAGTTCTATTTTTATTTAAATTTAAACCACCTTCTGTAGTTATCTCTTTTCTTTTCTCTGGAACAATGCAAATATAATTGGGTTTATTTTTTAATGCTATCTTTACTATTTCATCATTTAAAGAAATTTCCAGGTTAGTAATTATTTTTTTATCTTTACAGATTTCTAAAACATCTTGATCATTTATGTGCCTTCTATCTTCTCTTAAATGTATTGTAACTGAATCTGCGCCACATTTGCTAACATGTTTTGCTATAAATAATGGATTTGGATGGTTTGAGCCTCTTGCATTTCTAATTGTTGCAACATGATCTATGTTTACACCCAATTTTTTCATTTTATAAATCTACTTCCTGGCACTGTTATGGGTGTATTTTTAAGAAATTCAGGAAGTTTATTTTTTTTAAAAGTCGGAACATCAATTTTCATATGAGAAATAATTTCTTTTTTTATCTTTAAAGATTTTTTTGTTGATCTATCAATAATAGTAGCAAAGCCAATAAGTTTTGCTCCTGGTCTAGTAATTAGATTTACACACTCTAAACTGGATTTTCCTGTTGTTATAACATCTTCAATAATTAATACTTTAGAACCTTTTTTAATATTAAAGCCTCTTCTCAAAGTAAATTTACCGTTAACTCTCTCACAAAATATAGTTTCTTTTTTTAAAATTTTACCTATTTCATAACCAATAATTACCCCACCCATCGCTGGAGCTAAAATTAAATCTATATATTTAAATTTTTTTTTGATCTTTTGGGCCAATGATTTACAAATAGAATTAGCTAAATTTGGAAAACTTAACAGTTTCGCACATTGAATATATTTAGATGAATGCAGTCCAGAAGAAAGTACGAAATGTCCTTCAAGTAAAGCGTTAGTTTTTTTTAAAATATTTAAAGATTTTTTGTGTGAAAGCATTTCTTTTTTCCTCATGTCTTATGATTTTAAACTTAATATTCTTTTGTTTTAGTTCGCTAATAAAATTTGTAAAGTTTTTCAGGTCTCTAATTATCAAATGGAACTTAAAGTTAATATAATATTGTGTTTTTTCATGCATCTCAACATTAGATATGTTTAATCTGTGATTACCTAGTAATGTTGTAATTTCACCTAGTTTGCCTGGTTGATCTGGTAAAGATATCCATAATGTAGTGTTATATTTCTTTATTCTTTCTTCTTTTTGTTCACCTTTCGAATGCCAATATCTTCTTATTGCTGCCCTAGCCTTTCCTGTTTTGGTAACTGGTATCCAGTGAAGTGAAGGTGATTTATTTTTTGAAGTTATTATATTAACAACATCTCCATTATGAAGAATACTTTGTAGTTCACTATCATTTCCATTTATTTGACAGCTAATAGCATTATCACCAATTTTTGTGTGAACCGCATAAGCAAAATCAATTGGAGTTGCGCCCTTTGGCAATTTTATTACTGAACCTTTGGGTGTGAAGCAAAAAACATTTTCCTGAAACATTTGAAGTTTAGTATACTCATAGAGATGTTCAGGATTTTCATTTTTATCAATAATTTCTACTAAATCTGCTAACCAATCATATTCTTTCCAAGTAAGTGAGTTAAATTTTTCAGAAGATTTATATTTCCAGTGAGATGCAATACCTCTTTCAGCAAATTCATGCATTTCCATAGTTCTAATTTGAATTTCTATAGGTCTTTTATTTGGTCCAATTACAGCTGTGTGCAATGATTTATAGTGATTAATTTTTGGTGAAGAAATATAATCTTTAAATTTTCCAGGTATACAGTTCCAATGTTGGTGAAATATTCCAAGTGCTTGATAACAATCATGCTCACTAGGCAATATAACCCTAAAACCTATTATATCTGTAATTTGCTCAAGGGATATTCTTTTTTTTTGTACTTTTCTCCAAATTGAAAAAGGAGTTTTTTCTCTTCCAAAAATCTTAGCTTTAATGTCATGATCATCTAAAAGTTCTGTAATTTGTATAGAAATTGATTTAAAGTTATTTACTTTATCTTCACGAATTTCATCTAATCTTTTTTTGATAAGTTCTCTTGCTTTATTATTTAAAACTTTAAAAGATAAATCTTCCAATTCATCTCTTATTCTGTGCATGCCCATTCTATCAGCTAATGGTCCATAGATCTCCATAGTTTCCTTAGCAATTCTTTCTTTTTTTTCAATTTTGCTAATAGCATCAATCGTTCTCATATTATGTAAACGATCCGCAAGTTTTACTAATAAAACTCTAATGTCTTTAGAGGTAGCTAAAATTAATTTTCTAAAATTCTCAGCTTTTGAACTAGAGTTTGCTTGATTTTCAAAAACAGAAATTTTGGTTACACCCTCAACTAAATCCGCAATTTCTTGTCCAAACTCTTTCTTGATATTTTCATATGTAGCATGTGTGTCTTCAATTGTGTCATGAAGTAATCCAGTAACAATTGTAGCGCTATCTAATTCTAAATCGCTAAGTATAGAAGCAACAGCTATTGGATGATTTGAATAGGGATCGCCTGATGCACGTTTTTGATTTTCATGCGCTTTAACAGCGTATTGGTATGCTTTATTTAATTTTTCAGGATTTAAAAACTTATTATAATTTTTGACTTTATTTATAAGTTCTTCAGAATTAAGCATAGGTTATTATAACACTAATTTATATTTGTTTAATAGATCTAAGGTTTTTTACTGACAAACTATAGACTAAATTAACAATATTTTTACCAGATTTTGGATCTTTCCACTTTTTATCTATTTCAAATAAAGGCAATAAAACAAAACTTCTCATTTTCATTCTAGGGTGTGGAATAAAAAGGTTTTCTTCAATAAAATTTAATACTTTTTTGTCATAATCAATAATGTCAATATCACATGTTCTTGGAGCATTCTTTTTGGTTTTTGATCTACCTAATTTTTTTTCAATTAATTTACAATATTTCAATAATTCAAGAGGGTTAAGTGTAGTTTTAACCTTAATGACTACATTTATATATTTTGGCAACAGTGGATCTGGCCATGAGTTAGATAGATAATATGATGAGGTTTTAACTATTTTTATTCTATTTTTTTCTAATTCAAATTTAGCTAAATTAATATTGTTAATTTTGTTACCTAGATTTGATCCGATTGCCAAATATGAATGTTTAACTCGATTTTCTAATATGTCTGGCTTTTTCACGATTCCAATCTCTGTTTTTTTTAGTAGCTCTTTTGTCAAATTGCTTTTTACCTTTTGCAACTGCTATCTCAATTTTAGCTTTGCCCTTTTTAAAATACATTTTTGTTGGAACAAGAGTTAGTCCATCTCTTTGCATTTTACCAATTAGTTTATTAATTTCTTTTCTATTTAATAATAATTTTCTTTCATCTGTTGGATTATGATTAGAATAGCTAGCTTGTTTAAATGCTGAGATGTGTGAATTAATCAAAACAATTTCTCCACTTTTTTCAACAGCATAAGAGTCTGCTATATTTATTTTGCCTTCTCTAATCGATTTTATTTCAGAGCCTTTGAGAACAATTCCAGCTTCAATTAATTCCTCGAAAAAATAATTAAAACTTGCTTTTCTATTTAAGCAAATAATTTTTAAACCAGAATTGGTTTTTTTATTCATTAGAGTAATTTTGCAGATACTAGAGCTTTTTTTACAATATTTTTGGTTGTGTCAGTAACTTTAACCAATGGCAATCTTACATCGTCCTCACATAAGCCTAAAAGTTTAGCTGCATGCTTAACTGGACTTGGATTGCTTTCAACAAACATTGAGCTATGAACAGGTTGTAAAATTTTATCTAATTTAACAGCTTCAAGTTTACTTTCTGCATTATCTAACTTTGATGCCTTCTGAAAATCTGAGCATAACTTAGGTGCAATATTTGCAGTTACACTTATTGAACCAATACCACCTCTGTTATTAAACTCTAAAGCATTATCATCATTACCTGTAAGTTGAATAAAATCATTTCCCATCTTATCTTTTTGTTGGTTAACTCTTTCTAAATCACCTGTAGCGTCTTTAACACCAACAATATTTTTCAATTCAAACAATCTAGCCATTGTATCAACAGACATATCGATTACAGATCTTCCAGGAATATTATAAATTATAATTGGTATTCCACATTTATCATTTATTGCTTTATAGTGTTGAAATAGTCCCTCTTGCGTAGGTTTATTGTAATAAGGTGTAACCACCAATGCCGCATCAGCACCTGCTTTTTCTGCATGCGTTGTGAGTGAAATTGCTTCTTCTGTAGAATTAGAACCGGTTCCAGCTATTACTATAGTTTTACCATTGCTCTCTTTAACACATAAATCGATTACTTTTTGATGCTCATTATGACTTAAAGTTGGAGATTCACCCGTTGTACCTGCTGGTACCAATCCATTTGTGCCATTAGAAATTTGAAAATGTATAAGCTTAATATAAGCATCTATATCTAGCTCATTATTTTTAAACGGGGTGATTAAAGCAACATTTGATCCTTTGAACATAAATACTTATAACATAGTTTAAAGATTCATTTACTAAATTTATGGTTAAAAATACTTTATTTTTTATAAAATTATTTTTATTATTATTGTCAATAATAAGCAATTCTTATGCTGCAGAAGTTACAATATTACCCTTAAAAAAACCTATATTAGATGAAAAAACAATAAATGAAAAAATTTCCCAGAGTATAATAAAGCCAAAATCTAAACCTACAAAAATTCAATTAAATAAAGATAAAGATAAAGTTGCAAAAGTTGTTGATAAAAAGATTAATTATTCAATTCCAAAGAGCAAACCTTTAATAGTAAAAAAGATAAAACCCTCTGTTAAAAATACTTCTAAATATTATAGTCAAAAAGATTTCGCCATAGCAAAAAAATCTATTCAGGCAATGGAAAAAAGTCAGTGGTCATCAGCTTTGTCAATTTCTAAAAAAGCAAGAGACAAATCTATATATAATTTTGTTCAATGGAGACATTTATTAACTTCAGGAAATCAAGCAACTTTTTATGATTATTTAGTTTTTTTAAAGAATAATGATGATTATCCTCGAATAAACAGAATTAGATATTTAGCAGAAAAAAAACTTTCTACAGAAAAAATTTCACCAAAGAAAATCATTGATTGGTTTAATTCGAAGGAACCATTAAGCGGTTATGGTGAACTAATATTAGGAGAAAGTTATATTCAAACTGGAAATATTGAAAAAGGAGTTTCATTGATAAAAAAAGGTTGGATCACAGCCGAACTTTCAAGATCTCAAATGAAAAAATTGAACAAAAAATATAAAAAATATCTTAATTCAACAGACTATGTAAAAAGGGCTGATTATTTAGCCTGGGAAAATAAATATTGGGATTTAAAAAGAATGCTTCCTTATCTGCCAAAAGATTATCAATTGCTTTATACAGCTAGACAAATTTTAATGAGCAAATCTTACGGTGTAGACAATGCAATTAAAAATGTTCCACAAAAATTTAAAAATGATGCTGGTTTAAATCATGATCGACTTAAATGGAGAAGAAAAAGAGGGAGAATTGATAGCTCTCTTGAGATTATATTTTCAATTAAAAATGATAAAGATTATCTTGTGAGACCTGACAAATGGTGGGTTGAAAGAGCTATAATGACAAGAGCTCTTATTTATAAAGATAAATATGAAACGGCATACAAAGTTGCAAGTCAACATTCTCTTGATCCAGGTCCTGAATTTGCTGAAGCTGAATGGATAAGTGGATGGATTGCATTAAGTTTTTTAGATGATCCAATTTTAGCAATTGATCATTTCAATAATTTTTACCAAAATGTAAGTTATCCTATAAGTCTATCTAGAGGTGCATATTGGCTTGGTAGAGCTTATGAGAAAATTGGTGATAAAAAACAATCAGAAGATTGGTATAAGGAGGCAACTAAATATCTAACCACATACTACGGTCAATTAGCTTTTTTAAAAATTAGCCCCAATAAGAAATTTGAACTTGAAGAACAACAGATTGTTGAGGATGAATATAGAAAATATTTTAAAAAAAAAGAACTTGTTAAAATTAGTTATCTTTTAGATGAATTAGATAAAGATAAATATACTAAAAATATCTTAAGACATCTAGCAAATGATAATATTAAGAATGGAAGTGAGGTTTTGGCTGCAGAACTTGCAACAAATATTTCAAGATATGATTTTGCTATACAAGTTTCAAAGATAGCCTCATATGAGAAGAGATTTCATAATACTTACAACTATCCAATAATAAGTGTGCCTCAATACGTGAATGGAAGAAAAATTCCTGAAACTGCTTTTATATTATCACTTATAAGACAAGAAAGTGAGTTTGATATGAGGGCTAATAGTCATGTTGGTGCTCAAGGGTTGATGCAGCTAATGCCTTACACTGCAAAACTAGTTGCAAAACAAGCAAAGCTTCCGTACTCAAAGTCTCGGTTAACCTCTGACCCAGAATATAATATCAATTTAGGATCTCATTATATCGCAGGGTTAATACTTGATTATGATGGAGCTTACCCGTTTGCAACTGCAGCTTACAACGCTGGACCTAAAAGAGTTAAACACTGGAAAAAAATTAATAAAGATCCACAAAAAAAACAGATTGATTTTGTTGATTGGGTTGAATTAATTCCATTCAAGGAAACTAGGAATTATGTTCAGCGTGTAATGGAAAACTATAATGTTTACAGATACATTTTAGAAAAAAAACCAATAGAAATGAAAGATTTTTTTAAGGATCAACCACTATTCTAATGGCGGAAGAGGAGGGATTCGAACCCTCGGTACAAGTTTCCCCGCACGGTCATTTAGCAAACGACTGGTTTCAGCCTCTCACCCACTCTTCCACAGATTAACGATATAGCTGATTGTATTGAATATTCAATATTTATAAAGTAATTATTATTTATTATTATGAAAAACAACTATTCAATATTTTCTTTAGTTAAAAATGCTTTTTCCTACCATGAAAATTGGCAAAAGGCATGGAAAGACCCTGCTCCAAAAAAAGAGTATGATGCAATAATTATTGGAGGTGGTGGTCATGGTCTTGCAACAGCATATTATTTAGCAAAAAAACATAATATGAAAAATATTGCAGTTGTTGAAAAAGGATGGATTGGTGGTGGAAACACAGGAAGAAACACAACTATTATAAGATCAAATTATTTATGGGACGCAAGTGCTGGCCTTTATGATCATGCTTTAAAACTATGGGAAGGTCTTTCACAAGAAATAAATTATAACGTAATGTTTAGTCAAAGAGGTGTGATGAATCTGGCTCACAATCTTCAAGATATTAGAGATTTAAAAAGAAGAACTCATGCAAATAGATTAAATGGAATTGATGCAGTTTATTTAAGTACTGAAGAAGTTAAAAAATTTTGTCCAATCATAAACACTTCTCCTGACATACGTTATCCTGTATTAGGTGGAACGTTACAAAGAAGAGCTGGGACAGCTAGACACGATGCTGTTGCGTGGGGTTATGCACGTGGTGCAGATGAAATGGGTGTCGATATAATTCAAAATTGTGAAGTAAAAGGTATTAAAAGAAATGGTGATGAAGTTGAAGGTATAGAAACTTCAAAAGGATTTATTAAAGCTAAAAAAATTGGCGTAGTTGCTGCAGGTCACTCAAGCGTACTAGCAAATATGGCTGGTTTACGTTTGCCTTTGGAGAGCAAACCTCTTCAAGCTTTAGTGTCTGAGCCTGTTAAACCAATCATTGATACAGTTGTGATGTCTAATGCTGTACATGCTTATGTTAGCCAATCTGACAAGGGTGAACTTGTAATTGGTGCAGGTACAGACGATTATGTTTCGTATTCACAAAAAGGAAGTCATGATATTGTTGAAGGAACTTTAAACGCTATTTTAGAACTTTATCCCATTTTTAGTAGAATGCGTATGCTTAGACAATGGGGTGGTATTGTTGATATTTGTCCAGATGCAAGTCCCATAATAAGTAAGACTACTATAAAAGGTCTTTATTTTAACTGTGGTTGGGGCACTGGTGGATTTAAAGCAACACCTGGGTCAGGTGATCTATTTGCTCATACGATAGCTAATGATGAACCTCATAAATTAAATGCTGCATTTAATCTAAACAGATTTGTTAGTGGGGATCTTGTAGATGAGCATGGTGCAGCGGCGGTAGCTCATTAATGTTTTTAATTACTTGTCCCTTTTGTGGAGAAAGAGAGCAAAGCGAGTTTAAAGCTGGTGGAGAAGCTCATATTGAAAGACCAAAACAACCTACAGAATTAAGTGATGATGAGTGGGCGGAATATCTCTTCATGAGAAAAAATATTAAAGGTGTGCAATTTGAAAGATGGAACCATGCCCATGGATGTCGAAAATGGTTTAACATGGTACGTGACACTTCCAATGATGAAATAAAAGCCGTTTATAAAATGGGTGAAAAACCACCGTCAATTTAATTTTATATGCAAAAAAAGTTAAGAGTAAAAACTAGTAATTTTATTGATGAAACAACAAAGATTGCTTTTAAGTTCAATAATAAAACTTACTATGGATTTAAAGGAGATACATTAGCTTCAGCCCTCCTTTCAAATGATGTTCATTTAGTTGGAAGAAGTTTTAAATATCACAGACCAAGGGGAATAATGACAGCTGGGTCAGAAGAACCAAGCGCAATTGTTCAAGTTAATAAAAACACAGCATTCACAGAACCAAATGTCAGAGCGACTGAAGTTGAAATTTATGAAGGTCTAGAGGCTACAAGCCAAAATTGTTGGCCAAGTGTCAACTTTGATATAGGTGGCATAAATAATTTTATATCTCCCCTTCTACCTGCAGGATTTTATTATAAGACTTTTATGTGGCCTGCTAATTTTTGGGAAAAATATGAGTTTTTAATCAGACATTCGGCAGGACTAGGTAAATCACCAACTGAACCTGATCCGGATATTTATGAGCATAAATATATTCATTGTGACGTTCTTGTAATTGGTGCTGGCGTTGCGGGAATTTTAGCTGCAAAGACTGCTGCAAAAAATAATCTAAAAACATTATTGCTTGATGAAAAAAATGAACTTGGTGGTGCTACAATCTATCAAAATACAGATCATGTTAAGATAAATAGTCAAAATTCATCAATCTGGTTAGAGAATGAAATAAATGATTTAAAAAAAATTGATAATTTGGAAATTAAAACAAGAACAAGTGTGGCAGCTTATCATGGATATAATTATTTATTAGCAAGAGAAAATTTAACAGATCATCTTCCTCATTCAGATAAAAGAAATAAAGTAAGACAAAGGTTGTTAAAGATAAGAGCTAAAAAAGTTATTGTTGCAACAGGAGCATTAGAAAGACCATTAATATTTAATAACAATGATAGACCTGGCATTATGCTTGCATCAGCTGTTAAAAAATATGCTGATTATTATGGTGTAGCAACTGGTCAAAAAAATATCTTCTTTACTAATAATGATACAGCTTATGAAGCAGCAATTTCTTTGATAAAAAAAGGAATTAATGTAGATGCAATAATCGATATTAGAGAAAAATCTAATACAGAATTTACAAAAGAAGCTCAAAATCTAGGAGTTAAAATATATAACTCTTATACTGTAGTGGATACCGAGGGTTATAAAAAAATTAATAAGATTACAATAATGAAACTATCTAAAGATGGACAATCATTTAGCGGTTCGGATAAAATTATATTGGATTGTGATTGTTTGTCTATTGCAGGTGGATGGACACCAGCAGTACATCTTTTTACTCAATCAGGGGGTAAATTAAAATTTAGAGATAAAGATCAGGTTTTTATACCAAATAAATACCCTTCTGATCAAATAAGTATTGGATCTTGTAATGGTGATTTTGAAATTGATGATGTAATAACCAGCTCTGTAAAATCTATAAAAGAATTTTTAAATATAAACGAAACTGAATATGACAATTTAGAAATAAAATGTCCTAAAGATAAGGATTTTAGAAATATTTGGTTGCTTCCTTCTGATAAGATTTTAGGAAAGACCAAACCCTTTGTTGATTATCAAAATGATGCAACAGCAAAAGATATTAAACTTGCTCTAAGAGAGGGTTTCAGATCAATTGAGCATGTAAAAAGATATACAACAACAGGGATGGGTACCGATCAAGGCAAACTTGGTAATATGCATGCACTTGGTATTATTGCAGAAACTGCAGGTGTAAAAATGGGTGAACTTGGAACGACAACTTTTAGGCCTCCCTACACTCCTTTAACATTTGGAACAATTGTTGGACGAAATGTTGGTGAATTTTTTGATACATTTAGAAGAACGCCTATGAACGATTGGCATATAGAAAATAAGGCTGAATTTGAAAACGTAGGTCAGTGGAAAAGAGCTTGGTACTATCCAAAAAATAATGAAACCATGCATGAAGCCGTACAAAGAGAAAGTAAAGCAGCAAGAGAGAGTGCAGGCATATTAGACGCTTCAACGCTTGGTAAAATTGATATTCAAGGAACAGACGCTTCTGAATTTTTAAATAGAGTTTACACAAATGCATGGTCAAAACTTGCTATTGGAAAATGTCGTTATGGTTTAATGCTCAATGAAGATGGTATGGTTTATGATGATGGTGTTACAACTAGACTAGATGAAAATCATTATATAATGACAACCACAACCGGGGGCGCAGCAAATGTACTTGGAAAATTAGAAGATTATCTTCAAACTGAATGGCCTGAACTAGATGTTTACCTATCATCGGTAACTGATCATTATGCAACAGCTAGTATCTGTGGTCCAAATAGTAAAAAGATTTTAAAAAAATTAGCACCAGACCTTGATCTTTCTGATGAAAATTTTCCTCATATGTCGTTCAAAAATATCAAAATAGATAATATTAAATGTAGAATTATGCGTATTAGTTTTACGGGTGAACATAGTTATGAAATCAATATTCAGGCAAATTACGGTGAAGCTTTATGGAAAAAATGTATGGAGGCCGGTGAAGAGTTCAACATTACACCTTATGGTACTGAGACGATGCACTTATTAAGAGCGGAAAAAGGATTTATTATTGTTGGTCAGGATACCGATGCAACGATGACACCTATAGACCTACAAATGGACTGGATTGTTAGTAAGAAAAAATATGACTTTATTGGAAAAAGATCTTTGTATAGATCAGACACTATGAGAGAGGACCGTAAACAACTTGTTGGTCTATTAACAGATAATCCATCAGAGGTATTGGAAGAAGGTTCTCAGATAGTAGCTAATATAAATCAAAAACCAGTTGAAATGTTAGGTCATGTTACTTCAAGTTATTATAGTCCCAATCTAAATAAATCAATTGCACTAGCAGTAGTTAGGGGTGGAAAAAATATGCTTGGTCAAAAATTATATATCCCTATGGAAAACAAAAATATTAACGTCACAATTGTTAACCCTGTTTTTTTTGACAAAGAAAATGAGAGGTTAAATGCTTAATTATAAAACATCTATTAAAGGTGATATCACTTATTCTGATTTAGAAATAAAGGAAATTAAACCTATAATGAAACTAATCGTAAGAGGCAAAACAAAAGAATTTATGACCGCAATTGGAAAAAATCTCAATATGCTTTTACCGACAGAAGCTAATACTTCTACTTCAACTGAAAAATTAACTGCTTTTTGGTTAAGTCCTGATGAATGGATGTTAACATCAAATGAAACTGTAAGTGAAGACAGTAATACTTACGAAGTTGAAGATGAGTTAATTAGAAGTATATCAAAAGTTAAATTAGGTGCAGTGACTGATGTAAGTGATCAATTTGTAATGCTAAATATTAAGGGTAGTAAGGTTTTTGATTTACTAGCAACAGGCTCGCCTTTCAACTTTAATAATTTTAAAACGAAAAAAGGTTTGGTTGTACAAACGATTCTAGCTCATATTGATGTTATTATTCACCATAAAGAGATAAATAATGTGGATTTATTCATTAGGCGCTCTTTTTCCCAACATTTACACTCCTGGATGAGTGATAGTGCGTCAAGGTTATAACCTTACACACATTAATTTTCATATATGTTTAAATTATGAAAAAAATACTCCTTGTGGTGCTATTAGCACTTTTACCCTTCTCACTTAACGCAGAATCTAAACTTGATCAGATTTTATCTTCTGGTGAATTAAAAGTTGGAACTACAGGTGACTGGGATCCAATGACTCTAAAAGATCCTGCTACAAATAAGTATAAAGGATTTGATATTGATGTAATGAGTGAACTAGCTAAAGATATGGGTGTTAAAATTAAATTTGTACCTACAGAATGGAAGACTATAGTTTCTGGAATTACTGCAGGAAGATATGATATTTCTACAAGTGTTACGAAAACACCAAAAAGAGCTGAAGTAGCTGGATTTACTGACACATATTATAAATATGGAACTGTACCATTGGTGCTTAAAAAGAATTTAAAAAAATATTCGACATGGGATTCATTGAACAACAGTAATATTACTATTGCAACAACACTAGGAACTTCACAAGAAGAAAAAGCAAAGGAGTTTTTTCCAAAATCAAATCTAAGATCTGTTGAAGCGCCAGCAAGAGATTTTCAAGAAGTTTTAGCTGGAAGAGCAGATGGAAATATTACAAGCTCTACTGAGGCAAATAAATTAGTTATTACATATCCTGAACTAGCTATTGTTCCTGATGGAGAAAAAAATCCTGCTTTTTTAGCTATGATGGTTAATAAAAATGATAAAGTTTGGAATGATTATGTAAATAAGTGGATTAAAGATAAAAAATCCTCTGGTTTCTTTGATAAACTTTTAGCAAAATATAATTTAAAAAGCTTATAAAGATTAGATAATATTCTTTAATCAATTATAATTTAAAAGTGAAAAATTTAATTTTTTTACTTTTATTTATAACTCTTACTTCTTGTAGTGGCCAAGAATTAGGCTGGTTTATTCTTTCACCCAATAATGTTGAAGGGTTAACAAATCTTAAATTTTTATTAAGTGGTTTAACTACAACAATTTATATTTCAGTAGTATCTATAATCATATCTGCAATATTAGGGTTTATTGTTGCAATTCCATCTTTAGCTAAAAATAGATTTTTAACATACATAAATGTTTGCTATGTAGAAATTGTAAGAGCTATACCCCTGCTTGTTTTAATTTTATGGATTTATTATGGACTTCCAATAATGACAGGAATAAGTTTCAGTCCTTTTGTATCTGGAATAATTGCACTTGCGATAAGCGAAAGTGCTTTTCAAGCAGAAATATTTAGGGCTGGTATAAACTCAATAAAAAAATCTCAGTGGGAAGCAGGATCAACACTTGGATTAACTTTTTATCAAAGGTTAAGATTAGTCATCCTTCCTCAGGCAATTAAAAATATCTTACCTGCATTAGGCAATCAATTTGTATATGTATTAAAGATGTCTTCACTAGTTTCAATTATTGGTATTGGTGACTTAACAAGAAAGGCTAATGAATTAGTTGTGTCTACTTATAGACCATTAGAAATTTATACCTTCTTAATTTTAGAATATTTAGTTTTGATCTTAATTGTCTCATTTTTTGTAAGAAAGTTTGAAAATCGCCTCAAAAGAGATGGTAATAATTAAGAATTAAGACTGTCAAAAAAAGTAATCTTTAGGTTTAATTTTTTTTAGATTTTCTATAATCCCAAGGATAATCAAACTCCATCGACCACATACCAATTTTATTATTTCTTGCAAAATCTTCATCAGGTACAAATTTTTTTGAATACCTTCTGTAGGCAAATGCATAGCCACTTCTAACTAAATAGCTTGATAGGCTTTCATTATTAACAAAACATTCTGCTAGTGTTCTTTTGTATCGATCTTTTCCTTCACTAATACAATTAACAGTATAATTTCCTATTTTATCAATAAGTATTTGCCTTGCGGTAACTCCACAGGGATCACTAATACCTGCCTTCACACATGTTTGTTTTAATTCTGGAGTATCAATACCAGTAAATCTGATCTTTTCTCCATTAATATGAATTGTATCTCCATCAACTATTTTAATAATTTGAGACTTAACTTGATTGTATGTTAAAAAAAATATTATTAAACTTATGCTAATAAGTAAAATGGCTTTTCTTTTGTTTAAAAACATTATTTAAAAAATATCCAATAAATATAATTACTGCAATACCCATAAACCAGTTTGTTGCCATGATTGTATAAAAAATATCTGCATAGTCACCACCTCTAATATTAATTACATACCATAAAGACAAAAACGGAAAAGCTGTTAATCTCAAAATACTAAGGTAGAGACTAAAAATAGGTTTTTTAAGAGCCTGAAATACTGCTGTGGTAATAAAAAATACAGGATAAATTGGTGCAATTAAAGCAGCAATTTTTAGATAAATGGCTCCATGATAAATAGCTTCTTGGTTTTCAGTAAATAAAGAAACAAAGAATTCTGCTCCAAAAAACAAAATTACACCTGCAGCAGCCATAAAAGAACATCCAAAGGTTAAAGCTTTGGTATAAAGTTCACGAATACGATTGTACTTTTTTGCACCAAAGTTTTGTCCACCAATTGAAAGGACAGCTGTATTTAATCCAATTACAGGCAGTAAAAAAACTTGTTCTACTCTTAAAGCCGCACCATAACCAGCAGCTGCAAGATCTCCAAACTGTCCAATAAAATATAATATATTAAAGATACCTACACCAATAAAAAGCATACTAATCATAATTGGAGTAGCTTGCATGAATAATTCTTTTAGAAAAATAAACTTAGGTATAAAACAATTTATTGATAAATATTTTTTTAACTTACAAGAATTAATTTTGTAAGCTAAATAAATAGTACCAATTGTTTGAGCTATAACAGTTGCAATAGCAAGGCCCCCTATTCCAAATGCAGGGATAATTCCGTATCCCCAAATAAACAAAGGGTTTAAAAAAATGTTTAAAAAGAAACTAAAAATAAGTACATTTCTGTAACTCTTGGTATCACCCTGTGCATTCAGGGCTCCATTTAAAGAGATTTGAATCATTACAATGAACGTTCCATAAAAAATGATATCTAAATACTCTCTGGTTAAAGCAATACCTGTTGCATCAGATCCCATAACACTTAAAAGAAAATCAGCTGCGTTTAGCCCAAATAAAGTAACAATAATAGAAGTAACTAATGCAAAAATTATTGATTGGGCGATAAATAACGAAGCTTTATTTATTTTTTTTTCACCTAAAAGATTACCAATAGATGAATTTGTTGCAGCTCCAATACCAACACCAACGGCAATAATTACAAAATATATTGGAAATGATTTAGCTATAGCACTTATAGCTTCAGCAGAAATTCTTCCTGCAAACCATGTATCAACTAAATTATAGAAAGTTTGAAATAAAGAACCTACACTAGCAGGTATCGTTACTTTTTGAAGTAGTAACCAAATTGGATCTTTTGTTAAGTTAATAGCTTTAGACAAATGATTTTTCTATTTAAATTCTTTTTGGAATTTATGCTTTGAACCAGTCTTTTTAGCAAGGTTTATTTGACTTTGTCTCATTCTAAATCTTTCTTTTTGGACGATTGTCAAACTATCATGACAATTTGGGCAAGAAACACCTTCTTCATACTTTTTAGACTTTTTATCTTTTGGAGAGACAGGTTTTCTACATCCACTACACATTGAATAACTGCCAACCTTTAATCCATGTTTAACACTAATTCGGTTATCAAAAACAAAGCATTCACCATTCCATAGACTTTCTTTTTTTTTAATATTTTTTAAATAATTTAAAATTCCACCTTTTAATTGATAAACATTTTTAAAACCTTTTTTTTCTAAAAATACTGAAGCTTTCTCACATCTAATTCCACCAGTGCAAAACATCGCAATTGGCTTTGTTTTTTTTAACTTATTTAGATATTTTGGAAATTCTCTAAAATTAGCAACATCAGGATTAACTGATCTTTTAAAGGTACCGACATTGTACTCAAAGGGTTTTCTTGAATCTAGTACTAATGTGTTTTTATCATTAATTAACTTATTCCATTTTTTAGGATCTACATGATTATCTTTCTTATTTTTTGATGACAAAGAAAGACCCATGGGAACTACTTCTTTTTTAATTTTTACTTTTGGTTTGTGAAAAGGTTGAAATTTACTTTTTGAAATATTTTCACTATCAAACTTTTTAAAATTCAATATCTTTTTAATCTTGGCAATAGTTGACTTTAGATCATTAGCTTTTCCTGACATTGTTGCATTTACACCTTCACTCGCTATAATTATTGTTCCTCGGATATTTTTTTTTATTAAATAATTCTGAAGTAAAACCCTACTTTTTTTTAATGAGGTAAGTTTTTTAAATTTGTAAAATCCAAATACATCGAACATTACAACACTCTACAAACAGTCATTCCATCACCTAATGGTACAATGATTTGTTCCACTCTATTATCTTTTGCAACATAATCATTAAAGTCTCTAATATTTACAGTGAATTTATCTAAATTATTCTCATCTGCAACTTCACCGTGCCACAAAACATTATCTACAATAACCAATCCACCTTTATTCACTAGTTTTAAAGATCTTTCGTAATATTCTTTATAATTCATTTTATCAGCATCAATAAAAACCATATCGAATTTATTATTCTTTAATTCTTCCAAACTATCTAATGCAGGATTAACAATTGTTTTAATTTTATTATCCAGATTGGCTTTCTTAAAAAAACTTACTGCAATCTTGTTGGTCTCTTCATTTTTATCAAGAGCTATAAGTTTACCATTCTCTGGTAGTGCTAATGCAATTGAAAGCGCACTTAACCCAGTAAAAGTACCAATCTCAAGAACATTTCTAATGTTAGAGGTTTTTATAATTAAATGAAGAAAATGACATTGAGATGTTGCTACTTGCATTCTCTTAACGTCTCCAAGAGTATTATTATAATTGATGATTTCTTGCTGGATGGGATTTAGCTTTAAACTAAAATTATTTATATATTTTTCAAGCTTTTCAGTAATTCTAATTGCTTTACCCATGGTATTTTAAGTCCTTTGTGTCTACCTATTATAAGGCTATTGAAGTTTTTTCTTTAATATTTCGTTTATTAGCTGTGGATTAGCTTTGCCACCAGAAACCTTCATTGCCTGTCCTACAAAGAAACCAAATAGTTTTTCTTTACCCTGTTTATATTCAATAGCTTTTTCTCTATTGGTATCAATTATTTTATCTATTAACGCTTCTAAAGCTTTTGGGTCACTTTCCTGTTTTAAACCTTTTTCTTCAACAATTATTTGAGGATCTTTATCATTATCTATCATTAATTCAAAAATTGACTTGGCTATTTTTCCAGAAATAGTTCCATTTTTAATTAAGTTGATAAGTTTAGCTAAATTTTTTGCACTTACTGGACTTTCTGAAATTTCCAAGTTTCTATTATTTAAGACAGCAAATAATTCCCCAGTAATCCAATTAACTGCTAACTTCATATCTTTATTCTTGCCCATTTTGGCAACAACTTCCTCAAAATATTTTGCTATATCAATGTCAGAAACTAATATTGTAGCTTCATAGGAAGAAATCTTAAATTCATCAATAAATCGTTTTTTCTTATCATCAGGAAGTTCTGGAATATTACTTTTAAGTTTTTCAATAAATTCATCTGATACTTCTAGTGGTAATAAATCTGGGTCTGGAAAATATCTATAATCATGAGCATCTTCTTTTGATCTCATTGATCTAGTCTCATTCTTTTTAGTGTCAAACAATCTTGTTTCTTGATCGATTGATTTTCCTTCTTCAATTAAATCAACCTGTCTATTTGCTTCATAATTTATTGCCATTTGCATAAATTTAATTGAATTTACATTTTTAATTTCACAACGTGTCCCTAGTTCTTTAGAATCTTTCAATCGTACAGAAACATTTACATCTGCTCTTAAAGAACCTTCTTGCATGTTTCCATCACATGTACCTAAGTATCTCATAATTGATCTTAGCTTTTTGATATAAGCACTCACCTCATCAGGTGATCTTAAATCAGGTTTGCTCACAATTTCCATTAATGCTACTCCTGATCTATTTAAATCTACTAATGTATTTTGTGGATCCATATCATGTATACTTTTTCCAGCGTCTTGCTCTAAATGAAGTCTTTCTATACCAACTTCTTTTTGACCATCTGGCATATCAAGTATTACAGTGCCCTCACCTACTATGGGATATTTAAACTGAGAAATTTGATACCCTTGAGGAAGATCTGCATAAAAATAATTTTTTCGATCAAAAACTGATCTTTTATTAATTTGAGCTTTTAATCCAATGCCAGTTTTAATTGCTTGTTGAACACAAAATTCATTAATAACCGGTAACATTCCAGGAAAGGCAGCATCTACTAAACTTACTTGTGTATTGGGTTCAGCTCCAAAAGTTGTTGATGATGATGAAAATAATTTAGAATTTGAGGTTACTTGCGCATGGACTTCAAGACCAATGACTACCTCATAGATGTTGTCTCCTCTTTCAACTAGATATTCTGATTTATCTTTTGACATTTACTTTATCCACCAATCAGTAATATTATTTTTAAATTGAATTTTTTCTTCCATTGCATAAGCAATATTTAATATTTTTTGTTCATCAAAGGCTTTTCCAATAATTTGAAGTCCTAACGGGTAACCCTTTGCATCCAAACCTGCTGGTATAGAAATTGCAGGTAAACCAGCTAGATTAACTGGTACTGTAAATATATCGTTTAAATACATCGAAATTGGATCGTTAGTTTTTTCCCCAATCTTAAAAGCAGCACTGGGTGTTGAGGGGGTTAAAATTGCATCAACCTTTTTATATGCATCATCAAAATCATTTTTAATTAATTTTCTAACTTTTTGGGCTTTTAAATAATATGCATCATAGTAACCTGATGACAAAACATAAGTTCCAATCATTATTCTTCTTTGAACCTCACTACCAAATCCTTCTGATCTAGTTCTCTCATACATATCAATAAGATTTTCACCCTTAGATCTAAAACCATATTTTACACCATCGTATCTTGCTAAGTTTGAAGATGCCTCTGCAGGAGCTACAATATAATAAGTTGGTAAAGCATAGTTTGTATGTGGTAGTGTAATTTCTATAATTTCTGCACCACAATCTTTTATATGCTCAATCCCTTTAAACCATAAATCTTCAATTTCTTTAGGCATGCCATCAACTCTATATTCTTTAGGAATTCCAATTTTCATACCTTTAATATTGTTTGTTAACTCCTTGCTGTACTCATTTCTTTTAAAGTTTATTGATGTTGAGTCTTTTTCATCGTAGGTACTAATAACTTCTTGAAGCAAAGCACAATCTTTTACATTTTTAGACATTGGACCTGCTTGATCTAAAGAAGATGCAAAAGCAACTATCCCATATCTTGAGCAGCTTCCATAAGTTGGTTTTAATCCTACTGTTCCTGTAAATGATGCAGGCTGTCTAATAGAACCTCCTGTATCAGTACCAATTGTAATTGGAGTTAAATTAGCAGCTAAAGCTGATGCTGAACCACCAGATGAACCACCAGGGACAAGATCTTTATCTATTGGACTTTGAACATTTCCAAAAAAACTTGTTTCATTAGAAGAGCCCATTGCAAATTCATCACAATTTAACTTACCAAGTAAAATGGCACCTTCGTTCCAAATATTTTGAGTGACTGTTGACTCATATGTCGGAATGAAATTACTTAACATCTTACTTCCTGCAGTTGTTTTTACTCCATTAGTGCAAAATAAATCTTTAACTGCCATGGGTACTCCTGGTAGTTTTAAATCAAAATTTGGTTTTTGGTCAAAAATTTTTGACTTTTTGAGAGCATTAGAAAAATCTTCAGTGATATAAGTATTTAAATCTTGGGATTTCTCCCCTCTTTCTATGAAAGCTTTTGTAGTTTCTTCTGAGGATAGTTTTTTATCTTTAATATTTTTTACTAATTCAGACAATGTTAATGAAGTAATATTAGTCATTATTCAACAACTCTTGGTACGACAAAAAAATCTTCATTTTCATCAGGTGAATTTTTCAATATTTGCTCTCTAATATTTTCACTTTTAACTTCATCAGATCTTAATTTTAAAGTTATTTCAGCAACAGAGGTTAAAGGTTCAATATTTTCAGTGTCAAGTTCATTTAATTTTTCTATAAAATCAAATATCGAATTCAGGTCTCCAGCCAATTTATTAGCTTTACTTTCTTCTACAGAAATCCTTGATAATTTTGATATGTGTTTTATTGTTTTAAGATCAATAGTCATGTGATAATTAAATATGCGGGCAAACTATCACTTAAGTTTAAAATATACAATATGATCACAATTGAAGAATTCAAATTAAAACAAGCAAATAAAGTCAGATTTATTGGTTTAGATTTGGGTTCTAAAAGAATTGGTGTATCCATATGTGATGAGAGGCAATCAATTGCCACACCATTTAAAACTATCAATAAAACAAACACAAATGAACTAATCGACCAACTTAAAATTATTATCAAAGAAAACAATATTGGAGGGATAATTATTGGGAACCCTGTCAATATGGACGGTAGCATGGGCAGATCAGCTCAATCTGTTAATGATGTAGCTTTAAATATATCTAAATCAATTAATCTGCCAGTGATACTATGGGATGAAAGACTTTCAACGGTTGGGGCATTTAATATTTCTAGTTTATTGGATGTTAATGTATCTAAAAGAGTAAAAACTATAGATCAAAATGCTGCTGCCTTTATTTTACAAGGGGCAATAGATTATTTGAATAATTAATACTTGCCATAGTGCCTATTAATAGTTATAGAGTTAATTTTAATGGCAAGTAAAACAAATAAAGCTATTAAAATCTCTCAAAAACACCTCCTAGGTATTCAAGATTTATCCATCAATGATGTCAATCTAATTTTAGATGAAGCAAAATCATTTATTAAATTAAATCAAAGTAAAAGCAAAAAAACAAATATTTTAAATGGTAAGACACAAATCAATTTATTTTTTGAACCTTCTACGAGAACACAAAGTTCGTTTGAACTAGCTGGTAAAAGACTTGGTGCAGATGTCATGTCTATGAATATGGCAAATTCTGCAATTAAAAAAGGTGAAACACTTATAGACACAGCAATGACCTTGAATGCAATGCATCCTGATATTATTGTTATTAGACATCAAGACTCTGGAGCATGTAATCTTTTGTCCCAAAAAGTAAATTGTGCTGTACTTAATGCTGGTGATGGAAGTCGTGAACACCCTACTCAAGCTTTATTAGATGCTTTAACGATTATAAATAGAAAAAAAAAAATTGAAGGTTTAAGGATAGCAATTTGTGGTGACATAACACATTCACGTGTTGCAAGATCAAATATTTATCTGCTCAATATGTTAGGAGCAGAAGTTAATATTATTGCACCATCTAATTTAATGCCAAAAGAGATAGAAAAATTTGGAGTAAATACTTTTACAGACATGAAAAAAGGATTAAAGGACTGTGACATTGTGATGATGTTAAGATTACAAAATGAAAGAATGACTAGCTCATTTTTATCTTCAAATAGAGAATACTATGAATATTATGGTTTAACTCCTGACAAACTATTATATGCAAAAGATGATGCATTAATAATGCATCCAGGGCCAATGAATAGAGGTATTGAAATAGATACAAAGTTAGCTGACGATATCAACAGGAGTGTAATTAAAGAACAAGTTGAACTTGGGGTGGCTGTAAGAATGGCTTGTTTAAAAATATTTTGTGAATAAATGAAAAAACAATACTTTATAAATGCTAATATAATTGATCCTCATAATTCAATTAATGAAAATGGTGGAATGATTATTGCTGAAGATGGTTCTATTGAAGCTATTGGCAAAAAAGTAAACACGAACAATATACCTTCAAGAGAAAAGATTATTGATTTAAAGGGAAAATATATATTTCCAGGAATAGTAGATATGCGAGTTTTTGCAGGTGAGCCAGGTTATGAATACAAGGAAAATTTTAGAACCTTAAGTAATGCGGCTCTTGCTGGTGGCGTAACTTCAGTTGTCACTATGCCAAACACAGATCCTATTATAGATAATGTTTCAATTGTAGATTTTTTAAAAAGACGTGGAAGAGATAAATCTAAAATTAACGTATTTCCTAGTGCAGCCCTTACAAAAAACATTGAAGGAATTACAATGACAGAATTTGGTCTACTTCAAAGCAGAGGTATAATTGGATTTACAGATGGTATAAAAACTATTCAAAATACTAGATTAATGTCTCGTATAATGAATTCTGCTAAAGATCTTGGGACTTTAATTATGCAGCATGCTGAAGACTATGAGTTATCTAAAAATGGAATGATCAATTCAGGAATTATTGCAACAAAACTAGGACTATCAGGAATATCTTCAGTGGCTGAAAGAATAATTATAGAGAGAGATCTAACGTTACTAGAAAATATTAAGTGTAGATATCATATATCACAAGTATCTGCTGCAAAATCAATTGAAATAATTAAAGAAAGAAAAGAAAAAGTTAAATTTACAACTGGGGTTTCTATAAATAATCTTTCATTAAATGAAAATGATATTGGGGATTTCAGAACCTTCTTAAAATTATCACCACCATTAAGAACAGAAGAAGATAGAATTGGGCTCGTACAAGGGTTAAAGGATGGTACTATTGATGTAATTGTTTCAGATCATAAGCCGGAAGATGAAGAGCAAAAAAGATTAACATTTGCTCAAGCAGCTACCGGTGCATCAGGTATTGAAACACTACTTTCATTAAGCTTAGAATTACATCATAACGGATCAGTAAAATTAGAAACTATAATTAAAGCACTTACATCAAACCCGGCTAAAATATTAAGAATAAATAAAGGTAATCTTTCAGTCGGAAATGACGCTGATTTTTGTATAGTTGATATTGATAAACCGTGGATTGTAAAAAAAGAAAAACTGATATCAAAATCTAAAAATACTTCGATAGAAGATAAAAAACTCCAAGGTAAAGTAACAAATACATTTGTAAAAGGTGAAGAACTATTTAAATTATAATAATGGAATATTTATTAATTGCATTAGTATCATATGTTCTTGGTTCTATACCTTTTGGTTTTATACTCACAAAAATATTTTTAAAAAAAGATATTAGAAATATTGGCTCAGGGAATATTGGTGCAACGAATGCCCTAAGAACTGGTAATAAGGCTTTAGGATATACGACATTAGCCCTAGATATAGCAAAAGCAGTTATTCCAGTTTTATTTGTAAAATTTAACTATCCAGAATATGTTTTTATAGCTTCTTTAAGTGCATTTTTGGGTCATGTATTTCCTGTATGGCTAAAATTTAAAGGTGGAAAAGGTGTTGCAACTTATGTTGGTATACTTTTCTCTATAAATATTATTCTAGGTTTTGTTTTTGTTGTTAGTTGGGGAATTATATTTGTCATTTCAAAATTTTCATCTTTATCATCAATGATTGCAAGTTTGGTTATTCCACTTTATTTATTCATTTTTGGAAATCATAATTCAATTTTTTTTATGATAATGTTTATTTTAATACTCTATACTCACAGAGAAAACGTTAAACGCCTTAAAAATAAAGAAGAAACAAAGACAAAAATTTATTGATTTGACTATCAAAAGCTTTTGAGTAGTTTGTTTTATAATGAATCTAGTCATCGTAGAAAGTCCTGCTAAAGCTAAAACTATAAATAAGTATTTAGGTGATAACTATATTGTTTTAGCAAGTTATGGTCATATTAGAGATCTTCCATCAAAAAATGGATCTGTTGATCCAGAAAATAATTTTAAAATGGAATGGGAAGTTGATAGTTTTTCTAAAAAATATCTTAAGGAAATTACTGATGCTGCTAAAATTTCTTCAAAAATAATTTTGGCAACAGACCCTGATCGTGAAGGTGAAGCAATAGCATGGCATGTAAAAGAATATTTGAATGAAAAAAAATTAATAAAAGATAAATATGTTGAAAGAGTTGTTTTTAATGAAATAACCAAAAAAGCAGTAGTGCATGGCATTGAAAATCCTAGGCAAATTGAACCTTTACTTGTTGATGCTTATATGGCTAGAAGAGCTCTAGACTACTTAGTTGGCTTTAACATATCACCTATACTGTGGACAAAATTGCCAGGATCAAAATCTGCAGGTCGAGTTCAATCAGTAGCCTTAAAACTTATTACTGAAAGAGAGCATGAAATTGAGTTATTTAATCCAGAAGAATTTTGGACACTAAGTATTAAATTTAATGATAATAATAAAAATAGTATTCTCGCTAGCATCACTCAACTAGAGAATAAAAAAATTGAAAAATTTTCATTCAAAAATAAAGATGAAATCGAAAAAGCAATGAATACCGTTCAATCTAAAAAATTTCAAATAAGTGATATTTCTAGCAAAGTTGTAAATAGAAATCCTTCTGGTCCATTCACAACTTCTACTCTTCAACAAGTTGCTTCAGGTAGATTAGGATTTGGTGCATCACGTACAATGCAAATCGCTCAAAAATTGTATCAAGGAATAGAAATTGAGGGAGAAACTATTGGCTTAATTACCTATATGAGAACAGATGGTACAAATCTATCTAAAGATGCTGTAGATACTTTCAGAAAATATATCAAGGATCAATTTGGAAGTGAATATTTGCCTGATCAAGCAGCTAGTTATTCTGGCAAAAAAGCAAAAAATGCTCAAGAAGCACATGAAGCAATCCGTCCAACAGATATTATGCGTGCACCTGGGTCTGTTAAAAAATATTTAAGTCCTGATCAGCATAAATTATATGATTTAATTTGGAGTAGAGCCCTTTCTTCTCAAATGCAGCCTGCTCAATTTGACAGAAATACTATTACAATAACTTCAGATGATAATGGAACCATTTGTAAAGCTAGTGGTTCGGTGATTAAATTTGACGGATTCTTAAAAGTTATGAACGATAATAAGAAAGAAGAAGATGAAGATATTCTTCCAGAAATGAACAAAGGGCCAATAAATATTGAAGCCTTATTAGACGAACAACACTTTACACAGCCTCCTCCGAGATATTCTGAGGCAAGCTTAGTAAAAAAGCTAGAAGAATTAGGAATTGGAAGGCCATCAACATATGCAAGTATAATATCAGTCATATCAACTAGAGGTTATGCCGAAACTATAAATAAAAGATTTCATCCTACTGACCGAGGAAAATTAATATCTGCATTTCTTGAAAAATTATTTTCTAAATACGTCGATTATAATTTTACTGCTGGATTAGAAAATCAATTAGATGACATAACTACAGGCAAAGAAGGATGGATTAGAGTTCTTGAAATGTTTTGGAAAGATTTCAATCAAAATGTGTCTGACGTTAAAGAAAAAAGAACTAGAGAAGTTTTAGACCTTTTAAATGACAGTCTTGGTAGTTTAATTTTTGAAAGAGATAAAGAAGGTAATATAAATAAACAATGTAAACTTTGTAATACGGGATCATTAAGTTTAAAAAATAGCTTTAGAGGTGGTGCTTTTATAGGTTGTTCAAATTATCCAGAGTGTAAATTTACTAGACCTTTATCTAAAGCTAAAGCAGCTGCTCAATCCCAACTAGCAGAACCAAAGTTTATAGGAAAACATGAAAATGGTAATGACATGTATCTTAAAAATGGAAGATTTGGTCCCTACTTACAATATGAAAAAATTGAGGAATTAAAAGATGAAACTATTGTTGAAACAAAAAAGAAAAAGAAAACAAAAAAAAAGAAAATAGAAAAAGAAGATAACAATTTAAGAAATGTCTCTATACCTAAAGGAATTACATTAGATAGTATAGATCTTGATAGAGCTAAATTCTTATGTTCATTACCTAAAAGTTTAGGCATCAATCCTGAAAATCAAAAAGATATTATATTAAATTCTGGTAGATTTGGCCCTTATTTAAAATGTGAAAATAAATCTGCAAGAATTGAAAATGTAGAAGAAATTTTTTCTATAGGCTTAAATAGAGCAATATCATTAATAGCAGAAGCTAAACCTGGAAGAATGTCAGCATCTATAATTAAAGATCTAGGAGAACATCCTGAGGACAAAAAACCAGTTAGAGTAATGAAAGGTCAATATGGACCTTACATTAAGTATAAATCTTTAAATGCAACTATTCCTGAAGAAAAAGACCCATTGGAGTTAAATATGGAAGAAGCTTTAATTTTAATTGAGAAAAGAAAAGAATACGATAGAAATAAAAAAAATAAAAAAAAGAAAAAAGGTAAATAAAAATGAATTATGAAGAAAAAATTAACGAATTAAAATTAAAATTACCAGAAGCAAGAGATCCTGTAGGTTCATATGTGGCATCAAAAATAATAGGTAAAATGCTTTTTATATCAGGACAAATTTCTACTAATGTAGATGGTGAGCTAATTAAAGGTAAAATTGGCAAAGAATTAAACACTGAAGATGGGTATGAAGCGGCTAAAAGATGTGGTCTAAATATTATCTCACAAGTAAAAAAAGCATGCAATGATGACCTCTCTAAAGTTAAATCATGTGTGAAGTTAACCGGATTTGTAAATTCTACAGAAGATTTTACTGAACAACCAAAAGTAATTAATGGTGCCTCAGACTTAATTGTATCAGTTTTTGGTGAAGCTGGAATGCATACCAGAGCAGCAGTTAGTACTAATAGTTTACCTCTAGGCGTGTCAGTAGAAGTTGATGCAATATTTGAATTAAACTAGGATCCAATAGCAAAATATTTAATTTTCTGCTCTGTCATTTTTTTTGCTGAATAAATGTTTCGCATGTCAAAGATTTTAAAATTTTTGTTTTTAACAAGTTTGTTAAAATTTATTGATTTAAAGTCATTCCATTCAGTGTGAATAATAATTAGATCTGAGTTAGAAATTGCAGATTTAATATCATTAGAAAATGTTACATTTTTTAATTTCTTAAAATCATTTTTCTCACCTGTAGGATCAAAGTAATTAATTTTTGCACCTTTTTTATGTAACGAAGGAATCATAGATAAACTGGACGAGTCTCTCATATCATCTGTATTTGCTTTAAATGTTACACCTAGAAAACATATTTTCTTGTTTTTTATCTTATTGTTTAAGATTTCAAAAGTTCGTTTGAGTAATAAAGATGATCTATTGTCATTAGATTTGATTACACTTTTGATTACTGATAAATTTGTTTTAAACTTGTCACTAGTTGAAACAATAGCTTTCGTATCTTTTGGAAAGCATGATCCACCATAAGCTGGACCAGCTCTTAAAAAACGACTACCAATTCTTTTATCAAGACCCATTCCAATAGAAATATCCTCAATATTAACATTTATTTTTTCACATAGATTAGAAAGTTCATTAATAAAGGTTATCTTTGTGGCTAAAAAGGCATTAGACGCATACTTGATTAACTCTGCTGCTCTTCTTGAGGTGTTAATATATTTTGCACCTTTAGATATAAGTGGTGAATAGAGATTTTTTAAAATTTTATTTGATCTTTTATTTGATGTACCTATTACAACTCTGTCAGGGTAAATGAAGTCTCTTATAGCCTCACCTTCCCTTAAAAATTCTGGATTTGAAACAACAGAAAATAACTTTTTTGATATTTTTTTTGATATTATTTTTTCAATTTCATCTCCCGTAGTAACAGGGACAGTCGATTTAGTAATAATAATCTTAAATTTAGAAATAGATCTGCTAATTTCTTTAGCTACATTATAAACTTGTGTTAAATCAGCAGCACTACTATTTTTTTTGGTAGGTGTTCCAACACATATAAAAATTATATCAGATTTTAAAATGGCTTCTTTTAAATTAGTTGTAAATTTTAATCTATTGTTTTTAAAATTCTTTAAAACTAACTCTTCTAAACCAGGCTCATAAATAGGAATAATGCCCTGTTTAAGATTGTTTATCTTATCTAAATCTTTATCAACACAAATGACATCATTACCTAAATCAGAAAAGCAAACACCACTTACTAAACCTACATAGCCAGTGCCTATCATACAAAGTTTCATATCTTCGCAATTTCTAAAGTAGAGTTAATATAACCTTTCATTGTTCCACAGTCTAAATATTTGCCATTAAAGTTATGTCCAATAAATCTATAATTTTCATCTATCAAAGATTGAATAGCATCAGTGATATGAATTTCTTTACCACTACCAGGCTTTAACTTTGATAACTTTTTAAAAATTGTTTTAGGCAAAATATACCTACCAATAACAGCATTTTTTGATGGAGCAGATTTAATTGAAGGCTTTTCTACAACATTTTTGATTATAAAATTATTTTTATCAATATTCTTTTTTATATTGTAAATACCCCATCTAGAAACATCTTTCTTATTAACCTTCATGCTCGCCATTACAGAAGAGTTGTATTTTTTATGGATAGAAACCATAGACTTTGAACAATTACTTTTCATTATTAGGTCATCAGGTAATAACATTAAAAAATATTTATCTTTAATAAATTTTTTTGTTTTTAAAACAGCATCACCTGTTCCTAATGGTTTTTCTTGGAATACAAATTTAATCATTTTTTTGTATTTTAATATTTTTTTATACTCTTTAATGATCCTTTGGTCTTTTTTCTTTTTAATAATATCTTTATAAAATTTATCGTTATAAAAATAATTCTTTATCATTAATTTTTTTTTTGAGATAATAAAAATAACTTCTTTTATACCAGCATTAATACATTCATCTAAAATATATTCTATTCCAGGTTTACCGTTAATTGGTAAAAGTTCTTTAGCAAAAACACTTGTGAGAGGCAGCAGTCTTGTTCCAAGTCCTGCAAGGGGAATAATTGCTTGTTTAATCATATAAATGTTTTACTTATTAATACTATTATTACAAATGAAATTAATACGAAAGATAGTTGATTTAAATAAGGCAATAGTCCAAGAGAAAGGACTGGGATTTGTTCCTACAATGGGTGGTTTGCATAAAGGTCATGTTTCACTTATTAATATTTCCAAAAAAAGATGTAAAAAAACTCTAGTAAGTATTTTTGTAAACCCATCACAGTTTAACAGCAAAAAAGATTTTAAAACATATCCTAGAAACCTTAATAAAGACATTAAGCTTCTTAAGAAATTAAAGATTGACTATCTTTTTATTCCTTCAGTAGATCAGATTTATGGTAAAAAAAAACTAAATAAAATTTTATTAAAAAAATCACAAAAAATATTATGTGCTAAATTTAGAAAAGGTCATTTTGAAGGAGTTATTGATGTTTTAGACCGTTTAACAAACATAATAAGACCAAAAATTATTTGGATGGGTGAAAAAGATTATCAACAATTCTTTTTAGCGCGTAATTTTATTGAGAAAAAATATAAAACTAAAGTTAATGTTTGTAAAACTATCAGAGACTCTAATAAAGCAGCTTTATCTACGAGAAATTTTTTATTAAATGCTCATAATCTAAAAATAGCTGGAACAATTGCTGGTGAATTATTTAAATTAAAGAAATTGATCAAAAAAAATATTAAAGATAAAAACCTAATAAAAGATGCCTCTCATAATCTTATAAAAAAATTTAATATAAAGATTGAATATTTAGAATGTAGAAATCTTATAAATTTGAGTAAAAAAATTAAAAAACATAATTTCAAATTATTTGTTGCTTATTATTTAAGTGGTATTCGACTTATAGATAACTTTTAAAGAAAATACGCACTTACTCCTAGAAAAGATACAAAACCAATAACATCAGTAATTGTTGTAACAAATACACTTGAAGCAATTGCTGGGTCTATGCTCATCTTTTTTAAGGTAATGGGTACAACAATTCCAAATAAACCTGCTACCATCATTGTAATAATCATGGACATAGAAATAATCAATGAAAGTAAATTATCCTGAAACCATAATTGAACTATTAATGCACTAATTACTGCAAAAATAATTCCATTTAAAATACCTATATTAAATTCTTTGAGAATATTTTGTGTAAAATTGTTTTTAGTTAAATCATTAGTTGCTAAAGTTCTAACTGTTACAGCTAAAGTTTGCATTCCTGCATTACCACCCATTGAAGCAACAATTGGCATTAAAAATGCTAGTACAACCATTTGCTCTATAGTGGCACCAAATAAACTAATAACCCATGTTGCTAGAAAAGCAGTAAATAAATTTAATAGTAACCAATTAAATCTACGTCTTGTCTTTTTAAAAACACCATCTGTAATTTCCTCATCTCCTACCCCAGCTAATCTTAAAGCATCTTCTTCTGCCTCTTCTTTAAGGACAGTTAAAATATCATCATACATGATCATTCCAACTAACTTATTAGTTTTGTCTACAACTGCAGCTGAATTTAAATTATAATTTTCAAAAACATGGCCCACTTCTTCTTTGTCCATATCAACAGGAATTAATAATTGAGATTCCGACATAATAGACAGCATTTTTGTTTCTCGAGAAGTGGTTAAAACTTTAGAAGAAGGAACGGTTCCTATTGGTTTAAAATCCTCATCTATTATGAAAATTTCTAAAAATTCTTCAGGTAAATCTTTATTATCTCTTAAATAATCTATCGTTTGACCTACAGACCAATTGCTTGGAATTGCTGTAAATTCTCGTTGCATAATTCTCGCTGCTGTATCTTCTGGATAACTTAAACTTTCCAATAATGCGAAACGATCTTTAGGTGGTAAAGAGCTTAAAATAGAATTTTTATCTTTTTCTTCTACATTTTCTAATATTGTGATGGCATCGTCAGACTCAAGATTCTTTAAAAGTCTAACAATGCTTTCAGGTGATAGATAGGCTATAATTTCAGATTGTATTGCCTCATTTAATTCAATAAAAACTTGAGGATCGATATTAAATTTATTAAGTTTGATTAAACTTTCTCTATCGCTTTGATTTAAGTGTTCAATAATATCAGCAGCATCAGCTGGATGCATTTCATTAAAAGAATTTGTAATAAATTCAGCATCATTATTGCTAATCTTTGAAGTAACTACTTTTATATACTCTTTGTTAAATTCAAAATTAACTTTTTTATCTTTTATTTTTTTTATTAAAGACATAAATTTACCTATAAATCAATTTTTGCACTAATAGTGTATAATAAGAATAATACAATTTATAAATGAAGATAGAGATAAAAAAGTCAACAAAACCAGTAAAATATCAAGATGCTATAAATTTATTAGAAAATAGACTGATTGAAATAAATAGTGGTAAAAATAATGAACTAATTTGGATTCTTGAACATGAAGAAGTATTTACCGCTGGTACCAGCTATAAATCAGAGGAAGTTCTCAATAATGAAATAAATCTAGTTAAAACAAATCGTGGGGGCAAAATTACTTATCATGGGCCAGGACAACTAATTTGCTACTTTGTTATCGATTTAAAAAAGAGAGAAAAAGATATTAGAAAATTTATTACATTAATTGAAAAAACAATTATTCAAAGTTTATTAGAATTTAATATCAAAACTTTTGGAGATCCTAAAAATATAGGAATTTGGATTAAGCATAATGATGAAATTAGTAAAGTCGCAGCAATTGGAGTTAGAGTGAGTAAGTGGATTGCTTATCATGGTTTTGCAATCAATATTGATAATGATCTTAATAATTATAAAAAAATAATACCCTGTGGTATTTCAGATAAAGGTGTGACTAATCTTAAAATGATCAATAACCAAAATTATGAGAATTTAAAAGATATCGTTATTGATAAATTTTCTAAGAATTTGGAAGTCTAAGTCTTTTAGTTTTTAAAAGTTTTTTAAAATAATCAGGTAACAAAGCCGTGTAGGTATACTTCTTATCCTTTATCATAAATTTAATTTGATATGAATGTAGCATTAAATTCTTATTAATTGCTTTGTCAGTATTACTAAATTTATATTTTTGGTCTCCATAAATAGGGCATCCGACAGCATAAAGTTGTTTTCTTAATTGGTGTTTTCGTCCCGTTATAGGTTTCATTTCAACTAAACTACATATAGAATTTTTATCTAAAACCTTATAAAGAGTTCTAGCTTTTTCAACTATTTCTTTATCATTATCATACCTTGTTAAATCATTATTCCATTCACCAGAGTCTTTCTCTAGTTCTCCATGACAAATGGCAAGATAAGTTTTGTGAACTTTTCTTAGTCTAAAGAGAGATGTTAATAGTTGGGCTGACTCTCTATGTTTAGCCATAATAAAAACACCTGAGGTATCTTTATCTAATCTATGAACTGAAAAAGGTTTGGTATTTTGAAAAATCTCACTTCGAGCAAAAATATCTACTAGATTTTTTTTAGACTTAGTTCCACCTTGAACCGAAATACCTGCACTCTTATTTAAAACAATAAAATCTTCGTTGTTATCAATAATCAAATCCTCATTTTCCTTAATAACCTCCTCTGTAGGAACAAATTTAATTGTTTTTTGAACTATAGTTTCTTTAAAATCAAAATTAAAAATATTAATCACATCACCAGTTTTAACTTTATGTGAGCTTTTTACTTTTTTAGTGTTTATTTTTATTTTTCCACTTTTTAAACTTTTTTCAATTAAACTTTGTGGATAATTGCCAAGATTATTACGAATCCATCTATCGATACGCATATCGTTAAACGTTGAATCAACGTTGAATGACTTTTTCATGATGTTATATTATTATATAAAAATTAAGCAGTAGCTAATTTTTTCTCTTCAGTTTTATCTTTTGAAACGTCTTTTTTCTTTCTATCAACTCTTTTAGCTTCTACATCTCTATCAACAAATTCAATTACTGCCATTGGTGCATTGTCACCATATCTAAAACCTGCCTTAACTATTCGAGTATAACCACCATTTCTAGAAGCATATCTTTTAGATAAAGTTTTTTTAACCTTATTTGCTGATGAAATATCTTGTAGTTTTGACATTAACATTTTTGTAGTTTGTAAAGTTTCTTTTTTTCCAAGTGTTATAATCTTGTCTGCTTGGGGTTTTAGGAATTTAGCCTTTGGAAGTGTCGTTGTAATCTGTTCATATTTTATTAAAGAATTTAGCATATTCTTCAGTAAAGCTTTTCTATGTTCAGAAGTTCTGTTTAACTTCTTATTGGTCATTCCGTGTCTCATTAGATCTGTTCCTCTAACTTCTTAGACATTTCAGCAATATTTTCTGGTGGCCAGTTAGGTATTTCCATACCGAGATATAAAGACATGCCAGTTAATACTTCTTTAATCTCATTTAATGACTTTCTACCAAAATTAGGTGTTCTAAGCATTTCACCTTCAGATTTTTGAACTAAATCACCAATGTAAATGATGTTATCATTCTTTAAGCAATTCATAGAACGTACTGACAATTCAAGTTCATCAACTTTTCTTAATAAGTTCTTATTAAATTCTGGTTCAGTTGACACTTCTTTTATAGGAGCTTCAACTGGTTCATCAAAATTAACAAACATATTTAGTTGATCTTGAAAAATTCTAGCAGAATAAGCAACTGCATCTTCAGCTGAAATTGAACCATTTGTTTCAACTTCCATAGTTAATTTATCATAATCAAGAGCTTTTCCTTCTCTAGCTGTGCTAACAGAAAAAGAAACTTTTTTAACTGGGCTATATAAAGAGTCTATTGCTATTAAACCTAATGGTGGTTCCTCTGGTTTATTCATTACAGCTGGAACATAACCTTTACCTGTGCCAACATTCATTTCCATATGAAAATGTGTATTTTCATCAAGATTACAGATAACTAAATCTGGATTTAAAATTTCAATATCAGTAACTGGTGTTATATCAGAGGCTTTAATTTCACCAGGACCTTTAGCGTCTAAAATAAGTTTTTTAGTACTTTCAGATGAGCTTTTTAATGCTAAAGATTTAACGTTAAGAACTATATCTGTTACATCTTCTCTAACACCTTTTATAGATGTAAATTCATGTAGCACACCATCAATTTGAATAGAAGTTACAGCGGCTCCTCTTATAGATGAAAGTAAAATTCTTCTTAGTGAATTTCCTAATGTTAATCCATAACCTTTTTCTAAAGGTTCTGCTACAATTTTTGCATGTGATTTATCATCATTAATTTTTACATCTAATTGGGCTGGTTTAATTAATGCTTTCCAATTTTTTGCATTTACATTTAAACTTTCCATTTATTAAACTCTCCTTTTTTTTGGTGGTCTTACGCCGTTATGTGGCATTGGTGTAGTATCTTTAATTGAAAGAATTTTAAAACCTCTTGCTTGTAAAGCTCTCAAAGCAGTTTCTCTTCCCGAACCAGGTCCTTTAACCTCAACTGATAAAGTTTTCATTCCGTACTCTAAAGCTTTAGATGCGGCAGAGTCTGCAGCAATTTGTGCAGCATATGGAGTTGATTTTCTTGAACCTTTAAATCCTTTTTGTCCTGCCGAAGCCCATGAAATAACGTTACCATTAGTATCTGCGATTGATATTATTGTATTATTAAATGTTGATTGCACATAAGCAATACCATTAAGAATATTTTTCTTTATCTTCTTCTTTTTAGAATATGAGCTTTTTTTAGATTTCTTATCAGCTTTTTTTTCTACAACAGCATCCTTATTTTCAACTTTGTCAACTTTAGCCATAAATAAATTATTTTTTAAGTGGTGTTAATTTTTTTCCTGCAATCGCGATCGCCTTACCTTTTCTTGTTCTTGCATTACATCTTGTTCTTTGCCCTCTAACAGGAAGTTTTTTTCTGTGACGAGACCCTCTGTAACAAGCAAGATCGATTAATCTTTTTATGGTTAAAGAATAATCTCTTCTTAAGTCACCCTCTACTTTAAAGTTTGAGTCAATATATTCTCTAATTTTTAGAATATCTTCGTCAGTAAGTTCATTAATTCTTTTTTCTCTGGGAATTTCAAGTGATGTACAAATTTGATTAGAAAACTTATCACCAATACCATAGATATAGGTAAGTCCTATGTGAACAAGTTTGTTTTGCGGAATATTTACACCTGCTATACGAGCCATATTTTTTGAGAATAAATTTAGCCTTTTATATAAGAAGATGTTCCAAAGTCAACGTCTTAAACCTTAAGAATATCATTAATTTTATTGGTAATTTGACCAATTTCATCTGCTCCATCAATTTCTGTGAAATTTGAATTTTTAATATAAAAATCTAATACAGGTTTTGTAGCCGTCATATAAGTATCGTATCTTGCGATGACCACTTCTAAATTATCATCTTTTCTTTTTTTTAAATGTTCAGCACCACAGGGATGTAATTCAATTTCTTTTTTGTTAAAATAAGCGTTTAAAGTCATATTGCATATATCACAGGTCATTCTTCCCATAATACGTTTTTCAATAATATCTCTTGAAACATTTAAGAATATTGTATGACCTATAGATTGATTAAATTCATTCAATATAATTTCTAAATTAATTGCTTGCTCGACATTTCTAGGGTAGCCATCAAATATAATTCTATCTCTAAATTTTAAATTAGTAATTGATTGTTTCAGCAATTTATTCACTATTTCATCTGAAACAAATTTTCCGTTTGAAATAAGTTCTTCAATTTCACTTCCAAGTTCAGTATTTAGCTTAACTTCATTTCTTAATAAATTACCCGTTGATAATTGAAAATAATTATGCTTTTTTACAATGAACTGTGCTTGAGTCCCCTTTCCAGCACCTGGGGGTCCAAATAAAATTATATTCACGATTTTTACTTACCGAATTTTGTTTTTTTTATTAATTGCTCGTATTGAGAACTCATTAATCTAGTTTGTATTTGAGTTACAGTATCAATTGCTACAACAACAACAATTAGGATTGATGTTCCACCCAAGTAAAAAGGTATTGGATAATTTGCAATTAAAAACTCGGGCATTAAACAGACTAATGTCAAATAAAGAGCGCCTATTGTTGTAAGTTTTGTTATAATTTTTTCAATATATAATGCTGTATTTTCACCAGGTCTAATTCCAGGAACAAACCCTCCATATTTTCTTAAATTATCGGCAGTCTCAGTCGGATTAAAAGTAATTGAGGTATAAAAAAAAGTAAAAAATATTATTCCCGAAGCATATAAGATCATATAAAGAGGCTGACCTTGTGTAAAATAAGAACTTATATTTAAAAATGTATCATTGTCAGAAAAGCTAAATCCTGAAAAAGTCACTGGCAATAACAATAAAGCAGAAGCAAAAATAGCAGGAATAACTCCAGCTTGGTTTATCTTTAAAGGTAAATGAGAAGACTCTCCACCATACATTTTATTCCCCATTTGTCTTTTTGGATAGTTTATAAGAATTTTTCTTAATGCTCTTTCCATAAAAACGATAAACATTATTGTGGCAATTAATAAAACAAATATTGCTATAATCATGAATGTTGAAACAGCTCCTGTTCTACCTAATTCAAAAGTAGTAACTAAAGCTCTTGGTATTTCAGCAACTATACCAGCAAAAATAATTAATGAGATACCGTTTCCAATCCCTCTTTGTGTAATTTGCTCACCTAACCACATTAAAAACATTGTGCCAGCAACAATAGTTGAAACAGTAGTTATTTTAAAAAATAGACCCGGGTTTATAACTAAGTTTGGTGAAGACTCTAGACCAATAGATAATCCGTAACCTTGAATTGTAGCAAGCAAAACAGTTCCGTATCTTGTAATTTGAGTAATTTTTGCTCTACCCGTCTCACCTTGAGATTTCAAATGCTTAAAGTAATCAGAAACACCAGTTAACAACTGAACAATAATAGATGAGGAAATATAAGGCATTATTCCTAATGCAAATATAGCCATTCTACTAACGGCTCCTCCTGCAAAAACATTAAACATGCCTAGCAACCCTTTTTGATTACCATCCATCATTACCTGCAATTGATCTGGGTCAATACCTGGAAGAGGTACAAATGTACCAAATCTGTAGACTGCTAGAATAAATATTGTAAAAATTATTCGATTTTTAAGATCATTAGTTTGAGAAGATGCACTCATAATATCTTAATTATTTTTTTAACTGTATTGATCCACCTGCTTTTTCAAGTTTTTCTACTGCGGACTTTGAGATTAAATCAGCTTCAATATTTATTTTATCTTTGATCTCTCCTGTACCAAGGATTTTTAATTTATCTGAGTTTTTATTAATTAATTTTAATTTTTTTAATAAAGCTATGTTAATAACATCACCTGAATTGATAGTCTTTTCATCAATAAATGATTGAATTTTTTCTAAATTAATAATTGCAATTGCTGCCTGGTATCTTTTAATTGCATTAAATCCTCTTTTAGGCAGCCTTCTATATAAAGGCATTTGTCCACCTTCAAAAGCTTTTATTGCTACACCAGATCTTGACTTTTGACCTTTCACACCTCTTCCAGATGTTTTACCCTTACCAGATCCAATACCCCTACCTACTCTAATTTTTTTCTTTGTAACTTTTCCCGTTGTATTAAGTGTGCTCATTATCCTCTTTTTTCAATTACATCAGAAATTTTTTTATTTCTAATTGTTGCTATGTGTTTTGGTGAATTTTGTTTTGATAAAGCTTTCATTGTTGCTCTAATCATATTATGTGGGTTAGATGTTCCCATAGATTTTGCAACAATATCTTTTATACCTAAAACCTCACACACAGACCTAACAGGTCCACCAGCAATAATACCAGTTCCTTTAGGAGCTGATCTTAAAACAATTTTACCAGCACCATCTTTGCCATAAACATCATGGTGGATAGTTCTTCCTTCTCTAAGTGGAATATGTATTAATTTTCTACGTGCTGTTTCATTAGCTTTCTTTATAGCATCAGGTACTTGTTTTGCTTTTGCGTGAGCTATACCAATTTTTCCTGCTTGATTTCCAACAACCACAAGCGCTGAAAAACCAAATCTACGTCCACCTTTTACAACTTTTGTAATTCTATTGATGTGAACTAATTTTTCTAAGATACCGTCATCGTTCTTATTTTTAAAATCCATAATTAAAATTCCATTCCATTTTTACGTAAAGTATCAGCAAAAGCCTTAACTCTACCGTGATATTTATATATTCCTCTATCAAAATATATTTTTGTTATCTTTTTTTCTTGTGCTTTTTTTGCTAATTTTTCAGCTACAATTTTTGAAATTTCAGTTTTGTTAGTTTTATCCATTGCTCTGATATCTTTTTCTACAGATGAGCAAGAGACCACAGTTATATTTTTTGTATCATCAATAATTTGAGCTGAAATATTATTTGCAGATCTAGAAATACTCAATCTTAGTCTGTCTGGAGAAGATACTTTTTTTAACTTTCCAGTTACTCTAAACTTTTTTCTTTGAATTGTGTTTAATTTCATTATTTTTTCTTTCCTTCTTTTCTTAAAATATACTGTCCTTTTTCTCTGATACCTTTGCCCTTATAAGGTTCTGGCTTTCTAAAAGATTTTATTTTTGAAACAACCATTCCCACTTGTTGTTTGTCTGATCCACTAACTTTAACTACAGTTTGTTTTTCTACAGCAATTTTAATACCTTCAGGGATATCAAAGTTTATATCATGACTGTAACCTAGTTGTAAATTTAGCTGTTTGTCTTTAAGGGCAGCTCTATAACCAACTCCTACAAGCTCAAGTGTTTTTTCATAGCCTTTACTTGAACCAATTACCGCATTATTTATCAGACTTCTATTCATGCCCCATAATCTTTTTGAATTTTGATCTAATTTTTTTGGTTTAATTGATATTTCTTTGCCTTCAGCAATATCTACATTAAACATATCTAAATCAACGTTTAACGATTTTTTACCTAATGGCCCCTCTATGTTTAAAACATTGCCAGATAGAACTGCTTTTACTTTTTCTGGGATTGAAATACTTATTTTACCAATTTTAGACATTAAAATACCTTACAAATAATTTCGCCACCTACTTTTTGTTTTCTAGCTTCAATATCAGTCATTACACCTTTTGGTGTTGACACAATTGCTATTCCAAGACCACCATTAATTTTTGGTAAGCTATCAGCACTAGAAAATATTCTTCTTCCTGGTTTAGACACTCTTTCAAAAGTGCTAATTACTGGATTTCCTGAGTAATACTTAAGGTCAACAGATAATGTTGGTTTTTTATCATCTGTTTCAATTTTATAATCTTTTATAAAGCCTTCACTTTTTAAAATATCTGCAATCTTAACTTTAAAGTTAGAAGAAGGCAGTGATACTTTTTTATGGTTTCTAAGTAGAGCGTTCTTTATTCTTGCAATCATATCCCCAATTGGGTCACTTAAACTCATATTATCCTTTCTACCAACTGGACTTAGTCATGCCAGGAATTAATCCATGCAGTCCCAAGTCTCTTAAGGCTATTCTTGATATTTTTAATTTTCTGTAAACACCATGTGGTCTACCTGTAATTTGACATCTGTTCATAACTCTATTTTTTGCAGAATTACGTGGTAAATTTGATAATTTTTGTTGAGCTTTAAATCTTTCTTCTAATGATATTTTCTTATCCATTACAATCTTCTTTAAAGCTTGTCTCTTTTTATAAAGCCTATCAGAAAGTTTAATTCTCTTATTGTTTTTATTAATTGCGCTTACTTTTGCCATTTTTAATTATCTCCTTTTTTAATGAACGGGAAATTAAGTTTTTCTAGTAGAGCAAAACTATGCTCTTTACTTATCGCAGAAATCACGACAACAATATCAAGACCTCTAATTTTATCAATTCTATCGAAGTTAACTTCAGGAAAAATTATATGTTCTTTGATGCCAAAAGTATAATTTCCAAACTTATCAAAACCCTTAGGTGATAAGCCTCTAAAATCTTTAATTCTAGGTAAGGCAATATTCACTAATCTATCTATAAATTCATACATTTTGTTGCCTCTTAACGTAACTTTTAATCCTGCATTTGTGCCTTTTCTTGTCTTAAAATTTGCAACTGATTTTTTAAATTTAGTAACAACTGGTTTTTGGCCAGCAATTTTTCCTAAATCTTCTTCAGTAGATTTAATAATTTTTGCATCCGCACCATCTAAACCTAGGCCCATATTTATAACTACTTTTTGTAATTTTGGACCCATGTAAGTGTTTTTAAAACCAAGCTGCTCTTTTAGCTGTGGCTGGATTTCTTTGTAATAAAGTTCTTTTAATCTAGGTGTCATTATTTCTTAGCCTCAATTTTTTTTGCTTTCGATTTGTCATCAACAAGTTTTAAATTAGATAAATGAATAAAGCTCTCTTTAGAAATTATTCCACCTTTTTTTTCTTTTGTTGTTTTGACATGTTTTTTAACAATGTTAATCCCTTGAACTTTTGCTCTATTATTAGGTCTATCAATTTCAATAACTTCACCTTCTTTTTTTCTATCTCTTCCAGTTAAAATTCTCACTTTTAAACCTTTTTTAATCATTATAAAACCTCTGGAGCCAATGAAATTATCTTCATTTGACCTCTATTTCTTAATTCTCTTGTTACAGGACCAAAAATTCTTGTACCAACTGGTTCACCCTTGTCATCAACTAGGACAGCTGCATTGTTATCAAATCTAACTTTAGACCCATCATCTCTATGAATACCTTTCTTAACTCTTACTACTACAGCTTTATGAACTGATCCTTTTTTTACCTTACCTTTTGGTAAAGCTTCTTTGACAGCAATTACAATGGTGTCTCCAATGCTTGCATATCTACGTTTAGAGCCACCTAAAACTTTGATACATTCAATTCTTTTTGCACCAGTGTTATCAGCTACTAATAATTCTGTTTGTACTTGTATCATTTAGATCCATCCATTACTTGAAACTTTTTATTTTTTGAAAAAGGCTTACTTTCAATAATTGAAACCGTGTCTCCAATTTTATATTTATTTTTTTCATCATGAGCGTTGTATTTTTTTCTTACTTTAACAACTTTTTTTAATACAGGATGTGAATATTTTCTTTCAACTGAAACAGTTATAGTTTTATCGGCTTTATCGCTAGTTACTACTCCTGTTAATATTTTTTTAGGCATTTAACTTTCCTTTTAGTATAGTTTTTAATCTTGCTATAGTTTTTTTAGTCTGTCCTATTTTAGATGGATTTGTAACTTGTGAGTTAATTTTTTGAAATCTAAAATTAAATAAATCTTTTTTTAATTTATCAATATTCTTGATAACTTCGTCTTTTGATAATTTTTTAATTTCTTGTTTTTTCATTTTTATATAAATCTTTTAATAAATTTAGTTTTAATTGGTAATTTAGCTGAGGCTTTGTAAAGGGCTTCTTTAGCAATAGTTTCTGAAACACCATCAATTTCAAATAAAATTCTGCCCGGCTTAACTCTACAAGCCCAATATTCTGGTGCACCCTTACCTTTTCCCATACGTACTTCTACAGGTTTTTTTGAAACAGGAATATTTGGAAAAATTCTCGTCCAAACTCTACCTTGTCTTTTCATGTGTCTAGTTAAAGCGACTCTAGCAGCTTCAATTTGTTTACCAATAATTCTCTCTGGTGCCATTGCTTTCAAAGCATATGATCCATAATTTATTTTACTTGCACGTGTTGCTGTACCATGAATTCTTCCTTTATGCGCTTTTCTGTATTTTGTTCTAACTGGCTGTAGCATAATTATTCTTTAACCTCTTTTGATACTATTTTATTTGTTTCTTGGCTAAATTCTTTAGCAAAAACTTCTCCTTTATAGATCCATACTTTGATACCAATAATCCCAAAAGTTGTTAGTGCTTCAGCTTCAGCATAATCAATATCAGCTCTTAAAGTGTGAGAAGGAATGCTTCCATCTCTTAACCATTCAGTTCTTGCAATTTCATTTCCACCTAATCTCCCACTAATAGATACTTTAATTCCTTTTGCTCCTAATCTTAGACAAGATTGCATAGCTCTTTTCATTGCTCTTCTATATGAAATTCTTTTAACAAGTTGCTGAGCAATATTTTCTGCAACTAAATATGCATTAGTTTCAGGTTTTTTTACCTCTTTAATATTTAGAGTAACTTCATTGCTAGTAAATTTTGATAAATTGTTTTTAATTTTATCAATATCACTACCTTTTTTACCAATCACAAAACCTGGTCGAGAAGTATAAATGGTAACGTAACATTTGTTTGATGTTCTTTCGATCATAACTTTTGAAACACCAGAATTAACTACATTTTTTTTGATATATTCTCTTATTTTAAAATCTTCTATTAAATAATTTCCAAAATCTTTCTTTTTTGCATACCAAACAGAGTCCCATCCTCTATTCACACCAAGTCTAAAACCTACTGGATTAACTTTTTGTCCCATGACTCTCCATTTTTTTTGCTTCTGATAAAATTATAGTAACTGTTGAATATGGTTTCAAAATCGGAGCCGCTCTTCCTTTGGCTCTTGGTCTAAACCTTTTCATAACAACTTTTTTTCCACAATATGCCTCTTTTACTATTAGTTTATCTATATCGTATTGATTATTATTTTCCGCATTTGCAACTGCAGATGAAACTGTTTTTCTGATTTCTTTAGTGATTCTTTTAGCAGAAAATTGAAGTTCTCGAATTGCAACATCAACTTTTTTGCCTACTATAGCTTTTAAAATTGGATTTAGTTTTCTAACACTAGATCTGATGTTGTTATTAACTGATCTAACAGTGTTTTCTTTTAATTTATTAATTTTTTTTGTCTTGCTCATAATTATTTTTTCGTTTCAGCTGGTTTTGCTTTTTTATCAGCTGGTGTATGTCCAAAAAATGTTCTTGTTGGAGAAAATTCGCCAAGTTTATGTCCGACCATATCTTCTGATATCGTTACAGGAATAAATTTTTTACCATTGTAGATTAAAAAGCTTACTCCAACAAATTCAGGAATAATTGTAGACTTTCTTGACCATGTTTTAATAGGCATTTTTTTTGGATCTAATTTTTGTTTTTCAACTTTTTTGATCAAGCTTTCTTCAACAAATGGTCCTTTCCACACTGATCTAGACATTATTTTTTAGAATCCTTCCTATTATTTCTTCTTCTTACAATAAATTTGTCTGTACTCTTATTATCTCTTGTTTTTAATCCTTTGGCTGACTGACCTGTAGGTGATACAGGGTGTCTTCCACCTGCTGTTTTACCTTCACCACCACCGTGGGGGTGATCAACTGGGTTCATCACAACTCCTCTAGTATGAGGTCTTCGACCAAGCCATCTAGATCTACCAGCTTTACCTATTTTTATATTTTTTTGATCAGGATTTGAAAGTACCCCAATAGTTGCCATACATCTGGAGTCAATTTTTCTAACTTCTCCAGAGGTCATCTTAATTAATGAATAATTTCCATCTAGACCGCTGATTGTAACTGAAGTTCCTGCAGATCTTGCAATTTTTCCACCTGCTCCGGGCTTTAATTCAACATTATGAATATTTATACCTACTGGAATATCTCTTAGTGGCATACAGTTACCAACTTTAATTTCTTTTTCAGGACCATTTTCAACTTTATCTCCAACTTGAATTTTTTGAGGAGCTAAATAGTAAAAATGTTGTCCGTCATCAAACTTAACAAGCATGATGTAGCAAGATCTATTTGGATCATACTCAATTCTTTCTACAGTTCCTGGCATATCAATTTTTTTTCGGTAGAAATCTACAACTCTATACATTTGCTTATGTCCACCACCTGACATATTACGAGAAGTTATGTGACCATTATTATTTCTTCCACGCATAGAACTTTTTGGTTCTACTAAAGCTTTAAAAGGTTTTCCCTTCCATAGTCCAGTTCTATCAACTAAAATTGTTCCTCTAGTTGATTTTGTATATGGTTTAAAAGTTTTTAATGCCATTTCTTAAATTCCTGTTGTTAGGTCAATACTTTGACCTTTTTTAAGTGTTACTATTGCTTTTTTGTAACCTTGGACATTAACTTTTTTGCCTCTTGTTACTTTAGATCTATTCTGTTTATTGATAATATTTATTTTTGTTACATTCACTTTAAAGATTTTTTCAATATTTTTTTTTAAGTTTGTTTTGTTTGCAGCACGAGGCACTCTAAACACAATTTTATTTTGCTCAGATAAATTTGTGGTTTTTTCAGTAACCATCGGTGATAAAATCTTATCGTATAGATGTATCTTGTCCATATTACGAATATCTCTTTTCTAGTTCTTTAACTGAGCTTTCAGTAAAGACTACTTTTTTAAATTTTATTATATCAAAAGCACTAAAATGATTGATATCTGTAACTTTAACATTTGGAATATTTCTTACAGATTTTTCTATTTTTTCTTTAGATAATTTATCTAATACAATTAATGAGTTTGTAATTTCAAATTTCTTAATTATTGAATTCATTTCTTTTGTTTTTTTAATCTCACTTCCAAAATCATTAAAGATTAAAAGATTATTTAATTTATTTTTTTCAGTTATCAATGAAGCAATACTTAGTTTTTTTTCACTTTTATTTAATTTTCTTTTTTTGTAAGCCAGCTCTCCTTTTGGACCATGAGCAACACCACCACCTACGAAAATAGGCGCTTTTCTACTAGCATGTCTAGCACCACCAGTTCCTTTTTGAGCATAAATTTTAGAGGTAGATCCAGTAATTTCATTTTGTTGTTTGGTTTTTGCGTGTCTACCCTTGTAGTTTGCATTAGTTTTAAATAAAACATTATCAACTAATTTCTTATTGATTTTAGCTCCAAAAACTTTGTCTAAAACTTCAATAGAAACTTTTTTTCCGTCTAAATTTATTTTATCAATTTTCATTATTTTTTCTTTTTATCCGGTGTTTTTTTAGCTTCTTCTGCAGCAACAATTTTTTCATTAATAGTCATTTTATTAATAACTTTAACTGATTTTTTAACCAAAATTTCAGTGTTTTTTGATCCAGGAATTGAACCTTTTAAATATAATAATTCATTTTCTAAATCGGTTTTAACGATTTCTAAATTTTGCATAGTTCTTAACCTGTCACCCATATGTCCAGCCATTTTTTTTCCTTTAAAAACTTTACCTGGATCTTGTCTTTGACCAGTTGAACCATGAGATCTGTGAGAGACTGAAACACCGTGAGTAGCTCTTAATCCACCAAAATTATGTCTCTTCATTGCTCCAGCAAAACCCTTACCAATAGTTTTAGATGTGGTATCAACAAATTTTACTTCATTAAATATTTCTAATCCGAACTCATTGCCTTCTTTATACTGTTCGGTATCTTCTACTCTAAATTCTTTTAATTTCTTTTTGGCTTCTGTATTTTTTTTAGCATAAAAACCTTTCATTGCCTTAGTAAGTTTTGAAGCCTTAATTTTACCAAAACCAAGTTGCACTGCCTTGTATCCACGTTTATCCTCGTTAATTACTTGAATAACTCTTGCTTTTTCCATCTTAATGACTGTAACAGGTACTAGTCGTCCTGTTTTATAGAACTCCCTAGTCATACCAATTTTTTTTCCAATTAATGCAATTTCACTCATAATTAAATTTTAATCTCCACATCAACACCTGATGCTAAATCAAGTTTCATTAAAGCCTCAACAGTTTGAGGTGTTGGTTCTATAATATCTATTAATCTTTTATGCGTTCTTGTTTCAAATTGTTCTCTACTTTTTTTATCGATATGAGGACCTTTTAAAACTGTATATCTTTCAATTCTAGTTGGTAAAGGTATTGGGCCCTTAATCGTAGCACCTGTTCTTTTTACAGTGTTTACAATTTCTTCTGTAGAAGCATCTAAAATTTTATTATCGTATGCTCTTAATTTAATTCTTATATTTTGTTTTTCCATAATGATTAGCCTGCAATCTTTTTAGTTACTTCATCCTGAACGTTTTGTGGGACTTTAGAATAATGGTCAAAAAACATTGAATATTGAGCTCTACCTTGTGACATTGATCTTAAGCTATTAATATAACCAAACATATTAGCTAGAGGTACCATTGCTGTAATAACTGTGGCATTTCCTCTTTGCTCTTGAGTGCTAATTTGACCTCTTCTACTATTTAGGTCTCCAATAACATCCCCCATATAATCTTCAGGAGTTACAACTTCAACTCTCATTACTGGTTCTAATAGTTTTAAAGTTCCTCTTGTACAAGCTTCTTTAAAACAAGCTCTTCCAGCTAATTCAAAAGCTAAAACACTTGAGTCGACATCGTGGTGCAAACCATCAAGTATTGTCACTTTATAATCAATCATTGGAAATCCAGCTAAAATTCCACCATCAGAAATTGTTTCAATTCCTTTTTCAACACCTGGAATAAACTCTTTAGGAATGGCTCCACCTTTAATTTTACTTTCAACTAATCTTCCAGAACCAGGTTCTTGTGGTTCTACTAAAAGCTTAACTTTTGCAAATTGTCCTGCACCACCACTTTGTTTTTTGTGAGTGTACTCAAATTCAGAAGGATTTTGTAAAGTTTCTCTATAAGCAACTTGAGGAGCACCTACATTTGCTTCAACTTTAAATTCTCTTTTCATTCTATCAACAATAATATCTAAATGTAACTCTCCCATACCTTTAATAATAGTTTGTCCTGACTCTTCATCAGAGGTAACTCTAAATGAAGGGTCTTCAGCTGCCAATCTACCAAGGGCTTCACCCATTTTTTCTTGGTCAGCTTTTGTTTTTGGCTCAACTGCAATTTCTATTACTGGTTCAGGGAATTCCATTGGTTCAAGTAATACTGGATTGCTTTCATCACATAATGTGTGACCTGTAATAGTATATTTAAGACCAGCTAAAGCAACTATATCTCCAGCATTAGCTTCTTTGATATCTTCTCTAGAGTTTGCATGCATTAATAACATTCTGCCAACTCTTTCCTCTTTGTCTTTTGATGTATTATATACAGCTGTACCAGTTTTAATTGTACCAGAATAAACTCTAATAAATGTAAGAGATCCAACAAATGGATCGTTAGCAACTTTAAAAGCTAATGCAGAAAATGGCTCTTTATCATCAAACTTCATGTCTAACTCATCTTCTGTTCCAGGTTTTGTACCTTTAATTGATCCAATATCAATTGGACTTGGAAGATAATTTATTGTTGCATCAAGAAGTGGTTGTACACCTTTATTTTTAAAAGCAGAACCAGTTGTTATTGGTACAAAAGTGAAATTTAATGTACCTTTTCTTATACATCTAATTAAATCTTCTTCTTTAATTTCTTCGCCATTTAAATAGGCTTCCATTAATTTCTCATCTTGCTCAACAGCCAACTCAACTAATTCTGTTCTATATTTTTGAGAAATTTCTTTTAAATCATCTGGGATATCTTTGTACTCCCACTCTGCACCTAGAGCTTCATTTTTCCAAATTTGTGCTTTCATTTTTACTAAATCTACAACACCCACTAAATCTGCTTCAATACCAATAGGAATTTGAATAGGTAGAGGCGTACAACCTAGTCTATCTTTAATCATTTCAACACATCTATAGAAATCAGCACCTGTTCTATCTAATTTATTAACAAAACATATTCTTGGAACTTTATATTTGTCAGCTTGTCTCCAAACAGTTTCTGATTGAGGTTCTACACCTGCTACACCATCAAAAACACAAACAGCTCCATCTAAAACTTTAAGAGATCTTTCAACTTCGATAGTAAAATCTACGTGGCCAGGGGTATCAATAATATTAATTCTATGATCGTTCCAGAAACAAGTTGTAGCGGCTGAGGTAATTGTTATTCCTCTTTCTTGTTCTTGTTCCATCCAGTCCATTGTTGCAGCACCATCATGTACTTCACCAATTTTATGACTTTTACCAGTGTAATATAATATTCTCTCTGTAGTAGTAGTTTTTCCAGCATCAATGTGTGCCATGATACCAATGTTTCTGTATTTATCTAAAGTATGTGTTCTAGCCATAATTTTTTACCACCTGAAATGAGCAAATGCTTTATTTGACTCAGCCATTTTGTGAACATCTTCTCTTTTTTTAACTGCAGAACCTTTTTTTTCATAAGCATCATACAGTTCGTTAAAAATTTTATCAGACATATGTTTATCTTTTCTTTTTCTAGATGCATCAACTAACCATCTGATTGCCAGAGCTTGTGCTCTTTTTGATTTTACTTCAACTGGCACTTGATATGTTGCACCACCAACTCTTCTAGATCTAACTTCTACAGTTGGTTTAATGTTATTAATTGCTTCATTAAAAACATTAATTGGCTCTTCTTTCGTTTTTGATTTAATTTTTTCTATTGCTTCATAAACTATTTTTTCAGCTACAACTTTTTTTCCATCATACATAATCGAGTTTATTAGTTTTGGAATAATTGTAGAATTAAATATCGGGTCTGGGGTAACAACTTTTTTGGGTTGTGTTTTTTTTCTAGACATATCTATTATTTACCCTTTTTTGTTCCATACAAAGATCTACGCTTCTTTCTATTTGCAACACCTTGGGTATCTAAGTTTCCTCTTAGAATATGATAACGTACACCTGGTAAATCTTTTACACGACCGCCTCTGATCAATACAACAGAGTGTTCTTGTAGATTGTGACCCTCACCACCAATGTAAGCAGTAACTTCAAAACCATTTGATAGTCTAACTCTTGCAACTTTCCTTAATGCTGAGTTGGGTTTTTTTGGAGTTGTTGTATAAACTTTTACACAAACACCTCTTTTTAAAGGCTGCTTCTGCAAAGCTGGAACTTTGTTCCTTGCAACAGGTTTAATTCTTTTTTTTCTTAACAACTGGTTAATAGTTGGCATAAATTTTTTAATTAATTAATATATTTTTGAATGAAAATAACTGACAGGTTATTTTGTGGCAGCGTTTAGTTCCATTAAGTAGGTACTACATTCCAACCAAAAACATCGCCAAACTACTATTTAATTCTAGTTTGTCAAACTAAAAACTGCTTTTGAAGAGAGTTATTTTGTTTAGTTTGCTTGAGTTTCAGTGGGTTCTGCTGGTTCAATTTTATCTTGATCAGCCAAGAACTTATTATCTGCTTCTAAAGCATTCTTGTTCCATTTGTTCTTAATGTGACCTGTTCCAGCTGGAACTAATCTACCAACAATGACGTTCTCTTTTAAGCCATTAAGTGGGTCAACTTTACCTTTAATAGCCGCATCTGTAAGAACTCTTGTAGTTTCTTGGAATGAAGCTGCTGATATAAAAGACTCTGTTTGTAAAGATGCTTTAGTAATACCCATTAAAACTCTTTCTCCAGTTGCTGGATTTTTTCCATCAGCAACAAGCTTTTCATTTGTATTATCAAATTTAATTCTATCTATCATCTCACCTGGTAAATAACTCGAGTCACCAGACTCTTTAACTTCTACTTTTTTAAGCATTTGTCTTAGAATCGTTTCAATATGTTTGTCGTTTATAATTACACCTTGTAACCTATAAACTTCTTGTACTTGGTTAACAAAGTATTCTGTTAAATCTTTTATACCAAGTATTCTTAAAATATCATGTGGTAAAGGTTGTCCGTCTAAAAGATACTCACCTTTTTTAATTTTTTCACCTTGATTGAAATTAATATGTTTGCCTTTTGGAATTAGATAGTTTGAAGGTTCTCCATTTTCAGGTTGAATAGAAATTCTTTGTTTTCCTCTTACTTCTTTACCAAATAAAACTTGGCCATCATTTTCTGCAATTATTGCGCTATCTTTAGCTTTTCTAGCTTCAAATAATTCAGCTACACGAGGTAGACCTCCCGTAATATCTTTTGTTTTAGTAGTTTCTTTTGGAAGTCTAGCTATTATGTCACCAGCAAATATTTTTTGACCATCTTTCACTGAAAGAATTGAGTCTGGAACTAAATAATATCTGGCTTCATTGTCATCAGCTTTTTTAATAACATTACCTTTATCATCTCTTAAAGTAATTCTTGGTTTTAAATCAGTATTTTTAGATTGAGCTCTCCAATCAATAACTGATTTAGATGAAATTCCTGTTGCATCATCAGTAGTTTCTTGGATTGAAACACCGTCAATTAAATCAACATAACCTGCTATACCACTTTTTTCAGCAATAACTGGTGTTGTATAAGGATCCCATTCACAAATTTTTTCATTTGCTTTGACTTTATCACCATTCTGGAAAAATAATTTTGAACCATAAGCGACTTTATAAACAGCAACTTGAACGCCATTATCATCTTCAATTGATAGCTGAGTATTTCTTCCCATTACTATCAAATTCTTTTTAGAGTCTTCTAATAAGTTAGAATTAATTATTTTTAAAGTACCAGCTGATTTAGTAATGATTTGCGATTCTTGTTTAACAGAGGCTGTTCCACCAACGTGGAAAGTCCTCATTGTTAACTGCGTGCCTGGTTCACCAATCGATTGAGCTGAGATCATACCAATTGCTTCACCCACGTGTACCATTTTTCCTCTAGATAAATCACGTCCATAACAAGTTGCACAAACTCCTTTTTTAGAACTACAAGTCATAACAGAGTATGCTTTAATAAATTTAACCCCTGCTGCATCAATTTTATCACAACCAGCTTCATCGATCATTGTTTCTTTTTTAATTACAACTTCACCAGTAATAGGATTTTTAACATCAAATGCTGTTACCCTTCCAAGAGCTCTTTCGGATAAACTGACAACGACATTTCCACCTTCAAGAATTTCTGCTAATTCAATAAAACCTGGATTATCACATTTAATTTTTGAAATTGTTAAGTCTTGAGCAACATCACACAATCTTCTTGTTAGATAACCAGAACTTGCTGTTTTTAATGCAGTATCTGCCAGACCTTTTCTAGCTCCATGGGTAGAGTTAAAGTATTCTAAGGCTGTTAGACCTTCTTTAAAGTTTGATATAATGGGTGTCTCAATAATTTCACCAGATGGCTTAGCAATTAGTCCTCTCATCCCAGCTAACTGTTTCATTTGAGCTGCAGATCCTCTGGCACCACTATCTGCCATCATAAATACAGAATTAATTTTCATTCCATCAGCAGTACTTTCAGTAGCAGAGATACCTCTCATCATTTCACCAGCAACTTTATCTGTACACTTAGACCAGGCATCAACTACTTTGTTATATTTTTCACCTCGAGTAATCAAACCTTCGGAATATTGATTTTCATAATCAGCAATTAGTTTTTTGGTATCTTCAATTAATTGACCTTTGTTTTCTGGAATAACTAAGTCATCTTTACCAAAAGAAATACCTGCTTTAAATGCATGTTTGAAACCTAAATCTTTTAAGTGGTCACAGAATATAACGGTAGTTTTCTGACCACAAAATCTAAATACGCTATCAATAATTTCAGATACCGTTTTCTTAGGTAGTAATCTATCAATCATTGAAAATGTAATATCTTTATGTTTAGGTAGTAAGTTTGCTAATAAAAATCTTCCAGCAGTTGTAGTGTGTTTTTCAACTTTCTTATTTCCATTTTCATCAAGAGTTTCAAATCTTGAAACAATAGTAGAATGAACTTTTATTTGACCTGTAGACAAAGCATGTTCAATTTCATCATTATTTATAAAATAGCCATCTGGTTTTTCTGTTTGAAAAGGAGCTTGAGACAAATAATATAAACCTAAAATCATATCCTGACTCGGTACAATAATAGGTTTTCCATTTGATGGACTTAAAATATTATTAGTAGAAAGCATCAAAATTCTTGCTTCTAGCTGCGCTTCCAAACTTAATGGAACGTGAACTGCCATCTGATCTCCATCAAAGTCAGCATTAAAAGCTGCACAACATAACGGGTGTAACTCAATGGCATCACCTTCAATTAACTTAGGTTCAAATGCTTGCACACCTAATCTGTGAAGAGTTGGAGCACGGTTTAATAAAACTGGGTGTTCTCTTACAATAAGTTCTAATGCATCCCAAACTGCATTAGTTTCTTTTTCAACTAACTTTTTAGCTTGTTTGATTGTTGATGCTAAACCTAATTTATTTAATCTTGCATATAAAAATGGCTTGAATAGCTCAAGAGCCATTTTTTTTGGTAAACCACATTCATGCAGCTTAAGGTCTGGTCCTACAACGATTACAGATCTTCCTGAATAATCTACTCTTTTACCTAATAAATTTTGTCTAAACCTACCCTGCTTACCTTTAAGCATTTCAGCTAATGATTTAAGAGGTCTTTTGCCAGTTCCAGTAATTACTCTACCTCTTCTTCCATTATCGAAAAGTGCATCCACTGATTCCTGAAGCATTCTTTTTTCATTTCTAACAATAATGTCTGGAGCCTTAAGATCCATTAATCTCTTTAGACGATTATTTCTATTGATTACTCTTCTATAAAGATCATTTAAATCTGAAGTAGCAAATCTACCTCCATCCAAAGGTACTAGAGGTCTTAATTCAGGCGGGATAACTGGAATTACAGTTAAAATCATCCATTCTGGTTTTTGACCAGTTTCAATAAATGACTCAATTAATTTTAGTCTTTTAATTGATCTTTCTTCATTAACTTTAGATTTTGTTTCTTTAATTGAGTTAATTAATTTAGTTCTTTCAAGTTCTAAATCCATTGCTTTAAGAATTGTTAAAATTGCTTCTGCTCCAATTCCAGCTTCAAATGACTCTTCACCAAATTCATCTTGATATTTAGCTAATTCTTCTTCGTTTAATAATTGATTTTTTTGTAAACCAGTTAAGCCAGGTTCAATTACAATAAAGTTTTCAAAGTACAAAACTCTCTCAACTTCTTTTAACTTCATATCAACTGCAAGTGATATTCTGCTTGGTAATGATTTTAAGAACCATATATGTGCAACAGGTGTTGCTAAATTGATGTGACCCATTCGCTCTCTACGAACATTAGATTTTGTTACTTCAACACCACATTTTTCACAAATTATTCCTCTGAATTTCATTCTTTTGTACTTGCCGCACAAACATTCATAATCTTTAATTGGACCAAAAATTCTAGCACAAAAAAGACCGTCTTTTTCAGGTCTAAAAGTTCTATAATTTATTGTTTCAGGTTTTTTAATTTCACCGTAAGTCCATGATTTTATCTTTTCAGGACTTGCTAAAGTAATTTTAATACTATTAAAATTTTGAGCTTCAGAAACTTCACTATTTTTAAATAAATCTGTTAATTCTTTTTTCATATTTAATTTAACTCAATGTTTAGTGCTAATGATTTTATTTCTTTTACTAATACGTTGAATGACTCTGGTATTCCAGATTCAAAATTTTCTTCACCTTTAACTATTGTTTCGTAAACTTTAACTCTACCAGCCACATCGTCTGACTTAACAGTTAAAATTTCTTGTAAAGTATAAGATGCTCCATAAGCTTCAAGAGCCCATACTTCCATCTCACCAAATCTTTGGCCACCAAGTTGAGCTTTACCACCTAAAGGTTGCTGTGTAACAAGACTATAAGGTCCAGTAGATCTAGCATGTATCTTGTCTTCAACTAAGTGATGAAGTTTTAACATATAAATTATTCCAACAGTCACTGGTCTATCAAACATTTCTCCTGTTCTTCCATCCCATAAATTAGTTTGTCCAGATGTTGGTAGTTTTGCTAAATTAAGCATTTCAGAAACATCCTTTTCTTTAGCACCATCAAAAACCGGTGTTGAGATAGCTATACCATTTTGGAGATTTTCACATAAATCACTAAATTCAGTTTTATTTAATTTGTCGATAGAGCCATCAAAAACATCATTTCCATAAACAGACTTTAAAAATGAAGAAATCTTCTCTGTTTTTTCAAATTTTTTATTATTTTCATTAACTAATCTTTTAACTTCTTCACCAAACTCTTTACATGCCCAACCAAGGTGAGTTTCTAAAATTTGACCAACATTCATACGACTTGGGACACCTAATGGATTTAAAACAATATCAACCGGTCTACCATCTTCTCTGTATGGCATATCTTCAACTGGAACAATTTTACTAACAACACCTTTGTTTCCGTGCCTACCCGACATTTTATCTCCAGGTCTCAATCTTCTTTTAATAGCAACAAAAACTTTTACCATTTTCATTACACTTGGTAGTAAATCATCACCACTTCTAATTTTTAAAACTTTATCTTCAAATCTTTCTAAAATTGATTGTTTTGCCTTATTGTATTGATCTTTTAATTGAGCAAGACTTGCTTCATCATTGACATTTCCTACTGTTATTTTGAAAATATCATTTATGCTAATTTTGCTGATTGTCTCGAGATCTAATTTCGTTCCAACTTCTAAATCTTTAATTTTTTTAGTTAAAGATGAACCAGATAAGATTTGATTTGCTCTTTGCTTAATACTTCTCTCTAGAATTTCTTCTTCAACAATTTTATCTTGCTGTACAGTTTCGATTTCAGCTCTCTCAATTGTAATTGATCTTTCATCTTTTTCAATTCCATGTCTGTTGAAAACTCTAACATCAACAATAGTACCGCTACTTCCTCTAGACATTCTTAAAGAGGTATCTGTAACATCAATTGCTTTTTCGCCAAAAATTGATCTTAATAATTTCTCTTCTGGACCAGAAGCTGAGTCTCCTTTTGGTGTAACTTTACCAACAAGAATGTCTCCCGCTTTAACTTCTGCACCAATATAAACGATCCCTGACTCATCAAGATTTTTTAAAGCTTCTTCATTCACATTTGGTATATCTCTTGTAATTTCTTCTTCACCTAATTTGGTATCTCTAGCCATAACTTCATACTCAACTATATGTACTGATGTGAACACATCGTCTGTTACACATCTTTCTGAAATTAAAATAGAGTCTTCAAAATTGTAACCTTGCCAAGGCATAAATGCTACGGTAACATTTTTACCTAATGCTAATTCACCTAGCTTAGTAGATGGTCCATCAGCAATTATATCTCCAGATTTAACTTTATCACCAACTCTAACTAAAGGTTTTTGGTTAATACATGTATTTTGATTAGATCTTTTAAATTTTTGTAAATTATAAATATCTACACCAGACTTAGTAAAATCAGTCTCCTCTGTTGCTTTGATAACAATTCTTTTACCATCAATTTTATCAACTGTACCATCTCGTTTAGCAACAATTGTTACTCCTGAATCTAGAGCAACATCCCTTTCTATACCGGTTCCAACTAATGGTGATTCAGGTTTTAATAAAGGTACAGCCTGTCTCATCATGTTAGATCCCATTAGAGCTCTGTTTGCATCATCATTTTCTAAAAAAGGAATTAATGATGCTGCAACTGAAACTAGTTGTTTTGGAGATACATCTATGTAATCAATATTCTCAGGTCTTGATAAAATAAAGTTTAAGTTTTCTCTACAAGAAACTAGATCTTCTATAATTTTTCCATTCTTATCTAATTTAGTGTTTGCTTGAGCAATAGTATATTTAGTTTCTTCCATTGCAGATAAATATTCCACTTTATCTTCTACAACTCCGTTTTTAACTTTTTTGTACGGGCTTTCAATGAAACCATATTTATTAATTTTTGCATAAGTAGATAAACTATTAATCAACCCAATGTTTGGTCCTTCGGGCGTTTCAATTGGGCAAATTCTTCCGTAATGCGTTGGGTGTACGTCACGTACTTCAAAGCCAGCTCTTTCTCTAGTTAAACCACCAGGTCCTAAAGCTGATACTCTTCTTTTATGAGTAATTTCAGATAAAGGATTGGTTTGATCCATAAACTGTGAAAGTTGAGAACTAACAAAAAAATCTTTTAAAGAAACTGTTAGAGGTTTAGCATTAATTAAATCTTGAGGCATTGCAGATTCAATATCAAGAGTTGTCATTTTTTCCTTGATAGCTCTTTCCATTCTGTAAACACCAATACGAGCTTGATTTTCTACAAGTTCTCCAACAGACCTAACTCTTCTATTTCCAAGATGGTCAATATCATCAACTTCATCTTTACCATCACGAAGATCTAACATTTTATGAACTATAGCTATAATATCGTCATTTCTTAAAATTGTAATTTTGTCAGAACATTCTAAATTTAATCTAGAGTTCATTTTTACTCTGCCTACATCAGAAAGATCGTATCTATCTGAACTGAAAAATAAATTATTAAAAATTTGAGTAGCTATTTCAATTGTCGGTGGTTCACCTGGTCTTAAAACTTTATAAATTTCAGTAATAGCATCATTTTTGTTGTTATTTTTATCATTTAAAATTGTTGTTAGTAAGTAAGGGCCTTTATTAATTGAATTAGTTATAGAGATATCAATTGAATTGATGTTCGCTTCTAAGATTTGTTTAATGATTGTATCATTTAGCTCAGTTCCAATTCCAAAAGTACCTTCTTCCTCGTTGTCGCTAACAACAATTTCTTTATGAAGATATTTTCCATAAAGTGACTCTTGTGAAACTAAAATGTCTTTTAAACCATCGTTAGCAAGTTTTTTTGCAGTTAAAAAATTAATTTTATCACCTAGTTTAATAACAACATTGCCATTTTTTGCATCTATAACTTCTTCTGAAAAATTTTTAGCTTTATAGTTTTCTGGATTAAATTTTGTTTTCCATTTATTTGTTTTAAGATCAAATGTGTAAGTTTCTTTATCATAAAATTCATCTGCGATTTCAGATTTAGCAAAACCTAGAGCCATTAATAAAGTTGATACAAAAATTTTTTTCTTTCTATCAATTTTAAAATATAAAAAGTCTTTTACGTCATACTCAAGATCTAACCATGAACCTCTATTTGGTATAACTCTACAATTAAATAGAAGTTTACCACTTGCATGAGACTTTCCCTTATCATGATCAAAAAATACACCTGGACTTCTATGCATTTGATTGACTACTACCCTTTGAACACCGTTAGTAATAAAAGTACCACTATCAGTCATCATTGGAACTTCTCCCATGTAAACTTCTTGTTCTTTTGCTGATAAAATATCTTTAGTGTTATTTTCTTGATCTATTTCATAAACAACAAGTCTTAAAGTACATTTAAGTGCAGAGGTAAAAGACAAGCCTCTTTGTATACATTCTTCGGTATCAAATTTTGGTTTTTCTAATCTATAAGAAACATATTCTAAAGTAGCTTTATCATTAAGGTCTTCAATTGGAAAAATACCTTTAAAAACTCTATCAAAACCTTTTGTCAGATCTCCTGCATCTAAATCAAAGTCAGTTAATTGTTTGTATGAATTTTTTTGAACTTCAATTAAGTTTGGAATAGATAAAGTCTCAGCTAACTTGCCAAAGCTTTTTCTTACATTTTTCTTTTCAGTAAAAGATAATTGCATTTATAATCAGTTACTAGTTAATTAAATTAACCAGCAATTAAGTTCTTTCTAATTAAATTATTTAAGTTCTACTTTTGCGCCAGCTGCTTCCAACTTAGCTTTGATCTCTTCAGCATCTTTTTTGTTTACACCCGATTTAACTTCTTTCGGTGCACCTTCAACTAGATCTTTTGCTTCTTTAAGACCTAAAGATGTTGCTGCTCTAACTTCTTTAATAACATTAATTTTTTTATCTCCTGCAGAAACCAACATAATTGTAAAATCATCTTTTGCTTCTTCAGCTGCTCCACCTGCTGCTGCTGCTGCTGGTGCTGCTGCAGCCATAGCTGTAACACCCCATTTTTCCTCAAGTTGTTTTGAAAGTTCAGCTGCTTCAACTACAGTTAAACTTGATAAATCTTCTATAATTTTATTTAGATCAGGCATAATTTTTATACTTCTTTAGGTTATTTTTCAGAATTTTCTGGGGACAAACTACTCATTTTTTCAGAACGTGCAAGTAAAATACTTACAAATTTTGATGCTGGTGTTGCTAGAATTCCTACTATATTTGCTCTAGCTTCATCTAATGTTGGTAAATTAGCTACATTTTGAACTCCAGCTTGGTCCAAAACATCATTGCCCATTATTCCACCTAAAAGTTTTAGATTTTCATTAGTTTTCGCAAATTTGGATAAAATTCTAGCCGAGATAATAGCATCGTTAGAAAAAGCTACAGCAGTAGCTCCTGTAAATAAATTAGCAAGATCTTTACATTTAGTTTTTTCAATTGCCAACTTAGTAATTCTATTTTTAGTAATTTTAAATTTTATTCCATGTTCTCTCATTTGAGCTCTTAACTCATCTAATTGAGACATTGTTAAACCTTGATAATGAGTAACCATAACAGCTTCATTATTTTGAAACTGAGTTTCCATTTCACTTATATAATTTTTTTTTTGTTCCTTGTTCATCATAACTATATAACTTTTCCTAATTTGACTTTGTATGACACACCCATACTTGATGTTACAAAGGTATTTTTAATTAAATCACCTTTTAATGTAAGATTTCCTTTTTCTTTTTCTAAAGTATCTAAAATTGCTTGATAATTTTTTAATAATTGATCATCATGAAAAGATTTTTTTCCAATGCTAACACCTATATTACCATCTTTATCATTTCTAATTTCAGCTTGACCTGATTTTGCATCAGTTACAGCTTGCTTAATGTTGTCTGAAACTGAACCTAATTTTGGATTGGGCATTAAACCTTTGGGTCCTAAAACTTTACCTAGCTTTGAGAGCTTAATCATCATCCCTGGCGTACAGATAAGTTTTTCAAAATCTAATTCACCTGATTTAATTTTTTCTATAAATTCATCGCTACCAACTATGTCAGCACCCGCATCTTTAGCTTCTTTAGCTTTTGCATCTTCACAGACAACAGCAACTTTTACTTTTTTTCCTGTTCCCCCTGGTAAATTAACTACAGTTCTAATATTTACCTCACCTTTTTTTTGCTTATTGTTAACTTGAAAACTTAAATCAATTGACTCATCAAATTTAGTTGTACAATTTTTTTTAACAATAGATAATAAACTTTCAATTGCATCAGCTGGCAAATTTTTAGTTTCTTTTGGTAATTGTTTGAATCTTTTTGATGGCATTAGTCTTTAACCTCAATTCCCATAGATCTTGCAGAACCAGCAATAATCTTTACAGCTTGGTCTAAGTCGTGTGCATTAAGATCTTTCATTTTTTGTGTTGCAATTTCTTCTGCTTGTTTTTTTGTAATTGAACCAGCTATACTTCTTCCTGGTTCTTTAGATCCACCTTTAAGTTTAGCTGCTTCTTTTATAAAATGTGAAGCTGGTGGTGATTTAATTTCAAAATCAAATTTTTTATCTTTATATACAGTAATGACAACTGGGATTGGTTTTCCAGCAAACGCCTTTGTCTTATCATTAAATGCTTTACAGAATTCCATTATGTTAATGCCACGTTGTCCTAATGCAGGACCAACTGGTGGAGCTGGGTTAGCTTGACCACCCATAATTTGCAATTTTATATATCCACTTATCTCTTTAGCCATTAACTTACTTTCTCAACTTGGTTATATTCTAAATCAACGGGTGTTGGTCTTCCAAATATCGACACAGAAACTTTAAGTCTTGATTTTTCTTCATCAATGTCTTCAACCATACCGCTGAATGATGCAAAAGGACCGTCAACAACCTGAACTTTTTCACCAATGGCATACTCTATACCAGATTTTGGCTGTGCTACACCATCTTTTATTTGTCCTAATATTTTTTCTATTTCTTTATCTGAAACAGGTACTGGAATGCCTTTTGAACCTAAAAATCCGCTTACTCTCTTCAGATTTTTAATTAAATGATATAGATCATTGTCCATCTCACTTTTAATTAGTACGTAACCAGGAAAATATTTCTTTTTTCTTTGAATTCTCTTTCCTCTTTTAACTTCTGTTACATCATGAGTTGGTACAACAATTTCCTCAATTTTATCTGAGATTTTAGCTTTTTCAGCCTCTTCTTTTATCAGTCCGGCAACCTTATTTTCAAAATTTGAGTGTGATTGAACAATATACCAATTTTTCATTAAATACTTACCTTTAGTAAAGCTTCCAATAAAAATTTAAGAACTTGGTCAAGAAGTAAAAAAAACAAAGACATAATAACAGCCATTGCAAATACCATTAAAGCACCTTGCATAGTCTCTTTTCCTGTTGGCCAAGAAACCTTAAAGGCTTCTTGCTTTACTTCCTGTATAAATTTTATCGGGTTTTTCATAATATACTGTTCACTTATTGGCAGGAGCGGAGGGACTCGAACCCTCAGCCTCCGGTTTTGGAGACCGGCGCTCTACCAATTGAGCTACACTCCTATAGAGTTTACTCTATAATTTTAGTTACTACTCCAGCTCCAACTGTTCTACCACCTTCACGAATAGCGAAGTTTAATTTTTCACTCATCGCAATTGGAGTAATTAATGTAACAGTGAACTTGGCATCATCACCTGGCATAACCATTTCAGTTCCAGCTGGTAATGTAACTTCTCCAGTTACATCTGTTGTTCTAAAGTAAAACTGAGGTCTGTATTTAGTAAAGAATGGAGTGTGTCTTCCACCTTCATCTTTTTTAAGTACATAAGCCTGAGCCTCAAATTTAGTGTGAGGAGTAACTGAACCAGGTTTACAAAGAACTTGACCTCTTTCAACATCAGTTCTTTCAACACCTCTTAAAAGCACACCGATGTTATCACCTGCTTCACCTGAATCTAAAAGTTTTCTAAACATTTCAACTCCAGTACAAACTGATTTTTTGGTGTCTCTAATACCAACGATTTCAATTTCTTCACCAGTTTTTACAACACCTGTCTCTACTCTTCCAGTAACAACTGTTCCTCTTCCAGAAATTGAGAATACGTCCTCAACTGGCATCAAGAAAGGTTTGTCAACTTCTCTTGCTGGCTGTGGAATAAAATCATCAACAGCTTTCATTAATTCTAAAATAGAATTTTTTCCAATTTCTTCATCTCTACCTTCAACAGCAGCTAATGCAGAACCTTTAACGATAGGAGTCTTGTCACCAGGATACTTGTATGAAGTTAGAAGTTCTCTAATTTCTTCTTCAACAAGTTCAATCATATCTTTATCATCAACTTGGTCTACTTTATTTAAGTAAACAACAATAGCTGGAATACCAACTTGTCTTCCTAAAAGAATATGCTCCCTTGTTTGAGGCATGGGACCATCAGCAGCATTAACTACTAAGATAGCTCCATCCATTTGGGCTGCACCTGTAATCATATTTTTTACATAGTCAGCGTGACCTGGACAATCAACGTGTGCGTAATGTCTTTTTTCAGTCTCATATTCGACGTGAGCAGTTGAGATTGTAATTCCTCTTTCTTTTTCTTCAGGGGCTTTATCAATCTGATCGTAAGCAACCGCTTTTGCTCCACCAGTTGCTGCTAATGTAATTGTGATAGCAGCTGTTAATGTTGTTTTACCATGGTCGACATGACCAATTGTACCAATGTTACAGTGTGGTTTATTTCTTACAAATTTTTCTTTTGACATTACTTTTTTACCTCAGTTTAGTTTTATTAATAATTTCTTTTTTTCTTGGAGCGGGTAAAGAGAATCGAACTCTTACATCCAGCTTGGAAGGCTAGCGTTCTACCATTGAACTACACCCGCACAACATCAAGAATAACACTCCATTGTTATAAAAAATTTTATTGAATGGTGGAGGGGGAAAGATTCGAACTTTCGAAGACCGAAGTCAACGGGTTTACAGCCCGCCCCATTTGACCGCTCTGGAACCCCTCCTTTTTGGGGAAGTGTCCCCTTGTTCAATAAAGCTTCAAACAACAGGCGTTTTATATATTTTTATTATGCAATTGCAACACGAGATTTACTGTGAAAATGGAGGAAAAAACGTATAAAACAAACTAATTTTATGAATAAATCATCTTTTTTAATCGTTGGTCAACATGCTGTAATTGAAGCATTAAGAAACCCTAAAAGGAAGGTTTTAAAAGTATTTTTAACAGAAGAAAGTAAAAAAAATATTCACAGAAAAAATCCAAAAAAAAATGTCCTTGAAGATGTTAAAGTTTATTTCAAATCAAAAAAAGAACTAGATAAATATACTTCTAAAGATCAAATTATGCACGGTGGATACGTTGCTGAAGTGGAACATATTGATCAACCCGACTTAAAAGAGTTTATAAAAGGAAAAAACAACTTAACATTTGTTTGTATTGATGAGGTAACAGACCCAAGAAATATTGGTTCATTAATTAGAAGTGCAGCATCATTTAATATTGATGGATTAATTGTTAAAGAAAGACAATTTCCATCAGATAGTAAGCTTATGTATAAAGCTGCAAGTGGTTGTATGGAACATATCAATATTTTTGAAGTGGCAAATATAAATTCCACACTAAAAAACTTGAGGGAAAAAAATTTTTGGGTTTATGGTTTTGATGCAAGAGGAGAAAAAGACTTCACAGATATAAAATGGGAAGGAAAAAATGTTCTTTTATTTGGTTCTGAGGGATTTGGCATGAGAGAGCACACGGGAAAGTACACAGATTTTTTTGTTAAGATTGATATAAATAAGGATGTAGAAAGCTTAAATATCTCAAATAGTGCTGCAATTGTGTTTCATCATTTAAGTTATTTAAAAAAAAATTCTTGATTAGTCTAAGATTTCTTAATAGAAATCGCTTATGCCCTTGTAGCTCAGCTGGTAGAGCAATTGATTTGTAATCAATAGGTCCGCGGTTCGACTCCGTGCGGGGGCACCATCACTCAATTAAATCAACACTTATTATTTATACTAAATTTAATTTTAACTAAATTTAAACGTATAGTGCGGACATAGTGCGGACAGATTGCGGTTTAATCAAGTAGTCGTTTAATTTTTTTTTTGAAGAACAATCTCTATGAATCGATTATCATTAATTATACGTGTAGCATAAGTTCCAACTTTATGTTTTGTTTTTGTTAAACCAATACTTAATCCAGATAAAACTGCACCAACAGGATCTCCTACTACTGCACTGAAAGTTCCATCAAAAACATCATTCACATCCATTTTTTCTTTTTTTAAATCTCTTAAAGGATAGTGTGTTGTCGACTCATTATAGCCAATTTTATTACATGTTATTTTAAGTTTTTTTTTTGATCTTTTTATCTTAATTTCTTGGGGAGTAACAACAAGCCACGAGCCTTTGTTGTTTGTTAATTTACATTCTGCATTCGTCGGGGTTGATACTATATTTAAAGTTTCCCAACCGGCACCCTTTATAATTCCATAAGCATTACCACTCAACAACAAACCCAGAACGATGATCCCTAAAAGTTTTTTCATAATCATCTTCTATTAAGAAAATTTGCGTAAGATTTTGATCTAATACTAAACCTTAAATTATCATTATAGCCCATTTTAGCAGCATAAGAGTCTGACCAGTCATAGCAGGCAATTACTATAACTCCCTTGTCGCTCTTAAATTTTATTTGTATAGAAGTAACTTCACCTTTTCCTGGATAGTTTTTTTTACTCTTTTTAGAAAACTTTACTTCTAATGGAGTAAATTGCTCTTGAATTGAACTTGCTTCGTCATCCAGTTTTTTTAAACAGTCTTTAGCATCCATGTATTCTAAAGCGGAGATTCCTTCAATTTTAAATTCTGGATCTTTAGACTTATAAATTAATTGAATATCATCAAAACCATCTTTTTTTTCTTCAATTTCTGAAACAGAATATTTAGGTGCAAACCAATCTTTATAATTATCTTTTAATTTTTTTTCTGAGTAATATTTCAAAGCACTGTCACCAACACTCATACCTGCGGCCTCAAAATCAGATATATTAGCAGCATAAGCATTTCCACTTAATAACAAACCCAGAACCATGATCCCTAAAAGTTTTTTCATTCAAGTAGCTTCTTTTTAGCTTTATCAAACTCTTCATCTGTTAAGACACCGTTATCTTTTAATTCATTAAGTTCTTTCAACTTATCAACAATATCTGAAGAATTTTTACTAACTTTTTTAGTTACTTCTTTTTTCTTTTTAGTAATTTTAGGTTTAACTATTTCTTTATTTTCAATTGCTCCATACCAACCATTTTTTGCAAAAATTTCTTTAATTTCAGCAACGCTAGGGTTTTTTTTAATTTTATAATTCACACTGTCCCAAACAATTTTTCTTCCTTTAGCAAAAACAAAACATCTACCATCACCTCTTTTTTTGCTTCTATTGGTGCAGTCATTTTGTGCTTTTATGTGCCCACCAGTCATACAATTATCTCCATATTTTTTAGGACAATAATAATAAAATGTATTATTGCCTTTTTGGTTAATTGCAAAACCAGTTGGCATTCCACTCGACATCATAACGCCACCAATTTCTGAACCATCACCTCTTAAATATGCTAAAAAATTATTAAAAGATTGTGAAGTAAATCTTAAATCTCCAGAACCATCTTTAGAATAAGCGTTCCCACTCATCAACAAACCCAGAACCACGATCCCTAAAAATTTTTTCATCATTAAAACATTACCATTGCGGACATAGTGCGGTCAAACTGAATGTAAATTTCTATAAAGGTTGATAGATAATGTTTATTTAAGAATTGAGTCTTGATTTGTAATCAATAGGTCCGCGGTTCGACTCCGTGCGGGGGCACCATCACTTAATTGTTTGTAGTCTCTTTTCTTGTTTGCTCAATCTTTATCTTTTTATGTAAGCTATTCTTTTTGTCATACAATAACTCAAAGCTAATATTTTTATTAGCTTGAATTTTAATTGTTTTTGCATTTCTAACTTCAAAATTATCTGCAACAGCGCTTATTGGTCTTTTATTTGTATCTAAATTCTTTATCAAAATTTTAGATTTATCACTTACAATGGTTCCTCTCCATCTCCTTGGTCTAAAAGGACTTATAGGTGTAACTGCTAATTTTCTTGAGTCTAAATCTAAAATAGGTCCATGAGCTGATAGATTATAAGCAGTGCTCCCTGCAGGAGTTGATACTAAAACTCCGTCAGAAATTAATTTCTTAATAATATTTTTTTTATTAGCTGTAATTGCAATTGATGACGCTTGCTTGCTTTGTCTTAAAATTGATATCTCATTAATTGCTATAGATTTTCTAATTAAATTACTTTTATTAGTAACCGTCATTTGTAAAGGATAAATCTTAACACTATTAGAAACTGCTAAATTCTTGATAATATTCTTATTTGAAAATTTATTCATTAAAAAACCATAGTTTCCAGAATTAATTCCATAAAAAGGTTTTTTAAATTTATAAAGTCTTTTTAAGGTTTGAAGCATAAAACCATCACCACCAACCACAATTACTAAATTAGATTTTTTTAAAGAGGTGATGTTTAGTTTTTTTACAAGTAAAGATTTAATTTTTAAAGAGGCCTTTGTTTTGTCAAAAACTAAATAAATTTTATCTTTCATTTATTGGTGCCCTCGGCCAGACTCGAACTGGCACTCCGCAAGCGGCAAGGATTTTAAGTCCTTTGTGTCTACCAATTTCACCACGAGGGCATTAATGAATTTCATGAGTATTTATGCTATTATTTATAATTGAACAAGATGAATAAGTAAATTTATTTGAATTTCCTTCTATGCTTTATATAAAGAAATATTAATACTGGTATCCACCATCCAAAGGTAAACAAACTTAAACCTATATTAATTCCTAGTTTAAAAGGTGACTTGTGAGCTTTTCCTACTAAAAATTCATCTTTAAACCAGTAGGAAACACTACCCATAACATTAAACCAAGGAACGGGCGCTCCCCATCTTGCTTCATAGATATTAAAATATTTTTTTTCAATTTTACATTTAATATTAATCTTTGTTATTTCATATTGACCATGAAAATTTTTAAAGTGCTTTTGCATATATCCATGTATTTCATGAGAAATTTGCGTTTCATATCCTAATTGATAGGTTTCTTCTAAACTTAATTCATTAAAATTTGAAAATGATTTTTTTGTCCAATCATTTAATTTATGATTTTTTCCTATTTCTTTGATTTTAACATTAATTAAATCTTTTAAATCTAAATTTTTTTTTTGAATTTTATTACTTATAGTTTGTTCATATAAAATCCCTTCATCTGTGCCAATAAATTTATCATCCTGTTCTAAATGTATTGTAAATCTTTTTTGGTATACTTCATTTGTAGGATTGTTTATTTTGATCTTTTCTTTTACCTTCTTTTTGAAAATTAAAAATGTTTGGTTTTTTAAACTATTAGCTTTAGTTCGCGCTAGTTTAGCTTGAAGTGAAGTTAATGAACTATCAGTTGACATTTGTTCATTAAGAGCTTGTAGTGATTTTCTTTCATTTCTAACGTTTAAAAGTTCTTTGCTGCCAGCTCCATAAGTTTGGGCAATTTGTCTTTTTTTATTAATATATTTGTTAAAACTACCTGGTGGTTCATATGCTAAGTCTTTGTAAAGATCAGATTTACTTTGAAGTTTATCTGCTTTTTTTTGATGAAACTTAGCTAAATTTTTTGCTTGTGCTTCAGCAGCTAAATCTCTTTCGTAAATGTCAGCTTCAATACTAATGTCAAATCCTTGATCGATATAAACTGGAGCTTTTATAGTTCTGATTTTAATATCATCTTCTTTAACTTGCTTATTAAGAAAAGATTTATTGTTCCATGCTATTACATTTTTAATAAGTTTATTTTTATCCATAAATTATCTAAGCCACGCGAGTTGATTGAGCAGAATTGTATTCCCACTTGTGGTTACAAAGCTTACACTTGGTTTTATTGTGATAAGAATCAACTTGCTCTACGCCAGTTTCGTCCCTTTCAATCGTATAGTTATCAGTTTTGTTAATACCTCTATGGTCTTTGTATCTTAATGTTCTGTTATCTCTTACTCTATATGTTCTTGCTCTTTGTCTTGATCCAAGATGAGTTTGTTGATAAATCTCCCCAGCATAAATTCGTTTACATTTAGGGCAATGATACGTTGAGATACCAGAATGAATTTTTCCGGTTACGTAACATGATATAACTATTATGATTATCAAGATCCATATGATTGTCACTATTGCTGATGATACTGGTTCGGTAAAATTAGCCCCTACAAGCCATAATAATACTACTGAAACAATTAATGTTGCTAGTGCGATATAATACGCGCTTCTAGGATCTTCATAACTATTTGCCCAATCAGCAACCCAAATACCTAATATTTTTTTATTCTTTTTTTTCTTTTTTCCATAATCCTTAGGTAAGTAGCTTTTTACTTTCTTCTTTTTAAATTTACTAAATATTTGCTTTAAAAATTTTTGTAAATTATCTAAAAAATTAGTTAAAAAAATAAAAGCAATTAATCCACCAATTAAAAGAATTATAAGACCATATTGAATATATTTTTGTCTTTTTTCTGCAGCATCTGCCGCTGCATATTCAGCTAGCAATCTTTGATTTTCTTCTTCAGCCTGTTGATCTAAAATTCTTTGACGTTCTTCTTGAGCTTTTTGTTCCTCTAATTGAACAGCTTTAAGCTTTTCTGCATTAGCTTTATCTTCTTCTGCTTTGAGTTCAGCTTGTTTTTTTTGAATTAAACTTTGTAGCTCACTTTCTTTTTGTTTAGCAAAATTTACATTATCAGCATTAAGTGTTTCAACATTAGTTATTAAATCAATAAGTTCATTTAAAGTGAAATTGATTGGAAAATTTGAATTTATCTCTCTTCCTTTATCTAATACTTTTTTAAATTCAGTAGGTAAGAAATTTAATAATGTTGGATTTAAAAAACTAGATGGATTTAGCATATCATCATTTTCACTATATTCTCCATGATATATAATTTTTTTAAGGTTTTCGTCTGTATAAATAATCTTGCCACTTTTCTCATCTGAAACAAGAAACATCTCTAATTTTGGTACTTTAAAAACAAAAATTTCTGAGGCAAAATCTGTAATTAAAGTATAATTAGGTGTAATCTCTACTTCAAATTCAAATTCATCTGTAGTTATATCTTTCCAATTAACTTGAAATACTGAATAAAATGTATCTTTAAATTTTAGTGGAGAATTTAAATACAGTGAATAAATTTGTTTTTCAGGGTTTATTTGAAACAAATTGTATTTATCATTTTTTATAAAAACTGATTTTTGTAATTTACCCTTTTTAAAAGCTAAAAAATTCTTAATTTTGATTTTCTTATTTAATTCATAAACCTCTTCGATACTTGAGGTTTTAATCTTATTTTCTGCATCATTGATGTCACCAATAAAAATAAAAGTATTAGATTTAGTATCGCAACAGAATTGATACACTGAATCTATTTCGTCTGATAAGAAATTGTTAGTTAAATAAAATTCTTTAATTTTGTCTAAATTTTCAGTGTCTTCAGGATCTATAGAATTTAAGTCTTCAGTAAGATATATTGTTCTTAGTTCTTGTAATTCAGAAAAACTATTATGATTTAAGCCATATTCACTCAACTCAATAGAATGAGATGAAATTGGAAAAAAAAAAAAGATAAGTACTTTAAAACTTATCCATAATTTTTTCATATTGTCGCCCTGTGTTTTCTAATAATTTATTCCAATTTTTTTTTTAAAAATCAAAACTTCAGTACTGAAAAGAATTACTATAAATATAAAGATAATTAAATTTTTCATTTTTAAATTTTAATAAAAATTATTCAATTATTCAATTATTTAATTACCTCATAACCATAAGATGTTTTACATTTAATTCCTTCGCTTTCTTCTTCAACACCATTAATTACAGTCACATATTCAAATTTTTCACAATCCCTATTTTCATAATTAATTGATTTTACTTTTCTTAGCATTTTCTCATCGCATACTAATACTTCTTTACCTTTTATAGTTTTAAAATTACATGCTTTATGAAATTTTATATTTTGCTTATTGCATGAAAAAAGAATTAAACTGATTAATAATGGAAAAAACTTAATCAATATTGATTTTATCTAATGACTTAAATAGCTCTTTTTTTTTAAAAGCTACTTCTACAAAAACTTTGTAATTATCGTTGTCTTTAAAAACTTCTTTGTTTGAGACACGGTATTTTGAAATTTGATAATTATCTAAAGCAATAGTAATTTTTTCTTCAAAATTATTTTTTGAAGTAGATGATACTTTTCCATCTACTTTCTTATACCTGTCTGCTAAATAAACTTTTTTGGTAGCATCAAGTTCACTTTTAATTTTAAAAATGATATTACTTACTGCAAGTGCTTCCGCTTTTCGTGATGCCATCTCAAGGGACTCAGACTCACCTAAAGCTTTACCATAGAGAGTTCTCCATTCATCTTTGTCTACAATGTACCAATCTGGGGTTTTTTCTTTATAAGGTTTAATTTTATATGTTGAGGAACATGCAAAAGTTAAAAATATTACGCTAATAATTACTAAAGCTTTATTCATAATATCTTATACTTATTTTTAATTAATTATTAAAGTGATAATTTTCATCAACCATAACCCATCTTCCTTCATCAAGATCAAAACATGCTTTATTCGAGGCAATTTTACTTGTCACTTTCTCATAACTATTTTTTCCATAATTATCAACTATGGTGAATTTACCAATTTCCTCTAGCCATATTCTGCAAATTTTTTTTTTTCCTTTTTTGATGAAATCATTCTAATTAGTCCATAAAACTTTCCACTTTTCCAACTATATATTTTTCCGTGCGAAGGATTACTAATAGATAAGAATAAAGTCGAGTTATGTTTTTTAACTCCATCACTGGGAATTTTATAATAATGATAAACCATCTTATCTAATATAAGATCAATTAAAAAACCCTCATATTCACTCTCGGGATTAACAATAATTGGGGTTTCAGTAAAAATGCTAAGACTCTCACTTTTAGTCTGAGAAGGAATTAAAATAAATAACATTAGAAAAGTTAAGATATTTATCTTTTTAATATATAGTAATAATATTTTCATTTTCAAAATCTTTACATTTCAAACTTTCTTTAAACGTATATGAACCACCTATATCTATTCTATATTTTTTTATTTCACATGATTTGCTATCAATTTCTTCTTTGGGCATTTTAAAATTATAACCACTATTACATTTCACTATTTGCTTATTTTCATTTGATGAAAAAAAAGAGATAATTTCACATTTGTCCTTTTGAACGTTTTTAACACTAGGAGAATCTTTGATGGAAGAGCCGGTATTAACACAGCTATATAATAATATAAATAATGGAATTATTTTTTTCATTCAAAAAATCTATAATCATAAAAATACCAGCCTGCAAAGTACAAGTGACCAGGTATTGGAAAGCCTGCGCTATCAACAAGTTCAAAGGTACCTAATTCTTTAGGGCAAGCCCTAAATTTAAAAGTCTCTACCTTGTCGTCGATTTTAATATAAGATAAATAATCTCTGCAGCCTCCATAACCCCAAGCTCCAGTTTGGACTATTGTGTTTAAAACCTTAACTTTACCTGATGTGTTATTTTGTGAGTTTTCCCATGAGGCACTTTCCCCATCTCTAAGTCCATACAAAGCCTGGATTAGAATCTGTGTTTGTCTACATTTGTCACTCAAGCTTAATTCTTTTGAAGAAGCTTGTTTAGCAAATTTTTTAGCCCATAAAATTGCATGAATTTTTGTAGAATGAATAGCATCTAAAGCTTTGAAGTTTGCGCTTGGCGCCATACATGAATTTTTTTGTGCAACGGATAGTGATCTCGGCACACATGAAGTAACTATAAACAAAATAAAAATCGCTAAAATCAGTTTTAATGAATTCATCCTAAATTAGGGATTCCTATATGAATTATATGGATTGCACGTTCCAAAAGAACCATCAAGATACTTTACTTTGCAGTTTTGCATTTTTTTAATCATTTTGTATTCTTCAGAATTAAACCAATCAAAATCAATTTTATTTTTATTATTTTTTTTGTCATTTTTTTCTGCATATAATGCTGATATAGAATTTAAGTAGAAAACTAATATAATGATTGCATATTTTTTAATCATGAAAAAGCCTTGAGAAAAATTTTTTTTTAAAAAATTTATTTTTGATTATACTTAACATTTAACTTATTCAAAACTAACTAATCTAAAATTATAAGTATATTTGATTAAATCTGTAATAATTCTTTTGATAGAGTATTTTAAGTCCTTTGTGTCTACCAATTTCACCACGAGGGCACGTATTATTTTCATTTGTTTAACTGTTTTTATTTATAACTCAACTTATTTTTGTTAACAATCTTAACCATATCTCAATTAAGCTTTTAATGCTCTTTTAAGAATTTGGTAATTTAAATTACAATCTTTATAACCTTTCTTTACAGTATTTAAATATCGTTCTGTTGGGTACGCAAACAAAGTTTTTTTTGTCATTGTATAGGTCATTACTTTCTTACCATAATAAGTAAAATAATATTTCTTATATAAAATTGGGTAGTCCTCATAAATATCTAATTTTTTTTCATCACTTTTAGATATTTCAAATAATGCTCCTGGAACTAATGAATTTTTTTTAGGCTCTATATCAGCCGCTCTGTATTTGCTTCTAAAAGTTAATTTAAAATCTTTAAGATTAATCTTTTTTAAAAAAACACTATCTTTGCATCTTCTTTTCATTTGAAAATGATTTAAATTACTACCGTAGGCAAAATACAGCATTCTTATTATCTAATAACTACTTCTATTTTTTTTTGATTAACAAATTTCAATATCTCGGTACTACATTTATCGATTTTTTTTTGGTCTTCTGATCGTATAACTATAGATACTCCTAATTTACCTGCCTGAAAAAAAGGGTAGCTTCCTATTTCAACATCTTTATTGTTGTCTTGAACGTTAGTTAAAGAGTTTGCAATTTCACTTTCAACAGTTTTTAAACTTATTGTATGACTTATTATTGGATTTCCCCCTACTATTTTATCTTTTAATCCACCTAACATTGACTTTAAAATTGATGGCACTCCAGGTAAACAAAAAACATTTTCAACACAAAATCCAGGGGCACCACTTGTTGGGTTAAGAATTAAGTTAGCATTTTTTGGCATCCAAACCATTTTCTGTCTTCCTTCATTAAATTCTCCAACTTTATAATAAGCCTCCAATATTTTAAATGCCTCTTGATGAATTTCATACTCAAGGTTAAATGCTTTTGATATAGATTGAGCGGTAATATCATCATGTGTCGGACCGATACCTCCAGTTGTAAATACGTAGTTGTTAACTTTTCTTAAGTGGTTAACTGTTTCAACAATAGTGCTCTCAATATCTGGAATTACTCTAACTTCATTAACTGTCACTCCAATAGAGTTTAACCACTTGGCAATAGTTCCCGTATTAGTGTCTTGTGTTCTTCCTGAAAGAATTTCATTACCAATAATAAGAATTGCGGCATTAAATTTTGTATTTTCTGGCATTATTAAATATACATTTTATATATGGAATTTACCAAAGCTTTAATTAAAGGCAAACTTATCAAACGTTACAAGAGATTTTTTACTGATGTTAAAATTGGTAAGGAAATTGTTACAGCACATTGCCCTAATACAGGATCAATGAAGGGTTTGTTAGATGAGGGTAATGAAGTTTTTGTGTCCAAAAATGATGACCCAAAAAGAAAGCTAAAATATACGCTTGAGATCATTAAGGCTAAAAAAAATTTGGTTGGTGTAAATACTCATTTTGCAAATAAAATTGCTTATCATGGCTTATCAAATAATCTAGTGAAAGAGGTTGCAAATAGTGACAGTATTAAACCTGAGGTATTCTTTGATAAAGAAACCAGATTCGATTTTTTAATTGAAAAGAACAAGCAAAAAATATTTGTAGAGGTTAAAAATGTTACTTTATTTAGGGATGAAAAAACTGCAGAATTTCCTGATGCTGTAACGTCTAGAGGGTCTAAGCATTTAAAAACTCTTATTGAAGCTGTAAAAAAAGGTTATAAATCCTATCTATTGTTCTTAATTCAAATCCAAGGAGTTAATAATTTTAAAATAGCCAAAGATATTGATAAAGAATATTATGAAAATTATTTACTAGCAAAAAAAGCTGGTGTTACTTTTTTAGCTTATCAATGTAAAATAAGTGCAAAAGAAATTAAGATAGATAAAAAAATTAAAATTATTGATGTCTGATTATTTAGAAAAATTTGAAAAAATGAGAGTTGCTGGAAATCTTGCGGCGAGAACTCTTGATATGTTGACAGAAAATATTAAACCTGGAATTACAACTGATCATATTGATAAATTGAGTTATGAATTTATAAAAGACCATGGTGGATATTCAGCTCCTCTTTATTATAGAGGTTTTAAAAAATCATTATGTACTTCTTTAAATCATGTTGTCTGTCATGGAATACCTTCAGATAGAGTATTGGAGGAAGGTGATGCTTTAAATGTTGATGTAACTGCTATAGTTGATGAACATTATGGTGATACAAGTCGAATGTTTTGTGTTGGTAAAACCTCAGTTAAAGTAAATAATTTAATTGATGCAACGCACGAGTCTATGATGAGAGCTATAAATTTATTAAAACCAGGATTAAAACTTGGTGACATTGGTTATGAAATACAATCTTTTGTTGAAAAAAAAGGTTATTCTGTTGTTAGAGATTTTTGTGGTCATGGAATAAGCACTACCTTTCATGAGCCCCCTAATATATTACATTATGGAAGAAAAAATACCGGAATGGAACTTAGGCCAGGCATGACGTTTACAATTGAACCCATGATAAATACAGGTGAATGGGATGTAAAAATGCTAAAAGATGGTTGGACAGCTGTTACAAAAGACAAATCTTTATCAGCACAATTTGAACATACGCTGGGTATTACTGAAAATGGTTATGAAATCTTTACAGAATCTGTTAAAGGTTATTCAAAGCCCCCTTACTTATAATTAATGATTGAAAGATATTCTAGAAAACAACTCACTGACATATGGTCAGAACAAAATAAATACCAAATTTGGCTTGATGTAGAGGTTGCAGCAGCTGAAGCCATGGAAAAACTTGGTCAAATCCCTAAAGGGGTAGCATCAGTTGTTAAAAAAAAAGCCAAGATAAATGTTAAAAGAATTCATCAAATTGAGACTAAGGTTAAGCATGATGTAATTGCTTTTTTAACTTCTGTTACTGAAAAAGCTGGTATTAAAGCAAGATACCTTCATCAAGGAATGACATCTTCTGATGTACTGGATACAAGTTTAAATATACAATTAGTTCAATCGGGCAGAATTTTACTTGCTGATATTGATCAAATTTTAAAAGTTTTAAAAAAACAAGCCAAGAAATATAAATACACTCCTTGTATGGGTAGAAGTCATGGTATTCATGCTGAACCTATTACTTTTGGGTTAAAACTTGCTTCATTTTATGAGGAATTTAAGAGAAATAGAAAAAGGTTAGTTGATGCAATCGATGAAATTTCAACATGCGCAATATCTGGAGCAGTTGGAACATTTGCAAACATTAACCCTAATGTTGAAAAACATGTGGCTAAAAAACTAGGTTTAAAAGTTGAGCCCATATCAACACAGGTAATACCAAGAGATAGACATGCTTTTTATTTCTCAGTCCTTGGAATTATTGCAGGCTCAGTTGAAAGAGTTGCAATTGAAATTAGACATTTACAAAGAACTGAAGTTTATGAAGTTCAAGAATTTTTTTCAAAAGATCAAAAGGGTTCATCAGCAATGCCACACAAAAAAAATCCAATCTTAAGTGAAAATTTAACAGGGCTCGCTAGAATGGTTCGAAGCGCGGTAATCCCTGCTCTTGAAAATATTGCACTATGGCATGAAAGAGATATTTCTCATTCAAGTGTTGAAAGAAATATTGGTCCTGATGCAAATATTACTCTAGATTTTGCTTTAGCAAGACTAAGTAATATTTTAGATAAAATGATAGTTTATCCAAAGAAAATGGTTGAAAATTTGAATATCACAAAAGGTTTAATTTTTTCTCAAGAGGTAATGCTGGAGCTTACAAAATCAGGATTGAGCCGAGAACAATCTTACAAAATGGTGCAAAATTATGCCAAAAAATGTTTTGCTGACAATTTAAATTTATTTGACGTTATATCAGACGATAAATTTATAATGACTAAAATTTCATCAAAAAGATTAAAAGCTATATTCAATTATTCATCCCATTTTAAAAACGTAGATTTAATCTTTAGAAGAGTATTTAAATAATGAAAAAAGGTAAAAAATTATATGAAGGCAAAGCAAAAATAATTTATGCAACCGCTGATAAAAGATTAGTTATTCAATATTTCAAAGATGATGCAACTGCTTTTAATAATTTAAAAAAATCAACCATTGAAGGCAAAGGTGTTTTAAACAATAGAATATCAGAACACATTCTAACAAATCTCTCTCAAATCGGAATAAAAAATCATTTAGTAAAAAGACTAAATATGAGAGAACAAATTATTAAGTTAGTTGAGATCATACCTATTGAATTTATTGTACGTAACGTTGCTACTGGTTCTATTACTAAAAGATTAGGTGTCGAAGACGGAACTGTTCTTAAGCAGCCTCTGTTAGAGTATTGCCTTAAAGATGATAAATTAGGTGATCCACTTATTGCTGAAGAACATATACTTGCATTTGATTGGGCTACAAAATCTGAATTAGAAAAAGTTAAAAAAATGATCCTTAGAATTAATGATTTCATGATTGGTATGTTCAGAGGAGTTGGGATTAAGTTAATTGATTTTAAACTTGAATTTGGCAGACTTAAAGAAAACGGTAAATCTGAAGTTATTTTAGCAGATGAAATTAGCCCTGATACTTGCAGATTATGGGATAGTATTACTGATAAAAAACTTGATAAAGATAGATTTAGAAAAGATCTTGGAGATTTAATACCCGCTTACACTGAAGTTGCTAAAAGGTTAGGAATATTACATGAACAATCTAACATGAGTGCTGTAAACGTTACAAAATTAAGCTCAATAAAGAAAATAAAATAATATGAAAGTATCAGTCATCATCACACTTAAAAAAGATGTTTTGGACCCTCAAGGTAAAGTTATTCATCAAACACTTGATGGTATGGGGTTTGACAATATTAATGAAGTTAGACAAGGCAAGTACTTTGAAATTGATACAAAAGAAACTGATAAAAAAAAAGCTGAAAAAGATGTTGAAGATATGTGTAAAAAGCTTTTAGCGAATTTAGTTATAGAAGATTATAAAATTATCGGATCAGAATAATAAATAATGCATTCATCCGTAATCACTTTTCCAGGATCCAATTGTGACAGAGATATGGATGTTGCCTTAAAGAAATTTGGCTTTAAAAATAAAATGGTTTGGCATGATGATGTTGAGCTTCCAAAAAGTGACTTAGTCGTTTTGCCAGGTGGGTTCTCATATGGGGATTACCTTAGATGTGGAAGTATGGCATCAAAATCTAAAATCATGAAATCTGTTTTAAATTTTGCCCAAGGGGGTGGTAAAGTTATGGGAGTTTGTAATGGGTTTCAAATTTTAGTCGAGTCAGGTTTGTTGCCGGGAGTTCTACTTAGAAATAAATACTTAGAGTTCATTTGTAAAAATGTTTTTGTAAAAGTTAATAATCAAGACAACTCTTATTTTAAGGATAACAAAAAAGAAGTTTATGAATTTCATATAGCACATAATGAAGGAAATTACTTCTGCTCTAATGATCAAATTAAAGATATTAATGACAACAATCAAATTGCCATGTTTTATTCTGATGAAAATGGAAACGTTAATGAACAATCAAACCCTAATGGCTCATTACAGAATATAGCTGGAATATTTAATAAACAAAAAAATGTTTTAGGAATGATGCCTCATCCTGAAAGAATGATAGACCCTGCTCTATCAGGTGAAGATGGTTCTTTATTTTTTGAAAACTTAATTAATAATCTTAGATAATGATGGTAAACGAAAAACTTGCAATCGATCATGGTTTAAAAAAAGATGAGTATAAAAAGATCTGTGATTTACTAAAGCGAGTTCCAAATATTACTGAATTAGGTATTTTTTCTGCAATGTGGAATGAACATTGCTCTTATAAATCTTCAAGATTTCATCTTAAAAACTTACCCACAAAAGGAAAAAATGTAATTCAAGGCCCTGGAGAAAATGCAGGTGTTATTGATATAGGAGATAATGATGCAATTGTCTTTAAAATAGAAAGTCATAATCACCCATCATTTATTGAGCCTTATCAAGGTGCAGCAACTGGAGTGGGTGGAATTATGAGAGATGTGTTTACCATGGGTGCTAGACCTATTGCTAATTTAAATTCAATTCACTTTGGATCTCCTCAACATAAAAAAACAAAGAATTTATTACGTGGTGTTGTTCATGGAATTGGTGGCTATGGTAATTGTATGGGGGTTCCAACTATTGCTGGTCAAACTAGTTTTGATGAGTCTTATAATGGAAATATTTTAGTAAATGCTATGACTTTAGGGCTTGTTAAAAAAGATAAGATTTTTTACTCCAAAGCTGCCGGATTAGGAAAGCCTGTCATCTACGTTGGTTCAAAAACAGGTAGAGATGGTATCCATGGTGCAAGCATGGCCTCTGCATCATTCGATGATAAAATTGAAGAAAAAAAACCAACAGTTCAAGTTGGTGATCCTTTTACTGAAAAACTATTATTAGAAGCTTGTTTAGAGTTAATGGCAGGAGATTCAATTATAGCAATTCAAGATATGGGAGCTGCCGGACTAACTTCTTCAAGTATTGAAATGGCTTCAAAGGGAAATTTAGGAATTGAGATTAATTTAAACAAAGTTCCATGTCGTGAAGCAAATATGACACCTTATGAGATTATGTTGTCAGAAAGCCAAGAGCGAATGTTGATTGTTCTAGAAAATGGCAAAGAGGATTTAGCTAAAAAAATATTTGATAAGTGGAATTTAGATTTCGCAATAATTGGCAAAACTACAAAAAGTAAAAGAATAGAATTATACTTTGATGAAAAAAAAGTTGCTAACATTCCTGTTAATACCTTAGTTGAAAACTCTCCTATGTATGATCGTAAATGGAAGAAGACAAAACTTCCTAAAAAAATTAAGATTCAAAAAGAAGATTTAAAAGGTCTTAAAGTCGTTAATGTTTTAAATAAAATTTTATCTAATCCAAATGTTTGCAGTAAAGAATGGATTTGGCAACAGTACGATCATACGGTTATGGGGGATACTATTCAAAAACCTGGTGGAGATGCTGGTGTTGTTAGAGTTCATGGTACCAACAAAGCAGTTGCAGCCTCTGTAGACTCTTCTGCAGTTTATTGCTGGGCTCACCCTTTAAGTGGAGGTAAACAAATTGTTTGTGAGAGTTGGAGAAATTTAATTTCAGTAGGTGCTAAACCAATTGCTATTACTAATTGCCTAAATTTTGGTAGTCCTGAAAATGAAGAAAATATGGGTGAGTTTGTTGAATGTGTTCAAGGATTAGGTGAGGCAAGTGCGTATTTGGATTTCCCAGTAGTATCAGGAAACGTTTCTTTTTATAATCAAACAAAAGATGTTGGAATTAAACCTACTCCTACTATTGGAGGTGTTGGTTTAATCAAAGATTATAAAGATATGGTAACCATGGATTTAAAAGAAGTTGATAATATACTTTTGGTTATTGGTAAAACTGAAGGTCACTTAGATCAAAGCTTATTTGCAAGAGAAATCTTAAGTGAAAAAAATGGACCCCCACCCGAAATTAATCTTTTTAATGAAAAAAATAATGGTGAAACAATCTTAAGATTAATTGATCAAAAATTTATTAAATCAGCTCATGATGTGTCTCTTGGTGGAATAATTACCGCTCTTTCAAAAATGTGTATTAAAGGAAAAAAGGGTGCAACTCTTAAAAAGCCTAATTATTTGATAAATGAATTTGAATATTTATTTGGTGAAGATCAAGGAAGATATATTATTGAAATTAATAAAGATGATCTTAAAAATGTAACTAAAATTCTCAAAGATAATTCCGTTCATTATGATGAGCTTGGAATGGTCAATGAAGGTGGTTTAATCATAAATGATAAGACAAAAGTATCAATTGACGATTTGATTAAATCGCATACAACTTGGCTAACTAACTACATTAGTAACTAATATGGCAATGGATTTAAAAGAAATTGAGACACTGATTAAAGAAGCTATTTCTGATGCAATTGTTGTGATTGAAGATTTGGCAGGAGATGGCAATCATTATTCAGCAACAGTGACCTCTAAAGAATTCTCTGGCAAAAGTAAAATTGAACAACACAAAATGGTCTATAATTCATTAAAAGGAAAAATGGGTAATGAACTGCACGCATTAGCAATTAAAACAAAGGAACAATAATGGATGATAATACAAAAAATTTAATTCAAGGTCATATTGATACAAACGAAGTCTGTTTATTTATGAAGGGAACTCCTGATGCTCCTCAGTGTGGTTTTTCTATGGCAGTATCAAACATGTTAAAAATTTTAGAAGTTAAGTATCAAGGAATTAATGTTTTAGAATCTCAAGCACTAAGAGAAGGTATAAAAGAATTTAGTGACTGGCCTACTATTCCACAAGTTTACATCAAAGGTGAATTTATTGGTGGCTGTGACATCGTTAAAGAAATGTATGAAAACGGTGAGCTCAAGAAAGTACTTGAGGATAAAGGAATAAATTTTAAAAAATAAATTTTTATTATCTAGAGTAATATTCGATTACTAGATTAGGTTCCATTACAACTGGATATGGAACTTCTTCAAACTTAGGTGTTCTAACAAAAGTAACTTTTTTGTTTTTTTCATCTAATTGAATATATTCAGGAGTTTCTCTTTCTTTATTTGCTAAAGCAATATCAATAAAAGCTAATTGTTTTGACTTGTCTCTAATTTCAATAACATCCTCTTCTTTAACAACATAACTGCCAATATTAACTTTCTTACCATTAACTCTTACATGGCCATGGTTAATAAGTTGTCTTGCAGAAAAAACTGTAGTTGAAAATTTAGCTCTATACACAACTGAGTCTAATCTTCTTTCAAGCAAACCAATTAAATTTTCACCAGTATCTCCTTTTAACATGGTTGCTCTTTTATAAATATTTCTGAATTGTCTTTCATTAATATTACCGTAGTAACCTTTTAGTTTCTGTTTAGCTTGAAGCTGAATTCCATAATCAGAAGGTTTTCCTTGTCTAGACTGACCGTGTTGTCCTGGTCCATAGGCTCTAGTGTTAAAAGGACTTTTGGGTCTACCCCATAAGTTTATTTTAAGTCTTCTGTCAATTTTGTGTTTAGAACTAATTCTTTTTGTCATTTAATAGGAGGGTTTATAAACTTACTCATTATTTTGTCAATCAACCTTTTTTGGCTAGACTTGCAAATACACTTGATAAAATACGCGTTTCCTTCTCTGAAAGCTCCATTTTAGAAAAAATACTTCTTAAGTTTTCAAGCATGATGGGTTTCTTTTCTAAAGGTTTAAAAAAGTCTTTTTCTTCAAGTTTGTTAATGCATAAGTTAGTCATAGCTTGCACATCTTTCTTGCTAGCTAAAGTTACTTTCTTTGACTTGGAGTAGTTGGCACTTTTTAAATTGATAATACTTGCAACTGTATGGGCAATAATAATAACACTATGAGATAGATTTAGTGACTTAAAATCAGGATTAGTTGGGATTTGCATGGTGTAATTAGCATAACTGATCTCATGGTTAGATAATCCAGACGCCTCAGAACCAAACAAGAAAGCAACTTTTTTACTGAAATCAATTTTTTTTAGATCTTCCAAATTTAAATGTTTGATATTCTTATTTCTAAACCTTGCTGATGTTGCAATAACATAATCTACTTTTTTTACAGCAGTCTCTAAAGTTTCGTGAACTTTAGCATTAGTGATTAAATCTTTTGCACCTACAGAAGTTGCTAAAATTTTATCGTTTGGAAAAATTGGCTTAGGCTTAACTATAACTAATTTTTTAAAGTTAAAGTTTTTAATTGCTCTAGCACAAGCACCGATGTTTTCAGATAGTTGGGGTTGGTGTAAAATAAATGAAATATTATTAAATGACATTAAAGACTAGCTGGAGCATTATCTTTGAATAACTTATAATCCAAACTATCAACTAATGCTTTAAATGAAGCATCAATTATATTTGCTGAAACTCCAATAGTGAACCAGTTCTTACCTTTTGAGTCAGTGCTCTCAATTGAAACTCTAGTGATAGCTTCTGTGCCTGTATTTAAAATTCTAACCTTGTAGTCTACTAATTTAAGATCTTTCAAATAAGGTGTATATTTATTTAATCTCTCAACATTTTGTCTTATAGCATTATCCAATGCATTAACTGGACCATTTCCTTCACCAGTACAAACAATTTTTTTTCCATCAACCTCTAACTCTGCTTTTGCAGATGAAATAATTTTTCCAGACGAATCTTTTTTAACTGAAACATCGTATTCTTTAATTGAGATATATGTTGGTATTTTGCTGATAATTCTTCTAGCTAGCAATTCAAACGATGCATCTGCCCCATCGTAACTATAGCCAATAAATTCTCTGTCTTTTACTTCATCTAATAATTTTTTAATCTTAGGATCACTTTCCTCTATTTCAATACCAATAGATCTTAATCTTGAGATGATATTAGATTTTCCTGATTGATCTGAAATTACAATATTTCTAGAATTACCAACTTCTTCTGGATCGATATGTTCATAAGTTTTTGGATCTTTTTGTACTGCTGATACGTGCAGGCCACCCTTGTGTGAAAAAGCAGCAGCACCAACATAAGGTAAATGTTTATTAGGTTTTCTATTTAATATTTCATCTAACAATCTAGAACATTGAGTTAAATTTTTGATATTGTTGGGCTTAATTTGTAATTGAAATTTCTCATTAAAATCATTTTTTAAAAAGAATGTTGGAATTAATGACATTAAGTTGGCATTACCACATCGTTCACCTAAGCCATTAATTGTTCCCTGAACTTGTCTTACACCAGCCCAAACTGCAGCTAAAGAATTAGCAACTGCATTCCCTGTATCATTATGAGCATGAATGCCTAAATTTTTTCCAGGTATAGTTTTTGTAACTTCTGTTACTATTTTGCTAATTTCATGAGGTAATGTTCCTCCATTAGTATCACATAAAACAATCCATCTTGTACCTGCATCATACGCAGCTTTAAGACAAGACAATGCATAACCAGGGTTTGCTTTGTATCCATCAAAAAAATGTTCTGCATCAAACATAAACTCTTTATTTTCCTTAACAAAATGTTTTGCAGTCTCGCTAATATTTTCTAAATTTTCTTCATTACTAATACCAAGAGCAATATCAACATGAAAATCCCAAGTTTTACCAACAATGCAAACTGCTGGTGTGTTAGCATTTAATAGAGCAGATAAACCTGGATCATTATCAGCACTTCGACCAGTTCTTTTGGTCATGCCAAATGAAGTTAATTTTGCATTTTTAAATGAATGTTTTTTTTGAAAAAACTCAGTATCGGTAGGATTTGCTCCAGGCCATCCTCCTTCTATATAATCAACACCTAAAGCATCTAAGGCTTTGGCTATTTTAATCTTATCATCTACAGAAAAATCTACCCCCTGAGTTTGGGCACCATCTCTTAATGTTGTATCAAATATAAAAAGTTGTTCTTTGTTCATTTAAATTTCCAAATTGTTTTACCATCTTTGTCTTCTATTAAAACCCCTTTGTCTAAAAGTTCATCTCTAATTAAATCTGCCTGCTTATAATCCTTGTCTTCTCTTGCTTTATTACGAAGTTCAATTTTTTTTAAAATATCAGCTTCAGTTATTGATAATTTTTTCTTTTTAAATTCTAACCATTCTTCTTTTGTTTTATTCAAAATACCTATGAAGTTACATGCTGTAACAAATAAATTTTTATCAGCATCATTACCCTTTAAAGCTTTATCATATAGTTTGTGTAAATTTGCTATGTAACCTGGTGTGTTTAAATCGTCATAGAGTGGAGATAAAATATCTTCATTTAAAACAGATTTATCTTTTAGAACTTTGTAGACCTCATACCATTTATCAATAGTATTTTTACAATCCTCTAAAAGTTTTTCATTCCAATCTAGAGGTTGCTTATAATGAGCACTCATAAGAGCAAGTTTTAAAACTTGGCCATCAATATTGTCCTTAAAATCTTTTATCTTTAAAATATTGCCAGTGGATTTAGCCATTTTTTCATTAGACATTGTAATAAATGCGTTATGAACCCAATAATTAGCAAAAACTTTTGTATCATTTACACATCTTGATTGAGCAATTTCATTTTCATGATGGGGAAAAATTAGATCTATTCCACCTCCATGAATATCAAATACATTTCCTAAATATTTCTTTGACATGGCCGAACACTCTAAATGCCAACCAGGTCTTCCCTTTCCCCAAGGGGAATCCCAAAAAGGCTCATCATTAATGGAAGGTTTCCATAAAACAAAATCTTCTGATTTTTTTTTATTTTTTGAAACTTCAACTCGTGATCCAGCAATCAAATCTTCTAATTTTTTATTAGATAATTTTCCATAATCAGAAAATTTACTTACTTCAAAATAAACATGATTGTTAGCTTCATAAGCAAAACCCTTACTGATTAAAGAATTAATCATTTCTATCATTAGATCAATATGTTCTGTTGCTTTAGGTTGTTGTGATGGATTTTCTAAATTTAGATAATTACAATCATCATTAAATTCAGCAATAATGCTGTTAGTTAAATCTAATATTGAAATATTTTTTTCTTTAGAAGATTTTATAATCTTATCGTCAACGTCTGTAATATTTCTAATATAGGTAATTTTGTCATGACCATATTTAGATTTCAAAACTTTGTATAAAATATCAAAAATTACAAGAGGTCTTGCATTACCTATGTGTGGATTATCATAGACAGTTGGACCACAAACATACATTCCAATATTGTTTTGATCTAGAGGAATAAATTTCTCTTTTTTATTACTTAGATTGTTTGTTAAAAAAATATCCTTATTCATTATCTTAGAATTATACTTTAATTATAGATTTGTGAATCTATAAGATTAGTTGGGAATCTTGCAAACTGGGATTGGCTCCATTTTGTGCAAGTTCATATTTCTTATTTTTTCGTATTTTTCTCGATTTATTGATTTAGGATTATTCATTGCTTCTTCTAATTCTTCATATTTAAGACCAAGTTGACCCTCATCTGTTCTACCATCATCCCACAGACCATCTGTTGGTGGTGCCTCTATAATTTCATCTAATATATTAAGAGATTTTCCAATTTCCCAAACATCTGATTTATTGCAATCTGCAATTGGAGAAATATCAACTCCTCCATCTCCATATTTTGTGTAAAAACCTACACCAAAATCCTCTACTTTATTACCAGTACCAACTACTATTCCTTTGTTAGCAGCGGCTACTTGATAAAGTGTAGTCATTCTAATTCTAGCTCTAGAGTTAGCCATTCCATGTTCATTGTCAAAATTAGACAATGTACTTTCAAATGTTTTAAAAATCTTATCTAAATTTATAGTATGAGCTTCAACATTTTTAAAATTTTTAACAAGCCATTCTTGGTGCTTTAAACTTAAATCATGTTGAGTAGCTTTTTGTTTAATTGGCATTGATAAAACAATTGTTTTTAAACCTGTCATTGCGCTCAAGGTGCTTGACACTGAAGAGTCAATTCCACCAGAAATTCCAATAACCAAAGATTGAGCCTTACTTGGCATTTTTTCTACGTAATCCTTGATCCAATTACTTATAAATTGTGCTTTTTCTAAAGGTTTCATCATTGAAAGAAATTAAACAAAATTGTATTTAATACAATGGCTTAAGATGCCGCTTTAATATTTTTTTTAGAATAGGCAGCATTCTTCTTAATTTCATCAGAAATTAAGAATGCTAACTCTAAAGCTTGATTTGCATTAAGCCTTGGGTCGCAATGTGTGTGGTAACGATGTGATAAATCTTGGTCAGATATTTTCTGAGCTCCACCAGTGCATTCTGTTACATCTTGACCAGTCATTTCAATGTGTAGACCACCTGCATAACTACCTTCACTTTGATGGCATTCAAAAACATTTTTTACTTCTTTAACAACGCTATTAAAAGGTCTAGTTTTAAATCCAGTTGTCGATTTAATAGTATTTCCATGGCAAGGATCACATGACCATATAACATTTAAACCTTCTTTTTTAATTGCTCTAATTAATTTTGGTAAAAATTTAGAAACATTCTCTTGTCCAAATCTTGATATTAAAGTAATTTTTCCTTTTTCATTTTTTGGATTAATCTTGTTACATAGATTTATTAAATCATCTGGTTTTAAAGTTGGGCCACACTTAATACCGATAGGATTTTCAATTCCTCTACAAAATTCAACATGTCCTCCATCTAATTGTCTTGTTCTATCTCCAATCCAAACAAAATGAGCAGAAGTATCGTGATGTTCACCAGTTGTTGAATCTACTCTTGTCATTGCTTGTTCAAAAGGAAGTAGTAAAGCTTCATGAGATGTCCAAAAGTTTACTGTTTTTAATCTTCTATTAAAATCTGAGTTGATACCACAAGCATCCATAAAGGCTAAAGCATCAGCTATTCTATCTTCTAATTCTTTGAATTTCTTAGCTGTTGGAGTATTTTTAATAAAACTTAAATTCCAAGTATGCACTTTTTTAAGATCAGCAAAACCACCATGAGAGAATGCTCTTATGAGGTTTAATGTTGATGCTGACTGAGAGTAAGCTTTAAATAATCTTTTTGGATCTGGTATTCTTGATTTTTCACTAAAATCCATTCCATTTATATTGTCACCTAAATAACTTGGTAACTCAACACCATTTATATTTTCAACAGGTGAACTTCTTGGTTTTGAAAATTGTCCAGCAATTCTTCCAAGTTTAATTACAGGCAATGATGCAGAGTATGTAAGCACCAATGACATTTGTAAAATTAATTTAAATGTATCTCTAATATTGTCTGGATGAAATTCAGCAAAACTTTCAGCACAATCACCGCCTTGAAGTAAAAAAGCTTTTCCATCAACAACATCAGCCAATTGCTCTTTTAAATGTCTTGTCTCACCAGCAAAAACTAATGGTGGAAAACTTTTAATCTTACTTAAAACACCATCTAATTCTTTTTGATCCGGGTATTCCGGAATGTGTTTTACAGGATAATTTCTCCAGCTATTTATTTTCCAATTTTTCATGTTCAACCTGAGAGTGTTGTATCAGACTTTATTTATTATTCAACTGTGACTGATTTTGCCAAATTTCTTGGTTTATCAATATCATAGCCTTTAAGGAGAGCTGAATAATAAGCTAATTTTTGTAAAGGAACAGTTAATAAAAATGGAAGTAAATCGTCATTTGCACTTTCAACTAATATTGTTTCCCAAATATTTTCTGAAAAAACTTCATCTTTACTTTTATTAGTAATTAATAAAACTTTTGCTCCTCTTGCTATTACTTCCTGCATATTAGAAATAGTTTTTTTATAATAATTATCTCTTGGAGCTAAAACTACCACAGGCATTCCATCTTCAATCAAAGCTAATGGACCATGCTTCATCTCACCAGCTGGATACCCTTCTGCATGCACATATGCTAACTCTTTTAACTTTAAAGCACCTTCCAATGCTATTGGATAAGAAAAACCCCTACCTAAAAACATTGAACCCTTGGCATCAGTAAAAGAACCTGAGACTGCTTGAATTTTATTTTCAGTTAACAAAGTATCTTCAACTAATTTAGGTAATTTTTTTAATTCTTTAATTTTATCTAAATATGTTTCTTTATCAAAATCCTCTCTTAATCTTCCAAGTTTTAATACTAAAATATAAAGCACTAACATCTGTCCCATAAATGCTTTAGTAGATGCTACTCCAATTTCTGGTCCACAATGAATAGGTAATACAAAGTTAGAGTCTCTTGCAATAGAGCTTTCAACAACATTTACAATGCTACAAGTTTTCATATCATTTTGATTACATAAATCTAATGCAGCGTACGTGTCTGCTGTTTCGCCTGATTGAGAGACAAATATATATAAGTTGTCTTTTTTAAATCTATTTTTTCGGTATCTAAACTCAGAAGCAATATCAACTGCAACTTCAAGAGAGGTATTTTCTTCAAACCAATATTTTGCCATTAAACAAGAGTGATAAGCTGTTCCACAACCAATTAAGGTAATTGATGAAATATCACTTATATTCCATGGAAAATTGTAAATATTTATATCGTTATTAATTTTGTCAACATATTCATTAATGCAATTCTTAAGTGTTGCAGGCTGTTCTTCAATTTCTTTAGCCATGAAATGCTTAAAATCACCTTTGTCGTAATCCTGTTCTTTAGATGATAATTCTAAAACTTTTTTATTAACTTTTAATCCTTCTTCATCAAAAAATTCAACATGGTCTTTTTTAATAATGCAAAACTCTCCATCGTTTAAATATGAAATTTTATTAGTCATTGATTTTAATGCATAAGAATCTGATCCTAAATAATTCTCACTAGGACCGTAACCAACAGCAAGCGGTGATCCTCTTCTGGCACCAACTATAAGGTCAGGCTGATCTTTAAAAATAATCCCCAATGCAAAACTACCATGAAGTTGTTTTAAAGTTTTAATAATTGCATCTTTTAAATTTAATTCTTTTAAATACTCAGTAATAAGATGAACTATTACCTCTGTATCAGTTTGTGACTTAAATATATGTCCCTTCCCTACTAAAAATTTTTTTAAAATAGTTGAGTTTTCTATAATACCATTATGTACAACAGATACATTTTCAGAAGAATGCGGGTGAGCATTAAGGGTATTTGGCACTCCATGAGTTGCCCATCTCACGTGGCCAATACCAATTGATCCAATCATATTTTTAACAATTGAGTTTTTTTCTAAAATATCAACTCGACCTTCAGATTTTGCTTCACTTACAATGCCATTTGACAATGTTGCAATTCCAGCTGAGTCATACCCTCTATATTCCAATTTTTTAAGTGAATTTATGATTGTCGATGAAACTGGTTTATTACTAGCTATTCCTATAATTCCACACATATTATTTTTTTCTTCTATAATTTTTAACTGAGGTTTGAGATGCTCTTGTTAAAGCTAATGAATTTTTTTTTACATTTTTTGTAATTACAGAACCCGCCCCAACAATACTGCTTTTTTCTAAAGTTACTGGTGCAACTAGTGATGAGTTTGAGCCAACAAAAACATTATCTTTAATTTTTGTTTTACTTTTTTTGACACCATCATAATTACATGTAATTGTGCCAGCACCAATATTTACACCTTTTCCCAATTCACTATCACCAATATAAGACAAATGATTTACTTTTGATTTCTTTCCAATTTTACTTTTCTTAACTTCTACAAAATTTCCAATTTTAGATCCTTCTTCTAAAATTGTTCCTGGTCTAAGTCTTGCGTAAGGGCCAACTTCAACTTTATTTTTTATATTACAATCTTCTAAGTGAGAAAATGAATTTATAATTACATTGTTACCAATTTTAACTTTTGGTCCAATTACAACATAAGGATTAATTGTTACATTTTTTCCAATTTTAGTATCTTTGGAAAAAAAAACTGTCTCTGGTCCAATCATCCTTACACCAGACTTTATAAAAAATTTTCTAAGTTTATCTTGGTTGCTATTAGAATTTATTTGTTTCATCTGGAAATACTTTTATATTAAGTGTATAGGTATCTTAATTCACAATTTATTTCTTAAAAATACTTTATAAATGACTCAAAAATACACAATTATATTTGATCTTGATGGAACACTGGTTGATACAGCACCAGACTTAATGAATGCCCATAACCATGTAATGAAAAAATATGGTTATCCCACAAAATCTACTGAAGAAATTAGAAATCTAGTTGGTCAAGGTGCGGGTGCTATGATTGGAAGATCTATATGGGGACAGGCAAAAAAAGAATTTGGCAAAATTGATGATCAAAAGATTAAAGCTGAAATGGTTAAGGATTTTATAAATTTTTATGGAAAAAATATTATCAATGAAAGCACACTTATTAATGGTGTTATAGAATTTTTGAAATGGTGCAAATCTCAGAATATTTCAATGGCAGTATGCACAAACAAACAAGAACACTTAGCAATAGATCTTTTAAGAAAAATTGGAATTTATGATTACTTTGAATATGTAGCTGGATCAGATACTTTTGATTATTGCAAACCTGATCCAAGACACGTCACAAATATAATCGAAATTGTGGGTGGAGAAATAAATAAATCTCTTATGTTTGGTGATAGTGAAACTGATGCAAATGCTGCAAAAGCTGCTTCGATTCCAGTTATTTTATTAGAAAATGGTTATACCGAAAAAAATACTAATGAAATTTATCATAATCATTTAATAAAAGACTTTATTGGTGTTGAAAAAATAGTTTCTACTTACTTAAAAGATTGATTTAATTTTTTTTCTTACTATTAATATGTGCAGACAATTTAGGAGTTCTAATGATTTCACATAAAGTAAAAGTTTATCCATCAAAAATTAATCTCCCTAAGAAAAATCAATTAGCGTGGAAAATTGCTGAAATTGCCTCTGACAATGTAAAATTAGATAAAGCTGCAGTTGAAATGGTCATCAATAGAATTATTGATAATGCATCAGTTGCTATAGCTTCTTTAAATAGAAAGGCAGTAATTTCTTCAAGAGAGATGGCCTTAAAACATCCAAGAAAAAATGGAGCAAATTTATTTGGTATAGATTCAAAATTAAAATTTGATTGTGAGTGGGCTGCATGGTCAAATGGTACTGCTGTAAGAGAGCTTGATTTTCATGATACTTTTTTAGCTGCAGACTATAGTCACCCAGGAGACAACATTCCTCCAATTTTAAGTGTTGCTCAACAAACTAAAAAAAGTGGTTTAGATTTATTAAGAGGGATTATTACCGGTTATGAAGTTCAGGTTAATTTAGTTAAAGGTATATGTTTGCATAAACATAAAATTGATCATATTGCACATTTAGGGCCTAGTGTTGCAGCAGGACTTGGTACGATGTTAAAATTAAATACTGAAACAATTTATCAAGCTGTTCAACAAGCTCTACACACAACAATTTCAACTCGGCAATCTAGAAAAGGAGAAATCTCTAGTTGGAAAGCTTACGCCCCTGCTCACGCAGGCAAACTTGCAATTGAAGCAGTAGATAGAGCCATGCGTGGTGAAGGTGCACCGAGTCCAGTTTATGAAGGTGAAGATAGTGTTATTGCTAGAATTTTAGATGGCAAGAAAGCTTTATATAATGTGCCATTACCTAAAAAGAATGAACCTAAAAAAGCTATACTTGAAACGTATACCAAAGAATATTCTGCAGAATACCAATCTCAAGCGTTGATAGATATTGCTAAAAAATTAAATAAAAAAATTCCAAACTTAGGTCAGATTAAAAAAATTGATATCTTTACAAGTCATCATACTCATTATGTAATAGGAACTGGCGCTAATGATCCTCAAAAAATGGATCCTAATGCAAGTAGAGAAACGCTAGATCACTCTATTATGTATATTTTTGCAGTAGCGCTTGAAGATGCAGATTGGCATCATGTTAAATCTTATACAAAGCAAAGAGCAAGTAGAAAGAGTACTATAAAAATTTGGAAATCAATTACTACTTATGAAGATAAAAAATGGACTAAAAAATATCACGATCCAAATCCAAAGAATAAATCGTTTGGTGCAAAAGTAGTGGTTACTTTAAACAATGGGAAAAAAATTATCGAACAACTTGATAGAGCCGATGCGCACCCTTATGGAGCACGTCCTTTTAAAAGAGAAAATTATATTAAAAAGTTTCTAACTTTAACAGATGGAATATTAGATAAGAAAGAGAGTGCTCGTTTTTTAAAGACAGTTCAAAACCTTAAGAATTTAAAAGCGGGAGAACTACATAAACTGAACATTCAAGTTAAGAAAAATCAAATAAAGAAAAATACAAAACAAGGAATTTTTTAGTGCATTTTGTAGAAAAAGAACCTAATCAAAAGAGAGCTGACTTTGTCAGCAAATTAAAATCTAATAAAATTTTAAGAGTGCCAGGTGCTTACAATCCTTTAACTGCAAAATTAATTGAAGAAATTGGTTATGATGCGGTTTATGTGTCAGGTGGAGTTATGGCAAATGATCTAGGGTTTCCTGATATTGGTTTAACAACTCTGCAAGATGTTAGTACAAGATCATATTTGATTTCAAGAGTTACTAATTTACCAACAATTGTTGATATCGATACTGGTTTTAAATCTTGTGAAGAAACTATTAAAACCTTTGAAGAGTTTGGAATATCTGCTGTTCATTTAGAAGATCAAGTGGAACGTAAGAGATGTGGCCACTTGGATAACAAAGAATTAATTTCAACTGAAGCAATGGTTAAAAAAATTAAAGAGTGTGTTGCTGCAAAACAAGATGAAAATTTTAAAATTATAGCAAGATCAGATGCTAAAGGGGTTGAGGGAATTGATAAAATGATTGATAGATGTAAAGCCTACATTGATGCTGGAGCAGAAATTATATTTCCAGAGGCTCTTTATGATGAAAAAGATTTTGAAAAAGTTAGAAAAGAATTATCATGTTATTTACTAGCCAATATGACTGAGTTTGGTAAATCAAAACTATTCAACTATAAGGAATTAGAAAATTTTGGCTATAATATTGTAATTTATCCAGTGACAACACAAAGGTTAGCTATGAAAAATGTTGAAGATGGCTTGAAGGACATTTTTGTAAATGGACATCAGAACAATATTATTGATAAAATGCAGACTAGAAAACGATTATACGAATTAGTGGAATATGAGAAATATAACTCGTTAGATGAAAAGATTTATAACTTTAGTACGGAAGGACATGAATAATGAGCGATGATATAAAAAAAGGTTTACTGGGTATAATTGTTGATGAAACTGAAATCTCTAAAGTTATGCCAGAAATTAACTCTCTTACTTATAGAGGTTATGCTGCTCAAGATTTGTGTGCCAGATGTAACTTTGAAGAAGTTGCTTATTTAATATTAAATAAAGAACTACCAAAAAAGACTCAACTTAAGCAATTTGTTAAAGACTTAACAAAAGAGAGAGCATTATCTAAAAATTTAATCGAAATTTTAAAAAAAATTCCAAAAAATTCACATCCAATGGATGTTGCAAGAACGGCTGTTAGTGTAATGGGTTTGGAGGACAAAGAGAGTAAAGACAACTCTCCTAAAGCAAATTTAAGAAAGGCTTTAAGAATTTTTGCAAAAACTCCAACTGCTCTTGCTGCTTTTTATAGACTTAGAAAAGGAAAAAAAATTATAGCTCCTAAGAAAAATCTTTCTTTTTCTGAAAACTTTTTTCATATGTGTTTTGGCAAAGTGCCTGAAAAAGAAATTGTTAAAGCATTTGACGTATCTTTAATTTTATACGCTGAGCATAGTTTTAACGTATCAACTTTTACAGCAAGAACTATCACTAGTAGTTTATCAGATATCCATGGGGCAATCACCGGTGCAATCGCTAGTTTAAAAGGACCTCTTCATGGTGGTGCCAATGAAGAAGTAATGCACATGATGAAAAAAATTAAAAAACCAGAAAATGCTTTAATGTGGATTACTAAAGCTCTTAAAAATAAAGATGTTGTGATGGGATTTGGTCATAGAGTTTACAAAAGTGGAGACTCAAGAGTTCCGACAATGAGAGAATATTTTAAAAGAGTGGCCATTATTAAAAAAGACAAAACTTTTGAAAAAATTTACGATATTGTAGAGAAAGTAATGATTAAAGAAAAAAATATTTACCCCAATGTGGATTACCCAACGGGACCTACTTACCACTTAATGGGATTTGATACAGATTTCTTTACACCTATATTTGTTATTTCGAGAATTACGGGTTGGTCTGCACATATTATGGAGCAACATGCGGCTAATAAATTGATTAGACCTCTTGCAAGTTACAAGGGTCAAAAACATAGAAAAGTTTTAGAACTAAACCAACGATAATTTTAATTATTTTTCTATTTTAGCAAATCGCTCATAAATAATATCAGACTTATAGTTATTGTCTTTGATAAATTCATCAATTGCTTGTTTTACTCCTGGTGCATAACTTAAATCATAATCATCACATAGGATTGTGCCATTGTTCTCCAAAACAGGCTTTGAATATTGTAGATCAATTTTAACTGTTTCATAAGCATGTCCTCCATCTAAAAAAACATAGTCAATTTTAGACATATCTATTTTTTTAAGTAGTAGATTAGAGTTACCTTTAATAAGGTGAATATTTTTATTAAATTTCTTTAAAAGATATTTAACTGCTTCAATTGAATACGGGTCTTGTCTTAAAATATATTTAAAATAAATTCTCTTTAAAGGATTGTTAAATTTTGTATTTGGAATAACCTCATTTGCATTTTCAACACTTTCACCAAACAAATCTAAACCAATGTAATTAAATTCATCACCATGAATGCTATGAAGTAATTCACAAACATTTCTTGCAGTAACACCGTGAAATACACCGATCTCAAGAAAATTTTTAGGTTTCTTGGAGGCTATTTCGTTAAGAAATAACTCTCCAATACCTTTTTGCTTAAGGCTGGTCTTTCTAAAATATTTCTTATATTTCAAAAGATTAACTAAATGCTTCTGTCCAAGTTCCTTGAGTTGATGCTTTAGAATATTCAGTTGCACGACCTTCAAAGAAGTTCATGTGCTCAACCGCATTTAACATCGTGTCTAACCATGTAAGTGGGTTTTTATGAACATTGTAAAGCGGTTCTAAACCTAACTGAGTTAATCTTCTATTAGCAATAAATCTAATATAGTCTTTAACTTCTTGTGCGGTTAGACCTTCCATTGGACCCATTTCAAAAGCTAAATCAATGAAAGCATCTTCGTGCGCAATGATTGTTTTACAAGCATGATATAATTCACTTGTTAGCTTCTCAGTCCAGATACCAGGATTTTCATTAACAAATTCTTTAAATAGTCTAATCATAGAATTACAGTGCAATGTTTCATCTCTAACAGACCAAGTTACAATTTGGCCCATACCTTTCATCTTATTGTGTCTTGGAAAGTTAAGAAGAATTGCAAAACTTGCAAACAATTGTAAGCCTTCAGTAAATGCACTAAACACTGCTATTGTTTTTGCAATGTCATGATTTGATTTAACATCAAAGCCTTGCATGTAATCATATTTATCTTTCATTTCTTTGTACTGCATGAACGCTGAATATTCTGACTCAGGCATTCCAATTGTATCTAATAAATGAGAGTACGCAGCAATGTGAACTGTCTCCATTGAAGCAAACGCTGACATCATCATTAAGACTTCAGTTGGTTTAAATACATTCATGTAGTGACGAATGTAACAGTTGCTTACTTCAACATCCGCTTGAGTAAAAAATCTAAAAATTTGAGTTAATAAATTTTTTTCAGATGCTGATAAATTTTTCTGCCAGTCTTTAACATCATCTCCAAGAGGCACCTCTTCTGGTAACCAGTGAATTCTTTGTTGAGTTAACCAAGCATCATAACACCATGGATATCTAAATGGTTTGTAAACTGGATTGGCTACTAATAAGCCGTTATTATTTTTTGGCTGAACAATTTCAGCTTTTATTTTTTCTGCTACTGACATGATAAACACTCCTCGTATTCCGGATCTTTCGCCGCTGTTGGTTTTTGTTTGTAAACGTTTGCAAGAATATCTGTTGATTTTTCATCATTAACATTTTCTGCACGCTGAATTGATTTTGATCTACAGTAATAAAGGCTCTTCAGGCCTTTTTTCCAAGCATCAAAATGAATTTTATGTAACTCTTTTTTATGAACATCTGCTGCTAAAAATAAATTAATAGATTGAGCTTGTGAGATGTGTGGAGTTCTGTCACCACTTAGTTCAATGATCCACTTTTGATCTAATTCAAAAGCAGTTTTAAAAACATCTTTTTCATGATCTGTTAAAAAATCTAAGTCAGAAACTGAACCTTGGTTAGTTGTAATCCCAGACCAAACATCTTCATTATTTTTGCCATGTTTTTCGAGCAGTTCTACTAAATATCTATTTCTAACATTAAATGAACCTGACAATGTTTTATGTGTATAGCTATTTGCAGCAACTGGCTCAACCCCTGGAGAGGCTCCACCACAAATAATTGAAATTGATGCAGTTGGCGCAATCGCAGTTTTATTTGAAAATCTTTCATTAAATCCATATTCAGCAGCATCTGGACAAGGTCCTCTTTCATCTGCTAAATCTTTTGATGCTTGGTCAACATGTTCTTGAATGTGTTTGAATATTTTTTTATTCCAAACTTTACTCATGACAGACTCAAGTGGAATGCTGTGCTTTTGTAAATAAGAATGGAAACCCATAACTCCAAGACCAACACTTCGTTCTCTTGCAGCAGAATATTTTGCATCTGCAAACTGATCTGGCGCTCTTTCGATAAAGTCAGTTAAAACATTATCTAAAAATCTCATCACATCATTGATCATCATCGCATCATCTTTCCACTCATCATATTTTTCTAAGTTTAAAGAAGATAGGCAACAAACGGCTGTTCTATCTCTGCCATCTTTATCAATGCCTGTTGGTAAAGTTATTTCACTACATAAGTTAGAAGTTTTAACTGTTAGGTTTGCTAACTTATGATGTTGTGGAATTTGTCTGTTCACTGTATCGATATAGATGATGTAAGGCTCTCCTGTTTCCATTCTAGCCGTTAATAATCTAATCCATAAATTTCTTGCAGAGATCGTTTGTTGAACAGTTCCATCAGCAGGACTTTTTAGTGCCCACTGTTCATCTGTTTCAACGGCTCTCATAAACGCATCTGATACTAAAATACCATGATGAAGGTTTAATGCTTTTCTATTTGGGTCTCCACCAGTAGGTCTTCTCATTTCAATAAATTCTTCAATTTCAGGATGATCAATTGGTAGATAACAAGCAGCCGATCCTCTTCTTAATGATCCTTGGCTAATTGCCATCGTTAACGAGTCCATTACTTTAATGAAAGGAATAATTCCTGAAGTCTTACCCACTTTACCAATTTTTTCACCAATGGATCTAAGGTTACCCCAGTAACTTCCAATTCCACCACCTTTAGCAGCTAACCAAACATTTTCACTCCATAGATCTAAAATTCCACTTAAACTATCTGATGCTTCATTTAAGAAACAAGAAATGGGTAATCCTCTTTTAGTTCCACCGTTTGATAAAACAGGAGTTGCTGGCATGAACCATAAATTACTAATGTAATTATAAATTCTTTGTGCATGTAAATTGTCATCTGCGTATGAACTTGCAACACGTGCAAATAAATCTTGAAAAGATTCGTTGTGACCTAAGTAACGATCTTTTAAAGTTGCTTTACCAAAGTCTGTTAATTTAGAATCTTTTGTTCTATCAATTTTAATAATGATACCTTTTTCATTTTGAAAAAGTTCAGTGTCATTATTAAGTGAGAATAAATCAGGTCCTTTGTTTTTAGAAAGTTCGCTGTTATTTGGGCTATACTCGGAGACAGCTTTCTTGAGTGCCTGTGATAGTATTTTATTCATAAATTTTTAAGTTTTTCAGTTATTTTTAACAAAACAACTATATGTTGTATGCTAGAACCATTGATACACCATATAAATCATTATTCAACAGAACATTTATAGAACATATAAAAAAAATATCAATAAAAAAATAAAATTGATTGTAGAAACATAAGCAATGACAACAAAATTAAAAATAGATCCATATGGCTTCAGGGAGTACGACGCGAGATGGTTGTATGGAACAGATATTAATAGCCTTGGAATAGAGAATCTCGGCAAAGGTTTAGGCACACAAATCATAAAACATACTAAAAAAACGAATCCGAGAATAATTGTTGGTCATGATTATAGATCTTACAGTGAAGAAATAAAAACTGCACTTAAGAAAGGATTACTTTCAACAGGATGTAATATTGAAGACATCGGTTTATCCCTATCCCCTACTGTTTATTTTGCACAATTTAATTTAGATGCTGATGCTGTTGCAATGGTAACCGCTAGTCACAATGAAAATGGTTGGACTGGAGTTAAAATGGGTATCAAAAAAGGATTAACTCATGCACCAGAAGAGATGAAAGAATTAAAAGAAATAACTTTAAATGAAAATTTTATAAAAGGTGAAGGAGTTGAAAAACAAATAGAAGGTTTTCAACAAATTTATAAAGATGATTTAATAACTAAAAATAAAATAACAAAAAAAATTAAAGCCGTTGTTGCTTGTGGAAATGGTACAGCTGGAATATTTGCCCCTGAAATTTTAAGAGGAATTGGTTGTGAGGTAATTGAACTTGATTGTAATTTGGATTGGACTTTTCCAAAATATAATCCAAATCCAGAAGATTTAGAAATGTTACATGCAATTGCAAAAGCAGTAAAAGATAATAATGCAGATATTGGATTTGGTTTCGATGGTGATGGTGACAGAGTTGGTGTGATAGACAACATTGGAGATGAAATCTTTTCAGATAAAATTGGATTATTGATTGCAAGAAACTTATCTAAAACTCATAAAAATTCTAAATTTATTGTCGATGTTAAATCAACTGGATTGTACGCAACTGATAAGGTTTTAAGTGATAATAACTGTGAAACCATTTATTGGAAGACAGGTCACTCACACATTAAAAGAAAAGTTAATACTGAAAAAGCTTTAGCTGGATTTGAGAAAAGTGGTCACTTTTTCTTTAATCAACCATTAGGTTTTGGTTATGATGATGGAATAAATTCTGCAATTCATGTGTGCCATTTATTAGATAACCAAAATAAATCTATGAATGAAATTATAAAAGAACTGCCTAATACTTTTCAAACCCCAACGATGGCACCACATTGTAAAGATGAAGAGAAATATCAAGTGGTTGAAGATTTAGTTAAACAAGTAAACACTATTAAAAATAATAAAACTAAAATTGATGACCAGGAAATTAGTGAAGTACTAACGGTTAATGGTATCAGATTTTCTTTTAAAGATGGTTCATGGGGTTTAATTAGAGCCTCATCTAATAAACCATCTCTTGTGATTGTAACTGAAAGCCCAACATCGAATGAGAGAAAGAAAAAGATCTTTGATTTTATTGATGATCTTTTACAAAAAACTGGCAAAGTTGGTGAATATGATCAAAAAATATAAATATTTATTAATCTTTGTTCTTCTTTTTACCTCTAAAAGTCACGCTTTAAGCCCTGAATATGAGAAGGAATTATACATTGGTTGTTACTCTAACTCTAAAGCATATATTGGCCCGGATGGTGCTAAAATATACTGTCAGTGCACCGTTGATAAATTAAGTGCAAAATTTAGTGATGAAGAGATGGATGAAGTTTTCAGCAAAGAGCCTGAAGAGATTATGGAGCAAACAGCATTTGCGACAGAAGATTGTGAAAAATAATAATTAAAGCTTTTAAAATAATCAAATAATTAATAGGTTTTGAAAATGGAAGATAAAAAAAACTTCGGTTTTGGAACACAGATTAGAAAATCCCCTTACTTTAATTCAACTGTTAAATGGGGTGCAACTGGCTTTTCAGTTTACAATCACATGTATATTCCTCGTGACTTTGGTTCTCCTGAACAAAACTTTTGGAATTTAGTCAATGAAGGGATTTTATGTGATGTTGCAGTGGAGCGACAGGTTGAAATTACAGGACCCGATGCTACAAAATTTATTCAACTGTTAACACCTCGGGATTTATCAAAGCTTGCAGTTGGACAATGCAAATATGTTTTAATTGTAAACAATGAAGGTGGAATTTTAAATGATCCAGTTTTATTAAGATTAAAAGAAAACCATTATTGGTTATCACTTGCTGATAGTGATATTTTATTATGGGCACAAGGCGTTGCAATCAATTCAGGTCTTAATGTTAAAATTATTGAGCCCGACGTTTCCCCTCTTCAATTACAAGGACCAAACTCTGGAAAAATTATGGAGGCTTTATTTGGTGAAAGTATTAATGATCTTAAATATTATTGGTTACGTGAATTAGATTTAGACGGCATTCCTTTAATTGTGTCCCGTACCGGTTGGTCAAGTGAACTTGGTTATGAGTTATATTTAAGAGATGGATCTATGGGGGACCAACTTTGGGAAAAAATAATGGCAGCTGGTAAATCTTATGGTTTAAAACCAGGTCATACATCATCGATAAGACGTATTGAAGGTGGAATGTTATCCTACCATGCTGATGCTGATATAAGCACCAACCCTTATGAACTAAATTTAGGAAGATTAGTTAACCTTGATACTGATATAAATTTTATTGGAAAAGATGCTTTAAAAAAAATAAACAAGGATGGCATTAAGAGAAAACAAGTTGGAGTTATTTTAAATTGTGAGCCTTTAACTGGACCTAACACTACCTTTTGGGAAATCTTAAAAGACAATGAAGTTATTGGTAAAATTACATCTGCAGTTTATTCCCCAAGACTAAAACAAAATATTGCCCTTGCAATGGTTTCAATTAACAGTTCAGAGATTGGAACGATACTTGATGTTAAAATGAATGACAAAATCATTAAAGCAACCATCGTTGAAAAACCTTTCTATGATCCTAAAAAGAAACTAGCAAGTTCTTAGTAAGTCTAGTATTCATAAGCCATGTTAACTCCAAAAGACTATATCTCTCTTTACTTACTAGTAATTGTTCTAACAGTTGTCTCTGTTAACTTCATGTACCGTCTCTATTTTTAGTGGCAACTTCTATCTTTAATTATAATAAAAAATTTTTTTTATATGAAGATTGAGAGTATTTACTTAAGTGTAATGTTTCAATAAATATTAAGACATTTAAATTATTTTCAATAAATCTAACAACCTGTAACCTAAGAAAGGAACTACAAAAAAACTAACCATGCCTATTTTTTCAACCGAATTATCTATTCTTAATATTTTTAATGTAATTATACTTTCAATAAAAACTAAAACCATATTGGCGATGACAGACATTCCCATTAATTTTAAAGCATTCATTAGCTCTGTATTAATTCCAAAAGAAACTAACATTACTAAACCAAAGACACTTCCTATTGTTGAATAATAAGTCAAAAATAGATAAAAGTTTTGACTGGCACCCCTGAAATCTTTCATCCATTTTGTTATGTAGAATAAGAAATACCAAAATAATATGTAAGTAATTGTTAATTCAAAAGTTAGAGGATTCATTATTTATTAGCACCCCAAATCTTTCCTCCCCAAAGATAACTTAAATGCACATAAGACATCCTTAAAGACCACAATCCAGCAATAAATAATAAATAATAAATCAAAGTATTATCTATCAAGGTAAACGCATACCAAATCAACCCTGTTCCAATTATAAAATAAATTAATGCCCAGACAATCATTACATGATTAGGAAAAGACTTTCTTAAATCTTTTTTATCACCAGTTGAATAAATTTTTTTAGTGTAATCTCTTTTAGAATAATTATTTTTTTTCATTATATTTTAAACATTTTATCAAAGTTAAGTTTAGTTGATGATTTAAAATATAAATCATAAACCTCTCTACACATAAGATTTAAATCTGAAACTTGATTGATATATTCTATCTTAAATGGTTTTCCATTAGGATGTCCTTTATTACTATCAAGTATATCTTCTAACTTTGTTTTTAATGGTTCAATTTTGGATACAATTTCTGGATTATTAATTTCGTTACCCAATTCTTTTTCTTTTATAAAAGCAATAAATTGAAGGCATTGTAAAGTGATATTAGTACCACTTTTAAAAGAACAATCTTTTAAGAAATCAAAAATACTCATTCTAATCTTATTTGTTTTTTTTATATTTTTTATGAAGGTACGAAACCATTCCCATGGGTGCAAACTTTTCTCCTTTTTTAAGAAAATCATGCAACTCCTGCCCCCCGACTTTTCGACCTTCTATAAATAATTTTTTTTCTAACAAATCTGGAATGCTTTCAAAAATTTCATCACCCTCTTCTTTACCAAAGTACGCTCTAAATACTGTTAATGATATTAATTTCCAAGCATCATCATCATCTTTTAATTTTCCGACTTGCAAAAAGCTATCTGTATGTCCAAAAATATAACCTAGTATCCATTCATGTTTGGGTAGTGAATCTTTGGGTGCTAGATTACCGGTAATCATTGAAGATTGAACTTGTAGAATAGTCATTACTTTGTCATAAGTTTCTTCTACTAATTCACTATTACTACTTTTAGTTTTTTTAGTTTTGAAAAAATCAAATAATCCCATCTATTTATTTTTAAAGCTTGGAATAAACTCATCCCAATTTCCTTTCATTACATAAACATTCCACTCACACGCTTTTTCTATCCACCATTTCTCCGAATACTTTGCGCCTCCTCTTGGGTTTTCAAACGTCATCCTAACACACTTATTAAATGAAAGTTGTCTTTCATAAGCACTGTTAAAGAAAAACCCTGCGACTATAATTATTGAACCAATGATTATTGCTTTTGGTGTGTCTAATTTCATTTATCTAATTTCCATCTCTAATTTTTCTTAAATCATTCATGGCATCTCTTGAAAAATATCTTATCGTTACACTGTCATCTGACCCTATGTATTTAGTGTCATTTTTAATTTCATTTATCTGATAGCTAAAATAAACCAAAAAACAGATAATAGTTATTCTAAACCAATTATCTCTACTAAATTTTTGAATATTCTTATAATCTTTGTGACTGTTTGTGTTCATTATTTATCCTTTCGTTTAATCTTTATTTTATAATCCAAAAAATGATATTTATTATATAAACCAAAATACCATAAAATAAGAACATCAGAAATTTGTCTTTTCCTGACTTTTCTTTCCAGTTCAAAGTAAATAACGCAGCAGGTGATGCAACTAGTAAAATAACCCCAACAACAATTACCAATACTGATAAAATTATAAATACATTCATAAATTAACTTTTATCATATATTTTCTTAAATATTAAATCTGTCTTTAATTAATAAGTTTAACCAGATCTAGTTGTTTCGAAGCTTTGGAAAAACCAGCAAGGTTTGTGTCGATATTAATTACTTGTTTATTAGAAAAACTTTTAACCGACATTAATAGTTTTTGACTTTTTATTAAACTTTCATAAACCTTATCATATTGAGCCTGCTCATCTTTTATTTCGGTATCTGTTGTTAATAAAACTAAACATCCAAAACTCTCACAATTTGCCCATTTTAATTCTATGATTTCGTTATCATCAAATTTTAATTGTAAATTACTTTGCAAATCTATTCCTAGAGGCGAAATTATTGTAATTATTTTATTCAGTTGGTTTTTTGAATTAGTAAATTTTGAATAAATAATTGAAAAATTAATATTAGAATTTTGAATTCTTACAGATTGTGAAACTTCACAATTTTTTTTATCAGTACTTTCTATACATTGATATGTCCAATTTTCATATTGTTGGGTGATTACTTTTGGTGGTAATTCTTCAGCTACTACTAAAGTTGAAACAAGTACAAAAATAAAAAGATGTATAATTTTCATTAATAATTTTTTGTTAAACTAAAATATGCACGATTTCCTTTTGTAAGTCCATCTACATCTTTAGTTTCTGTATCTGAGCCTGGGTTATTACCAATTGTAAAAGCATAGGTAGCATTAAAATTAATATCTTTAAATATTGTAGCATCTAAAGCAAAACCCCATCCTCTTAAGATATAATTATTTTTTAGTTTTGGATTTGTTGAATTCCAATTTTCATAAAGATGTTTGTGAAGTTTTATTTTTCCATAATCATAAAAAAGTGTACCTTCAAATTTATCAAAATTTCTCTTAAGCTCTAAGTTTGTAATAAAGCCTAAATCACCAGATGCCTCACTGGATGGATATGCTCTAACACCATTAACTCCACCAAGTGAAAATTGATCAGACCCATCAAGATTATCTGCTGAATATTGACCATTAAATTTAATTAATAAATTTGTTTTTTGATTTAAATTTTGCAATCTATTTAAAATCAAATTACTCTTTAAATTTCTTCCATTGGTATCAGTGGTGGTTTGATCTGTTTCAAAATTTGTTTGATTATCTGTTAAATCAACATCTCCCAAAGAAAAAGATATGGAACCAAAATTTACACCCCCACCAAATGCATTGTCTGTTTTATCAAACCCCACATTTAGCAGAGCTTTTGTGGTGTCTTTATCACTATTATTTCCAGTATTGAGATTATTGACATAGTCGTTTCTTGAAAGTGATAAAGAGGAATTTAGATTAAATCTTAAAGTTTCAATTAATTTTTTACTTAAAGTAACATTATATTCAGTTGAATAACCAGATGGCATGGTTGAATCAAATGGATCAGACAATTTATATTCCATTTTTGATGTTCTAAATGTTGCCTGGAGACCATTATGACCCAATGGAAAAATTGCACTTAAGGCATAGTAATTAGATTTTTCATACTGGTCTTCATTCAAGACATCTCCCGTCATTGTGCTAGAAAAAATAAATCGTTCTCCAAGATTAAAAAGACCATCTATATTAATTGAGTTTGATAATCTTCCAGTTCCTGAAGATCTGGATCCATGATTATTTGTGATTGTAGATCCTGAAAACATTGGTGTATTAAATATTTGAATTTTAATATCTGTTTCACCAAAGTTTTCTCCTTCTTGAAGTTCAGCCACAGCATTTATTCCATATAAGCTATTAATTTGTCTAATATTTTTATCTAACTGGCTTATATTTAAAACAGATTCTTTTTCTAATTTGTTATTAATAAATCTTTTAATTCTTTTTTTTGATAGATTTATTTCAGATGACCCTGTGTCAATTATAATTTTACCTAATTTACCCTCTACAATCTTAATAATTATTATTCCTTCATTAATGTTTTGTTCTGGTAAATAGGCTGTAGCTAGAAAACCTCTTGTTCTATAATAATTTGATATAATGTTGGTTACATTAAGTAAATCATCATAGTTAAGTTCTTGAGAAATAAAATTTTCTATACTTTTTTTTAATTCATCACTTGAATATTTAATATTTCCATCAAATAAAATATCTGTAACTAAAATTTTTAAAAGCTGATCTTGATTATCTTGCTCAATATTAGTTTTGGGCTCAATTAAAGTTTGTTCCTCTTGTTGTTGAGGTAATTGTGGAAGTTCTTTATTAAGATCATCTACTGTTGGAATAGTTTCAGCATGTAAAGAGCCTGTAACTAAAATTAAAAATAAAACTTTTAAAGAAAAATTAAACATAATCTGTTTAACAGCTTAAAGTTTGATCCACTTCACATGCTCCTAAATCAGGATTTTCTTTGCTTGTATTTGGATTTAAAAAACTAGCTTTTATTTTTCCACCAGGTCCTTTTAAAAATAATTCTTTAATGTCCCTTGGTGCTTTATTAAAATTATCATTTGAAAAATCATTTTTACTAGATGTGTTTGATTTTATCGTAGCTAAATTATTTCTTGCGCCTTCGAAATTGTTAAAAAATCCTTGAGTATTATTTCTTGGCTTAGGATTTATATCTTTTCCAAAATCAGAACTATCTCCATAAACAATTTCAACCGATTTTTTAAAACCTATTGATGTATTTCCTGAAAATGAAATATTTTTAAAAGTATCTAAAAAAGAATTTCTTAATATTTTTGTAATTTGATTTGCTCCTTTCTCAGCTTTTTTTGCTCTATCATTTGAACTTGTAACAGGACCCATAGTTTGTCCTAATCCTTTTTTAGTTCCAACTGGAACAGAGTTATTAATGGTTCCATAATTTCTGTTAATCACTTGATAACCAGTAAGACCATTATAGCCAGCAAGTGCAGTGCTTCTTCCAACTGTTGAATTAAAATTTACCACAGGTATAGAATTTGCACCTCGATCAATTTCAATGGCTTTAGCAATTAAAGTATGTTTTCCTTTAACGGTATCATTTACTGTGCCATTGAATTCAACTTTAGGATCCATTGATAAAAATGTTCTAGTGGTGCCATTCGTTGCTGTACTTCCAATTAATACATCACCATTATAAATTTGCTCTTCGTAAGTCATTACATCGCCTTTGATGGTAATTTCATTAGCATCTACCTCTAATTTATAAAAACTATCTGCTGTATTATTAATGTTTACAACTTCATCATTAAAAGCGTAACCAACTCTATCTCCAAATAAAACATTTCCTGTACCTGCATCAATGTTAAGAGATCTAGCTTTAGCATTACCTTCTCCTTTTAAAGTTCCTTTAAAGCTAATATTTGAATTTGTAGTTGAAATTTCAGCTGCAGTTGCTCTTGAACCCGCTTTTACCACAACATTGTTGTTATAAATCTGTGCGCCAGTCGTTGTAATGCCGGAATCTAATTGAACATTACCTGTAACAGTTAATGAAGATAAAGTAATGCTTGAAGCCGTTGAAATTCTACCACCAGAGGAAATTATTACTGGAGTTGCCCCTAAAGCATTTACGTGAGAAGCTTTTATTCCACCATCAGCAATATTAATTGTACCTGTAAATGTATTATTTCCCGCAAAATCTTGTGTACCAGTTCCACCAAGAATTAATGTACCAGTCCCTGATAACACTCCATCAAATGTATTACTTATAGATGAGTCAATTTCTAAAGTTGCGCCAGTTGCAATTTTAAAATTCCCATTAGAGTCGTTACTTCTTCCCCAATTTCCTGCTAATTTAACTTTACCTGCTTGAATATCAATTCCATTATTTTCATCTTGGTTAGCATTAGTGTTTGTGTTTGAAAAAGTTGTTGTTCCAGTTCCAACTTTTACTAAATCATATCCACTGTTATTGTATTGAGAAATAGATCCAGAAAAAGTGGTATCTTGATTATTAAAACCAAATGTTACTTTTTTATTTTGCCATCTCCAATTTGTAGCATCACCTGCAAGACCACCAAAATTAATTGAACCTCCAGAAACTACTGACCAACCTTTTCTAACATCTGTTCTTGTACTGTTAAGATAAACAGTTGAATATTTCCATGCATCAGCATTTGCAATATGAACTCCATTATTTGAGCCTGTTGTGTAATTAAATCTTGTATCTCCCGTATAAGTATTAGCTGAATAGATTGTCATTGTTTTGTTACCAGTTTTTCCATAAGTAACGCCACCTACTCCACTGATAACAGAATAAATTTTATTTCTTCCATTGCCTCCGCTACCATCAATAAAATTATGTTGTCCTGACTCTAAATAAATCCCTCTATTATTATTATATCCAAAGTTAACATGGGCTAGAGAGTTGCTTGAATTAACTGATCCAAAATAAATAGTTCCAGTGTTCCTTAATAGAATGTTATCCGGGTCATCCGATGAAGGGTTGGCACCAAAGTTTCTATCTGTCTTAGCTGCAATTTTACCTCCATCAATAATTGTTCCTCCTGTATAAGTGTTCGTAGCAGTTGGTTCAAAAATTCCTGCGCCTGATACGTTTACTGCTCCAGAACCTGAAATTACACCAGTTGAAATTAAATTTGCACTTGTATCAAATTTAAATGTTCCACTATTTGCAATTGCTCCAGCATATGAACCAGCACCTAAATTTCCTGAGCCACTTAATGTAAGTGTTCCTGCCGAAATAGTAGTGCTGCCTGTGTAAGTATTATTTCCTCTTAAAAGTAAATTACCATTTCCAGTTTTAGTTAAATTTTTACTGCTTCCACTAATTACTCCATCAATAATTAAATTATTATCAGCTTTGATAGTTGAGTGTGCTCCTAAAGTAATATTTCCATCCCAATACTGACCAAAACCATTTGTTCCACGAAGTGTTCCGCCATTTAAAGTTAGTGCATTAGTTAAAGCACCATCATCACTTCGATCAATCCAAAGCGTTGCACCACTTGCAACTGAGATTGATCCTGTTCCAAAAACATCATTCGACCTACTTGCGGCGCCACCAAATAATGTACCCGCGCTAACTGTTGTGCCTCCTGTATAGGTATTATTTGCTGATGTGGTTAAACTTGAAGTTCCAGCTTTAACTAAAGCAGTATCTCCACTAATCACTCCTGAAATAGTTGAGCCACCAGAGTTTGTTACTGTCAGATCTCCTCCAACTTCTATAGCTTGAGCGCTAAACTGATTTGCAGTTATAGATAAATTGTTTATTGCGGCACCTGCATCTACTGCTTCAATTGATATCGCATTCAAAATTGGATTAACGTCATTGCCATGTAATCTCCCTCCACTATTTTCAGCAGTTCTTCCTGATAATCTAAACATTACATTTGTTGACGCTGCCTCAAATTGATAGGTCAAATATCTTCCTCGATTAACACTGGTGCTTCCAGCATCTAAAGGTCTAAAATCATCTACAATTTTTGTTCCATCTACATAGACATCAAAATATCTATTATAATTTTGTTCTTTAAATAAAGCTTGAATCTTATATTTTTGGCCAGCTGTAGCATTTGTAAATTGGACATAAGGAGAATGTCCCGTTCCACCAGACCATCTAATACCCTTCATTATGTTATTCAAACCTGTGTTGCCATAATTTCTTGAATTCCAATTTTGGATTTCATGTTGGAATGACTCATTTGCATTTGAGGTATTATTAGATGCGCGACCATCTTGAAATGTCACATCACCTATAGTGGTTGCTGTTCCAGCTATGTTAATCGCGTTCAAGAAAGTACCACTAAAATCTAAATCACTTATTGATGTAAAATTACCTTGAGCAAATCCTGCAGAATAATCACCTACTTGTTTAACTACATTAGATGAAAAAGTGACATTTCCCGTGCCAGCATTAATTGTAAAATTATTACTATTTTCTCCAGTAACAGCTCGAATAACACCACTAATATCTACATTACCTCCGTTTGTGGTAAATGTCGTATTGGTTGCTCCAATTTCTAAAATTGTATTTATATCAATAGATAAAGTTCCATTAGAAGATGTAATATTTGCATTCAAAACCGTGGTTGTGGCATCAAATGTTAGAGTAGAATTTCTAGATCCTGAGTAAGAAATATTATTATTTAAAGTGATTGTGTTATCTGCTGTTAACGTTACATCCGTACTTGATAAGTTGGTGGCATAAGTTGAGGCTGCAGATGCATCAATTGTTAAATTAGTTGGGTCAACCAACCAATTTCCATAACTTCCACTAACAGAACTGGTGTTAACTCTAATTCCATTAATATTTAAATCAGCACCTGAAGTTTCTATTTGGCCCCCACTGCCATCGATACCTTTAGCTTCCAATGTTCCGCTTACTGTTGTGAGTGAATTTGAATTTTTTATATCTGACCATGCTACAATTGTTCCGCCTGATCCACTTGTTAAGGCGTTTGCTGTGATTTTAGAATTTGAATCAATATTTAGATATGTTGCTTGAAGTAAATCACCTGAACCTTGCCAATCTCCACCAATTAAAACTTTTCCTCCCCCTGTTTTACCATCAGCTGATATTGTTGCAGTATTGATATCAATTTCTTTAGCAGTAACTTCTACTGAGCCACCATTTGAAGTGTCAGAGTTAGAATTTAATGTACCTGAAATTGTTGAAGCACCATTTGAACCTGCATCAATTTTAATATCTTTGGCTGTAATTGCTCCAGTATTAGTAACTAATTTAACAATTCCATTCTCTGATATTAAACCATCTGATTTAGCATTTTCAATTTTAATTACTTGATCAACGACAGATTGAGCAATATCTGTTTTTAAAGTCACAATTCCATTTTGAGATTTAATATTTCCTTCGTTATTAATTGAAGATTTTATTTTTGAAGGATTGACTGATACCGTTAAAAGATTGCTATCACTTATACTTAATTTTAGATTATCTCCAGCAGCAAGGCTTGTTGCAACATTTGTATTAATAGTTCCTTTATTAGTAATTATTGGAGAAAGCAAAGCAACATACTCACCCTCTATGTTACCTTCGTTTATTAAAGTTGAATTATTGTTAGTTGAAAAGTTATAAGTACTATTTAAATAATTTTGTTTAGTTAAATTTAAAGTTGATAAAATTGCGCCCTCAGATCTAATTGCAGACGTAGGTCCTGTTAAAATTCCAGTTGGGTTTACTAAAATTAGACGACCATTGGAAAAAATAGATCCATTGATGATTGATTGACCACTTAATACATTATTTAAAATACTTGATCTTGAGGTTGGTTGATTAAAATGTACTGATGCACTTGAACCTACATTAAAAGTATCCCAATTCACTATTCCTTGATTAGATGTTTGATTTACATCCATCTTTCCAACTTCTGGTATTGAAATTGTTACGTTTCCACTAATTACATTTCCACCAGTTGGAAGTGTTGTTGCTGCAATATCGGCAAATGAATAGGTGTATGGATTTCCAATACTAAGGAGATAGATAAATAACCAAGTTAAAAAATTTTTTAGTCGTTTCATATTTTCTTAACTTGTATTTTGGGTGGGGCATGGTTTAAATTTGAAAACCAACCTTTTTGATTTCCCATGCCCATAGATGTGCACTTGGTTGTAGCACTTAACCAATATGACATAATTGCAGTTTGTTTCATTTTTTTTTGAATTTTATTAAGATTACAAATAATATTTTAAATTAATTTACCAAATGATGCAATTTAAGAAAAATTTCACGGAAATAAGTTTAATAAAAACTTATCGTTTAGTTTGTGATGATTAATAAATCAACTTGAGGTAGCAACAAAAGCTACCTTTAACAAATATTATTTAAAATAAATTTATAAATATAAAATGCTATTTTTTTTATCAGCTTCACTCATAGTGAGTTTCATAACTCAATATTGCGAAACCTCTAATCAGGTGTCTAGGTAATGGAATTAGTTAATATTAAATCTGTCTTTAATTATATAAAACCACACCGCTAATCTAAAATAAAATGTTCTTAACTTAGGAAAGATAAATTTCTTAGGTAATCCTTTATAAATTTTTGAAATATCTAACTCTTTACTGTTTGATAATACTAACTTAGACAATTGTTTTCCAGTCCAAGGAGCAGCACTCACTCCAACCCCATTATAACCAAATCCATAATAAATCTCTTCATTATCAATTTTACCAATGGAGGGAGTTAATTTTTGAGATAAAGCAATTAATCCCCGCCAATTATAATCAATATTAATGTCTTTCCATTTAGGAAAAATATCTTTTAAAAACTTTTCCATTTTCTTAGACATATCTAAATTAGATTGATCACTGCCACTTAAATCTCCTCTGGTACCAAATAAAATTCGATTGTCAGGTAACTTTCGATAATAATATAAAAGATTTTTAGTATTAGCTATTGGAGAAAATGTTTTAAAATTATGTTGGTCAATTTCTTGCTCGGTTAAGGGTTGGGTGACAATAATATTTGAAATTACTGGTAAAATTCTTGAATTCATCTCTGGGATTAAACCTTCTTGGTAGAACCCATTTGTTGCAACAACTATTTTTTTTGAACGAATAGATCCTTCTTTAGTCCTTAAAATATAAGTGCCCTTATCTTTATCAATTTTATCAACTTTAGTGTGCTCGAAGATTTTTAATTGTTTAGATAAAGCATATTTTGCAATGCCATTAACAAACTTAAGAGGATTGATTGCAAAACCAGGTTTATAAGAAAAAGCTCCAAATTGCTCTGTACCCCCATGGCCAATTTTATCAAAGTCTTCTTTTGAATAAATTTCAGTTTCAATACCAAACTCTTCTTTGTAAGCTTTGGCTTGTTCTTTAATATCTTTAAACTTACTTGGGTGATGGGCGACTACGTAATTACTATCCCCCGTTACATCACAATCAATATTATATTCTTGTATAATATCTTTTGTATAATTTGAGCCTTCAACAGAGTTTTTAAAGAACTTTTTAGTTTCATCATTGCCGTAAATAGCTTGCATCTTTTTAAAAGACATCTTACTTGGTGGCAGACAACAAAAACCTGCATTACGAGATGAAGCCCCCCAACCTATTTTTCCAGCTTCAACTAAAATGACCTCTAAATTATGATTTTCTATTAAATTAATTGCACAGGATAAACCAGTATACCCTCCTCCTATTACAACAATTTCTGAACTAATATCTTTATTAAGTTTTTCTAGATTTAAATTTTCGCTTGAATGATCTTCCCAGTAACTATTAACTGGGGTGTTAAATTGATAAATATCGGAATGATAAATATTTTTCATTAACAAGACCCTAGCACGCAATTAATACTTAATTCTAGTCAAACTTCTAATTTTTTAGGATTTGAAATGAACTTAAAAGACTTAAGCCCTATTTTCATAGGGCTTAAATTAGATTAGTTAAGCAGCACTTGCTCTTTGCTCTATGTGCTCTTTATTATTAGAACTTGAAGAAACCTTTTGAAACAATTTAATAGGAACTCCTTTTGATAAAATATCTAATACCGGGCAATGTGTATTTACCGTATCAATCAATTTATCTATTTCTGCTTTAGGTGATGAAGATTTAATATCAACAGTACCAGAGATGGATTGAAAGCCAGGTCTAGTGTTTTTATTTAAAGCTAAAAAACCCTGAAGATCTAATTCACCTTTTAATTTAACACTAACACTCTCAATATTAATACCCGCTGCTGTAGCAAATGCTTTATAGGTTATCTCCTGACACGTTGCTAACGCTGCTAATATTAACTCTACTGGGCTGGGTCCCTCATCTTTTCCACCAAAACTTTTGGGTTCATCAACAACTAATTTATGCTCTCTAAGAGTGACTACAGATTGAAGTCCTTCTTTAAGAATTGAGTTGCTTTCATATTGGACCAAAGCATTTTTGGGGTTGGCTGTAAAATCCTTCTGAAGATTACTTATTGTTTCTTTTAGATTGTTACTCATTTGTTTTCTCCTGTTTTAGTGCTTCGACATATGTCAGGCGCACAATTTAGTTAAATGCCCTTCTTAATTTATTTACGCTTTGTCTCCATATTCAGTCATATGTTTTGGAATTCTTTTATTTTTTCCATACATAAAATGATTTTCCATGTTCTCTCGATATTTACTTGCTGGAACAGTTAAACCAATTGACTCAGCAACTTCCCTAATCAACATTGGGTTTGCTCCACAACATACTCCAAGGTAATTAATGCCTAGGGCATAAGCGTCTTTTGCAAATTTACCTATTTCATATCTATTACAAAAGTGTGGGTCCAATGCTGTTGGAAACGTTCTTCCATGAGGTGATGGACACTGACAATCGCTTCTATCTGGTAGATTAAAAAATGTTGGGTAATCTTCAGTGGTTCTATAAGGAATAGGTAAAGCTCCAACATGACATTTAACTGCTTTTCTAATTTCTTTTAAAAAAGGAAACATAGTAGCAGGTCCTCTAAAACAATTTAAACCAACAACATCGGCCCCTAATTGCTCTAGCTCTTTACAGGTATCAACAACTGATTTTCCATCTCTCATTTTATTTTCACCCATTGGGGATATGGTTAATACAGTTGGTAAACCTGTTTTTTTCATTATCTCTAAAGCTTTAAAAGCTTCTTCAGCATAATAAAAAGTTTCACCAATTAACATATCAGCACCTTCTTCAACGGCCCAACCAATCATCTCTGTAAACATTCCTTCAACTTCTTTTTGAGATTGTGGATCATTATGTTTCCAGATATTTGAATTTGAAATATTACCTGCCATCAAATTTGGTTTTGATCCTTTAGGAGTATCTAGTGCTACTTTTTTAGCAATTTTTAATGCTGAACGATTTAGTGGTTCGAGAAGTTCTTCCTTACCAATAACACGCATTTTTTCTCTGTGTCCATTATAAGTAAAGGCCTCAACTACATCAGATCCTGCGTGTTGAAATTCTCTATGTAAATTTTCTAAAACTTCAGGATGATCTAATGACACCATTGGAACAAATTCCCCTGATGACATATAGCCACGTCTTTCTATCTCAAATAAAAAACCTTCTGCGCATATAACAGGTCCTTTATCTAATCTTTCTTTTAATTTATTTGTGCTCATTTTTTTTCCTCTTGTTTTGGAGAAAAAAGGTCACAAAATAATCAGAGGTTATATTCATAGGCCTCTTTTCTCCTTTTTAGTGCTTAAGCAAATGCAGGGCGCACAATATGGTTCAACTGCCCGGCTTAATTTTATGAAAGATAAAAAAAAACCACCTGTCTAAAGCGGTGGTTGAAGCGTCGCTTTAGCAGGATTTATAACGCGCTCTGCAATTTAACTTAACTCAGCGCAACTAAATATAATCAACTTTCTCTCAAACTGTCAATTGAAAAAATAAATAATAGTTAAAATTATGAGAATAATGACAATCCAAATACTAAGATTAGTTAAAAACTGCTTTAATTTAGAATTAGATTGTAGAAAAGCTGGGAGTACTAATAAGAGTATCCCTAGCATATAAACAAAGGGTATTATCTGATCTGCCATTTATATCGATGATAGCTTCATCTTTTTGGAATACTTTTTCTGAGGTGAATTTTTTATAACTGCTTGAGCACAACGCATGACCCCTCTTTTTTTATCAAAAGTCATTTTGGGTTCACCATACAATTTCCATCCATTGGATATGGCCTCCGTTACACGATGGCAAAATTCTGAAGTGTCGTCACTTGTAATAAATCTATAACCTTTCATAATCAGACCTTAACAAGTCCTAAATCGGGTGTCTATGTTCAGTTTATTATTATTATTTTAAGTCTTTATGCTTCTACAGTCATTACTAATTTAATGAATAGCCAGCTGATCTTACGGTTCTAATTAATTCTTTAAATCCATCAATATTAATACTTTGTCTAAGTCTTCTTATATGAACATCAACTGTTCTTGTTTCAACATTGATATTATCAGACCAAACATTCTCTAGAATTTGATCTCTTGAGTAAACACGTTTAGGGTTTTTAATAAAAAAATTGATTAAATCATATTCCTTAGGTCCCAAATGAATTTCTTTGTTTTTTCTAAAAACACGTCGTGTTAATCTATCCACCTTAAGGTCTTCGAATTCAATAATATCAGAAACTAATGAGGGCTTAGATCTTCGAAGTAGCGCTTTTATTCTTGCAAGTAATTCTGGGAAACTAAAGGGTTTGGTGATGTAATCATCTGCACCAGAGTTTAACCCTTTAATCTTATCTTCATCCTCACCCTTAGCAGTAAGCATTATGATTGGAATTTCTTTAAATTTTTTTTCTTTTTTTAAAATTTTACAAATTTCTACGCCAGAAAAATCAGGTAACATCCAGTCTAATAAAACAAGATCAGGAAATAATTTTTTAATATCTTCAATACCCTCATTGCCATTGTCTGATGATGAAACTTTATAACCTTCTTTTTCAAGGTTATATTTAACTAAAGTGATAATGGGTTGTTCGTCTTCTACAATATGAATGCTAACGGTCATTAGTTTGGATCAAAATCTTTACCTTTAGGTCTTGCTCCTTCAATATGCTCTCCCTCGATTAGATAAAATAAAGCTTCAGCGATATTAGTAATATGATCTCCTGCTCTTTCAATATTTTTAGTCACAAACAATAAGTGTGTTGCTAGATCTAAATTTTTTTTATCTTTGCTTAAGAAATTTGCAACTTCGTTCATTGCGATATGTGTTAAATCATCTACTCTCTCATCTGATTTCCAAATTTTAACAGCAGCTTCTTTTGACTGGTTAAGATAAGCATCCAAAACATCTTTCAATTGTCTTTGAACTAACTCCCCTAATCTTTTTAAACTGGCAATTAACTCTTCTGGAAGATCGCGTGGTAAAGGTTTGATCTTTTTAGCAACACTTTTTGCTAAATCACCAATACGTTCAAGATCACTTGAAATTTTTAAAGTTGAAATAGTTAATCTTAAATCAATTGCCATCGGGGCTCTTTTAACAAGTACTGTTACAATCTGCTCTTCAATAGTTGCTCTTAACTCATTAATTTTTTCATCATTTTTAATAATGTTTTCAGCAGCTTCTTTATCAACTTTGATGATGGCCTCCATTGAGTCTGTCAACTGAGCTTCAACTAAGCTACCCATTTTAATTAAGTTATCATTTAAACTTTGTAATTCATCCTCGTAGGATTTAACAATATGTGTAATATCTGACATGATTAACCAAACCTCCCTGTAATATAATCCTGGGTCATTTTATTTCCAGGGTTTTTAAATATTTTCTCTGTTGTATCCACTTCAATTATTTTTCCTAAATGGAAAAAGCCAGTTCTTTGAGAAACTCTTACAGCTTGGGACATTGAATGAGTAACAATGACTATTGTATAACTTTTTTTAAGTTCATCAATTAATTCTTCAATTTTAGCAGTGGCAATAGGGTCTAGTGCCGAACACGGTTCATCCATTAAAATAACTTGAGGATTTACTGATATGGCTCTTGCAATACATAATCTTTGCTGCTGACCTCCAGATAAACCTGTGCCTGCTTCATTTAACCTGTCTTTAACTTCGTTCCATAAAGCTGCTTTTTTTAAACTATTCTCAACAATTTCATCCATATCTGTTTTATTTTCTGCTAAACCATGAATGGTTGGTCCATAAGAAATATTATCATAAATACTTTTTGGAAAAGGATTGGGTTTTTGAAAAACCATACCAATTTTCTCTCGAAGTCCTACAACATCCAGATTTTTGTCAATGATCTCTTCATCATCTATTGTAATTGATCCTTCAACTTTACAAATATCAATAACATCATTCATTCTGTTTATGCATCTTATGAAGGTTGATTTTCCACATCCAGAAGGACCGATTAAAGCTGTAACTTCTTTGTCATAGATATCCAAATCTACATCAAAGAGTGCTTGTTTTTCTCCATAATGCACATTTAAATTACTGCTTTTAATTTTTATTTTATTATTTTTCATTACCACTTCCTTTCAAATTTTTGTCGTAAGTAAACTGCTATAAAATTTAATGTAATTAAAAAACTTAAAAGAACCATAATAGTTGCTGATGTTTTTTCTACAAACCCTCTTTCTGCTTGTTCAGACCATAAATAAACCTGTACTGGCAACGAAGCTGATGGATCCGTTGGAATAGATGGAATATCGACCACAAAAGCAACCATACCAATCAATATTAAGGGCGCTGTTTCCCCAAGCGCTTGGGCCAAACCAATAATAGTTCCTGACAAAGTGCCTGGAATTGCTAAAGGCAGAACATGATGCGTAACTGATTGAACTTTAGATGCGCCAATTGCAAGCGCTCCTTCTCTAATTGAAGGAGGTACTGCTTTTAAGGAAGCTCTACATGGAATAATAATTCTTGGTAAAGTCATTAAGGCTAAAGTAATTCCTGCAACTAATGGAGTTGATCTTGGTAGATGAAAGGTCCCAAGCAAAATACCCAAACCTAATAATCCAAATACAATGGAAGGTACTGCTGCTAAATTATTTATATTAATTTCTATAAAATCAGTAATTTTATTTTTAGGAGCAAATTCCTCTAAATAAACTGAAGCTGCAATAGCGATTGGAAAAGATAATAATAAAGTAATTACAATGGTAAAAAATGAACCTACTAAGGCTCCACCAATTCCTGCAAGTTCAGGGTTTCTTGAATCTCCTTTAGTAAACAAATATGAGTTAAATATTTTATTAACTTTTCCTTCATTAACTAATTCGTCATAAAGATTTAATTGAAAATTATTAATCCGTCTTTGCTCTTCTGGAAGTTCTCTAGGGTAATTACCTTTATGCAATTGATCAAAATCATCTGATGCAGTTAGTTTTAATACAGTGGTTTGATTTAAAGCTTTTGGATTATCAAGTAAAAAGTTTCTTATTTCATATTCATAATCAGGACTAAATAAATTAATTAATAACTTTTCTTCAGTTAAACCATTAACTTTTTTTACTCTAAGAATACTATCAATTGCTAGTTCATAGTAATCTGTATTTTCTAAATCTTCTAGTGGAGGCGATTCACTTAATTCTAAAGTGTCAGCATCAAAATTTACCTCAACATCGATAGTTGTTTTTAAAAATGCGCCACTGCCTTTTGAAAAGATAGCATTTAATAAAAAGATTACAAAAAAAATTGCTAGTAAAATAGAAGTTAATCCATAGAGCTTAAATCTTTTTTCAGCATTATGTCGTTTTTTTAATCGTTGCTCTTTATTCATATTTTTCTCTATATTTTTTAACAAATCTTAAGGCTATGTAGTTTAAAATTAATGTTGCAAAGAAAAGTGTTAAGCCCAATGCAAAAGCAGATTGTGTTTTTGGACTATCGAACTCCTGATCGCCAATTAATAACATTACAATTTGAGTGGTGATGGTAGTGGTAGACTCAAGTGGATTAATGGTTAGATTTGCGGCTAAACCAGCAGCCATTACCACAATCATTGTTTCACCAATGGCTCTTGATACAGCTAATAAGACAGAACCCACAATCCCTGGTAATGCAGCAGGAATTACAACATTTTTAATAGTTTCTGATTTAGTTGCTCCAATTGCATAAGATCCATCTCTTAAAGATTGAGGGACTGCATTAATCACGTCATCAGATAATGAAGACACATAAGGAATAATCATAACCCCCATTACCAATCCTGCAGCAAGAGCACTTTCAGAAGATACCTCTAAATTTAACTTTTCACCTAATTCTCTAAAAAAGGGGCCGATAGTAAGCGCTGCAAAAAAACCATATACAACTGTTGGAATTCCAGCCAGGATTTCAATAATTGGTTTAGAATATTTTCTAACTTTAGAACTTGCGTACTCTGCCATATAAATTCCAGAAAATAATCCAATAGGAACAGCTACAAGCATTGCAATGAGAGCTATAAATGCTGTACCAGCAAATAAAGGAACAGAACCAAAAGCACCTTTTAAATTTTCATATTCTAAAGCTGTAATTGCTGAGGCATCACTAACGAAAGCTCTTTGAGGACTCCAATTCATTCCAAACAAAAAATCAAAAATATTAATTGCTGAAAAAAATTTTAAACTTTCAAATAAAAGAGAGAAAATAATTCCCATTGTTGTTAATATAGCAACTAGAGAACATACAAAAAGTAATCCTGTTAAAATTTTTTCAACATCATGTCTTGCTTTATTATTTTTTGAAATTCTAAAAATCCCATATGAGATAGCAGCAATAAAAGTTGATAATAATAAAACAATTTTAGAATTTTGAGCAATTGTTTGTAAATTTTCATAATTCTTAACACCTATTTTAATTTCTTCAGTTAAGGTTCCTGAAAAATTACCCTCATAAAGTGATCTAATTTTTTGATAAAGTAAATTAAGTTGGTCACCCGAATAATTTAAATCGTTTTGAATTAAAGTTTGTGAGATCAAATATTTAATAATCGCTGGTTCAAATATAGACCAAAATAATAATATAATTAATGCTGGTAACGCACACCATAAAGCTAGATAATAACCATAATAATTTGGTAGAGCGTTAATCTTTATAGATTGTGTTGATGTAATTTTTCTTATTCTAGAGCGACCATATAAAAATGATAGATAGCTAAATATTGTAACTAATAATAAAATTATAATATTCATGAGCTTATGTATTACAGTTTTAATGTTACAGATTTGTTACAATTTTAAACTTCAAATTGTACTAATAAAAAAGGCCAGAAGTTTATTCTGGCCTTGATTATGTTTGAGGAATTTAAATTACTTGATGCTAATAGTGTTTAATTCGACTGCTGCAGTTCTTACAACATCATATTTTGCTTTAGCTAAAGGTACTAAACCGATCTCAGCTAAGTAACCTCTTGGTCCCATTGCTTTTTTTGACGTAAAATCTTTAATAAATGCGTCAATTCCAGGAACTACTCCAATATGTGCTTTTTTTACATAAAAGAATAAAGGTCTAGCTATTGGATATGAGTAATCTTGAATACCTTCAAGACTAGGTTTAACTCCTTCTATAGCTGCAGCTTTTACCTTGTCTTTATTGCCAACTAAATAGCTATAACCAAAAAAGCCGTATGCGTCAGGATTTGATGCTAGTTTTTGAACAATTAGAGTATCGTTTTCACCTGCTTCTACTGCATAACCGTCTTCACGGATTTTAGTACATTCGCTACTAGCTTTGTCACCAAAAAGTGCTTTTGCCTCTTTAGAACAACCTTTGCTCATTACTAAAGAATTCCATGCATCTCTTGTACCTGATGTTGGTGGGGCAATAAGAATTTCAATCTTTTTAGAAGGAAGTGATGGATCAATGTCGCTCCATTGTTTATATGGATTAGCAACCAATTTACCATCTACATCTACTTCATTTGCTAGTGCTCTCCAAAGTTGTTCTTTAGTAAAATTTGAATCTGGAGAATCTACTGCGTGAGCTAAAGAAATACCGTCATTTCCTACAATAATTTCTATAATTTCAGTTACACCATTTTTTTCACATAATGCTTTTTCTTTAGATTTTATAGCTCTTGATGCATTAGTAATATCTGGGTGATCAGTGCCAACACCAGCACAAAATAATTTCATACCCCCACCCGTTCCAGTGCTTTCAATTACGGGCGTTTTAAATTTTCCTGTTTTACCAAAATTTTCAGCAACAACAGTTGCATATGGGTAAACAGTTGATGACCCCACTATCCGGATTTGATCTCTTGCTTGAACATTTGACGCAAATAGCATCACCGTCAAGATTGATAAAATAATTTTAACATTTTTCATTTTTATTTTTCCTTTGTTTATTTATATTTAATTCTTATAAAATTTCTTTGTTTCAATTTTATTACAAGTTTATGAAACTTTTATGACAAAGAATATTTTATTATCTTCTAAAATTTTATACTTTTGGAAATTCAATGGTAAATTCAGTACCTTTTCCTTCAGTACTGATAATATCCATAGTTGCACGGTGTTGATTTACTATATGTTTAACAATAGCCAAACCTAAACCAGTACCCCCTGCATCTTTGCTTCTTGCAGGATCTACTCTGAAAAAACGCTCAGTGATTCGGGATAAATATTTTTTAGGAATTCCAACCCCTTGGTCTTTAATAGAAAACAAAATAGTGTCCATTTTCTTAACCAAGGAAATTTTAATGACAGTATCACTATCGCTATACTTGCAAGCATTATCAATTAAATTAGTAAAAATTTCTATTAATCTATTTCTATCTCCAGAAATTTTATAAGTATCATCTGTAATATTGTTTTCTATTTTTATCTTTTTTTTCTTAACAAGCTCTGAATTCAATTTAATCACGTGAGTTATTATTTCTTTTAAATCTAACTCAGTGGTGGGTCTAATATGTTCTTGTAATTCGATTTTTGACAATGAAAGTAAATCATTAATCAAATTTTCCATACGCTCCGTTTGTTGCATCATAATGGGTAAAAATTTCTTTTGCATTTCAAAATCATTTGAAGCATGACCATCATTTATTGTCTCTAATCCTAACTTAATTGACTGTAAGGGTGTTCTTAACTCATGAGAAACATTAGCAACAAAATCTGATTTAAATTGTTGTGTCTTATATATTTCAGTTAAATCTTTTAAAAATATTATTACAGAATGTTCATCTTCAGATTCATTTAAAGACTCTGGGATAATATTTACATTATAGAATTGAAAAATAGGAAGTTTAATTTCCACATCTAAAACTTGTGAACTTTTATCCTGAATTGCAAGATCAATACTTTCTAATAAATTAGCATCTCTTAAAATTAATGAAATATTTTTACCAATAATATCATTACCAAATCTAGCAACAGCGCTTTTATTTGCAAAAAAAACATTTTTAAATTTATCAAGGATAATTACTTGATCCATCATCTCATCAAGAAATATCATTTTTTGATCTTTTATTTTAATATCAGAGCTCATAATTTTAAAACCAGAGGTAGTATTATAACTCTAAAAATAAATTTGTAATTAATAATTAATTATATAGAAAGTTTTAATGACTCTTACACTGTTTTATACAATCGTCGGCTTTGCTTTAGCGGGGTACAGTGTTATTGCAAATGACTCAATTCAAACATTGGGAACTTTTATCGCGTCAAAACAAAAATGGTTTAAATGGTACACTCTTGCTAGTGCAGCATCATTTGTAATGATACTTGCTATTACTTGGGGCTGGTACAGTAATGATGGAGATATCTCTTACGGCAGACTAACAAGAATACCTTTCCAAGAAATACAATGGTATCACGCAGTGGCACCAGGAATACTTCTAATATTAACAAGAATAGGAATACCGGTTTCAACAACCTTCTTAGTTTTATCAGCTTTTGCATCAACGGTGGTGCTTGAGAAGATGCTTATGAAAAGTGTTGTCGGCTATGGTTTAGCTGCAACGGCTGCTTATATTTGCTGGGTCGTTATTTCAAAATTTATTAATGAAAAACTAGATGAAGTTGAAGACAAATGGATTGGCTTTTGGCGTAACTCTGTTTGGGTAACTTCTGCTTGGTTATGGTGGGTTTGGTTATCTCATGATGTAGCTAACATTGCAGTTTATCTTCCAAGACAAATTGATGTTAACTTATTATTAATTGTACTAGCTTACTTTACAGCACTACTTTTTTATATCTTCTACATTCATGGTGGAACTATTCAAAAGGTTGTCTTAGAGAAAACTGGCACAAGGTACGCAAGATCAGCAACCATAATCAATATTATTTATGCTGCGGTTCTTTATTATTTTAAAGAACTTAATGACTTACCAATGTCAACAACTTGGGTGTTTGTTGGACTATTGTGTGGAAGAGAATTAGCAATCGCATCAATGAATAGTGATTATAAATTCAAATATGTGTTTCCACTAATTGGTAAAGACTTTCTTAAAATGACTATAGGATTGACGGTGTCAGTTGCAATTGTGCTTGCAATTCACTACATCATAATTCCAAATAATTGGTTTTAAGTTTTAAGACAATTAACATTTAATTATTAGCTCTAAGCATTTAATTTATTGCTTAGGGCTGAATGATTTTGCTTTAAATTATATATATAAAATCATAATATAACTAAAAAAAAGAGGAGAAATATGAAAAACATAATTATTATTTTATTTTCAATTTTTGCATTAGCATCTTGTGGAACTATTGTTAACGATCCAAATGTTCCGGTGTCATTATCATTTAGTGATGGATCTGATGGTAAATGTAAATTGAACAACAAAAGAGCTTCGTACAGTGTAAACATCCCTTCTACAACCATGGTCAGAAGATCTGATGATGCGTTGAGATTTGATTGTGAATCTGAAAATGGAAAAAAAGGATATGGCAGTATTCCAAGTGGAATGGAAGGTGGTAAAGTTGCTGCTAGCGTTTTCTTTTTTGATTTAGGTATTACAGATGCAATTACAGATAAATCTAGAATTTATCCTCCAAGCTTTGTTATTCCTGTAAATTAAAATTAAAACATTCAAATACCAAGGGTATCTATAACCTTTGGTATTTATGTAATTCTGTTTTGACTAATAAACCGAGAGTTAAAAAATTATTTATTTAAGCTTAAACCGTGAACAGAGAAATTTAAAGATAAGGTAATTAAATTTACCAAGACCGTAGAAATTAGGTGCAGATTTTTTAGTCTTTAATTTTTTAGCTTTTTTCTTCTTCATAGCCAATATGGTTTTGTGTTTCGTTTGAATGTTTCAGGTTATAACAATCTGTGCAAAGTAAGATCACCTCTGGTCCTGAGCTTACTTGTGTTAAGATGGCTGTATCATCTCCACACTCACTGCACCCTGATAAACGTTTTTTCATTTATGTTTTTTGCGGGTAATTTCATTAATTCTATCAATATAATTTTTAATCTCAGGGTTATCTTGAGCTTTATTATCTTGCTTAGGGTTTTTCTTCCTTTGGTAATAATAATAGATAGGCATAACAACAGATAAGGCAACAATAATAATTGCTAATATAATTTCAGAAGTTGTAACCATTTAATATTTAATGACAGGCTTGATTGAATTTTTTAAGTCTCCAATAATTATAAGGCCATGGTGTTAAAAATCCCGCAGTTAACATAATAGGTACCACCCACCAAGTTAGCATCGCTCCACCAGTTAAAAAATAATCTGTAGCGTTCATAGAAATTTCCATACTAACCATTGAGATGAAACTCATTCCACAGGCGGTCTTTAAAGCATTAATTAATTTAAAATTTTGTCTCATTAAAATAAAAGTTTCAAGCATAATGCTAGTTAATAAACCATTTATGATTGCTAAAGTCATAATGCCCAATACTGGAAAAGGAATTTTACTTAATTGAAAAAATAGTATGGTTCCAAAGTCACCAATTGCACAACCGATAACACACCACATCGTATTCTTAGCACTTTTTCGCCACGTGTGTTTACACGACCAATGAAATGTGTCTGTTGCCATTTAATTTATTTACTTAAATTTATTTGATGTTTGTAATAATCATCTGGCCAAAAACTTTTAATGTAGGCTAAAACTGAATCTATATCTTTGTCATTTAATTTGTCTCCAAAAGCACCCATTTTACCTTCATAGTCACTAATTATTCCAACTAAGCCATATTTAATAATTTTATGTAATGTCTCATCATCATGGTGCCAAGTATGACCCGTTCCATTTAAAGGGGGAGCTTTACGATGACCATCTTCATCTAAACCCTTCCAATTTTCAGCTCCTGATAAATTAACTTGGTGACAACTAGCACAATTATTTTGGTATACAATTTTACCTCTAGCAATCATTAACTCAGAATCTCTGGTAATTGGAAAATGATTATCTGAATAAGAAATACTACTTAATGATATAAACAGAGTTAAAATTAAAAGTATCTTTTTCATAACAACTAAACTTATATATTAAAATTGTTAGATTAATCTTATATTTTTTTAAGATTGATTGATTATAAGTGTTTATTAATGAACAATTTTTTATTATTTATTGTCACACTTTTTTGCTGGTCTCCGACTTGGTATGTCATCAAGTTTCAATTAGGCTACGTTGATCCTTTAGTGTCCGTGTTCTATAGGTTTTTGATAGCTGCAATAGTTATTTTTGTTTATTTAATTTATAAGAAGAAAAATCTTAAGTTTTCTTTAAATCAACATCTTTGGTTTTTACTCTTTGGTGTTTGTCTTTACTCTTTAAATTACGTTTTCTTTTATCTATCAAACACTTATTTAATAAGCGCATTTCCAGCAGTTGTCTTTTCAACGGTCGTCATTATGAATATTTTAGGAGAAGGCTTTTACTTTAAAAAGAAACCTTCTTTAAAAACTTTACTTGGTGCAACTATTGGAATGATTGGAATTATAATTATTTTCAATGATGAGATTTTCAATTTCAGCTTTGCTAATGGAACCCATGTTGGATTATTTTTAGCCTTACTTGGTACACTATGTGCATCAACAGGTAACATGGTTCATCAAAGAAACTTAAATAATAACTTTCAATTAATACCAACACTTGCGTATTCAATGCTTTATGGATCACTGGTCACACTATTAATCACCCAGATAAAAGGTACTGAATTATTATTTGAATATACCTTCAGTTACATCGCATCCCTTGCTTATCTATCTATTATTGGCTCGATATTTGCTTTTATCTTTTACTTAAGATTATTAGAAAAAGTTGGAGCTGGTCGAGCGGGTTATGTAGGAGTTGTAATGCCTGTACTTGCTTTATTAATCTCAACAATATTTGAAAACTTAGAATGGCAACAAGATTTAATAATAGGTTTACCTATTTTAATAATTGGAGCAGTGCTCGTTATTAATCAAAAAATTAAACCAATAAAATAATTCTTAAGAATTTTTTATTTATTACATTTACCAATAGAACCTGGTAAACATTTAGTTCCATCAATCCAAACTGCGTTATTAAGATTAGCGCCTTCAAAGTTAGCATTTAAAATATTAGCACCCGTTAAATCTGCTTCAAAAAGATTACTGTTAGTAAAGTTAGTCTCAATTAATGAAGCTCCTTTAAAGTTTACTCTTGTTAAATTAGCACTTGAAAAGTTAGCTTTTTCAAAGATACCCCCTTCAAGATTTGCTTCATATAAATTAGTTCTAATAAAAGAAGATTCTACAAAATTACCGTTAGCTAATGTTGCATTCATCATTACCCCTTTATCAAAGGTAACTTTAATAAAGCTGATAAAGGAAAGATTAGAGTTTGGTATATAAGCTCTACTTAGATCTTGGCCTTCTGAAAATTGGCAATTAGAATAATCCACTCCATCAGTTGGAGCATCATCACAACCAGCTTTAGCACCACTAGTTAATAATAAACTTAAAACTAAAATGGTCAAAAGCTTAATAAAGCTAGTCCGCAATATCTTTCTCATATTAAATGCTAACAAATCATAGATTGAGAGTCTTCTATTAATTTAATTATAGATAAAATTAAGCTGCTATTATCGTTTTGGGAAGCCTTCTACGGTATAGAAGTTTCTTATCTTTTTTAGAGATACGTAATAAGCGCTTTCTCTAAAGGATTTTTTTATTTGTTTTTTAGCATTATAAATTTCAATAAATGCATTTCTCATACTGTCTTCTAGTCCTGAAAAAGCTAAGTCCTCTTCATCAGCACCATGAACAATTCTTTTAATGGTATCAAAGTCAGTTTTAGTATTAGTTTTTTTATCTATCAAATCAATAATGTCTAATATTTTTTGTTCTTGAAATCTTTTTTCAACTCTACCAAAACGTATATGAGAAATATCTTTTACCCACTCAAAATAAGAAACCACAACACCACCCGCATTGACATAGATATCAGGAATAATCATAACGCCTTTTTCAAATAATTTTTGATCCGCCTCAAATGAAATGGGTCCATTTGCAGCCTCAATTATTAATTTCGTTTTAATTTTATCTACATTATCAACAGTGATTGCATTTTCTAATGCAGCTGGAATTAAAATATCACAATCTAATTCTAAAAGTTCACTTGGATTATTTTTAAATTCTCCAAGTTTAGGATTATTGATAGTTTTATTTGTCTTATAAAATTCAATTAGTGCATTTATATCAATGCCTTTTTTATTATATAAATAACCATCAAACTCTCCTATGGCTATAATCTTTGCATTATCTCTATTATATAAATGTTTGGCTAAATTACTTCCAACATTACCAAAACCTTGAACTATAATTTCATTATCCTTTAATTCATTTTTCAATCTTGCTTCTTTAACAACATCTTCATGCCTAAATATTTCTCTAACTACTTCTTCAATACCTCTACCGGTAGCCTCAGTTCTGCCAGCAATACCTCCTCTGTGTAAGGGTTTACCTGTTACGCAACCTCTATAATTTATATCATCTGGTTTAAGTGTTTTATAAGTCTCTAAAATCCATTCCATTTCTCTTTCAGACGTTCCAACATCTGGAGCCGGTACATTTAATGCTGGAGAAATAAAACCTTTATTAATTAGTTTACTAGCAAACGCTTTAGTAATTTCTCTAAGTTGGGGCATGGTGTAATTCTTAGGGTTAATTTTTAACCCCCCTTTAGCACCTCCAAAAGGGATATTAACTATCGCACATTTGTAAGTCATCAAAGATGCTAGAGCTTCTGTATCATCTTGATCAACCGTTTCTGAATATCTTAGTCCACCTTTAGTTGGAAGAATGTGCTCTGAGTGAACAGCTCTCCATCCAGTAAAATTATTAATTTTACCGTCTAGAACAACACCTACATTTACTTTAATTAATGAATGAATAGATTTTAAATGTTCAAGTAAGTCATCACTAAAATTTAGTAATTTAGCTGATTTATCTACATGTAAATTAACGTTATCTTTAAAGCTCATTAATAATTATTATATCTTTAATTTATTTTTTTCCAATAACCATAAACACAACGTGTGCCCCGTCTTGAACAATCATATGTATCATGCAAGACACCATCTTTAACAACCGTTATGTGTTTTGAACATGATACAATTAACGTCCCACTTGGAAGTTCATCTTTTTTCAAATGAACTTTGCAGCCTTGACCAATAAACATAGTCGGCGTCCACTGCCAACCTAGTTTTTCAAGGTATTTCTTAACAACTACCCTATGAGTACCTGATCTTGGGCTGTCATTTTTTTGTTTTAAACTTCTTGCAAGTCTTGTTCTTGATGTAGTTCTAAATTCTTCATTTGCCTTATAAAGATCATCATAAATTTTTTGATAAGGAAGACCTGTTACAATTGCAATAGATCTAACTACACAGTCTCCTGCTTTTCCTTTATATCCGGCAGCCGCTCTGCCTCCATCATTGATTTGTAATTCTAGATTGCTACTTGAGAATAGTTTCTTAAAGAAATTCACGATTTAGTTTTATGATCTAAGATCTCAATCATACACTGAGTTGCGTATTCACGCCATTCCACAGCAGATTTATCCTTAAGGTTATTAAGGTGGCTCATGTTGCTATCTATATTTTCTTGATGTTTAGCTTTATCCACTTCATCCAGATTTTTTTCCATGTTAGTAAGATTGGTCTTCATTGCATTAATCCAACTATTGCCAAGCTCTACACATTTAACATCATCTTTCTCATCACAAATTTGCTTGAAGAAATTGAAAATAACATCATCTGCTTTTATCTCTTTGCTCATCTTATCTGCCAAAAATACCTAATTTAACATCATAATCAACTGCAATTCCATAATCAGGATCATCATCACTATCAACTACTAATTGGCCTGCTCTACTTAATAATCTATGACAATCTTTAGTTAAATGTCTTAATTTAACTTTTTTTCCAAAACTATTATATTTGTCAGCAATGTCTTCAATGGCTTTTAATGCAGATTGATCAATTACTTTTGATCCTGCAAAATCTATAATAATTACTTCAGGATCTTCTTCTGGTTTAAATAATTCTAAAAAGCTATCCGTTGAACTAAAAAATAATGGTCCTTCTATTTCATAAACCTTAGCACCTTTTTCTCTAACAGAAGGTCTCTCTACGGCTCTAATTCTTGATGCAGATTTCCAGGCAAAAACTAATGCAGATACAATTACTCCGACAATTACAGCGACAGCTAAATCTTCTAAAACAGTTACAATAGTTACAAGGACAATTACTAACGCATCACTCTTTGGTACAAAAAATAATATCTTTAAAGAGTTCCATGCAAAGGTTCCAATCACGACCATAAACATTACTCCAACTAATGCTGCAATTGGGATCATCTCTATATAGTTTGATGTATATAAAATAAAAATTAATAAGAATAATGCAGCAGCTATTCCTGCAATCCTTGTTCTACCACCTGATTTTACATTAATCATAGATTGACCAATCATCGCACATCCACCCATACCCCCAAAAAAACCAGTAACTGTGTTTGCAAACCCTTGTGCTAGACATTCCTGACTAGCCCCACCTCTTTTATTAGTAATTTCACCAACTAAGTTAAGGGTTAACAAGCTTTCAATTAAGCCAATTGCAGACAATATAAATGCATAAGGGAAAATAATCTTTAGAGTTTCAAAGTTTAAAGGAACACTTGGTATCGAAAACATTGGTAATCCCCCTTTAACACTTGCAAGATCTCCAACACTTGGAATATCAATCTTTAATGCTAAAACTAATAAAGATGTAACTAAAATTGCAGCAAGAGTTGCTGGCACTGCTTTAGTAATCTTTGGTAATAACCAAATAATTAACATGGTTAAAACAACGAACCCTATTGAATAATATAAAGTGTTTCCTGAAATCCATTCTAATTGCCCCATTGCATTAAGAGTTTTAAACTGACTAAGTTGTGAAATACCAATAACAATTGCAAGGCCATTAACAAAACCTAACATTACCGGTTGGGGTACCATTCTAATAAACTTTCCAAGTTTAAAGATACCCGCTAGTAATTGTAAAATTCCCATTAACACTACCGTTGCAAACAAATATTGTGCACCGTGATCCATAACAAGGGACACCATAACTACAGCTAAAGCACCGGTTGCTCCTGAAATCATTCCAGGTCTTCCACCAAACACAGCGGTAATTAAACCAACAATAAAAGCTGCATAAAGCCCTGATAAAGGTGCAACTCCTGCAACAAAAGCAAAGGCAATAGCTTCTGGAACTAACGCTAAAGCAACTGTTAAACCAGATAAAACTTCAATTCTAAATAAAGAAAAGGATGCCCCTTCCTTTGGAATATAATTTTGTGAGTTAAAGCCAATAGACTTAGCAAATGATGAGAGTGTGGTTTTAATCAATGTGTTTAAATTTTAATTATTTATAAGTAGGTGTGTTATCTATTTAGTAAAGCAAGCAGTTGATAAAGTCTAGTTTCAATTAATACGTGTTAACAAATTTGAGACGAATCATATACATAATGATTAAGAGGTAGTGGCGGGAGACTAAAACTACCTCTGTCCTTACCCTTTTAAAAATACTTTTTAATTTTTGAAATAGTTTTCGTTAATAGAACTTTTGAATAAGGTTTTCCCTTTACCACCCAAACAGAAAGTGGCCACGTACTGTCTTTAGTAGATCTTGCAATGATATGAATATGTAATTGGGGAACAATATTACCAATTTTTTCAACATTAAGTTTTTTTGTTTTAAATATTTTTTTCATTAACTTGCTGCAATGAACAATTTCCTTCATTAATAGCATTTGGTCTTTTGAGTTAAGTTCAGAAATATCAGTAATATTTTTTCGCTTAGGAATTAAAATGATCCAAGGAAATTTAGCGTTATCAATTAAACGAATACTACACAGTTTTAATTCAGTTATTAAATGAGAATCTTTTAGAAAACTTTTACTTACTTTATTTGCCATTGTTAAACATTAATATAAATGTGTTCTATAAGCAAAAATTATTATAGGCTAAATTAATTATGGCTGACAAAAAAATACGATCCGTTGCTAAAACATTTTCATGGAGACTTTTTATTTTTATCTACTGGGTAATATTTGGATATATTTTTACTGGTAGTTTTAAAGGAGCTGGAATATTGGGACTGGGCTCTATAATTCCTCTTTTTTTTTATTATTTTCATGAAAGAATTTGGAATAAAGTTAAATGGGGTCTTAATTAAAATTCAAAGATTATATTTATAAATATTTCTTTATTTTATCAGAGACAATTACTTTATTGCTATTCATGTAATCTTCATGATTTTTTTCAATATTTTTTAATTCATAAAGATAATTGACCATCACACCATAAGATCTTTTAAAGCCAGTTTCTGAAATATTAGCATTAATTACAATATCTTCTACAATAGCTCCATTACCTAAATGAAATCTACTCACATCATTAACAGGTAACCCTTTTTGGTTTTTTTCATTAACAATATAATGTGCAACTAATTTCGTTATTGCTTCTTTATTTTTTACAATTCTACCATCACCTAGTTTTAAGTCTTGAGATTTTAAAAAGATAACATCTTGATCTTTTAGATCGCCTAAAATATTTTTAATCTTAGTTTCTTCTAAATAACTAAACCAATCAGCAAACCCTGGTATAGGTGATAAGGTGCCAAAGTTTTTAATATGAGGAAGCTCTTCTTGTATTTCATAAACCACTCTCTTTATTAAAAAATTACCCAAAGTGACTCTAGATAGGCCTTCTTGACAGTTACTAATTGAATAGAAAGTAGCAGTATCATAAGATTTTCCTTCATTATCAGTCGGCTTCATTAATTCTTGAATAGATCTACCAAGACCTTTTGTAAGGGCTACTTGAACAAAAATAATAGGTTCATCTTCAAGAGCTGGATGAAAGTAAGAAAAAAACCTTCTATCTTCTCCTAATCTTCTTTTAAGTTCATTCATATCTTTTATATGATGAACTCTTTCATATTTAATTATTTTTTCTAAAACTGCAGCCTTTGTATCCCATGTGATTTTAGAAAGTTTAAGAAATCCTGGATTAAACCAAGCTCTAAATAAATGTCTAAGATCATTATCTAATTCTGAAAGTTCTTTGTTGTCTTTTAATATTCTTATTAAATCTTCTCTTAATGCAACTATAATCGCTGTTCCATTTGGCGCCATATTCATTCTTCTAAAAAGTTCTCTTCTCTTACCTTCAGAAACTTTAAATAAATTTGACAAAGTATTTTCGTTTTGAGATTTGGTATATTTTTCAATTGCTTCGTTAACTTTTGTAAAGCTAGGCTTATATTTCTCATTAATTTTTTTAAAAAATAATAATTTATTTTCTGGAGATAGTGATTGATATAGTTCAGTAATATCTCTAGCTACAGTTATTCCAAATGCTGCACCTTTGTGTGAAATCAAATCATCACATAAAGAAAAAATAGATTCTAAGTCATTTTTTTTAATCTTTTTTATACTAAAAAGTTTTTGACCTGCATCAGCAATGGATGAAATTATCTCTTTAAAATTAAACATAATTAATTATATAATATTTAGATATTCAACGAAAGATCTTATGGATACTATAAGTAAAAAAGTACCAAAAATTTTACTTAATAATTTTTTATCTATTTTATAAACAGCTTTTGCTCCCAACCTAGCCATAATCATTGTAACTGGAACAAATACTGCAAACCCTAATAAATTTATATAACCTACACTAAAAGGTGTGTTGATATTATCAATTATCTTTCCACCCATAATCATTGTGATCGTTCCACTAAGTGAAATCAAAAAGCCAACTGCTGCAGCTGTACCAATGGATTTTCTTATGTCATAACCAAAAGTTCTCATAAATGGTACCATTAAAGATCCTCCACCAATGCCTAGAGGAACTGAAATAAAACCAATCACAATCCCTGAGATATTTTTGACAATGTCTGAAATTGTTTTAGGATTTTCAACAAGTTTTTCTCTAAGAAAAATAAAAAATAAACCCACCATAAAAGCAAATATTGAAAAGAATAATACTAAAGTTGGTGTCTTTAAATTAACTGCTAAAAAAGTTCCAGCAATAACACCTATTAAAATAAATATACCAAAAGATTTTACCATCTTGAAATCTACTGCATCATATTCCATATGTGTTTTGGTTGAAATTATTGAAGTTGGAATAATAATCGCTAAAGAAGTTCCAACAGCTAAATGCATTCTAGTTGCTAAATCAAAATCTAAAACTGTAAAAGCATAATACAAAGCTGGAACCATTATAATTCCACCACCAACACCAAGTAATCCAGCCATAAATCCTGCAACAGCTGCAGATATTGCAAGGACTGATAGTAGGTTAATTATCTCACCATAGTTTAAGTTTTCCATTATGAGTTAGCTTGGTTGGCTTTTTCGTTATTTTGCACAATGGTCATTATATGTTTTGATTTTTGAAAATCAGAGTCTCTTGCCATCATATTATCACTTAAATATCTCTTCCATTCTTTTGAACCTATTTGACCGTGATATAATCCAACTGTGTGTCTCATAATATGATTTACTTTTGTGCCAAGCTTAACTTCTTTCTCAAGGTATTCTAGTAGTTTTGCAGCTATTTCCTCTCTTGTTGGCTGTTCCTTTGTTCCAAAAATTTCGTTTTCAATCTCAACTAAAGAATAAGGGTTTTGATAGATAGACCTACCAATCATCACTCCATCACATAAAGTTAAATGGTTTTTAATTTCATCAATCTTTGAAATCCCTCCATTAATAATAATTTCTAAATCTGGATTTTCTTCTTTAACTCTATAAACCATTTCATAGTTCAGTTTTGGAATATTTAAATTTTGCTTTGGTGACATTCCAGTTAAAATAGCCTTTCGAGCATGTAATATAAAAGTTCTACATCCAGCACTTTTCATCTTTAGTATAAAATTATTTAAATAATTAAATTCTTCAGTGTCATCAAATCCTATTCTAGTTTTTGCAGTAACTGGAATATTGCAAGCATTAACCATTGAGTCGATGCATTCAGCAACAAGATCTGGCTCTCTCATCAAACAAGCGCCAAACATATTTTTTTGAACCTTTTTGCTAGGACAACCTAAATTAATATTAATTTCATCATAACCCATGTCTTCTGCAATTTTGGCAACTTCAGCTAATTCTACTTTATCAGATCCACCCACTTGTAATGCTAAAGGTTTTTCTTCTGAACTATAAGATAGAATTTTTTTTCGATCTCCATGAATTGCAGATTTTGTTGCAACCATTTCTGAATACAGCATAACATTTTTGCTCATCAATCTTAGAAAGTAACGATCATGACGATCTGTACAATCCATCATGGGTGCTACTGAAATTTTTCTATTAATTTTTTTTTTAATATCCAAGAGGTTTACCCATTAGTTTATCAGGCAACCATGTTACTATCTCAGGGAAGATGCATAATATTACTATAGATAAAACCATCATCATCATAAATGGAAATGATCCCCTTAAGATTGTAGATAGACTTACATCAGGCGTTATTCCTTTAATTATATAAAGATTTAATCCAACAGGTGGTGTTATTAAGCCTATTTCCATATTTATTGTAAATACTATTGCAAACCAATACGGATCAAAACCCAATGTAGTTATCACTGGTAACAATATAGCTGAAGTCATTACAATGACTGCAACTGGTGGTAAAAAGAATCCAGCAACAAGTAAAAACACATTAACAATTAAAAAGATCATCCATTTATTACTACTTAACTCAATCATACTTTGAGCAAGCGATTGGGTTACGTAAAGTTGAGATAATGTGAATGCAAAAAGATAAGAGGCTGCAATAATAAACATTATCATAACACTCTCTTTCATTGAAACTTTAACAATATTCCATATTTTTTTAGGCTGATAAATTTTGTAAACAACCGCAATCATTACAAAAACTAAGAATGCTCCAACACCAGATGCTTCAGATGGTGTGGCTACACCTCCATAGAGAACGTATAAAACTCCAACAATAATAGCTAAGAACGGAAAAATTTTAGGAAGAACTTCAAATTTTTCTCTCAACGTTGGTGGTTTTCTGTTTCTTAATAATTTAGCTGCATTTTTATCAATAAAGTAACTGTGTATTAGTGCCCAAACAGCAAAAAGACTGGCCAACATAAAACCAGGAACAATACCTGCTAAAAATAATCTTCCAATAGAAGTACCTGTTGCCATTCCATAAACAATTAAAACTATACTTGGTGGAATTAAAACCCCAAGCGTTCCTCCAGCTGCAATTGTACCGGTAGCTATTTGGTCTGAATATCCTCTTTTTCTCATTTCAGGAATTCCCATAGTTCCAATAGCAGCACACGTTGCAGGACTTGACCCACTTAATGCTGCAAAAATTGAACACGCTCCAATATTAGAGATTACTAAGCCACCAGGAACTCTCCATAACCATCTATCAAGACCAGTATAAAGATCTTTTCCTGCGGGAGAGTTGGCTACAGCCATTCCCATAAGAATAAACATTGGGATTGATAGTAAAACAAATGAATTTAAGCCTGCATAAAATGTTTCTGCAAAAACATCTAGCATTTGAAATCCTTCAAAAGCGATTAATAAAGCAATTGAGACAAAACTTAAACCAAAAGCAATTGGAATTCCTGAGAACAAAACTATTAAAGTAAAGATAGCAACTATTAGTGCAATCATTAAAGGATCCATTATCTTAAATCTCCTTCATCAAACAGTTTAATTATCTCAGCAATATATTGAAGTATCATTAATATTGAGCCTATTAACATTGAAGAATAAGGTATCCACAAAGGAGGATCCCAAACTGTTCCTGTAGTATAATTTTTAACAAAAGCTTCCTCAACCATCAAAAAACCAAAGTAGAACAGTATTAAAAAAAAACCCAAACTTATAAATGAAGTAAAAATCTTCAATTTAATAATATTTCTGTTTGATAAAAAATCGTAAATCCATTCCATGCTTACGTGCGCTTTTTCGCTTAAAACATAAGCACTACCAATAAAAGTAGATGCAACAAGTAACATTGTAACTAATTCAGTTTGCCAAGTAATAGCACGTTGAAAAAAATATCTTTCAAAAACAAGTTCAACAATGACTAAAATAGATAAAATTAAAGCTCCTACTGCGAAAGCACCACAGGCTTGAGAAGCATAATGACAAAAATTAAGATATTTTTTTTTCATAAAAAAAGAACCCCTAGTTATTTTCATAAATAGGGGTTCTTTATATATTATTTTATTTAACTGCTAAAGCCATTTCCATAAGCTTAGCACCACCTGGTACTTGCTCAGCAAATGCTTTATGAGAAGTTTTCTTAGCTATTTCTATCCACGCAGCATGATCTGCCTCAGACATATATACTAATTCAACGCCAGCAGCTTTGTAAGCATCCTCAAATTTTTTATCTAAATTTGCTACTTGTGCTGTCATGTATTTCTCAGCTTTTTTTCCAGCTTTCATAAGAGCTTTTTGTTGCTTTTTACTTAAAGCATCAAAAGATTTCTTAGACATAAGGATTGGTTCATACATAAACCATAAACCAAATTTTCCTGGAGGTGTTGCACATTTAACTTGTTCATAAATTTTGTAACTAACAAAACTTCCAGAACTAGTATTTGCACCTGTTAATACACCTGTTTGTAGACCAGTATAGATTTCTGAAGATGGCATACTTTGTATACCTGCTCCTGCACCTTCTAACATTTGGTTAAATGCTTTTCCAGCTGCTCTCATTACTTGTCCCTTAACATCAGATGGGTTTCTAATACATTTAGTTTTTGAGGCAAAACCACCACCTAACCAAGCATCAGATAAAACAACTACACCTGCATCGTTAATGATCTTTTTTATCTCTTTCATCATTGGAGATTTATTAAATCTCAATGCGTGATCATGATTTTTAACTGTTCCAGGCATTAATGTTGCACTGAATTCAGGATGAAATTTCGAAGCATATCCTAATGGAAAAGCTGAAATATCTAGTTGACCTGTAGTCATAGGTTTCCATTGCTCTTTAGGTTTATATAAAGATTTTGCTGGATAAATTCTAATATCAATATCAACATTAGCTTTTTTAACCTCATCAGCAATAATTTGAACCATCTCATGACGTGGGTCAAAAGATCCATCAGCTCTAGGTGTACCAGGCCATTGATGACTTGCTTTTAACGTTACCGCATAAGCAGAACCAACAGTTGATAAAACCAAAACTAATGCCGTAAAATATAAAGATACTTTTTTTAACATTACTCTCTCCTCTATTATTAATTAAGTGATGTATTTAATTAGAGATATTGATAAGAGTCAAGACTACATAATTACAGTACAAAATATGGATGGTCCTTTAAAAAACTTACTTGTTCTTGACCTAACTAGAGTACTAGTTGGTCCTTATTGCACGATGATGCTTTCAGATCTGGGTGCACGCGTAATAAAGATTGAGGCACCAGAAGTTGGTGATGACTCTAGAAAATTTGGACCCTTTATTGAAGACTATTCAGCATACTTTATGTCACTAAATAGAGGGAAAGAAAGTATCGCTCTTAATTTAAAAAATGAAGATGATAAAAAAATATTTGATAAAATTTTAGCTAAAGCAGATATTTTAGTTGAAAATTTTAAACCAGGTACTTTAGAAAAATGGGGCTATGGCTGGAAAGATGTTTGTAAAAAATATCCAAGACTAATTTATGCATCGGCATCAGGCTTTGGACAAACAGGTCCGTTAAAAGAATTACCTGCTTATGATATGGTTGTTCAAGGGATGGGTGGCTTAATGAGTGTAACAGGTCAACCAAACTCTGAACCAACAAGAGTTGGTACATCTATTGGAGATATTACTGCGGGCTTATTTACAACCGTTGGAATTAATGCAGCCCTTTATGATAGAGAAAAAACTGGTAAGGGAACTTTTATTGATGTTTCAATGTTAGATTGTCAAATTGCAATTTTAGAAAATGCTATTGCAAGGTATCTTGCAAAAGATGAAATACCAAAACCTATGGGATCACGTCACCCTTCGATTGCACCGTTTGAAGCATTTAAAACAAAAGATAGTTACATCATAATTGCTGCAGGCAATGAAAAATTATTTGAAAAACTATGTAATGTTTTAGATATTTCTGAAATTGCTCACGATCCAAAATTTAATACTAACTCTTTAAGATCTCAAAATATGGAAGTTCTTAAAAAAATACTTGAAGACAAACTTGGTTCGAAAAATACAAGTGATTGGGTTAGTAAAATGGAAAAAGAAAAAATACCATGTGGTCCTATCTTTAATATTAAAGAAGCTGTTGAAAATCCTCAAATTGAAGCTCGGAATATGATTGTTAAAGCTCATCATAAAGTTATTGGTGATTTTAAACTAGCAGGTAATCCAATTAAAATGTCTAACTATAAAGATGAAAAAACACGTGGAGATATTCCTGATCTTGATGAACACAGAGAAAAAATCTTAAAGGAATTTAGTAATTAACTGTTAGGTTCAGTTTCTTCTGAGCTATCTTCTGTAGTTTCACTTTCAGCTAGTTGATCTAAAGAAACTGCTGTCTCCTCGTCTCCCGCTTCTAACTCAGCATCAACATCAACTTCTGGGTCTGCCTTTGCAGTTAATTCTTCTAAATCATCAGAGGATACTTGAATTTTTTCAGGAATTTTTCTAGCTCTTTTAGATGGTAAAATAGGAGTTCCACTTTTAGAAATTTCACCTTTGTACATACTTTCAAAATCATCACCAATAATTTCATCATCATCGGTACCATCGTCAACTTGCTCAACATGTTTTCTAAGTTTATGAACAGCACTGTCAGTTAAATCTGAAACTTGAATAGTGCCTTCTGCAATTTCTCTTAAAGATATAACTGTATTTTTGTCATTATCTCTATCTAGAGTAGGTTCTAATCCTGAATTTAATTGAACGGCTCTTTCTTTAGCAACTAATACTAATTCGTAAGGACTTTCTACTTTATCTATGCAATCTTCTACAGTTACTCTAGCCATGCGCAGTATCTATACAGTGCTTAAAAAAAAATCAAGGTTAATTTTGTAAAGATTGAGGATTAAGCTTACTCTTAATGAGAAATAGCAGTGATATAGCTATTAAAATATAAGATCCTGAAACTAGAGCAATTTGTTCTATAGAAAATCCATCATCTATAAGTATTCCAAAAAGTGCTGTTCCAAAGGCTGTTGAAAATACCATTAAAGCGGTCGTTAGGGCTTTAATTGAACCAATGTATTTTACACCATAAATTTCAGCCCATGTAGCTGAACCTAGAACATTTGCTAGTCCATTTGAAATTCCAATTAAACCTAAAAATACAAATGATGAAATTGGTGAGTTAAAATAATAAAGCACAAACGTTGAGACCAATAAAGGAATGTTCATATAAATTATCAATTTTCGACTACTAAACTTGTCAATTAAAAAGCCTGTTAAAAATAAAGTAATCACTGATAAAATTGAATACACCATAAAGGATTGGGCAATAACATAAGGTCCCCAACCTTTAGATGACACTATAAAAGATTGATAAACAAATGTACCCGTTGCAATCCAAGGCATCGCTAACATGCTTAAACATATAATATAAAAGCGATAATCTTTTAAAACTTCACCTCTCGTCCATTGTTTTATATCTTTAGTTTTAATATTTATGGCACTAGATGTTTCTCTTGAATCTAATTTAACATTTTTAACTAATGTAATGATGACAATAGGTAAAATGATAATAACTGAAATTGAAATAGCTATCCAAATATTTCTCCAATCAATAAAAGTTAATAAAAAAATAATTAATAAGGGTAAAATAAATTCAGCTAACGATAAACCAAGCCAAGTTGTGCTTAGTGCGCGTCCCCTAGTCTTTTCAAAAAATCTTGATATTGTTGTGGTTGCAGTGTGAGACATTAGTCCTTGACCTGATAACCTCATTAAGAAAATTGATAAAAATAGGAAAGCGACTGATGAAATTTTAGAAAATAAAAAACAAGAGATCGCTAGTAACGCAATAACATAAGATGCAAATTTTAAAATATTAAAATCATCAATTTTTTTACCAACCCAAACAAGTGTAAAACTACTTAACAAAGTAGCAGATGCATAAATTGATCCAAACTGACCATGCGTGATAGAAAGCGCGTCTCTTATGCTTGAATTAAACAGTCCTAGAAAAAAACTCTGTCCAAAGCTTGAAAAAAATGTAAATATAAATCCAAATAAAATTACTTTAAAATTCAAACTTTTAAACATAGGAAATAGAAATTATGAGCAATGTTGCATTTATAGGTTTAGGTGTCATGGGTTATCCAATGGCAGGATATATATCAAAAGCAGGTCACAATGTAACTGTTTATAATAGAACTGCTGCAAAAGCTGATAAATGGGTTGCTGAATATAAAGGGTTAAAAGCAGATACTCCTGCAAAAGCTGCAGAAGGTGCAGATTTTATATTTACCTGTGTTGGTAATGATAATGATTTACGAGAAGTAACTTTCGGTGACAACGGTATCTTTAAAACAATTAAAAAAGGCTCAGTTTACATTGATAACACAACCGCTTCTGCAACGATTGCTAGAGAAATTTATGAGCATTCATTAAAAAGTGAATTTGGTTTCTTAGATGCACCGGTATCAGGTGGACAAGCTGGTGCTGAAAATGGTGCTCTAACTGTTATGATTGGTGGAGACCAAGCAAACTTTGATAAAGCAAAAGACATTATTGATTGTTACAGCAAAAAGATGAAATTATTAGGTGGTGCTGGTAATGGTCAATTAGCAAAAATGGTTAACCAAATTTGTATTGCAGGTCTTGTTCAAGGTTTATCAGAAGCAATTAACTTTGGAAAAAAAGCAGGCTTGAATATGGAAGATGTAATTGAAGTTATATCTAAAGGTGCTGCTCAATCTTGGCAAATGGAAAACAGATACAAAACGATGATTGATGATCAGTTTGAATTTGGTTTTGCAGTTGATTGGATGAGAAAAGATTTAAAAATTGCAATGGATGAAGCTAAAAATAATGGTTCATTACTTCCTGTAACTGAAATCGTTGATAAATATTACGGTGAAGTTCAAGAGATGGGTGGAAACCGTTGGGATACTTCTAGTTTGATTAGAAGACTAAGCAAATAATCTCGTATGCAACCAGCGTACTACGAAGATTTTGAAGAGATCAAAAATAAAATCTGGTCCATGCTGGATAATGCTATCAAAGATAGAGGGTCTCCTTTTAGAATTCCTGTATTTATTTGTGGTGGTCAAGATGACTTTGATGGAAGAATTGTAGTCCTTAGAAAATCAGATAGAGAAAATAATATTATCCAATACCATAGCGATATCAGATCAGATAAAATTGCTAAATTAAAAGCAAACAAGAATGCAGCAATGCTGTTTTATGACAAGGATGATAAGATACAAGTTAGACTTAAAGTTGAATGCACCATTAATCATGAAAATGATATTACAAAACAGTCTTGGTTAAAAACAGGACACATGAGTAGAAAATGTTATTTAGTTGATAACGGACCAGGAACATTATCTGAAACCCCTACTTCAGGACTAAAGCCTGAACTGGATAATTTTGAATTTACAATGGAGCAAAGTGAGGTGGGTTATAAAAACTTTACTGTTATTCAATGTAAAATTAAAAGTATGGAATGGCTTTACTTAGCAGCTAAGGGTCACCGTAGAGCTAGATTTGATTTAGAAAATAACAAGGATACCTGGTTAATTCCTTAAAAAACTGATTTAGAATATTTTTTCCAATTATCTTGGTAATGAATAGCGTTTTCAGTAATTAATTTTGTCTCTTCTTTTGAAACTTGTCTTACAATTTTACCAGGAGATCCAACAACTAAAGAATTGTCTGGGATAATTTTATTTTCTGTGATCAATGCATTGGCTCCTATGATGCAATTTTTCCCAATTTTTGCACCATTTAAAATGACAGCACCAATTCCAATTAAAGAATTGTCTTCAATTATACAGCCATGCAACATTACTAGGTGACCGATAGTTACATCTTTACCTATTTTTAAAGGAAAACCTGGATCAGTATGAAGTACGCTTCCATCTTGAATATTTGATCCTTCACCAACATAAATGTTTTCAATATCCCCTCTTAAAGTTGCATTAAACCAAATACTGGTATTTTTTTCTAAAGTAACATCACCTATTATAGTTGCATTTGGAGCTACCCAATTTTCACCTACATTTTTAATTTTTTTATTTTCCAAATCGTAAAACATAACTATATAATGTTTATCATGCCTCCACTAAAAACACCAATATGTGATTTTGGAACAAACGCTAAAGATTTTAAACTAAAGTCTACCGACCATAAGCTTATTTCTTTAAGTGATATTAAGGGTGATGCTGGGACCTTAATAATGTTTATTTGTAACCACTGCCCCTATGTAAAGGCTATCATTAAAGACATTGTTGATGACTGTAAAAAATTAGAAAAACTTGGAATAAAATCAGTAGCTATTTCTGCTAATGACACGATTAATTACCCTGAAGATAGTTTTGAAAATATGATTGAATTTGCAAAGATACATCAATTTAATTTTCCATATCTTTTTGATGAAACTCAAAAAGTTGCAAAAAGTTATGATGCTGTTTGTACCCCTGACTTTTTTGGATTTAACCATAACCTAGAATTACAATATAGAGGTAGAATAAGAGAGTTAGAAAATTTAAAACCAGTAAGAGCTGGTGATAGTGATTTATTTGTAGCAATGAAACAAATAGCTGAAACAGGCAAAGGTCCAGAAAAACAAATTCCAAGTATAGGTTGTGGTATTAAATGGTTGGATAGTTAATGTATTTAATTGTTACAAAAACATTTCCTCCAGAGGTGGGAGGCATGCAAAACTTAATGTGGGGTTTAGCAAATGAACTTTCAAAACATCACATGATAAAAGTTTTTGCTGATTTTTATGAAAATCACAATTTTTTTGATGAAGAGGTATCTTTTTCAATAGAGCGTGTAGGTGGCATAAAACTTCTTAGAAAATTTAGAAAAGCTCAGCTTATTAATGAATTTATTAGAGAAAATAAGGTTGATGGTATAATTGCTGATCATTGGAAAAGTCTAGAACATCTTAAAACAAATAAAAAAAAGATTTGTTTGATCCACGGTAAAGAGATTAATCATGAAAAAGGCACTTCTCTTAATAAAAGAGTATTACAAGTTTTAAATAATATTGAAACGATTGTTGCAAATTCTGAGTATACTAAAAATTTAGCTATTTCATTGGGAGTTAATCAAGATAAAATTATAGTTATTAATCCTGGTGTTGATCCAGTTGAAGAATTAGATAAAAAAAATTTAGACAAAGTGGAGAATTTATTAAAACATAAATCACCAAGACTTATTACTGTATCAAGATTTGATAAAAGAAAAAATCATGAAAAAGTAATCATGACTCTTCGAAATTTAAAACAAATCTACCCTAGTATTATCTATATTTGTGTAGGCTATGGAGATGAGGAGGAAAATATTAAAAAATTAGTAGCAGAACTCGGCCTTCAGCCTCAAGTGATGTTTTTTAAAGATATCTCTAATGAATTAAAAAATGCATTAGTTGCTAAATCAGATATTTTTGTCATGCCTTCAGTTGTTCACAAAAAATCTGTTGAAGGATTTGGTATTGCCTATGTTGAAGCGGCTCAATATGGATTGCCTTCTCTTGGAGGAAAAGATGGAGGTGCGGCAGATGCAATTGAACATGAAAAAACGGGTTTAATCTGTGATGGCAATGAATTAGATGAAGTTTATTCATCAATTAATTTGATGTTAGAGAATAATAAATTCCATGAGTATGGAAAAGCTGCCAAAGAAAATTCTACTAAATTTAAATGGAGTTCAATTATTGAAGAATATAAAAAAATATTAAATTAATATTTTTTCTAACACTTTGCTTGCACTTAATTTTTCTAAATCATCCACTTGTATTGCTTTAAAATTTTCTCTTTCAATGCTAACTTTAAAAGCTGTTGTGTGTTTACCGAATAAGGTCAAACCTTTTACACCAAGATGGGCTGAGATATGAGCTGGACCTGTATCATTTGCAACAACAAATGAACTTTCTTTAATCAAACTTGCAAGTTGAGAAATATCTATAGCTTTACCTTTATCTAAAATTGAAACAGCATTAATATTTTTTGCATCATCGATTTCAGATGGTCCAGGTGCAACAATAACTTTAACTTGGTCTTTATATTTATTTTTAATTAACTCTATTAGCTCATTGTAATGGGGCCATTTTTTATGAGCTAGATGAGCTGAACAAAAAGGAAATAAAACAATATATTTATCTAAATTAAATTCTTGTTTAATATTATCAATATTAGTTACAGCCCAATTAAAGTCTGGTTTCATAGTGTGTTCGGTTTTAATTCCAGAAGTTTTAAGTTGATGATCAAATCTATTCAAAACTGGATTTTTATCAAACTCCTCTTTTGAAATATTACTTGGTAAGGTAGTCTCTGAACTAGACCAAATATTAAAATTTGCTTTTGGAAATAAAATATTTTTATAAAATTTTGTTCTAGATGAGTTTTGCAAATCATAAACTTTTTTAAAACTCTTCTTTTTCAAGTTTCCCATTAACAAATATAGATAAATTAAATTAAATCTTGATTTACGTTTGTCTAAAATAACATTATGTATAAATGAGTTTTTTTTAAATAATTCAAAATAAGGTTTTGTTGTTAATATATGGATTTGATCTTGTGGGTGGTTTTCAGAAATATCTTGAATTGCCCCACATGCTTGGGCTATATCTCCTAAAGAACCATGTTTGATAACTAAAATATTAGACATATTTCTAACAACTTAACATAGTATAAATTTTTATGAATAAAATTCTAGTTGAAGTATCTGTGGGTGAACTTTTAGACAAAATTTCTATTTTAGAGATTAAACAAGAAAAAATTAAAGATCCTGAAAAACTAAAATTTATTAATACTGAACACAGTATTTTAAAAGATCAATTAGATAACAATGTTAAATCTGATGAAAAACTCAATACACTTTTTAAATCACTAAAAGATATAAATGCAAAATTATGGGTAATTGAAGATGATAAAAGATTGTGTGAAAAAAATTCTGATTTTACTGAAAAATTTATTAAACTTTCAAGAGATGTTCATTTTTTAAATGATGATCGTGCAAAAATTAAGCTAGAGATGAATAATCATACAGGCTCTAAAATAAAAGAAATTAAAGAATATACATCTTATTGAAAGCTATATTTTTTTTCTAAATACTTTATCAAGTTATGAATGATAAAAGTCATAAATAGATAAATTCCACCCGCTAAAAAAAACACCTCCAAGGGTTTATAAGTTGTTGAGACAATGTGTTTAGCAACACCAGTAATATCCATTAAGGTTACAGTGCTTGCAAGTGATGTGCCTTTCATCATTAATATAATTTCATTTCCATAAGCTGGCAGCGACTGTCTTATTGCAATTGGAATTTGAATTTTATATAAAATTATTTTGTTAGTTATCCCAAGACTTTTACCCGCTTCTATTATTCCAGGTTTTATTGTCTCAAAAGCAGATCTTAATATTTCAGAAGTATAAGCACCTGTATTTAAAGCGAATGCAATAATTGCACACCAATAAGGTTCCTTTAATATAACCCAGAGAAAAGTTTCTCTAAGCCACTCTATTTGTCCAAGGCCAAAATAAATTATAAATATTTGAACTAATAATGGTGTTCCTCTAAATAAATAAGAATAGCCATAAGCAAACTTATTAATGAATGGATTTTTATTAAGTCTTAAAACTGCAAATATAAATCCAATAAATAAACCAATAATTAATGAAATTGATAGCAATTTTAAAGTAACTAAAGCAGCGCTAAGTAGTTTTGGTAGACTAGTAAGCATTAAATCTAAATCCATCAAAAGCCCCTACTGTATTTAACTTCAAGTCGATTGATTAACTTCATACTTATAAAGGTTAACATTAAATATAAAACTGCAGCAAAAGAATAAAAGAATAATGGATCTCTTGTTGAACCTGCCGCAATATAAGATTGTCTCATGATTTCTACTAAACCAGTAACTGATATTAATGATGTGTCTTTTAAAGTAATTTGCCAAACATTACTTAAATTTGGAATGGCTAGTCTTAACACTTGAGGTAAAATTACTTTCAGAAAATAAATATATTTTTTAAAACCTAAAACCCTACAAGCTTCAAATTGACCTTTATCAATTGATTGAATGGCACCTCTAAAAACCTCTGTTGAGTATGCCCCTGAAATAGTACCAATTGCAACTGATCCAGTAATAAATGCATTAATTTCTATATATTCATAGTAGCCAAATATTGATGCAACATACATTATGGCTCCACTACCACCAAAAAATAAAAGGTAAATTACAAGTAATTCTGGTACTCCCCTTATTACTGTTGTGTAAATATTTCCAATAAAATTTAAAATTTTGTTATTTGATAATTTGAGAGGTGTAAAAATTAATGAAAATAAAAAACCAATTAACATTGCAGTAACTGCTACTGCTATTGTCATTAGAGTTGCATAAAACAACTCGTCTCCCCAGCCTGTTTTTCCGAATGATAAAAGATCCATATCGAAAGGGCGACTAAATAAATAGTCGCCTTTTCAAAATATTATTTACATAGAAGCGTCAAAGCCAAAATGCTTGATCGCTAATTTGCTGATGATTCCTTGTTTTCTAGCAGTGTTAATTGCTTTGTTGAAATCTTTAAGAAGTTTTGCATCTCTTGTACCGATTGCATCATCTCCACCTTGTCTAATTCCAACACCAACACCATTACCAAAAGCACCACCTGAAAAAGTAGGTCCAACTAATACTACTGGTTTTCCTGATTTATCCGCATAATCAGTGAATGCAACTGCTGCTGCTAATGCAACATCACATCTACCAGAAGTTAAGTCTAAATTTACTTCATCTTGAGTTTTGTAAGTTCTAACATTTACTTTGCCCACATCACCAGATTCTAAAAAGTTTTGGTGAATAGTTCCAGTTTGTGTACACACAGTTTTTCCAGCAAGCGCAGCAGTTAAAGTCTTAAGAGTTTTCTTAACAGCACTTCCACCTAAAGTTAAATTAATACCTTCTGGTGTATCCATGCTCTCTAAACTTGAACCTTTCATTACCGCAAGGGCTGCAACTTCATCTGCATAACCTTGTGAAAAAGTAATTGTTTTTTGTCTTTCAGCAGTAATTGACATTCCTGCCATGATCGCATCAAACTTTCTCATTAATAAAGCTGGAATCATTCCATCCCAATCTTGCTCAACAATTGTACATTCACGTTCCATAATTGCACAAAGTTCTTGAGCTAATTCAACCTCAAAACCAATAAGATTGCCTGATGCATCCTTAGAGTTCCAAGGAGGGTAAGCACCTTCTGTTCCAATTTTTATTGTATCAGAATAAGCATTTCCAATTAACAATAAAGAAGCAAGAACAGTTAAAATTGTTTTTTTAAATATATTCATTTTTTTCTCCATAGATTTATGTAGGATTTATTTCACAAATTTAATAATTTAAAAAGAAAATTTTAGTGATTAATTGATGATGAGAAGTTCCAAGAACAGTCAAAACTTGGAATATAAACCCTATCCAAAGTTGTATTACCAAAATTCTTATTGAATACATCTAGCCATTTTTCAACCTGCTCTGGTTTTTTATCTTGGCTACCAACTTGTGCAGTTATCACTCCACTTGGTTTTAATATTCTAATTAAAGTATCCATATTTTTTGCTGCAAGATCTATGCAAAACTGATCATCATTTAGATCAACAAAAATTTTATCGTATTTATCATCTTCGACAGATTTTATACTTTCAAATGCATCACCCCAAACGCATTTAACTGAATTTTTTTCTGTAGATTTATTACTAATGCTTCCAAGATGTTTATTGCAAACTTCAACCACTTCTGGATCTAGTTCATACCAATCAATAAAATCAAAACCTTGAGAGATACATTCTCTAGCGACACCACCATCACCACCGCCAATGATTGCAGCAGTACCTAAATTTTTGTTTAATTTTAAAGCAGCATTAACAAACGTTGAACTATATAAAACTTCATCATTAGTTGCGACTTGAATTTCGTTATCTATGAAAAGTGACTTACCAAATTGTTCTAAATCTAATATTTCAATGTGTTGACCAACTTTTGATTTAAAATCTTCCAAAACTTCATTCACTACATATGATTTTTGTAAGCCAGGCGAGCTATAAATATCATGATACAGAGACTTCGTGTCTCTATTAAATTCTTTTTTAACAATTCTTTTATGTTTGAATTCTTTTTTAACAATGTCTAGAGCGATTGAAGGACTAATTTTTCCACAGGTAAAAAAATCAAAACTAATAATTCCTTTTTCAGGAAAGGTATGAAAACTAATATGGCTTTCTGCTAATAAAGCTAAAATTGTAAAGCCCTGAGGTTCAAATTTATATCTGGAAATCTCAAGAATTGTAACATCGGCAGCTTTTGCAATTTGACGAATAACACTTTCGTAGACTGAGGGGTCATACTCTTGAGTGGTACCAATAATGTCTAAAGTTATATGCTCACCTACTTTAGTCATAAAAATTATTCCTCTTATAATTTTTGTTATTATTAAACTTAAAAGTTTTATATACGTGTAAGAACAATTTTCAATACTTAATCAATTACTATAGATTTAACTTCTTCTCACAAAGAATTATTGCTTCTTCTATATCAAAATTAGTAGATATTTTTTTTTCTCAACACACGCATTGATTGATCTATTAATATTTTACTTACTTAGTATCAGAACTGCACTCATAGCAACGACTATAATGGCAAATATCAGCAATTTTTTTATCATTAAAGTTAAAATTTTTTATTAATCATTTTAGCAAAAGTTTCAGCACCTAATGCCAGATTAGTGTTCCAATCATTGTTAGCATTTTCATCGGCATTATCTGATATATATTTAAAACATTTAAATCCTATATTTTCCAACATACAAACTTTAGCAATTGCATAAGCTTCCATATCAACAACATCAACTTCCATTTCAATTTTTTGATTAACAAAACTATCTCCTGTGCCACAAGAATAGCCACTGTTAGAAATTATTATTTCTTTAACTTTATCAAATGGTGTTTCGCCTAATTTAAAATCAAGACCTCTAACATCCATATCTCTTTGATAGAATTTTGTGCATTCAACAATCCCTTTTAATTTAGTATTGATTGCACCAGCAGTTCCATAATTAACAATAATCTTGGGCTTATAAATTTGTATTAACTTAAGAGTATTGTATGTAGCATTAATTTTACCAACTCCTATGTGCTTAAAATAGTCTAAGCCAACAGTTTCTTCTTTTATCGCTGCAACGAATAATTTGTCCATAGATTTTTCTTATCAAAGATATAAATATATCAATATTATGAATTTAAAAGATTTTATTAGATCAATTCCTGATTATCCAAAAAAAGGAATTTTATTTAGAGATATTACAACTCTAATTAAAGATGAAAATGCTTTCAGAGAATGTATTGACCAGATAATAGAAAGATCAAAAAAATATAAAATTGATAAAATTGCTGCAATTGAGTCTAGAGGTTTTGTTTTTGCTTCAGCAGTTTCTTATATTTTAAAAAAACCATTTATAATGCTTAGAAAAAAAAATAAATTACCAGCTGATGTTCATTCAATTGATTTCGAGCTTGAATATGGAACTGCTACAATTGAGGTTCACAAAGACTCAATAAACAAAGATGACTCTGTTCTGATAATAGATGATTTAATTGCAACGGGTGGTACTGCTGAAGCTGCTGCTAAACTTATAGAAATTTCAGGAGGTAATGTTGCAGCATTTATTTTTGCAATTAATCTTTATGATTTAGGGGGATCTAATAATTTAGTTAAAAGAGGATACAAAATAGAAAACTTAATTGATTTTCCTGGTCACTAGTATTAAATTTGTGGTCTATACCAAGATTTTTTGCCAAGCATAGAATTAGCAAGTCCTAAAAATCTCATCATATAAATCTTTTTTTTAAATTTATTGAGAGTTACAAAATAATAAAAAAATTTAATTATAGAAGTAGTCAGTGTAGGAATGCTCGTTAAAAAAGCTCTTAAATAACCAAAATGTTTTTTATTAAAATAAAATTTTGACCACATCCAATGCCAGTTTCGTGAAAATTCAATTTCCTTTTCATAAATAGGTGAATGAGATTTTCCTCCAAGGTGATTTATTTTTGCTTTTTTTGATATATATATTTTGTTGTTTTCTTTTTTTTTCCTTAAACACAAATCATCATTTTCTAAATAAAGAAAAAAATTCTCATCAAAAAAAAAATTATCTTGAAATTTATTTTTATTTATCAGCATTGCATATCCATCTACAGAGTCGACACTTAAAAACTCTAAGTCATTATTTTGTAATTTCTTATTTTTAATCTTATAATTTGGATATTGAATATCATCAGATATTGGTGCTAAGATTGCATAATCATTATGCTTTGATGACAAAGTAATTAATTCATCAATAGTATTTTTATAAAATTTTACATCAGGATTAATTACAAAAGCGTAATCTGTTTTACATAATTTAATTCCAATATTATTTGCAGCGCCCATACCCTTGTTTTCTTGAACAATAACTTTAATTTTTGAATTTTTTGTCTCAAGTTTTTCTTTAAGTTTTAGATCATTAGAATTTTCAATAATAATTATACTAGATTCTTTTGGTAAAGACTCGATACATTCATGAATTACATGATCACTTTTAAATGTAACAATAATAAATGTTAGGTTATTTAAACTTAAAGTCATTGTTGAAGTAAATTATTATATACTTACTATAACGTTTATTATAAATAAAATCATGCAGAATATTTTAGTAACTGGTGGACTTGGGTTTATAGGTAGTAATCTAATCGAGCTATTACTCCTTAAAAAATATAAAGTTATAAATCTAGATAAGGTTAGCTACTCATCAAATTTTTATAATACAAAAGAGTATCAAAAAAATAAGAATTATAAATTTATAAAATGCGATCTTAATAACAAAAATAAACTTAATAAAATTATTTTTAAACATAAACCCATTGGTATTTTTAATTTAGCAGCAGAAACTCATGTTGATAGATCAATAGATGGTCCTAAAAGTTTTATTGACAGCAATATTATTGGTGTTTTTAATCTACTTGAAATATTTAGAAAATATTCGAAATTATTTAAAAAAAGTAAGTTAATTCATATTTCTACTGACGAAGTTTATGGAGATATATTAAAGGGGCGATCTCATGAAAACTTTCCTTATAGACCTAGTTCGCCCTACGCCGCTAGCAAAGCAGCGTCAGATCATCTTATAAGTTCATATGTTAGAACCTATGGTATTCCTGCTATGGTCACAAATTGTTCAAATAACTATGGACCTAAGCAACACCCTGAAAAACTTATACCAAAATTAATTTATAATATTTTAAATAATAAAAGTTTACCCATTTATGGAAATGGAAAAAATTCAAGAGAGTGGATATATGTTGAAGATCATTGTGAGGCATTAATAAAAGTTTTTCAAAAAGGTAAAATTGGTGAATTTTATAATATAGGTTCAAATAAAAATTTGAATAATCTTGAGATTTGTAAAGCTTTAATAAAAATTGCTAAACAAAATCATGTAATTGGTTCAAATGTTAAGATCAAATTTGTTAAGGATCGACCTGGTCACGACATAAGATATGCACTTGATAGTAAAAAAATATTAAAAACTTTGAGATGGAAGACAAAAGTTAATTTTAACAAAGGTTTGAAGAAAACTTTTTTGTGGTACCTTCATAATAATAATTACTACAAATCTATATCTAAAAAGGATATTGTTAAAAGACTGGGTACAAAATGATTAAAAAAGGGATAATTTTAGCTGGAGGAATGGGAACAAGAATGAGTCCTCTTACAAAAGCTGTTAATAAACAACTTTTACCAATTTACGACAAGCCTCTTATCTTTTATCCACTCTCAATACTAATGTTGGCAAAAATTAAAGACATTTTAATTATTGTAAATAAAGGACAGTTAAATCAATATAAAAAACTAATTCCTAATGGCAACAATCTAGGAATTAAAATTACTTATGTAGAACAAGACAAACCCAGGGGATTACCTGATGCTTTTGTTTTAGGTAAAAAATTTATTGGTAAAGATAACGTTGCAATGATTTTAGGGGATAATTTTTTTTATGGCCAGAACCTAACTGCAAAATTACTAGAATGTGCAAAAATTAAAAACGGTGCTAAAGTTTTATTACATAACGTTCAAACGCCCGAGTTATTTGGTGTTGCAAAAGTAGATAAAAACAACAAAATTATACAATTAAAAGAAAAGCCAAAAAAATTTATATCTAATAACGCTATAACAGGGCTATATTTTTTTGATAATAAAGTTGTACAATATTCAAAAGAACTAAAGCCCTCTAAAAGAGGTGAAGTTGAAATTATTGACCTTTTATTAAGATATAAAAAGAATAATAAATTATCAGCTGATTTTATTGGAAGAGGTGGTGCCTGGTTAGATACAGGTTCAATTGATGATTATTATAAAACAATTGCTTTTGTACAGGCAATTGAAAATAGACAAGGATTTAAAATTGCTTGCATTGAAGAAATTGCATTAAATAATAAATGGATAGGAAAAAAAGAAATTAGTAAATCAATTAAATTTTATGGTAACTGTAATTATTCAAAATATCTTAAAAATTTAATTTAATGAAAAAAAAAATAGTTATCACGGGTGGTGAGGGAAGATTTGCCCAAGTCTTAAAGAGAGATAATAAAAAATTAGATATACTTTATCCAAGTAAAAAAGAATTAAATATCTTAAATATTAATTCTATAAATAAATATTTAAAAAAAAATAAGCCAAAATATTTAATTCATGCGGCGGCTTTATCAAGACCAATGAATATTCATGACAGGCAAATATCTAAAAGTATTGATTTAAACATAATAGGTACAGCCAATATAGTAAAAGTCTGCTCTGAACTAAAAATTAAACTTATTTATTTTTCAACTGGCTATGTTTATGAGGGAAAAATTGGCAATTATAAAGAAGTCGATCCTGTTTTACCTGTTAACAATTACGCATGGTCAAAACTTGGTGGTGAATGTGCGGTTACAATGTACAAGAATTCTTTGATATTAAGAATTACAATGTGTGAAAAACCCTTTTTACATAAATATGCTTTTCATGATATTAAGGCCAACTTTATTTTCCATGAAGAGGTTGTAAAAATAATACCTAAAATTTTAGATAAAATAGGAATAATAAATATTGGTGGCAAAATTCAATCGATTTATTCATTTGCTAAAAAAACTAATAAAAGTGTCAAAAAAAAATCTGGTAAAAAATTATTTCCAAAAAACGTTTCAATGAATGTTAGAAAATTAAATAAAATTATGAAATGGTAGCGGGAAGTGGGATCGAACCACTGACCTCAGGCTTATGAGTCCTGCGCTCTAACCAACTGAGCTACCCCGCCACTTAATTATTGCTGATTTATAATAGGTTTTTAATTTAGATCAATCAACTTTTGATCTGTGTATTTATTTTATGATTGTTAAAAGAGTTGAAAAAAGACCTAAAGATAAAATTACTGAACTATAAAAAATAATTTTTCTTTTATTTTCATTTTTTTTGTCCATTCTTACTCTGTTCAATAATTTATTGATATCAACTCTTCTCTTTTGGTTAATTTGTTCAACTGAAATAGCTTTTTTTTGATCATTTTTTTCACTGATATGTTTATTGTCGTGAAAATAAATCTTTTGCATAAGTCATTAAAACATCAATTATTTAACCCAGCAACTAAAATTATAAAAATCTAGAACTTTTATCTTTAAGAGGAGTAATCTCTACCATGGCTGGGTATTTTTGTTTAGCAACCTCAATATATAGATCCATTTTAGAAAGCTCTTCATTAGTATGGTCTGAGGTTACATATCCAAAGGACAGGTTTTTTTTAAAATTAAAAGAATAATTACCTGAAGTTGTTCTACCAATAATTTCACCTTTTAAATAAATTGGCTCTTCATGAAGTAATAAAGGATAACCCGGCTTACTATCTTTCAAGGACAACATAATAAATCTTCTGAATTGTTCTTGATCTTTTATTTTCAATAAACTTTCTTTACCAACAAAGCTGGTTTTTTTTTTATAGCTAATAGCAAAATTCAATCCTGCTTGATATTGATTTTCTTCTGGTGAAATATCATGCCCCCAATGTAAAAATCCACTTTCCATTCTCATGGTATCCATTGCATGAGAACCACAATGTGATAAATTATGATTTTTTCCTTCTTCAACAATTAATTGATAAATTTCTTTAGCATCTTTATTTTCTATATAAAGTTCAAAACCTAATTCACCCACATAAGATAATCGTTGAGCCCAAACTTTTTTTGAATTAATTGTTATAAATTTTCCATAACCAAATTTAAATGTTTTATTACTAAAATCATCTTTTGAGATTTTTGTAATTAAGTTTCTACTTTTCGGTCCAAAAACTCCAAGACAAACTAGTTCATCTGTAATATCTTTTAATTCTAAAGTTGGTGATAAATGTTTTAAAATATGTGCCTTATCATGAGTTCTTGTTGCAGCTGAACTTATTATTCTAAAACAATCTTTATCAATACAAATAACAGTTAAATCAGTTTCAATACCTCCTGCCTCATTTAACATTTGTGTGTAAGTTGCTCTTCCTATTTCGTTTTTAATATTTGCTGTACATATTCTTTGCAATTCACTATGTACTTGCTCTCCTTTTATTTCATATTTTGAAAAAGGAGAAAGCTCAAACAGACCAACATTAGTAACTGTATTTTTAGTTTCAAATTCAACTGCAGGATACCAATTTTGATAGTCAAAACTATATTTGTATTCTGCTCTTTCTTTATTTCTTGCGTACCACATAGGTCTTTCGTACTCACCTGATACACCAAAGCACGCTCCCTCTTTTTTTAATTCCTCATGATACGGTATTAGTCTTTGATTTCTTGAAGTGTTATGCTGTTTGTAAGGCCAGTGCATCCCATATAAGTCACCAAGCGTTTCTGTTACTCTTTCCATAATAAATTTTTTAGATGAATGAAATTTTTGAAATCTTTTAATATCAAGTGAAAATAAGTCTTCATTCATATATCCATTAATCATCCACTCAGCTGTAACTCTACCCGCACCCCCTGAGCTTGCTATGCCTATGCTATTAAATCCACAACAAGTAAAAAGATTATTCACTTCTGGTGTTTCTCCTAAAAGGTATTGTGTATCAGGTGTAAAAGATTCAGGTCCTGAAAAAAATTTCCTAATACCAGCAGTTTCTAATATGGGTAACCTTTGAAATGATTTTTCTAGATAAGGTTCAAAGTGATCAAAATCATCTGGAAACTCCCCAAATGAAAAGTCCTGTGGCACCACCCCTTTATCCTTAAAAGCAGGTTTTGCATTGGGTTCAAATATTCCAACTAACATTTTCCCAGCATCTTCTTTTAAATAAAGACAAGAATTATAGTCTCTTAAAACTGGTAAGTTTTTAGGCAATTTATCTAGTGGTTCTGTGATTATATAAAAGTGCTCATTTGGATATAATGGAATACTTACACCAATATCCTCTCCAATTTGTCTCGACCACATCCCAGTTGCAATTACAACGTATTCACAATCAATTTTGCCAAATTTAGTTTGAACACCAACAATTTTTTTGTCTTTAATTAATATTTTTTCAACCGGAGTTTTCTCAAATATTTGAGCCCCTTCCATCTTTGCAGCTTTAGCTAATACATTGGTAACTCCTATAGGGTCTGCCTGACCATCTTCAGGCATATACACTCCACCCAAAATGTCATCATCATTTATAACAGGATAGAGTTCTTTTATTCTTTGTTTATTAACGCTGTCAACATTGACATCAAATAATTGTGCAGCTGTTGCTTGTCTTAATAATTCTTGTAATCTTTCAGGTGTACTTGCAATTGTGATTGCTCCATTTTGCTTTAATCCAGTTGATAATCCAGTTTTTTTTTCTAATTCTTTATAAAGATTTAAGGAATATTTTCTAAGCCGTGTAATGGTAGCTGATGCCCCTAATTGACCCACAAGTCCTGCTGCATGCCAAGTAGTTCCTGAGGTTAACTGATCTCTTTCTAATAATATAGTGTCTTTCCAACCGTATTTTGCGAGATGGTAGGCGACCGAACAACCTGCAATCCCTCCTCCAATAACAACTACTTTTGATGATTTTGGTAATAAAGCAGACATTTATATTTAAACAATATTAAAATTTTTAAATACAAACAACTAAATGTTAATGTTCGGCTCTAAATTTAGAGTGACAAGATTTACAACTACTCCACATATATTTTCCAAGTGTTGCTTTCACATCTTCCGCTTCATCAATAGCAAACGTTAACTCAATCATATTGCTTGAAGCCTTTGTCATTAATAAATTAAATTCATCTTTATTTTCCCAAATAGCTGGCAAAGCTTCTGTTTTAAATCCTACTTTTGAGTTTTCAGGAAAAAGATCTAATAATCTTGTATAATTATCACTCATTTCAATCATTAGTTTTTTTGCTTCATCTAAATTTCCATTAGATGCAAGACCTTGGACTCTTTTGGCAGTTTTGTAATTTTTACTAAAAATAGATTTTCTTTCTTTAATAATCTCTTCAACTGTTTGTTCAGAAAAAGCATTAAAACTATAAAATAATATAAAGATAAAAAATAAAGTATTTTTAATTATTGTCATAATATGTTTAATTTAATCATGTCTTTATTAAATAATAAATCAAAATATGGATTACTCAGCAAATTATTCCATTGGCTAACTGCCGCAGGATTAATAGTTCAGATACCACTAGGCTTTTATTTGGTAGATTTAGATTTTGATCAAACTAGAATTGATATAGAAAATTATCATATATTATTTGGATTAATCATTTTTTATGTAACTCTGATAAGACTGACATTCAAACTATTGTCACCTTCACCAAATTTCAATGATAATGCTTTTCCTGGTCAAAAAATTTTAGCAAATTTGAACCACTTTTTTTTATACTTAGCTTTATTAACAATAACCATATCAGGTATCTTAAAAAAACTATTTAATGGTGAAAGCTTAGTTATTTTTTTTAAAGAAATTAATTTAACTTATAATTATGAGTTTTCTGAGCAGTTTTATTCAATTCATATATTGGCAAACTACATTCTAATTGGATTAATAAGTCTTCATATTTTAGCGGTATTGTTTCATAAATTTTTTTTAAAAGAAAATATTTTAAAGAGAATTCTTTAAACTTTTGAAAATATTATACATTTGAGTTTATCGTTAAATGAAATATTTTTTTTATATTTAAGATCAACCTCCTTAATGCCATTGGAAATTTGAAATGAGCTAAACTTTAATAAAGTTGATATATAACGTTGTTTTATCATCTTTAAGTAAATGCTTTTTTTAATATTAACCTTAAAATTAAATTTGGTGAGCTTTTTTTTAATATCAAGTTGAAGTAGTTTTTTCCAAATAAGATTATCTCTTTTAAACGATTGCTTAAGTTTTTGCTTCATTAAAAAAAAAGTAGGTATTTCATTATTTTTTGTATCTAAAGTTAAAATCAAAATAATTCCTCCAACTTTTAAACTAGAGTATGAGTAAGTTAAGACTTTCTTAATATCCTTCAAATTAAAAAAATGAATAGTTTGTTTAATTAATATTAAATCAAATTTCTTTTTATTATCTTTAAGGTATTTAATTGCATTTGTTTTTTTAAAAGTAATTCTTTTGTCAAAATCTTTGTGATTTTCAATATCAAGTCCAATGGGCTTGTTTATTAATTTGAGTTTAGAGGACAATGAGCCCGTTATCTTACCCCGGCCACAACCAATATCTAGAATTTTTGAGTGTTTAGTCAGTTTCTTTTGTTTTAATAAAAAATTAATAAAGGATTGAATATATTTTGTAGAAGAAATCCAAGTTTTGTTGTCCCAATTTTTAATCCTTAGCATCATTCAATTTAAAACATTTTAACTTTTATTTAAATAACGTATTAGTTAGGCATGATTAAAAAGTTACATATATTTCTTGGCGCAACTGTTGCAGATGCAGCATCACGACCTTTGCATTGGGTCTATGATGAAAAAAAACTAAAATCTTATATTAATGGAAAAAAGAATATTGCCTTCTTTAGGCAAAATAGATCTCCATTCTATTCTATTAAAACTGGAGAAGTTTCTGGTTACAACGATGTAGGTCAAGTAATGTTTAAAACATTAACAAAAACTACTAATCACAAAGAAGTCATTAAACTTTTTAAGAAGAACATTGTCAAAAATTTTGGGCTAGGCTCAAGATATTGGAAAAATTTATCCTTAAGAAAAAAATATAAAAAGATTAAATGGAAAACAGCCATGAAAGGTCCATGGATCCATCAAAATATTTTAGAAACTATCAAAAATATTAAACTAAAAAAAACAATCACGGGTGGGACTAAAGTTAACGAGTCAGATGGTTATTGTGCAAGTCTACCCTTTTATTTTTCAAACAATTCTGACCAAAAAACAAAACAAATTATAAGAACAGTTGCTAATGGCAAAATCAGTGAGCGATTTGCTTTAGCAAAACTTAAGATTATTGATTTAGCTGATAAAGGAGACAGGGATCCAGTTAATAGTTTTTTAAGAAAAAATATAAAAAATAAATATTTTAAAAATGTTATTGAAAACATCAAAAAAGTTAAAAGAATTAAGTCAAAACCTCACAATTTTGTTGTAAAGAAATTTGGTAAAGCATGTAGTTATCCAGGCACTTTTAATGGTTCAATACATGCAATTATTACTTCTAAAAATTTTAAAACAGCGGTTATTAAAACAATTAAAGCCGGTGGATGTAATTGTTCTCGTGCTAATTTTGTTGGTGCTTACTTTGCAGCTCACAAAGGCTTAAAGGGTATTCCTCAAGATTGGATTAAAAAAACCAATCCTGCCAAATCTATACTAAAATTTATTGCTTAAATGCAAAACCCTTCAATTAAATATATTTTAAAGTTATCTATACCGATTTTTTTTGCAAACTTAGCTATTCCACTTGTTGGCATTATTGATACTGGTTTAATGGGTAATCTTGGTAACTTGTCATATTTATCAGCAACTTCAGTGGCTGCTAATTTATTTTCGATGATTTTTTGGAGCTTCGGTTTTTTAAGAATGGGAACTGTTGGTTTAGTTTCACAAGCTTATGGTCAAGGAGATTACTCAGAAATATTTAATATTGTTGTTCGAAATTTAGTTTTTGTTTTACTTATTTCATTGATCTTAATTTTATTACAAAGTCATATATTCAATCTAAGTGTAGGTATTTTTAATTTATCAGACACAACTAAGCAATTTTATCAGGATTACTTTCAAATAAGAATTTATTCAGCACCTGGTGAATTAACACTTTACATTATAACTGGTTTATTTGTTGGATTACAGAAGACTAAAACCTCGAGTTTGGCCGTTGGTCTTTTTTCAATTCTAAATATAATTTTAAGTATTATTTTAGTTTCAGTATTTGATTTAAATATCAAAGGGGTTGCTTATGGGACTTTATTTTCAGCACTTTTAATATCTACAACTTTTCTAGGTTATACATTTTGGTATCTAAATAAAATGTCTAAAATTAATGTTAACATTAATAAATTAATAGATCTTAATAAACTTAAAAATATTTTTAACATTAATCTAAACATATTTATTAGAACTATATTGTTGACCTTTTCATTTTTTTGGTTCACTTATCTTGGCAGTCAAATTGGTGAAGACTATATTGCTGCAAATGCCATCTTGATTAACCTAGTCTTTTTGTCTGCTTTCATTCTTGATGCTTACGCGTTTTCAACTGAAGGTATGGTTGGATATTCTTTGGGTAAAAAAGATTTAAGCTTGTTTAAAAAGATTGTTAAAAACTCTTTTATTTTAAGTACACTTACTGGATTAATTATTTCAATAATTTATTTTTTTATTAACAATTACGTCATTACATTAATGTCTGATATTGAAAGTATTAGAAATCTAAGTTCATCTTATGCAATATGGCTTATATTTATGCCTTTAATTTCATCATTTTGTTATCAGTTTGATGGAATATTTATTGGTGCATCACAAACAAAAGAACTGCGAAATGCTATGGTTTTTTCTGTATTTTCTTATTTATTAATGTCTTTATATTTAACAAAGTTAATGGGCAATACGGGTGTCTGGATATCTTTAAGTTTATTCATGGTGTTAAGGGCCTTATCTTTGTTTTATTATCTAGACAAAATTTATTTAAGATTTCGTACTGGGAAATAAATTCAACTAGCTCTAATAAGATGCTATTATAGATTAATGTTATTTAGACAACTATTTGATAAAACCTCAAGCACATTTACGTATCTGATTGCTTCCGCAAAAGGAAGGGAAGCACTTATTATTGATCCTGTACTAGAAAATGTTGAACAATACATTAAACTTCTTAATGAACTAAATTTAAAGTTAGTAAAAGTAATCGATACCCACATCCATGCTGACCATATCTCAGGTATTGCAGAACTAAGAGATAAAACAAATTGTGTTACCGTAATGGGCGACAAAACTCCTGCTGATGTTGTTGCAATGCAGGTAGCTGATGAAGAAAAAATTCAAATAGATGGTTTGGAATTACAAGCTATTTACACACCTGGCCACACAATTGAAAGTTTTAGCTTCTTAATGGATGACAGAGTCTTTACTGGTGATACTTTATTAATTAGGGGCACAGGTAGAACTGATTTTCAAAATGGTAATCCAAGAGATTCTTACAATTCAATTTTCAATAAGCTTTTAAAACTTCCAGACGAAACATTGGTTTATCCAGCTCATGATTATAAAGGAGAAATGGTCAGCACTATAATTGAAGAAAAAAAGTTCAATCCAAGACTGCAAGTAAGTTCTGCTGATCAATATATTGAAATTATGAATAATTTAAATTTACCTAATCCTAGTATGATGGATGTGGCAGTTCCCAGTAATTTAGAATTAGGAATAAATTTTAATAAACAAAAAGTAAACAATGGTATTGAACCTGAAAAATTTAATGAAATAAAAAAAGATGAACGGTCTGTTCTAATTGATCTTAGAGAACAAAATGAAATTGATAAAGAGGGTATGATTAAAAATAGTTTAGTAGTGCGCTTTCCAGAAATAAATGAATATCTTCATAAGAATAAAGATATGCTCAAGAATAAAAGAATTTTATTTTATTGTGCTCATGGCCACAGATCTACACTAGCTGTTCAACTATCTAAATCTTATCAATTTACTAATTGTTTTCATTTAATAGGTGGGCTTAAAAATTGGAAAAAAGAGGGTTTGGAATTATAAAATTATTATTAATAACTCAACTTCAAATTTAATCTTTTAAATTTATTTCGAAAACTAAAAAATAATTTATTATGATTACCAGTATCTTTTTTTATCGTTTGTTGCCACAAATGAACCATTTCATGAGATAAAGTATTTAGAAATTCCATTTTATTTTTATACTTTGGCATCATCTCAAGTACAAAAAAATTTGTCCCTTTTCTGTATGAAATATATTCAACACATTGACCTGAGCCTCTTACTATTCTTTTAATCTTTACGTCATTAAAGGGGTTTAATTCATTTTTGAACAATGATTTATTGAAAATTTTAAAGTAATTTCTAATATCTTTAAAATTTGTAATATATTTTTTTTGACAGTCAGCTGTATCTCTTAGAATTCTTTTCTTTGTTCTAATGATGTAATTATCCTTAGTTGTTTTTTTCTTCATATTTTTTAATGTAAATTAACCTTAAACAAAGGCTATTGTTCGCATATCTATTCCTAAAATAGGAATTTACAAGATAATAAAATGATTAAAAATTGAGTATTTTTTGTAAGCTATTATGAGTTGCTTGCAGATTTTATAGCTAAGTAGATCTTTTCCTTGCTTGTCTGTCCGATGCTACGGTAGATTTCTTTGTTGTTTTGATAGATCACAATTGTAGTCCAATAATCAATACCAAGTTGTTTAGCTATAGCTTTATCTTTTTCTTGCTCAAAACTTAAAAAAATAATGTTCTTAAATTCTTTTTCAGCTTCATCTAATATTTTTATTTGAGCTTTACAAGTAGTACAAAATTCATTCCAAGAATTAACAACTACAATCTTGCCCTCCAATTGTGCTTTTTGAAAAATATCATTGTTAAATGTTGTGCTGTTATCAACCGCAAAACTTTTTAATGATATTAAGGTAAAAATTATTATTAATACTTTTTTCATATTTGTAATATATATCTTGCAAAATTGATTAACAAGATTTGTTTTATTTAATAGCTCCAATTTGTTTTTGTCTAGTGATTATAATTAAACCACTTACTATTATTATGAATGCTCCAATATAGCTATTTGAAGATGGAATTTCATCAAATAAAAAATATCCATAAATTATACCCCATATAATCACTGAGTATCTAAAAGTTGATGTAACAGATACAAGTGCAACTTTAATTGTAGCTATTGAAAAAATATATCCCATTGCTAAAAAAAAAGCAGAAATAAATAATATAAAAACATCTTTTAAAGTAAAATCATAAAATTTATAAATACTTAAAAGACCAAAAAAAATTGTAACAACAAAACAAGTCATGAAAGCAGTTTGTAGACTATGATAATCTTTCTTAAATTGTTTAGTATACATGTCACGTATAGAAAGCATTACTGCAGCTAGTATTGGAAAAATAAAATAGTATCCAAATTCTAATTTTCCAGGATTTATAACAATAACAACACCGATAAAGCCTAAGATGACTGCACTCCATCTCTTCCATCTAACTCTTTCATTTAAAAAAATAGCACCAAATGCTGTAAGTAAAATTGGTGCCATACTTAATAGAATATAAACTTTAGCAAATGGCAATAAAGCAACTCCAATAAAAAAAAATAATGCTGCAAAGGCCTCTAGTAAACCTCTAATTGTTAATTCTTTAGAGCTAAAAATTAGACCTAAATTTAGTTGCTTCTTTAAATAAAGAAATAATAGAATAAAAAGCAATGTAAAAATTCCTCTAATAAAAATAATTTGATTTAAAACAAATATTTCATCGTAGTGTTCATAAATATTCTTAACAAAAGCATCATTAGTTGCGAAAGAAAATTGGCATAAAAGCATATAAAATATGCCTAATAATTCATTATTCATTTTGATTTTTGAGAACATTAAGCGCTAGTTATATGCTTTTTTATTGGTAATATACAAAAATCAAGAACCAATAAAAGGCAAGCCCAACTAGAATGGTTGCAATAATACTTTTACTAAAATATCCAATAATTATCGCAATTATAGCTGCCAGTATCTTAGGATTACTATCAATATCTATAGATCCTGTGGCATCAAGAAATATAGGAGGAAATATTATTGCTGGAAAAATGGCTGATGGAACGTAAGTTAAAACTTTTTTTGTCTTTTCATTTAAGATGTCTTTCTTTAAGAAAAAAATCATAGAAAATCTTGTTAAGTAAGTCAAAATTCCACAATAAATAATTGTTGTCCAATGCATTATTTTTTCTTCTGTTCAATTAATGTTATTATGGTGGCAACCGATAAGGCTGATAGTGTTGCTACAATAATATAAGCTTGAAATGGTATTGTATTGTACCCAATAGTTGCAACAATTCCTGACACTAACATTACAATTATATTTTTATACTTTCTAAAATCATTAATTAACAAAGCCAAAAATGTTAAAGAAATAGTAAAACTTAAACCTAACTCTTCAGGTACTACTGATCCAAGAACTATACCTAAAATTGTTGATATCTGCCAAATAGTCCAACAGGTAAAACCAGCTCCTAATAAATGGTAGTGTTTAAATTTATTTTCTTTATTTTTTTTAAAATAAATGTTTGAGACAGCAAAAGCTTGATCAATTAATACATAGGATAGTATAATTTTCCATCTAAGTTTTAAGTGAAAAAGGTATTCAGAAAAAACCGCACCATATAGTAAATGTCTAGAGTTTACTGCAGTAACTGATGTGATTGTAACGAATGATGATGCGCCGCCAGAAAATAATTGTAATAAAACAATTTGAGAAGCTCCACCAAAAATTATAATAGACATACCGAATGTCATATACGCACTCAGACCCAACTCCATACCAATAACACCGTATATAATTCCAAATGGAACCACGGGTATCATTAAAGGACTTACATCGATAATCCCTTTAGATAATGTTTTAAATCTATTATTCATTTTAATTTAGGATTTTGTATTAGAAACAGACTATATGATCAATATGAATAGGTCTCTTTATACCAAATTTTTCTTCAATTTCGTGTTGGTGAATATGGTGGGAATGAACAAATACAGAAATTAACTTATCACTGCTAGTTTTAAGTGTGTAAATAAAGTTTGTTCCTCTAAATTTTCTATCAACAACTTTTAATTTTAAATCACTTAGGTCATCGTGCTCAAGATCCTCTGGTTGTAATAAAAGTTTAACATTAGAACCTTTTGGATAATGTTTTATAAAATCACCAGTAATTTTTCCTAAATCATTACTTTCTAAACTATTTTCTCCTGTAACTTTTGCTTCAATCAAAGTTCCTCTATTTAAAAAATTAACAACTTCAATTGAATTAGGAAAGTGGTAAATATTATAAGGATCATCATATTGCTTTAAATGACCATCTAATATAATTCCACACTTATTTCCCAAATAAAAAGCCTCGTAAGAGTCGTGTGTTACAATAATTGTAGTGATTTTTTGTTCTGTAAGAATTTGTTTTAACCTAATTTGAATTTCTTCTTTAAAGTTTTGATCAACATTTGAAAGTGGTTCATCTAGAAGTAATAGGTCGGGATTTGACAATAACGATCGAGCAAGTGAAGCTCTTTGTGCTTCGCCAGAACTAATTTGATGAGGATACTTATCCTTTATATTTTCAATATGAAGTAGCTTAATAATATCATTAATTTCTAAACCTTTTTTCTTGTTTTTATTTCTCTCCGCACCAAATTTTATATTATCAAAAACACTATAATGCGGAAAAAGTGAATTATCTTGAAATGCCATAGCTATATTTCTATCTTCTGGTTCAACTTGGATTTCCTTCGAGGAAAGAATTCTATCCTTAAGAGTAATTGTGCCAGAATTATTTTTTTCAAGACCTGCAATAGTTCTGAGTATTGTTGTTTTTCCAATACCTGATGGACCTAGTAAACAAACAATGTCTCCTTGATTTTCAATTGTTAACGAAACATTATTAATTTTATTTTGAGAACTTGCTGAAAAAGTTACGTTGTTAATTTCTAAAAAATTTTTTTTCATATTTTTATTCTTTAAGAATATACCTAGATGTAATTAAAATAAAAAAACTTGCAATAATTATCAGTATTAAAGAAGGCGCAGCTGCAGCCTCCAATAAATCTTGGGAAGCAAAAAGATAGGCTTTAGTTGCAAAAGTTTCAAAGTTAAATGGTCTTAAAATAAGTGTAATTGGTAGTTCTTTAATAATTTCAATAGTAAGTAAAATTGAAACTAGAAAAATTGAGTTCTTTAAATAAGGTACATGAATATTTTTAAATGTTTTAAATTTCGAATATCCTAATAAATAAGCTCCCTCATCAATAGAATAATTTATCTTGGCATAACCAGATTTAATTCCATTATTTGCTAAAGAATAAAATCTAATAAAATAAACTAAAACTAATCCTAAAGTAGATCCAATAAAAAAAGATTTAATTGAACCCATTTCAAAATAATTAATAATGTTGCTATCCATCCATGAAATAAAAGTGATAAAAGCTACTGCCAGTATAATTCCTGGGATTGCATATCCAGATATAGATATAATATTTAATATTTGGAGTAATTTACTTTTAGAAACTCTATTTCCATAGTTAGATATAAAAGCTAGTATAATTAAAAAAAAGCTAGATATAATTACTAAATTAATAGTGTTTAAAAATAGTTTAAAGACATCTAGATTTTCAAGATGTTGTGGAAAAATAATTGTCCAATAAAGCATTTGAGTGACTGGAAATAAAAAACTGATTAAAAAAATAGTAAAACAAAAAATAAATGCCAAGAAGGATTTATAACCATTAAGCTTTATTAATGTTTTTGTTCTATGGCCACCTTTTGATGATGTGTGATATTGAGCTTTTTTTCTAGATAGATTTTCTATAACAAAAAGTCCAAGTATAAAAATTAACAAGTAAGATGATAACCTGTTTGCTAAAGTAAGATCGTCAAAAGATATCCATGCATTATAAATACCTGTTGTTAAAGTCGACACTCCAAAAAATGAAACAGAACCAAAATCTGATAAGGTCTCCATCGCAACCAACGAAAGGCCAGCAACTATTGCAGGTCTTGCTGAAGGTAAGATTATCTTAAAAAATGATTTTTGCTTAGAAAAGCCAAGGTTTTTACCAAGTTCTATTAAGTTTTGTGACTGATAATGAAATGATGCTCTAGTTAATACGTAAATATAACCAAATAACGAAAATGATATTGAAATTATTGCGCCTAACATTCCATCAAACTTTGGAATATGAGCGTTGTAATTTCCCTCGCCCAATAAGTTTTTTAAAATTGAAAAAGCCGTTCCATAGTTTTCAAAAAAAGCAGTTAATGAATATGCATAAATATAGGCTGGTACTGCAAAAGATAGGATTAAAGCCCATTTAAAGAAATTAACACCAGGAAATTTATAAAATGAAACTAAATAAGCACAACCAACTCCTATAATAAAAGTTAAGGTTAAAACACCTGTCAAAAGTATTAATGAATTATAAATATAATCTAAAAGAAAAGTATTTTTTAAAACTGTTACATAGCCTCCAGTTGTTTCAAAGAAACTACTGAATACAGTTATAATGGGTACAGCTACAATTATGGATATGACAAAAGAACTAAAATACCAAATGTTAATCTTATTACCCATTTTTTAACAACGCACTAATAACATCAAGCAGGGTAATTAACTTAATATTAAAAGCGCGCTGTGTTATAACCTCTTTATTTCCACTTCGCGTTAAGCATTATCTCTAATGCGATAGCTTGATTTTTTCCGTAATTAGCTACTTTAGTTTTAAGGTCTTGTTTAAAATTAAACCCCATTTGTGTAATTAATCCATGAGGCTCAACACCTTCAATCATTGGATATTCATACGTATTATTAACAATATGTTGTTGAGCATCTTTAGTTAATAAAAACTCTAACAGTTTAATTGCGTTATCTTTATTTGGAGCATATTTTAATATTCCACCTCCACTAATATTCATATGTGTTCCTCTATCACCCTGATTTGGGAAAAATGGTAATACTTTTTTTGCAGCCTCTTGTTGCTCTGCACCTTTACTACCAGAAAGCATAAGTGCGTAATAATAAGTATTTGCAACAGCAATATCAGCTTCGCCAGCTGCTACAGCTAAAATCTGAGCTCTATCATTTCCCTTTGAGTCTCTAGCCATATTCTTAACCAAATTTTCTGCCCAAATAGTAGTTCTCTCTTTTCCATTATTATCTATTAATGAAGCTACTAGAGATTGATTATAAATATTATTAGATTGTCTTATAACAATTCTACCTTTCCACTTAGGATCAGCAAGACCTTCATAAGTCAATCCATTAAGATCATTGTCACTTACTCTCTCTGGAGAGTAATAAATTATTCGTGCTCTTTTAGCTATTCCTGTCCAATTTTTAGATCTAAAGTTTGCCGGTACTGCAGATTTAATTGCTGGCGACATAGAGTTTTGAAACATCCCTTTTAAATCGAAAAGTCCTAACTTTCCAGCATCAGCTGTAATATAAAGATCAGCTTTTGAATCTTTTCCTTCTTCTATAATTCTTTTTTGAAGAGATTTATCTTTGCCGGATATGACATTCACTTTAATTCCAGTTTGAGATGTAAATTTATTGTAAAGCTGGATATCTGAATCGTAATGTCTTGCACTAAAAACATTAACTTCATTAGCTAATGTCATGCTTTTAAAAAAACTCAAGGTTAATATAATAAGTATAATTTTTTTCATTTTTTCCTTTATTTTTTACCCTTGATTAGTTTAGAATGCTTATTATTAACATTGCGAATGATTATCAATCGCATTTATTGACGCAGTTTACAATGGTTAATTAAGTTAATATCCGGATAAGCAGATTACTTAGGAAAGACATGAATGCATAAAACCCTATAAAGAAATTGCAGTACATTATTGAGACAGCCCGGTTTCTAACTCTTCTTTTTCTTACAAATGGCTTATCATCAAGGTCTGAAACATCTCTTTCTCCAATTACTTGATAGTCATATGACCAACGCCATACAGAATTACCAAAACGTTCATCTGTATTATTGTAATAGATAATCCAAGCAACAATGTATCTGTGAGAAATATAGAGAATAATTAAAAGTAAACTACTTATAAACATCCAAATATATAATCATATTTAGAAAGCTTATTAAAGACTAATTAAAACTGTTCAGATTCTGTTGATCCTGCCATAGCTGTTGTAGAGCTTTTTCCACTACTTATAGTATTTGAAACTGCATCAAAATAAGATGTTCCAACTTCTCTTTGATGTTTAACACTTGTGTAACCATCTTTTTCTCTAGCAAATTCAAGCTCTTGGATTTTAGAATAAGCAGTCATTCCTTCTGTTTTATATTTTTCAGCAAGTTCAAAAATTGCAATATTTTGAGTATGAAATCCTGCAAGAGTTATAAACTGGAATTTATATCCCATCTCACTAATTTTTTGCTGAAATGTTGCAATCTCAGCATCTGATAAATGTTTTTTCCAATTGAACGAGGGAGAGCAGTTGTAAGCCAACAATTTACCAGGAAACTTTTCATGAATTGCATCCGCAAACTTTTTTGCTTCTTCTAAGTTTGGTGTTGCAGTTTCACACCAGATTAAATCTGAATAAGGAGCATAAGCTAAACCCCTTGAGATTGCTTGATCAATTCCATGTTTAACATAATAAAAGCCTTCTGGTGACCTTTCACCAGTTAAAAATGGTTTATCATTTTCATCAAAATCATTAGTGATTAATTTTGCAGCATTTGCATCTGTTCTTGCTAGAATTATTAATGGTACATCTGCAATATCTGCAGCTAGTCTTGCAGCTTTTAAGTTTTTAATCATAGTGCCAGTTGGAACTAAAACTTTTCCACCCATATGGCCACATTTTTTTTCACTAGCTAATTGATCTTCAAAGTGAACACCAGCTGCACCTGCTTTAATGAATTTTTTTGTTAACTCAAAAACATTTAATGGACCACCAAATCCTGCTTCACCATCTGCAATAATTGGTAGCATATAATCTGTTCTATCTTTTGATTTCATATCACCATCTTGTAATTCCATATGTTGAATTTGATCTGCTCTTATTAGAGCATTGTTCATCGACTCAACTAATTTTGGTGCACTATCATATGGGTATAAAGACTGATCAGGATACATTTCGCCAGCAGTATTTGCATCAGCTGCTACTTGCCATCCACTTAAATAAATTGCTTTTAATCCAGCTTTAGCGTGTTGGACAGCATGATTTCCAGAGAGTGAACCCAATGTATTAATATAATTTTCTGAATTCAATAAATCCCATAATTTTTTAGATTGGTGTTTGCACATAGAATATTCAATTTTAATTGAACCTCTTAATCTCTCAACTTCTTCTGGGGTGTAGTCTCTTTTTATTCCTAAAAATCTTTTTAAATCGTATGAAACTTTAGCTTCTGAGCTCATAGGTAAGTCTTTCTAAATTATGTATTAAGAAAATTAAATTGTGTCTAAATTAACAGTAATAGGATTTATTTTTTTTCACTAAATTCTTGAGTGAATTCATTCATCCCACTAGAACCCCAATCACAATGATCGTCTCTTAGGTAAACACCTGATTGACTAAATTGATTCTGATTGTTGTTTTCGTTAATTTCTCTTTGATTTTCTTGTTTTTTATTTGTGTTTTTATTGTTCATGTAAACTTTATAATTTACAAAATTTACAAAATCTAATTAAATCGATAAAAACCTTGTAAAACAAAGAAATTTGTTGTAAATTAAAATTTACAAAATTTACAAATAGAAATTATGAGTCAAATTGATTTAAAAATTGGTCCTAAAATAAAGGCTTTTAGACGACAGTTAGGACTACAAGCTAATAAACTTTCGGAAGATCTGGGTATTTCTCCAAGTTATTTAAATTTAATTGAAAGCGGAAAAAGAAAAATAGATGGAGATTTGCTGCTTAAGGTTTGTGAAAAATTAAATATTCAGCTCTCAGACTTAACATCAAAAACAGATGTTAACTTAGAAAATACTATTTCAGAAATTTTAGATGATAAATTGTTTGAAGACCTAGATATTCTTGGTCCTGAAGTTAAAGACCTTGTTGGAACAAATCCTAAGATTGGTAGAGCTCTTGTGAGATTAGGAGATATTCTTAAAAAAAAAGATCATGAGCTAATTAATAAAATAGAAAAAATATCAGGTAAGATAGTTGATAATAGAAAAAACTCTTTTCCAGGAGAAGTAATATCTGATTTCCTTCAAGAACATAAAAACTATTTTCCAAAATTAGAAGAGTTTGCAAATAAAGTTTTTGATAAAATTCAAAAAAATAACAGAACTCGATATATTTCTTTATGTGAATATTTAAATAAAGAATATTCAATTACAGTTAAAGATATTTTACCAGAAGAGGGAAAGCCTTTTTCTAAAATTTATAATAAAAATAAAAAAGAACTCTTATTAAGTGATTATAGTTCTTTGGAGACAAAAAAACTTCATGCAGCAGCTCAGATTGCACAAGAAGGTGCAATGAAAGATATTGATAATTATCTATCTAAATTTTCTTTTCCTTCAGAAGAATCAAAACAATTGACTAAAGTTGCTTTATTAAATTATTGTGGTGCAGCAATTTTAATGCCTTACAAACCTTTTCATACTGAATGTAAAAAATTGAAATATGATTTAGAGCTATTACAAAATACATTTGCAACTTCTTTTGAACAAGTTGCTCACCGTGTAACATGCTTACAAGATCCAAAATTACCTGGAATTCCTTTTCACATGCTTAGAGTTGACATGGCAGGAAATATCTCAAAAAGATTTTCATTATCAGGAATTGATATACCAAGATATGGTGGTGCATGTCCTAGATGGAATGTTTATTCGGCATTTACTCGACCTGGTGTAATTCAAGCAGCTGTTAGTAAAATGACTAACGGTGAAAAATATGTTTGTATCGCAAGAACTGTAGAGAAAGGTGTTGGAAGATTTGGTCGATCAAAAAGTATATTATCAATTGGTCTTGGCTGTGATGCAAAGTATGCAAAAGACTTTGTGTACACTGAAAATATTAATGTTAGTGATAAAACTACTGAAATTCCTATCGGTGTATCTTGCAGAACTTGTGATAGATTGGATTGTTCGCAAAGAGCCTTTCCTCCGTTACATAAAAAATTTGATGTAGATATTAATTCTAGAGGCGTCTCAGTATATGTAAACGATAAGTCTAGTTAATTAAGACTTCCAATCACCAATTTTACTGAACAGAAAATTTCTAAATGCTGTAATTCTTGCTGTATTTTTAAGTGATTGCGGATAAACAAAATGTGCTTCGGTAATTGGACCTTCTGAGCTAGGAAGAACTTTAATTACATTTGTCGAATTTGTAACTAAGTATTCTGGTAAAGCTGCTAGTCCAACTCCAGTTTCAACAGCAAGTAATAGACCCATAACACTATTTACTTTCATTATAGATTTCCTTTTTTTTCCATCTTTAATACCAAGTTTTAATGCCCAATCAGGATTATATACTGGTGATGGAGCGCCTTTTCCAAACGAAATAAATCTATGTTTGTTTAAATCATTAATTGTTTTAGGCATCCCATGTTTTTCTAAATATTTATAAGAACCATAAATATAATACTTAATATCAACTAATTTTTTTTGAATATAATTAAGCTGCTTAGGTCTTCTCATGAAAATTCCAATATCAGCTTGTCTAGTACTTAGATCAAGTTCCTTATCATCAAAGATTAATTCAATTTCAATTTCTGGATTTAAAGTCATAAATTCTTGAATTCTTGGAGTTAGCCAGTGAGTCCCGAAGCTTCTAACAGTTGTAATTGTTAGTTTACCAGTTGGTTTATTTTTTTGATCACCTAACGTAGATTCAACTTCTTTTAGTTTACTAATTACATCATGAGCTGTTTTAAACACATATTCACCATTTTCAGTTAATGTAAGACCTCTTGCGTGTCTTTCAAAGAGCTGTACTTTTAGATCCTGTTCTAAAGATTGAATTTGTCTACTTATTGCAGACTGACTAAGGTTTAAGTTTATTGTTGCGTTAGTAAAGCTTCCAGCTTCTGCAACTGCATGAAAAATTTTTAATTTATCCCAGTCCATTATTTATTTACATCAACAATATATCTTCCGGATGTTTCACCTTTTAACATTTTTGGATATATGTCTATTAAATCCACCAAACTTATTGTCTTTATTGATTTTTCTAATTGTTCAAAGTCAATAATATTTTTAACTTCGTTCCAAACAAATTCTCTTCTCTTTATTGATGCTGTAACAGAGTTTATTCCCCAAAGTTTAACACCTCTTATAATAAAAGGCATAACTGTAGTATTTAGTTTATAATCAGACGCATTTCCACAAGCTGCAACAATTCCATTATCTCTAGTTTGTGCTAATGCATTAGCAAGTATTTTACCACCAACGGTATCAACAACACCATCCCATAACCCTTTATCTAATGGCCTTGGATCCTTATCTAGATCTGCTTTATTTATTATATTTTTTGCACCTAACGTTCTTAAGTATTCTTCATTTTCAGATTTTCCGGTAACAGCTGTAACATCATAACCAAATTTATTTAAAATCATTACCGCAATACTTCCAACGCCTCCAGATGCACCGGTTACTAGAACATCTTTTACTTTTTCTCCTAATAAAAGTTCTTCTCTAGCTTTGATTGCAAAAGAACATAGTAAAGCTGTAAGACCTGCTGTGCCTAAAATCATTGCTTGTTTAGATGTTACATCTTTTGGTTTTTTAACCAAATAATCACCGTTAACTTTTGCAAGCTGAGAATAACCACCAAAATAAATTTCTCCTACTCTCCAACCTGTTAGAATTACCTCATCACCTTTTGCAAACTTTGAGTTATCACTTTCTATAACAGTACCTGCAAAATCAATACCAGGAATATGCGGAAATTCTTTTACTAGTTTTGCACCATTATTTAAAATAAGCGCATCTTTATAATTTAAATCTGAATAATCTACTTTAACAGTAACATCTCCATGTTTTAAAAATGATTTCTCAATTGACTTTACTTCTCTAGTAAAATTTTCACCTTCTTGATTGAGAATTAATGCTTTGAAATTATCTGACATACTTTTCCTCCTTTGGGAAAGTTACTTACTAATAAATCTTAGATATCTATTTTGAATACTTAAATCTTTTTTAAATTCCCCTAAAAAATAATTTGTAACAGTTGTTGCATTTTCTTTTTTAATACCCCTCATTGTCATACATTGATGTGCAGCGTCAATTGTTACTGCAACTCCTTTTGCATCTAATGAAGTCATTAAAGCTTGTGCAACCTGCATTGTAAGTCTCTCCTGAGTTTGCAATCTTTTTGAAAAGACTTCTACAACTCTTGCAAGTTTACTTAATCCTACAACTCTTTCATTTGGAATATAGGCAACATGTGCCGTTCCAACTATTGGTGCCATATGATGTTCACAGTGACTAGTTACTGAAATATTTTTTTCAACAACCATGTCGTCATAACCCTCAACATCACCAAAGGTTTTTTCTAATATCTTATTTGCATCCTCAGCATATCCTCCAAAATATTCTTTAAATGCTTTAACAACTCTTTTTGGTGTTTCAAGTAAACCTTCTCTAGAAGGATCTTCACCCATCCAAGTTAAAATAGTTTTAAAAGCTTCTTCAGCTTCCTTATCAGAAACTTTCTTGGTATCTAAAACTTTATTATTTATGTCTTCAACTAATTTCATAACGCAAGTTTATACAGTAAATCATTGTTTTTAAAATATTTAATATATTGAGTAATATGCTACATAATAACCTGATTATGTTTAAAAAAAGAGAAAATATCCTAGAAATTGAAGAAGGCAAATATCTATCTCCCAAGTTCGATAATGATGGATTAATACCGGTTATTACAATGTGTTCAAAAACTAGAGATATCTTAATGCATGGATATATGAATGTTGAAGCTTTAAAGAAGACTATAGAAACAAAAGAAGCTCATTATTTTAGTAGATCAAGACAGCAAATTTGGCACAAAGGCAAAACTAGTGGGTATACTCAAAAAATAACAGAAATTAGAATTGATGATGATCAAGACTCAGTTTGGATTACAGTTGATATTGGCGATGGTGCTAGTTGTCATGTTGGTTATAGATCATGTTTTTATAGATCAATTCCACTAGGTCCGATCGACAATGGTAGAGAAATTGAGATGAAGTTTGAAGAAAAAGAAAAATCTTTTGATCCTGAGATTGTCTATAAAGGTCAACCTAACCCTACAAAAATTTAAATGGCTGACAAACAAAAAAATGTTCTAGGTGAAGATCTAGAGGAATGTTCTAACAACCCATTAACAGGATGGTATAGAGATGGTTGCTGCAATACTGATGAAAATGATCATGGTGTTCATACTGTTTGTGCAAAAGTTACAACTGAATTTTTAGAATGGTGCAAAGAAGCTGGTAATGATTTAATAACACCACATCCTGAATTTGGTTTTCCAGGACTTAAAGATGGAGATGGTTGGTGTGTTTGTGCCAGTTGGTATGCAAGAGCTGTTGATGCTGGAAAAAGTTGTCCTGTATATTTAAAAAGAACACATGAAAAAACTTTAAAGCTAGTTTCTATAGAAGCTCTAAAAAAAAATGCAATCGATCTATCTTGATTATTTTTAATTGAGAGATCATTTTCTTGTAAAAAAACCCATTATGGACTATTTAATTAAATAATGGAAATTGTCACAAAAATTGCTCCGTTAGGTTTAGCTATAATAATGTTGGGACTTGGAATGAGTCTAACAATTAAGGATTTTACAAGAGTAGTTAAGTTTCCAAAAGATTTTTTAGTTGGTTTAATTTGTCAGATGCTTGTTCTTCCAATTATTGCATTCACTCTTATTAAATTATTAAATACTCCACTTGAACTTGCTTTGGGAGTAATGATAATTGCAGCTGCTCCTGGGGGTGTAACATCAAATGTACTCACTAAATTTGCAGATGGAGACGTCGCTTTATCAATAACGCTAACAGCAATTATTAGCTTAGTTAGTATTATATCTGTTCCTTTTATTATTTTTCTTTCAATTGATTTATTAAATATCAATTATATTACAAAAGAATTTTCTATGGTTGGTATTTCCTTAAAAATGTTTTTTGTTGTTACTGTCCCAGTTTTAATAGGAATGATTATTCGTCATTTTGCTGAGAATTTTATTACAAATAATGTTTTATTAATTCAGAGAATTTCAATAGCTTTATTTGTCTTGGTATTTGTCGCGATCTATATTGAAGAATGGGATAATATTGCAAGCTTTATAAAGCAGGCTGGTTTGATTGCATTAATACTTAATATTGTAATGATGATTGTAGGTTTTTATGTTGCAAAATTTTTTACATCAGGTGTTGCGCAACAAAGATGTATATCCTTAGAATGCGGTTTACAAAATGGAACTTTGGCAGTATTTGTTTCAACTCAATTATTTGATGAGATGATTTATATCGTTCCTACAGCAGCTTACGCATTAGTGATGATGGTAACTTCTATATTTTTTGTCTATATTATAAAAAAGAGCAGCTAAAATTTAATCATTTTTCATTAAGCATAAATTATAAACACGTGAAGCAAATTTAGATAAATTGTCCAAGGTTACTTTTTGTACATCTAATAATTTTTGTGCATGATGACCAGATGAACTATAATGTTTTTTGTTATCAACTTTTAAAAATTTTTCTTTTAGTAGTTTATTTAATTTTCTAATAACTGTAGCTCTTGGTATCCCTGTTATATCTGAAATAGACATTGCGTTAACACCTGTTTCACTTTTTTGGTCACCCCACATATACTTTTCTAAGTAAAATTCTTTACTCATTTCACTATTATCATATTTTTTTGAGTGTAAAGCTTGATTGATTATACAAACGCCATTAACATGAAAACTTTCCAAGTCACCGAAAATTTTTTTATTACCTAATAACAAAGGGAATTGCATTTCATAATAAAGTATCCAAACAAATGAAAAATATTCCTTACATATTTTTGTTAAAATTTCATTGCTGAACGGTTCAGATATTTTCCCTTCAGCAACACATATTTTTGAAAGAGTGGATAAAAATCTTGTTATTCTTTTTAGCGTATCAGCAGGTTTAATATTTGGCCAAGTATTTCTGTCAATTATAATCTTTTTATTAATTTTTTTTATTACACCCATTTTTTCTAATTCATTAATTTTTCTTCTAGTTGTTTCTTTTGCTATATTTAGGGATTTAGATATTTCCATTACATTAATTTTTTCTATTTCAAACTCAAATTGATTAAAATACTCATCATAATTTAACGTCGTAAGATTTTTGGCGTAAGTTTCAAATGTGCTCTTCAATAAATACATGACGATCATATATTTTTCATAATCATAAAAAGTCCTATAAACACTATTAACCCATGTTAATTGTAATGGTGCCCAAACAGGAATAATCGAAGCATAGTTTTTTTCTATTACTTCTCGTATGACCTCACTATGAATTTGTTTTGATAGTTCAGGTAAAAATTTAGACATAAATTATATTTTAACCCAAAATGAACATAATCAAGACTAGAGTCAACCCAAAATGAACAAATGCAAAATTGTTAAGATTTACCAACTATGATTTATTATAGTTATGAGTTCTGTAAAAAAAATTAGTTCTGGGGAAAGTGAACTTCCTTATTTTACGACCCCTATTCAAAATGAGGAAGTTTCATCGAAGCGAGTTGATATAAATGTACTTTTAAATAGAGCAAGAAAAGTTCAAGAAAAAGAAACAAGAACTAACTTAGTATTAGCTGGACTTGGACTTTGTTTAGTTTTTGTTGTTGGGTTAATTTTATCTTTCTAATTACATATTTCCATACTTTGGACCACCACTTCCTTCAGGCGTCACCCAAGTAATATTTTGGGAAGGCTCTTTGATATCACAGGTTTTACAATGAATACAATTTTGTGAATTTATCACAAATTTATTTATCCCATTTTCATTTTGAACTTCATAAACACCTGCTGGACAATATCGTTGTGCAGGTTCATCAAATTTTTCTAAAGTATAATTTATTGGTAAATTAGGATCTTTTAATTGTAAGTGCACTGGTTGATTGTCAGCATGATTAGTTCCTGTTAAATAAACAGAACTTGTTTTGTCAAAGGTAATTACATTGTCTGGTTTTGGATAATCAATTTTTGGCATTTCATTTGCTGGCTTTAATGTTTCGTGGTCAGCATGTTTATGCTTTAAGGTAAAAGGTAATTTTCCTCTAAACAATATTTGATCGATTCCAGTGAATATTATTCCAAGAATTAAGCCCCAGCTAAAACTTGGTTTGACATTTCGAGCCGCATGTAATTCTTGATAGACCCAGCTTTTTTTGAACTTATCTTCATATATGGATAAACTTTTATTTTCTTTTAAATGCTCATTGATAGTTTCAGCTGCAATCATTCCACTCTTCATTGCGGTATGTGACCCTTTAATTTTTGGCATATTTAAAGTTCCCGCATCACAACCAATAAGCAAAGCTCCCGGCATAAACATTTTTGGTAAACTTTGTAGTCCACCCTCAATTAAAGCACGAGCACCATAAGAAATACGTTTTCCACCTTCAATTATTTTTTTAATTGCAGGATGAGTTTTAAATCTTTGAAATTCATCAAACGGGGAAAGATATGGGTTTTTATAATCAAGACCAATTACATAACCTAAAAAAACTTGTTTATTTTCTGCATGATACATAAAGCTTCCACCATAAGTATTGTTATCTAGTGGCCAACCTGCAGTATGCATGACCATTCCCTCTTGATGATTTTTTTCAGTTATTTCCCAAATTTCTTTAAATCCAATTCCATATTGTTGAGGGTCTTTACCTTCAGATAAATTAAATTTTTCAATTAATTGTTTTCCAAGATGTCCTCTACATCCTTCAGCAAAAACAGTAACTTTTCCTAAAAGTTCTATACCAGGTTCAAAACTATCTTTTTTGTTTCCTTCTTTATCAACTCCCATATCTTGAGTTGCAACTCCTTTGACTGATCCATCTTCATTATATAAAATTTCACTTGCTGGAAAGCCTGGAAATATTTCAACTCCTAAACCTTCTGCTTGTTCTGCTAACCATCTACATAAATTAGCTAAACTAATTATGTAATTATTATGATTTTGTTGAACTGATGGTAACAACCAAGTAGGCCAACTTATTGATTTGGATTTTCCTAAAAATAAAAATTTTTCCTTAGAAACCTTGGTTTTAATAGGTGAATTTAGTTCTTTCCAATTTGGCAATAACTCATCTAAGGCCCTGGTTTCAAAAACATTACCACTTAAAATATGAGCACCGATCTCAGATGCTTTTTCTAATAGACAAACATTTAATTCTGGATTTATTTGTTTTAATTTAATTGCAGTTGATAATCCTGAGGGACCACCTCCAACAATCACCACATCATATTCCATTGCTTCTCTAGGCATATGGTATTTTTTTATATTATTTGCTATTTTTGTATAGTGTTTAATTTATTCAATTCTTCTAGAAATTGTGGAAGAGCTTCAAACAAGTCAGCTTCTAAACCGTAATCTGCAACACTAAAAATAGGTGCTTCCCCATCTTTATTTATTGCAACAATAATTTTACTTTCTTTCATGCCAGCCAAATGTTGAATTGCGCCAGAGATTCCAACCGCAATATATAAATCTGGTACAACAACTTTACCTGTTTGACCAACTTGATGTTCATTGCTTATATACCCAGCATCCACTGCTGCACGTGAGGCTCCTATTGCTGCATTTAATTTATCAGCTATATCTGTAATCAATTTAAAATTATCTCCACTTTGCATACCTCTTCCACCTGAAATCACAACTCTTGCAGTTCCAAGCTCTGGTCTGTCTGATTTAACTTCTTCTCTTTTAATAAATTTTGATACAGTAACTTCATCTGCAGCATCCATTTTTTCAACTGTTGCAGATCCTCCTGACGTTTCACATGCTTCAAACGAGGTTGGTCTTATAGTTATACATTTTTTTGTATCATTGCTTTTAACAGTTGCAAATGCATTGCCCGCATAAATAGGTCTTATAAATGTATCTGGAGAAATCACTTTTATTATATCGCTTACTTGTGAAGTGTCTAGCAACGCTGCTATTCTTGGCATTAAATTTTTACCAAATGTATTTGCAGAGCTAACTACATGTGAATAACTTTCAGAAGCCTTAACAACTAATGGTGCAAAATTTTCAGGCAAAAAATTTTCATAATGAGAAGCTTCAGCTTGTATTACTTTTTTAACCAAAGGTATTTCTGATAAAGCTTTTGCAACTTCAGAGCAATTATTTCCTATTAATAATGCATGAACATCACTATCAATTTGTGATGCTGCGGTAATTGCATTAAGAGTAAATGGTCTTAATTCTTTATTATTATGTTCAGCAATTAATAAAATAGACATTATATAACCTTTGCTTCATTTTTAAGTTTTTGTACTAATTCAGCTACACTTGACACTTTTATTCCAGCTTTTCTTTTTGGTGGCTCTTCAACTTTAATTTGTTGAACTCTTGGTGCTGCATCAACACCTAAATCTGCTGCTGATAGTTCATCGATTGGTTTTTTTTTAGCTTTCATAATATTTGGTAATGAAGCATATCGAGGTTCATTTAATCTTAAATCACAAGTAACCACTGCTGGAACATTAACTTCAATTGTCTCCAAACCTTCATCAATTTCTCTTATGATTTCTAATTTATTATCTTTAATGTCTATCTTTGATGCAAAAGTTGCCTGAGGCCAGTTTAATAATGCACTAAGCATTTGCCCAGTTTGATTACAATCGTCATCAATTGCTTGTTTTCCCATAAACACTAAATCTGGTTTTTCTTTATCAACAATTTTTTGCAATAATTTAGCGACTGCTAAAGGCTCAACAATTCCATCTATTTTAACATGAATTCCTCTGTCTGCACCAACAGCTAATGCTTTACGAACTGTTTCTTGTGCTTTTTCTTCTCCAATAGTTACTGCTACTATTTCCGTGGCTTTTCCAGCTTCTTTAATTTTTACAGCTTCTTCTATTGCATTATCATCAGGTGGATTTGTTGACATTTTGACGTTGTCTGTGACGACACCAGTGCCATCCTCCTTAACTCTTATTTGGACGTTGTAATCAATAACTCTTTTTACGGCGACTAATATTTTCATTATGCTCTTAGTAAATTGTTTTCTGGGTCATAAGGACTTTCCTCTAAAATTGTACAATCATACATTTTACCAAGAATATCAATTTTCAATTTTTGCCCTGGTGTCGCAATCTCTGGCTTAACCATTCCTAATGCTATTGATTTACCTAGTCTAAAACCAAAATCTCCACCAGTTGCACGTCCAATTACTTTTCCATTATCATAAATTGGATTATTTCCTAAAACATCTGCATCTTCTATATTGTGAACTTCTAAGGTAACCAATTGATTTGAAAATCCTTTTTCTCTCCATTTATTCAAAGCCTCTAATCCAATAAATTTTCCTTTATTTGGGTGAATAAATCTATCTAACCCAGATTCATAAGGTGAGTATTCGATTGATAATTCTGTACCAACAAGTTTATAAGATTTTTCAAGTCTTAAACTATTCATAGCTCTAATTCCATAAGGCTTAAGACCTAAATCTTTTCCAGCTTCCATTAATTTATCAAAAATATGATTTTGGTATTCAATTGGGTGATGAAGTTCCCAACCTAGTTCCCCTACAAAATTTACTCTCATTGCATTAACTTGTGCATTTCCAACATCAACAGTTTTTGCACTTAACCATTTAAAGTTTTCATTTGAAAAATCATCTCTTGATACTCTAGTCATTAACTCTCTAGCTTTAGGACCAGAGACAACTAGAACACCAATGCTATTTGTTAAGTTTTCAAATTGAACACTACCATCGGTTGGCATCCATTTTTGAATCCAGTCATGGTCTAATCTTTGATTTGCTCCTGCAGAAACTAAATAATAACTTCCCTCTGCTTCTTTCATGATTGTAAATTCAGAATGCACTCCACCCTTAGTATTAAGAGCATGACATAATCCAATTCTGCCAATTTTTTTTGGAAGTTTATTTGCAACTAAATAATCTAAAAACTCTTCAGCACCAGATCCTTTAATTCTACATTTTGCAAATGCAGTCATATCTAAAAGACCAACATTCTCTTTTACATTTTTACATTCTTTTTCTATCGCCTTAAACCATTTAGATCTTCTAAAAGACCAGTCATCTTTTTGTTCCATCCCATCAACTGCAAAGAAATTGGGTCTTTCCCATCCAAATTTTTGACCAAAAACTGCACCAAGGGCTTTCATTCTATCATAACAAGGTGATGTTCTTAATTCTCTAGCAGCCTCTCTTTCTTCGTCAGGATAATGAACTTTAAATACATGATTGTATGCTTCTTCATTTTTTTCTTTTAAATATGATTTTGAAACATAATCACCAAATCTTCTTGGTTCGACACCAAGCATATCTATTGTAGGTTCACCATTAACTATCCATTCAGCAAGTTGCCATCCTGCTCCACCTGCTGCCGTTATTCCAAAACTATGTCCTTCGTTAATCCAAAAATTCTTTAATCCCCATGCGGGTCCAACAATCGGGTTTCCATCAGGTGTATAACAAATTGCACCATTATAAACTTTCTTCACTCCTACTTCTCCAAAAGCAGGTACACGGTGAATAGCTCCTTCAATATGTGGTGCTAATCTATCTAAGTCTTCTTGAAATAATTCATATTCAGAGTCTTTTGATGGACCATCTACATAGCATGCGGGTGCTCCATCTTCATATGGACCTAATATTAATCCACCTGCTTCCTCTCTCATATACCATCTACTATCACTATCTCTTAAAACTCCCATTTCGGGTAAACCATCTTTTTTTCTTTTTACAATATCTGGATGAGGTTCTGTTACGATATATTGATGTTCAACTGGTATTACTGGAATATCTAAACCAACCATTTTTCCAGTTTGTCTTGCAAAATTTCCAGAGCAAGAAATTACATGTTCACACTCTATTGCACCTTTATCTGTTTCAACAATCCAGCCATCTTTAGTTTGTTTCATTCCAACTACAGCTGTATTTCTATAAATTTCTGCACCTAAATTTCTAGCCCCTGTTGCCATTGCTTGTGTTAAGTCAGCAGGCTGAATATAGCCATCTTCTGGATGTTGGATTGCACCAATTAAATCTTCTGTATTACACAAGGGCCAAATTTCTTTTACCTGATCGGGCGTTAAAAATTTTACGTCAACACCAATTGTTTGGGCAACACCTGCATACTGATGATACTCATCCATTCTATCTTTAGTACTTGCTAAACGAATATTTGATACAACACTGAAACCTACATTTTTTCCAGTTTCTTCTTCTAATTTTTTATAAAGATTAACTGCATATTTGTGAAGTTGACCAACTGAATAGCTCATATTAAACAAAGGCAGTAATCCAGCAGCATGCCAAGTCGAACCAGATGTTAACTCTTTTCTCTCAATTAAAACAACATCAGACCAACCTTTTTTTGCAAGGTGATAAAGAGCGCTAACTCCTACTACACCACCACCAACTACAACAACTTTAGCTTTAGATTTCATTAATCCGATTCCTACTATTTTTTTATTATTAACGAAACAAAATTCGTTTAGTTATTAGCTTAAATTGAAGATCCAAGAGGCATTGGCGAAGACACCATTGTGGTAAGCCAGCAGTCCTTGAGAGGACCCTCTTTTATATATTTTTCAACTGCCCACTTAAATTTATAATAAACCTTATCTCTATCAAGAACTGTTACCTCAAAAAGAGCAGTTAAATCATCAGATTTTATCTCCACAACCTTATGATCCAAGTGATTAAGTAGCATCACATAAGATTTTCCTTTAATCATTGTTTTAAACCTATCTAAGGGACCTGTATTTTTTTGATTATTTGGGTGTGCAAATTCCCAAGTCTGCTCAATTCCATTATCCTTTTTTGGATTATCGTTCTGTTTTAAGCTTCTTAATTGGATTTTGACAACTTGATAAGGTTCAATCCCATTATTAGGTTTTACCAATTCAGCAAATGATGGAGATGTAAAAAATAAAGTAATTAAAATTACTTTATATATTTTGAGCAGTTGTTCTGACGTCTTCCAAAAATAGTTCTCTTTTTTTATCACTAACAAACGGTACAGCAAAATATCTTCTGTAAACAATATTATAAATGCCACACATGTGAAAGACCCCTCTTTTTAATCTTCTTATAGGCAGGTTTAAAAAGAAAGTTGTAACAGCCAGTCTTGGTGATCCATAGGTACAAAAAATTATAGCTTTTTTGTCTTTTAAATTTCCCATTGGATAACCGTAGTTTCCAACTAATTTTTTAAATGTATAGGCCCATGGTGGTGATAAAACTTTATCTATCCATCCCTCTACGATTGCTGGCATTCTAAAGTTCCAAATAGGTGCAATTAATACAATTGTATCACATTTTTCAATTCGTTTACGATGATCTAGAACATCTTCACCTGCTTGCTCACCAGCAAAAACAGGATTAAATTTTTCTTTATATAAATCTACACAATCAACTGAATGACCTTTTGCCTCAGCTGTTTCTATAAACGTATCTCTAATCGCAGCGTTAAAGGATTTTTCGTTATAGTGACCATATAAAAGAAATATTTTTTTCATTTGTGTATTTTTAAACTAGTTCTATAAGAAAGCCATGAAAAATTTTTATGTAATTGAAGGTGAACATACCAACCCAAACGAAATTAAAACATTACTGAAGAATACTGAAAAAAAACATGGCCCCTTTGAAGAACAAGAAGCTAATCAGATTGCAAAGGGATTAATTCAAAAAAATATAGATGATTTTTATCATCGTGCTTGGGTCATAAAAAACTAGCTCTGCAAAACAGGAAAAGCTGGGTTGATATTTAAAAAAAGCTTTTGATATTCCATTTTAGTGCATCTATTTTCAATGTATTCAATATCATTACTCTCTACCAACTCTTTAGCATCATCGCTTCTAATTCCAAGTTGTAACCAAAGAACTTTAGCTCCAATTTTAACACTCTCTTCTGCATACTTATTAGCTTCTGCAGATGGTCTAAATACATCTACAATATCAATAGGTATTTTAATATCTTCAAGTTTTTCAAAAACCTCTTCTCCTAAAATTTTTTGACCCTTTGCACTTGGGTTAACTGGGATAACTCTAAAGCCATACTTCTGCATATATTTCATAACAATAGTTGAGGGTTTTTTATCATCTTTGCTAACACCCACCATCGCAATTGTTTTATACTTTGAGAGAATTTTTTTTATTTTATCATTCACTACTTATGTTTCCACTTAGGTTTTCTTTTTTGCAAAAATGCTGAGATCCCTTCTTTTGCATCCATTGCCATCATATTTTTAGTCATCATTTTACTCGTATATGCATAAGCTTTTCTCAATGGCATTTCTAATTGATTATAAAAAGTTTGTTTTCCAATTTTAATTGTAAGGCTTGATTTTGAAGCAATAGTTTTGGCAACTTTTAAAACTTCATTGTTTAATTTTGATTTAGCAAAATGATTATTAATTAATCCAATTTCTTTTGCATAATTTGCTTTAATAGGTTCACCAGTTAATAACATTTGCATCATTCTTTTTCTATTAACTTTTCTACTAACTGCAACCATTGGTGTACTACAAAATAAACCAATATTTACTCCTGGTGTTGCAAAAATTGCATCATTAGTACTGTAAGCAAGATCACAGCTTGCAACTAACTGACAACCTGCTGCAAATGCTGCCCCATGAACTTTTGCAATAACTGGTTTTTTTCCTTCAACTATTTGAAGCATCAATTTTGAGCAAAGATTAAAAAGTTTTTGATACTTTTCTCTTTTTTTTAATCCACTCACTTCTTTTAAGTTATGACCTGCGCTAAAACCTTTGCCAGCACCTTCAATAATAATTGCTTTAACATCGTTATTATTATCTAATCTTTTAAAAACTTTGATTAGGTCGTTTAAATTTTTAAATGAAAGTGCGTTATATGTTTTTGGCTCATTAATGATGACTGAGGCAATATCTTTATTTGAAAATTTTACTTTAATATTACTTAAGTTTGCCATCTTCTCTCATTTTAGCTCTAATTTTAGTTGCTGATATTTGTTGAATTTCCTCTGATAAAACTATTTCTTCAATTTTATAACCAACTCCTCTACCGTAACAAATATTTGTAATATTAGGTACTAATATCACCTTAAATCTACCTTCAAACTCTGGGTTTAATCTTTCTTCAATATTCTTTTTCACTGTGTCAAAATCAAATGGGTTATCATCAACTCCTTGAACGTCTCTTATTTGAATACAAACTTGTCCAGTTTTTTTAATAATTTCCTGAAATAATGCATAATGACCATCATGGAATGGTTGCCACCTTCCTAACATTTGTGCAGTTGGTTTTTTATTATCCCATTTGTAAGCCATTATTTTATCTCCTTTAATATTATTGGTGCCCAGTATTTAGCATCTTGAGTTGTGACCTGACAATCAAATTTTTCAGGCTTTACAAACATTTTGTTAGTATCGTCAAAACGTCCTTCTTTTATTGTGTTTACCCAGATAATATAATCCGCAGGAAATAAGTTTCTAGCCTCAGGAGTTGGGCAAACAAAATCTGCCACAACATAATTTCCCTCATCTTTCAATTTTTTTGCAAAATCTGCCATTCGCTTTGATTGTCTTATTCTTCCTTCTTCTGAAAAATCCCAATCATTAGCTTCTTTTCTAACCTCATCCGCATTCAGTCTTTTGGCATTTAACATTGGTGCTATTTCATTTGCTAAAGTTGTCTTGCCCGAGCCCGGTAGACCCATTATTAAAATTATTTTCATTTTATATTAAATTTTCTGCAACCCATTTATGAAATTGATGGGTTGGATTATCCATTATTGGAGAAAAATTTCCACCATTATAAGTAGGAGAATTTCTTCCTTCTTGCATACCTTCAATAGCTTTTATATCCTCTTTCATTACTTCTTTCCAAAATTCAGAATTTTTTTTTCTCATTTCAGCTAATTTGCTTCCATTTGCACTTTCATCACCTATATAATACATGAATAAGTGCTCTCTTGTTTCACTAATAGATTTTGGCTCCAACCAAAAAATATAAAAATGATCAATATGCAAACCAATCATAACATTAGGAAATAGAGCGATGTATTCAGCTTTTTTTTTTAAATCTTCTGGCCAATTTGGAAAATTATTAAAACTTTTTTCACCTTTAACCGGTTGATCATATTTATTTGTTCCTTGCCCAGCAAATCTATTGGGTAGACCTTGTATGTGATAATGATCAGTTATATTTGAAACTTTGTTGAGTTCTGGATGTATCCAGGGCAAGTGGTAACTTTCACAGTAGTTTTCTATAGCGAATTTCCAGTTACATTTAACATCAAGATTAAAATACCCATGATCTTTCGAATATTTAATTAAATTTTGGTCTTCTTTAGATATAAATTTTGACCATCTTTCTTCAAGAGGCTTTATATATTCCTCAAACTCTAGCTCATTATTATTTATATTAACAAAAATTATATCCATCCATACTTTAGTTCTAACTTCTTTTAAATTACTAGAAGATTTGTCAAAATTTTCTATTTCATGAGTATTCAGGCCTCCAATATGAGGTGTTGCAACTAGTTTTCCATCAAAATCATAAGCCCATGAGTGATAAGGGCATCTCAATACATTTTTTAATGAGCAAGGCTCATCTATAAGCTTAAATCCTCTATGACTGCAAACATTATGAAATACTCTTATTTTTTTCTCCTTATCTCTAAGAATAATAAGAGGAATGCCTAACAAACTATAAGGTTGAGCATCTCCTGAATTGGGTACTGAGCTTGCCACTCCAATTACTGACCATTTATCCATGAAAATAGCCTCTCTCTCAAATGATAAATAGTCCTTACTTATATAGCACTCGTTTGGTAAGCCATGAGCTGTTTCAATAGGGTTTCCAACAACCCTGATTTTGTCCAAATCTAAAATCTCTGAAAGTTTAAAATATTTGGTATTTTTGGACATAAAAAAAATTATCACTGAGATTTATTTTGGCAACAAATATCTTTGTCCACAAGATGAATTTCTTTGACAGCTTTTACAAAAAAGATAAAGATCAAAAAAAATGAATTTTTCTCTTGAGGTTGGACCTCACACTGATCTTGAAACATTGCCACCAGTTAAAGATGTTTATGTGACTATGCTACCAGGTGGAGACTATAAAGAAACCGCAGCAAAATCTGGTGATTTATTTAAAAAAGGTTTCAATCCAGTTCCCCATTTTCCAGCAAGATCAATTTTAGATGAGCAGCAGTTAAAAGATTTTATCACAAGATGTAAAGATGTTGGTACAAAACAAGCTTTAGTAATAGGTGGTAGTAGAGATCCAATTGGAAAATTTGATAGTTCAATACAAATTTTAGAAACAGGATTTTTTGAAGGAATTAAAATAGGAATAGCAGGGCATCCGGAAGGTAGTCCTGATATTTCTGATAAAGAATTAGAAAAAGCTATGATGGATAAAAAACCTTACGCCGATTATATAGTGACTCAATGGTTACTAGATAGTCAACCCATTGTAGATTTCATTTCTAAGCAGTCAGTACCAGTGCATGTGGGAATTACTGGGCCAATGAAAATATCCAGCTTAATTAAGTTTGCTAATATAGTTGGGGCGAAAAATTCCATAAATTTTCTTAGATCTAATTTTAGTAAGGCATTAGATTTATTGAAACCTAAAGACCCTAATGATTTAATTGGGAAAGTGAAAGAGTTTACAGGTAACTTCCACATTTATACATTCGGCGGCTTGAAGGAAACTAACAAGTGGTTGAAGGAGAATGGTTATGTCTAATGAATTTGACTATACTAAACTAAAACACGTAACTTCAGTTGATCAATCAGATCGTGAAGTACCATATAACTTAAGACAAAGTGGTCCTACAAAAGTTGAGATGTTAATTTCAACAAGAGTAAGAAAATCTCCATACTGGCATTTATCTATGCAAGCTGGTTGTTGGAGAGCAACTGTATACAATCGTATTTATCACCCAAGAGGTTATGTAAAACCTGAAGATGGTGGAGCGATGGTTGAATATGAAGCAATTAAAAATCACGTTACAATGTGGAACGTTGCTGTTGAAAGACAAATTAGAGTTAAAGGTCCAGATGCAGAAAAGTTTACTGACTATGTTATAACTAGAGATGCAACTAAAATCTCACCAATGAGAGCAAGATATGTAATTTTATGTAATGCTTATGGTGGTGTTTTAAATGATCCTATTCTTCTTAGAATTTCTAAAGATGAATTTTGGTTCTCATTATCAGACTCTGATATTGGAATGTATCTTCAAGGTGTTAATGCTGATGGAAGGTTTAATTGTACTATTGATGAGATTGATGTTTGTCCAGTACAAATTCAAGGACCTAAATCAAAAGCTTTAATGAAAGACCTTTGTGGAGATCAAGTTGATTTTGACAATATGCCTTTCTATGGTTTAGCTGAAGCAAAAATTGGTGGCAGAAGTTGTATAATTTCACAATCTGGTTTCTCAGGTGAAGCTGGATATGAAATTTATCTAAGAGATGCCACTAAATATGCTGATGATATGTGGAATGCTGTTCTTGCTGCAGGTAAAAAACATAGCCTGATGGTTATCGCTCCTGCTCACCACAGAAGAATTCAAGCTGGAATTCTTTCTTGGGGACAAGATATGGATCAACAACATAACCCTTACCAGTGTAATCTTGGTTATCAAGTGTCACTTTCAGGTAAAGGTGAGTGGAATAAAAAAGCTGACTATGTTGGAAAAGCTGCTTTAGAGAAAATGGGCGCTGATCTTAAAGCTGGTAAAAAACCTTACAAACTTCAGTTAGTAGGTCTTGAGTTGGGTGGAAAACCAATTGAAGAATATGCTCCTGACTTTTGGTTAGTGTCACCTGAAAGCGGTGGAGATCCTGTAGGATTTATCACATCTCCTTGGTATCACCCTGAAAAAGGTCAAAATATAGCAATGGGATATGTGCCATTTGATGGAACATTAAATGCTAATGGTTTCCCTAAAGGTAAAGTTGGAACTAAGTACAAAGTTCACTTACCTGCTAAATATTCTGACACACCAGGAACACCAGTTAATGCTGTGGTAGTGGATATTCCATTTACAGAATCTTATAACGCAAACACTAGAGAAGTCGTTAAAGGTTAAATTAATTATTTGGGGGAGACTTATTCTCCCCCACTAATAATGACAAAAACATTCCTAATCGTAGTTTGCATAATAATCGTAATTGCTTTAATAATCTTTCCACTATTTGTTTCTTACAAAGCTCAGAAAAGTAGTAAAAAAAATAAATAATGTTTGGTCAATTTTTAAATATAATTGTTCGGTCTATTAAATTAGATAAAACTCTTTACAAAGATAATAAGAACTTTGGTGAAGCTGCAATATATTTTGCAGGACTTATAATGATACTTGATGGTATTGCTGGTGCAGTTGCTGCAAACACTGTTATTAAAACCGCTGTTGCAATGTCTGGCTTAACTGCCATTCTTACTTGGTTTGTATGGGGATTATTTATTTATGTGATTGGTGTAAAATTATTTCCAGATAAAGAAACTAAAGTTCCTTTTAAAAAAGTTTTAACAGCGGTAGGGTTTGCACATGCACCAGGGCTTTTAAGGTTTTTTGCTGTAACACCAGAGTTAATGATCCCAATAATATTTCTAACTCAGTTTTGGATATTTGCTGGATTAATTATTTCAACAAAACAAGTTTTAAATTTAAAGTCTAATTTTAAATCATTTGGAATAGTCTTTTTGGCTTTTTTAATAATTGCTTTTCTCTCAATATCGTTTGTGATGAGCAAAATGAATGCTCTACCCATTAGCAATATTAGCTAAAGCGGAAATATAGTTTTTGAAATTTTGCAAGAATTACAGGTTTTAAATCCTGTTAAAATCAAATTTTGAGAAACACTCGGGTCTTCTTTTTTACACTCTTCACAAAAATCATCTAATTGAAGAACTTCTTCATCATTATTAGTTTGATCATCAAAGTCTTTAGTCATTATCAGTAAGACCAGCCCCTGCTCCACCTTGTTTTAGGCTTTCATTTTCTTCAACAAATGTTTCTTCTGAAAGCTTATAAAGCTCATTCCATTCATCGTCATTAAATGAGTCTCTATTTTCAATGACTTTTAAATTAACATTATTCGCGGATTCTATAATTTCATTTTTTGTATAATTTGAATAAATATTATTATTAAAATTTAACAGAAATTCTTTGTCATCAATTTTCAAGAAAATTCTTTTTCCAATCACTGCGGTAGCTCGACTAATAAAAGGCAAGAAAAGTAAAGGGTATAAGACTTTTTTAAAGTTTACCTGATTTAATTTTTCTAAGGTTTTGATTTGATCTAAAACATTCACTCCAGTTATAATTGGGCAATATCCATCTCTATTTGCTACGTTATCCTGATTAACCGCGCTAATCATATCAAGACTCAATTTTTTTTTTTCTTAAAAAAACTATTAAGATTTTTAACTCCTGGTAAATTGAAAATTTCAAGCAATCTTATATTTTTAGCAACTTCTTCTGCAATACCCCAAGAATAACCAGCAGCTCTACTTGATCTTTTTGAAACAGTTTCTATTTCGCTTAGAGACCTCATCTTTTTTAATTATAAACCCAATGCTCATCATAGTTTTTTAATTGGTCAGGTAAAGGTGCACCTTGAAACATACATATTCTTAACCATTTATCAGATCGTGGATCAAATTTTAAAGCTCCAAAAAATGATAATTTTAATCTCAACATATCAATTGGTACAATTGTTTTGCCAATTGTATTGTCCTGTATCTCTGAATAAGGAAATTTTTCAACTATAAATGCTCTTCTAACAATATGTCTCAATTCATTATTGGTTGATAAAAATTTAGCAATAGTCCAATTATTATTAACTTTTAATAATAAGTCGTGTAACCGTTTAATATCTCGAGCGATTGCAAGAGGTTGCTCTAATTCCGCACCCATTTCATCAAATCTATTTGCTAACCTTGGCTCCTCTTTATTTTTTGAAATAAACCAAAAATTTAAATTATTTTCATCTTTAGTAAAATCTATAGTTAAGATATCTGGATATTTTTTTTCTAAAATCAGCTTTAAATCTTCTACTGTTCGCTCAGTTGGAATATTAAAATATTTTTCCTCTTCAGAGCTCATTTCTTTAATTAAAGGTAAAACAATATCATCATAAGGCTCCATCATCATTGAGACAACATATTCGATGCACTCCTCACAATATTTTTTTTCTAAATGTAGGTATAATTCATTAAAAGCATAATCTTGCTCAAAATTAAAATTGTTATCTAAGTATATAATAAATTCATTAAGGTCTTTTAATAAAGATTTAATCTTATTAATTTGATATTCGCTTTCTGTATTCCAAGAAGTAATATTCTTTATTGACTTTTTTAAACATTCTAAAAAAATGTTCTGGTCTTTTTTTGGTATTTTTTTTATTTCTCTTATCTTTTTTAGAGCAATTTCTCTTGCAGATATCCAATTATTTAAAAGTGTTGGGTGATTAACAATAAATGGAGCCATACCAAGCCCAGTTGAATTTCCAATGCCCAAACTTTTACAAATATTTTCATCAAGCCTTACTGCCTTTTTTGGATTTTTAATTTTTGCAACATGATTGACTTGATCAAAAGTAAATTGTCGAACTAAATAAACCAACATCATTTCTAGTCTAAAAGGTCCATATATCTCTTCTCTATCTTTAATTCTAAATCTATCTGCTAATCCAAATTTACCTGACCCATAAACTGCAGTAGTTCTGTATAAATATCCGACACTATTTAGTAAATTTCTGTCAGGTTGTTTGCCTTCACTTAAGTTTTCAACAACATGATTAAAAACTCTTACTGATTTATTTGCTCTAGATAGTGTTAATTCTTTAAAAGAAAGTCTTCCAAATTCTTGCTTTGGAACTTCATTTCTTAAACGTTCAATATCTTGTTTTGTAGGAATGCCATCATGTAGTGTGAAAGCAGCATCCCACTTTGTAGCTATAACTCTATCTGATCTTTCATTTTCATCCAATTCGTTCGCAAAACAAATTAAAGAATAAACTCTATTTTTTTTTTTAAATGAATAAACTGCTATTCCATACCCATGTTCATCTAATTCAAATAAATCTCTTTTATAATCCCAGTCTTTAAATTCATTTAAAAAACTTCTTAAAAATGAAAGTTTAGATTGATGAAATGATCCAAGTCTAGATAGTTTCATCACTACATTGGGATCTCTTAGCTCAACATTCATCAATTCATACCTTTATAAAAATTATACCAATTATTTCCTAAAATTCCGTTTACTTCATTTTCTGAAAAACCAACTTTTTTAAGGCCATCTTCTATATTTTTAAAACCTCTTGCATCTAAAAACCATTTTGGTTGCTCAGGAAAACCTGGTTTGTTTTTAGAACCTTCTCCATAATTTCTACTTTTTGTCCAGGTACCATTTCTCATCCACTCAACAACAGTGTCTGGTTGATTCAAACAAAGGTCAGAACCAATTCCAATACATTCTGCCCCTATTATTTCAGCAGTTTTTGCTGCCATTTCACAAAAACTATTTAACGTACAATTTGTGCCATTTTTTAAATGATGTGAATAAAGAGACAGTCCTAACATTCCTTTATTTTTTGACAAAATTTTTAAAAGTTCATTAGATTTATTTCTTTTTGCTGGGTGCCAAAACGACGGATTTGCATGAGTGATTGCAATTGGTTTTTCACTTATATTAATTGCATCAATTGTACTCTTTTCTGCAGAATGAGACATGTCAATTACAAATCCTAGTCTATTCATTTCTTTAATTACTTCTCTTCCAAAATTTGTAACTCCACTATCAGTATTTTCATAACAGCCTGTGGCTAGTAACGATTGATTATTATAAGTTAATTGCATAAATCTACAGCCAAGATCATATACCTTTTCAACCAAACCAATATCGTCTTCTATAGGAGAACAATTTTGAAAACCAAAAAATATTGCAGTTTTATTTTCTAATTTTGCTTTTTCAATATCTTTAAAATCTTTACCATGAAATATAAGGTCTGAATTTTTTGTAAAATGATCTTCCCATTGTTTAACTACTGTTTTTAACTCATCAAAATCTTCATGATAAACAATAGTTACGTGTATCGCATCAAGACCTGCTTCCCTATTAATCTTAAAAACTTCTCTAGACCAGTTACAGTATTGCAAGTTATCAATTTTGAAATTCATAATGATTTTATTTGTTAACAAGAATATCAATAAGTTGGATAAATTCTATTAATTTTATTGAAATATTTAGCTTAATTTGAAATAACAATTTAAGTTAAAATGTAATTAGATTAAATGAGCAAAAACAATAAAAAAAAAGTATCAATTGTAATGGGTAGTCAATCTGACTTTAAAACCATGACATTTTGTGAAAAAGTGCTTAAAAAATTAAATATAAAATATGAAACTAAAATCATATCAGCTCATCGAACACCAGATCGAATGTATCAATATGCTAAAGATGCAGAAAAAAATAATATAGCAGTTATTATAGCTGGTGCTGGTGGTTCGGCTCATTTGCCAGGAATGATTTCTGCACTCACATCAATACCAGTGTTGGGAGTTCCAATTGAAAGTAAAAAACTCAAAGGATTAGATAGTCTTTTATCAATAGCTCAAATGCCAAAAGGTATACCAGTGGGTACTTTAGCAATTGGTGAGGATGGTGCCATTAATGCTTCGTTGTTAGCAGCATCTATAATTGGAATAAATGATCTTGGTGTTAAAAAAAAATTAGATCAATGGCGATCAAGTCAAAGTAAAGCTGTTAAAAAAAAACCAAAATAATTTAAATATGTTTAAACCAACTCTTGGAATAATAGGTGGAGGTCAATTAGGTAGTATGCTAGCGGTTGCAGCAAAGAAATTAGAAGTTAAAACTGTTATTTTTTGTGATGATGTAGACGCTCCTGCTCAACAATTTGCTAATGATTTTGTTCATGGAGAATATAATGATCAAAATAAGATTAAAGAATTCATTAGCAAAGTTGATGTTATTACTTATGAATTTGAAAATATTCCTTATGAGACACTAAAAGAAATCAATAAGATAAAACCTGTTTTGCCAAAACCTTCAGTTAATAGAATAATTCAACATAGATTAGCAGAAAAAGATTTCATTAATAATTTGAATATTAGAACTACAAGATACGTTTCAATTGAAAAAAAATCTGAAATAGAGTCTGTTGAGGATCTTTTGCCTGGAATTCTTAAAACTGTAACTTTAGGGTATGATGGCAAAGGTCAACATCCAATTCAAAATTTACAAAATTTAAATTCTCTGAATATTGATTATTCAAAAGGTTATATTTTAGAAAAATTGGTCAAACTTAAAAAAGAAATTTCAATTATTATTACAAGGTTTGATGTTCGAAAATACGAAATATATGAACCTATTGAAAATGTACATGAAGATCAAATTTTAAGAAGCTCTAAAATACCAGCAGAGATTAATGAAAAAATATTAGAACAATCAAAATTATGGGCAAAACAAATTGCTGAAGAACTAAAGTATGTGGGAACTTTGTGTGTTGAGTTTTTCATAGACAGAAATGAAAATTTATATGTAAATGAAATAGCACCACGAGTGCATAACTCTGGCCATTTAACTATTAATGCCTATAATATTAGTCAGTTTGAAAACCATATAAGAGCTGTTTGTAAATTAGATCAACTACCTATTAAAAAGATTTCTGATGCCCAAATGTTAAATATAATTGGAAATCAAATAATTAATTATAGAGACAAGAAATATGCTGAAAATGAATTTTTCTTTGACTATTTAAAAAAAGAAATTAAAGAAAAAAGAAAAATGGGCCATTTAACAACTTTAACTAGTTAAAAGATTTTCATGTTAAAATCAATTGAAGGTAATTTTGATCATCCAGAGGTTAATTCACTTTTGGTTAAGCATTTTATGGAACTGAGATCTGTATCACCAGAGGGAAGTGCTCATGTACTTGATATCGCAGGATTAAAAAATCCTACTATAAAATTTTGGAGCTTATGGGAAGATGAGGAATTAATGGGTTGCGGAGCTCTTAAATTTTTAGATAAAGAACATGGTGAGTTTAAATCTATAAGAGTTAATGATAAATTTAGAGGCAAAGGCAATGGAATAAAGGTTATCAATCACCTAATTTTTGAGGCTAAAAAGTTAAATATTAAGAAATTAAGCCTGGAAACTGGATCAGGTGTTTTCTTTAAAAATGCTAGAAAACTTTTTAACCAATCTGGATTTAAAGTTACTGGGCCCTTCTCGCACTATAAAGAAGACGTCAATTCAGTTTATATGAGCATGCTAATAAACAACTAAAAAAGTTTAAATTAGATAAATATTCTATTTTTTGTTGACAAAACCTCAATAAATCTAAACAAAGCGATAATTACTTAATTATAAGTAATAAAAAGTAACATAACAAAAAGTAAGAAGATAAATATGAGTCTACAAGGAAAAGTAAAATGGTTCAATCCAACTAAAGGTTTTGGTTTTATTGAAAGAGAAGATAAAGAAAAAGATGTATTCGTTCACGTTTCAGCTGTAAGAGATGCTGGTATGAATGGTTTAGATGAAGGTCAAGCTTTGACTTTCGATGTTGAAGATGGTCCAAAAGGTCCTTCTGCAGTAAATTTAAAAACTGCATAATTTTCACACTTTTTATTGGCTGCAATTTTTTAATTAAATTAATTTTTTAATTATTTAGCTAAATATTTCAGCCAATACCAATCAGTATTTTTTAAGAAAATTAATTACTATTGAATTAAATTCATCAGGCTTCTCTAAATGAACATTGTGAGAGCAGCCATCAACTATTCTAAGATCGCTATTTATAATATTTTCTTTTAAAGTTTCTACTTGATTGAAGTTATAGGCTTTGTCTTGATCTCCCCAAATTATCAAAGTTTCATTCTTAATATTTTTTAAATTTTCAATACCACTCCAATTTTTCATAGCAACAAGCGCATTGTCTGCAGCCTCTAAAGAAGTTTGCTTGCCCGCCTCTTCACATAAATAAAAATATTTAGATTTATCCTCTTCAATGAACCATGTTTTTGCAATTCTATAAGCTGTATTATCCAGTCCATTAGTTTTTAGCTTTTCTCTAGAAACATCTATAGTTTCAAATCTACCAGGCATATTCCCTCTTGGTCCTGTACCATAACAAATTAACTTTAAGATTTTTTCACCTGCTAACTTAACCATTTCTTGTACAATCATGCCGCCCATTGAGTGACCTAATAAATAAAAGTGTTCTATTTTCTTTTTTTCTAAAGAGGTCAATATAGATTTAGCCATATCTTCAATTGAATTGCATGATTTAACTTTATTGCTTTTTCCAAAACCTGGTAGTGCTGGAGCTAAAACTCTAAAATTATTTTTAAAAAAGTCTGTTTGTAAAGTCCACATTTCAGAAGATCCTAAAAAACCATGCACTAACACCAGTGGCGTACCACTTCCAACATCTTCAATAAATATATCTTGCATATTCATATTTTATTAATAATGATCCAATATAACAATTTAATAATAAGTAACTAACAAGTATGACAAATAGAAAAATAACTGACCTCTACAATGTTGAATTCACTCCATTTGATAATTATGGGGTTGTTGTGCCTGGAATGAGTTGGCATAAAATAAGTTATAATAAAGAAAATGGTGGTAATGGAACTTATCTTTTAAAAATGGAGCCAAATGCAAAAAGTTTACCCCATGTTCATACGGGTTTTGAAGAGTTTTTGATGTTAGAGGGTGAGTTAACTGATCCAGATAACAGAGTTTTTAAAAAAGGTGATTTTGTTACTTTCGAACCGGGCTCTACACATTCGTCTTATACTAAAGATGGTTGCTTAATTTTAGTTTTTATGAGAGGTATCAATAAACCTCTTTAGGAAATATTAAATAAATTTAATAAAAATATATATTTATGATTGGAATTTTAGGCGGAATGGGAACTCAAGCTGGACTTGATTTTTGCAATAAACTTGCAATGTTAAATAGAGGAAAAAGTGATCAAGAATACCCTTTATTCATACTTTACAACAAATCAAATATTCCTGGAAGACCAGAGTCTATAGGTGTTCAAACTAAATCATTATCTTCAATTCCAAGGAACTCTAAAAATACAAAAAAATATAATAGCGTTTTAAAAAGTTTGCTAGAGGGTTGTAAATCATTAGAAAAAAGTGGGTGCAAATTTATTGTTATACCCTGTAATACTGCACATTATTGGTATGAAGATTTAAAGAAAAAAATCAAGATACCTGTCATTAATATGCCTAAAGAAGTTTTTACACAAACAAAAAAAAGTTGTAAAAAAAATTCTAAAATTGGGCTTCTTGCAACAGAAGGAACATTAAAAACAGAGATTTATGATAAAATTTTTAAAAAAGATTTTGAATTAATTAAACCTTCAAACAATTTACAAACAAGTTCAGTAAACAAAACTATCAAACATGTAAAAATGGGGAATATAAAATTGGCAGAAAAAACTATCAAGCCTGCAATTAAATATTTAATTAAACAAAAGTGTGAAAAAATAATACTTGGATGTACCGAGATACCTATAGCAATTTTTGCTTATAAATCTCTACAGAATGCTAAAGTTTCAAAATTGTATCTTGATCCTAATTTAATATTAGCCAACTCATGTATGGCAAGATATAAAAAATAGATAATGAACACAAAAGTCAAAAAGCCATATGTTATATATATGGCTGAAATTATTTACTCCTACGTTTCCATCGAAAAAAACAAATATCCAGAAATCGATGTAAAACAAGCTATTAATAAATTCATGGAAACTAATGAATTTGCAAAGTTAAGTACTGGTGCATTGCATGATGAATGGTTTAGTGAATTAAAGAAAAATGAATATTTAGACAAAGATACTGGAAAAAAAATACCAGATGAAACCATCAAACTTTTAGAAATTCAAAAGGATATGACTATTAAAAATTTAATTAAAATTCCTAAACTTTATGAGACTGAAAATAATACTCTCATCGAAGCATCAAATAGAGCAAACCAATTCTTATGGCGTATGTGTGAAAGTTATGAACTTTGGTGTAAAGAATCCGGCCAATCAGAGCAACTTTTATTGGGTATTACTGATTAGCTAATTGAATAATTTTACTTGTTTTTTCTATTCTATTTTTTACTAAAGTAAAAAACTCTTCCTGTTTTTCTTCTTCCTCATTTTTTTTCTTTTTATTTTCTACAAGACTTTGAATATTTTCAGAAGGAGACTTACCAGTAATTTTTTTAACTGCTTGATTAGAGCCGTATGAAAGGCCAGCTTGATAGATATTACCAGTAGTAGCTAATGTATAAACAGGTCCTAATAAAGCTGTATTTTGTACACATCCATTAAGAAAAAATAGCAAAAATAATCCAGCAAATATTTTTTTTAGACTCATCATACTCCTTCTAAATATTAAGTATTTAAAAGTACAACTCAAGAGAGAAAGTGTTCATTTTGTATATTAATCGCTAATATTGATAATAAATATGACCTATAACCTTGATATGGTTAAAATTTTTCCATTCATTTTTATTATTTTGTGGTCCTCAGCTTTTGTGACGACAAAACCAATAATAGACAATAGTGATCCCTTTGCAGCATTGGCCTTTAGATTTTTTGTAGTAGCTTTTGGTTTCTATATTTATTCAATTTATACAAAACAAAAAATTTTAACTAATTCAAGAAACCTTCTGCAGTCACTTTTTAGTGGAGTACTTTTTCATGGTGTTTATTTAGGGGGTGTTTTTTATTCAGTTTCAATCGGAATGCCCACTGGTATTGCTGCATTAATTGTAACCTTACAACCAATTTTAACCAATGCTTTAGCAGGAAAATTTTTAGGTGAAAAAGTTACTTTTATGCAATGGATTGGAGTGATCCTTGGATTTATTGGTGCTGCTTTAGTTTTAGGTTTTGATATTGGATCAAGCCTTCCTGTTTTTGGAGTGTTAGCATCTTTTGTTGCTCTTCTGGCGATTACAACATCTACTTTATGGCAAAAAAAAATAAGTAACAATTTACCTTTGTCTGTCAGCAACATGTATCAAGCAATAGGTGGCTGTTCTTTTCACATAATAATTATTTTAATTTTTAGTGAACCTTATATTAATTTTACATCCACATTCTTAATAGCAATGAGTCACCAAATATTTCTTGTATCTTTTGGAGCATTTACAATCTTAATGTTTTTAATTAAAAATAACTCAGCAAGTAAAACTGTTTCTATATTTTTTTTAATACCACCAACTACAGCAATAATGGCCTGGTTATTTTTAAATGAAAAATTAAATAATCTAGATTTAATTGGTTTTGCTGTGGCAACTCTTGGTGTTTATATAGCAACAAGAAATCAATAAATTTTTAAACTCCTTTATATCCAAACTCTAAGCAAGCATCAGTAATTGAATGGTAAAAAGATTCTCCAAAACTTCTTAATGTGAACATTCTAACTTTATCTGGATTGTCATCTAACATATCAATTGTAACCGACATTCCGTTATAAATTGAATTTAAACATGTATCTTTTTTTAATTCATTAAAATTAAAAGGACATCCCTTTTTTAAAATCTCTTTTGTATTGTTTCCCTCTATTTGAATTATTGCTCTGCTATGAGATATATCTGTTATAGCAAAATCTGTTACTGGTAATTTTTCATTAATTTCTTTTATAGTTTCTTTTTTTGAAGAAACTAAAAGCCAGTTATTTGGGCCATTCCATAAAATTCTTGTATTAATGTTACAGCTTATATTTAGAGCTTCGTTTTTTAAGTTCAGATTATCTAACCTAATATTTTCAATAGCTATTGTAGAACTACTATATTTAAAAATTTGGATAATTAGAAAATCAGTTAATTCACTTACTTTTAACAACTCATTATCATTTTTTCCTTCATGATCACCAAATAAACCTTTGATATGAGTATTTTTTAAAGCAGAGATTGAGCTCATGACCTTACCCTTTCACCTTTTGGATCTACATAATGTGATGAAACAATCTCAACCGGTATTGTTTTATTTTTTAAAGGTGACATTGCAAATAGTTTTTGTCCTATCATATTTTTTCCATCCTTGAGAATTGCTAAGGAAAATGGATTATCGTATTCAACACTCCAGCAAGATGCTGAAATATATCCTAATTTAGGATTTGGGATTGGAGCCGTTGCGTCTTTAACTAAATGAGATCCTTCAGGGATACTTGTTTTCTTATCAATTGGAACAACTCCTACTACCTTTTGTCTATCTTTTGCTATAAATGCTTCTCTATCTAAAGAACGTTTTCCTATAAAGTCTTTCTTTTTACTGACCAATCCTTCTAAAGAGTTGTCATAAGGAATAGTTCTACCATCAAGTTCGGATCCTGCAATGTGTCCCATTTCAATTCTTAATGTTGATAATGCTTCAGTTCCATAGGGTTGAATTTTAAATTCTTGTCCTATTTCTATTATTTTCTCCCACATAAGGTTTCCATTATTAGATTCTACATTAACTTCATAAGCAAGCTCTCCTGAAAATGAAATTCTAAAAATTCGTGCATGAACTCCAAATAAATTAGCTTCTAAATACCCCATAAAAGGTAACCCTTCATTTGAAGCATCAATATTTGGAAATAGTTTTTGCAATAAATCTCTAGATTTTGGTCCAGCGATTGCTGCTCCTGCCCATTGCTCTGTAGTTGAAACTACATTTACATTTAGTTCTGGCCATACAAGTTGTAGATAATATTCAAGATGAGATAAAACATTTGCTGCTTGTGCTGTAGTTGTTGTCATATGATAATGGTTTTCAGAAATCCTCGTTGTTGTTCCATCATCCATAACAATTCCATCTTCTCTTAACATTACACCGTATCTAGCTTTACCAACCGGTAGTTTTAACCAAGCATTAGTATAAACTCGATTTAGTAGTTCTGCTGCATCAGGTCCTTTAATGTCAATTTTACCTAAAGTAGTTACATCACAAACTCCTACATTTGTTCTAACATTTTTAGCTTCTCTTTTGGAACCTTCAAATAAAGTTTCTTCTCCAATTTTGTAATATCTTGGTCTCAACCAAACACCCGCATCTACAAACACTGCATTATTTTTTTCATGCCAAGTGTGCATCGGTGATTTTCTTGTTGGTTTAGAATGTTTACCAATTTCTCTTCCAACAATTGCACCAATAGTAACTGGTGTATATGGAGGTCTAAAAGTTGTATGACCTACTTCTGGCACTATTTTATTTTCGATATTTGAAACTAGTTGCAAACCGTTGAGGTTACTTGTTTTTCCTTGGTCTGTAGCCATTCCTAGTGTCGTATATCTCTTTACATGTTCTATTGATCGATAACCTTCTTTTAGTGCAATTTCTACATCGGAAACTGCTACATCGTTTTGAAAATCTAAAAATCTTTTATATGTTTTGTCTTTAGGCAAAGGTACACACCAAAATTTATCATGTGTAGTTGATTTTTTCTCCATAACTGTTGGAGTTGATGTTTTGTTTTCATTTTTAGTAATTTTTTTTGAAAGTTCATATCCACTTTCAAATGATTTTTTTAAAGTTTCTTCTAATGTGAAAGTTCCATTTGCAGCACCCAAGGTTGTTTCATTTTGTTTTGATAGTCCTGGCACGAATGCATCTATATCTTTATTAAAAGTTGTTTTATTTCCTGATTGGGAAGCTAAGTGTATTGTTGGAGTCCAAAAGCCCGAAACACAAATACAATCACAATTAATATTTTCTAAAGCTCCCAATTTTTTTTTATCATCTGAAATTTTAGCAACCTCAGCAGATTTAACTTTTTTATATCCTTTGGCTGCAACAATTACGTAAGAAAATTTAATTTGAATATTTAATTTTTTTGCTTCATCTATAATTTCAGATTTTAATTCTTTTCTCGTGTCTAAAACAACTGGATCAACTCCATTTTTTTTAAATTCTATAGCTGTTTCATATCCGCTATCATTATTAGTAAAAATTAATGGTTTTTTACCTACTAAAACCCCGTAGACTTTTAAATATTCTTTTGCAGCTGAAGACAACATCACGCCTGGTGTATCATTGTTTCCAAATACTAATGGTCTTTCAATTGATCCAGATGAAATTACAACTTCTTTAGCTCTGATATACCATAATCTTTGTTTAGGATTATATTTTTTGGTTTTAGGCAAATGATCACTTAATTTTTCAGACATCACGAGCATATTGTGGTCATAATAACCAAATACTTGAGATCTATTTTTAACAATAACATTGGGCATTTCTTTAAGTTCTGAAATTATATTATCTGCCCACTCTTTTCCTGATTGATTACCAATATTAACTTCACTAGTTAACAATGATCCACCAAACCTTGGTTTATCCTCTGCTAATATAACTCTGGCTCCATTTTTAGCTGCAGCATATGCACTTGCTAAACCAGAAGGTCCTGAACCAGCAACTAGTAAATCACAGTACTCATATTTATGCTCGTATCTCTCTTTATCATGTTTAATTGATGCTACCCCAAGTCCTGCCGCTTTTCTTATAAAAGGTTCATAAACTTTGTACCAAAAGCTTTTTGGCCACATAAAAGTTTTGTAATAAAATCCTGCAGGTAAAAATATTTTTAGAAAATTATTTATAGCTCCAATATCAAAATTAACACTTGGCCAGCAATTGACACTGTTAGCTTCTAAGCCTTCAAACAACTCTTGTTCTGTAGCTTTTATATTAGGTTCAGTTTCATTATTTCTATAGAGTTGGACAATTGCATATGGCTCGTCCACTCCCGCTCCAAAAAAGCCTCTGGGTCTATGATACTTAAAGCTTCTTCCTATTAAATGAACTCCATTAGCTAATAGGGCCGAAGCCAGTGTATCCCCTTCATAACCAAAGTATTTTTTACCATTAAATTTAAAAGAAATCTTTTTGTCTCTATTTATTAAACCAATATCATTTAATCTATAATCCTGCTTCATATTAAAGTTCTTCATTTGCTTTAACTGTTTTGAATATTTCATGAGTTGCAGTGTCTCTTTCTACTTTAATCCACTGTCTACAACCTGATATATGTTGCCATAACTCTTTGTGTTTTCCTCTTAAGCTTTTTCTATTATAGACAAAATTATTCCAATCTTGGTCTGAAACTTCCTTATTAAGCTCTGGTCTTTTAACGGTTGCATCTCCACCATATGAAAATTCATTTTGAGATCTCATCCCACAGTGAGGACATTTAATATGGAGCATTTATGAAATCCATGTTTTAGTTCCAAGTCCTTTTTCATCTAGTAAGTGACCTGTATTAAATCTATTTAAACTATACCCAGCATTTAATTTGTGAACTCTATCTTGTGCAATTGTATGTGCGAATGTCCATCCTGATGCAGGTGTTGCTTTAAACCCACCATAACACCATCCACAATTTAAATACAATCCTTCAATATGAGTTTTATCTATTATAGGTGAACCATCCATAGACATATCCATTATCCCACCCCAAGTTCTGAGCATTTTTAGTTTACTAAGAAACGGCATCATTGCAATTCCTTCAGTTAAAACATGTTGAAGGGTTGGAAGATTTCCTCTTTGCGCATAACTATTATAGCCATCCAAATCTCCTCCCATTACCATCTCACCTTTATCTGACTGACTTATGTAAAAATGCCCCGCACCAAAAGTTACAACTCTATCTAAAACAGGCTTAACTGGTTCTGAAACACAAGCTTGTAAAAGATGTGTTTCAATTGGCAATGTCATATTCAATTTCTCTGCTAAAATATTTGTACTACCTGCAACACAAAGTCCAATTTTTTTAACTTTAATATCTCCACGTGAGGTTCTAACTCCCTGGATTTTTCCACTCACAACATCAAAACCTGTTACTTCACAATTTTGAATTATATCTACGCCCATAGAATCTGCTTGTCGTGCATATCCCCAAGCTACTGCATCATGACGAGCAGTACCTGCACTTGGTTGCATCAATCCACCGAATATAGGAAACCTTACATTGTCTGAAAAGTCAGCCATTGGAATAATTTCTTTCACTTCTTCTCTATTTAATAAAACTGCGTCGATACCATTTAATCGCATTGAGTTTCCTCTTCTTGCAAAAACATTCATCTGGGCATCTGAGTGAGCAAGGTTAATAATTCCTCTTGGGGAAAACATTACATTGTAATTTAAATCCTGGCTCATCTTTCTCCATAAATCCATTCCAAATTCACTAAATAAAGCGTTATCATCATACATGTAGTTTGATCTAATGATTGTGGTATTTCTTCCAACATTTCCACCTCCTATCCATCCTTTTTCAATAATGGCAACATTGGTAATATTGTGCTCTTTTGCTAAATAATAAGCGGTTGCCAGACCATGTCCGCCTCCACCAATTATGACAACATCATACTCTTTTTTAGGAGTAGGATCTTTCCAGGCTAAATCCCAATTTTGATGACCAGAAAAAGCATTTTTGATCAAATTAAATATAGAATATTTTTGCATTAAATAATTTTATACAAACGAATATAAATAGTTCTTATTTTTTTTATATATATTTTTTAGAAGTTTCCAAAAAATTATAATAGGATATCAATTGAGCATTAAAAATTAATTTTATAGGAGTTTTAAATGAGCGAAGTTAAGTCAGACATTCAAATAGCTAGAGAAGCTAAAATGCAACCTATAAATGATATTTTAGCCAAGATAAATGTACCTGATGAAAGTGCTGCTTTTAGTCCAATGGGAAGGCACATTGCAAAAATTAATTTAGAATATTTAGATACTTTAAAAAATAAACCAAATGGAAAACTTGTATTAGTGACAGCAATCACTCCTACTCCAGCTGGTGAGGGAAAAACAACAACTTCAGTTGGTTTAAATGATGGATTAAATAAAATTGGAAAAAAATCTATTGTTTGTTTAAGAGAACCAAGCCTTGGTCCCTCTTTTGGAATGAAAGGTGGAGCAGCAGGTGGTGGTTATGCTCAAGTAGTTCCAATGGAACAAATTAATTTACATTTTACTGGAGATTTTCATGCAATAACATCAGCTCATAATTTGCTGTCAGCCTTAATTGATAATCATATCTATTGGGGAAATAAATTAGACATCGATGTTAGAAGAATTGTTTGGAAAAGAGTAATAGATATGAACGATCGTTCTTTAAGATCTATAAATATAAACTTAGGTGGAGTTGCAAATGGTTTTCCAAGAGAAGATGGTTTTGATATAACCGTTGCATCTGAAATCATGGCAATCTTTTGCTTATCAAATGATTTAGAAGATTTAGAAAAGAGAATAGGAAATATTACAATTGCCTATACTAGAGATAGAAAACCTATTTATGCTAAAGATTTAAAAGCACAAGGTCCAATGACAGTATTATTAAAAGATGCAATTAGACCTAATGTTACTCAAACTTTAGAAAATAATCCTGCAATTATTCATGGTGGCCCTTTTGCAAACATTGCTCATGGTTGTAATTCTGTAATTGCTACAAAGACTGGATTAAAACTTGCTGACTATGTTGTTACAGAGGCTGGATTTGGTGCAGACCTTGGTGCAGAAAAATTCCTTGATATTAAATGTAGAAAATCAGATCTAAAACCTAGTTGTGTAGTAATTGTTGCAACTATTAGAGCATTAAAAATGCATGGTGGTGTAGCAAAAGATGATCTTAAAACAGAAAATGTAGAAGCTTTAAAAAAAGGTTTAGTTAACCTTAAAAGACATGTGGAAAATGTAAAGAAATTTGGTTTACCAGTTGCAGTAGCAGTTAACCATTTTATTAAAGATACAGATAACGAAGTAAAAGCCTTAATAGAATTTTGTGACACTATTGGAGTGAAAGCAAGTCTCTGTACTCATTGGGCAAATGGTGGTGGTGGTACAAAAGAGCTTGCAAGTCATGTTGCTGAATTATGTGAGAAAAATGAAGATAAATTCAAATTCTTATATGAAAGCAAAACTCCTCTATTTAAAAAAATAGAAACTATTGCAAAAGAAATTTATAGAGCAGATGAGGTTATTGCTGATACTAAAATTAGAGATCAATTAAAAAGCTTTGAAGATGCTGGGTATGGAGAATTCCCAATTTGTATTGCAAAAACTCAATACAGTTTTTCAACAGATCCGAGCTTAAAAGGCGCGCCAACAGGACACTCTTTGCCAATCAGGGAGATTAAACTTTCTTCTGGAGCAGAGTTTATAGTGGTTATATGTGGAGCAGTGATGACGATGCCTGGGCTACCAAGAGTTCCAGCAGCAGACTCGATTAAGCTAAATAAAGACGGTGAAATTGAAGGTCTATTTTAGAAACTATTTACGTAAATAATTAAGCCAGTTTCTAACTTCACATGTCCTATTATTAAAATCTAATAGTTCGTTTTGAGATTTTATGTAAGAGATATGGTTTTCATACTCTTCTTCATTTAAAAAATTTTTATTTACAAATAGTCGTTCTTTACGACCTTCAATAAGTTTAAGCATCTGCAAGTACTCATAATCAGGATGATACTGTAGGCCAATAATTTCAGAGTTTCCTGCATTAAAACTAACACCCATTACATTGTTAACTTTATCACTTGATAGAAGAATAGCATTTTTTGGTAATTCACTTACTTCATCAAAATTAAATGCTGGTGATGTAAAAATCTTTTTTTTATCTTTGTAAATAAAATGCTTCTCACCTTCATTATTAATAATTACATCCGACGCAATTCCAATGTGAGCACCTTTTTTTCCAGGGTTTACTTTGCCCCCAGCCGCTGTTGTGCAGACTTGTAACCCCCAACAAATAGCTAAAATCTTTTTTTTTTGAGTAAAACAATTTGATGCAAAATTAATATGTTTCTTAATCACATCTGTCATATCATTTATTCGCATTGCACCACCTGTAAAGACAATACCATTATATTTACTCATGTCTTTTAGAGCATTCGTTGTCTCATCATCATGACCAGGATTTATAATTTCAGTAATTGTAGATGGTTCTATTTTTAAAATTAAGTTTTTTAAGTTATCTGCTGCAGAAGCACCAGCTGCTTTAATAAAAAATTCACTATCTTCTTTAATATTTCCTTCAACAATTAAAATGCTCAAATTACTCATTTAAATAATTCACCTGTCATACTGTGCTGGTACATTATCCTCATATCATTCTCAGTTAATTTTTTTGGATTTCCTCCAGTAGATGGGTCTGCTAAAGCCATTTTTGATAATCTATCAATATCAAAATCTTTTTCATCAATCACTTCTGATAATTTATGAGGCATATCTAGTTTTTTTCTTAAATCTAAAACCCAGTTAACAAAACCGTCAAATGATCTATCTTTAAGTTTTAAATAATCAGAAATCTTAATTATCTTCTCTTCGATAACATCTTTATTAAATGTTAAAACATAGGGCATGAATATTGCATTCGATAAACCATGATGAATATTATTTAATGCATTTACTGGGTGACTTAATGAATGAATTGCTCCTAGTCCTTTTTGAAATGCTGTTGACCCCATACTAGCAGCTGTTAGCATGTTTTGCCTTGCTTCAATATTTGATCCATTGTTAACTGCTTCAAGTAACCATTCATTAATTAATCTCATTCCCTCTAAAGCAATTCCATCAGCCATAGGGTGGTATCCTGGAGCACAATATGCTTCCAGGTTATGAGCTAGTGCATCCATACCAGTTGCAGCTGTAATCTTTGCAGGTAATCCAACTGTTAAAACTGGGTCCAAAATAACTATTGAAGGTAAAAATTTAGGATGGAAAATAATATTTTTTATACCCGTTTCTTCATTTAATATTACTGATGCTCGTCCTGTTTCAGAACCAGTGCCTGCAGTTGTGGGTACAGCAATAATTGGTGCAATTTTATCAGGGTTTGCTTTGGTCCAGTTATCACCAACATCCTCAAAATCCCAAATAGACTGTGTTTGACCCGACATAAATGCGATAGCTTTACCAACATCTAAGCCACTACCTCCACCAAAAGCTATTACTCCATCACAATTATTTTTATTATAATAATCAGCGCCTTCAGTTACATTGGTGCCAGTTGGGTTACCAACAACATTTGAATATAACTCAACCAAAATCCCATTTTCTTTTAGGTTATTTAAAACATTATTTACAATTTTTGATTTAGCTAGACCACTATCTGTTACTAACAATGGTTTATTAATATTTAAAGTTTTACAAGCAATACTTAAATCTTTAACTCTGTTTTTTCCAACCCACATGGTTGTTGGATAATTCCAATTTGAATTCATGAGTTAATCTCTTTCTAATTTTTATTTTTTTTAATTTCCTCTTCACAAAACTTTTTAGCTTCTTCAAGATCAACAATTTTAGATTTAGATAATTTTTGGCTTCCTGCTAAACAGGCATCTACAGCTCTTTTGAGATTATGATCGCTAAAATTTAAAATAACTACCATTCCAAGCACTATAAAAAAAAATATTAATATATTTTTTACCATTTAATTTCTAATTTTTTATTTTCACAAATAGTTTTTAACATACTAAACATAAGTGGGAAGTCCTTTTGATCAAGTTCTTCTAAAATTTTTGGTCCAATCTCTAAAGCAAGTTGTGCGCCTTCAACTGTAATATTTTTCATAAACTTTTCTTTAGCATCTTTATAAAGATAGCCTTCTCCTAAATATTTACCCATTAAACTATTTCTTCCACCTATTGCACTGACATATAAATCACCCAAGCCAGCTAAGCCATAAACTGTATCTGTTTTGCCTCCATAGTAAGAAACAAATTCTACCATCTCAGAAATTGATCTATGAATTAATGAAGCAGATGTGTTCAAATAATATTTAGATTGAATTTCTTTTGAAGCTTTAGAGTTACTCAATCCCTCAGAAGCCCCAATCAACATTGAATATATATTCTTAATTGCACCAGCTAATTCTACACCTGTTAAATCATCTGAAGTTTCTGTTGAGTAATAATCGGTTGATATAAATTTTTTTAGTTTTTCAGTTTCTTTAATGTTTGGATTGGCAATAACTGTACCTGTTCTCATTTTATTTGCAAGACCGGCTGCCAAACAGGGGCCTTTAATCGCTGAAACGTTTACTTCAGTTTGACCTTGATTTTTTAGAAGTTTTTTAATTTTATCCGACAGTGTTATTAATTCATTATCCTCTATAGCCAAACCTTTTGTTAATAAAATAATGGGAATATTTTTTTTATAATTTTTCGATATTTGATTAACAAACCATTCAATTCCTATAGAACTAACTCCAGCAACAATTATATCTACCTTATCTTCAAGTATTGATTGTAATTTTTCAAATTTTTCAACCTTCAATTCTGATGGTAATTTAATATTTAAAGCTGGATGGAAATTATTATTTAATTGAATTTTATTTATTAAATCATCTTCTAAATGTGTACCAACAAGTGTTACTTTATTCTTGTTTTCAAGACATGGAACAGCAAATGCTGACCCCATTGCTCCAGCACCAATAATAATAATTTTTTTCATAATACTGTATTTTTTTATATTAATTTTTAGCATTTTGTTGATAAAGTACAGTTATAAATTAATTAGGAAGAAGCGATTTTATGACAAAAGTAGCAATTATTGGTGCTGGGCCTTGTGGTTTATCTGCTTTGAGATCTTTTGAACAAGCTGAAAAAAAAGGTGAAAAGATACCTGAAATAGTTTGTTTTGATAAACAAGAAGATTGGGGAGGATTATGGAATTACAGTTGGAGAACAGGTTCTGATCAATACGGTGACCCTGTACCTAATAGTATGTATCGATATCTTTGGTCAAACGGTCCTAAAGAATGTCTAGAGTTTGCAGATTATTCATTTGATGAACACTTTGGAAAACCAATTCCATCTTTTCCACCTAGAGAAGTATTGTACGATTATATTTTAGGTAGAGTTAAAAAAGGAAATTTAAAAGATAAAGTCAAATTTAATACGTCTGTTACCAATGTTTTTTATAATGGTAAAAGTTTTGAAGTTTCTTATCGAGACAAGATAAATAATAAAATTTTAAAAGATATATTTGATTATGTGATTGTATCAACGGGTCATTTTTCAGTCCCATTCATTCCAGAATATCCAGGAATGAAATCATTTCCTGGAAGAATAATGCATTCTCATGACTTTAGAGATGCAGAAGAATTCAGAGGAAAAAATGTTGTTGTCTTGGGAAGTAGTTATTCTGCTGAAGATGTTGCTCTTCAGTGTCATAAATATGGAGCAAAAAGTGTAACCATAGGCTACAGACATAATCCAATGGGATTTAAGTGGCCTAAAGGAATGAAGGAAGTTTTTCACTTAGATAGACTTGAGGGCAATAAAGCAATTTTTAAGGACGGTCATGAACAAGAAACAGATGCTGTTATTCTTTGCACTGGCTATCTTCACCATTTCCCTTTTTTATCTGAAGATCTTAAACTTAAAACTAGCAATAGATTGTATCCACCAAAATTATATAAAGGTGTTGTTTGGCAAAATAATCACAAACTAATGTATTTAGGTATGCAAGATCAGTTTCATACTTTCAATATGTTTGATTGTCAGGCTTGGTATGCGCGAGATGTAATAATGGGAAAAATAAAAATTCCAAATGACTCAGAAATTGAAACAGACATAAATAAATGGGTATCGATGGAAGAAAAATTAGAAAATCCAGATCAAATGATTGATTTTCAAACTGAATATACCAAAGAACTCCACTCTTTATCTGATTATCCTAAAATTGATTTTGAATTAATCAGAAAACATTTTAAAGAATGGGAACATCATAAAGTTGAAAATATTATGACTTATAGAAACAAATCTTTCTCTTCACCAGTAACGGGTTCTGTTGGACCAGTTCATCATACACCATGGGAAACTGCAATGGACGACTCTTTGAAAGTTTTTTTAGATCAAAAAAAATAAGTATTTGATGTTTAATTTATATGATATTTGTAAAAAACCTTAAATCTGTTTCTGATCAAGATTGGACAACCACGGATAAATACCCAGGAGTGAGATGGAAATTTTTAATTGATAAAGATTTTGATGGGAGTTCTGGACTATCACTTGGTTATGCTGAAATAGCACCGGGAGGTGATTTAACTCTTCACTATCATTCTCCTGATGAAATATATGTGATTACAAATGGCGAAGGTATATTAAATAAATCAGGTGATTTAGAAAAAATCAAAAAAGGTGACGTTGTATATATTGGCGGAAATGAAAAACATGCTTTAAAAAATAATGGAAAAGAAACTTTAGAATTTTATTGGATTTTTCCAACAGATCGTTTTTCAGAGGTTAAATATCTAAGCTAACTTAACCCAAGGTGTTTCTTTCGCTGATCAACCCAAGTTCTAATTAAGTTATCAAATATCAAGCCAATAAAGGCAACGCAGAGTCCTAGTGTTAATCCTATACCCGCTCCATTTTTGTCCGACAAAGCCTTAAGAATATATTGACCTAAATCTTCTGTTCCAATAAATGCACCGATAATCACCATGAATAGAGCAAATACTATTGTTTGATTTAAACCAAGCATCATATGAGGAAATGCTAAAGGAAATTCTATTTTGAATAATCTTTGAAATTTTGTTACACCCGACATTGTTGCTGCATCATGTAAGGCTGCAGGAACACTTCTTAATCCCTCAATGGTATATCTTGTTGCAGGAATAGTTGCGTAAACTATTACCGCAATTAATACCGACGTATCTGTTATTCCAAAAAGCATCATTACAGGTATTAAATATACAAATGATGGAAATGTTTGAAAAATATCACAAACTCCCAACATAAAACTCGCTGAATTTTTATTTTGAAAACACAAAGTGCCGACTGTAAATCCAATTATACAAGATATGACAACTCCAAAGGTTGCCATGTAAGTTGTAACTAAAGCTCTATCCCACCATGGACTTAATGCTATAAATAATGTTAATCCACAAACAATTAAAGCAGAACGAATGCCACCTATTATATATCCTGCACCAACAACCAAAACTAATGTGGCTACAGCAGGCATTCTTAAATATAAAGCACGCATTGGCTGAAGCACATCTACAATTAACCAAGTATTAAATGCTTTTATATATACAAAGAATGTATCAAAAATCCAATCAACACCTTTGTTCCAAAAATCAGCTGTCGATATTCCTTTGTTATGTGGAATTTCAAAAAAATAATTAAAACCTTCTTTAAAGTAAAAAGATCCAATGTATGCAAATACAATCCCTAATATTATAGCTACAATGAAAAAGAATGTATTTTTATGACGTTGAAAAAAAGTTAAGTTTCCAAAATAATCAATTTGTTTATTAGCCCAAGCTAAAGACATTTTGTCTAATAAGATTGCAATCAGGCTTATACATAATCCAGCTTCTAACGCTAATCCTATGTTTAACTGATTTAAAGCTAGTAATAAATTAAATCCTAAACCTTTTGCTCCTATAAAAGCTGAAATTACAGCCATAGAAAAGCAAACCATGATAACTTGGTTAACTCCAATTAATATATCTCTTCTGGCTGTTGGAATTAATACTTTAGACATCAGTTGCCAATTACTACATCCACTCATTTTACCTGCTTCAATAACCTCTGGGGATATACCTCTAAGACCCAATAAAGTTAATAGTATCATTGGCGGTACTGCAACAACCATAGTTATAATTACAGCTGCATGATCACCTACTCCAAAAAGAACAATTGCTGGAACTAAAACTGCGTATTGAGGCATAGTCTGCATTACCAAAAGTATTGGATATAAAGCTTTCTCAACTCGTTTACTTTTAAATGCTGCAATCCCTAGACCCAAACCAAAAATAAATGATAAAGGTGCCGCAACTAATATAAAAGAGAGTGTTTGCATCGAAGGTTTCCATTGACCAAAAATGGAAATATAAATCATGACTAAAGCAGCAAATAACGCAAGACCCTTACCACTAAGTTTATAAGCTAAAATTGTTGCCCCTGCTGCCACGATTGTCCATGGAAGTCCTGGTAATTCTGCCCAAGGATTAGCATCAATCCAGTCCCAACTAGAAAATGCAACAATAGTATTAAGCCCACCTAACAAAAACTCTCTTATTAGCTCAATAAGAAAAGTCATAAAAGAAGTTAAATTCCTAGTGATTTGCAGCACTAAGGGTCGAGTTTTAAACTCTTGAGTATCCTCATTCCAAAACTCCATTGGCATCCACTCATTCATTAAGAAAAATAAAGAGTCATTTATCCAAATAGGAAGCCACCCTAGAAGCGGGGGTAATCTCCAAAAAACATCAAAGGCATAATATCTTACCTCTTTACCAAATAAGACGTATGAACTTTGGTTAGGATCTTTAATAAATTCTGCTTGTCCTCTTATAAAATTGTATGTTTCGGGAACATCAATAGCAAAACATAGTGCAAAAAATATAATTAATAAAAATAACCACTGAAATAATTTGGGATATTTTTTAATAAATTCCATATTTTAATTGTTATTTTTACGTCCTCCAAAAACTGTATTAATTATTTTTGATGGATTAATAGAACCTACAATTTGATTATTTTCATCTACTACAGATACTGTTTTTTCTTGAGTTAAAATTTTTTCTGCTACATTTTCAATAATTTCATCTTTTGAAACTTTTAAATCACTTAAATTTTCTTTTGTAATTACGTCCATTACATCTTCAATTAGCAAAACTTTTTCTCTAGGGACTTCTTCAGTAAATTTTCTTACATATTCTGTTGCAGGATTTAAAACAATATTAGCTGGTGTGTCTAATTGTTCAATAATACCATCCTTCATAATCGCAATTCGATCCGCTAGTTTTAAAGCTTCATCAAAATCATGAGTAATAAACATTATTGTTTTTTGTAATTTTCCTTGAAGTCTTAAAAACTCATCTTGCATTTCTTTTCTTATTAATGGATCCAGCGCCGAAAAAGGTTCATCTAAAAACCATATGTCTGGTTCAACAGCTAATGATCTGGCGATACCAACTCTTTGTTGTTGACCTCCTGAAAGTTCTCTTGGAAAATAGTTTTCTCTTCCATCAAGACCAACTAATTTTACCATTTCCATTGCTTTACTAATACTATCTTCAGTTTTAATTCCTTTAATTTGAAGTGGAAAAGCAATGTTCTCTACAACTGTTTTATGAGGTAGTAGAGCAAAACTTTGAAAAACCATTCCCATTTTATTTCGTCTTAGATCAATTAGCTCTTTATTGTTTAGTTGAAGTAAATCTTGCCCTTCAATAAAAATTTTTCCACTTGTTGCATCTGTTAATCTAGAAATACATCTTAATAAAGTTGATTTACCTGAACCAGATAAACCCATTACAACTAACATTTCTCCTTTTGAAACTTCAAAAGAAGCATTATTAACGCCTACAATACATCCATTATCTTGAAAAGTTTTTGCATCTACATTGCCATTAGATTCATGAAGCATTTTTTTGGCATTTTCCCCAAAAATTTTATAAACGCCTTCACATTTGATTATTGGATCAGACATAACTTGTAATTAGGTTATACGAAATTAAGATAAATTAAAAACGATATAATTATTTTTTTCCTCCTTAAAAATTTTTTATATAATAAACTCTTGTATCAATTCCTGTGCTTAAAAAACTTAAAGCTTCACCACTAACAGTAATTGTTTCGTCAACACCAACGTTCTCTCCACTCACTACAAATCCTGCAAAACATTTATTCTTTTCCTTGTCCCATTTTACAAATGTATCACTTATTTGATTACCATTCATTGTGTACAGTTCATGTGCTCTAAAATTTAAAAAATTTGCTCCCATTATTGCGCGCTGTGGAATAAGCTTTGTAGCATTACAAACTTTCTCATAAACTTCATCTGTTAGTCTAAAATGATCAGTTCCATCAAAATATACTAAAATTCCTGAAGGAAGACTTGAAATTAATTTGTCTAGTTTTCTTGTTTCAGCAACTCTTTCTTCCTCAATTTTCATTTTTGCAACAAGCTCGTCTCCTTCACCAAAAATGTTATTCAAGATAGCAAAAAATAAAATTATAATTATCATTACGAGTGCCAAACCAGCAAATTCTTTAATAGTATCTGGTAACTCTTTTATTTTATGTAAATAATTTTCTTTTAACATTACTCTTGTAACTTTCCATTAATCCATGTTCCTGATTTTTGTTTTCCATCAGACCAGGTAAAAATACCTTGGCCGTTCATAAAACCTTTTTTCCATTCACCTTCATATGTTGAGCCATCAGGAAAACTTAGAGTGCCTATGCCACTCCACTCACTATTTTTAAATTCTCCTTTATAAATATATCCATTTGGCCAGGTTTCAGTTCCTTGACCATGTTTTTTGGTTCCAACCCACTCACCTTCATATGTTGTTTTGTCAGTGTAAATCCATTTTCCATAACCATTTTCACAATTTCCTTCTTTACAGCCCGTGCTTCTAGCTAAAGCAGAAGATATAATCAACAATCCTAAAATTATACTAATAAGGTATTTTTTCATTTCAATATTTTACACAAAATTCATTAAAAAAAAAATCAAACTTTTTTCTCTTTTTTGCTACATGAATAAAAAGAAATTTCCTTTTCAGAGTTTTTGCTTTTAATATTTCGTGTAATTTCATGAATTAATTCACCAGAGTTTCTATCTATAATAGCTGACTCTGAATATTTTTTTTCTTGATCTATGGATTTAAACAAAATTATATTTTTATTTACAATTTTAACATTTAATTCTTCAGATTTTGAAAGGAATAAAGATAATCCATTTACAAAAAGTTTTTCAGGTTTTGATGCTACAATTTCAAATTTATCTAAACCCTTTTCATCTAAATCTTCAGCTAAAAATGTTTGATAATTGTATTCTAAATTTTTTATTATTTTCTTTTCTAAATCACATGTAAATTTTAAATTTATATTTTCTTGAATATTTATATCTTTAGCAAATAAAAGATTGCCAAAAAATAAACTAAAAATTATTACTACTAAATATTTGATCATTTTATTAAAAAAAAATCTCCCCCAACATTGTTGGGAGAGATTCAAATTTAAAAGCTTTACCCTTATTTAGTAAAAGCTTTCCAAACTTTTTTGTTCTTTTTTAACCATGCTTTTGCAGCATCTTCATGAGTCATTTTGTCAATGTCAACTAAAGCTGCCATTGCACCAATTTGACTTGTAGAGAATGACATTTTTTTGAATGCCGCAGCTGCTGCTGGATGAGTTTTTGGAAAATCAGCATTTACTGCTTTTTTTAAATAACCATCTGGCGAACCACATTTACCATCTCCACCGTCTTCTGGTCTACAACCAGCTGTGTATGGAGGAAAATCGATAAATGTAAAACCAGCACCATCTGTAAAATTTGGTGTCCAGTTGAAGATAATTGTTCCTCTTCCTTCTTTTTCAGCGGCTGATAACTCTGCCCAAAGTGCATCTGCACTTCCAGCAAATTTAACCATCCAAAGATCACCTAAGCCTAAAGCGTCAACCCTTTGAGGTATCAAATCTCCATGCCAAGTTTGTGGACCTTCAAGCATTCTTCCTTTTCCACCTGAGTCAGGTGTTACGAAATTCTTCGCACAAGCAGGATTTTTTAAAGCCGTCCAATCTGGAAGACCTGGGCATAATCCTTTTTCAGCAACCCAGTTAGGATAACCCATATCCTCTAGAGTTCTTGCTTCATGGTCACCCCAATCAAGTAAACCACCTTTATCTAATGCTGTAGTAAATGACTTACCAAAAGCAGATTCCCATACTTCATGAGAAATAGATACGTCACCAATTCTAATTGACTCGTATACTGCTTGAGAGTCAGCATTTACATAGCTAACATTGTTACCCATACTTTCGAAAATTCCACCAATAACATAAGCCATTACAATTTGACTTGACCAGTTATGAGTTGGGATTACGATAGGTTTTTTACTATCTGCTGCGTTAGATATTCCTGTAAAACTTACTACAGTAATTATCAGAGCAGATATTAATGATGTTATTTTTTTCATTTTATTCCCCTCGATTATATTAATAATCAAATTATGTTCTTAATTAAACTTCTAGTCAACTCATTTTGATTATATTATGCTTCATATAATATATATAAAAAGCTAAGTAGATGTTAGGAACTAGCAGAGATATTAATAATCCAGGTTTAAGGATTTTACCACCAGGAGTTGAAAGATACTTCGTCAAAGGTGGGGGCTTATCAGTAATAGAGGTTTTTCCCGAAGATAAAATTGAAATAATTAATGAAGAAGGAAAACAAATTTGTGAAATAATTGTTTTTAATTCTAGTGGCAAACCTGATTTGTCAATTTTAAATCTAAAAGAAAATTCAAATGCAGATTTCTCTAAAAGAGTAATTGCAAAAGATGAAAAAATTTCAAAAATTTTTAAGAAAAGAAATCTAGATCTTAAAAAAGCTAAATCATCAATTGTATTCGATGAAGATTGTTTAATGGGAGAAAAAATAACACTCTCATCAAAAGATAAATGCTTTGTGTTAATAGCAGCACCTGGTGACCCACTAAATGTTCATGAACAAAATCCACCGACTGATTTAACAATTTTTGTTAATAGAGCAAAATTTTCAGAAACTGATGAACAATTTATTTTACCAGAGCCTTTAAGTGATCCTATAATTGAGCAACTTATTAAAAGAAGAACGGCAGAAACTTATGAGGTTAAAGCAGGTGAATATATTCAAATCATAGATACAGGTGGAAGACAATGTTCTGATTTTTTAGCTTTCGATACTCATAAATTAAATGATGGTATTGAAAGTATAATCGACGATAAAGCCACAAGAACGTTTATGGGTAGCGCGTATCCTGGCCCGGGATTGTTTTCAAAATTTTATGATGGAGATCATGAAGCAATGGTTGAAGTAGTAAGAGACACGGTTGGAAGACATGATACTTTTAATTTAGCTTGTACTTCTAAATACTATGAAGACCTAGGTTACATGGGGCACATCAATTGCACTGATAATTTTAATAAAGGTTTAAAAAAATACGATATAAGTGCTCGAAAAAGTTGGTCTGCTATAAACCTTTTTTTTAATACAGCAATTGATGCTAACAATGTTGCAACATTTGATGAGCCATGGTCAAGACCTGGTGATTATGTTCTATTTAGAGCGTTAAAAGATTTAACGTGCGTTTCATCTGCTTGTCCTTGTGATGTTGATGCTGCTAATGGGTGGAACCCTACTGATATATTTGTTAGAACTTACGGAAAGAATAATAAGTATTCAAAAGCAATTGCATTTAGAATGAAAACAGACTCAGAACCAAAACTAACTCAAGAAACAGGTTTTCATAAAAAAACATCTGATCTAACCAGAAATTTTGTTGAATACAAAGGTTTTTGGTTAGCAAATAATTTTACTAATTCAGGAACAATAAAAGAATATAACGCGTGTAGAGAAAGTGCGATAGCAACAGATCTTTCTCCACTTAGAAAATTTGAAATACTTGGTCCTGATGCAGAAAATTTAATGCAATACACTTTAACAAGAAATGTTAAAAAACTATCAGTAGGTCAAGTTGTCTACACTGCGATGTGTTATGAAAATGGATGTATGTTAGATGATGGTACATTGTTCAAATTTGGACAAGATAATTTTAGATGGATTGGTGGAGATGAATACAGCGGTGAGTGGTTAAAAGAACAGGCTAAAAAGAAAAATTATAAAGTTTGGATAAAATCTGCAACAGACCATATACACAATATTGCCGTTCAAGGACCTAATAGTAGAAAAATTTTAGAAAAATTTGTTTGGACAGCCCCTATCCAGCCCTCAATAACCGAACTTGAATGGTTTAGATTTAATATTGCAAGAATTGAACATGAAACAGGAACACCTATTGTAATTTCTAGAACAGGTTACACTGGGGAACTTGGTTATGAAATATGGTGTCATCCAAAAGATGCTGGTGAGGTTTGGGATAAAGTTTGGGAAGCTGGAAAAGAATTTGACATCACACCTTTAGGTTTAGAAGCTTTAGATATGGTTCGAATTGAAGCTGGACTAATATTTTATGGATATGAATTTGATGATCAAACAGATCCTTTTGAAGCTGGAATTGGTTTTACTGTTCCACTTAAAACTAAAGAAGATGATTTCATTGGCAAGGAAGAATTAATAAAAAGAAAAGCTAATCCTCAAAAAAAATTAGTAGGTTTAGAGCTTATTGGTCACGAACCAGCTGTTCATGGTGATTGTGTTCATGTTGGTAGAGCACAAATTGGAGTTATAACGAGTGGAATGTTGTCACCAAAGCTTGGTAAAAATATTGCGCTTTGTAGAATTGATGTAAAATATTCTGAAATTGGAACTGAAGTTGAGATTGGTAAATTAGATGGGCACCAAAAAAGAATTGGTGCAAAGGTTGTTGCTTTTCCTTTCTATGATCCAACAAAATCTAGAGTAAGAGCTTGAAAATGCCCAAAGATAAAAAAACTCTTTTAAGTTTTTGGGAAGACCAAATGAAACAATCTCATACATCAAGTAACTATTTTTTTAGAAAGTCTCCTTCTCATTATCATATGATGTTATTAGTTATGTCAGCTTATAAAGAACAAACAAAATTATCTGTTGAAGAATTAAAAACAAAACTTTTTAAAACTTCTAGACCAAAATCTGCATTAATCATTACTGAAGCTTGCGAAAAAGGATTCTTTCGCCTTGAAAAAACTTCAACTGATCAGAGAATAAAAAATATAGTGCCGAGTGAGTCATTTATTAATGAGTTTAACGAATATTTAAATACGCTTAAAAACATAAGCTATTAGCTATTAATTTATCAAAATTACAAAGTATATATCTTTTATATATAATTTTTAGTTCTATAAAAAATTATATTAATTACTATTACCAAAAAATAATGTTTTGATATGTCAACATTACCTACAAAAGCAAAAGTAGTTATCATTGGTGGTGGTATTCATGGATTGAGTACTGCTTGGAAACTTTCAGAAACATATAAAAATCCTGGCGACATTGTAGTCCTAGAAAAAAAAGATATTGCAGCTGGCGCAAGTGGGATTGCGTGTGGAGTTATTAGAAATAATTATTTTCAACCAGCCATGAGAGAATTAATGGCACACTCAGTTTCTGTTTGGGAAAGTGATCCAAAAGCATTTAAATATAATGCGGTAGGATATTTACAAATTTCTCCAGAAGTAATGCATGCAGATGTAGCAACAATTTACGAACAACAAAAAGCAATTGGATACGATTCAGAATTTATTGAAGGTGAAAAAGATTGTATGAATTATATGAAGGGAATGTTTGATGACTGGCAAGCTCAAGGCATCACTTCAGTTCTTCATGAAAAAAAAGGTGGTTATGCATTTAATAAAGATTCTATCAAAGCTCTTGAAAATAAATCTACTTCAAATGGTGTTCAGGTAATGAAAGGTATTAAAGTTACAGGTTTTAAAAGAGGTAGCAATAGTAAAGCAGTTACTGGAGTTGAAACTGACAAAGGAACTATTGAGTGCGAGCAAGTAGTAGTTGGTGCTGGTCCTTGGGCTAGAGATTTTTGGAATATGTTAGAACTTCCAAAAACAGCAAATATCAAGGGTAAAGATGGCAAAATGCATGAAACTGATATGTGGACATATTGGATGCTTCAAGAAGGTGTGATTGGGGTTGAGCCCGACTTTTTAAAAATGAACAATGGAAAACAACCTCCTGTGATCCATGTTGACTCTACTGCTCCATTATATTCAGATAAAACAAAAAAATTAATCACTGATAAAATTTGGGGAATTTATTATAAACCTGACATTGAAGGACTTGGTGTTCAAGGTGGAACGTCTCCTTACATAGTTGATAAACATTTTGATAAAGTGAATGTAGATCCTTATGGAGTTGAATCTCCTGAATATCAAACTACAGAAGAATTCAATGATATGTGGTGTTCGGCTTTAGCGCATTGTCAAAAAAGATTTGAAGGAAAATCTGATCTTTATAGAAAAGGGCCGTCTGGTGGTCTTGGATGTATGACACCAGACTCGTTTCCAATCTTTGATAGATTTTTAGAGAACGTATATATGATTGCTGATGCTAATCACGGTTATAAAATGATTGGTGTAGGAGAACTTGTAGCAAAAGAAATTCTTGGTACTGAGAGTGATTTATTAAAACCGTTTAGATTCAACCGTTACGAGAAAGGTGAACTTCACCCTACATCGAACAGTCCGTTCCCTTGGAGTTAAACTTCAAGTCTAGACACTAATAAAAATTTCAGCTACCTTTGAATAAATTATAATTCATTGAGGGGTGAAATTAAAATGACTGATCTAGATAAACACGTTAACCAACCAGGCAGAGCTAAACTAGTAAAACAAGTTAGAGCAAAAATTGATGAGCTTGGTATTGAATATATATTTTTTCAATTCATATCAGTAACTGGTAGAGTTGTTGGAAAAGGAATTCCAACAGACCACTGGGAAAGAACATGTGAAAAAGGTTTTCAATTAGTTTATGGAGCAACTGCAAACTTATTTACAGATCGTCATGGTAGATACATAGGTTATGGACCCGAAGCAAAAGAGCTTGTAGGGATACCTGATCCGGAAACTTTTTGTCAACTTCCATGGGATAAAAAAGTAGCAAGAGTTTTTGTTACTTGTTTTAGAAATCGTGAAGAAAGAGAAAACCCAGGCGCTCATTTAACCTCTGATTGTCGTGGAAATTTAAGAATTCATGCTGAAGAATTTAAAAAAAAGCATGGCTACCAATTAAGAGTTGGAACAGAACCAGAAATGATGTGGTTAACTAAAAATGAAGATGGCTCTCCAACAGGTAAAGGATTTTCTAAACCTTATTGCTATCACATAGATCAATTTGAATCTTTAAGGCCTGTATTTATGAAAGTTTTCGAATATGCTAGAGCAATGGGCTTTGATATGATTCAAGGTGACCATGAGGATGCACCAGGACAACTAGAATTAAACTGGATGTACGATGATGTTTTAAGAAATGCAGATAGACTATCAACTTACAGACAAATTTGTGCCCAAGTTGCTAGAGAATTTAATTTAATTGCTTGCTTTATGACAAAACCTTTTATGGGTGTGTCTGCAAGTGGTTGCCATACAAATATGTCTTTATGGACAGGTGGAAAAGATGTTGTGAATAAATTAAGTCATAAATCTTTACCAGGAATGGACCATGTATTTACTTATGTTGAGGGTGGAACAAATACATTCATGCCAGATACAAAAGATGTTCAGTTACCTGGTAAGGTTGGTCTAAAAGCAATTGGTGGTGTAATGAAACACCTTGGTGCTTTAACTGCAATTGGTTCTTCAACTGTAAATTCATATAGAAGATTATGGGACACAGGTTTTTGGGCTCCTGTTTATGCTGACTGGGGATATCAAAATAGAACATGTGGATTAAGAGTTTCTGCCCCTGGAAGATTTGAATATAGATCGGTAGACTCGATGCATAATCCTTATTTAATGGGTTCAGGATTATTAAAATCTTTTGATGACGGAATATCAAATAATATTGATCCTGGAAAACCAGAATCTAGAAGTATGTACGAAGCTCAAGCAGCTGGTAAAGAAGTCAAAAAATTACCTTTAAGTCTTGGTGAGGCTCTTGACCGTTTAGCTGAAGACGAAGTTATCAAATCAGCTATGCCAGATGAAATGTATAAAGTGTTTCATTGGTACAAAAACGATGAGTGGGAAAGATTTTTAGGTGCAACAACTCAGTGGGATTTAGATACTTATCTGGACTGCCTACCGTAGTCTTTAATTATAAAAAGGAAAATATATGTGTGGAATAGCAGGATTAATACATAGAGGTAAATCATCAAATGTAGGAAGTGAGCTGCAGGGAATGCTTCAGGCTCTAAAACATAGAGGGGAAGACTCAACTGGTTACGCTTTATACGGTGATACAGATGGTAAAAATTTTATCATGCGCTTTAAAGTTGGAGAAAATGTTGGGGAAGGAAGCTCATCAATAATGGAAGAAACTTCAGTTTATGATGAAAGAAAAAAAATTGTTGATCAATATCTTTCTGAGATGGGTGCAAAAATTCTTAAGGAAGAAAGGATTTTACCTTACTCTTTAAGATATGAGCTTGATTATAGCGCAAAAGATTTACTTTCATTTTCACAAAAAATTGAAAGTATTCCAGGTGTGGAAATACTTTCTATGGGGAAATCATTAGAAGTGATTAAAGATTTAGGTAATGCTAAAATGGTTTGTGATAGATATAATTTAGATAAAGTGGTTGGAACTCATGCAATTGGTCACGCAAGAATGGCAACAGAGTCTGGTGTTGATATTAAATCAGCACATCCTTTCTGGGGTTATCCCTTTAGTGATGTATCCGTGGTTCATAACGGACAATTAACTAATTACTGGAATAATAGAAGACTATTAGAAAATAAGGGTATGAGATTTATGTCTGAATGTGACTCAGAATTAATTGCCGTTTATATTGCTCAAAAGATGAGAGAAGGAGCAAGTCTTGAAGAAGGTATGAGGGACTCTTTAACAGGTCTTGATGGAGTATTCACTTATTTTGTTGCAACAAAAGACTCGTTAGGAATGGCAAAAGACACTATGGCAGCAAAACCTTTGGTTCTTTATGAGTCAGATGATTTAGTTGCAATGGGTTCAGAAGAAATAGCGATCAGATCAGTTCTTCCACAAGAAATTGATACATATGATCCATTTGATGGAGAGGTAAAAGTATGGCAAATCTAAAAACAACCGAGAAAAAATCAAAAGCCCAGTCAATGGGTATGCACACAGAAGTTTTAACAGGAAGAACTCAACAAAAGTTTTTTAATCCTGATGAAGCAGAAAACTTTTATTACTTTGGCACATATGATGTTGATTTTAATAAAAGAACAGAGCTTGATGTTAAAGATATGACTGCTCCAGACGCAAATAAAGAAATAGATAATTTAATGAGCCAAGGCTATGGAACAATTGTTATAAAAAATCCTCAAGGAAAACACAGTTTGGGTGTTGGGATTCTAAATAAATTAAACTTAATTTTTGAAGGAAGCTTAGGTTATTTTGGTATGGGTTCATGCGATGGTCCAACTGTTAGAATTAACGGTAGAGTTGGTTGGTCTTGTGCTGAAAATTTAATGGCTGGTAAAGTAGTTATTGAAAAAAATGCAGGATCTTGTTTCGGCGCTGCTATTAGAGGTGGAGATTTAATTTGTAAAGGTAGTGTTGGTGCTAGAACTGGTATTGATATGAAAGGTGGAACTATCATTATTGGTGGTGATGCTGGTGCATTTACAGGTTTCATGATGCAAAGAGGGAGAATAATTATTCTTGGAGATGTTGGAATAAATTTAGGTGACTCTATGTATGATGGTACAATTTTTATTGGTGGCAGTATTGGATCTTATGGGAGTGATGCAGTTGACGCTGAACTTACTAAGAGTGATCAAGACTGGTTAAGAAGAAAATTAAAAGTTGCAGAAATCGGTGAAAATTTTGATGTAAGTAAAATGAAAAAAATTGTAGCTGGTAAAAAATTATGGAACTACGATAATTTAGAACCTACTGAGAAGAAAGGAGCAATTTAATGCCTAAGAAAAAAACTAAAAAGAAAAAAAGTAATGGAAGTGTTGGTGGAAAAGCTGATGTTCATGCCTACGAGGAAGGTAAAAGAAATAAAAGTTTATTAGGTCATAATGCTATTTTTACTCCTGAAGTAATTGACGATATTCACATAAAAGCTCAGTTAGGAAGATACAGAATGCGTGGAATGGCATTGATGAAGAAAATTCCAACATTTGATGATTTAGTTTTCTTACCTGGAACACTTACAAGATTTGTAATTGAAGGTTACAGAGAAAAATGTGAAACAAAAACTGTAATTGGTCCAAGATGTGAAAACCCAATTGAACTTGATATACCTGTTTACATTACCGGTATGAGTTTTGGAGCACTTTCTTATGAAGCTAAAACTGCTTTAGCAAGAGGAGCTACTATGGCTGGTAGTGCTACTTGTTCTGGAGAAGGTGGAATGATACCTGATGAAAGAAGGTATTCTGAAAAATGGTATTACCAATGTATCCAATCAAGATATGGATTTAATCCACACCACGCTCAACTTGCAGATGGAATAGAGGTTTTCATTGGTCAAGGTCAAAAAGTTGGAATGGGTGGACACTTAATGGGTCAAAAAGTAACTGATCAAGTAGCTGAGATGAGATCATTACCATCTGGTATTGACCAAAGATCACCTGCTCGACACCCTGACTGGCTAGGTCCAGATGATTTAGCTTTAAAGGTTGAGGAATTAAGACAACTTACAAAAAATAAAGTACCAATTCAATTAAAGCTTGGTGCATCAAAAGTTTATGATGATGTGCGTATGGCTGCAAAATGTGATCCTGACTCTATTTATTTGGATGGAATGGAAGGTTCTACAGGAGCTGGCCCTCACATTGCTGCTGCAAATACTGGTATTCCAGGAATTGCTGCAATTAGAGAAGCTAGAAGAGCAATTGATGATGTCGGCAAAACTGGAAAAGTTACTTTAATTTATGCTGGTGGTATAAGAGATGGTGCTGATATGGCAAAAGCTTTGGCATTAGGTGCTGACGCAATTGCAATTGGAACTGGATCTATGATCGCTTTGAATTGTAATAAAGATATCCCTGAAGCTAATTTTGAAAAAGAAATGGGTGTAAAAGCTGGTGAGTGTTACCACTGTCATACAGGTCGTTGTCCAGTTGGTGTTGCAACGCAAGATCCTAAACTAAGAGCTAGATTAAATCCAGATGATGCTGCTTTAAGAGTTTACAACTATCTTCATTCAATGACGTTAGAAGCTCAACTTTTGGCTAGAGCGTGTGGTAAAACTAATATCCACTCTTTAGAGCCTGAGGATTTAGCTGCATTAACTACAGAAGCATCTGCTTTAGCAAAAGTTCCTTTGGCTGGAACTAACTACACCGTAGGTGTTGATAACTATCACAAAATATAGAGGTAAATATGGCTAAGAAAAAAACAAAAACTAAAGCAAAAGTTAAAAGTAAAGTTAAAAAAGAAAAAAAACTAAAACTAGGTACTTTTAAAGAAACAGCTAGAGAAAAGTTAATTGGTCAACATATCGGTTACAGATATGATGTAAACTTACTTCCAGATTATAAAAGAGTAACTCCATTTCTTAAAAAATATGTGGAAGCAATGGGATGGGATGATCTTAACTGGTTAGAAGACGTTCATATGGGTTATGAAGAAGGAAGACCAGCAGTATTTTGTAGAAATGCGAATGGTTGGGTTACAATTCCAAAATCTATTAAATTACCGAACAACCAACAAGATAGAGATATGATAGCAAGAGAGCTTTTAGTTAAATTTCAAATGTCTCCAAAACACCCACTTGTTGATTTGAAAAAAGCTTACCTAAAATTTTAATATCTCAATCTATAGTTGTTTTTTTTTAAAAAGTTGTTGTGAACATTAGGTTTTTATAGATTGTTTCATTTGTCACACCCCTAGAAATCTCATAAGCTTTTTAAAAACTAATATGGGAGAGAGAATATGACTGATCAGTTAGGTGCTCTTACAACTATATTTACAGAGTTTTACTATTGGGTAACAGTAGTGCTGATGTTTTTAATTCACGTCGGTTTCTGTATGTATGAAGTTGGAGCTTCTCGATACAAACATCACCAACATACTTTAATGAAAAACACAATGCTGATACCATTGGTTACAGTAACTTGGTTTTTCTTTGGTTGGTGGATTTACTGGGCATTTCCAACAGGACCAGGAATTGCACCTTCAATAATGAATGAGAGTACAGCGTTAATTACTGACGAAAGCACTTTTAGTGCTAAATGGTATTTAGCTAACTCAGAATTTATGGCGATCAATTTAGGTGATCACATAAGTGGAGTATTCTGGGCTGCATTCTTACTATTTTCATGGACAGCTGCTTCAATCGTCTCTGGAGCAATCATTGAAAGAATTACAACTTTTGCATTTGGAATTTTAGCAATTGCAATTGGTTCGTGCTTCTGGGTGATTGATGCTGCTTGGGGATGGCACTTTGATGGATGGATGCTTAAAATTTTAGGGTATCATGACGCTTACGCATCAGGAGTAATTCACGCAATTGCGGGTGGATTTGCTTTAGGTGTTCTAATCGTTTTAGGACCTAGAATTGGAAAATTCTCATCAAGTGGTGAACCAAGAAATATAGGGCCAAGAAACCCATGGCTAGTAACTGTTGGATTATTTTTAATTTATACTGGTTTCTGGGGATTTTATGCGGCATGTAATATACCGATATTTGATCTTGGACCTGAATATGGAATGGAAGGTGTCACCTATTGGACGGCTACAAACATATATGTAACCCCTACCACACTGAGTGGAATTACCTTTAACTTCTTGATGTCACTTTCAGGCGGATTATTGGCTGGATACGTGGTCGCTAAAGGTGATCCATTCTGGACTTACTCAAGTGGACTAGCTGGGATCATCTGTGCATCTGCAGGTAATGATTTGTATCACCCGATACAAGCAATGCTTATTGGTGCGATCGGTGTAGTTATTGCATACAAAATGCATTACTGGGTTGAACGTAAGTTCAAAATCGATGATGCAGTTGGTGCAGTAGCAGTGCATGGTTACGCAGGGTTTGTTGGTCTTGTAATTTGTGGGTTTGTTTTAAATGGCTATCCTTCATCTGGATATAGTGTAGGAGCTATGTGGGACGGATCAACTTATGCATCAATCAATCCATTGGGGCAATTCTTAGGAGCAATAATTATGTTTGGTGTTCTTGGAATGCTACCAGGTTATGTAATAGCTAAAGTACTTCATGGAATGGGTAAATTAAGAATACCCCGTGAAGTTGAAATAGCTGGACTAGACTATGAAATAATGGAGGACGATAGAGAAGCTGAAAAAGCAGTCGCCTCTTCAACTAGGTAAAGGAGAAAAATATGGCTACAGTTACAAACTGGATAGATCATTTAAGTGCAAAAGAGGTTGTCGGAGCAGTTTATCCGGGAGCTGGATCCACTGAAACTTTACTGGTTATTCTTGGTGTAGTTTTTTGGATTGGCTGGCATGTTTTGACTGCTAGATCTGAGAGTGAAAAACTCTCAAGGTTAGCTAGAAAAAGACATGGTGCCAATGATCATAAAAGCAATATTACCGATTGGTAATTAAACTTAAAATTTGGGCGCTACTTGAAAGTGGCGCCCTATTTTTATAATCTTTAAATATGGCTGACAATAACAACGAAGAATTGAGACCTACTAAAATGAGAGGCGTTGTTTTTCCTAAAGCAAAATATGGAGTAATATTAGCTATAGTAATAATAATTGTTGTAAATTTAATTTATTATAAGGAAACTATCTTTTCACTATTTAGATAATAATGTTAACTTAATTTATGCCTAAAAATTTATTCAAAATTGCAAAAGAAAAAAAAATTAAATATTTTCTAATAAGTTTTGTTGATTTATTTGGTGTACTTAGATCAAAATTAGTTCCTACTCATGCTATAAAAGAAATGCAAAGTGCTGGTGCTGGCTTTGCGGGATTTGCCGCATGGCTTGATATGTCTCCTGCAGACTCAGATATGTTTGGAATACCAGATCCAGATAGCTTAATCCAATTGCCATGGAATAAAGAAGTGGGATGGTTAGCTTCTGACTTATGGATGAATGGCAAGCCAGTTGAAGCCTCACCAAGAGTAATGCTTAAAAAACAAATTCAAAAACTTAAAAAACAAAATTTAACAATGAAATCAGGCGTTGAATGTGAATATTTTTTAATTTCACAAGATGGGAACTCAATTGCAGATCCAAGAGATACTCAATCAAAACCTTGTTATGATCAATCGGCATTAATGAGAAGGTATGATTTAATCAAAGAAATTTGTGATTGTATGATTGAAATGGGATGGGGCCCATATCAAAATGATCACGAGGACGCTAATGGCCAATTTGAAATGAATTGGGATTATGACGATTGTTTAAAAACTGCAGATAGACATACTTTTTTTAAATATATGGTTAAAACAATATCTGAAAAACATGGTCTTAGAGCAACTTTCATGCCTAAACCATTTGAAAATTTAACTGGAAATGGCTGTCACGCACACGTTTCAGTATGGCAAGGTAAGAAAAATAAATTTTTAGATAAATCAGACAATCTGGGCTTAAGTAAAATGGCTTATAATTTTCTTGGTGGAGTAATCAAAAATGCATCTTCTCTATCAGCTTTTTTTAATCCAACAATTAATAGTTATAGAAGAATAAATGCTCCACCAACAAAATCAGGTGCCACATGGTCACCTAGCAGTATTTCTTATACAGGAAACAATAGAACTCATATGATTAGAATACCTGACCCAGGTAGATTTGAATTAAGATTAATGGATGGATCTGTTAATCCATATCTGTTACAAGCAAGTGTATTAGCTGCTGGATTATATGGTTTAAAAAATAAAATCGATCCAGGAAAACCACTTAATTGTAATATGTACGAAGACCACGCAAAATATCCAGATTTACCAAAATTACCTAATGAGTTAGTTCAATCATTAGAGCAATTAAAAAATAATAAAGAAATGAATGAGGCCTTTGGTAAAGAAACAATTATAAGCTACATCAAACTTAGAAGTTTGGAAATTAAAGAATTCCAATCCAAAGAAAGTTTTGATAAGACAAAACCTATTTCAAAGTGGGAAAAAGATAATACTCTAGATTGTTAGAATGACAATTTTATCTAATGGTCACCAATGGAAATTTTCTGAATTTTTAAATAATAAAAATTATTCCTTTGATAAACAGCAAATTTTAAACACATTATCAGAAAAAGAAATAGATGATGCTTATTCTAGCATTTCAAAATGGGATGGTTATGCCCCTACTCCTTTAATTTCTTTAAATAAATTATCAAAAGAATTAAATTTAAAAAATATTTACTACAAAGATGAGAGTAAAAGATTTAATTTAAAATCTTTTAAAGCTTTAGGTGGCGCTTATGCTGTTGAAAAAGTAACAAAAGGTAATAAAGATATTGTAGTTGCAACCGCAACTGCTGGAAATCATGGAAGATCTGTTGCTTGGGGTGCTAGAAGATTAGGTTTAAAGTGTAAAATCTTTATTAGTGAGTTTGTGAGTGATGCAAGAGGTCAAGCTATGGCTGATCTTGGGGCAGATGTAATTAAAGTAAAAGGAAATTATGAAAAATCATTAATTGAATGCATCAAACAATCTACGGAAAATAATTGGCAAATAGTCCAGGATGTTGCTTGGAGAGATTATATGCAGGTGCCTACGTATACGATGGCTGGATATACAGTCATGATGAAAGAAATTACAGATCAAATTCATAATGAAAAAATGTCTCATATAATTTTACAAGCTGGTGTTGGTGGAATGGCTGGAGCAATGATCGCAGGGATTGCTAAATATTTAAACAATATTCCATCTACTATAGTAGTTGAACCTGATAGTGCAGCTTGTGTTTTGGAAAGTATAAAAACTGGAAAAATAGAAAAAATTGACATCAAAACAGAAAGTTTGATGGGTGGTATGTCTTGTGGAGAGGTATCACTGGTCCCATGGCAGATTTTAAAGAACTCTGTTAAACATTGTATCAGTCTGCCAGATGACGATATTGCAAAAACTATGAAATTATTAGGAAACTCAAGCTTTAGTGATCAGTCTATTATTGCTGGTGAAAATTCGGCTCCAGGAGTAATAAGTTTAATTGCAAGTTGTGAAGATCAAAATTTAAAACAAAGTTTAAGATTAGATCAAAATTCAAATGTTTTAGTAATTGGTTGTGAAGGTGATACAGATAAAGCAATGTACCAAAAGTTAATTAACCAAAATTAATTACATGTCAGACACAGGCATTTTCTGGATAAGAGATGATTTTAGAATAGAAGATAATCCTGCATTATCTTTTGCAACTCAAAATCATGAGAGTGTAATTGGATTGTTTATCTATAATAACAAAAATTTTGATAATCAAACTGAGGCTCAAAAATGGTGGGTTTCAAGGTCATTAGAAGTTTATAAAAAAGACTTATCTAAATATAATATTGCTCTTCAAATAGTGAAAGGTGATGAGCTTGATATTTTTTCTAAGATTAAAAAAAAAGATAATCTTTCTATATATTGGAATAAAGTTTATGAACCAGATGTAATTGCTAAAGGAAAAAAAATTAGAGATATTTTTTTAAAAAATGAAATCAATTTTAAATACTTTAAAGGAAATATTTTAAATGAATTTCAAGAAGTAACCAAAAATGATGGGACACCTTTTAAAGTATTTACTCCATTTTGGAGAACTGCTGAACAAAAATATTTAGCTTCACCTCCTAGTAAAAAATATATTATCAAAAATAAGTCAAAAGAAAAAACTTTTTTTAAAAACTATATTAAACCTAAAGATATTTTGCCTAAAAAAAATTGGTATAAAAAATTTGATAAATACTGGATAATATCTGAGGGTAATTCTAAAAAAATTCTAAATGAGTTAATAGAAAATAAAATCAAAGATTATGGAACAACAAGAGACATCCCATCTGTAGATGGAACTTCAAAACTTTCACCATATATAAAACATGGTCAAATTCATGTGGCAAGTATTTGGAAAAAATGTAGTGAAATCAAATCTAAAGGTATTGGATATAGAAAATATATTAATGAACTTGGTTGGAGAGAATTTTCACATAGTTTGATCAATTATTTTCCAGAATTTTTAAAAGGTAATTATAGAAAAGACTTTGACAAATTTCCATGGATTAAAAACGAAAAACATTTAAAAGCTTGGAAAACTGGAATGACAGGATATCCAATAGTGGATGCTGGTATGAGAGAATTATATGAGACTGGCTGGATGCATAATAGAGTTCGTATGGTAGTTGGATCTTTTCTTGTTAAACATTTAAGAATTAATTGGACTGAAGGAGAAAAACATTTCAGAAATTGTTTGTTGGATTTTAATAAAGCAAACAATGTTGCACAATGGCAGTGGGTTGCTGGTTGTGGGGCAGATGCTGCTCCTTATTTTAGAATTTTCAATCCAATCCTGCAGGGTGAAAAATTTGATAAAGAAGGGCTTTATGTAAAAAAATGGGTCCCCGAATTAGATAAAGTGCCAAATAAATTTATTCATAAACCTTGGGAAATGGAATTAAAATACCAACAAGCAATTAATACAATAATTGGAAAAGATTATCCTCAGCCAATAGTCGTACATGAAAAAGCTAGAGCTTCGGCCTTAGAAGCTTTTCAAAGCTTAAAAAAATAAAAAATAAAAAATTAACAAATTAATCTCCAATAAAATGATGAATAATTGTTCTATTTTGAGTATTTAACCTGTGTTCAAATAGATATAAACCCTGCCAGGTTCCAAGCAATAATTCACCTTCTTTAATACTAAGAGCAATTTGATTATTAGTTAAGGTAGATTTAATGTGTGCTGGCATATCATCTTTTCCTTCCGCTGTGTGAATATACAATTTGTTATCCATAGGAACTAGTTTATCAAAATAATTTACTAGATCTGTTTGAACATCTGGATCAGCATTTTCTTGTACAATTAAAGATGCGCTGGTGTGCTGAATACTTAAATTAAGCATCCCATTTTTAAAATTGTTTTGATTAATCCATTCAATTGTTAGGTTTGTAAATTCGTATAATTTTTGACCCTCAGTATTTATTTTAAGATTATAAAATTCTTGTTTCATCAATTATTTTCCATGGATGTTAATTCGTATAGACGACTGATGGTACGTTTGAATGGTTTTTCTAATAATTTTGATGAGGCAAATTTATCCAGGCTTTGGTTTGCTGTAACTGAAATTGGAACATTTTTATCATAAATTATATCGAGTAAAGTAATGAAACGTTGTTGTTGATTTGTATTTATATCATTAAATTGTGGTATTTGATCTATTACAATAAATTTACAATTTTTAATAATTTCCAAATAATCTTCTGCACCTAAGTTTTGAGCACATAACTCATTAAAGTTAAATCTAACAACCCCTTCATAAAAATTTTCTATTTTGAAATCTCTACCTTTTACATTGATTATTTTTAAAGAATGTTTTTTATCTTTTGTAATAGTTCTAAAAAATTTATTAATTTTAAAGTTAGTTTCCTGATTAAGTGGATAAAAATATCTTTGTTTTTGATTGTTGCTAGATTTTCTATAATCATCTTCAATTTTTAACTCACATTCAACTGACTTCTGCTCCATAACTTTTATAAAAGGTTTAAATTGATCCCTTTGAAGTCCATCTTTATATAACTCAGAGATTTTAGTATTTGAAGTTACAATAATTCTAATATTTTCTTTAAAAATTTGATCAAATAATTTTCCTAAAATCATAGCATCAACTATATTTGTTACCTGAAATTCATCAAAATAAATTAATGAAGCTTTTAATTTTAAATTTTTTACAAAATGATTAATTGTATTTTCTTCTTTTTTTTCATGTACAAAATCATGAAAATTTAACATAAACTCATTAAAGTGTAGTCTTAACCTTTTTTCTTTTAGATGATCAAAAAAAAAATTTAAAATCATAGTTTTACCTACACCAACATCACCATAAAGATAAAAACATTTTTTTGATGATTTTTTTGAAAATAATTTTGAAAAATAAGATTTAAAATTCTCTTTATAATATTGTTCTAATTTCTTAACAGTTTCTATTTGATTTGAATTAACTTCTAATTGTTGAATGTTACAATGCGATATAAAATTTTTTTGTAATTGGTTTACCATTAATTTTTTTTGGTTTTAAAATCAATACCATACTCTGATCTTGGCCCTTTTCGTAAACCAAAGGGACCAGGAATAAATATTGTCATAGGTTTTGTGCCTTCTTTTAAGTCTACTCTGTGATGAGCATTTGCCGAACGAAATCCTACATAACCTGGTTTTCTCCAAAACTTACCCTTTTTTGTAGTTTCCCAGTAACCACCTCTCAGAATAATAGTAATATATGGACATAAATGATTATGTACACCTTCACCGTGATCATCTGCGAGCATTTCATGGATTAAAATATTAAATGGAAACCATTTTGGACGATGTCTAAATAAAACATAATATCTATTCATCCAGGGTTTTGCTTGATCGTATTTGGGATGGGATGGACCTCTATCAAGTACTATTTTTTTTCGTCCTAAACTATTAAGCAACTCAAGAAACATTCTTATTTTAATCTTATAATCGAGTCATCCTTAACTAGATATAAACTGTTATTTGAAATAAAAGGTTTAGATATTTTATTTTTATCAATTTTAAGTATCAAATTAGTTCTACCTGTTAGCACATCAATAACCAAAAGTTTTCCATTGTCTGTGGACAAATATAAGTTTTCTAACCCAATAACAAAACCTACAGGTTTAATTTTCGTTCTTTGTTTTATCTTAAATTTATCAAATATATCTGTGATTCTTATAATATTTCCTGTCGTTTTATCGATGACTATCAAATACCCCTCATTTGTGACAGTAAAAATAAAATCATTTACAATCGCAGGTCTCAAGTATGAATTAATATTTTGTGTCCAATTTATAAGACCATTTGCTAAATTAACAGAGTAAAAAGAATTATTATTATTTGAAAATATTAGCGAGTTTTTACTTATAACTAATTCTGACAATTTTAATAAATATGGTTTAATTGAAGTATCTTTATCTCCTGTAGTTATAATCCATTTTAGATTTCCATTATTAATATCTAGTGCACTTATATCGCCAACAGAATTATTAAATATAACTTTATCTTTATTGATTACTATTGAGATTTTTTTTGTAGATTTTATTATATTATTTTCACTTTTGTTTTGCCAAATTAAAGTGCCATCTGTTATTGAAATACAACTCAGAACATTATTGGAGTCTACTACAAAAAACTTGTCATCATTAATTTTTATATCAGAAATAAATGGTGCATTATTATATTTTGTCCATAAAATTTCTCCTGTCTTAATATTTAACGCATAATATTTTGAAATACTGTCTGCAACAATCAGGGTTGTTTCATTTTTCGCAAAAAATAAAATGGGGTGATTTTTTTTCTCTTGTTTGTTATAAAAATTTTTTTTCCATAATAAATCTGAATTTTGATCAAACTTAACTATTGAACCTTTACTGTCAAAAAAAATTAAATTATCATTATTAAAAATTATATCTGGCTGAAACTGATCGAAATTTTTTATTTTTGAGAACTTATATTTAGATATTTTTTTTAAATCTGTTGAGAAATCAACAATACCTTCATTATTTACATTGTATAAGTTATTACCTAATATATCGTCAAATTTTAATTCTATTTTTAAGTTTGAATTAAATTCTTTTTGAACAACTTTTTTCTTTTTAAATAAAGCATTTTTATTCAAAACTTTTTTTTCATTTTCAATATTTGCTTCTTTTGTCCAGAATTTTGAGTTTGAATTAAATGAGCAGTTACTTATTAAAAAAAATATTAATAAAATCTTTAAAATCCTATTCACGGTAGTCTCTGTTAAGTCTTTTTTGCGTTGTTTCTTTAATATCGCTATTGACTTGTGGAAGGGTAATTATCTGGTCAAAAAAATCTTTTGCTTTTTGCTTTTCATCTTTTGAATAGAAATATTCAGCAACTAAATATAAAGCATGTGATTTCCATATACTTTCAGAATTAATTAAAGGGTTTAAGATCATTAATAATTCATTTTCTGACACAGAATTTGAATTGTATAGTCCTTTTTTATAAATATTTAGATTTTTAATTTCTTTATCAAGCTTTGTTTTGTTTATCACCTCATCAAATAACAGATTAATTTCATCTCGACTCTCAATTAAATTATTATCTATTAAAAAATATAACGCCAGTGGTGAATAGGTAGTATCATTTGCTTTCACTATATCAGTTAAATCTTCAATTATTTTTTGAGGGTTTTCTGTTTTAAAATTTATTGAAGCAAAATTATATTTATCAGCCAACTTGAGTGTGACTTGTTTTTTATAGGTATCAATTGAATAAATGCCAATTACCAAAATAACTAAAATTAATACTGATGAGATTATTTTTTTTTTATTATTTGTTAAAAAGTTTTTAATCTTTTCATTTCTTGTGTTTGAGTCGATTATTGAAATATCTTCATCCATATTAAATCATATTTCTTAAAACAAATTGAAGAATACCACCATGCTTATAATATTCTAATTCGTTCTTTGTATCAATTCTACAAAGAGTTTTAATTTTTTTAATATCTCCATTTGCATATTTTATCTCTACACTAATATGGTCAGAAGGGTTCACTCCATCTTGTATTTCTAAAACAGTAATCAATTCAGAACCAATTAAATTTAAGTTGGTTCTATTGTTTCCCTCTGTAAACTGAAGTGGTAAAACACCCATTCCAATTAAATTTGATCTATGAATTCTTTCAAAACTTTCTGCAATAACTGCTTTTACACCTAATAGTTTTGTTCCTTTTGCGGCCCAGTCTCTTGATGAACCTGTTCCATATTCCTTGCCACCTATAACAACTAAATCTACACCTCTTTTTTTATATTCTTCAACTGCATTGTAAATTGGCATAACTTTATCTTCTGGATATAATTTTGTAAAACCTCCTTCTGTTCCAGGTGCCATTTCATTTCTAATTCTAATATTTGCAAATGTTCCTCTCATCATAACCTCGTGATTTCCTCTTCTCGAACCGTAAGAATTATAATCTTTCGGTTGTATTTGATGTTCCATAAAATATTCACCTGTTGGACTTTCTTTTTGAATATTTCCTGCTGGCGAAATATGGTCAGTCGTTACCATGTCACCTAAAATTAAAAGTAGTCTTGCATCTTTGATTGGTTTAAAGCCTTCTGGTGTATCAGGTAAATTTTCAAAGAAAGGTGGTTTTTTTACATAAGTAGAAGTGTCATCCCAATTATATATACTTGTATTTTCTGTTTTAATTTCTTGCCACTGTTTAGGTCCTTCTGAGACATTGGAATATCTTTTAATAAACATGTCAGCATTAAGTGCATCTCTTAATGTTTCCTCAATTTCTTTATTTGAAGGCCAAATATCTTTTAAAAAAATATCTTTTCTATCTTTATCTTGTCCTAAAGGATCTTTGTATAAATCGAATTCCATATGACCTGCTAATGCATAGGCTACTACAAGAGGTGGGGAAGCAAGATAATTTGCTTTGATATGGGGAGATATTCTTCCCTCAAAATTTCTATTTCCTGATAATACAGATACAGCATATAAATTTTCTTTTTGGATAGCATCTGTAATATTTTCAGGTAAAGGTCCAGAATTTCCTATGCATGTTGTGCATCCATAGCCTACTAGGTTAAATCCAAGTTTATCTAAAAATATGTTTAGGCCTGCTTTTTCTAAATAATCAGTCACAACTTGTGAACCTGGGGCTAAAGATGTTTTGACCCAAGGTTTTGTTGTTAAACCTAATTCAACAGCTTTTTTAGCTAAAAGACCAGCACCAATTAAAACATTAGGATTTGATGTATTGGTACATGATGTTATAGCAGCAATTAATATTGATCCATCTTTAATTTCATAATCTGTATTTTCAACTTTTGAAACATTTTGTTTATTTCTTTGTGTGGCATCTTTAAAAACTTTTTTAAATTCAACAGAAGCATTTGTAAGCAAAACTTTATCTTGAGGTCTTTTAGGTCCTGAAATTGTTGGCACAACTGTAGACATGTCTAAAGAAATAGTATCTGTAAATTCTATACCCTCACTTGCCCATAAACCTTGTTCTTTAGCATAAACTTCAACAATTTTTACTGTTGCTTCATCTCTTCCAGAAAATCTTAAATATTTTAATGTTTCGTCATCAATAGGAAAAAATCCACAAGTTGCACCATACTCTGGTGCCATGTTTGCAATTGTTGCTCTATCAGCTAGGGTTAAATTTTTTAAACCTTCACCATAAAATTCAACAAATTTTCCAACAACTCCTTTATCTCTTAACATCTTTACAACTGTTAATACTAAATCAGTAGCAGTGGTGCCCTCTGGCATTTTATTTTTAACTTCAAATCCTATTACCTCAGGAATTAACATTGAAATTGGCTGACCTAACATTCCAGCTTCTGCTTCAATGCCTCCAACACCCCATCCAAGCACTGACAATCCATTAACCATTGTCGTGTGGCTATCTGTACCAACTAAGGTATCAGGAAATAGATAATCCTCTTCATTAAACTTCTCAGACCACACTACTTTAGATAAGTATTCTAAATTAACCTGGTGACAGATTCCTGTTCCAGGAGGAACAATCCTAAAATTATTAAATGCTTGCTGTCCCCATTTTAGAAATGAATATCGCTCTCCATTTCTTTCAAATTCTATATCAACATTTTTTTCAAAAGAATCTGATTTGGCAGATTTGTCTACTTGTACAGAGTGATCAATAACTAAATCTACCGCTGACAAAGGATTGATAGAATTTGGATCTCTATTTTTTTCTTTTACAGCCTCTCTCATAGCAGCTAAATCTGCTACAGCTGGTATACCCGTATAATCTTGCAATAAAACTCTTGCAGGACGGTAAGCTATTTCAGTGTTTGATTTTTTATCTTTTAACCAAAGTTTAATTGCATCTATTTGATCTTTGTTAACTGATAAATCATCTTCATATCTTAAAAGATTTTCTAGCAAAACTTTCAAGGATTTTGGTAATTTTGAAATACCTTCTAATCCATTTTTTTCAGCTTCAGCTAATGAATAATATTTATAGTTTTTATTATCAATACTGATTGATTTTAAAGACTTATATGAATTTTGGTTTCCTGGTTTCATTTAGTTAGATGTAAAATCCTATTATACAAAGAATAAGAAGCAATGACATAGCATAATTGAAACGTTTAATGAAATTAATATTTGTCGCAAAACCCCTTAAGAATTTACCTAAAAATGCCCATACAGTAATACTTGTTATAGCTGTTAAGGAACAAACAATAATAACAGATAAAGAGCTCGTCAAATAATTATCCTCTTTGACAAATTTAGAAATTAAAGTAATTGCTGCCATTACACCTTTTGGATTTAAAAACTGAAATATAAATGTATCAAAAAATTTTACAGGATTTTCTTTTTTATCTTCAGTCGATGAATTAGTGAAAGAAATTTTATATGCAAGATAAAATAAAAAAATTGTACCTAATATTCTAATTATCTCTTGAATTATTGGATACTTAACAAAAGTTGATATTAGAACAAAATTAATTAATATAACTAATGTCGTATATCCTAACCACACACCTAGTATTAGTGGAATTGTTTTTTTTATACCAAAATTAAATCCTGAATAAGATGCTACAGCATTGTTTGGTCCAGGAGTGTAACCAAGTGAAACCGATATACCAATTAACAATAATAATTCTGAGTACATAAAAAATTAAGCTATAGGAAGACCATTCTCAGATGGTTGAGAGGGATGAACCAATATCACTTTACCTTCTTCATCAATTGATCCTAGAATAAGAACTTGTGAAACAACTCCTGCAATATTTTTTTCAGGAAAATTACAAACACCAATCACCTGTTTTCCTTTTAAATTTTCTTCGTTATAATAATGGGTAATTTGAGCGGATGATTGTTTAATTCCTATATCTTTTCCAAAATCTACTTTTATTACCAGTGAGGGTTTTCTGGCTTTTTCATTTTTTTTAACAGATATGACTGTTCCAACTCTAATATCAACTTTGTCAAAAATATCATACGTTATTTGTTCTTTCATTATTTTAATATATAATAGAAATAATTTATGAGTACAGAAAATAGTTCTAATCAATTATTTAATAATTCTATAAAAATTTTAAAAGATTTGATTTCATTTAAAACTATATCTGGTCAAGATAATAGCTCTTTAATTAATTATTGTGATGAAATTTTAAAAAAGATAGGTGCTACATCATTTAGAACTTTTGATGATGAAAAAAAAAGAGTTAATCTTTTTGCAACACTTAAAGCAAAGAACCCTAGTAATAAAAAACCTATAATTTTATCAGGTCATACTGATGTTGTTCCTGTTTCTAAAGGATGGAGTGCAGATCCATTTGAAGCAATAATTAAAGATGAAAAACTTTTTGGTAGAGGGGCTTGTGATATGAAAGGTTTTATTGCTTGTACTTTAGCTTTCGCTCCAATTTATGCAAAAGCGAATTCTGATAGAGATATTCATTTTTCCTATACCTTTGATGAAGAAACTGCTTGTATAGGAGCTCCAATATTAATTGCTGAATTAAAAAAAAGAGGAATAAAAGATGGAATTTGTATAATTGGAGAACCAACTAATATGAAAATCATAGATGCTCATAAAGGGTGTTATGAATATACAACTTATTTTGAGGGTTTAGCAGGTCATAGCTCTGCTCCACATAAAGGTGTCAGTGCTGTTGAATATGCATCAAGATATGTAAATAAATTAATTGAGTTAAGAGAAAAATTAAAAGAAAGATCTCCTAAAGACTCTATTTTTGACCCTCCACACTCCACACTATCAATTGGTGGAATATTTGGCGGGATAGCTCACAATGTAATTGCTGACAAATGTCACATCAACTGGGAAACAAGACCTGTTGTTAAAGAAGATGGTGTATTTTTGAATTTAGAAATAGATAAATATGCTAATGAAGTTTTATTGCCAGATATGAAAAAAGTTTATCCTAAGGCTACAATTAGCAAAAAAATTATTGGTGAAGTAATTGGTTTCGATAGAGATGAAGCATCAAAAGCCTGTGAATTAGTTTCAAGTTTAACAGGAGATAATTCAAGAGAAGTTGTTTCTTTTGGAACCGAAGCTGGTCTATTTCAAGAGATAGGAATAAGCACAGTTGTTTGTGGTCCTGGTTCAATTGAACAAGCACATAAAATTGATGAATTTATAAAACTTGATGAGCTTAAAAAATGTTTAAGCTTGCTGGATGGTATTAAAGAAAAATCTGTAATAAATTAACAAATTGTTAATTCAGTCAAATTAAATTATAATTTTTTATGACAAAAAAAGATACTCGCGATCTAATTGGTTATGGTTCAAATTTACCTAAGGTTGAATGGCCAAACAAAGCACGTATAGCGGTTCAAATAGTCTTAAATTATGAAGAAGGTGCAGAAAATTGTGTTCTTAATGGAGACAAAAATTCAGAAGTTTTTCTGTCAGAAATTATAGGCGCTCAACCCATAAAGGGAAGGCATATGAATATGGAGTCGCTTTATGAATATGGTTCAAGAGCAGGTTTTTGGAGACTTCACAATCTTTTTCAAGAAAAAGAAATTCCTATAACTATTTTTGGAGTTGGGATGGCCTTAGAAAAAAACCCTGAAATTTGTAAAGCCATAATAGAAGCTGATTATGAAGTAGCTTCACATGGATGGAGATGGATTGATTATCAAAATATTAAAAAATCAGAAGAAAAAAAACATATGCAGCTTGCTATTAAAGCTCATACTAAAATTTTTGGTAAAAGACCTGATGGTTGGTATACGGGAAGATGTAGTCCAAATACTAGAGATTTGGTAATGGAAGATGGTGGATTTTTATATGACAGTGACTCGTATAGTGATGATTTACCATATTGGGAAAACAGAAATAAAAAAAAACAATTAATCATTCCTTATACTCTTGATAATAATGATATGAGATTTGCAACAAATCAAGGTTTTAATACTGGTGATCATTTTTATAGTTATCTTAAAGATAGTTTTGATGTTTTGTATGAAGAAGGAAGAACAAACCCAAAAATGATGTCTGTTGGACTACACTGTAGACTAATTGGAAAACCTGGTAGAATTCAGTCTTTAAAAAAGTTTTTAGATTATATACAAAAACATGAAGATATTTGGGTTTGCAAAAGAGTTGATATTGCCAAACATTGGATTAAAAACTATTCCTAACAATGTCTGAAAAAATAATTTTCACAAATGGATTAATAGACTTGGCTCAACCCCGATTGGGTTCAAAAGTTATTTATAAAACAGATGATTTTTTTGCCTCAGCTAATAGAATTATAAATCCATCACCAGCTGTCTTTAAGGAGGGATTGTTTGATAGAAATGGAAAATGGATGGATGGTTGGGAATCGAGAAGAAAAAGAAATCTAGGACATGATTATTTAATTATTAAATTAGGTAAACCTGGTAAAATTTCTAAAGTAGATGTGGATACATCTCATTTCAATGGAAATCAACCATCTATGATTTCTTTAGAGGCCTGCAGCTCTAAATCCAATTCGTATAAAAATTTTAAATGGAAAACTTTACTGGGTAAAAAAAAAATAAAAGCTAACAGTCATCATTTTTTTAATATCTCATCCAAATCTACAGTTACTCATATTAAATTTAATATCTTTCCAGATGGAGGAGTTGCTAGATTAAGACTTTTTGGAAAAATTTCAAAGGACACAATTAATTTGAAAAATAGGACTACAAATTTAACATCTCTTTTAAATGGAGCCTCAGTTATAGCTTGTAATAATGAACATTTTGGAAAAGCTGAAAATATTTTAGCACCTGGTAAAGCAAAAAATATGGGTGATGGATGGGAGACTAGAAGAAGAAGAGATAAAGGTTTTGATTGGCTAATATTAAACTCAATTGATGGCAATAAAATTGATAAAATTGAAATATCAACACATCATTTTAAAGGAAATTATCCAAGTCACTGCTCTCTTCAAGCGATTTATATTCCAAACAATAAAACATCATCTTCAATTATAAAAAATTCTAAGAAGTGGAAAGTTCTATTAGATAAAGTTAAATTATCAGCAAATAAAACACATATATTTAAAAATAAATTAATGAAAAATAATAAAATTAATTATGTTAAAATTAATATTTTTCCAGATGGTGGTATTTCAAGATTTAGAATGTTTGGTAAGGCGCTTTAATGGAAATTATAATTAAACCAAAACCAATCACTAAAGAAAACTTCTCTAAGTATGGAGATGTAATTACAACTAAAGATATAAAGCCACTTGAAATTAATAATGGTTATGCAAAAAGATTTGATGGTATAGCGAATTTAGATACGTCAACTGATAATGGAGAAACTACTATTTGTATTTTTTCTGCCTTAAAAAGATCCTTTCCAATGAAAATTGATATGATGGAAAAACATCCTTTAGGAAGTCAGGCTTTTATACCAATGCAAGAAACTACTTTTTTAGTATTGGTTGCTCCGAAAGGTGATAAACCAAATATTGATGAAATTGAGTCCTTCATTGTTCCTCCAAATATTGGTGTGAATTATAAACCTGGCACATGGCATTTTCCTTTAATATCTACTTTGGACATGAATTTTTTAGTTGTAGATAGAAAAGGCACTGGAGACAATCTAGTAATTGAAGATTTAAATAACAAAGAAATTTTCTTAAAATACTAAAACCCGCCACATAAATGCGGCGGGTTTTTCTAATTTTAAATAATTAGTTTTATTATCTTTTAGATATTGCTAAATGAACTACGGCACCTAGTGATGCTCCAATTATCCAAGCATATCCTCCGCCACCACCTAGGTTTGCGAAGAAATCATCTAAACCAAAAACTAAAATGTTTGGCCAAACAGTTCCAACTGCGATGTAACCTGATAGTATCCAAGCTAACATTCCTTTATGATTGAAGCCACCATTGTAATGATACTTCCCACTAGGGCTAGCATCAAACAATGCGTCTACATCTAGTTTTTCTTTTTTGATGATATAATAATCAACAATCATAATACCAAATACAGGTGCAAGAATTGCTCCTAATGTATTAACAAATGGAAATAAACCCATTTGAGTAATAACAGCAACCCACATACCGCCAATAATAAAACCAAAACCAGCAGTTATTAATCCACCAGTTTTAAAATTGATTTTACTTGGCATTAAATTAGCTAGATCATACGCAGGGGGTATAAAGTTTGCAACCATGTTAATACCAACTGTCGCTGCAAAGAATGCAAATGCAGCAATAATTGTTAAACCTAAGTTATCTACTTTAGCTACCATCTCTGTAGGACTTGCAACATACTCACCAAAAATTGCAATTGTTCCGCCTGTGATCATTAAAGTAATAAAAGAGAATAAGATCACGTTACCTACTAATCCCCATAGGTTACCTTTTCTCATCTCTTCTTCATTTTTAACAAATCTAGCGAAGTCACCAAAATTGATAACTACTGCAGCGAAATATCCAACCATAATTGAAAATACAGCTATGAAAGCTCCAAATGATCCTAAACCTTCAAAACCACCAGTTCTTTCTCCTCCAGAAAATATAGTTCCCACTTCTGAAAAAAGTCCTCCACCAGCTTTAACCCAGATAATAATCATTAATAGTATCATTACCGCATAGACAGCAGGTCCTGCAAAGTTTAAGAATTTTTTGATAAGATCTACACCTTGCCAAAATAAATAAACTTGGAATCCAGACACAAATATAAATGACACCCACATTACACCTGTCATTCCTAAGAACATTTCTGTACCTGCGTTTCCAGTAATACCTGTAATTAAAAGTGCTACAGCAGTTGATGCTGCATAAGTTTGTGCTCCATACCAAAACATTGCAACAAGACCTCTGGCCATTGCTGGAAAGTTTGCTCCAAAGACACCCATACTAACACGAGCGAATACTGGATATGGAATTCCATGTTTTACACTTGGTTTACCTGATAAGTTTACTAGCCACATTATAAAAAATCCTGCTAGAATTAATGCAGCAAATACAGCCCAACCATTTAGTCCTGACGCTAAAAACAAAGATGCTGCCAAAGTATAACCAAATAAACTTTGAACATCATTAGCCCAGACATTAAAGATTTCGAACCATCCCCAATTTTTTTTATTGCTTGGAGTTGGAGCTAAATCTGAGTTGTAGAGTTTTGACGATCTACCCATATCTTTTCTCCCTTTTATTTTTGTTACTCTTATTAACTATAAAGTTATGGTAACACTGACTGCGACATTATGGATTATTCATGTTCTGTAAAGTATAAAGCGATACAACTTCTAGTTTAGAAAATTAACTAATAAATATAGGACTTATTGAATTGCAGAAAACCTATTATGAACAGCAACATAAATTGGATTAATCGTTCCAACCACTAACAACTTTAACTTCAAGATACTCTTCTAGGCCTAATTTACCAGCTTCACGACCAATGCCTGAATGTTTATAACCACCAAATGGAGCATCTGGTGCTAAACCAGCTCCATTAATATCAACCATTCCTGATCTTAATTTTCTAGCAACTCTATTCGCTTTTTCTTGATCTTGAGTTTGAATAAAATTTAATAATCCATATGGTGTGTCATTTGCAATTGCAATTGCTTCTTCCTCTGTCTCAAAAGGAATTATACATAACACGGGTCCAAATATTTCTGTTCTTGCAATTTGCATTTGATTATTAACATCTGCAAATGCTGTAGGTTTTACAAAATAACCTTTATTTAAACCCTCAGGTTTACCTAATCCACCAACAACTACTTTGGCTCCTTCATCTATTCCAACTTGGATTAATGATTGAATTTTATCAAATTGGGTTTTTGAAACTACGGGTCCTATGTGATCCCCTTCTTTATTAGCAACATCAACTTTCATAGAATTAGCAAAATTCTTAACTCTTTCAACTGCTTCATCATACATTGATTTTTCTACCAACATTCTTGTTGGAGCATTACAAGATTGTCCTGTATTTCTAAAACATCTAAGCGCTCCTCTTTCAACAGCTTCAGCATCAGCATCTTTAAATATAATATTCGCACCTTTTCCTCCAAGTTCTAAACTAACTCTTTTAAAGTCTTTTGCTGCATTTTCAGAAATTAAAGCACCGGCTCTAGTAGATCCTGTAAATGAAATCATATTAACATCAGGATGACTTGTTAATGTATTACCAGCAACTGCTCCATCTCCATTAACCAGATTAAATATACCCTTTGGTAATTTAATTTCATCGATCATTTCTGCTAAAATCATAGATGATAGTGGTGCTATTTCAGAAGGCTTAAGAACCATTGTACAACCAGCAGCAATGGCTGGGATTACTTTTAAACAAACCTGATTCATTGGCCAATTCCATGGTGTGATTAATGCACAAACTCCTTTTGGCTCATGTAAAATATTATTATTAAGGGCATGCTCTCCTAATTTTGCTTCAAATGTATATTCTTTCAATACTTTAATATAAGATTTGATATGGCTTGCTCCAGTTCCAGCCTGTAATTGCGTTGAAAAATCAATAGGAGCTCCCATTTCAAGAGAAATAGCTTGCGCCATATCATTCCATCTTTTTTTATAAACATCATATAGTGCTTCTAAATATTTTATTCTTTCTTCCTTAGAAGAGAACGCCCAAGTTTGAAAAGCTTTTGTTGCAGCACTTACTGCTTCATTCACATCTTCAGCTCCCGCAAGAGATATTACTGCACATTCTTTTTCGGTTGAGGGATCAATTACTTTAAAATCATTTGGTTTTTTTGGAGCAACCCATTTTCCATTAATATAAAAATTTCGTTTATCTAGCATTTTAAAAAGTACCTTATCTTTTAGTTTTTGCAAATAAATTAGTTAGTTCATAAACAATTGTTGCAGCAGCTAACGATGTAACTTCTGCATGATCATATGCTGGTGAAACTTCAACTACATCTGCAGATATTAAATTTAAACCTGACAAACCTCTTATAACATTAACCATTTCTCTTGTAGTCATTCCTGCAATTTCAGGTGTTCCAGTTCCTGGAGCAAAAGCTGGATCTAAAACATCTATATCGATTGAAAGATACAGTGGATTATTTCCTACTCTTTGTCGTATTCTTTCTGCAATTTTATCTGTTCCTTGTGTTTGAAAATCATCACAATGAATAATCTTAAAACCAAACTCTTCATCATTTTTAATATCATTTCTGCTATAAAGAGGACCCCTGATCCCTACATGCATAGATGCATCATCAAGAAATAAATTTTCTTCCCGAGCTCGTCTAAATGGTGTTCCGTGAGTGTAAGGTGCTCCAAAATATGTATCCCAAGTATCTAAATGAGCATCAAAATGAACTAGTGCAACTGGTCCGTTATTTTCTTTATTAATAGCTCTTAAAAGCGGAAGCGCAATTGTGTGATCTCCACCTAAACTTATTATACCACCAACTTTTTTTAAAAGTTCTGTCGCTCCTTCTTCTATTTGTTTAATGGCCTCATCAATATTAAATGGATTACAAGTTATATCTCCAGCATCTGCTACCTGCTGAACTTTGAATGGCTCAACATCATAACTTGGGTGATAATTAGTTCTTAAATGTCGTGATGCCTGTCTAATGCTCATGGGTCCAAATCTGGCTCCAGGCCTATAACTTGTACCAGCATCAAAAGGTATTCCAACGATAGCTACATCACAATCTTGGACATCTCTTAATTCTGGCAGCCTTGCAAAGGTGGAAGGTCCGGCAAATCTTGGTACTTTAGTTCCACTAACTGGCTGAACAGGGTTTTTATTTTTTTCTTTTTTCATCTAAATAAAATGTACCACATTCTTTGAATTTGGAATATCTTCTATATTACTATTTATGAAGCTATTTAAAGTAATTTTATTAATAATTTTTTTTATTACACCATTAAAAGCAAATACTATCTATAATCTGATTAAGATACCTAACTTAGAACTTTATCAAATCGATAAAAAAAATCAGCTTAGATATTTATACGCTTCAAGCTCGTTTAGATTAGGAGTTAAAAAAAATATTGTATGCATGAACTCTACCAAAGAAGATTATAACAAAAAATTTGATTTAATTAGTTATAACCTTAATAAATACTCAAAAGACTTTTTAAAAAAAATAAACTTAAGATACGTAGTTATGTGTGAAAATTTATCAATTTCTGGAATTAATACTGCTGGGATACCAGATAACATTATGAAGACTTTAATATTAGACATCAAGTTTAATGAAAAGTATTTTAAAAGAACAATTCACCATGAGGTTTTTCATATAATCAATGATAGCTTTAAAGAAATTTTCAATGAAGATGAATGGGTTAAATTTAATAATAAAAATTTTAAATATGCCGATTGTTCTACTTGCACTAAAAAACTTGGGCTAAATACTTATACAAATACAAATGGTTTTTTTACTGAATATTCTCAATCTACACCCTCTGAAGACATGGCAGAAACATTTTCTCATATAATGACTTTAAGTCCAAAAAAATTAAAAGAAATTAATGATGCAGACAATATTTTAAAAAATAAAGTTGAATTTATAAAATATAGGCTATTAAAAATTTATAAAGATTTTAAATTTTCAGAAGAATTTTAAACAAGTGTGAATTTAATGATAAAATGATTAAAAAAATTAAAGCAACGTTATTTGAAAAAATAATATTTGTATTTTTGATAATTTTGGCCTCAGTTACTTTTGGTTCTTATTTTGTTATAAAAAATAAATGTTTATTTGTTAAAAATCATAATCCTGAAAATATCAATTTTGATAAACCAGAAAACATAGTAATTCTTAATGCGCCGTGTGGAAATGTAATTATTGAGCTGTACCCAAATGTGTCTCCAAAAGGTGTTGAAAGATTTAAAACGTTAATAAAATCTGGCTTGTATGATGACGTAGCTTTTCATAGAGTGATAAAAGATAAATTAGTCCAAGCAGGTGACTTAGAGTTTGGTAAAAAAAATTCAATTAATTATGGTAAAATTGGAACAGGCAAGTCTGGTTTAGGGACTATTAAATCTGAAATAGATAATGATTTTAGCTTTAGAAAAGGAAGTGTGGGTTTGGCAAGAACTTTTAAGAATGATACAGAAGACAGTCAATTTTTTATAATTCTGCAAGATGAACCATTGTTTGAGGGCGAATATACACCTGTAGGAAAAGTTCTTTATGGTTTAGAAATTTTAAAGAAAATTAAACATCAGCGACATTCAGAATATATATTGAGACCTGATTTTATTAACTCATTTAGAATGCTAAATTAAGAAATAAACTATAAGTTGAACCCATTATAGTCAATCATGGTCTTTTTTTATCTTCTAAATTTTGGTTAAATAGTGTGTGAAAAATGTAATAGAAGATAAAATTAAAATACTTAAAAAAAGTAATAGTAAAATTCTGAAAGAGCCTATTGCTGCTATAAAAAAATTAAATTTTCAAAAACTTAATATCATTAAATCATTTTCTATAAACAAAACTTTAACTAATTTTAAAGAAAAATTAAGAAAAGCTGAATTAGAAAGAATCAAGACTTTAAAAAAGAATAAAATAAGACAAGCTAAACAAGAAAAACATCAACAACAAAAACAAAAATTAGAGGAGGCTCGTCAAATCAAAAGGGAGCAAGATTTAAAAGAAAAAGAAGAAAAAAAAAGAATACTTGATCAAGAAAAACAGAGAATAAAAATTCAAAAACAACAACAACTTATTGAAAATCAAAAAATTAAACTAGAACAACAGCGGGTGCAAGCTGAAGCGCAAAGAATTAAGGACGAAGAAGAAAAAAAAATCAGAGAAGATGATTTAAAATTAAAAGAAGAAAAAATAAGATTAGAATATTTAGAAAAACAAAGAATAAGATTAGAAAGACAAAAAATTAAAGAAGAAGAGGAAAAAATAAAGAATATTGAAAAAGAGAAATTAGAAACGGAAAGAAGAATAGCAAGAGATGAAAAACAGAGGCTAAAAGATATTCAAATTGCCAAACAATTAGAAGAGCAACGTAGACTGGATGAAGAGGAGCGTAAATTAAAATATCAAGAACAAAAACTTAAAGAAGCTGCAGAGCGAATAAAGGATATTGAAGCTGAAAGATTAAGAGAAATTGAAATCCAAAAACTTAAAGAAGTTGAGGAATTGAGAAAAAAAGAAGAAGAATTTAGATTAAAAGAAAAAAAAGAAATTGAAGAGTTAAGGGCCTTAAGACAAAAAGATGAAGAATATAAAAAAAGACAGATAGAAATTAAAAAGAAAGAAGAAGAAATTAGATTGAGAGAGATTGAAGAACAAAAGGCTCATGATGCAAGAATTGCTGAAGAAAAAAGAATAGAAGAAGAAAATGTAAGAATTAAAGAATGGGAAAGAAAATTTGATGAAGAGCAAAGAAAAAAAGAAGAAGAAATGATAAAAAAACTAAATGAACGAGAAAATTCATTTAAGCACGAAAATGATTCAGAAGAAAATAGTATATCTGCAAATAATCAAACAAAAGAAAATTAATTTACCAAAGGCTTACCAGTAGCTAGAGTATGTTTGATTCTATCTTGAGTTTCTTTTGTTTCAATTAATTTCATAAATGCGTCTAGTTCTAATTTAAATAAATCATTCTCTGATAATGTTTTATCTATTGTAGTGTCACCACCACTTAATACATTCGCTAATTCTTTTGCAACTATTACTCCATGATCTAAGATTATTTTTTCATTATAAAGATTATCTAAAATTTTATTCATATCTTCCAATACTGATTTTCCGGGAAGATTGAATTTAAGCTCTTCTGGTGCTTTAAAGTCTGTGTTTTCCATTATAATTTTTTTTGAGACTTCAAATAAACTGTTTCTATTCATTATTTTTTTATCCTCTGGCATCAAATATTTCATTGGTTCTGCCTCTACAGATGAGGTTGCGGTTTTACCGTAACCGATAATATCAAACACTTTTAAAGGTGCAAAATTAGGATCTTTTTTAGCTTCATCTGTATCAAGCCATCTAGCTAACATTTCTTTACATCCGCCACCTGCTGGAATTAATCCTACAATAGTTTCAACTAATCCGACTACAATATTGGTGTGTGATGCTACAAAGTTACTTTGAACCATTACCTCAAAACCACCACCCAACGTTAATCCTGATGGAGCTGAAATTACTGGATATTTTGAATATTTTAGGTGTTTACAAGTTTCTTGGAAATATTTAATAAATTTTTCAATTGATTTGAAATCTCTTTTATCTGCAAACTCCATTGTGTAAGTTAAATTAACACCAGCTGAAAATTGCATACTTTCATTGATTATTATTAATGGTTTATCGGTTGCTTTCTTTAATGCATCCATCGAGTCGTAATCAAGTGCGTTAGCTTTAGTTGTAAACTCAACAATGTTATAATCATTAAATCTATAAATCTTTGCAGAATTATTTCCATCAACACTTGAGGCAGTTTTTTTTACTTTTCCTAAAGTTTCAATATTTGTGTACTTTTGCCTTTCACCATAAAAATTTTCATTTTTATTTTTTGATAACTCCTCTAAAAAGTTATTTCCTTTAAAATCATCTATTTTATCAAAGAAATTTTTAACTCCTATTTCTTCAAGCATCTCAAATGGACCTTTTGACCAGTTAAAACCAAGTCTCATTGCTTCATCAATATCATTAAATTCTTTTGTAATTTTTGGAACTAATGAGGATGCATATTTGATTATTTTAGATATAACTGACCAAGCATAATCTCCATATTTATCTTTTCTATTAATTAATCTCTTTAAATCTACTTGGTCTGTTTTAATATCAATCTTTTTACTAATTGAATAATCACCAGTTTCAAGATTGATTGCTTCCATGACTTTGATAGATCCTGTTTTATTCATTCTATAAAAACCACCCTTACCTTTTCTGCCTGTATAACCTGTTTCAATTAATTTTTTCACCAATGGAATTTCTTTTGCTACCTCGTGAAACTCATCAGATTTTGGCAATTCTTTAATAAAACTTTTTAATACATCGGCCATTAAATCAATTCCAATTAAATCATATAATCCAAATACACCTGTTTTTGGAATACCCATTGGTCTTCCAAAAATTGCATCGGCTTCTTCTATTGAAAGTTTCATTTTAAAAGCTTCAGTCATCGCCACTTGCATTGCATAAACACCAACTCTATTTCCTAAAAAACCTGGAGTATCATTACAAATTATAGCTCCTTTACCTAATTCAACTTCACAGAATTTTTTTAATTGGTTAATCTTATTTAGGTCGTTATTTTCATTTTTAACTATCTCTAAAAGACCCATATATCTAACTGGATTAAAAAAGTGGGTAATACAAAAATCTTTTTTTTCAATATTTGTTAAATGTTCAGATAATATCTTAATTGGAATTGATGAGGTGTTTGAAGAAACTATTGCCCCATCTTTTCTTACTTTGAATATTTTTTCATAAATTTGATGCTTAATATCAATTCTTTCAACCACTGCTTCAACAACCCAATCCGCATCTTTAACTGCATCAAAATCATCTGATATATTTCCAACTTTAATATTATTGATTTTAGATTTATCAATTAATAATGGAGGTTTTGATTTATGAATTCGATCTCTTGCCTTTTCACTAATCTCTGTTTTTAAATCTAATAAAGTTACAGGAATATTTGCATTGCAAAGATGTGCCGCTATTCCACTTCCCATTGTTCCAGAACCAATGACAACTACTTTTTTAATATTCATGAAATTTGAAAATGTCTTATCTGTTAATTCCTCTTAGTCTCTCAGAACGTCTTCTTAAAAGTTCTGCACTAACTAGAATTAAAGTTGACATAATAATCAAACATGTTGCAACAGCTAATATCGTTGGACTTAATTGCTCTCTTAAACCAACCCACATCTGAATTGGAATAGTTGTATTTTCTAATCCAGCTAAAAACAGAACAACTATCACTTCATCAAATGATGTTACAAACGCAAATAATGCACCAGAGATAACTCCTGGAGTGATTAAAGGTAATGTCACTTTCATAAAAGTATTAACAGGATTGCTTCCAAGACTTGCGGCTGCTCTTGTTACACTATGGTCAAAACCACTTAAAGTAGCTGTAACTGTTATAACAACAAATGGTGTTCCTAAAATTATATGAGATAAAATAATTCCAGTATGTGTTGCGGCCAAGCCTACTTTTGCCATAAAGAAAAATATTGCTGTTCCTGAAATAATTAATGGAACGATCATCGGTGAAATTAACAAAGCCATAAATGCAGCTTTATACGGCATATGTCGACTGCTTAAACCAAGAGCAGCAACAGTTCCCAGGATCGTTGATCCTATGGTTGCAAAAAATGCAATAATTAAACTATTTTTTGTTGCTAAGCCCCAAGGATTTTTTGTTCCCCAAATCATGTCTTTATACCATCTTAAAGAAAAACCATCTGGGTCTAGCGCCAACATTTTTTCTGAAAAATGAATATATTGCTCAGCATTAAATGAAAGTGGTAGAATTACAAATAATGGAGCAATTAAGAAAAAGAATACTAGTCCACAGATGGTTAAATATGTGTAGTGCCAAATTCTGTAATGTATTGGTGTATAATTTGGTAAAGCCATAGTTTATCCTAGTTTAATATTATCTATTCCAACTAACTTATTATAAATCCAATAAATTGTTAAAACTCCAACTAACAACATTGTGCCTAATGCAGAAGCAAAAGCCCAGTCTAATGAACTCTTCATGTGATATGCAATTGTATTACTAATTAATGATCCACTAGCACCACCCACTAAAGCAGGAGTAATATAGTAACCAATTGAAATAATAAATACTAATAAACAGCCCGCACCAATTCCAGGCATAGTTAATGGAAAATAAATTTTAATGAATGCTGTTAATGGTGTGCCTCCCAAAGATTTTCCTGCTCTCATTAAGCTTGGAGAAATCGTTTTCATTACACTGTAAAGCGGCAATACCATAAAAGGTAAAAGAATTTGTGTCATTGCAACAAAAGTTCCAATTACATTATACATTAGTTCAGGTCTACTATCATCAGCAGCAAAACCTAACCAGACAATTAAATCATTAATCGGGCCTTGTTGTTGAAGTAATACCATCCAGCTTGAAGTTCTAACTAATAATGAAGTCCAAAAAGGAAGTAAAACACAGATCATTAATAAGTTACTGTATTTCATTGGCAATGTAGCGAGTAAATGTGAAATCGGGTAAGCTAAACAAAAACAAAAAACTGTAACCCAAAAAGCTACATTTAATGTTCTTAACCATAAAATTTTATGTATTTTTCTATCCTCAGCAACTTGAACAATATTTCTTTCATCATCAAATTTTAAATCCATTCCTTTTAAATACTTTGCATAAGACCATTTGGGAGCTGTATTTTTTAAGGCTACCCAATATCCAACTTCATTCCATATTTTGTGAGTTGCCATGAACTGCTCTTTATAATTTCCTTCTTCAAATTTTTTAATTTTTCTATTTGTTTTTTTTAATCCACTACTAAAACCAGATTTTTCATAATTTAATCTTTGATAAAGTTTTCCCGCTTCTTTAGCCATAGCTAGCGGATAAAAATCCTTGTAAAATGCTTCATATACTTTTTCATCTGGTAAATCTTTACCATCCCACTGTTCTAGTGCTGCAAAGGTATTCGGCAACTTACTTGTAATCATTCTATCATCAACGCTTCTAAACAACATATCGCCGATTGGAAACACGTAAGTAATTAAAAGAAATAAAAATAAAGGACCCACAAGCATTAATGCTCTTATCTTGTTTCTTCTCTCGGCTTTTTTTAAACTAACCTCAAGAGGTACACCATCAGATGATAAAATTTGTTCTGTGCTCATAATAAAAAAAGGGCGGTTATATAATAACCGCCCTTTAAATAAAATAAAAGTTTAATCTATAATTAAATTACAGACCAGCTTTCATAGCTTCCCATTTTTCACCAATTTCGTCCTGGTTATCTGCCCAGAATTCAGGGTTCATAAGAATGTATGATTTAGTGTTCGCAGGTGCTGTTGGCATATGTGGTACCATGTTAGTTTTACCATCTTTAAACCAAGGCTCTCCTGCTTCCATGATAGCAATTGAAGATTTTCTCCAAGGAGCGTAAGCAATATACTTAGCACTTCCTGCTAGACCTTCAGTACTTGTCATTTCTCTAAGAACTTTCAAAGCTTTACCGTTAGCATCGTTAGGTCCACCTTTAACCATAGCGAAATACTCATAGTCAAGAATTTGTGAATCCCATACTTGCACAATTGGAGTTCCTTCCATTTGAGCATTAAAGAATCTACCATTCCAACCAGTAGCCATAACAACTTCACCATTAGCTAATAGTTCTGGTGGCTGAGCTCCAGCATTCCAGAATACACATCCGCCATTTGGATCTTGGCAAAGTGCTTTAATAGCGGCAATTGCTTTATCAACTCCACCTTTTTCAAGTGATTTGTAAATCTTATCACCACCTTTACCAGCTTTTGTTCCAGTGCCAGCCATAGCTAATTCTAAGTTAGACATTGCACCTTTGTAGATAGCTCTTTTACCAGGAAACTTTTTAGTATTAAAAAAGTCTTTCGCTGATTTTGGAGTACCTTTTACATTATTCTTGTTGTAAGCAAAGTTCCAAGAGTAAAGAATGTTTCCAACTGCACACTTAGAAGGCATGCCTGTGAAAAAGTCTTTACTTGCTGGTGTTCCATCTGGAGCAGGAGCGAAGTCTTTGTCGAAATCGAATTCAACAAAAATACCTTCGTCACAGCCAATGATAGTGTCTTTTGCGTACACATCAATGATGTCCCAAGTGATTTTTCCAGCTTCTTTTTGTGCTTTGATCTCTGATAATCCACCAGTGTAGTCTACCCAGTTAACAGGTATTCCAAGCTTTTTAGCTGTTGGATCTCCATAGCCTAATTTTTGACTTTCTGTATAAGCTCCACCCCATGACACTACAGTAACTGCAAATGCCGAAGTAGTAATAGAAAGTACAAATGATAAGGCTAATAATAGTTTACTTAGTTTTTTCATTTATCCTCCGTTTAAACGTTTTTTTTAAAAATTAAGTAAAACAAGATCAGAAAGATGAGTCAACAGTTGAATCTGGGTTTTTTACCTTTATTTATGCAAGGTTATTATTTAATTGATTAGAAATTATGAAGGTTTTATTTTTTATTTAGGGTCTAAAGCTCTACTATCAATAGCATTCCAGCCAACATTTATTTCATTTCCAAGTTTGATATCTAGGTTTGATGAGCTATTTGGAATTTTTAAAATAAATTGTTCATTACCTAGTATGTCCATTCTCAATCTAGTATGATCTCCATGGTAAATTACTTCTTTAATTTTTCCTTTATGATTATTGTCCATTTTATCTTTTGGATTAATTAAAGCTCTTTCTGGTCTTAAAGATACGGTAGTTTTATCACCTTTGGCTTTTACAGAAATAGGATTAGCTAAAATTTCAGTTCCATTATTTAATTTAATTTTACAAGTATTTCCTGACACATCGTTCACTGTTCCATTAAACGTGTTATTCTCGCCAATAAATTCCGCCACGAAAGAATTAACTGGTTTTTCATAAAGATCATCAGGACTTGAAAGTTGTTGAACTTTCCCATCATTAAATACTGCAATTCTATTTGACATTGTTAATGCTTCAGTTTGGTCATGAGTAACATACACAACTGTTACACCAATACTTTCATGAATATGTTTTATTTCATATTGCATGCTTTCTCTTAAATTTTTATCTAATGCGCCTAGTGGTTCATCCATCAAAACAAGCTTTGGATCAAACACAAGTGATCTAGCCACTGCTACCCTTTGTTGTTGTCCACCAGATAATTGCATTGGCATTCTAGCTTCAAAACCTTGAAGCGATACCATTGATAAAGCTTTGTCAATTTTTTTATCAGCTTCATCTTTTGGAATTTTTCTAACTCTTAATGGAAATGCTAAATTCTCATAAACTGTCATATGAGGAAACAAAGCATAGTTTTGGAACACCATTCCAATTCCTCTTTTATGAGGTGGAATGTTTGAAATAACATTATTATCTAAATAAATTTCACCATGAGTTGGAGTTTCAAAACCAGCCAACATCATTAAACATGTTGTTTTACCCGAACCAGAGGGTCCTAACATAGTTACAAATTCACCTTCTTGAATATCTAAGTTTAATCCCTTAACAACTAAGACTTTTCCATCGTAGCTTTTATCGACATTATCAAATTTTACAAATTCACTATTTTTTGACATACGAGATATTTAAAACATTTGTTGAGATATTAATCAAGCCCTTTATTGGTCATTTAATATGTAAGTCTCTTGAAAAATTATAAAATAATTCACTACCCTTCTCTGTAACTCTAATAGCTTCAGATGCTTCCACGCCCCAGTTTCCAAATTGCATTACAGCAATCATGTGGAATGTTACGTTTGGCTCTAAGATTGTCATATCACCTTTAGATATATTTAGAGTATGTTCACCCCAATCAGGTGGGTAACCAATTCCAATAGAATATCCAGTACGCGAGGTTTTTTCTATGCCATATTTATCAAGAACCTTCCAAAATGCCTGAGCCACATCATCTGCAGTTTTCCCAGGTTTAATAGCATCTATTCCTGCTTGAAGAGCCTCATTAGTTTTTTTCATTGTATCAATTTTAAGTTGGTCAGGTTTTCCGAGTAATACTGTTCTAGCCATAGGGCAGTGATATTTTTTATGAGATCCTGCAATTTCAACAATTGTTGCTTCACCTTCAACAAATTTATCTTGTGTCCATGTTAAATGTGAGGCTGACGTACCTTTTCCTGTTGGAAGCATTGGAACAATAGATGCATAATCACCCCCAAACTCAGGAGTTCCTTTTATAAGCGCCGCTTGTATTTCAGAAACAGCATCACATTGTCTAAGTCCTGGATTAATTGCCTCAAAAGCTTTTTGCATTCCAGTTTGAACTATCTTTGATGCAGCTTTCATATAATCAATTTCTGAATCTGATTTTACAACTCTTGCCCAATTGACTAATCTTTTGCAATCTAAAATTTTAGCATTAGGTAAACCTGTTTTAATTTTTTCATAACAGTAAGCAGTGAAATAATGACTATCCATTTCAACACCTATGGAAAGTTTTTCCCATTTTCTTTCTTTAATAATATCAGTTAAAGCCTCATAGGGATGAAGTGGCCAACTATGGATATATTTTTCTCCATATTTAATAATATTTTCATCTTTTAAATAAGTTTTGATATATGCCCCACCTGCATCTTGATCTCTAACAAAACATAATGGTTCATCTGCATTAACATGCACTATTACACATTGAGCATAATAAAATGACCAAGCATCATAGCCTGTTAGGTAATTCATGTTTGATGGATCTTGTGAAATTAATAACTCGATGCCTTTATCTTGCATCATTTTTTGAACTTTTTTTAATCTATTTTTATATTCTACTTTTGTAAAATTCATGTGCTTATCTTAAATAATTTTCCAAAACCTTCAATATCATCTTTATAACCAATTAAATTTAGACTATCCCATATCAAGGTTTGGTTACTTGACAAAACTATCCTATTTAATTTTTTTTCTAATTTTTCGATAATTGATAAAACAGGCAAGGCAGTACAAGATACGAACAACGCCTCACTATCTTCTAAATTAATTTTAGACAAAACTTCAATTAAATATTTTTCGTCTACTTTTCCAATATCTAAATCAGATTCAATATCAAAATATGTTAATTCATTAACTGTTATATTTTCTTTTTTAAAATAATTTAAAACAGAGTCGTTTATGCTTTTTGTATAAGGAGTAAAAACTGATATCTTATTAATATTAAAAGCTTTAAGGGCTTTTATTGCTGATGTAATTGGAGTAGTAACTTTTGCCTCTGGTTTAGACAACTTTATATTTTTTTCAATAACATCGTACCCTGCAGCAACAGTTCCTGAAGTGCATCCATAAGCAACACAATCTATTTTTTGATCAGGTAAAATATCACTTGTCACCTCTGTAATGTCATCTGCCATTTTAGCTAATGTTTCATTGGTTAATGGGTTGTAACAATGTATTCTATTAACGTAGAGATCTATATCTTTACCATAAATCACATTATTAAAATCTTTTTCAATTCTAAAATCACTACCTAGGGCTATTAAACCTATTCTAGGGTTGGCTTTAGATATGAACTTTGGGTCAATTTTATTTAGTTTCATTGATAATCTCTATATAGGTCGATTAAATATATATTGATTAAATAGTCTAGCTAAAATAATGTTTATATAAAGCGATACATAACTCGTCGTTATTCAAAAAATACGAAAGTGGGATCAGTCGTCTTTAAATTTAATTATTTAGGGAGGTTTGGATGAAATTTGGATATTTTTGTAACACTACCAATTGGGACCATAAACCATACACACAATTACTTGATGAAACTAAGGAAATAACTGAATATTGCGATAAAAATGATTGGGACTCTATTTGGTATACAGAGCATCATTTTAATCATGAGGGAATGGAGTCTTGTACTAATCCATTAATGATGGGTGTAGATGCTGCAGCTAGAACTAAAAAAATTAGAATAGGTCAAGCTTGTAATGTAATTACATTTCATAACCCAATACGTTTAGCAGAAGACATAGCATTATTAGATCAACTTTCAAACGGTAGGGTGGAAGTTGGTATTGGCAGAGGAATATATGGAAGAGAAGCGATAAATATGAATAAAGAGGCTGATCTAAAAGATCAGGCTAAAAATTTTCGTTTGTTTGATGAGACTCTAACTATTATGAAAAAAGCTTGGACAGAAAAGTTTTTTAGTCACCAAGGTGAATTTTATACTTACCCTACTCCTGGTTTTGTTTGGCAACATGATATGAGTCCGCCGAGTGAAGAATTTCTAGATACTAAAACTAATGAAATAAAGAAAATAAGTATTGTGCCTAAACCAAAACAGTATCCACATCCTCCAATATGGCAAGTGGTAGATGGCGCAAGATCAATTGAGTGGGCTGCACAAAATGGTTTAAACACAATAATGTGGATACCAACGGTAAAAGCATTGAAAACTAGATTTGAAATATATCGAGATGCAAAATCTAAAGCTGAAAATAGAGATGTTCCACTTGGAGAAGGTATTTCTTTAGTAAGAGATATGTTTATTGCAGAAACTATGGAAGAAGCAGAAAAATTAGCAGGTGAACATATTATAAAATATATGAAATGGGTTTGTCACTGGAGAGGCTTAGGAAATCATATGGATCCAGGAGAAGAACTACCGGAAACAAAACATAAATTAGACTTACTTAACTATGATTTTCTACATAAAAGAAATTTATTATTTGGAACACCAGAATATGTTGTTAATAAAATAAATGAATTAAAATCAGAATTAAATTTACAAAATCTTCAAGTTTGGTCTAATTTTCCTGGAATAGATCATGAAGCTTGCATGAGAAGTATAAAACTGTTTAATGATGAGGTTATACCAAAGATTAATCTAGATAATTCAAGTATAGAAAAGGCAAGTTAGTGAAATTAGAGCTTAGAAAGTTTACAAAATTTGTAGATAAAACTTTTATCGAAGGTGGCAAGGAAGCTAAAGAGCCAGTTTTGATGGTTTCTGTTGCAGCTGTATTCAAAAATCCATGGCATGGAAAAGGCTTTGTTGAAGATTTAAAACCAATTATTTTAGATTTGGCACCTAAATTAGGTGATATTTTAGTTCCAGAGTTAATAAAAGAGATTGGATCACCTGAAAAAATTTTAGCCTATGGAAAGGCAGGTACTGTCGGGCTTGATGGTGAAATTGAGCATGCTTCAGCATTTATTCACACTTTAAGATTTGGAAATAAATTTAGAGATGCGGTTGGTGGAACTTCTTACTTAAGTTTTACCAATACCAGAGGTCCAGCTGGATCAAAAATATCCATTCCAATGATGCATAAAACAGATTCAGGTCTAAGGCCTTATTATTTAACTCATGAATTTACGATTCATGATGCTCCTTTTGATGATGAAATTGTTATAGCAATTGGTGGGGCCTCAACAGGTAGAGCTCATGCTAGAACAGGTGATCGTTATCAAGACATGAAAGAAATGGGATTAGATCCTAAATAAATTAATGTTTCAAAATTTTGATCCAAATCAAAATTATTATTCATTTAATGATAAAAATACAGTTCCTGTGGTTTTTATTCATGGAGTTGGACTTGATCAACGGATGTGGGAACCTCAAATTGAAGCTTTTAAAGAATATTCAATAATTACATATGATTTATTGGGACATGGCAAGACTATTCTCAATAAAGATGATGTAACATTAGATGATTTTTCGAACCAACTAAAATCAATATTAGAATTTTTAAAAGTAGATAAGATTAATCTTGTCGGTTTTTCTTTAGGCTCTTTAATTGCACTAAATTTTGCCTCTAAATTTCAAGACAAACTAAACAGTCTTGTTGTAATGGGTACAACATATAAAAGAACCTCAGAACAGAGGTCTTTGGTTATAGAAAGATTTGAACAGGCTAAATTAAACAAACCTATTTCAAAGCAAGCCCTAAAAAGATGGTTTACCGATCAATACTTAAATGACCATCCAGAAACTTATAATCAATTTATAAAAATTTTGACAAAAAATAAAAAAGATCATTTAAATTTTTTAAAAGCATACAAGTTATTTGCTTATCATGAGGATAATGCAGATATAATTAATAATATTAAAACTAGGACCCTTGTAATGACAGGGTCAAATGACTCAGGATCTACTGTTGAGATGTCAAAATCTTTATGTGAAGATTTAATAAACTCAAGTTTTATTGAGATAAATAATGGAAAACATCTTTGTAGTATAGAGTGTGCAGATGATGTTAATATCAATCTTAAAAATTTTATTAATAGATAAATGATAAAAATTCAAAACTTTAAAATGTATATAAATGGACTGTGGGTTAATTCAGAGTCTGGAAAAACAATAGAAACTGTAAACCCAGAAAACAACGAAGTTTGGGCAACTGTTCCTGAAGCTAACGAGAAAGATGTAGATAAAGCAGTTAAGGCTGCACAAAATGCTTTTGAAAAATCTTGGTCAAACTTACACCCAAGAGAAAGAGCTAAATGCTTAAGATCTCTTGCAGATCAATTAAGACAAAATGCTGAACATCTTGGAACTATAGAGACAATTGATACAGGAAAAATTTTTAGAGAAACAAAAACACAAGCTAACTATATTGCTGAGTATTATGATTATTTTGCAGGACTAGCCGATAAAGTTGAAGGAACAGTTGTGCCAATTGACAAACCAGACATGCAAGTAACAACTACTAGAATACCTATTGGTGTTGTTGCTGCGATAATTCCTTGGAATTCCCAAATGTTATTAACTGCAGTAAAACTAGCACCCGCATTAGCAATGGGTAATACTGTTGTGATAAAAGCTTCTGAACTAGCGCCTGTAACATTATTAGAGTTTGCAAAATTAGTTGAAAAATCAGGTATACCCAAAGGTGTTGTTAATATAATTACTGGTCTAGGTGAGCCTTGTGGTAAAGCTCTAACTACACATGACCTTGTAGAAAGAATTGCTTTTACAGGTGGTCCTGAAACTGCAAAACATATTGTTAAAAATTCTGCAGAAAATTTATCACAGGTAAGCTTAGAACTTGGTGGAAAAAGCCCTGTTGTTGTATTCGATGATGCTGAGCAAGAGAACGCACTAAATGGAATAACTGCTGGTATTTTTGGTGCAAGCGGTCAAAGCTGTATTGCAGGATCACGACTTTACATTCAATCTAAAATTTATGATGACTTTTTAAATAAGCTAATAGCTAAAGCTGAAAAAATAAAATTAGGAGCTCCTATGGATAATGAAACTCAAATGGGACCTTTAAATAGTTATAAACAACTAGAAAATATAGAAAAAAATATCAAAGCTACTGTTGAGCAAGGTGGAAAAATTCGGTGTGGAGGTAAAAGATCTAATATATCCAATAAAGGTTATTATTTTCCAGCTACAATTATTGAATGTAAAAATCATAATTTACCTACAGCGGAAAATGAATTATTTGGTCCTATCCTATCCGTGATGAAATTTGAAACAGAAGATGAGGTTATTAAATTAATGAATGATAATAAATATGGTTTATCTTCCGGAGTTTACACATCTAATTTTGGAAGAGGCCTGAGAGTTTCAAGGGCAATTAGAGCTGGAATAACCTTTGTAAACACTTATAGGTTAATTTCACCAATGGCTCCTTTTGGAGGAATTAAAGATAGTGGATATGGAAAAGAAGCAGGAATTGAGTCAATTAAAGAATACACAAGAATAAAGACTACATGGTTAAATTCATCGGATAAACCGATGGTTGATCCATTTACAATGGGTTAATAATTGACTGCCAGACATTATTTTTTAGTTTTGTTCATTATGTTTCTTTTTGGAAGCTCTTATCCAATTAATAAACTTGCATTAAATACATCTTTAACACCTATGTTAGCGGCATCATTAAGGATGTTTATACTTTTTTCATGTCTTGCTCCCTTTTGTAAATTTAGAATTCCAAGTAAAAAATATCAACTTCCTTTAGCAGGCTTTTCTTTATCTATGGGTTTTGGTGTTTTTATTTTTTTAAATCTATCTTTACAAAAAGCGACTGTAATTGCACCTATTATCATTGGTGCACAACTTGCAATTCCTTTTGCAATACTTGCTAGTTCAATATTCTTAGGTGAAAAAGTTACTTTTAAAATGTGGCTACTAATTTTTATTTCTTTTTTTGGAATTTTTCTTATTGGATATGATCCTAATTTAAAAAATGAAATTTTTGCAATTCTACTTTGTGCTGTTTCAGCTTTTTTCTATGGTATTGCAAATGTATTTTCTCGTTACATTAAAAATATTGATGTAAAATTAACTAATGCTATAATGGGTTTTATTGGCTTTGTAACTTTGCTACTTTTTTCAATTATTTTTGAGGGTAATACTTTTGGTCAATTAAAGAATATCGATTTATATACTTGGTTACTCTTACTTCATAATGGAGTGATGGTTTCAGTTGTTGCTCACACATCTATGTTTTATCTATATAAATTTTACTCAGTTAACAAGGTTATGCCTTTCTATTCTTTATTTCCAATATTTGGTTTGCTTCTAACATTTTTTATCTTTGAAGAAATTCCATCACTACTAAGTGCTGTTGGTGGATCTATTGTGATTATTTCTGTTTACCAGCTACAGAAAATTAGATAATTCCTCTATTGTAAATTCATTTAATTAAAAGTGTTCGATACTTTAGGTGCCTAATAATGGATATGGGTCTTTTATTAATCATAATATATCATCCTAAAGGTATACTTCCTGAGAAAATCGAAATAAAATAAACTTATTATGAAATATATTATACTCGGAGCTGCAGTAGCATGGGCTATGTACATCGGTGATAAATATTTTTTTTAATGAATAAAAATTTATGGCTACTAATTTTAAGTCAGATTTTTGCTTTTACAGCAGCACCCATAACAGTTTTTTTAAGTGGAATAATTGGTTCTCAGTTTAGTCCAGTAAAATCTTTAGCAACTCTTCCAATGGCTTTATCAATTGTGGGTATTGCAATTTTTGCAATTTTTGCAGCAAAGGTTATGAGTATAATTGGTCGAAGAGCAGGCTTTATATTTGCATCAATTATTAGTTCATTGTCATCATTACTTGCTGCTTATTCAATAATTATTGAAAGTTTTATATTATTTAATTTTGCATGTTTTTTACTTGGGGCTGGGGTTGCGTTTAGTCATCAATATCGTTTTGCTGCGGTTGAAACAGTTAAAAAGGATATGGCACCAAAAGCTATTTCAATAATATTATTAGCAGGTATAGGTTCTGCTTTTATAGGACCAAATGTTGCTAATATAACAAAAGATATTATTGCTGAACATTTATATGCCGGTTCTTACATCGCACTTGCAGCTTTAACACTCACCTCAATAATTTTCTTATTATTCTATAAAGACGGGCATAAACCAAATCTTATTAATAAAAAAACTTCACGTAGCTATCTAGAGTTAATTTCTCAACCAAGATTTCTACAGGCTTTAGTAGCATCTGCATTTGCATATGCAGTGATGTCATTTTTAATGACAGCTACACCAATAAGTATGCATGTAATGGAGAAAATAAACTTAACTAAAACAAGTTTTGTAATTCAATTTCATATTGCAGCTATGTTTTTACCATCATTGGTTACAGGTAATTTGATAAAAAAATTTGGACATAGTAAAATAATGTATGCTGGTGTCTTTTTATTTTTAATAACAATCTTAACTAGTTTCTTTGACCAAAATTTTACTAATTATTTAATTGCATTAATATTTTTAGGATTTGGTTGGAACTTTTTATTTATATCTGGGACAAGTCTATTAGTTTTGTCTTATAGGGAAAATGAAAAATTTAAGGCGCAAGGATTTAATGATTTAATAGTTTATTCAATTCAAGCAATCTCAAGTTTATCTGCAGGAGTTTTCCTAACCTCAACAAGTTGGAAAACAATGAATTTAGTTTGTATAATATTCTTGGTTTTAATTATATTATCAACATTAAGAGCTGATTTTAAAGAGAGAAAGTAAAATGGATTTAATAGATTATTTTCAACTGAGCTTGGTTGAAATTTATTTTGTAATATTTACTGTATTCATTGCTTCTATTATAAGAGGATTTAATGGCTTTGGCTTTTCAGCAACATGTATCTCAGGTTTTTCTTTTATTCTTCCGGCAGTAGAAATAGTTCCAATTATTCTAATACTTGAGGTCATTATTAGTATTTTTATGGTCCCATATATATGGAACAAAATAGACTGGAATTTTGTTATAAAACTAATATTTGGAATAATTATTGGCTCTCCTGTTGGTATTTATCTATTAAAATATTTAACTCCTGACGTTACACATCTATCTGTTTGTGTACTAATCATATTTTTTTCATTTTTATTAATGAGAGGTTATGTAAATCAAAAGATTAATAATAATTATGGAAAATTTTTTACAGGAATAATTGCTGGAGCATTAAATGGATTAACTACTTTAGGAGGAATGCCTGTTGCACTATTCTTATTAGTTACAAGTATTCAACCTGTAATAATTAGAGGTTCATTAGCAGCATTATTTTTCTTAACAGATATTTATGCTTTTAGTCTAAGTTTTTTTGCTGGAATTGTGGATGTCACAACTATTTATAGGACTATTCCACTGATTATTACTTTACCAATAGGTGTTTATATTGGTGATAAATTTTTTGTTAAAAGTAAAGAGAAGACTTATAGAAAAGTTGTTTTTTACTTTCTTATATTTATTTCAATATTTGGGTTTTTTAGAATTATTGACAATTTTTAGAATATCTTGACTCACAAAATTTTACTTACTTAATCTTTTATGAATACTATTGAGTGTTTTCTCTAATTGTCTATAAAAACCTAATTTAGTTAACTCACTAACACCTTGTTCATTTAATCCTTTTGGTGTTTGAGATTCTTTTACTAAATATTTCAAATCTTTTTTAGAATTTACAACTGCATCTTCTGATAAAGCTAAAAATAAAGATGTTATATATTTTTGCGCATTATCTCTTTTAATGCCCCTTTTAACCAACCAGTCAGTCATCACTCTTAATAATTCATAAAATGGTGCCATCATTCCAGATGTTGACCAAAAATTAATTGAAGATTTTTCATTTTTTATTTCAACTGTTGTGCCAATTTTATTAAAAAAATCTTTTACTTTTTTATTGGGTGGACAGATGGGAACGGGTCCTTTTTTTAAAGAAATTGGAGGCAAAGGTATGGCTCTAACTATTTTTGCTTTTACTTTAATTGCTTTTTTTAATTCTGATAAAGTGATTGTTGATATAAAACTAATGATTGTTTGAGTGGGTCTAAAATTAAGATCTTTAATAATTCTCTCTCCTACTGTTGGAGTAATGGATAAAAAAACCCAATCACAATTATCCACTATTTTTTGATTATCTTTTGTAATTACTACTTTTTTGAATTTTTTCTGAAGCTGTTTTGCTATTTTTTTATTTCGAGCAGATATAAGAATTTTAGTAAATGATATTTTTGAACAACAAATACCATTAATTACTGATGATGCTATTTTTCCACTTCCAATAAAACCTAATTTCATTTTTAAAATATATCAGTAAATCATTTAATAATTAGCAAAAAAAAGCCCCAGTTAAGGGGCTTTAAATTTTAAATTAATTGAATTATTTAATTAGAATGCTTTACCAATTGAAATTCTAAATGCAACTGCATCTATGTCAGCATCAATTTTGTTTTTAACACCGTCAGAGTCTGCAGTACCGTTAATAGTAACGTCTTCATAGTCAGTATAAGTTAATTCTGTTCTGAAGAATGTTCCATTATTTATATCTTTATTCATACCAAGACCAATCAAAAAACCTGTAACATCTTCGTTACCATATGTTGATCCTGTTGCTAAAGTTTCAGTAGTATCAATTGTTGCCATTGCTAGACCACCTTTAAGATAAGCTCCATTGTCTCCTAAAGACTTACTTAAATACAATGTTGTATGACTAGTAAGCTCTGCACTTACCTTGTTATTTCCCGCAGTATCTGACGCATCATCTGTGTCAGTATCAGTTCTGGCATTTGTACCTGAACCAAGTTCTGCTTCAATTGGCATAAAATCTAATCCAATCGCTAAACCGTTGTCATTTGCAACTTCAATAAATATTGATGGTACAACTACATTTTCATCTTGTGTTTTGCTTGTCTTCGTTCCTGATGATTTCATTGTTTCAGTACCATCACTTGAGAACTGTGTATAAGCACCAGATATACCTATTCTTTTTTCTGCAGCATTTACATTTGCAAACACTAAAAGCATAATACCTGTTGCTATTACTGTAATTTTTTTCATTTGTTTCTCTTAATATAATTAGTTAATTTAACGTATTCATACATCAATTTCTTAATATTGTGTATTTATTTTTTAAAAATAAATATAATAAATAATATGTTGTATTTTCACAACAAAAAACCCTATAAATAATTGAGTAAAATTAATTTTAATAAATAAAGTTAATTTTTCAATCTTTAATTGAGCTAACTAAACACAATTTTTCAATTTTAATTGAAAAAAGAGCCTCTGATTCTTAATAACTCTCTACTCAGTTCTTTATTTTCCTTAAAGGGTTTTCTTCCATGTAGCCAAAAGTAATTATTGGCCACAATTGTAGATCCTGGTGTTAATTTAGTTATTATCTTGTTTTCGCTTCCCTCTAATCTATCAGACAATTTTTGTAAAAAATTACCTTGTTCCATATTTTTAGGTTCGGGGAATTGATCTATATAAGAAATATTAGGTCTTCCCTTTTCATCTTCTGAAAAAACTGGGTGCTCTACTTTATAATCTATATTTTTACTTTTTGGTGATCCCCAAATAAAATTTTGCTTACCAATAGGATCATTATATAAATCTTTACAATGCTCCCAATCATCAAGGTGAAGCATACTTGTTTCTCCTCCCTCAACATTTTTCTCCTCTATCTTGGTCATAAGTAACCAGTCAGTTTTTTCTTTTACATAAGTTCCATCTGTATGCAGATCCATATTTGTATATGCTTTTCTTAAATACGAGTCACTTTTATCCTCATGCTTAACGTGAAATCTCGCATAATATTTTCCAGCCATGGAATCATGGTTTGGATTACCAATTAAATATGCAATTGCTGTTGATAATTTAACCAAAAAAATATCATTAATTTTTGAACTAATACTTTTTGGACTTATTATAAAACAACCTGTATTTCTATCTCTAATTATCGAGTTAAGTAATTTGCTTAACTTATTAGAAGTTATATCATCTAAGCTTTTTGCAATCGTAAATCTTGTAAATGGTTTGTATTCTAGAGCAGTAATATCAAATTTATTAAATGGAAATATTAATTTTTCTAAAATTTCATCCTCAATTTTAATATCAATAATTCTTTTTGAACTTGGGTTTTTTATTATGGTTAGTCCTAATATATCATCCATTATAAATAATTACTTAATATTGCCATCATAATAGCAGAAATAACTGTTGGATAAACAAAATTTCTTTTTGAAATAAAGAAAATAAATAAACAAAATAGAACAACTAAAACTCTACTGTTATAAGTTGAGTCAGATAATACTCCTACAGGAAATATTATTGTTCTAGCAATTAATGCAGCTAGTGTTGAGTATGCCAGACAATTGAACCATCTAAATAATTTTGAAGTCTCTTTTATTCCTTTCGATGAAATCACACCTAAAAACCTTGATAAAAAAGTTGCTAAAGAAGTAACCAGAATTGCAAGAACTACACTAGTTGACATTTAGTTCTCCTATAAAATAAGCAATCGTTCCACCAACAAGTCCACCTAATAAAATTGACCACTCAGGTGAAAAAAAATAAAAAATTGGCCCTAATATCAAACCTAATATTACAGAAAAAGTAATTTGAATTGTTTTCATTGCACCAACCATCATACATAAAAAATAAATTGGATTTAAAATTGCTAACCCCATCATCATATTTTTATCCAAATAATCAGATGCATAAAATCCTATAAATGTTCCTATTACTGCTGTAGCCCAAGTAGCGCAGCCAATCCCAATCCAAAAATCTATCCTATTTTTTTTGTCTACACTTTTGTAATTACTTTTCATTATTAGCCATGCTGACACTGCAATAAAATGGCATGAGAAATAATATTTCCACTTAGGTTGACTTTTGTGCATCATCAATGGAAATAAAGAAACTGCCATTGGATAAAGTCGAGCATTAACAAACCAAACTGCTAAAAAAATATTTAATAATGATGCTCCTACTAATAACGATTCTGCCATAACTAACGAACCAGGCAAAGCATAAGTAAGCATTGTCGAAAAAATACTTTCCTGAATATTAAAGCCTATATTTTTAAGGAGTGCTCCAATAGCGATAAAACAACAACCAAGTGCAAGGGCTGGGCTGTCTGGCGCTAGAATTGATTTAAAACCTTTAAAGAAAAATTCTTTATTAATCATTAACCACCAAGGAATAATCTACCAACATCAGGATTTTTTAATAAATCGTCCCCTTTGCCAGCAATAGCAGTTTGTCCTGACACTAAAACATAACCAATATCTGCAAACTCTAATCCTTTTTTTGCATTTTGCTCAACTAGAATAATAGTTTTCTTTTCTGTTTGTTGAAGATCTCTTAAAATTTCAAAAACCATATCGATATATCTTGGCTCTAATCCAATAGATGGTTCATCAACAAGTAATACTGATGGCTTCATAACTAATGCTCTAGAAATTTCTAATAACCTTCTTTCTCCACCTGATAAAACTTTAGCAGGTTGATTTCTTCTATTTCTTAATCTTTCATATTTTTCAAAAATTCTCTCAGCTTCTTGATAAGACTCGTCTGTATTTTCTTTGGAATAGCCACCCATCAATAGATTTTCTTCAACAGTCATATCTGGGAAAACAGAATTATCTTGAAGTATATAAGCAATTCCACATGATGTAAGTTTTTGAGCTGGAGTTAAGCTGGTAATTTCTTTCCCATCAATTTCAATTTGTCCTGAAAAAATATTTGTAAACCCATAAATTGAATGAAGTATTGTAGATTTCCCTGCACCATTCGGTCCAATCAAACATAGCGATTGAGCTTTACTTACATTTAAATCAAAATCATGAAGAATTTCCATTTTACCATAGCCAGCTGATAATTTTTTGATAGTTAAATGATCATTATCTGGAGATAATTTTTTTAAATCTTCTGATCCTGGTGCTTTTCCTAATACATCATATTGATTTGACATTATTGTGCTCCCAAGTAAGCGTCTAGCACACGCTTATCATTTTTAATTTCATCTGGAGTTCCATTTGCTAACATTTGACCATGTGCTAAACAAAAAACTCTTTGTGCTAAATTCATAATTACTTTCATATTGTGCTCTATAACTAACAAAGTAATTCCATAGTCCTTATTAACACTTATCAAACGGTCAATAATTCCATTAATTAATGTTGGATTAATTCCAGCTGTTGGCTCATCTAATAAAAGCATTTTAGGCTCATTCATTAAGGCCATTGCTAGTTCTAATAATTTTTGCTGACCAAAAGAAAGATCACCCGCTCTAAGCTTTCTTTTTTGATGAAGCCCTACAAACTTTAATAATGTCTCAGCTTTATCTGTTAAATCTGAAGGTATTTTTTGAAATACTGTCAATATTCCATCATTTTCTGGTTTATGACTAATTAACATATTCTGAATACAGTTTAATTTTCCATAAATTCGAGTTTGCTGGAAAGTTCTAAGCAATCCAAGTTTAGCAATAACAGGTACAGGTAATTCGGAAACTTCTGTAGCATCAAATTTGATTGAACCATTATCAATTGGATATGTTCCTACAATAGAATTAAATAGAGTAGTTTTGCCAGATCCATTTGGACCAATTAATCCAACTATTGAACCTTGTTCAACTGACATAGAAATATCAACATTAGCTTTAACACCTCCAAAAGATTTACTTACATTGGATATATCTAGTATTGCCATTATTTTAATTCTACCTGTGCCTTTCGGTCTGCTTCATCAATTACTTCCCCAAATCTTTCAGGATATTTTTCTCTTAACCATCCCATCAAGCCTTCAGGAAAATAAACAACGATTACAATAATTAAAACTCCAAGAGCCACATACTGCCAGCCTAAGAAGTAAGTCCAAAAACCTTCTTTAAATAAATGAAATAAAACAGCACCAACAAGTGGTCCCCATAAAGTTCCTTTGCCACCAAGAATTGCCATTAACACCATGAATACTCCAAATGTAGGTCCAGCAAATGCAATTTCATTAGGTTCAATGTAACCATTAATATGACCCATTAGTCCTCCTGCAATTCCAACAAAGAACGCTGATACCATCCAACCTATAATTTTATACCTCATAGTGTGAATGCCCATTGCTTCAGCTTTATCTTCGTTATCTCTTATTGCATTTAAAACTAATCCAAATCTTGTGCTGTAGGCCCACTTTAAAGTAATGAAAGTTATAACTGCTAAACCAAAACTTAAATAATACATAAACTGTGACGATGATGCATTAGATCCTAAATCTTTTGGCCAAACCGGAACTGTCATACCTTGTCCTGCTCCAATAATTTCAATTCCACCAGCAATTTCGCCAGCAGCAATTCCTAAGGCTAAAGTACAAATTGCAAAGTAATGCCCTCTTAAACCTAAAATTCCATAACCAATTACTCCTGCAATTATTGTTGGTATAATTCCTGCTAACAATATTCCAACACCAAAACCTTGAAAAAATTGTGGGACTGTATGAACAAAAGTTTTTTCTCCACCAGCATCTGTCCACTCAGCTAATGAAAAGAACATTGCTATTTGTGTACTTGAAGCAACATACATTCCAACTCCAAAAAATAAAATGTTTCCAAATGTATTGTAACCCATTTGCCCCCCTTGAACGTCCCAAGTCATCGCAAGTACAATTAAAATATAAAGAAACGACATCTGAAGTTTGTAAGCAGGAAATATAAATGCTCCTACTAAACCAAAAATTATTAAACCCGCGTATAAAAGAGTATTTTTATTCATTATTTTAGATATTCTCTTTTTCTTGATAATTTAAATCTTCTATAAACTAAAATTAAAACAAGTAACGAGAATACAGCCGCTATTCTAAATTCTGTTCCTAGTAAATAATCTGCCCATTCTTCAAATATTCCAAGACCCATTCCTGACACTGCTACAGCTGGTAAATTTCCAAGTCCAGCAATGATTACAATCATGAACGATCTAACTGTGTAAGGTAATCCTGTGTATGGATGAAGTGTAAATGTGATCGCAACACAAGCTCCTGCTATTCCACATAGAGCAGCATTTATTCCAAATGTTGCTGCATAAACTTTTTCTGTATCTACACCTAAAATTTTAGCAGCTCTTGCATTTTGTGCGGTTGCTCTAATTGCTCTACCTAATTTTGATTTTCTCATATAGATCACCAAAATAACTGCAGTTATGACACAAACAGCGCCTGCAAATAACTTAGCATTAGGAATTGTAACCATATCATTAAATAACATTGTTGTTCCAAAATCTGATTGAGCAACAACTACGTCTGCACCAAATGCAAAATTCATTAATTGTTGTGCTAAAATACTAATTCCAAAAGTTGCAAGAATTGATGTAAATAAATCTTTATCTACAACTTTATTAATAACCAATTTATACATTCCCCAACCAACGCAATACATTACAATTGGAGATACAATTATCCCAAAGGCTGGGTGAATTCCTGAGAGATACATAAAGTAAGCAATGTATCCACCCATAATTACTAATTCACCTTGTGCGATATTTATTATATTCATCACACCCCATTGCAAAGCCATTCCATAAGCAATTAATGCAAACAAAATACCAAGAAGTATTCCATCCATTGATGCTTGGACCATTAGTATGGGTGCTTGAAAAATTAGAAAATCCATAAATTCTTTAAATGTTTGTAAAAAAATGCCCCCTACAAGTAGAGGGCATTTAAATTATTTAAGTATTTATCTTTCAGACCAAGATGGAATTGGGTGTACCAACTCAGCTGATGCCCATTTTGTAGGAGCAACAACTTTGTTTTCACACTTACTACCATCATCGTTACATGATACTTGGAAAAGTACCATTGGCTTAGAAACGTTCTGTCCACCTTCTGCAAATTTTATGTTCCCATAAAAAGTTTGCATATCAGTTGCGGCTAAAGCGTCTCTAACTTTTTTAGTGTCAAATGATTGTGCTCTCTCGAACGCATCTTTAAATACTAATAAAGCAGCTGACGACTCTGCAGCTTGGTATGGCGGTGCATAACCAAATGCTTTTGTAAAATCTGCATCATAGGTAGTTCCATCTTTAAAGAAATCATCTTTGTAAGATAATGATTTATGCCATTGCGAAGCACAAAGTGCATACTCAGAAGCTTTACCATGCATCTTAGATAATTTAGCAGCATCACAGTGAGTCATTGCTAACATAGGAACATCAACTTTCATCTCTGAAATTTGTCTAACAGCTGTTAGAGCTCCTTTTGTGTGACCTGAAACCACAAGAACATCTGGTTTTACAGCTTTTACTTTAGATAAAGTAGCAGCCATATCATTAAGTTCTTTCGGTAACTTATCGTCAATGATGATTTTAGAACCTGTTCTTTTAGCAGCATCAAGAATACCTAATCTCACATCTTGAGAAAAGGCATCTTGTTCAAATGCCATTGCAATCTTAACTGGTTTTCCACCGTTTTTTTCAACTGCAAGGTCAATTGCTACATCAAGATATAAGTTTGCTGGAGCAAGCACTGCAAATAAATATTTATAACCCTTAGTGAATAACGATCTAGACGCACCGTTTGCTTCAACCATAGGAATTCCATATTTTTCAGTTACAGGAGCCATAGCTTTTGTAAGTCCTGAGCTATAAGGCCCAAGCATGTATTGAACACCATCTTGTTGAATTAATCTTTCTGCAAGTTGTGCTGCTCTTCCAGAGTTTGACTCGTCATCATAATAAATGATTTCAAACTTGTAAGTTTTTCCACCAACTTTAACACCCCCCATGCTGTTAATTCTCTCTACGGCTAAGTTATAGCCATTTTGAGTATGAACACCATTAGATGAATATTTTCCAGTCAATGAAACAGCTGCACCTAAAATAATTTTATCCCCAACAACCTTCGCGAAAGATATTGTTGAAGCTGAAATTAAAAGAGCAATTGCAGAAACTAACGTAATTAGTATATTTCTGATTTTCATTTTTATTTCCTTCTATTAGTTTTAAATTTAAAGAAATATTAAACCTTTAAATGTAATTCTCCGCAAGTACTTAAAACAAAGTGTGACCTAATATTTTTGAATAAAAGCTATAATTAATGCGATTATTATTAATACGCACGCTGAAATTGTATTAATGGTTTTTGGATTTGCTTGTATCCAAACAATTAACTTTCTAGCAAGCACAGCATAAGCAACTAAAGATAAAAAATCTAAGACTACATATGTTGTGATTAAAATTACAAATTGGACAATATAATTTGAATTAAAATCTATAAACTGTGGAAAAATTAAAGGAAAGAACATCCAAGCCTTTGGACTTGTTCCTGCAACTAAAAAACCATCTTTAAAGAATGAAAAAAAACTTTTTGATGAAATATTATTTGAGTTTATATCTTTTGGTCTTGAATTATAAATATCATAAGCAAGATAAAGCAAATAAACTATTCCAATCCACTTAAAAATATTTAAAAAGTTTGGATTATCAACAAAAAAAGATCCAAGAACAAAAATTACTAAAGTTGCTTGAATAAAATTTGCAGTAACGTCTCCTAGTGCTGTCCAAATACATTTTTCAACCCCATAATTCATAGAATAAGAAATGATCACAATTCTAGGAGTTCCAGGGGTGATAAATAGAAATAAGATTATCTGTAAAAAGAGGAAATAATTTAAAGGGAGCATTTTGGGATTTTTAGGATAGTCCAAAAAAACCGGGAGCTAAAGATGGCTAAGATGGACTATCTAGATCAGATAATACCATGCCCTTAATTAAAATGCATTAATCATTTTTTTCAAATATAAAGGATTTATGAAAAAAAAAGGTCGCAGACCCATCACCAAGGTCAAAAATCCAGAACCGAAAATTGATGACCCAGATTGGATCATCTGGGCTGCCTGGGCAGACCGGATCACTTTTGAAGAAATTGAACAAAAGACTGGAAAGACAGAATCTGAAGTAATCAAGATTATGCGAAGATCTGTTAAACCTACTTCATTCAGGTTGTGGAGAAAAAGAGTAAATCAAAAGAGTATAAAACATAGAAAAAAATTTGAATATTCTAGAAAAGAAATTACTAGTAAAATTAAAAAGAATGATTATTTATAATCTATGAAATTAGTTACTATTTATACAGGACCTCTTTGTAATTTTTGTGATGCTGCAAAAAGATTATTAACTAGAAACAACGTTGAATATAAAGAAATCAACATTGCATCAGTAGATGGAGCAATGGATGAAATGATTGCTAAAGCTAATGGAAAAAGAACCATACCTCAAATATTCTTTGATGATCAGCACATTGGTGGTTACGATGAAGTAAGAGCCTTAGAAAAAGAAAACAAATTACAAGATCTTTTAAAATAAAATAAAATAAATAACTAAAAAAACTAAAGTATATTCAAAAAAACTTTTAAAAGATGTTATTTGTTTTTCATTAAATCTTTGATTGATATATTTTTTTAATAAATAAAAACCAACATTCACTAACAAAACACCAATTATAATGCCAATAACTATAAATTTAACTGTAAAATTTTTATAACCAAAGTAGCAAGCTGCAATTAAACTAAGCCAAGAAATTTTTGTAATAAATATTTTAAATATTATTCCAGCCTTCTTACTAAACACTGATTGTGTTTTTATTATTGAATAAGACCAAATAATACCAATTAAAAAAGTAGTAAACTTAATAATCATTTTACGTTTTTGGCTTAAAGACTAAACAAACACCATTATTACAGTATCTTTTTCCCGTAGGGTTTGGTCCATCTTCAAAGATATGACCATGATGTCCACCACATTTTTTGCAATGATACTCAACTCTTTCATACCCTAATAACGTATCTGTTTTAGTTTCGAAAGCATCAGGTAGTGACTGATAAAATGAAGGCCAACCAGAACCACTTTCATATTTAGCAGTTGAATCAAATAGCTTTTCACCACAATTAGCACAGTGGTAACTACCTTCTCTTTTTTCATAGTTTAATTCGCTAGTGCCCGGTGCTTCAGTTCCATCTTCAAATAAAACTAATTTCTGTTCACTTGTGAGATCTTTATTAATTTTTCTTGTCATAATTTCATTCTAACACTCTTAACGGTTTACCAGCAACACAAGCTTCTAAGCCCTCAATCATTTGTGTATAAAACTTACTATAATTTTCAGCTGTTACATAACCAACGTGTGGCATTAGCAATGCATTGGGTAAAAATCTTAATTTATTATTTTCAGGTAAAGGTTCTTTTTCATAAACATCAAGTCCAGCACCTGCTATAACATTGGTTGATAATGCAATAATTAAATCGTCTTCATTTATAATTGAGCCTCGTGACGTATTAATTAAAAAAGCAGTTTTTTTCATCATATCTAGCTCTTTTAATTTTATTAACTCCTTATATCTGACACCACCTTGAACGTGGATAGATATAAAATCAGAATTTTGTAATAAGTCTTCTTTACTGCAAGGCAACACATCTAATTCTTTACAGGTATCTAAATTTAAATTTTCACTCCAAGCCATAACCTGCATGCCAAAAGCCTTACCAATTTTAGCAACCTCGGACCCTACTCTACCAAGTCCAATTAATCCTAAAATCTTTCCCTTAAGTTCAAAGCCGATAGTGGTCTGCCAATACCCTTGATACATATTATCAATTTCTTCTTTAAAATTTCTAGCAAGGCCCAAAATTAAACCCCAAGTTAACTCGGACGTTGGAGTAAAATTAATTTCTGTACCACAAACTATAATTTTTCTTTTTTTTGCAGCTACAAGATCTATTGCCTTATTTCTTGATCCACTAGTAATGATAAATTTAAGATCATTAAGATTATCTATTAAATTTTTAGTGATTGGCGTTCTTTCTCTCATTATTAATAAAGCCTCAAAATCAGAAAGTTGTTCAATAGCATCCGCTTCATCAACAAATGGTTCACTAAAAATTTTAAACTCATATTTTCCTGAAAGTTTTTTTAAATCTACAAACTCATGTGATACATTTTGGTAATCATCTAATATTGCAACTTTAAGCATTTTTAATTTCCTTATTTGATAAAAATAAACCTATTATAATTAAAATAGCTCCAATCAAATGAAAAAATTGAAATTTTTCATCAAAAATTATTATAGCCATCATAGTACTAAATAATGGAATTAAGGATAATGAAATACCTGCTCTATTAGCACCTATAATTGATACCGCTCCAGCCCAACAATAATAAGATCCAATGCTAGGAAAAAGTGCAAGAAAAACTAGAGTACAAATGAAATTAATATCAAACTGAATCACTTTTCCATTTGAAAATTCATATAAAAATTGTGGTAATACAGTAATCAATCCTAATGTACAAATAACATGCACTAACGCTAACAATGGTAAGGTAAATTTTTTTCTTTTTAAAAGAGTCGAATAAACTCCCCAAGCAAGAACACCTCCAACCATTATTAGGTCACCTTTATTAAAATTTAATGAAAGTATAATGTCTAGTTTAAGTTTGGTTATTATCACTATGATCCCACAAATAGAAACTATCAAACCTAGGATCTGAAATTTATTAGTTTTTTCAACATTAAATAAAAAACAAAGTAAAATTATAATAGCAGGTATCGCAGCATTAAAGAGAGAAGCATTTATTACTTGCGTGTGCATTAGAGCTAAATATGTAAATGAATTAAATAAACCAACACTTGTAAGGCCTAAAAAAAACAACAACGGTAAATTTTTAAAGATAATTTCTTTGTATTTAATTATATCTTTGTAAGTGAATGGTAATAGAATTATCCAAACTAAAGACCATCTATAAAAAACTAAAGATAAAGGTGGGATTTCTGTTAAAAAAGCAAATTTTCCAACTATAAAATTGCAAGCCCAAAATAAAGTTGCACATACCAGCATTGTATATGCTTTAGTGTTTTGCATTAATTAACCAAATCTTTTTGAGCTATAAGGTTCTAGATTTAGATTTGTATTTTCTTCAGCTATCATTCCAGAGATAATCTTTCCAGATATTGGACCCAAAGTCCATCCTAAATGATGATGACCAAAGCTATAAAAAATATTTTTATGATTTTTTGATGGACCTATTACTGGTAAAAAATCTGGCAAACTAGGTCTAAATCCCATCCATTCATCTTCATGCTCTGGTAAATCGCCCAACATATATTTTGCATTATTAATTAAATTTTTAACTCTTCCTTTAGAAGGTGGGTTCTCAAGACCGCCGAACTCAACTGTTCCAACAACTCTAAGTCCTTGTTCCATTGGCGTAATACCAAAACCTCTATTAGAAAAAATTACCGGTCTATTTAAAAGATGATCACAACCTTTAAAATGAACATGATATCCTCTTTCTGTATCAAGTGGTATTTTTTCATCCAAATTATCTGTTAATCTTTTTGAAAAAGCACCACAGGCAATTACTAATTTGTCAAAAATAAATCTTTGAGTTTCAGTTTTTATAGCTGGTTTATCTTCATCAAAATTAATATCTTGGACATTCATTTTTAAAAACTTTCCACCTTTTTTCAAAAAAAGATCAAAAAGTTTTAAAAGAATCCTTTTTGGATTTCTTGCGTGTCTTCCATGCTGATAATAAACACCACCATGATAAAAAGGTTTTATATTTGGTTCAAGATCGTGAATTTCTTTAGGGGTTACAACTTGTTGATCAACACCTAATTCATTTCTAACTCTAATCTCAAGCTCTCTACTCTTTAAATTTTGATCATTCCAAATATATAAAATACCTTTTTTTTCAACTAAACCTTCTAAATCTATTTCATCAAATAATTCATCATAAGCTGGTAAAGCTAAATCCAAAATTTGATGCATATTCTTTGCGGTATGCATCATTCTATTTGTGGTGCAGTTTCTAATAAATTGTAAAAACCATGGAATCATTTTGGGAACATAATTCCATTTAAGAGCAAGTGGACCTGTTGAGCTTAGAAGCATAGCTGGCACATCAGCTAAAACATCAGGCCTATTCATTAATACACAAGCATATGGAGAAAAATGACCTGCATTTCCATATGAGGCAACAGGACTGCCTGGTTCATCTTTATCAAAAATTGTTACATCGAAACCTTTTTTTTGTAAAAATAATCCATTGGAAATTCCTTGTATTCCTGCTCCTACAATTCCAATTTTAAATTTTTTATTCACAATCTCTATATAATTTCTCAATGAATTTTTTTCCAGCGGCAAATTGGTATGGGTGGTTTAAAAATTAAGCTATTAACTGTTTATGATTAATTTTTGCACTCATAACAATTGCAAATCCAATCATTGTAGCCAACATTGATGAGCCTCCATATGACATGATTGGCAGAGGTGAACCAACAATAGGTAATAAACCTAAAACCATTGACATGTTCACTGAAATATAAAAAAATATAGATGATGCATAACCATAACAAAAAATTTTTGCAAAATAACTTCTCGAAATCGAACCTATCTTTATAATTCTATAAATGATCATAATATAGATTAGTAGCAATCCTAATGATCCTAAAAAACCATACTCTTCTGCATATAATGTAAAAATAAAGTCAGTATGTTTTTCAGGTAAAAATTCTAAATAGTTTTGTGTTCCCTTTAAAAAACCTTTTCCAGTAAATCCACCGGAACCAACTGCTATTTTAGATTGAATTATTTGATATCCTGCACCCAAGGGATCCCTATCTGGATTTAAAAAAGTAAGAATTCTTAATTTTTGATATGGTTTTAAAAGTGAGATGGCAAAGGGCATCGAAATTAATAAAATTAAAAATGAATATATAAAATATTTAATGTTTAGACCTGAAAGCCACATCACAACTAGACCACTTAATCCAATAAGTATTGAGGTACCTAAGTCTGGCTGCGATATTACAAGTAAAATAGGAAGAATAAGAATTATTAATGAAAAAAATATATGCTTAAAAGTATTAACTTCTCGAAGTTGGACTCGATGATAATATTTTGCAAGACAGGCTATTATTGCAATTTTCATTAGTTCAGAAGGTTGTAGATTAATAAAATATAAATCAATCCATCTCTGTGAGCCTGAAACTTTAATCCCATAAATAGAGGCCCATATTAAAAGAAATAAAATTACTACATAAAAAAGATAAGAAAAGTAATGCCAAATATTTATTTTAAACAATGATAAAAAAATCATCATAAAAAAGAAAATCAAAAATTTTGCAATATGACTTTTAGTGTGAAATAAAATCTCTCCACCATCTGTTGAATACATAGATAATGAACTAATTAACCCTAATAATAAGATACAAAATAATAAAATATAATCAAAATTTCTTAATTTTTGAAACAAAGTTGAGTGTGAACTTAGTGAGTCGATTTGCATTTATGTATTTATTATTTTTTGAGTTTGAGCTTGTTCTCTAAGATTATGTCTATCAATAATTAGTTTAAATAATTCTTTTGCAAGTGGAGCTGCTACTGAACTTCCAGATCCACCATGTTCAATAACTATACTCAAAGCATACCTTGGATTTTTAAAAGGTCCAAAAGCTATAAATAAAGCATGGTCTCGATTTTTATAATCTATATCTTTTGTTGCTAAATCTAGTTCTCTCTCAGCTTCAGTAATTCTTTTAACTTGTGATGTGCCTGTTTTTCCTGCAAACTGATATTTTGGATCTTCTATTCTAGAAGAATAAGATGTTCCTCTAATTTCATTTGTTGATGCAAACATTGAGTTTCTAATTAATTCTATATTTTCTTTTTTATCAAAAAGTTTGGTATATTGATCATTTCCAAATGACTCTAAAAAATCCTGTCCTTCATTCATTAGTTCTTTAATCTCAACAGCAGTTTTGTCTTTTTCATTAATAGTTATTTTGGGATAAATTTTAAATCCGCCATTAGCTAATTGTGCGGTCATTAAACATAATTGAAGTGGAGTAGTTTGAATATAACCTTGACCTATTCCGGTTATTAATGTTTCACCTAAAACCCACCCTTTTCCCAAATTATTTTTTTTCCATTTTGTGTCTGGAACCAATCCTTTTTTTTCATTATTAAATGTTTTGTCTAAAACTTTATCTCCTAGACCAAATTTAATTGAAGTTTCTTTTAAACGATCAACTCCAAGTTTTCTTGCTATTTCATAAAAATAAGTATCACAAGATTGTTTCATGGCTTCTTTTAAATTTACAACTCCATGACCTTTCTTTTTCCAGCAGTGGTATGTTTGCCCATACATTTCAGTTTTTCCTGTACAGTTAACCTTAAAATTTTTTGTTATTATATTGTTTTCTAGTGCAGAAAGAGCAACCATTGGTTTAAATGTTGAACCAGGTGAATACAATCCAGATAAACTTTTATTAACTAAAGGCTTTAATGGGTTGTTTCTAATTAATTGCCAATCATCTTGGCTAATACCAAAAATGAATAGATTTGGGTCAAATGAAGGAGAAGACTGCATTGCTATAATATCTCCAGTATAAATGTCCATTACATTTATTGATCCAGCCATTCCTCTTAAAAGTTCGGCACTTTTTTTTTGAATCTCTGTGTCTAATGTAAGTTTAATAGTATTGCCTTTTAAACCATCAATTTGATCAACTTGATTAATTCTTTTACCATAAGCATTAACTTCGTATCTCTGGATACCGTTAGTACCAATTAATTGATCTTCAAACGATTTTTCTAAACCAGTTTTTCCAACCTTAAGACCTGGCACAAGATTGTCTTTGATAGACTGATTGTTTAAAATATCATTTTCACTAGCTTCACTTACATAGCCCAATACGTGTGTATAGCTTTCATCATACGGGTAGTTACGTGATACAGAAATGACAGGTTTTGCACCCACTAAATCATAAAGATAATGATTAACTTTAGAAAATTGTTCCCAAGTTAAATTTTTTGAAACAATCAATGTCTCCCAAGGTTTTTGTTGGTTTTTTTGTTTTATAATTTTTTCAAATTGACTGTTAGTAAGATTTAAAATTTCTTTTAGTCTTACTATTAGATATCTAAAATCTTCTACTTGTTCAGGTATTACGTGTAACTCGTAAACCCTGTTATTTCCTGCAATTACATTATCAAAATAATCAAGAAATTCCCCTCTAATTGGCGGCAACCTCCATTCTCGCAGTCTATTTTTATCTGACAGCGTAGAATACTTTTTGTTATCTGTGATTTGTAATGAAAATAATCTTACTATAATTCCTGAGAAAATAATAAATTTTGCTGCTCCAATAATAAACATTCGTCTATTAATGGTATGAATTTTTTTTACACTAAAGTCATCACCTAGCACTGCGTCTATCCTCTATAAAATTAAACAAAAATGGAAAAATTAAATAAAGTAAAGAAGTAAAAATGATATTTGATATTTGATCAATATAATTTGTCTCATAATTAAGAAATATATTTAAGATTATGAAGGACAATGAATTTATAACTAAAAGAGTAATAACAAATGATATCCAGTCTTTTAATAAACTTACACTTAAAGTTATAGCTCTTAAATAGGCCGCAACACCACAAAGTAATAAATACATCAGGCTACTCATACCAATTGGTGTGCCATTAATTACATCATTAAATAAACCTGCAATAAATATTAAGGTATATCCTAAGCTAGCACTTCTTTTTAAACTAAAGTAAAAAATTAAAATATATGAAAAATTAAATGAAAAATATTGCAAGTTTAAATAATTAAAATCAAAATTATTTAATATAGATATAAAAAGTAAAATCATTGGAAAATATTCAAAAAAAATTCTAATAATATTATTGTTTCTTAAATTGCCCATTTACATTTTTCCTTTTTGCAATACGCAGTTTTTATATTCTGGTGTTCCTACTTTATGAAGTTTATTAAACATAGCTTTTCTACATTTGTGTCCATATAAAAGATTTAATTTTAAGAATTCCATTTCTTCCTTTTGAATTGTCTGTTCTTCAATAGCTTCTTCGGTATTTAAAAGTTTGGTTTGCAAATTATAGATTCTATTTTTAAGTTGACTATTCTCTTCCTCAATATTTTTTCTAACCTCTGAGGCTATTTTCTTTTCTTCTAGCAATATTCTTATGTTTTCTTTTTGTTTCGTTGCTTCTAAGATCTGAGCATCCATTGTTTTTAATTCATCTTTAGATGTTTGATCTAAAGCCTTTTCCTCTTTAGAAAAAGATATAACTTTTACATACTTGAGTTGTGAAAAATCCTTATAAATATTGACTTTTAAATTATTTGTTATTGAGTTTTCTGTAAAATTTATCTTTCCAATTAATATTCCACTTTTGAATAATCCTCCTGCCCCTGAAGTTGTTACCATCATATCTTCGTTATTGTTTTTTAAATCTGTTCCTTGAGTATATTGTAAAGTAGCATTTTGCTTACCATCACCAGACATGATGGCCTGAACATCGTTTGGTGATATAGACACTGGAATTTTAGAATTAATATCTGATATTAGCAAAACTCTAGATGTAAAAAAATTTACTTCAACCACTTTTCCAATTAAATATTCACCATCAAGAACTGCCATTCCAAGCTTTATGTTATTTTTACTTCCTTTGTTTAGCACTACAGATCTTAAAAATGGGCTATTCTTGTCAATTAATACTTTTGCAAAGATTTCATTATTTTTTATAAAATAATCATCGACGAGTTTTTTATACTTTATATTTTCAAGTGTAATAATTTGATTTGATAAATCTAAAGCTTCTAATTTATCTAATTTTTCTTTCATATTTTTATAGTTACTATAATGGTTTATATGGTTGGTTATTTTATTAAAACCAATTCCAATAATTTTTTCTGGTCCTGAGACTATAAATGAAGATCTATAAGCAATTTCCTTAATTGCTATTTTAATATAATTAATAGGTTTAAAATTAATTTCTCCTAGAATTAAAAATATTATAGAAAAAATTATAAGTGTTAGTATAGAAAATTTTTGTTGTGTTTCTTTTTTTAAAAATGCAGATCTAATTGCTATTACAAAATCGTCTCTGCTTGTTTCCATTTCTTTTAATACTCAGAAAGCATAGTAGAAAAAGTCTCCTCTTGCTCTAAAGCTTTTCCAGTACCAATTGCAACACATGCTAATGGATCATCTGCTATAAAAACTGGCAAACCAGTTTCTTTGGAAAATCTTTTATCAATATTTTTCAATAAAGCTCCACCACCAGTCAATGTTAACCCCATATCTACTAAGTCAGCGGATAATTCTGGAGGTGTGTTTTCAAGTGCACCCTTTATACCATCGACCATATCTTTTAAGATATCATTTAAAGCCTCTGCTGTATCTTCTTCAGTAATATTTACTTCTTTAGGAGTGCCTGATCTTAAATCTCTACCTTTAACAGCATATACATTTGAATTTGAAGGTATGGCTGTTCCAATTTCTTTTTTAATTTTCTCAGCTGTACTATCTCCAATCATAAGATTATATTCTTTTCTCATATAATTTACTAATGCGGCATCCATTGCATCTCCAGCAACTCTTAATGATTTAGAATATACCAATCCTCCTAAAGACATTACGGCTATCTCAGTAGTACCACCCCCTATGTCAACTACCATTGATCCTGTTGCTTCTGAAATTGGAAGTCCCGCACCAATTGCTGCTGCAATTGGTTCTTCAATTAATTGAACCCTTCTAGCACCAGCAGCTAAAGCACTATCTTGAATAGCTTTTCTTTCAACTGGTGTTGAGCCTGTTGGTACACAAATTAAAATTCTTGGATTTGCAAAAGTTTTATTTTTATGAACTTTTTTAATAAAATGTTTAATCATTTCTTCTGTAACTATAAAATCTGCAATAACCCCATCTCTTAAAGGTCTAATTGCACTTATATTACCAGGTGTTCTTCCAAGCATTGTTTTTGCTTCATCCCCCACTGCAAGTACAGTTTTCTTTCCAGCATTATCTGCGATAGCAACAACAGATGGTTCATTTAAAACTACACCTTGTCCTTTTAAAACTACAAGTGTATTGGCCGTTCCAAGGTCAATTGCCATGTCCTGACTCCATACGCTGCTTATATTACTAAACCAATTAGCCATTTTAAATACCTTTCAATTGTTGGGATTCATACTCCATAGGAGCAACTTTTTTTCTTTTAATAATCATTTTATTTAATGCACTTAAATAAGCATTTGCTGATGCAACTAATGTATCTGTATCAGCAGCTTGTCCAACTGCAGTCTTTCCTTCTTCTTCAATTCTAACACTTACTGTAGCTTGCGCATCAGTTCCTTCAGTAACAGCATGAACTTGATACAATAACAATTTTACATCATGAGGATATAATACTTTGATGCATTTAAATATAGCATCTACAGGTCCATCTCCTGTTTCTGATGTTTTTTTAACTTCTCCATAAACATCTAGTGTCATTTCAGCTTTTTGTGGCTCACCTGTTCCAGCAAAAACTTTCAATGATTTTAAATTAATCATATATTTATCTAAAACCAAACTATCATCAACCAAAGCTGCGATATCATCATCATAAACATGTTTTTTCTTATCAGCTAAAATCTTAAATTTTCCAAAAGCTGTTTGAATTACATCATCAGTTACTTCTCCATAACCAAGATCATTTAATTTTTCTTTAAATGCATGTCGTCCTGAATGTTTTCCCATAACAAGAGATGTTTTTTTAACTCCTACACTTTCAGGAGTCATAATTTCATATGTTTCTCTATTTTTAAGCATTCCATCTTGGTGAATACCCGCTTCATGTGCAAAAGCATTTTTTCCAACAATTGCTTTATTAAACTGAACGGGAAAGGTTGCATTTGAAACAACTTTAGAAGCTTTACTTATCAATTCAGTCTTAATTCCTGTTGAATAAGGCATTAGATCATTTCTTGTTCTTATTGCCATTACAATTTCTTCAAGTGCTGCATTACCCGCTCTTTCACCAATGCCATTTATAGTACACTCTACTTGTCTTGCTCCTGCTGCAACCCCTGCAAGTGAATTTGCAACTGCTAACCCAAGATCATTATGACAATGAACAGATAATATTGCCTTATCAATATTTGGAACTTTATTTTTTAATGTTGTAATTATTTTTGTAAATTCAGCTGGAATGGTATAACCAACAGTATCTGGAATATTTATTGTTTTCGCTCCACTGCTAATTGCAAGCTCAACTGACTTGCACATATAATCCATATCTGTTCTTGTGCCATCCTCGCATGACCATTCAACATCATCGGTCAAATTTCTTGCGTAAGTTACACTTTCTTTAATTGCTTCCAGAACTTGTTCTGGTGATTTATTTAACTTGTGCTTCATGTGTAATGGACTTGTTGAAATAAATGTATGTATTCTAAATCTCGGCGCTGCTTTTAAAGCTTCATGACATACATCTATATCTTTTTTACTTGCTCTTGAAAGTCCACAAGGAATAGAATTTTTTAAAATCTTACTTATTGCAGTTACCGCTTCAAAATCACCTGGAGATGCAATTGGAAATCCAGCTTCGATTATATCTATACCTAATTCATCAAAAATTCTTGCAATTTGAATTTTTTCCTCAAGACTCATTGATGCACCTGGTGATTGCTCACCATCACGCATTGTAGTATCAAATATAAAAATTTTATCTTTGTCGTTCATAGCTAATATTTAGAAAACCTATAATACAATCTATATTAGAGATTGCAAAATATTTGTTATATTTACGCTATGTTTCTTGGTCGATTTGGGTTTTTATTAAAAACTAACCTTTATCACTATCTATTAATTTTTTCTTACCAATCCAAGGCATCATAGCTCTTAGTTCAGCACCAACCTTTTCAATTGGATGATCTGCAAGATCTTTTCTCATTTTTAAAAAGTTCTTTTGACCTCCTTCACATTCTTTCATCCAATCTCTTGTAAATTTACCAGATTGAATGTCAGCAAGAACTTCTTTCATTCTCTTTTTGCTTTCACTGTCTACCACTTTTTTGCCTGATACATATTCGCCATACTCAGCAGTATTTGAGATTGAATAATTCATATTTGCTATTCCACCCTCATAAATTAGATCAACAATTAATTTGACTTCATGTAAGCATTCAAAATATGCCATTTCAGGTTCGTAGCCAGCTTCCGTTAAAGTTTCAAAACCATTTTTTATAAGCTCAACTAATCCTCCACAAAGAACTGACTGCTCTCCAAATAAATCTGTTTCACACTCATCTTTAAATGTTGTTTCAATAATTCCAGATTTTCCACCACCAATTGCTGATGCATATGATAAAGCAAGGTCTCTTGCTTTACCTGTCCCATTTTGATGAACTGCAAATAAACATGGAACTCCTCCACCTCTTTCAAACTCACTTCTAACTAAATGGCCAGGTCCTTTTGGGGCAACCATAAATACATCTAAATCTTTTCTAGCATCAATAAGTTTGTAATGAATATTTAATCCATGAGCAAAAGCTAGACTTGTGCCCTCTTTAATTCTTTGTTCAATATGATTTTTATAAATTGAAGCCTGTAATTCATCTGGAGTTAATATCATTGCAACTTCTGCCCATTCGGCAGCATCAGATAAATTCATTACTCTTAAACCTTTAGACTCAGCTTTTGCTTTGCTCGCCGATCCATCTCTAAGAGCAACAACTACTTCTTTTGCTCCACTATCTTTTAAATTTAAAGCATGTGCGTGTCCTTGACTTCCATAACCAAAAATTGCAATCTTTTTGCTCTTAATTAGATTAACGTCTGCATCTTTTTCATAAAACATTTTCATTTCTTTTCTCCTTTTGCTAATTAATTTAAGATTTCTGCACCTCTCGTCATTGCAACCGCCCCAGTTCTTGAAGCGCTAACAAGACCAAGTGGTTTTAAATTTTTTATCATATTATCTATTTCTCTTCTTAATGCTGTAATTTGAATTACTACAGATTTTTTTGTCTGATCTAGTACAACTGGATTAAAGTTTTTACAAGTATTTAAAGCTTTCTTAATTTTAATAGGATTTGCAACAATTTTTAATAGAGCCATTTCTCTAAAAATGACATTTTTATCGTCTCTTTTAAAATTAGCAACATTATGAACTGGTACGAGTTTTTTTAATTGTAATACAATTTGTTCAATAACTTGTGGTGTCCCTGTTGTTACAATTGTAATTCTAGATAAGTTTTTTTTATGGTCAACTTCAGCCACTGCTAAAGATTCAATATTATATCCTCTACCTGAAAATAGTCCAACCACTCGAGATAAAACACTCGCTTCATTATCTACCCAGACTACAATAATATGTGTATCAATTTTTCCCGATTTAGTTGGAGTGCTATATGCTGATTTAGATTTTGTCATTTATACTAATGCTTTTCCTTTGCCGCTAATCTTATTGGCTTCTTGATCATTTGGACCTAACAACATTTGGTTATGAGGCTTTCCAGAAGGTATCATTGGAAAGCAATTTTCATCTTGATCTACGTGACAATCAAAAATTACTGGTCTATCAGTATTGATCATTTCTTCAATTTTTTCATCTAGTTCATTAGGTTCTTTTGCACAAATACCAACACAACCATAGGCTTCTGCTAATTTAACAAAATCTGGTAGTGCCTTTGAATAACTTTCAGAATAGTTTTTTTCATGGAGAAGTTCTTGCCATTGCCTTACCATGCCCATGTATTGATTATTTAATATAAAGACTTTAATTGGCAAATTGTACTGAACCGCAGTGGAAATTTCTTGCATATTCATTAAAATTGAAGCCTCACCAGCAATATCTACCACCAATTTTTTAGGATGGGCAACTTGCACACCAATTGCAGCTGGCAATCCATAGCCCATGGTTCCTAAGCCACCCGAGGTCATCCATCTATTTGGTTTATTAAATTTGTAATGTTGTGCAGCCCACATTTGATGTTGGCCTACTTCTGTTGTTACAAAAGTATCTTGTTTTTTTGTTAACTCATAAAGTCTTTCTACAGCATATTGAGGCTTTATAATTTTATCACTGCCAATATAACTTAGAGATTGCTTTTTTCTCCATTTTTGAATTTGTTGCCACCAGTTTGAAATTTTTTGTTTATTTGATTTTACTAGATTTAAATTTTTCTTTTTTAAAGTTTTTGTTGTTGAATTAATTACATCCACAACATCTCCAACAATAGATAGATCAACTTTTACAATTTTGTTTATTGAAGATGGGTCTATATCTATATGGACTTTTTTTGATTTGGGAGAAAACTCATCAATCTTTCCTGTTATTCGGTCATCAAACCTAGCACCTATATTGATAAGTAAATCACAATCATGCATTGCATTGTTAGCTTCATAAGTTCCATGCATTCCTAGCATTCCAAGAAATTGATTATCATCTCCTGGATAAGCACCTAATCCTTGTAGTGTTGAGGTAATTGGAAATCCAGTAAGAGATACTAATTCTCTTAAAAGTTCACTTGCTTTTGGGCCTGAGTTAATAACGCCACCACCTGTATAAAAAATAGGTTTTTTTGCCTTGCTCATTAAATCAATTAATTGATCTATATCTTTTTGCTTAAACCTATTTTTAATCTTTAAGTTAGATTTTTTTTTGGAAGGTTTAAAGTATTTTGTTTTTGCAAATTGTATATCTTTTGGAATATCTACTAATACTGGCCCTGGTCTTCCTGTTGTTGCAACCTCAAATGCTTCATGCATTATCCTTGGAAGGTCATTTATATTTTTAACTAACCAATTATGTTTTGTGCATGGTCTTGTTATTCCTGTTGTATCGCACTCTTGAAAAGCATCTGTACCAATTAAATGAGTTGGGACTTGACCTGAGATACAAACAAGAGGAACAGAGTCCATGTAGGCATCTGTTAAAGCTGTCACAACATTTGTTGCACCAGGTCCAGACGTGACTAATACAACGCCAGGTTTTCCAGTTGATCTTGCATATCCCTCAGCAGCATGACCAGCTCCTTGCTCGTGTCGAACAAGAATATGTTTAATTGAAGGATGGTTTTTTAATTCATCATAAATTGGAAGCACTGCTCCACCAGGATAACCAAAGATATGCTCTACCTTTTGATCTTCTAAACATTTAAAAACAATCTCAGCACCTGAATATAATTTTGGCATTCAGGCAATCTATCGGACTTTATGTTAATTGGTCAAGTTTAAGAGATGATTTATCTAATTTTTTTACAAAGGCATCAATTTTATTTAAAGATATTTTATCCCAAGTGGTCATTCTCGTTCTGGCCCAAGTTGCTTGTCTTTTAGCATATTGTCTTGTTTTAATTGATATTAGTTCTATGGCTTGCTCTAAATTAATTTTATTCTGTAGATACTGTGTCAATTCGTCAATTCCAATGACCTTATTTACAGTTTGATCTTTTTTAATTTTTAATGAAATAAATTTTTGAACTTCCTGTATGGCTCCTTTTTTAACCATAAGTAAGACTCTTTCATTTATTCTTTTGACTAACTCCTGTCTTTCAACGTTGATATACAATTTCAAAAATTCATTTTCTTTAAAAATTGATGTGGTTTTATCTAACCAGTCATACATTGAAACATTGGTAAATGATTTAATTTCAAATGCTCTTATACTTCTTTGAGAGTCATTTGGATCAAATTTCAATTTAACCTTAGGATCAATCTGTAAAAGTTTTTTATAAAATTTTTTTTGACCTTCTTTTTTGTGTATTGCTCTAATTTTATTTCTAAATTTTATTGGAATCTCAGGGATTTCTACTAAACCATTGATCAAGGATTGAAAATATAAACCAGTTCCTCCAACTAAAATTGGAATTTTTTTTCTTTTTTTAATTTCTTTAATTTTTTTAATCACTTTTTTTAACCAATCGCCTGTTGAAAATTTTTTGTCTAAATCAATTAATCCGTACAAATGATGTTTGATACCTTTTTTATCTTTTAGGTTTGGTTTTGCTGTTAATATTTTTAATTTTTTATAAACTTGCATGCTATCTGCATTAATTATTTCTCCATTAATTTTTTTAGCAATTTTTACAGCAAAATTTGATTTACCTGAAGCAGTTGGACCTGAAATTAAAATGATCTTGGACAGATTGTCCATTATTAGTCTAGCTTAACACCAATATATCTTCTTTGGTTTTGATTGTTGTAAATCACAATCAAAATTGTTTTTTGATTTGATTTAAGTGTACTCTCAACTATTTCTTCAAGATCTTTTATAGATTTGATTTTTTTCTTTTGAGCTTCAATAATTATGTCACCTACGTTTAAGTAATTTATTGGGCTATTTTTACCAATATTAGTGATCACTAGACCTGTTGTTTGATTGGGTAATTTTCTTTCCTTAATATCATCATCATTTAAAGGTCGTGCTATAATCTTTAATGATTTAACTTCAGAAATTTCTGGAGTTTCATTTTTACTTGCTTTTTTTTCAACTTTAAAATCCTCTGAAGTTTCAAGTCTTCCTAATTTAATTTTTTTTGTAATTTCTTTTTTATTTCTCCAAACTTTAACATCAACTGTTTTACCTACTTCTGTTTGAGCAACAATAATTGGTAGTTCTTTCATTTCATTTATTTTGGTATTATTAAACTCTAAAATTATATCGCCATCTTTAATTCCTGCTTTATCAGATGGGCTATTCTCAGCTACACTTGCAACTAAAGCTCCTCTTGGTTCATCTAACTTTTCTACATCAGCAATTTCTTGAGTAACCACTTGAATTCTAACTCCAAGCCATCCTCTTTTAGTTTCACCAAATTCAATTAATTGGTCTATTACTTTTTTTGCACTGTTGGAGGGTATAGAAAAACCTATGCCAATTGAACCACCTTTGCCTAAGATTGCTGTATTAATTCCAATTACATCGCCGTTCATATCAAACAAGGGACCTCCAGAATTTCCTGAATTTATAGAAGCATCTGTTTGAATGTAGTCTTCATAACGAGAAAGCCCAATAGATCTATTTCTTGCAGAAATAATTCCAGCCGTAACTGTTCCTCCTAGGCCAAATGGATTACCTATTGCAATTACCCAATCACCAATTCTCGCTTTATCTGAGTCTCCAAATTTTACAGGTATGAACTTTTCTTTTGACTCTATTTGAAGGACAGCAATATCTGATAAGGGGTCAGCTCCAATAACTGTCGCCTTATACTCTTTGTCACCATCAACTCTTACTAAAATATCTTCTGCATCTTGTATAACATGGTTATTAGTTACCACAATTCCACTTTTTTCAATTATAAAACCTGAGCCTAGAGCAGCTGATTTTCTTTTCTGTGGCGTGCCAAATTCTTTAAACATATCCTCAAAAGGAGAGCCTGGTGGGAATTGAAATCCTGGAAATGGATTTGAATTAGTAACAACTGTTGTGGTTGTTGAAATGTTTACAACAGAAGGCATTAGCTTTTCTGCTAAATCTGCAAATGAATTCGGTACTTCTTTTGCAATTACCTGTGAAGCAAAAGTAATTGAAAAAATAATGAGTATAAATTTTTTAATCTTTTTCATTTTAATTTTTAATATACCAAATAATAACAAAGCCAATAACTGCAAAAATTAATCCACCACTTCTCAATTGTGAGTCGCTTATCAACTCAATTTTTTTTATCATATTTTTCATTTTTGATGGAAATAAGGCATACATAATACCTTCAATAAAAAGAAAGAGACCAAAAGCTATGATCAATTCTTTCATGTTTAATTATTATTGAGATTTAGGTTTTATATTTCCAAAAAATTTAAAAAATTCACTATCAGGAGATAAAATTAAAGATGTTTCTCCGCCGATTAAAGCTGTTTCATATGCCTGCATAGCTCTGTAAAATGCAAAAAATTCAGGGTCTCTTCCAAAGGCATCTGCAAATATTCTATTTCTTTCACCATCACCTTCACCCTTCATGATCTCAGAGTTTTTATTTGCATCTGCTAAAATTATTGAAACTTCTTTATCAGCCGTTGATGTAATTGTGACTGCCATTTCTGCACCTCGTGCTCTAAATTCCTTAGCTTCTCTTTCTCTTTCAGTTTGCATTCTTCTAAAAATTGCTTCACTGTTTGCTTGAGGAAGGTCTGCTCTTTTAATTCTTACATCTACAATTTCAATTCCAAATTTTTGAGCCTCTGCATTAACCCCTACTTGAATTAGAGACATTTGTTTTGATCTGTCTTTAGATAATAATGTTTGTAGTTCTTGTTGACCTAAAACATTTCTAATTCTTGAGTTAATAACTGTTGCCAATCTTGATCTTGCAACTCTTTCATTTCCAACAGAAATATAAAATTTTAAGGGGTCTACAATTTTAAATCTTGCAAATGCATCTACAATTAATCTTTTTTGATCTGAGGCAATAACCTCTGCTGGTGGAGTATCTAAATTTAATATTCTTTTATCTAGGTAGACTATATTTTGAATAAAAGGAATTTTAAAATTTAAACCAGGCTCTACTATAATTCTTTTAGGGTCACCAAATTGCAAAACTATTGCTTGATTAACTTCTTTAACAATAAATACTGAAAAGAAAACTGCAGCTCCTAGGACTGCTATAATGGGTAATAAAATTTTTTGTGCTTTCATCTAATTAGTTACCTTCTTTTTTCCTAGTTCAGGTAGTGGTAAATAAGGAACGACCCCTGATCCAGCATTTTTCTCAATAATTACTTTATCAATATCAGCTAAAACTTTTTCCATAGTTTCAAGATACATTCTCTCTTGTGTCACTTCTTTTGCTTTATCATATTCATTGAAGATTGATATAAATCTACTTGCTTCACCTTCTGATTGAGCAACTACTTTTTGTTTGTAAGCTTCTGCTGCTTGCATAATTTTTGCAGCTTCCCCTCTTGCTCTTGGGATAACATCATTTGCATATGCTTCAGCTTCATTTTTAGATCTTTCCATATCAGCTCTTGCAGCTTGAACATCTCTGAATGCATCAATTACTTGATCCGGTGGATCAGCTTTTTGAGTTTGAACTTGTGTAATTTGAATTCCACTTTGATACTCATCTAATATTTTTTGAATAATTTCTTGTGTTTCAATTTCAATTTCAGCTCTTCCTTCAGTTAGAATTGGTTGAATTTCACTTTTAGCAATTACTTCTCTCATTGCAGTCTCTGCTGCAGCTTTAACAGATCCTTCAGGATCTTGAATTTCAAATAAAAACTTTCCCGCATCTTTAATTACCCAAAAAACTGAAAAGTCTATGTTCACAATATTTTCATCACCTGTTAACATTAAACTTTCTTGAGGAACATCGGCTACTCCACCTCCTTGAGAAAAACCACTATCTCTCTCTGATCTAAACCCAATATCAATTCTGTTAACTTTTGTAACTTTTGGAGTTTCAACAGCCTCTACTGGAAAAGGAATGTGGTAGTTTAATCCTGGTTGAGTAGTTTTTATAAATTTACCAAATCTTAATACAACTCCCTGTTCATCTGGAAGCACTCTATATAATCCGCTTGCAAGCCAAACAAAAAGTAAAATAATTAAGATTAGACCAATTGGTTTTCCGCCTGATTTACTTCCACCAGGTAAAAATTTATTTATTTTATTTTGGATGTCTTTAATAATTGCATCTATGTCTGGTGGTGTTGGACCTCTACCTGAGCCGTTTCCTCCTCCAGGGGGTGTTCCCCATGGACTTCCACCTCTACCTTGAAAATCATCTGACATATCGTTAAGTATATAGTGCCTTTAATTAGAAAAACAAGTATTGATAGCCACATGACAGATAAAAAACCAGAACCAAGTGACGCAATGAAAAAAAAACTGGAGCCTAGAAAGTTCACTAAAAACCCGATTCTTGGAACAAAATTTACCATAGCAATTTCAAGTGCAAAAGGTGGAGTTGGTAAATCAACTTTTGCAACAAATCTTGCTTTAGCATTAAAACAAATTGGTTGTAAGGTTGGTTTGCTTGATGCTGACATTTATGGTCCTTCAATACCAAAAATGTTTGATATAAATGAAAAACCAAAAAGTGATGGTCAAACTTTAACTCCTATTACAAAATATGACATTCAATGTATGTCCATTGGTTTTCTAGCTGATCAACAAACTCCAATGATTTGGCGTGGACCTATGGTAACTAGCGCAATTAAAACTTTCACACAAAAAGTTGGTTGGAAAAACTTAGATTTCATCATTGTTGATATGCCTCCTGGAACTGGTGATACTCAATTAACTTTTTCTCAAGAAATTAAGATGGATGGAGCAATAATCGTTTCAACTCCTCAAGAAGTAGCCCTTCTTGATGTTAAAAGAGGCATTAAGATGTTTGACAAACTTGGAGTTAAAATTTTAGGTTTAGTTGATAATATGAGTTATTTTACTGGTGATGATGGTAAAAAATATAAAATATTTGGTGAGGGTGGTGTTAAACGAACAGCTGAGGAATTTGAAAAAGAATTTTTAGGTGAAATTCCAATAAATTCTGAGGTTGGAAGATGTGGTGATGAAGGAAAACCAATTGTTGAAGCTAATCCTGAGCATGAAATTTCTAAAATATACTTAGACTTTGCTAAAAAAATTAAATCAACTTATCTTTAAGATCAAAAGAAACCATTAACTCATTCCATTCTCTTTTAGATAAGCCTGAACTATCTGGGTCAACTTCTTCCCCTTTGATTAGTTTTTGAATTATAATTTTTCCTTTAGCTGAAACCTCTGTTCCACCTACCCTATAATCCATAAATGCATCATAAGTTATAGGTACCCATTTCTTAACAGTATCTAACATGATGTCCGCATAAACTCTTATTTCATATTGTGCATGACTGTCCGCTCTTAGTCTTAAGAAATTCATCAAATTTAGTAAGTCTGTTTTCCAGTACCACTGAGTATAAGTGTTTAAAGTTAAATTCATTCTAGCAAGTTCTCTTGCAAGTCCTTTTTTATTTTCATCGATCGTTGAGCCATCAAATCTTTCATTCAGCATCATTTCATAATTGTCATAGGTTCTTTCAGCATCATTTTTTAAAAGTTCCAAAACTTCTTTTGCTTGTTCACCTTCAATAACATCTCCTCTTCCTTGTCTGTTACTTGAAGATTGTGCTGCTAAATTTTCTTGTGATGGTAAATAAAACTCTCTATCTAAAATTGAATACCTTGCTGAATACTCATTAACATTTGCTGTTCTATGTCTAATCCATTGTCGTGCAATAAAAATTGGAAGTTTAACATGGTATTTAATTTCACACATTTCAAATGGAGTGCTATGCCAATGTCTCATCAAATATTTTATAAGGCCTGCATCTGTTGAAACTTGCTTGGTTCCTTTTCCATAGGAAACTCTAGCAGATTGAACAATTGATGTGTCATCTCCCATGTAATCAATAACTCTTACAAAGCCGTGATCAAGGGCTGGTATTGCTTCATAAAGAATGTTTTCAAGTTCAGGAGCTGTAACCCTTTTTGTTTGATTTTGTTGGGCCTGTTGATCTTTGATTTCTTGTGATTGTTCTTTTGTTAATTTCATGATTTTTATTGAATCTCCTTCAAATGCTTTTATAGTAATAGTGTTGGCTTGCCAACTACGACGATAAACGAATTTCGTAATAACCATTACGGACGTGGGGGCAGTACCCACCACCTCCACCATTTACAACTTAAGGGGGTGAAATAGGATCGACGGGTGACTAAAGGTTATTCTTTCGTTCGGGATTGTTCCACCGTGACGGGCTAAACTTTAAATGCTAACGAAAGTTACGCTATTGCTGCATAATTAACTTAGGTTAATTATAGAAGCACGGTCTGGGGCACCGGGTAACAGAACGCCCCTATAAATTTATAAATTTACTTAAATCAGGTTTAAAATATTTAGGACCCTTCATAACTTTTCCAGCATCATTATAAATGGGCTTACCGTCTTCGCCTAGCTTACTCATGTTTGAATTTTGAACTTCTTCAAAACATTTATCAAGATCGATACCAAATGCATGTCCAGCACCATAAGTTACATACAAAATATCCGTTAAAGCGTCAGCAACTTCTAAAAGATCTTTATTTTCCATTGCAATTTTAAGTTCTTCTAGTTCTTCTTTAATTAAATCATATCTTAAAGTATTTATCTTATCAGAGCTAAAAGAAGGCTTAGTTTTAACCTCTTGGCCAAAGGTTTTCATAAAAGTTTTTACTTTGTTAAAATTTGTCATTTAGCTCCTGTAAGTTTTTTAATTTTAATATATAAGTATACTAAATTAAGAATAATATATTAATCAATGAAATTAAGAAAAGAATTTGACAGTATTGGAAGTATAAACGTTTCAAATGATAAATATTGGGGAGCGTCAACCCAAAGATCTAATAAATTTTTTAACATTGGAAAAATTTTAGTAAATATTTCAATAATTAAATCAATAGCAATTATAAAAAGATCAGCAGCGTTAGTACATTTTAAAGAAAAACAGATTGATAAAAAAATTACTAACTCAATCATAAAGGCTTCTGATGAAGTAATAAAAGGAAAATTAGATGAAAATTTTCCTTTAAAAGTTTGGCAAACAGGTTCTGGTACTCAAACAAACATGAATGTTAATGAGGTAATTGCAAATAGAGCAATTGAGATATTGGGTGGAAAAAAAGGTTCAAAAAAACCTGTTCATCCAAATGATCATGTCAATAAATCTCAATCTACTAATGATGTTTTTCCAACAGCTATGCATATATCTGTTGCTCAAGAAACTGTATCAAAATTATTACCAAATTTAAAAATTTTAGAAAAAGAATTAGCTAAAAAATCTAAAGAATTTAAAAGTATTATTAAAATTGGTAGAACCCATTTACAAGATGCAACCCCATTATCACTTGGTCAAGAGTTTTCAGGATATCAAGTTCAATTAAAGAAATCTATTGAAAGAATAGAGTTTGCCCTTAAAGAGATATTCTTTTTAGCACAGGGTGGCACTGCTGTTGGAACTGGAATTAATTCAAGAAAGGGTTTTGATAAAAAAATTGTTAAAGAAATTGCTAAATTTACAAAATTACCTTTTAAACCTGCCATAAACAAATTTGCTGAATTGGCTGCTCACGACTCTATTATAAATTTCTCAGGAACTTTAAATACTTGTGCTGTTGCCTTGATGAAAATATCAAATGATATAAGATTTCTTGGATCAGGACCTCGAGCTGGTTATGGAGAATTAATTCTTCCTGAAAATGAACCTGGCTCATCTATTATGCCTGGTAAAGTTAATCCTACACAATGTGAAGCTGTTACGATGGTTTGTGCCAATGTTATTGGAAATCATACGGGTATTACTGTTGCTGGTTCTCATGGTCACTTTGAATTGAATGTATTTAAACCAATGATAGCCCACAATGTTCTTCAATCCATAGATCTTATTGCAGATAGTACAAAAAATTTTGCTCTCTTTTGCGTTAAAGGAATTAAAGCTAATAAGAAAAAAATTAAAGAGCATCTAGATAACTCTCTAATGTTAGTTACTGCTCTCGCTCCTAAAATTGGATATGACAATGCTGCAAAAATTGCAAAAACTGCTTTAAAAAATGGAACTACTTTAAAAGAAGAAACTTTAAAAACTGGTCTTGTAAAAGAGAAGGATTATGATCAGATAGTAGATCCTAAAAAAATGATTTACCCCTCATAAGCATCAAGTATATTATTTAATAATCTTTTAGTTTTAACTTTATTATTTAAATTATTATCCTCAAATTCCTCAATAATATTTAAAATTTGATCACCTACTTTATTATTGTCAATTTTGACATTATTAAATTTAATTACATTATTTGAAAAATCATAATCAAAATTTATTAAAACATTATTAATTTTTCTTCTAGATTTTTTTTTTGTGTTAAGAGATGAGAATAATTTATTACTATTCTTGATATCAAAAAATAAATCTGTATTTAAAATTAATCTATTATCTTGGACAAATAAATTACTATTACTTAACTCAAATGATCCTATGTCACTATTAAAAAATTTTGTTTTATCAAAGTTTATTTTGCCACTAGTTATATCTAGATGGATTTTAGAATTTTGAAAAAGATTCTTTTGCTCATTTGAATTAGCATTGATAAGAGTTTTTAAACTTATATTGCTATTAAATAATACTCCTGATTTTAGTAATTCTATTAAAATAGGATTAAAATTTAATAGCTCAGATATATTATTATCATTTAAATCAATTTTTAAATCTAGATCAAATGGATTAATTGATAAAATTCCATTGTAGTCAATTTTGTTATTTTTAATTCTTGAATTTTTGGAAAAAAAAATAACACTGTTGTTGCTCAATTTAAATTCTGAATTTAATAGGGTCCCTAAAAAAGTAACAATATTATTACCTTTAGTTTGACCATCATTATCAACAATATAGTCATTGTTAATTTCTAAATTAAGAGATTTTGCATTAAATGAAATTTTTTTTTTAATTTGTTGATCATTTTTACTTTCTAATTCGAAAGTAAACGGTATTGAAAAAATACTCCCTTTGAGATTAAAATTATTATGTAATGCTTGATCATCAAAAAAAAGATTTGCATCATTAATTTTCACTATAGCAAATATTTCATTGATGTTATCTTTAAAAAAGATATTACCTTTGTCAAATTGAATTTTTTTATTAGAAAGTTTATCGTTAATTGAACTATTATATCTTTTTAAATCAATCCCTGATAAAGAAAAATTTGCATCATTTATAATAATATTTTTTAAAGTAATTTTTTCTTTATCAAAAAAATTACCTTGATTGATAAATACTTTTAAATTTCTAACCTCAGCTATTATTTTTTTATTATTTGGCTCATTTGATAATATATTGGTATCTTTAATTAAAAAATGTGGAGATGGAAGAATACGGTAAGAAATATCTTCAGTAGATGTTAAATCAATTTTAAATTCACTAAGAAGATTTTTTTTGATTTTTTCCTCTACCCAAGTTTTATCGTATATACTAGGTAGTAATAAGTAAAAAATATATAAAAACAATGAACCAATTAAAGTTATTAAAACTTTATTTAATCCACTAATATTAAATTTATTAAAATTACTTATTTTAGAGCTTTTTCCAAAATATTTAGTTTTTAAATTATCAAGCTTAAAAAAAAAATTTTGAGTAAATGTATTTACATTTTTAGTTATTTTTTTTTTAAAAAAATAACTAATTAAATCACTTATTTTTATAAAAAAGTCTGATAATGGTTTTTTTACTAAGTTGTTAAACAGTTTATTAAATTTCTTAGACAAATTCCAAAAATGCCAAACAAAAAAATATTTTATTTTATATATAACTTTTAATAGTGTATTTATGATCAATAAATCAATCAGATTTGTAATTTTTTTGGTATATTTTTGTTTCATATCTACTAATAAAATTTAATAAGCTTATAATGAATATTCTAAAATGATAAACTCTGATTATTTAAATGATCTAAATAAAGCTCAAAAAGAAGCAGTTTTACACCTTAATGGACCATTACTTATAGTTGCTGGAGCAGGCTCAGGTAAAACTAAAGTTCTCACATCTAGAATCGCTCATATAATTAAAGAGAAGAAAGCTTTTCCTAATCAGATATTGTCTGTAACTTTTACAAATAAGGCTGCAAGGGAGATGCAAAATAGAATAAGTTCTATGCTTAATTCTGAAGCTACTGGATTATCTTGGCTAGGAACTTTTCATTCAATTTGCGCAAAATTATTGAGAAAACATGCTCCTGCAGCTGGTTTAACATCTAATTTTACGATCATTGACACAGATGATCAGGTAAGACTCATTAAGAATATATGTAAAGCTGAAAATATAGATATTAAACAATTAGCTCCAAAATATATTTTATCCATTATTGATAGATGGAAAAATAAAGGATTTTATCCAAATGAAGTCATTATAAATAAAAATGATATTTATGAAAAAACTTTACTTCCTTTATATAAAATTTATCAGCAAAAACTATTAGATTTAAATGCGTGTGATTTTGGAGATTTAATTTTACATGCTGTAAAAATTTTAGAAAAAAATTTAGATATAAGAGAAATATATTCAAATAATTTTAAATATATTTTGGTCGATGAATATCAAGATACAAACTACATTCAGAGTAGATGGCTATATCTATTATCAGAAAAACATAAAAATTTATGTTGTGTTGGAGATGATGATCAATCTATTTACAGTTGGCGTGGTGCAGAAATCAAGAATTTTTTAGAATTTGATAAGGTTTATGAAAATGTAAAAGTAATAAGATTAGAAGAAAATTATAGATCCTCACAAAATATTTTATCCGTTGCCTCGAATTTAATCGCTAATAATCAAAATAGAGTTGGCAAAACTTTAAAAACTACAATGGATGAGGGTGACTTAGTTAAACTTAATTGTTTTAAAAATGGAAAAGATGAAGCAATAGGAATTTCAGATGAAATAGAAAAAAAATTAAAAAAAAAATATTCTTTTAATAACATAGCAATTTTAGTTAGGGCAATTTTTCAAACTAGAGAATTTGAAGAACGTTTTTTAAAAATTGGGCTTCCTTATAGGATCTTGGGAGGTACAAAATTTTATGAGAGAGCAGAGATTAAAGATTGTGTTGCATATTTAAGGTTAATTCATCAACCTAAAGATGATTTAGCATTTGATAGAATAATAAACACTCCTAAACGATCTATAGGTGAAAGTACTATTAAATTAATACATGAATTTTCAAAAGAAAACTCCTCAAGTTTAGAAATTTCTTCTAAGCAATTAATTGAACAAAATTTAATCAAACCAAAAACTAAAATAGGCTTGAGTTCTTTTTTATTTTTAATGGATAAATGGAGAAACGATATCAATATAAAAAAAATTAACCATGTAAAATTACTCCAGCTAGTCTTAGATGAGTCGGGCTACTCTTCAATGTTGAAGAATAAAAAAGACGTTGAAAATGAAAATCGCCTAGAGAATATTAAAGAGCTTCTCAGTGCAATGAAAGAATTTGATAATTTAGAGAGTTTCTTAGAACACGTTGCATTAGCAACATCAGTGGATCAAGATTGGGATGGTGAAAAAATTAATATGATGACTATGCATGGCTCAAAAGGACTTGAGTTTGACGTGGTTTTTCTACCTGGATGGGAGGAGGGACTTTTTCCACACCAAAAATCAATTGAAGAAAAAGGTCAAAATGGACTTGAAGAGGAAAGAAGGTTGGCTTACGTAGGAATAACTAGAGCAAAAAAGAAAGCACTTGTGTCTTTTGCAATGAATAGATTTTACCAAGGAAATTGGATTGATAGTATGGCCTCAAGGTTTGTCGATGAACTGCCAGAAGAATTTTTAGAAAAAAACTCATATTTCGATGACAGTAAAGATGATGATTTTGAATTTAATCAAGATTTTGAAACTAATGAAGAAATAAGAAGCCCAGGTTGGATACGATATCAAAAAAGAATTAAATGATTATAGAAAAAATAAATAATTTAAGAAATAAATTCAAAAAATATAAAATTGATGGCTACATTGTTCCTAAAAATGATGATTATTTTTCTGAATATGCCAAAAATGATAGATTAAAGAAGATTACAAAATTCTCAGGTTCAGCGGGCTTAGCTGTTATTTTAAATAAAAAAAATTATTTATTTGTTGATGGTAGATATACTATTCAAGCTCAACAAGAATCTTCAGATAATTATAAAATAATTGAGATTCATAAAAAACTTCCAAATGAAATTATTAAAAATCTAAACTTAGGTTATGATCCAAGTCTATTTACAAAAAATATACTTAAGAAATATTTTTCAAATAATAATTTAACTGCAATAAACCATAATTTAATCGATCAAATATTTAAATTTAAAAAGATAAAAACAAAACCTTTTTTTTCCTTGGATAAAAGTGTTGTAGGCGAATCACATCATTCAAAAATTTCTAAAGTAATAAAATTTATTAAATCAAATAATGCTGATTATTTGTTTGTGAGTGCACCAGAAAATGTTGCGTGGTTACTAAATATTAGAGGCTATGATAGTCCTAGCAGTCCAATACCAAATGCAAGATTGATTATTAGTAAAAATAAAAAAATATATCTGATAACTAAAAAATCTAACGCAAAAACTATTATTAAAGAAAAAAAAATAAATACAAAATATATTGTTGATGAAAATAATTTATCTAATTTATTCTACCAGTTAGAAGAAGGTAATTTTATAATTGATAATAAATCTTGTTCAATTTTATATGAAAACATCATAAAAAAAAGATTCAAAGTATTAAAAATTGAAGATCCAATTTATAAATTAAAATCTATTAAAAATGAGCAGGAGATAAAACATATGATTGAAACTCATAAAAAAGATGGGTTGGCATTAACAAAATTTATTTATTGGATTAAGAATGTTAATAAAAAAGTAATCACAGAAGTTGATGCGCAAAATAGATTGGAAAAATTTAGAAAATTAAATCCAGCCTATTTATACCCAAGTTTTAATACAATAGCTGGTGCAGGATCTAATGGGGCCATAGTTCACTATAGAGCAACACCTAAAAATACCAAAAAGATTAAAAAACAAGACCTTTTATTAGTTGATTCAGGTGGTCAATATAAATTTGGTACAACAGATGTTACTAGAACCATTTGTTTTTCTAAGCAAAAAAAAACTATAATGAATGCTTATACTTATGTTTTAAAGGGACATATTGCAGTTGTTCAAACCAATTTAAATAAAATTGATACTGGAAAAAAAATAGATATTAGAGCTAGAAAATTTTTAAAAAAAGTAGGCTTAGACTATGCACATGGAACAGGACATGGTGTTGGTTTTTTCTTAAATGTTCATGAGGGTCCACAATCAATTTCAAAATATAATAATATTAAATTAACCAAAGGAATGATTTTGAGTAATGAACCTGGGTTTTACAAAAAAGGTCATTTTGGAATTAGAATAGAAAATTTGATATATGTAAAAAAATTTAAAAATAAGTTATTATTTGATAATTTTACGCTTGCGCCCATAGAAAAAGATTTGATCAATTACAAGCTGCTAAACAAATCTGAAAAAGATTATTTATTTAGATATCATTTAAAAATTTACTCTGAGTATTCATCTTTATTAAATAAAAATGAAAGAAGATGGTTAGCCCAACTTATTTAACATTTTTAATAATTCTTTTTGATCAATAATTTTTATATTTAATTCTCTTGCTGTATTTATCTTTTTAATAGTTGGTTTTTCACCTACTATTAAATAATTTAATTTTTTGTTCACATTACTAATTATTTTTCCTGAATTTTGCTCAATTAAAGATTTTGCCTCTGCTCTACTAATTCCATTTAACTTACCTGTGAGCATAAAAGTTTTATTATTCAATAATCCTTTATCATTTATTAAAATCATATTTTGTATTTTAAGTTTTTTTTTCAATTCAGATAGCACATCTAAATTTGTTTTATTTAAGAAAAATTTTTTTATTGACTGAATTTGAGTTTTACCAATACCATCAATATTCGATAAAATTTCTATGTTTTTATCCTTTGATAATTTAAAAAAATTATCAGCAGTTTTTAAATGCTTTGCCATAAGTTTAGCATTTTCTTGTCCTATATGCCTTATTCCTAGAGCGTAGATAAACCTATCTAAAGAGATTGTTATTTTTTCTTCAATTGAAAATTTTAAATTTTTAACAGATAATTTTCCCCATCCTTCTAATTTTTCTATTTTGTCATAATTAAAATTAAAAATATCTTGTGGAAACCTTATTAGCTTTAAATTCCAAAAATTTTCAACAATCCTTTTACCCAGTCCATCGATATTAAATGCCTCTTTAGATACAAAATGTTTAATTTTTTCTATTGCAATTTTTTCACATTCATATCCCTCACTAATACATCTTCTAACAGCATCTTTTTTTTTTGTTGTCTCATTATAATCTTTGACAGTTTTGTTGCCACACGATGGACAAATGAGAGGGAAATTAAATTTTTTAGAGTTTTTATTTCTTTTTTTTATATCAACTGAAACAACATGGGGTATTACATCGCCTGCTCTTTCAACGGTCACTGTATCCCCAATTCTTATATCTTTCCTGATAATCTCATCTTCATTATGAAGTGTGGCATTAGAAACTATAACACCACCAATATTAACTGGCTTAATCTTTGCAACAGGTGTTAGGGCGCCTGTCCTTCCTACTTGGATCTCAATATTTATTATTTCAGAAATTGAGCTATTAGCTGAAAATTTATGTGCAATGGCCCATCTTGGGGCATTAGCAGCAAATCCTAATCTTTTTTGTAAACTAAAATCATTAACTTTATAAACTACACCATCTATATCAAATGCTATTTCTTTTCTTTTTTCCTCTAAATTCTTATGATTAGACATTAAATTTTTGATGCCTGAGATTTTTTTATTAAATGGATTTGTCTTAAAACCCCAGACTTTTAAATTTTCTAAAAATTCTGTTTGATTATTAATTTTCATCTCCGATGTATAACCAAAGGTATAAGCAATAAATTTTAATGGAATCTTAGCAGTAACATTGTGATCTTTCTGTCTTAGAGATCCTGACGCGGCATTTCTAGGGTTGGCAAATTTTTCACTAATCTTTTTAAAGTCATCATTTTCTATAAACACTTCACCTCTTATATCAATTTCATTAGGAAAATTTTTTGCACTTACATTCTGTGGGATATCCTTAATTGTTTTTAAATTTTCAGTAATATCCTCTCCTTCGACTCCATCACCTCTGGAAAGTCCCTTTATAAATTTTCCATTAATATAAATTAATGATGCTGATATTCCGTCAATTTTTGGTTCAGCACTATAATCCACTACACTTATCTTATTTAAACTTAAAAAATTGAATAATTTTTTTTCAAAGTTTTTTAAATCTTCTTCATTAAAAGCATTTCCAAGTGATAACATTGGAACCTTATGTCTTACCTTCTCAAAATTTTTTGATGGTTTAAATCCTATTGAAACTGTAGGTGAATGTTTGCTTTTTAAAAATAAATATTTTTTTTCTAAATCAATTATCTGCTTTTTTAAGAGATCATATTCTTGATCGGTTACAATAGAGTTGTTTTCTTGATAGTAAGCTTTGTTTAATTTTTGTACTTTTTTTATTTTTGTAGAATAATCTTTCTTAATTAATTCATCATTCATTTATTCAAAAATTGTTTTAAATTTTGCTTTAAATCTAGATAGTATTTTTTTTTTATCCTTTTGTTTATTTTTTTTTAGCTGTTTTTCATCATATTTATAATCTTGATTAAATATTTTATAAGATGCTTTATACCACTCACTGGAACCATAATTATATCCTAACAAATTTGCATATTTTTTAGACTCTTCAACTAAACCAATCTTGTAATTTGTCTCAACTAATCTAAATAACGCTTCTTCGACATAAACTGTAGTTTCATAATTTTCTAATACATTTTTAAATCTATTTAAAGCAGGTATCCATTTTTTACTTTTTAAATAGTGCCTACCTATAAACATTTCTTTTCCAGCAAGTCTATCTTTAATGAGTTCTATTTTAAATTTGGCATCAAGAGCAAAATCAGTATCGGGATATTCTCTTATGATTAACTCAAACTCTTTTTTTGAATTAAGTAATGGGTCTAAATCTCTTTTCTCATCAACAATATTTTCATAATAACACATAGCTAAAATAAAGTGAGCGTAGTCATTATTAATATGATTTGGATATTTCCTCATATAATCTTTAATTTGATCGATTGCCTCCAAATAATAATCATCAGAATAGTAGGCATAAGCTGACATTAGAGATGCCATTGGTGCCCACTCTGATTGTGGAAAAATTAATTCAGCTTCTCTAAATTTATTTGCTGCATACAAGGTGTCTCCATTTAATAATTCCTGATAGCCCTCCTCATATAGTGAAATCATTTGTAAATTTATATCAGTCTCATTAATAACGGTAATTTTTTTTTCTTTACTGCATGATGTTAAAAAAATAGTTAAAGTTATTAAGGTTATATAAAAAAGTTTATTCATTTTTAATCTATTAACATAAAAACAAAAAAACTCTAATCTTTATGCAATAGATCTAAGACTAGTTTTGTTAACAAAAGCATGTGGGAGGCTTTTTTCTTTAATTTCTATTAATGAAAAATTTTCATCATTTTCAAAAACTTTTCTTAGTAATTGATTTGTAAGCTTATGGCCACCTTGTGAACAAACTATTTTTCCAATTATTTTATAGCCAGCCAAGTATAAATCACCCATGCAATCTAAAATCTTATGATTAACAAATTCTTTATGATTTCTAAGTCCATTTTGATTTAATACCGCATTATTCTTAACAACTACTGCATTATCAAGGCTGCCTCCTTTTGCAAGACCCATTTCTTTTAATTTTTCTATATCTTCAAACAGACAAAATGTTCTAGAGTTATAAATATCACTCAAGTCAGATTCAAAAACCTTAATCAAGTTTCGTTGTGTTCCTATAATTTCGTTTGTATACTTTAGTTCAAAGTCTATATCTAAACTAATTTTACTTGGTTCAATAGTTATTGTTTTATTTTCATCTATAAATTCTATTTTTTTTAAAATCTTTATTATCTTAATTGGAGCATCACTTTTTTTAATCCCAATTTTAGAGATAGCTTCAACAAAAAGTTTTGCTGAACCATCTAAAATTGGCACTTCTTGATTATCAATTTCAATTAATGCATTATCAATGCCCAAACCATATAACGCTCCCATTAAATGTTCTATAGTTGATACGCTTACCCCATGTTCATTTGAAATAGTCGTGCAAAATATTGCACTACTTACATTAAATATATTTGGTATAATAACATTATTCTCTTTTAAGTCTGTTCTTTTAAAAATTATTCCAGTATTTGGTGCGGCAGGCTTTACTGTCATAGTTGCAGCTAAGCCACTATGAAGACCAACACCATTGAATGTAATCTCTTGATTAATAGTTTTTTGATTTAAAACAGACATTGAAGCCTTATAAATAGTTAGATTAAATTAAGAAAAACAAGAAATGTTACGGTAATTTACTAGAATTTTTTAACCAGATTATCTAAATAAGTGAAAAAGTTTTTCAAAAAAACCATGTTTTATTGATTTTTTTGGGACTATTACAACCTCTTGTTTATTTGGTTTTGAAATTAATCTGAAGCCTGACCAACAAATATCCTCAAGAGTTTCTTCTAAAAAATCAATATCATTTACAAAAAAAATGTTATCTTTGAGCTTACTATCAAGTATTTTAGATCCTTGACCAGTTAATACCATCTTAAATTTTTCAGTTAAAAATAAATTTGATTTAATTGATTTATTACACAGCTCAAGAATTTCTTCTGTTCTAGCCAAAATTATTTTTTGAAGCATATCTGTAGATTTAATTTCTTCACTTAAAATGTTGAGATTTTGGTCAAAATTCAGTTTGATTTGTTCAGACTTCTGTAAACTTATATTTAATACCTTGGAAAGATCTTTTGTAATATGATTACCACCAACAGATAAAATATCTAACATAGCTATATTTTCATTTAAATACGTAATTATAGATGTTTTATCAAATCCAACATCAATAAATGATACGGGCCCACTAAGATTTAAGTTACTTTTATAATGAATGGATTTTGCGTAACTTGTACAAATAATTCTATCAACTAAGATATTTAATCTAGAAAAAATATCTTTAAAATTTAAAACTAATTCTAAAGGTAAACAAATAAAAAGTATGTCTAAAGAAAAAAAATTACAATTAATTTTATCTGGTAAAAAGGTGTAATCAACTCCATCAATCTTATAATTATTAATGATGATATGAGCTATATTGTAGCCAGTATAATATTTTAAAATTTCTTGTTTTGCCTCTTGAACTAAAAATTTTATATTTTCTTTTTTTAATTTTGATCCATCAAGTTTTTTGGATAAAGAAATACTTATTGAGAGCATCTTAGGGCTATCTATCATCAGATTTACATTGTTAATATATTTGCTTGAGTCTCTCTCAAGTGAATTTATAATTTCTTTAATTTTTAACTCTAGGCTTGTATTGTCTTTAAGAAATTCACTTTCTGTAAAGTATGCATCATTGTCATTATCTATATTAAATGTTGCTGCTCTTATTTTAGAGGAACCACAATCAAAAAAAGTTTGAAAATTTTTATTAGTCATTAATTTATTATTAAACGATCCTTTACCCTAAGATCTATAATTTTTTTATTAACTTGATCGTCTTCAATAATCTTATATGCAAGGTTTAAGGCTACTAAGGAATTTTCTAAAGGCAACTTAATCAGAATATCGTTATTGGTTAAAATATCCCATCTATTTGACTTAAAAAAATATAATGTCTTAAATCTATGAAAGGTAAACTTTGATTGTTCAATATCTTTTTTTAAACTTAAAAAGCTTTTTGATTTAAAATCTCCAAACAAGAAAGGTAAATTTTCTGAATTTTTTGAGTCTCTAATAAGTTTACCGTTTGCTCCAACTAATAATTTATTGTCATTTGATGTTCGGGCTAGATATCTGGTGGGTGTAACATTTATCACTATATTTCCAGGATAAATTCGTTTAACGCTATATTTTTCTATAATATTGTAGTCATCAATTATGTCGACAATTTCTTTACGATTAATGAATAAAATATTTTTATTAACTAAACTTTTAAGTCTATTAGAAATGTCAAAATTATTATCATTTGAAAGACCTTGAATTGTTATTTTATTATTTGTAGATAAATATTCTTTGTTGTTGAGAGTAAATTTCCCACTTATTGTACTTAATGTAATTAGTAATATAAAATAAATTACTATTTTATTTCTTTTACCTATTGATTGATGCATCTTTTAAAATCCACTCAATTAATTTGATAAAAGTTATACCTTTGTGACTAGCAATTTCTGGTACTAATGAAAGTTTAGTCATACCTGGCTGTGTATTAATTTCTAGTAAATAAAATTTACCTTTGTGATATTTAAAATCTGATCGTGATACTCCTCGACAGCCAACTATTTGATGGGCTTTATTTGCGATGTCTTCTATCTTACTCAAATCTTTTTTAGATAAATCTACGGGAATTATGTGTTTTGTTTTAGCATTTGAACTATATTTTGCTTCATAGTCATAAAATTTTCTTTTAGGTTTTAACTCAATTGTACCAAGTGCTTTTTGGCCCATTACGGCAACCTGTATTTCTCTACCTTCAATAAATTCTTCAATTAAAATTTGTTTATAAATGTTTAATTTTTTCAAATTTTTTATGAAATCTTTTTTTGTACATATATAAACATGTACACTTGATCCCTCATTTATTGGTTTTATTACAACTGGAAATTTTAATTTTTTATCAATTTCTTTAATTATATTTTTGATTGGTTTTAAAAAATCGAACTTGATATATTTTGGTGTTAAGATCTTGTTTTTAAGAAAAATTTTTTTTGATAATTCTTTATCCATAGCGATTGATGATGCAAGTATACCTGAATGAGTATAAGGAATTTTTTGTGTTTCTAAAATTGATTGGATATAGCCATCTTCTCCATATTGTCCATGCAAAGCATTAAAAATTATATTTGGCTTAAATGATTTTATATTTTTAAGTAAACTATTATTTGGTTCACTTATTTTAGTTCTATAACCATTTTTTTTTAACTCATTATAAACTTGCTTTCCAGTATCTAAGCTTATTAATCGCTCTTTGGATATTCCTCCACAAAGTACTAAGATTTTTTTTTTCATAACTATTCCAATATTTTTATTTCTTTTTCAAGTATAATTCCTGTTTTTTTTTTAACTTGTTCCTGAACAAAGTTTATTAATTTGATCATATCATTGAAACTAGCGCTACCTTCATTTACAAAAAAATTAAAATGTTTTTCTGAAATACTAGCATCTCCAAAATTCAAATCTTGTGGCACAGACTCTTTAATTAATTGCCAAACTTTTTTATCTGATTGATTAATTGGGTTTTTAAAAGTGCTACCACTTGTCTTTATTTTAGTTGGTTGAGAGTTATCTTTTTTATCTTTTAACTCTTTAATTTCATTTTTAATCTTTTCTTTATCTTTATTGAAACCTTTGAAAGATGCACTTAAAAAAATTAAATCTTCTGGTAAGTCATTATTTCTATATTCAAACATAATTTTTTTAGCAGGTATTGTTAAAACTCTACCATTCCTATCAATGGCTTGCACAGATAGAAGTATGTCTTTAAATTCTCTATTAAAACAGCCGGCATTCATTCTTAAACCACCACCAACGGTACCTGGTATACAGGCTAAAAATTCGAAACCGCCCACATCATTTTCCATAGCAAAGTCTGATAATTTTTTATCAGAACAAGCACTGCCGGCAATAATTGTATTATTGGGAAGCATCGAAATATTGGCAAAATTTTTACCTAATTTAATAACAACTCCTTCATAAGTTTTATCACTTATCAGGGTATTAGAGCCAGCACCTAGAATATAAATTTTTTCTTTTAAGCCAAATTTTTTTAAAAATAGAATTAAATCTGACAAATTATCAGGTTTAAAATATGCCTTAGTTTTACCACCTATATTGAACCAATTACTTTTCTTTAGATCAAAATCAAATAAAAATTTACTATTGATCTCACTTGAGAATTTTTTTAATTCTTCTAATTGCATTATATCAATTTTGGAAGTTCTCTCATCCAGGAAGAAATTGTCCCTGCACCCATTCCAACAACTATTTTTTTTCCATAAATATTATTTTTAATAAATTTTGCTAATTGATACTGATCATTAACCATAAATAATTTAACATTAGAATTTTTAATAATTTCTTTTGCAAAATTCATGTAATTAAATCCAAGCTTAATTTTTTCACCTGCAGCATAAATTGGGCACAAAATAACTGTGTCTGCTTTTTTAAAAGATAGGCTAAATTCTTTTTTTAAATCTTTTAATCTTGATATTCTATGAGGTTGAAATATACAAATAACTTCTTCTTTTTTATATGCGGCTCTAACTCCATTTAAAACTTCTTTTATTTCAGTTGGATGATGGGCATAATCATCATAAAAATGAGTTTCTCTGTAGCTAAAGATTTTATTAAATCTCCTTTGAACACCTTTAAATTCTCTTAAACCATTTTTTATAAGTTTTGGAGAAATTCCAATTGTTAATGAAACAGCTGCTGCAGCAGTTGAATTACGTATATTATGAATACCAAGAAGGGGGATCTTAATATTTTTTATATTCAAATTTTTCTTCCCAGGAAGCTTTATTGATAAATCATATTCTGAAAAATCTTTTAATTGTTTTATATTTTTTATATAAAATTGAGATTTTGGGTTTGTTCCATAAGTAAAATAATTTTTTATTTTTAGTCTCTTTAATAAATCATTATTATTTTTATCATCAATACATATGAATGATTTACCAAAAGTGGGAACTTTATTTATAAATTTTATAAATAAATCTTTAAGATCGTCCATGGAACTGTAATAATCCATATGTTCTCGGTCTATATTTGTTATTATAGAATAGGTTGGAGGCACATAAATAAAACTTCCATCAGACTCATCCGCTTCTAATATACACCAATCACTTTTTCCAAGCCTTGCTGAATTTTTTATTGCATTTAGTACTCCACCATTAATGATTGTTGGATCTAATTTCGTTTTTGCAAAAATTGCTGCTAATAAAGATGTTGTAGTTGTTTTACCATGAGAGCCTGTAACAACAATATTTTTAGTTAAAGAGACTATGTTTGCCAACATTTGTCCACGTTTATAAATTGGCAGCATCTTTTTTTTTGCTTCAATTAATTCTGGATTATTCTTTTTAATGGCTGAAGAGACAACAACAATCGTTGCTTTTGAAATATTTTTTTTATTATGTTTAATATTAATCCTGATCTTACTTTTTTGTAATCTTTCTATATTTTTATTATTTTGAACATCGCTTCCCTGAATATTAAAACCCATTCTTTTCATAATAAGAGCCAGACCACTCATGCCAATGCCACCTATACCTATAAAATGTATAATTTCAGTTTGTGCTAATTCAATTTTCATTAATAATAGAGTTAATTTTGAGATTTATATTATTCCAACTATTTTGATAGCTAAAATTTTCCATTTTAATTAGTCTTTCATTATATTCTTTTTTATTTTCAATGATATTTGTTAAAAAACTCACCATTTTATCTTCATTAATAATATTTTGATTTAAGATCCAATTGCATCCTATTTCATTATAAAAATTTGCATTTTCAAATTGATGATTATCTTTTGAACTAGGCAGTGGTATTGCAACATGCGGTAAATTTAAAAAAACTAATTCTGCTAACGTTGTAGCTCCTGCTCTTGTAATACATAAATTTGATTTTTCCATGAACATTGAGACATCTTCGTTGTATTCAAACAGTTCATAATCAATTTTATTTTCTTGGTAGGTCTTTTTTATACTAGTAAAATTATTTATGTTTGATTGTTGGTAAACTTTAAACTTGTATTTTTTTGATAGTTTGACTATTGAATTTTTAATTAATGTATCAAAAATTTTTGCTCCTTGACTGCCACCAATAACCAGAAGTTTAATTTGATCATTTATTGTCTTAGTTTTATTAAGTTCATAAAATTTTTTTCTTAATAAAGGGGGTATAATTTCAATTTTATTTTTTAGATTTTTAGGAAAATTTTTTATTTTATCAGAATAACAAAATATTTTTTTACAATATCTTAGAAAAAGCTTATTAGATCTTCCAATGACAATATTTGGTTCAAATAAATACAGCTTTATGTTTAATAATCTTGATGCTAAACATAATGGTAAGGACATATAACCGCCTGTCGATATTAATACTTCTGTCTTTTTTTTTTAGAAAAATGAAAGATTTGATTGTTAAAAATAAGATTTTAAAAATATTTAAAGGGAATAAAAAAAAATTTTTTTTAAATGGATTTATATTAAATATTGTTAAATCATAATCTTTTTGATTTAAAAATTTTAAGCCTCTATTATCACAAGTCACAAAAACTTCATTAAGATCTTTTAAATGTTGATATAATATAGTTGCCGGTACAACATGGCCACCTGAACCACCTGTACTTATTAAAATTTTTTTTTTCATCTAATTAACTTTTCTCTTGGTTAAATTTAATAGTATACCAGACAGAATAGACACACCAATAATTGATGAGCCTCCATAGCTTAAGAATGGTAACGTCATGCCCGTAGTTGGAAATAATCTGATATTCACACCAAAATGTATTAAGGCTTGAAAAATTAATAAACTTATAATCCCAGTTAATACTAATTTTATTTTTTCACTTTTTTCTAAATATATTTTTTTAAAGACGGTATAGATAAAAAATAGAAACAGGATTAACAATAATATAATAGCAATCACACCAAATTCTTCCGAAATTACTGATACAATATAATCAGTATGTGCTTCTGGAACTCTATTTTTTAATGTGCCCTCTCCTATTCCTTTTCCAAAATAACCTCCACTACTTATTGCATCTATTGCTTTATCGGACTGAAAATTATGTGTGCCGCTATTTGGGTTAAAAAAAGATAAAATACGACTTTTTATATATAAAAATTTTGGAATAAAAAAAATCATGTAAATAAATATTGATAGTAGAAAACTTAGAGCGCTAATTATTATTGGTAAGCTGATACCTGATACAAAAATTAATGTAGCCCAAGACAAAAATACCAAAAGAGTCTGCCCAATATCAGGTTGGATTACCAATAAAAAGATTATTGGTAGGATTGCTATAAAACTTATGACGTATTTAAAAAAAATATTAAAATTTTTTTCTATACATAAAATAGTGGCTATAAAAATAATGACGAAGGGTTTTACAAGTTCAATTGGCTGAAACCTTGGCAGAAAAAAAAGATTAAGCCACCTTCTAGATCCTTTTACTTCAACTCCAATAATTGGCACTAAAATCAAAAAAAAAATAGAAATGAAAAATAGATATAAAGATATTTTAAATAGATTTTTTTCACTTAATGAAGAAAAAAAAATTAATACACCAATACCTAGTAATATAAATATTAAATGCCTAAAGAAAAAAAAATAATTATTAGTATCTAGTTTATCAGAGGCTATTAATGAGGTTGATACTAAAGAAAAAAATAATCCTAAACCAAATAAAAAAATAATTAATAAGAACAAAGTTTTATCTATATTTTTCCACCACTCATAATAAAATTTATATATCTCGTTAAAGCTTAGCATTTATATATTTATTAATAATTTTGTTAAAATATTTTCCTCTTTCTTCAAAATTTTTAAAATTATCAAAAGAAGCTGCTGCAGGACTAAAAAGTATTATTTTATGTTTTATTTTATGATCTGATTTTATATCTATAAATATTTTTTTTATTAAATCTTTAAGATCAAAAAAAGACTCATATTTCATTAATCTTTTTATTTTATTTATAAAAAAAATTTTATCTTTTCCAAAAATGTATGCTTTAATATTTTTATTATTTCTTTTATTTAATAATAATTTATCTCCTTTCTTTGCTAACCCTCCTACTATCCAATATACATTAGATAATGAACTTAATAGACTTACAGAAGAGGAAAAAGAAGTTGCTTTTGAGTCATTGATGACTGTCAATCTATTTGAATTATAGATTATTTGTTGTCTAAAATTAAGCCCCTTAAATTTTTCTAATGTTCTAAATAAAATATCTTTTTTAAGCTTTAATATATCTGCAACTACTAAAACAAACTTTAAGTTTTCTTTATTACCTTCTGTTAAAAAATATTGATTTTTGATACTTGAAATAGTATTAATATTCGTCTTTTTACTTATCTTGATTATTTTTACTAAAAACTTTTTTAATTTTAGATAACGTTTTATGTAAAAATTATCATAATTTAAAATAGCCAAATCATCTTTTGATTGACCTTTAATCAGTTTAAACTTTGCATTTATATATCCCTTAATAGTCTTGTGTCTATCTAGATGATCTGGCGATATATTTAAAATCATCGATATATTTGATTTAAACAATTTACTATATGCTAACTGGTATGATGAAGCCTCAATTATGAAAATTGTCTTATTAGTTATGTTTTTCTCTAATAAAATAGGGTTGCCAATATTGCCTACTAATCGAACGTCTATCTTTTGAGCTTTTATAACTTCATATAGAATTTTAGCAGTCGTAGATTTACCATTGGTACCAGTTATAGTTATTTTATAATTGTTTTTATAATTACTGTAAAAAATATCTAAATCTGTGTGAATTTTACTATAATTTTTTTTTAAAAAATTACTTAATTTACATTTATTAATATCTATTCCTGGACTAAGTATTATGTAATCAAATTCTATTTTTCTAATTTTTCCATAATTCTTATTTTTTTTGTCATCATATTCAATAACTTTGTTATTTCTTTTTAAAAATTTTGATGCTGATAATCCACTTTTACCTAAACCATAAATTAAAATTTTTTTGTTATTGAAAATATTATGAGACTCTAACATTATCTAAGTTTCAACGTCGCCAAACCTATCATTGCAAGAATTATTGAAATTATCCAAAATCTAATAACAACCGTTGACTCTGGCCAACCTTTTTTTTCAAAATGATGATGAATGGGTGCCATTCTAAAAATTCTTTTTCCTGTTAATTTAAATGATACAACCTGAACAATAACTGATACTGCTTCTAGCACAAACAGACCGCCTGTAATGGCTAGAACAAACTCGTGCTTAGTAATTATTCCAATCGCTCCCAACGAGCCTCCTAGTGCTAAGGATCCTGTGTCGCCCATGAATATTTTTGCAGGTGGTGCATTAAACCATAAAAACCCCAGACAAGCTCCAATAATTGATCCACAAAAAACTGCTACTTCACCCATGCCTTCCAAATAAGGAATGTTTAAGTATTCAGAGAATACAATATTGCCAGTTACATAACTTATAAATGCAAAACATCCTGCAACCAGTATAACGGGTACGGTAGCTAAACCATCAAGACCATCTGTTAAATTGACTGCATTTGATGAGCCAACAATTATAAATATAGAAAATGGTATAAAGAACCAACCGAGGTTAATAATCAGGTTTTTAAAAAATGGAAAATATAAATTTGTTAATTCAGTATTTTGAGAAAAATGTGCCAATCCCAAAATTCCAACTAAAGCTATTACTATTTGTGAAATAATTTTGAACCTAAAAGATATGCCAGATGAATTCTTAAATTTAATTTTTTTATAATCGTCATAAGCCCCCAATGAACCATAACTACTTACTATGAAAAGTAAAAACCATATATGATAATTGGTTAAGTCTCCCCAAAGTAATATCCCTGAAAACAAACCTAATAATATTAATACTCCTCCCATTGTGGGAGTTCCAATTTTTTTTATGATATGGTCACTTGGACCATCGTCTCTTATTGGGTTTAAAATTTGTCTTGCTGAAAAAAACTTTATAAATGGAGTGCCTATTAACAACACAACAAACATTGAAGTAAACATGGCTAAACCAGTTCTAAATGTTAAATATTTAAAAACATTCAAAAAACCAAATTGATCAACTAAATTAACAATAAGACTATAAAGCATTAATTTTTCCGATTTTTATTTGTTTAACAAGAGTATTAAGTCCTGTTGAGTTTGAACCCTTAATCATTAAATAATCATTATTATTTAATGAATTTTTAATCAAATCAAATATTTGAGTTTCATTTTTTAAGATTAATCCTTTTTTATCTTTATTTAACACCTTATGGGTTATCTTAATATCTTTACCAAAAACATTAATATTTTTAAGTGATAGCTTGTTAATACTCTTGCCAATTGCCAAATGTAATGATTTTGAATATTTTCCAAGCTCTAACATATCTCCAAGAATTAAGTGTTTTTTAGAGTTTAGCATTTTAATATTGTCAAAATTATTTAATGCTGACTTTAAAGACAATGGATTTGAATTATAGCTCTCATCTATTAAATAAAATGATTTTTTAGCTAATTTAATTTTTTGTATATCGCCTCTTCCTTGTGGTTTTTGGTAATTATAAAAAATATTTTTATTTAGACTATTTATATTTATAAAAATTGAAATAATTGTAATTGATGCCAATATATTTTTTAAGTCATTTTCAAAAATAGAATTAACATAAAAAAAAGTTTTTACTTTATTAACTTTTATAAATATTTTGAACTTCGATTTAACTTTAATGATTGATATTAAGTTGATATCTGAATTTTTATCTTTCAAGCTAAATGATAAAGTTTTTAATTTTCTTTTTTGGGCTAGTTTTTTATGAAAACTAAAGAAATCATCGTCTCGATTTAAAACAAGATAGCCATTACTTTTTATATTGTTAATAATTTCAGCTTTAGCAAGTGCTATTTCGTTAATATTTTTAAAATTTTTTATGTGGGCATGTGAAATATTTGTAATAACTCCTACATTTGGTTTTATTATTTTTGATAATTCATCTATTTCATTTTTTTTATCCATTCCAATTTCAAATATGCCATAATCATCATTAGCTTGTAAATTAAACACACTCAAAGGAACACCAAATTTATTATTGAAAGATTTTGGAGAGTATGTAACTTGAAAAATTTTACCCAATATTTTTCCTGTCAATTCTTTTAAAGAAGTTTTTCCACAACTTCCTGTTATTGCAATTATTTTTGTTGATAAATTATTTCGAAGTATTGAAGAAGCTTTTGTTAAAAAATTTAAAGTATTTTTTACAATTATTTTTCTTTTTTCTTTTTTTCCTTCGCTAGCAACTACTAAGCTTGCTCCTCTAGTAAATGCTTCTTTTACAAAAAGATTACCATTATTTTTTTTTCCTTTTATTGCAAAAAAAATATCATTTTTTTTTATCTCTTTAGAGTTTATTGATGCTTTTTTTATAATTGTTTTTGGGTTTGCTAAAATATAGTTAGATAAATCATTTAAAATATTAATTTTTAAATTATCTGAGAGTATTTTATTTTTTAATTTAATATTTTTTAATATTTCTTTTTTATCAGAAAAAGCTTTTTTTTTGGTTCCATAGTCTTGTGTTTCTTCGTGACCTTTACCAGCTACAACTAAAATATCTCCTGTTTTTAAATTCAAAATTGCCTGTTTAATTGCTTTTGATCTCTCTGCGATCTCATAAATCTTTGACTTCTCAATCTTTTTTTTAATATCTTTTCTAATATTGCTTGGATTCTCATTTCTAGGATTGTCATCTGTTAAATAAATATTTTCACAATATTGATTAGCAATCATCCCCATCACTGCTCTTTTGCCCTTGTCTCTATTGCCACCACAACCAAAAACAATAGAAATCTTTTTATCTGCAAATTGTTCCTTCAAATTTAACAAGCATACCTTTAGTGCATCAGGTGTATGCGCATAATCAAGGATCACCTTAGAGTTATTTTTTATGTTACCTATTTTTTCAAGTCTCCCTCTAACAGGTTTAATATATCTAATGGAGTCTACTATTTTATTAAATACTAAATTACTTTTTTCAGCAGCAAGCATTGCCATAAAAATATTTTTTAGTTGAACTTTTCCTATTAAATTTACTAAAATTTTATAAGTATTTTTTTTATACCTAATATAAATTAATTGCTTGTCATCTTGATATTCAATTGAAATTAAACTTAAGTTGCTTTTTTTATTAGAAATAGTGTTAAGATTAAATTTACTCTTTAATGCAATATTTTTAATTTTTTTATATTCTTGAATTGAGTCATCTGTAACTATATTTGCATTTTTTTCCAATAGATTTTTAAATAAGTACAACTTAGATTTTAAATAATCTTTGAAAGTCTTATGATAATCTAAATGATCGCGAGATAAATTTGTAAATATTCCAGTTTTAAATTTTAAACCATCTAACCTATTTTGTTTTAATCCATGACTAGACGCTTCCAATATAACATTATCAATATTTTTTTTTTTAAGATTTTTTAATACTTTGTTTAATCTTATAGGATCCATTGTTGTGTTAAATGACTTGGAGGTTAAATTGTTTGTTTTAACCCCCAAAGTTCCTATTGATGCTACTTTAATTTTATTTGATTTCAAAATTTGAAAATAAAAATCTACAATAGATGATTTTCCATTTGTACCTGTTACTGCTATTAAATTATTAGGTTTATTATTATTGGTTGCATAAGAAAATTCGGATAATGCTTTTCTGGCATTTGGTGTGTTTATAAATAATACTCCTTTTTTTATTCCTTCAAATTTTAATTCTGAAACAATTATTTTTGCCCCATTTTTTATTGCATCATTTATGAAGAGAGTACCATTATTGATTGTGCCCTTAATGACGAAAAATATATAGTTATTTTTACATTGCTTACTATCAAAGCTAAATCCTGAAAAATAATAATTTTTGTATTCAGGTTTTATATTTTTAAAGAAATGCCCAATCTGCATATGAATTTTAATTTTCTATATGTTTTGTGGCCAAAATAGGCCCAATTCTTTCTATGATATTTCCAGCAACTTCAACAGAGGTCCAGCCAGCTGTATTATAAGGTGTGCCTTTTGTAGGTTGTTTTCCATCTTTGTAATAATAAATATACTCACTATTAGTTTTGGGTTCATCTAATAAAACAATTAATGCGTACTTTGGTTTTGAGGTTGGAAATATAGAGGCAAACGTATTAACTTTTAAATTAGAATAACCACCTAATGTAGTTTTTTGGGCTGTTCCAGTTTTACCACCTACTTCATATCCATCTATGTTGGCTAATTCTGCGGTACCTTTTTTATTTGTGACAATTTTTCTTAGAATAAGATTTAATTTTTCTGAAATACCTTCCTTAATGACTCTGTTTTTATTCTTAATGATATCCTCATCTCTTTTAATTAAAGTAGGTTTAATATCAAAACCACCATTTGTAATAATCGAATATCCCTTTGCAAGTTGCAACGGTGTTGTAGTTATTCCATGTCCAAAAGAAACAGTGGCTAATTTACATTTTCCCCACTTGAACGGATATGGTTCTCCTACTTCCTCAATATCAAAATCAATTTTATTTAAAACTCCAACTTTTTCTAAAAAAGATTTAAGTTTTTCTATTTCTAACTTTTGTCCAATTCTAACTGATCCTATATTTCCAGATCTAATTAAGATTTCTTCCACTGTTAAATCTGAAGGAATATTGTCACTATACTCTCCAATAGATTGACCAGCACAACGAATTGATTTTGGCAAATCTAAAAATTCAGTATCAACATCTATTAAATTTTGGTCCAATCCAGCAGCAACTGTAAATGTTTTAAAAACTGAGCCTAGCTCATAAACACCTTTGGTTGCTCTATTGATAAAATCCAAATCTACAATTTTTTCTCTCTTGTTAAGGTCAAAATCAGGATATGAGACCATAGAAATAATTTCTCCATTATTTACATTCATTAAAATCGCAGCCGCACCTTTACTTCTAAAAATTGTATTAAATTTTATAAGTTGTTCTCTGACTAAGAATTGCACGTCCGTATCAACAGTTAATTCAAGTGGTTCTTTTTTTTGCTTTAATCTATCGTCAAATGATTTCTCAATACCTGATATACCTTGGTTATCATCATCTATCTGACCAATAATATGACTAAAAAGATTTTTTTGAGGATAGACTCTAGCCAACTTCTCTTCTGGTACTATTGATTTATCTCCAAGTAACATGATTTTTTCATAATTTTCTAAAGATATTTTTTTTTCAAAATAAAAAAATTTATTTTGATCAATTTTTTTTTTAATTTCTAAATAATTCTTTTTGGGAAACAACAATTTTAAATTTATTAAAAGTTTTTGTTTATCTATAATTTCAACAGGATTAATACCAATATCAATAGAGCTAACAGTTTTGGCTAAATAATTGCCATTTCTATCCATTATATCTGCTCTGTAATTTTTTATATTAGAAACTTGTGTAACTTTTTTAACTTGTTTTAATGAGCCTAAGTGAAGAAGCTGAGTAGAAAATATTATTGAAATAACTAGAAATACAAAAAAGATAAATGCAATTCTATTAAACTCTATGTTGAGATTTGTTTTACTTTTTTTATATGAAAATTTATTTTCATATTCTTCTAAAATTATATTACTTTTCTTGTGATCCATTTTTTTCTTTAATTAAGTTATTTGTGACTATTTGATCATTATTTTCTCTTAATTCTTTAATTTGAGTAATATCTATTTTGATTAAATCTTTTTCAAAATATTGATTTTGATATTGAGTTAACTTTTCTGGAGAAGTAAGGAAATTATATTCTAATAATGCTTCACCAAGTTCTGTTTTTAAAGGCCTAATATTTTCTTTTAATACAAAAATTTTATCTTCAATTTCTTTTGTAGAATTTTTCACAATTGAAGTAGCTAAAACTAATATTAAAATTATTAAAAATGCTATTTTCTTCATAATTTTTGTGAAAAATTTTCAATTTTAATTAAATAATCAAATTTTTCTAAAATATCTGTTTCAAAATCATAAAAATCCTCTTTTTTTATGACGTATCTTAATTTTGCTGATCTAGATGGTGGATTTTCTTTAATTTCTTTTTCACTAGGTACAATAGGTTTCTTGTTAAGAGACTTAAATAAATTAACTTTTTCTTCACCTTTGGGCATGTACCTTGAAACACTTTTGTTTTCAGACAAGCTTTTAAAAAAGTATTTTACTATTTTATCTTCAAGTGAATGAAATGTTACTACCGCTATAACTCCATCTTTTTTGACTATTTTGGCTGCATTAATTAACCCATAAATTAATTCACTTATTTCTTTATTAACAAATATTCTTAGTGCTTGAAAAATTTTTGTAGCGCTATGGGTTTTGCTATTATTTTTTCTCTTTGAAGACTCAATTATCCTTACTAGCTCCTCTGTTGTAATTTCTTTTTTAGCTCTATCTTCCACAATATTATGTGCTATTCGATTGCTATCTTTTTCTTCACCAAAATACTTAAATATTTGTGCAAGTTCGACTTTGTCTAGAATATTTATTGCCTCTTTGGCTGAAAACTCATTTATTCCCATCTTCATATTGAGTTCACCAACAGTCTCAAAAGAAAGCCCTTTTTTTGGATCCTTTATTTGATTGAGCGAATAACCTAAGTCAAAGATCACTCCTCTTATATTTTCATTTTTAAGCTTTAAATTATTTAACTGGCTAAATTTAATGTTCTTAAATAAAAATCTATTTTCAAAAGAACTTTGAATTATATTTGCTTTTTTTTGACTTTCTAAATCTCTATCTAGTGCAATTACTTTTGTTTCAGCAAAATTTAATATTTTTTTAGAGTATCCACCTTGACCAAAGGTGCAGTCAATAAATGTGCCACCATATTGAGGGGTAATAATGCTAATTAATTCACTTAGCAGTACCGGATAATGACTTCTCACATCTGGTACTATGGTGGCTATCATTTATTTTTTTGAAGACCATTAATTCTTTTGTCTTCTTAAAAATGCTGGAATTTCAAGATCATCATCTTCAGAGTTATTTTCATTATTCTCTGTCGATAAAAAACTATCTGATTCATTTTGTTCATTATCTGAACTAAATAAATCTGGAGCTGCATCTTCATCCACACCAAAGTTTTCAAGTCCATTGGAAGTTTGCTCAGTTTCTAATGGCATATTGCCCTCTTCAGTCTCAACTGTGGTATTGAACGCTTCTTCAGTAAAAGATTGCTCATGATCAGCTGTATGATTATTTTCAACAACGCTTTCAACCTGTTGTGAGTGTAAATTTTGTTGATTAATCATATCTGAAGTTGATTTATCTAAACTTTGCTCTGCAATAACTTCATTTTCTAACTTCAATGCATTTGCACCATGTGAAATGGGACTAGACATTGTTGGAGAAAAATTAAATGATTGAGCTGAACTGGCACTACCAAAGTCTGAATAACCTGGGTTTCTGTTTTGTATTCTATGAACCATATTAATTACAGATTTGCCTTCAGGTTGTTGACCATCTAGTGATGTTGCGACAATAGATACTCTCATTTTACCATCTAGCTCTGCTGAGGTAATTGCACCAATAATTAATTCTGCCTCTGGATCAACTTCAGCTCTTACTTTATTTACTGCTTCATCAACTTCAAAAAGTTTAAGATCTTTTCCACCAGTGATGTTTACTAATAAACCTTTGGCTCCTTTTAAAGTATAATCATCAATCAATGGATTACTTATTGCCATCTCTGCGGCTTTTATAGCTCTACCTTCTCCTTCAGCCTCTCCTGTACCCATCATTGCTTTACCCATTGAGGCCATAACAGTTTCAACATCCGCAAAATCCAAGTTGATTAAACCAGGTCTGACCATAAGATCAGTTATACTTTGAACACCGTGCATCAAGACATTATTTGAAAGATTAAAAGACTCCTCAAATGTAGTTTGTTCATTTGCAATCTTAAATAAATTTTGATTTGGAATTACAATAATTGTGTCTACATGTTTTCTTAATTCTTCAAGTCCTTGTTGAGCTCTTCTCATTCTTGAAGGGCCTTCATATAGAAATGGTAATGTGACAACGCCAACGGTTAAAATATTTAATTCTTTTGCAGCTCTTGCGATAACATGTGCAGCACCCGTTCCAGTTCCACCACCCATACCTGCAGTTATAAAAACCATATTTGCACCTTGAAGAGTATTTACAATATCATTTAAAGATTCATCTGCAGCTGCTTGACCAATATCAAGTTTTGCTCCAGCACCTAAACCTTTAGTTAAATTTAATCCTATTTGAATTCTTGCTTTCGCTTTACTTAATTTTAAATCCTGAGCATCAGTGTTGACAGCAATAAACTCTACACCTTGTAGACCATTATCTATCATTTCATTGATTGCATTTCCTCCTGCCCCACCAACACCTAAAACTAATAATCTTGGTTGTAATTCTTTTATCTCTGGCGCTTTAAAGTTAATTGTCATTTTTATTTCCCCTCATTGTTATTAAAATGTTTTTCCCATTTAAGGCTTGCTCTATTTATGTTTGCTTTTTTTCTAGCTATCACCTTAAATTTTTCAAATGCTGTCGGTTCCCATATTTGGAATGTTTGACCTTGACCAACAAATAACATGCTGTTTTTAATTTTTGCGTGTTTTAATAATTTTGTAGATAAAGAAATTCTGCCTTCACTATCGAATTGTAAATTCACACTATCAGATAAAACTGATGTAGAAAAAAAATCTCTATTTTCTTCAAAGGGACTTAAAGAGTCTATGCTTGCTGAAAGTTTTTCAATTCTATCTTGTGAGCAAGCTTCAATAGATTGATTATTAAATGATGGATAACAAATAACCCCGTTATATCCTAAATTAGAAAGATGAGACCTAAAACTAGCAGGCACGGACACCCTTCCCTTTTTGTCTATTTTGTTCTCGTAAGTAGATAAAAACATATTTTTTATATTTCATAAATTCCATATTTGGGAATATGTGGGACAATATGGGTTTTTAGACAAGCTGTCAATATGTTCATTTTAGGCTTATTTGATGAAGTTTATGGAAAGCTTGTTGTCTATCTCTTTAGAGTTTTAATTCAATTTTTAAGTTTGAAACTAATACAATTGTGGGATTAAAAATAAGAACATAAATGACTCAATTAGGAATCAAAAGGTGAACACTTATTTTATTATTAAGCACTAGTTGTGGATAAGTTTGCTAGACGAACTATAAGCCGGGTTCTGTCATTAAAACTTATCATTTCTCTAGGCTTAAGATCACTCTTAAGCTCAAGCAACTAACCCTGATGACTAGCCAAAGACGGCTTTTAGTTTTGCAACAATGTCATCTCTACTTAGTCTTGCTCCCAGTGGGGTTTTCCAGCGTTCATTGTTACCAATAGAACCGGTGTGCTCTTACCACACCTTTTCACCCTTGCCATGTTATGGCGGTATATTTTCTGTGGCACTATCCCTAGGGTTTCCCCCGCCAGGTATTACCTGGCACTGTGTCTTTGCGGAGCCCGGACTTTCCTCTTTAATAAAATTAAAGCAATAAGTCGTTCATCTAGCATTTATAATTTATTACTAAACTCAAAAACTTCAAGAAAAATTTATTTAAATTCTCCAACAAGATTTTTACTAATAAGTAAGCATTCTCGATCGATTTTACCATTAACTAATTCTTGTCTAAACCTTCTTTGAAATGCCTTTGCTAACTCTCTTGAATATTTTACTCTATTAATATTTAACGGTTTCTTTTTTGAATACCCAATTTTGAATAAATTTTTATAGAAAAAAGTTTCTTCTTCCTTGTGTATCTTAAGTTTTCTATTTTTTATCAGTTCTTGCTTGTCCTTTAATGTATGCCATGCCCCTATATTTTTTTTTGATAAATATTCCCAAGGAAACTTTTCTCCCGGATCTTTCTTTCTTTGTGGGGCTATATCTGAATGACCTAAAATATTTTTAGGAAGAATATTGTATCTCTTTATTAATGATTTAGTTAATTTTAAAAGTGAAGATATTTGTTTTTGTTTGAATTTTTTATAACCATGCTCATGTCCTGGATTTGTAATTTCAATTCCAATAGAGTTTTGATTTAAAGATTTATAATTTTTCCATGAGGATTTTCCTGCATGCCATGCAATATATAAATCTGGTAACATATTTATAATCTCTCCATTATTTTTGATAAAATAATGACAGCTAACCTCAGATTGTATATCTGTAAGTCTCTTCAAAGCATCAGATTCGCTTTTCATTCCCGTATAATGAAAAATAATGAATTTGATTTGCTTAGATGATCTTTTCTTTGGATTAAAGTTAGGTGAGTAGTTTAATGCTATCTTTAGAGCCATTTTTGGGTCATATTTATAACTAATTCTAGATTTACTTTGAGATTATATACATTATATAATTAAACAATAATGAAAAAATTTTTATTAACTTCACTAATTAGTTTAATGTTAGTCACCAATGTAAGTGCTGATACTGATGGTGAAAATAATATGTCTAACAAAAATTTGGGAGAAGTAAAAGATTGTTTTGAGAGTGTAAATAGAGCAACTTTTAAATTTAATCAGGTTTTAGATGGTGTTGTTTTTGAGCCTATTGCTAAAGCCTATAGGGTTTTGCCATCTCCAGTAAGAACTGGAACAAGTAATGCTTTAGATAATCTTTCAACACTTGTAACAATTCCAAACAATCTACTTCAAGGAGATTTTAAAAAAGCTACTGTTAATACTGGTAGGTTTATAGTTAATACAACTATTGGAGTTGTTGGAATATTTGATGTAGCAGAAAAAGTAGGTTTTCCAGAATATGAAAAAGAGGACTATGGTCAAACACTTGGTGTTATGGGTGTTGGTGAAGGATGTTATGTAGTGCTTCCTGTTTTGGGGCCTTCAACTGTAAGAGACACGGTTGGTTCATTTGCAAATCTAATTGGTGGAGATCCTTGGTATAATGTTACTGTTGCAAATGATACTCAATATTTTTCTGATTTTGATTATTGGGCATCTAGAGCAGGAACTGGAATTGATTTTAGAGCAAAAAATATAGATTCTTTTGATAACCTAGAAAAAAACTCAATAGATTTTTATGCATCCGTTAGAAGTTTATATTTACAAGGTAGACAACAAAAAATTGCAAACTCAAAGGCAATAACTGAAACCCAAAACGATAGTGATTGGGAAGAAATAGAAACTCAGTAAAAAAAATAAAACTTTATGAGATTAAAAAAGTTTTTAATATTTTCTTTTATCATAATAAATTTTGTTAGCTTTAATCAATCCTACTCAATGGAGCCCGATGTATTTGTTCAATCAACAGTAAATAGAGCTTCAGAAGCTTTAAATAATAAATATTCAAAAGAAGAGAAGATAGAAAAGCTAAAACAGATAGCAATTGAAACTGTTGATATAAATGGAATTGGTTCTTACACATTGGGCTCTTATAGAAAAAATATAAGTGAAAATGAAATACGTGAATATGAAACGCTTTTTAGGCAATATTTTTTAAAGAGCTTTTCTAGTAGGTTGGCAGAGTATTCAAATCCTGAAATAGAGGTCATGTCTAAAGAAAAGCTAAGTGAAACATATACAATGGTTTCTAGTAAACTGGTTGGAACTGATCAAAGACCAGAGGTTAAAATTGATTGGAGAATTTATACCAAAAATCCTGAAAACCCTTTAATTAGAGATTTGATTATAGAGGGCTTAAGTCTTGCCAGAACACAAAAGGAAGAATTTTCATCTATCATCCAAAGCAACAATGGAGATATTAATGCTCTTTTTTCTAGTCTAAAAGAGTTCGTTAAATAATTTTTATAAAAGTTAATTTATGGTGGGCCCGCCAGGACTCGAACCTGGGACCAATACATTATGAGTGTACTGCTCTAACCAACTGAGCTACAGGCCCTAAAAATTAAACTTTAATTATATTATAATGCAACCGATGTCTAGTATAGGTAAAAAATAATGAGAATGGTGGGACTGGTTGGTTACGCTCCAACTACCCCTGCAATGTCAATGCAGTACTCTACTATTGAGCTACAGTCCCATAAATATAATTTATCTATTAATTTTTAATTTAACTTAAATACATTAGTTTTATTTCCAACAGCATACATAATAGATAAGTTTATCCAAAAAATAGTTAAATTGTAATCTGCAAAAAAAGCACCACTGGGTAACAATGGAATAAACGAAGTTAATAAAAATGTTAAACAGCCTAATTGTAGGTAATTTTTAGAGCTAAGAATAATCTTAATTTTACTCAATATTAGACTAAATAAAATAAAAATTAAGATCAAAGACCCCACAATTCCATGTTCTGCCAAAAACTCAAAATATAGCTGATGGGGATGGGTATTACAATAGTACTTAGGATTTTTTTCATTTGAGCACGTCTCTACTCTATAATTTTTATTTCCTACACCAAAAATTTTATATTTTTTAAAAACTTCAAATCCAGATTGATAAAGAGCAATATATAAATTTTTATTTGCTTCTCTCTCAATGATAATATCATTATTAGACTGAAAAATAGAAATTATTGGTTTAAAAAATTGACCACCATATCTTAATTTTAAAAAATTAGAGGTATTAAGCAAAAATATAAATACTAAAACCAATAATAAAACTGAAAGTATTTTCTCTTTAAATTTGAAATGATCATTCAAAAAATAAAATAAAAAAAAACCAAGAATTGCCTTAATCGAATTTGATCTTTCACCTGTTAATATTATTGCAGTAATGAAAAAAATAGTAAAAATTAAGATAATATATTTATACTTATTCAATATTTTATCATTTAAATAAAATAGAAATCCAATAATAATTAGATAAAATCCATTAATATAACCACCTACAATTGGCTCATCCTTGAAAAAACTAACTATTCTTGCTCCATAAGCTTCACCATAACCAAGTATATTTGTTCCAGATATACTTTCTAAGTAGGTATCTAAAGATAAAAAAGATAAAGTAAGAGCCCATATTACCAAAACTCTATTTACAAAATCATTATTATAAAAAAAATAATTAAATGCCAAAAAAAATATCCCAAATCTAATAAATCCGAGATTTCTATAAGCACTCATTGAAAAATCTTTTGCTATTATGGAATTAAAAATTAAATATAAACAAAGCAGTATAATAAGTTTAACAGTTTTATTCGATAAGAACTTAAAATCTTTTTTGAACAAAATAAAAAAAATGAACGAAATATCAATTAGTAGAATATTAAACAAAGAAATAGCGGGTCCAATAATTATAGATGCAGGTATAAGAGAAAATAAAATAAGAAAATAAGAATTAAGAATTTTACTGTTCATTTAGTTAATTTAATACTCTATTAAATATTTAAAATAAATAAGATCTACTTTATGTGAATAAATAGATCAGTTTATTTAGCTTTCTAAAAAGCTTTTTAACTGCTTGGATCTGCTTGGGTGTTTTAATTTTCTAAGAGCTTTAGCTTCTATCTGTCTAATTCGCTCTCTAGTTACTGAAAACTGAAGACCTACTTCCTCAAGAGTATGATCTGTATTCATTCCTACACCAAATCTCATTCTAAGAACCCTTTCTTCTCTTGGCGTTAGTGTTGATAAAATCTTAGTAGTTGCCTCACTTAAATTTGATTTAATAGCTTGTTCTAGTGGGGCTAATGCTTTTGTGTCTTCAATAAAATCTCCCAAACTACTATCTTCTTCATCACCCACTGGCTTTTCTAGTGAAACTGGTTCTTTTGATATTTTTAAAACCTTTCTAACTTTATCTAATGGCATTCTTAACTTTTTTGCTAATTCCTCAGGTGTCGCCTCTCTACCAAATTCACTTAAAATTAGTCTTTGTGTTCTAACAATTTTATTAATGGTTTCAATCATATGAACTGGAATTCTAATCGTTCGCGCTTGGTCAGCGATTGATCTTGTAATCGCTTGTCTTATCCACCATGTAGCATATGTTGAAAATTTGTATCCTCTTCTATATTCAAATTTATCTACTGCTTTCATAAGACCAATGTTTCCTTCTTGAATAAGATCTAAGAATTGAAGTCCTCTATTAGTATATTTTTTAGCAATAGAAATTACTAATCTCAAGTTAGCTTCAACCATTTCTTTTTTTGCAATTCTAGATTCTTTTTCACCTTTTTGAATTCTGCTTACTAATTTTTTATAATCTGTAACTGAGATTCCAAGCTTATGACTAATCTCAATTAATCTTTCTCTAATATTCTTAAATTCATCTTTGTTTTTTGAAAAAAACTGTTTCCACATAGGGTTAGTATCAAGAAATTTTTTAAGATTTGGATTAATTTCATTGCCTATGTAAAACTTAATAAATTCATTTCTTGGAATTTTTTGATCCATTGCAAGTCTCAAAAGATTTCCCTCTAAAGAAACAATCTTTTTATTTTCTACATAATGTTTTTGAACTAATTCTTCTAATACAGATGGAGATAACTGAAGTGATTTAATATTTTCTAAAATATCACTTACAATTTTATCATAGCCTTTTTCTTTAGCAGTTGAAAAACTGCCTGAATTTAAAATACAATCTAATTTCTCTTTTTGATATTTAATTAATTTTGCATACTCTTTTGTTAAAGTATTTACAGTTTTTAAAACCTTTGGTTTAATTTCAGTTTCCATTGCAGCAAGTGTAGGATTGAATTCATCGTCATCATTGCTATCTTCATTTTTTTCTGTTTCACCTGAATTTCTTTGTTTAGCACTAGGACCTGTATTTTCGTCCTCCATATAATTTGTATCAATATCAATAATTTCTCTTACTAGAATTTCATCCTTTTGAAGTTTTTCATCCCACTCAACAAATTGCTGTGCTGTAATTGGGCTTTGTGCTAATGCAATAAGCATTACATCTTTTCCAGCTTCTATTCTTTTAGCAATTGCAATTTCACCTTCACGAGATAAAAGTTCTACTCCTCCCATCTCCCTTAAATACATTCTTATAGGATCATCACTCTTTTCAATAGTTTTGCCTTCTTCTTTAGAAGAGTTTTCTTTTTTTCTTAGAACTTTAAAATCTGATTTTTTTTCTACTAGAGAAACGCTCTCATCAAGAATGTGCATGAAAGCCTGTTCTAAATTCTCATTAGAAAGATTTCTTTTACCTAGAGATTTGTTTAACTCATCAAAAGTTATAAATCCTCTATGGGTTCCTCTACCCATAAGTCTAGCAAATGATTTTGTAATTATTCTTTCCACAATTGTATATATTTGAGAAGTCTTATATAAGCGCAATTTTAGAAAAATCCATGTATTTTTTGTTGGATTTAATTGATATTTTTTTGCTTTTTTAGCTCTCTTAATTCATTGAAAGTACTTTCGCTTAAATCCTTTGAAAATTTTGATTCAAGCTCTTCAATTCTAAACTCTAAATCGTAATTCTTGAGATCTCTTGAGACTTCATCTAATAATTCAAACATCTTTTCCTGATTATTTTGATGACTATTTAAAATATGCTTGATGGAAGCAAATTTGAAGATTTTTTCTATTAATTGTGGATCAATAGGAATTTGCTCAAGTGTAAGTTTCTCTCCACTTTTTAACTTTGATAAAAGAGTTTCATAGATCAATTTATTTTCATCACTAAACAATCTAATATTTTCAATTAAGTGAATATTTTCTTGAAAAATATCTAAGTTATTTAATATTAGATAAAGTAATGAAAACTCTTTAAGCTCTACCCCACTTAATGATTTACTTTCATTGAAGTATTTTTGTGTAGATTGTAAAGACTTAATTTTTTTTGTATAAAATTGTTTTTTACCTACGTTACTATGGGGTGTTAAAGATGAGATTTTTTCTAAGAAAAACTCAAGCACATATTTTTTAATAAAATCATCTTTAATGGTTCGCGCAATAGATCTTAATTTTTTTTCAAAAATTGCCATTGATGAAGGATTATTGTCAGTTTGTTGTTTGTAGTGATTAAATATGAATTGATGAATAGAAATTTTTGCTTGTTTGGTAAAATCTATAAAATTAGCTTTACCATTTTTGTTTGCATAACTATCTGGGTCTTCACCATCTGGTAAAAAAAGAAATGAGATTTGTTTTTCAGGCTGTAATTCTTTTATTGAATTTTCAGCTGCTCTAAGGGCTGCTTTATATCCACTTTCATCTCCATCAAAACAAATAATTATGTCATCAAAAAATTGATTTAAAATTAAAATTTGTCTGTCAGTTAATGACGTTCCAAGATTTGCAACAACATTTTCTATTCCATTTTTACTTAAGCCAACAACATCCATATAACCTTCAACAAGATATACATGATCAATTTTATTAGATAATTTTCGAGCTAAATCTAAATTATATAAGTTAGAACCTTTTTTAAAAAAAGGAGTCTCTGGAGAATTTATATATTTTGCACCGTAACTATTTTCATTAATAGTTCTTCCGCCCAATCCAATAGGCTGGCCAGAAATATTATTTATTGGAAATATTATTCTATCTCTAAATCTTTCTACGTATGTATTTTTTTTTTCATCCAAATAAAAAAGGCCACTTTCAACTAAAACTTTTTCACTAAATTGATCTTTTAATTTTTCATAAAAATTAGAATTTCTTTCAACAAATCCGATTTTAAAATTTTTTACCTCATCTTTACTAAGGTTTCTTTTTTTTAAATAGTCTCTTGCAATAGTTAAACTTTCATTTTTTAAAATTTCATCATGATAAAATTCGACATATTGGTTATAAATTGAAGAATACTCTTGCCAATTTTTCTCTCTTTCTTCATCTTGTTTTGAAAATGTGTATGGTCTCATACCAGCAAGATTAGCTAGAGATTTTACAGCTTCGCCAAATTTTAAATTTTGAGTTTTCATTACAAAATCAAAAATATTTCCGTGTTCTGATGTCGCAAAACAATGATAGAATTCTTTTTCATCATTGACCGTAAAAGATGGTGTTTTTTCTGTCTTAAATGGCGATAGACCAACAAATTCTTTGCCTCTTTTTTTTAAGCTAACTGATTTTGAGACAACTGTTGAAACTTTTAAACGAGTTTTAATTTCGTCTAAGTATTCTTTGGGATATTTCATTATTTATTTAATAATTCTTTAAGCAATGGTCCAGCTTTAGCAAAGTCTAAGTTGTCAGGATAAGACTTTTTAAGCTCACCCATCACTTTGCCCATATCTTTAATCGATGCTGCTCCTAATTTGCTTATTGTATCAACGCATATTTTTTTAGTTTCTTCGTCATTTAATTGCTTAGGCAAAAAACTAGATAATAGTTCAAATTCGTTTTGCTCCACTTCTAATAAATCTTTTCTATCGTTCTTTTTATAGATCTCTATTGATTCGGTTCTTTGTTTGATCATTTTCTTCAAAAGTTTCTTGATGTCCTCATCGTCTGTTTCTTTTTTGTCAGGTCCAGATCGATTAACAATATCAAGATCTTTAATTGAAGATAAAATTAACCTATAGGTTGATATTTCTGTCTTATTTTTTGCTTTTAAAGAATTTTTATAGTTAGTTTCAATTTTTTCTTTCAATGTCATAATATTTTTTAATCTACTGCAAAGTAAAAATTCTTCAAAAGAAAAATTGTTTTTTTATAATTTTATAATACATCTCTGTTGCGGTAATTAAGGTTTTATTGTATTAACCTTTAACTCATGAGTTGTAATTGATCAAAAAAGCAAAAAAAACTAGCTCAAAAAAAATCTCTCAGATTCCCACAGGCATTTTAGTTCTTGATAATAAAATAATCTTTAAAGGTATTGGTATTGGATATCAGGGAACTGCGACTGGCGAAGTTTGTTTCAACACTTCCTTAACAGGATATCAAGAAATTATCTCAGATCCATCTTATGCCGGACAAATCATTAATTTTACGTTCCCTCACATTGGTAATGTTGGAACTAATAAAGAGGATTTAGAGTCTGATAAGGTTTGGACTAAAGGTGTAATTTTTAATTCTGAAATAACAAGTCCTTCTAATTACAGATCTTTCGTTAACTTGGACATGTGGTTAAAAAAAAATAAAATTGTAGGGATCACTGGACTTGATACTAGAAGTTTAACTAATTTTATTAGAGATAAAGGTGCTCCAAAGGGAACAATTTCTTTTTCTAAAAACGGTAATTTTAATATAAGCAAATTAATTAACATTACTAACAAATGGAGTGGATTAAATAATTTAGATTTAGCAGAACAGGTTACTACTAAAAAAAGTTATATTTGGTCAGGGTTTAAGACTTGGAAAAAAGAAACTGGTTATTTAAAAAATAAGAAAAACTCATTACATGTTGTTGCTATTGATTATGGAATAAAAAAAAATATCTTAAGATATTTTTCAGATCTAAACTGTAAAGTAACTGTTGTTTCTTGCAAAACTAGTGCAAAAGATATTTTAAAGCTAAAACCAAATGGTATCTTTTTATCTAATGGCCCTGGAGATCCTGCGGCAACTGGAAAATATGCTATCGAAATTATAAAAGAATTAATCAATAAAAATTTACCTATTTTTGGTATTTGTCTAGGTCATCAAATTCTTGCGCTAACCCTTGGTGCAAAAACAAAAAAAATGAAATTAGGTCATAGAGGAGCTAACCATCCTGTAAAAAATCTACTTAAAGATAATGTGGAAATTACAAGTCAAAACCATGGTTTTGAAATTGTGAGAGCAACGCTTCCTGAAAATATTGAAGTCACTCATAAATCTTTATTTGATAATTGTATTGAGGGAATTAGATTAAAAAATAAACCAGTTTTCTCTGTTCAGTATCATCCTGAATCAAATCCAGGGCCACAAGATAGTGTTTATTTATTCAAAGAATTTTTTAATAACATGAAAAAAAATGCCAAAAAGAAAAGATCTTAAAACTATATTAGTTGTTGGTGCTGGACCAATAATCATAGGTCAAGCTTGTGAGTTTGATTACTCCGGTACGCAAGCTTGTAAAGCACTTAAAGATGAGGGTTATAAAGTTATCTTAATCAATTCTAATCCTGCAACTATTATGACAGACCCAGGTGTGGCTGATAAAACTTATATTGAGCCGATAACTTTAGAGGTGCTTGAAAAAATTCTTAAAAAAGAAAAACCAGATGCAATTTTACCAACCATGGGTGGTCAAACAGCTCTGAACTTAGCAATGGCCGCTGAGAAAAAAGGTATTTTAAAGAAATATAAAATCGAACTTATTGGTGCAAATTCTAAAGCAATATCCAATGCTGAGGATAGAAAAAAGTTTAGAAAAAATATGTTGGATATAGGTTTAGACCTTCCAAAATCTAAAGTTGTAAATCATGTTAGAGACGCTGCAAAGGTTTTAAAACAAATTGGGCTACCTGCAATAATTAGACCAGCTTTTACTCTAGGAGGACTGGGTGGAGGAATTGCAAAAACAGAAAAAGAATATTTTAAAATAGTTAAAGATGGTTTGCATGAGTCCCCTGTTAGTCAAATTTTAATAGAAGAGTGCCTTGAAGGTTGGAAAGAGTTTGAAATGGAAGTTGTCAGAGATAAAAAAGATAACTGCATTATTATTTGTTCAATTGAGAATATTGATCCAATGGGAATTCACACTGGAGACTCGATTACAGTTGCACCTGCACTAACCCTTACTGATAAAGAATATCAAGTGATGAGAAATGCTTCTATTGCTTGTCTTAGAAAAATTGGAGTAGAAACAGGTGGATCGAACGTGCAATTTGCAATCAATCCTAAAGACGGCAGGATGGTTATCATAGAAATGAATCCAAGAGTTTCAAGATCTTCAGCCCTTGCTTCTAAGGCAACTGGATTTCCAATAGCAAAAGTTGCTGCTAAACTGGCTATCGGTTACACGCTTGATGAATTGAAAAATGAAATTACCAAAACAACCCCTGCCTCATTTGAGCCTAGTATTGACTATGTTGTAACAAAAATTCCACGATTTACATTTGAAAAATTCTCAACATCTGAGGTAATTCTTGGGACATCAATGAAATCTGTTGGTGAAGCGATGGCAATTGGTAGAAACTTTAAAGAGTCTTTACAAAAAGCTTTAGTTTCTCTTGAAATTGGCTTTTCAGGTCTTGATCGTATTTTTCCATTAAACAAAAAACAAATTGAAAAAGAATTAAGAAAAAATATTCCAAACAGAATACTGTTAGCTGCAGAAGCATTTAGAAAAAAAATAAATATCAAAAGAATTCATCAACTTTGTAAAATAGATCCTTGGTTTTTAGAGCAGATAAAAGAAATTGTTGATGAGGAAAACCAAATTCAAAGAAAAGGTCTACCTAAAGATTACAATGAATTTAATAGAATTAAGTCCATCGGTTTTTCAGATAAAAAATTATCTGAAATCACTAAAATTCCTGAAGACCTTGTTAGAAAAAAAAGAACTGCTTTAAAAGTATTACCAGTTTACAAAAAGGTAGATACCTGTGCTGCCGAATTTAAATCTTTCACTCCTTATATGTATTCAACATATCAAAGAAACTATGCTTTAAATTCAGAATGTGAGGCAGACCCCTCTTCTAGAAAAAAAATAATAATTTTAGGTGGCGGACCAAATCGTATAGGTCAAGGTATTGAATTTGACTATTGTTGTTGTCAGGCAAGTTATGCACTTAAAGAAAGTGGCTTTGAAACTATAATGATTAACTGTAATCCAGAAACAGTTTCAACAGATTACGATACTAGTGACAGACTATATTTTGAACCTCTAAAAGAAGAGTATGTTTTTAATATTATTAAAAAAGAACAACAAAAGGGAAACCTTGTAGGAATCATTGCTCAGTTTGGTGGACAAACTCCTATAAGACTTGCTAAATTTTTACATGACAACAAGCTGCCAATTTTAGGTACACAATACACATCCATAGATCTTGCTGAAGATAGAGATAGATTTAGTAAATTACTTGATAAGTTAAGATTAAAACAAGCAGAAAGTGGTATCGCTCAAAATTACAAACAAGCTATTCAAATTGCTGAAAAAATTGGACTGCCTTTAATGGTAAGGCCATCCTATGTATTAGGTGGTAGAGCAATGGAGATTGTCTACGAAAAAAGTCAGCTTAAAAATTTTGTAGAAGAGGCTTTTAAGGCTGCAGAAGAAAATCCAATACTAATAGATAGGTTTATAAGTCACGCAATGGAAGTGGATGTTGATGCCATATCAGATGGAAAAGAAGTTTATGTGGCAGGAATTATGCAACACATTGAAGAAGCCGGAATTCACTCAGGGGACTCTGCTTGTTGCCTTCCCCCTGTATCAATTAAACCTAAGCTAATCGCTGAAATAGAAATTCAAACTAAAAAATTAGCCATAGCATTAAAAGTAAAAGGTTTCATGAATATTCAATTCGCTATTAAAAATGATGAAATTTATGTAATTGAAGTTAATCCGAGAGCTAGTCGAACTGTTCCCTTTGTCTCTAAAGCTAAAGGATTGCCACTTGCAAAAATTGCCTCAAGGGTGATGGCTGGAGAAAGGTTATCTAAGTTCAATTTAAAGAGTAAAAATAAAAATTTATTTGCTGTCAAAGAAGCAGTTTTCCCTTTCAATAAATTTCCAAACAGTGATGTTTTATTAGGCCCTGAAATGAAATCTACGGGAGAAGTGATGGGGTTTGATAAAGATTTTGGAATGGCTTATGCAAAAAGCCAAATCGCTGCATCAAATTCACTACCCACAAGAGGCTTAGCGTTTATTTCTTTAAAAGATGGTCATAAGGATGAAGGAGTTGATTTAGCAAAACAACTCTTAAAGTTAAATTTTACTTTATGTGGAACTGGTGGCACCGCAGAGTACATTCGTAAACATGGAATGAAATGTAAAACCATCAATAAAGTTAGTGGGGGATCACCACACATTGTTGATGTCTTAAATTCTGGAAAAATTGCATTAGTGATTAATACAGGGGGCGGAAATAGTGAACACCGTCTTCATGATGCAATGGCTTTAAGAAGAGCGACCCTGGTTAATAAAGTTCCTTATTGTACAAACATGTCTACTGCTCAAGCTTGTTTAATGGGAATTAGATCTTTAAAAACAAAAGAGATTACAGTTACAGCACTTCAAGATATTTAATGTGAAGACAGTCCAGTATTTGCAATACTGCGAAAATTAGACTAAGCTACTTTCCAATCAGTTGGGAAAGTTACATAGTTAACCTGAAGGCATCTTCTTTCTTTAACTATTTTTTTCTTCTCCATGCCATGCCAAGTATTAGGTCCACTTGAAAAGAGATAGCCATAATTATTTTTATACGGAACTGTTTTAACTTTCTCTAATTTTTCATTATAAAAATCAGTACCAAGCTCTTCAGATTCGTTGGCGTTATTAACAAAAATTAAGCCTGACAATAGTTTTTCTTTGATATCACAGTGAGGCTTTAACCAGAACCCCTCCCTATCGCAAATAACCTCAACTCTAACGTATGAATTAGACAAATCTTTATTGATCATTTTCGAAATAGCTTCATGGGTTTCTTTTGATTGAAGCTCGTTAATAAATTTAACTAAATTTGGAAATTGTTTTTCATTTTCTTTTGTAACAAAACATCTAAATTTAATAGCTTGGCCACCAGATGCGTTACCTTCTCTAAATTCAGCAGCACCTCCATCTATAGCTCGTGTGCCATCATAATTTAAATCATGTTCCCTAACATCAGGTATATCTGCAGTTATAATTTCTTGAATTGCTCCATCGGTTAATACATTAGTATATTCCCAGTGTGTAAAGGGTGTGTCATGTTTTTTTGAGTTATTTTGAATTGAATTTAAAAATGACATTATTATTTAATTTTATGATTTATTATTCTTGCTACTCTATTCGTTTCATCTAGCTTTTGATAGTTCCAATTTTCCAAATCTTCTCCTAAATTTCTAATTATATTCAACTCTTTAAATAAATTTCTAAATTGTTGAAAACGATTGTCATTTTTCTTAGGCTCAATATTTGCAATATAAATTGGCTTTCCTGTTAGTGCTGCTTCTGAAATCATTGAACTAGAATCGCATGTTACAACAATATATTCGGAAATTGCTAATGCTGATAAATAAGCTTTTTTGTCAACACTTTCTATTACAGTATGCCTCTCTCCAAAAAAAAGTTTAGCTTTTTCAATAATACTTTTTGGCGTTCTCATTGATGGAATAATTACTAACTGATACTCTTTTTTTTCAACTAAAGTTTTCAAGTTGTTAAAAATTTTTTCTATATTTTCATCTGAATAGTCATAATATTTAGTTGGGCCACCAATAATCAGGGTTATAATTTTTCTTTGATCTTTTTTAATAAATGAATCAAGATAGTTTTTATTTGTTAGAATTTCTTCTTTTGTTAAATAGTGTATTGCTCCTTTTGTATTAATTACATTTTCTCCAGTAATTCCGTCATGCTCTGGCGCTACAATGAAATCAAAGTTTTTAAAATTTACTTTTGGATTTTGAATATGAATATTAATAACTTTTTTATTAGAATTCTTTTTTAAGTGAATGGATGGGATTACACTTTTTCTACCACATGAAATAATTACATCAAAGTCAGATGATATTATTTTTTTATAAACATTGCTTGAAACTGGTGTTAGCTTCGGTGGAAATAATTTCCAAAAACTATTAAGTTCAATCTTCTCGTGTATAAAATCTAGATCAAGAGCTTTGGCTAAGCCTTCAACTTGACTAATCATGCCATGCATACCCTCTGTCAATAATAACCCTTTTAATTTTGTCATTTATCCTTATATAACTTCTGCATGAGTGAAAATCCAATTAAACACACAAAAGTGTTAATAATAGGGTCAGGTCCCGCAGGTTATACAGCGGCTGTTTACGCTGCAAGAGCGATGCTAAATCCTATTCTAGTTTACGGATCTCAGCCTGGTGGACAATTAACAACAACAACAGATGTAGAAAATTACCCTGGATTTTCTGATGTAATTCAAGGTCCATGGTTAATGGATCAAATGAGAGATCAGGCAAAAGCAGTTGGAACTGATCTAATTGAAGATCATATTTCTTCTGTAAATTTAAAATCAAAACCATTTGAGGCTATTGGTGATAGTGGACAAAAATATACAGCAGATAGCATTATAATTTCTACAGGTGCTCAAGCAAGATGGTTAAATTTAGAGTCTGAACAAGCCTATAGAGGATTTGGAGTTTCAGCTTGTGCAACATGTGATGGTTTTTTCTTTAAAGAAAAAGTTGTAGCAGTTGTTGGCGGTGGAAATGCAGCTGTGGAAGAAGCAATGTTTCTTACAAAATTTGCATCAAAAGTAAAATTAATTCACAGACGAGATACTTTAAGAGCAGAAAAATTACTTCAAAAAAAATTAATGGAAAATAAAAAAATCGAAATAATTTGGGATAGTGCCGTTGAAGAAGTTATTGGGGATAGTGAACCTAAGAATGTTAAAGCTATTAAGATTAAAAATTTAAAAAATAATAAAATTGAAGAAATAAAAATAGATGGTTTATTTATTGCAATTGGCCATGATCCAGCAACGGCTCTTTTTAAAGAACAATTAGAAATGGATAAAGAAGGATATTTGATTACCAAACCAGATTCTACAGAAACTAATGTCCCTGGGGTTTATGCTGCAGGAGATGTAAAAGACAAAACATTCAGACAAGCTGTAACTGCTGCTGGTATGGGTTGTATGGCAGCATTAGAAGCTGAAAAATTTTTATCTCACTAAATATTATTTAAGTTCTAATTTAAGCTTTTACAAAAAGTAGATATTTTTTCTAAAGCCTTTTTAAGATTTTCCATTGAAGTTGCATAAGATATTCTAAAAAAACCTTCTAAACCAAATGCAGAACCTTGAACTACTGCAACACCACTATTTTCTAATAAAGACTGAACAAAATCTGTATCTGTCTTAAGTTCTTTACCATTTGTATCTTTTTTCCCCATTAGGCCTTTGCAGCTTGGAAAAACATAAAATGCCCCATCTGGATTTAAACATTCAATCCCATCAATTTCATTCAATGCTTTAACAACAAAATTTCTTCTTTCTTGAAATGAAGTTGCTCTCTCTTTAATAAAATCTTGAGTTCCATTTAATGCTTCAACAGCTGCAGCTTGACTAATTGAAGATGGATTTGTTGTTGATTGTGATTGTATTTTAGCAATTGCTTTAATGATATCTTTTGGTCCAGCTGCATATCCTATTCTCCAGCCAGTCATTGAGTAAGCTTTACTTACACCATTCATCGTTAGAACTCTTTCTTTCAAGCTATCAATTTGTGCAATAGTAAAAAATTTAAACCCTTCGTACGTTACATGCTCATAAATATCATCACTTAAAATATGGACGTGGGGATGTTTTGTTAAAACATCTGCAATTTCTTTAATATCACTTTCAGTATAACAAGCACCCGTTGGGTTTGATGGTGAATTTAATATGATCCACTTTGTTTTTGGAGTGATATGTTTTTCTAATTCAGCTGGATTAATTTTAAATCCTTGTTTTTCATTACACTCCAAAATAATTGGAGTTCCACCAGCTAATAAAACCATATCAGGATAAGAAACCCAATATGGCGCAGGAACTATAACCTCGTCCCCTTCATTTAGGGTTGCCATCATAGCATTATAAATTACATGTTTTCCACCAGCACCAACTGTGATTTGATCAGTTGTGTAATCTAGATTGTTTTCTCTTTTAAATTTTTTAACAATGGCATCTTTTAAAGCTGGTGTTCCATCAACTGCTGTATATTTAGTATCACCCTCGTTAATAGCTTTTATGGCTGCTTGTTTAATATTATCAGGTGTATCAAAATCAGGTTCTCCAGCTCCAAGGCCTATAACATCTTTTCCAGCAGCTTTTAACTCTCTTGCCTTTTGAGTTACAGCAATAGTTGGTGAGGGTTTAATTTTTTTTAGACTGTTTGATATAATGCTCATTGAAATATATTTTTATTCTAATAGTTTTATAGATAATGCCAAATACATATCAAGATTTAATTACTGAAATCCAAAGTAAAAATCCAGAAATTCACCAGAAACTGGAAGGTGGACAAAAATTTAAACTTACAACAGAATTTAAACCTGCTGGCGACCAGCCAGAAGCAATAAAACAATTGGTTAAAGGAGCAAATAAAGATGAGTTAAACCAAGTCTTACTTGGTGTAACAGGTTCTGGAAAAACTTTTACAATGGCGCAGGTTATTCAACAAACTAATAGACCAGCTCTTATACTGGCTCCGAACAAAACATTGGCAGCTCAACTTTATGGAGAGATGAAATCATTTTTTCCAGAAAATGCTGTTGAGTATTTTGTGTCTTATTATGATTACTATACTCCTGAAGCCTATGTTCCAAGATCTGATACCTATATTGAAAAAGAAGCATCCATTAATGAACAAATAGATCGAATGCGTCACTCAGCAACAAGATCACTTCTTGAAAGAGATGATGTGATTATTGTTTCCAGCGTTTCTTGTATTTATGGATTGGGCTCTGTTGAAGCTTATAGCAAGATGACTTTAAGTTTAAAAAGGGATTACGATTATAACAGAGAAGAATTAATAAAGACCCTGGTGCATTTACAATACAAAAGAAATGACCAAAATTTTTATAGAGGAACTTTTAGGGCAAGAGGAGAATATATTGAAATATTTCCATCTCACCTTGAGGATAGAGCTTGGAGACTTAGTTTGTTTGGTGACAAATTGGAAAAAATTGAAGAATTTGATCCTTTAACAGGAAATTTATTGAAAGAATTAGATGTTATAAAAGTTTATGCCAATAGTCACTATATCACTCCAAAACCAACCATAGAACAAGCAGTCATAAAAATAAAAAGAGAATTAGAATCAACTTTAAAAAAATTTAAAGAACAAAATAAACTTCTAGAGGCACAACGATTAGAAGAAAGAACTAAATTTGATTTAGAAATGATCGAAGCAACTGGTTCTTGTGCTGGAATTGAAAACTACTCAAGATTTTTATCAGGTAGAAAACCTGGAGAACCACCCCCTACTCTGTTTGAATATTTTCCAGATAATACATTAATTTTTGTTGATGAGTGCCATGTAACTGTTCCGCAATTAAATGGAATGTATAAGGGAGATAGATCTAGAAAAAGTAATCTTGCAGAATATGGTTTTAGACTACCCTCTTGTATGGATAATAGGCCACTTAAATTTGAAGAGTGGGATGCAATGAGAACACAAACTGTTTTTGTATCAGCAACACCTGGTCCTTGGGAATTAGAGCAGACTAAAGGTAAGTTTGTTGAACAAATAATAAGGCCTACAGGCTTAATTGATCCACCAGTTGTAATCAAACCAGCTAAAAACCAAGTCGATGACGTAATGCATGAGTGTAAGAAAACAATCGATAAAAATTTTAGAGTATTGATTACAACTTTAACTAAAAAAATGGCTGAAGATTTAACTGAATATTTTCACGAAAATGGTATTAGGGTCAGATATCTACATTCTGATATCGATACACTTGAGAGAATAGAAATTATGAGAGATCTAAGACTAGGAGTTTTCGACGTCTTGGTTGGTATAAATCTTTTAAGAGAGGGGCTTGATATACCTGAGTGTGCATTGGTTGCAATTCTAGACGCTGATAAAGAGGGATTTCTAAGATCTGAAACTTCACTAATCCAAACTATAGGAAGAGCAGCAAGAAATTTAGATGGCAGAGTCATTCTTTATGCCGACAAGGAAACTAAAAGTATAAAAAAAGCAATTCAAGAAACTGATAGAAGAAGAACAATACAGGTCGCCTATAACAAAAAATATAATATTGATGCAGCTTCAATTAAAAAAGAAATAAATGATGTTTTGGAAAGTGTTTATGAAAAGGACTACCTAAAAGTTGGAACAGGTGACAATATTGGTGGTAACTTAAAGAAACATTTAAAACAATTAAATAAAAGAATGAAAGATGCTGCAACCAACCTTGAATTTGAAGAAGCTGCAAAAATTAGAGATGAAATAAGAAATCTTGAAGCGTCAGAATTAGAAATTGTATTAAATCCAAAAGTAAAACACTATAATCAAGAAAATAGAGTGTATCCAAAAGGTAGATCTACAATGGGTCTACCTGGTACAAGAGCTCAAAAAGGTAAAAAAAAATGGAAGCAAACAAAATAATTATCACAGGAGCTGCAACAAGAATGGGTGCTGCTATTGCCAAGAAACTCTCAGGTCCAGGGGTTGAAATGATCATTCATTATAATACTTCTAGGACAGAAGCTGAAAAATTAAAAAAAGAATTAATAAAAAATAAAACAAAAGTTTATTTAGTAAAAGGAAATCTTGCAAAAGAACAAGATCTTAAAAAAATCATAAAATTTTCTAAAGATAAATTAAAATACTTTGATTGTTTGGTAAACAATGCTTCATTATTTGAAAATGATAATTTAAAAAATTTTACCTCTAAAAGTTGGGGAAATCATATTAATGTAAATTTAAAAGCACCAGCATATCTTACAAAAGAATTTGCAAAAAATACTAGAGGGAAAAATAACAATATTATAAATATAATTGACCAAAGAGTTTTTAAACTAACTCCTTTTTTCTTTTCTTATACTATAAGCAAAACAGGGCTTTATACTCTGACAAAAACAAGTGCTATGGAGTTAGCTCCAAATGTAAGGGTTAATGGAATAGCACCAGGTCCTACTATAAAAAACAAAAGACAAACAGATAATCATTTTAAGAAACAATATTTGGCAACCCCTTTAAAAAGACAGGTAAATGTAAAAGATATTTGTTCAGCTGTTGACTTTTTTATCAAAAACAGTTCAATTACAGGTCAAGTAATTGCAATTGATAGTGGGCAAAGTTTAAATTGGCAAACACCAGATGTAATTGGAAAAGAATGAAAAAAAATAACTTTAGAATTATTAAACTAGATAAAACAAAAAACTTATTTAATTACGAAAAAAAAATTTTAATTAAAGAGCTAACTTTAGATTTAAAGCTTGGATATTATGATTTCGAAAAAGAAAAATCACAAAAAGTAAAATTTTGCCTTGAAATTGACTATGAGGACAGAAAACCAACAAATGACAAGGATATTAAGTCAATTGTAAATTATGGTCAGGTTGTAAAATTGATTAAAAAACTTGTTAAAAATAAACATTACAATTTTTTAGAAACATTGGCTGAAGATGTATTTGATGTATTATTTAAAGATAAAAGAATTGGAAAAATCATGCTTCAAATTGAAAAACTAGAAATTATAAAAGAATGCGCCTCTGTTGGTATCCAAATTACCAAAAAAAGAAGTCATGAAAAGCTCTGAATTAGGTAAAGACGTAATCAGAAAAGAGCTACCATTAATTCCTAAAAGCCCTGGAGTTTATAGAATGTTAAATCATAAAGATGACATTTTATATGTAGGAAAAGCAAAAAATTTACCCAATAGATTAAAGAGCTATGTATCAGAAAAAAATCATATCATTAGAACAGAGAGAATGTTGTCACAAACATTTAAATTAGAAATCACTACTACAGCAAATGAAAGTGAGGCTCTACTTTTAGAGGCTAATTTAATCAAAAAATATAAGCCTAAATTCAATATTTTACTTAAAGATGATAAATCTTTTCCTTTTATTTTTATCAGCAATAAAGATAAGTGGGCTCAAGTTACAAAACATAGGGGAAAAAAAGACAAAGAAGGTTTTTACTTTGGGCCATTTGCTTCTGCGGGAACTGCTAATTGGACCATAAAAATGTTGCAAAAAATTTTCCAAATAAGAGTTTGTGATGATGGAACTTTCAAGAATAGGAAAAGACCTTGTATACTTTATCAAATAAAAAGATGTTCTGGTCCTTGTGTTGATTACATAAGTAGAGATGACTATAAAAAATCAGTAGATCAAGCAATTCAATTTGTGTCTGGTAAATCACGAGACATACAGAAAAACCTATCTAAGCAAATGGAGGAAGCTAGTGAGAAACTTGATTTTGAACGAGCTTCTATTTTTAGAGATAGAATTAAATCTTTAAATATAATTCAATCATCTCAAAGGATTAATGAAGCAAATCTGGTAGATGCAGATGTAATCGCAGCGTACAAAGAATCTGGTAAAACTTGTATTCAAGTATTTTTTTATAGATCAAAACAAAATTGGGGTAACCAAGCCTATTTTCCAAAACATGATTCAGATCAAGAAATTTCTGAAATAATGTCGTCTTTCTTAATGCAATTCTATGAAAATAAAAGTGTTCCAAAATTAATAATCATTAATAGTGATATCAACGATAAAAAGCTAATTGAAGAAACTTTAAGTAAAAAAGAAGGAAGTACTATTTCAATTAATATAGCAAAAAAAGGAACTAAAGCTAAAGTAATTGCCATGGCAGAAAAAAATGCCAAAGAGTCACTTAGTAGAAAAATTTATGAAACAAATAACAATAAAGATTTGTTTGATGGTGTTATTAAAAAATTTGAACTTAAAAATAATCTAAACCTTGTTGAGGTTTATGATAACAGTCATATTTCAGGTGCAAATAGTGTTGGGGCAATGATTACTTTTGGAAATGAAGGGTTTGTAAAAAAAAGGTATAGAAAGTTCGATATTAAAACAAAAGGTTCTGAGCAAGATGACTTTGCTATGTTGAAAGAGGTTCTTTCAAGGAGATTTAAAAGAGCAATGTTAGAAAAGGGGAACTATTTAACTCTACCAGATTTGATATTAATTGACGGTGGTAAAGGTCAATACTCAACTGCCAAAGAAGTGCTAGACGAGTTTGGTTTACATGACCTTCCAATGATTGCTATTGCTAAAGGTAAATTAAGAAATAGTGGTGATGAAACTTTTTTCTATAATGGAAAAACATTCAAATTTGATAAAAATGATCCTACCCTATTCTTTTTACAAAGGCTTCGTGATGAGGCTCATAGATTTGCTATTACTTCTCATCGGGCTAAACGAGCAAAAGGCATTACAAAATCACTTTTAGACCAAATTGATGGTATTGGATCTATTAGAAAAAGAGCATTATTAAACCATTTTGGTTCAGCTCGAGCAGTTGAATCAGCTAGTTTTGATGAAATAAAATCAGTAGAAGGTGTTGAAGAAAAAGTGGCAAAAAAGATATATAACTTTTTTCACGAATAATTATGCTTAAAAAAATTCCAAACATTTTAACTATCGGCAGAATAATAATTGTTCCTTTTTTTGTTTTAGCATTTTACTTACCAGGTTTTTATGGTGACTTAACTGCTTTCGCTTTGTTTTTAATTGCCTCATTTACAGATTTTTTAGATGGAATGCTTGCAAGAATGTTGGGTGAAGAATCTAAATTAGGTGAATTGTTAGACCCTATTGCTGATAAAATTATTGTTGCCACAGCATTAATATTACTTGTGATGAGTGGGACAATTAAACATTACGAAGTTATTGCTGCAATTATCATATTAACAAGAGAAATTCTGATTTCGGGTTTAAGAGAATTTTTAGCAAAAGGTAAAATCAGACTGCCTGTATCTAATTTAGCAAAATTAAAAACTTTTTTACAGATGGTTGCTATAGCACTTTTATTAACTGGTGAAACTGGAAATAAAATTTTAAACTTCCAAGACTATAACGCACAAACTATTGGAATAATCTTGCTTTGGCTTTCTGCTTTTTTGACTTTATATACTGGTTATGAGTATTTAAGAAAAGGTATTGATCATGCAATGTCTGAAGATAATAAAAATTAATTTAATTGCTTCTTACTAAAGCTTGATAGCTTTCATTTAAATCAATTATAGTTTCACAGACTTTAAATTCATTGTCAGCTATACAAGATACAGGCGTAACCTCTGCTGCTGTTCCAGTTAAAAAACAACCAACAAAATCTTTGAGCTCTTCAGGTTTAATCTTTCTCTCATGGATCTTAATCCCTTTTGATTTTGCAATATCAATAACTGTTCTTCTTGTAATTCCATCTAAAAAGGAATCTGGGATTGGAGTATGCAATTCATTGTTCTTATCTTTAAAAAATATATTTGCTCCAGTAGCTTCTGCTACATTGCCTGCATGATCTAACATTAGAGAATCAGTGTATCCTTGTTGCTCCGCCTCATGCTTGGATAAAGTACAAATCATATACAATCCTGAGGCTTTAGTATCCCAAGGTATTGTATTTGGAGCGGGTCTTCTCCAGTTTGAAATATTTAACCTAATTCCATTTATTTTTAATTTAGGATCAAAATAAGAACCCCATTCCCAAGTAGCTATTGCAACATGTATTTTTGTTTTTTGAGCAGAAATTGCCATCATCTCACTACCTCTCCAAATCATTGGTCTTACATACCCATTTTCAATTTTTTGTACTGAAATGATTTCATTAGATGCTTGGTTTATATCTTTTTCAGAGTATGGAATTGTAATTCCCATTCGTTTTGCTGAATAAAAAAGTCTTGAAGTGTGTTCCTCTAATTTAAAAATCTTACTATCATATACTCTTTCACCTTCAAAAACACAGCTGGCATAATGAAGACCATGATTTAGTATATGAATTTTAGCATCAGCCCAATCAACAAGCTCATTATTATACCAAATTTTACCAGATCTTTTGTCGTAGGGTATCATGTGTGAAATTTTTTTTAATTATTTTTCAAAATTATCTTTGTATCTATAATATGTCAATATAACTTACCAATAATGAAAGAACTTTTATATTTAAAAGATGATCAACTTAAAGAGTTAATAGAGAAGTTGTTTACAAGCTATAGAGAAATCTTTGCAGACTCCAAAAAAACCTTGGATAAGTACTCGATTGGGATAGCACATCATAAGGTTTTACACATTCTTTCTACGTATCGAGGTATTACAATTTCAGAACTGCTAAAAAAACTTAATATTACTAAACAAAGTTTAAATCGTGTTTTAAAAGATTTGATCAAACTAGAAGTTGTTTTTTTTGAAAAAGATCAGCGGGATACAAGAGTAAAACATATTTTTTTAAATGAAAAAGGAGAAAAAATTTTTAATGACATATTCTCCACTCAAAAAAAGAGAATTTATAATGCTCTTCTAAACTCAAGTTCAGAGCAAGTTATTAATTTTGATAATGTACTAAAAAAAATAATTAATGAATGATTTTATAGCCCATATCTTAGTAGTTGATGATGATGATGGAATAAGATCATTAATAAAAAAATTTTTAAATGAAAATAATTTTTTAGTTACGACTGCTAATAGTGCTGAAAATGCTAAAGAAAAAATTTTAATAGTAAAATTTGATTTGATCATTCTTGATGTGATGATGCCTGGAAAAAGTGGTTTAGATTTTATAATGGAAAATAAATCAAATATTGATACACCAATCATTCTTTTAACTGCCAAAGGAGAAACTGAGGATAGAGTTAGTGGATTAGAAATAGGTGCAGATGATTATTTGCCAAAACCTTTTGAGCCTAAAGAACTAGTATTAAGAATAAAGAATATACTAAATAAAACAAAAAAAAATGATTTAAAGAGAATTATAACTTTTGATAATATAAAAATAGATTTAAATAAATTGCTAATCATTAAAAATGATAGTGAATTTAAAATTAACAATACTGAAAAAATTATCTTAGAAAAAATGATTAATAACCCTGGAAAAACTTTTTCAAGAGAAAGTATTGGTAAACTAATTGATTTAGACAAAGAGAGATCAATTGATGTTATAATTACAAGACTAAGAAAGAAAATTGAACTTGATCCAAAAAATCCAAAATATTTGCAAACTTTAAGAGGTGCTGGCTATGTCTTATGGATTGAGTAGCTTTATTAAAAATTTATTACCTCGTAGACTATTTTACCGTGCATTACTAATTGTTGCAGTACCAATAATAGTTTTGCAATTGGTTATCACCATTGTTTTCTTTGATAGTCTGTGGATTAAAACAAATAAAGGAATGACACGAGCACTTGTAGGTGAAATGAAAACTTTCATCGTAGCCTATGACAATGGTAAATATAATAATAATGATTTGTCAGGTCTTTTTTCAATTTACCTAGATCTTAACGTTGAGTTTAAAACAGATGATTCATTTGAATTACCGCAAAAACAAAGGTGGTTTAGTCCAATAGATCGAACATTAAGAAGAGAATTAAAATCAAATATTGGAACTAATAATTATTGGTTTGATACAACAACATATAAAGAGCTCATTCATATAAATATTAAACATAATGATGGTTATTTTGAATTTTTTATTCCAAAGGACAGGGTAACCAGCACATCCGCCAGATTGTTTGGATTATGGATAACCCTTCCAGCATTGCTGATGATAACTATAGCTATAATATTTCTAAAAAATCAAACTCGCCCTATTGTAAATCTTGCAAAAGCTGCTGAGAAATTTGGAAGAGGTGAAAAAGTTGATGAGTATAGACCTTCTGGTGCAATGGAAATCAGACAAGCAGGTCTAGAGTTTGACAAAATGCGAAAAAGAATCATGAGACACCTTAATCAAAGATCGGAAATGTTATCTGGAATAAGTCATGACTTGAGAACACCATTAACAAGATTAAAATTACAACTCTCCTTTATTGAAGATAAAGATCTATCAAAAAAAATGTCTGCAGATATTGATGAGATGGAAAAAATGTTAAACGAATATTTACAATTTACAAGTTCAACTTTTGTAGAAAAAGATGAGACTTTTGATATTTCAGAATTAATAGAAGATATAATTAAAAAATATAATAATAAAGACATATCAAATAAAATCATACCAAGAATCTACATGAGTGGTCGAAAGAATTTAATTAAGAGATCTATTAATAATCTTATTGATAATTCAATTAAATATGCCAAAAAAATTGAAATACAATTAAATAAAAAAAATAATAATATTACAATTACTTTAGATGATGATGGGATTGGTATTCCTAAAAATGAATATCAAAATGTATTTAAACCCTTCTACAAAATAGACAAGGGAAGAGCTGACTCTAAATCAAGCGTAGGTCTTGGGTTAGCCATAACATCAGATATCATTAAGTCTCATGGTGGAAATATTATACTAGAAAAATCTCACTTGAATGGCTTGAGAGTTAAGGTTTTTTTACCTTTGTAGCTTTCTTTTTTAAATTATTTTTTTCTAGTTTTTCTAATTTTTTTTCAAGATTTTCTACTCTTTTAATTAAAATATCAGTTTCCTCTTTACTAACTAGCTTCATTTTAAAAACTATTTCATCTCTCTTTGATTTTAAAACATTTATAATTTCAGAACTTAAATCTTTATAAGAAATAAGACCTTGCTCAAATAGCTTAGCTAATTTATCAATTACAAATTTAGATTTTGTCATATATTCATTTATAAAATTAATATACTTTATAAGTAGTTTTTAAAAAATGTTTATTAATAATTTTGACCCAGTTGCCTTTGAAGTTTTTTCACTAGAAATTAGGTGGTATTCTTTGGCCTATATTTTTGGAATAGTGCTTGGTTGGATTTATTGTAAAAAAAAATTAATTAAAGATCCCATTGTACTTGATCTATTTGATGACTTTATTACCTATTTAATCATTGGTATAATTTTAGGTGGAAGAATTGGTTATGCCCTATTCTACAACTTCTCATATTATATAAACAATCCATTAGAAATTCTAATGGTATGGAATGGTGGGATGTCATTTCATGGTGGTTTAATTGGAGTTATTCTATCCTGTGTAATATTTGGAAAAAAACATAAAATTAATTCATTTATCTTTTTAGATTTAGTTGCGCTATCAGCTCCTATTGGTATTTTTTTTGGTAGAGTTGCAAACTTTATAAATTCTGAACTTTATGGAAGAGCTACAGATTTGCCTTGGGGTGTTCAATTTGTATTAATTGATAATATCAAAAGACATCCTTCTCAAATTTATGAAGCTTTTTTTGAAGGTATTATTCTTTTCTTTATACTAAATTATCTTTTTAGACGAAAATATATTGTAACACCTGGAAAACTTTCTGCTTTATTCTTAATTTTTTATTCTTTGTTTAGATATTCTTTAGAGTTTTTCAGAGTGCCAGACCCACAAATTGGATTTCTATTTTTAAACTCAACTTTAGGTCAAATCATAAGCCTTCTGTTTTTTGTAATTGGAGTGCTTCTATTTTATTTAAAAAAAAATGAAAATTAAAAATGGTGATAAGATTACTCTAGATGAATATATAGAGGAGTCTCTCTATAATAAAAAATTTGGATATTATGTTAAAAAAGTTCCATTTGGAAAAAGTGGTGACTTTATTACTGCACCCAATATATCTGTATTATTTTCTGAAATGCTGGCAATTTGGGTAATTTCGTTTTGGGAAAATCTAGGTTGTCCAAAAAAATTTAATTTAATAGAGCTAGGTGCTGGTAACGGTGAAATGATGAGGGTATTAAATAAAACATTTTCAAAATTTCCAAAATTTTTTAGTGCTTGTAAAATTAATATATTGGAAAGAAGTAAATTACTTAGAAAAATTCAAAAAAATATTATCAATAATAATAAAATTAGATGGCTAAATAATTTAGATCAATTGAATAATCTGCCTTGTATTTTTCTAGCAAATGAATTTTTTGATGCATTGCCAATTAAGCAATTTATTAAAAAAGAGAAAAAATGGCACGAAAGATATGTAAAATTTATAGATAATACACACAAAGAATATTTGGATATACCACTTGATATAGAGAAGTTTGAAAAAAAAATTAAATTTAACATTTCAGATAAACAAACTTTTATTGAATACTCACCTCAAGCTGATGATTATTTAAAAAATATAACCAATAAAATTAAAAAAAATAATGGTGGGGTATTAATAATTGACTATGCTTATGTCGATAAAAAAATAAAAAATACACTTCAAGCAGTATCAAAACATAAGTACTGTGGTGTTCTCGATGAATTTGGAAATTCAGATATTACTTATAACCCAAACTTTGATTTGATCATTAAAATGCTGAAAAGATTTGGCACTTTTAATTCTTTAATGACTACACAAAAACATTTTCTAACAAAGCTTGGAATAATGGAGCGAGCTGAAATTATCTCTAAGAATATGCAATTTAGTGAAAAGGCTGATATTTATTTTAGAATTCAAAGATTAATTGATGAAAAACAAATGGGAAAATTATTTAAAGTATTGTTTATAACAAATCATAAAAATAAATTCAAACTAGGGTTTGGTAATGATTAAATCAAAAAAGCTTAGTAAGTTACAAAATTTAAATCATGCTTTTTTCAATAGAGCTGGGGGCAAATCTACTGGTATTTTTAAAAGTTTAAATTGTGGTCCTGGATCGAATGACAATAAACGAAATATCTTAAAAAATCTTAATATTGTTAAAAAAAAAATTAATACTACTGCCAAAAAAATTGTTTTGCTAAAACAGGTGCATAGTAATAAATTTCATTTTATAAGTAAAAATACACAAGTTCCAAAAAAAAAACTTGAAGGCGACGCTTTAATTACAAATAGAACAAATCTTCCAATTGCAGTTCTAACTGCAGATTGTGCGCCTATTCTTATACATGATAAAAAAACAAAAATGATAGCCGCAATACATGCTGGCTGGAAAGGTGCTTACAAGGGTATCATTCAAAGTGTTATTAATTTTATGATTAAAAAAGGTTGCTCTTCTAACAACATAACTGCTGTTATAGGGCCCTGCATATCTGTAAATAATTACGAGGTTAAAGAAGATTTTATCAAGAAATTTATAAAAAAAGATAAAAAGAATGTCCTTTTTTTTAAAAAAACAAAAGATAAAAACTACTTTAGTTTAGGTAAATATATTCATCATCAACTAAAAGCTCTAGATATTAAGAATATTGATGTTATCAAAAAAGATACATTTGTCTTAAAAAACAATTTTTTTAGTGCAAGACGATCTATCAGGCTTAATGAGAATGATTATGGTAGAAATATTTCAGTAATTATGATTAATTAAGTTTATCTCATGAAATTATTAACTGGAAATAGCAATAAACCTCTCAGTAAGAATATTTCAAAATATTTAAAAACAAAACTTGTTAACTCAAGTATCAAAAAATTTTCTGACGGTGAAATTTATGTTGAAATAAATGAAAATATTAGAGGTAATAGCATCTTTATCCTTCAGTCTATTTCATCACCAGCGAATGATAATTTAATGGAATTATTACTTTGTATTGATGCATTAAAAAGATCTTCAGCAAAAAATATTACTGCTGTTATTCCATATTTTGGATATGCTCGACAAGATCGTAAAGTTGTCCCTAGAACTTCTATTTCAGCAAAACTAGTTTCAAATTTAATTACTAAAGCTGGTGCTGATAGAGTAGTGACAGTAGACCTTCATGCTGGCCAAATACAGGGCTTCTTTGATATTCCTGTAGACAATTTATTTGCTACACCCATTTTTGCAAGACATGCCAAAAAAAATATTAAAAGTAAAAATATTATTTGTGTTGCTCCAGATGTTGGAGGAACCGAAAGAGCAAGAGCTCTTGGTAAAATGTTGGATGCTGATCTTGCTATTGTAGATAAAAGAAGACCTAAACCAGGACAGTCAAAGGTTATGAATGTCATTGGAAATGTTAAAGATAAAACGTGTATCATAGTTGACGATATAATTGACTCGGGTGGAACTATTGTAAATGCAGCTAAAGCTCTTAAAGATCGAGGTGCAAAAGAAGTTTTTGTTTATATTACTCACGGCGTTCTTAGTGGAGAAGCTGTAGAAAAAATTAAAAAATCAGTTATTAAAAAATTAGTAATAACTGACACAATTGATAATGGGAATAAAATTAAAAATGTTAAAAATATAGAAGTTTTGCCTATTTCAACCCTTATGGGAGAAGCAATTAAAAGAATTTCCAATTCGACCTCTGTTTCAGATTTATTTAAATAATTATCTTGAGTTATTAACAAACTTGGGCTAGAAACCTCTTTTTTATGAATTCACTTGATGCAAATACTAGAGACTCAAAATCTAAAGGGGATGTTAGATCTCTTAGGTTAGCTGGTAACATTCCAGGTATAGTCTATGGTGGTCCTGAGCAAAACCAAAAAATTACTGTATTAAAAAAGACAGTAAAATCTTTACTTGATAAAGGAAGTTTTTTATCAAACATAATAACTCTTAATTTAGACGGTAAACCTCAAAATGTTTTACCAAGAGAAATTAGTTATAATGTATTATCTGATGAGCCAACTCATATTGATTTTTTAAGAATTGTACCTGGTGTAAAAATTAGAATTGAGGTGCCTGTTGAATTTATTAACCATGAAACATCTCCAGGTTTAAAAAGAGGTGGAGTATTAAACATAGTTAGAAGAAAAATTGAATTAAATTGTCCAAGTGAAAAAATTCCATCTGTAATTACATTGGATTTGGAGGGTGTAGATATTGGAGAAAGCTTTAAAATCTCTGCAGTTAAACTAGAAGAGGGTGTAACACCAACAATTACAGGTAGAGATTTTGTGATTGCAACTTTAGCGGCTCCTACAGTAATGAAAGAGCCTGAGAAACCAGCTGAAGAGGCTGCGGCAGAAGAAGGTGCAGCAGAAGAAGGTAAAGAAGCAGCTCCAGCAGCAGCTGATGGTGATAAAAAAGATGGCGATGACAAAAAAGCCTCTGAAGAGAAAAAATAATTAACTAATCATAGTGAAGTTTCCTAGATACGATTTAAAAAAAATATGCTTTTATTTGTAGGTTTAGGAAATCCAACACCTGATAGTGAAAACAATAGGCATAATATTGGTTTTAAGTTAATTGATGCCCTTAATCAAAAATTTGGGCTTTCTAAACAAAAACCAAAATTCAAAGGTTTGCTAACGACGGGTAATATTGAGGATAAAAAAGTTTACGCAATAAAACCTCTTACCTTTATGAATAACTCTGGAATTTGTATCAGAGAATTAATTGAATATTTTAAAATCGATGCTGAGGATGTAATTGTATTTCATGATGATCTGGACATTGAATTTGGCAAAGTAAAAGCGAAGTTTGCTGGTTCAAGTGCAGGACATAATGGAATTGAATCTATAGATAAATTCATTGGAAAAGATTATTCGAGAGTGAGAATTGGAATTGGAAGACCAAAAACTAAGGCAGATGTTTCAGATCATGTTTTGAAAGATTTTGATGAAGATGAAATGTTACAATTAGAAAAAATTACAAAAAACATCATTGATTCAATATCTATACTACTTGATAAGAAATTAGATTTATTTTCAAGCACAGTAAATAATAAATAATGAGCTTTAAGTGTGGAATTGTTGGATTGCCCAATGTTGGAAAATCTACTTTATTCAATGCACTAACGAATTCTAGCAAAGCACAAGCAGCCAACTTTCCTTTTTGTACAATTGAGCCAAATGTAGGAATTGTTCCAGTTCCTGATGAGAGACTAGATAAATTAGTTGAAATTTCAAAATCAAAAAAAAAGATTAATACCACTATAGAATTTGTGGATATTGCAGGATTAGTAGAGGGTGCATCTAAAGGTGAAGGCCTGGGAAACAAATTTTTATCACACATTAGAGAGGTTGATGCTGTAATTCATATGATCAGATGTTTTGATTCTGATGATATCCAAAATGTAAATCCCACGGTTGATCCTGTAAGAGATTTGGAGATTATTGAAACTGAAATGATGCTTGCTGATCTTGAGTCTATTCAAAAAAGACTAGAAAAGAGTAATAAAAAAAATGTAGATGAAGAGCAAATAAAAATATTAGAAATTGCATTAGATTGCATAAATAATTCTAAAGATATTCAAATTCTACGTGACCAATTTGAAAAAAAACTATTAAATCAAAGTGGTTTATTATCTTTAAAGCCAAAAATTTTTGTATGTAATGTTGATGAACCAAGTGTTCAAAATGGAAACAAATATACTGAGGCTTTTATTAGTAAATTTGGAGAAAAAAATACCTTAATAGTTTCAGCTGATATTGAAAATCAAATAAATCAGTTAGAAAATGAAGAAAAAGAAAACTATATGGAGATGATCGGTTTAAAAAAAACTGGTCTAAATATGTTAATTCAAAAGGGTTATAATATCCTAGAGTTAGATACCTATTTCACATCCGGGCCTGAGGAAACCAGAGCTTGGACTATTCAGAAAAATTGTACAGCACCAAAAGCAGCTGGTGAAATACATTCTGATTTTGAAAAAGGTTTTATTAGAGCTGAAACAATTGCTTATGAAGATTTCATAGCTAATCAAGGTTGGGTAAATTCTAAAACAAATGGAAAAATGAGACTTGAAGGAAAAGATTATATTGTCAAAGATGGTGATATATTAAACTTCAGATTCAATACGTGACCAAATTTTCTTCATACTGAAATAAACTAAAACTGTCAAAATTATTAAATATAAGATGGCTTTAAATCCCATCTTGTGTCTGCTTTCTAAGTGCGGTTCAGCTGCCCACATTAAAAATGTCGTAACATCTTTAGCCATCTGTTCTTTTGTTGCAGGAGTCCCATCTCCATATTCTATTAAATCATCAGTAATTGGCTCAGCCATTTTAATTTTATTACCATACATAAATTTATTATAGTAAACGCCATCATCAAGTTTCACATCACTTGGCGCATCTTCATAACCAAGGAGCAATGAGTAAATGTAGTCAACTCCTCCACTTCTAGCTTTGGCCAATACAGACATGTCTGGTGGATAGGCACCACCGTTTGCAGCTTGTGCAGCTTTAACATTTTCGTAGGGCATAACAAACTTATCTGATAATTTTGCTGGTCTTAGAAACATTTCGCCTTCACTGTTAGGTCCATCATTCACCTCATAACTTGCGGCTATTGCTTTCACCTGTTCCTCAGTAAATTCTGGTCCGCCTGGTTCTGATAAGTTTCTAAAACTTACATATTTCATCGAATGGCACGAAGCGCATACTTCTTTGTAGACTTGATAACCTCTTTGCAATGAAGCTCTATCAAACTTACCAAAAAGACCTTTAAAGCTCCAATCTGTTTTTAAATAATCTATTTTTTCTGCCGAATTAACCTGAATTGTTCCGGTTATAATGAATATTATTAGATAAATGATTTTAAAAATATTGTTCACTGAATTAATTTAAACTTTCTTTTTTTTTAACTGCTGAGGCCATTGGAGACCCTCCTAAAACTGGCTCTGTAATACTGAGTGGTAAAGGCATAGTTTTTTCTTTAAAACCTAATATTGGAAGAACTACTAAAAAGTGAATAAAGTAATAACCAGTTGCTACTCTAGCAATTAATAAGTACAGCCCCTCAGCTGGCATTGCCCCTACGTAACCAAGTATTAGTACGTCAGCGACTAAAATCCAATAAAACTGTTTATACAAAGGTCTAAATACAGCTGATCTTATTTTAGATGTATCAAGCCAAGGTAGAGCAGCTAAAATTAAAATTGCTGATAGCATTGCAATCACACCTAATAATTTATCAGGTACAGATCTTAAAATTGCATAAAAAGGTAATAGGTACCATTCAGGTACAATGTGAGCTGGCGTTACTAATGGATTTGCTTCAATATAATTATCAGCATGACCTAAAATATTTGGTGTATAGAACACAAAAAAAGCAAAAACGATCATAAACATTAGTAAAGCAAAACCATCTTTAATGACAATATAAGGATGGAATGGAACTGTATCCTTTGATGGTTTTTTAATATCAATACCTACCGGATTATTATTTCCAGGTACGTGTAGTGCCCAGATATGAAGAACTACTAAGCCTAAAATTAAAAATGGAATTAAATAATGTAACGTAAAAAATCTTGTTAAGGTTGGATTATCAACTGAATAACCACCCCATAGCCAGTTCACTATACCCTCGCCCACTAAAGGTATTGCGCTAAAAAGATTTGTAATTACAGTTGCACCCCAGAAACTCATTTGTCCCCATGGAAGAACATAGCCCATGAAAGCTGCTGCCATCATTAAGAGATAAATTATAATTCCCAAAATCCAAATAATTTCTCTTGGGGATTTATATGATCCATAAAATAAAGATCTAAATATATGAATATAAACTGCTAGAAAAAACATTGAAGCACCATTGGCATGGATATACCTTATTAACCAACCATAGTTAACGTCCCTCATGATATGTTCAACACTTTCAAAAGCCATGTCAGCATGAGCAATATAGTGCATAGCTAAAGTCAAACCTGTTACGATTTGAGTTATTAAACAAAAAGTTAAAATTCCACCAAATGTCCACCAGTAATTTAAATTTTTAGGTGTTGGATAATCTGTTAAATGACTGGCAAGAGATAAAAGTGGCAGTCTATCATTAAACCATTTTCCAAACTTTGATTTAGGTGTGTATTCGTGATCACTCATAATAATTCTTATCCGATTTTTATTGTATTACTATTAACGAATTCATATTTGGGTATTTCCATGTTCGTTGGCGCTGGTCCTTTTCTAATTCTACCAGATGTATCGTAGTGCGATCCATGACAAGGACAAAACCATCCATTGTAGTCACCTTTATCATTTAAAGGCACGCATCCTAAATGTGTACAAACTCCCACCATAACTAGCCACTCTGGATTTTTAGCTCTATCCTCATCTTTTTGAGGATCCTTCAAGTCTTCCATCTTAACAGCTTTTGCTTCAGCGATTTCTTCTGAAGTTCTTCTTTTTATAAAAACTGGTTTTCCTCTCCAAAGTACTGTGATTGTTTTACCGGGCTCCATTGTACTTACATCTACTTCAGTGCTTGCTAATGCTTTAACTGATGCATCAGGATTCATTTGATCAATTAAAGGCCAAACAACTGCTCCTACACCTACCGCACCTACTGCATACGAGGCTGTAAATAAAAATTCTCTTCTTTCAGGTTTTTTGTCAGACATCTGTAATTTTTTGTATATTGTTATCTAATATATGATTTCATATAAGAAAAAAGTTTTTTTTCTACTGAAACAATGACACAGAACCAATGAATTTGAGACCTAAAATAGCCTTATATGAACCTGATATTCCCCAAAATACAGCCGCTATTATAAGAACATGTGCGTGTCTGGGCGCAGATTTAGAGATAATAGAACCTTGTGGTTTTCTGTTTAGCGATAAAAGATTTAAAAGAGTAGTAATGGATTATATGGATGAAAAAATGATAAAATTCTATCAAAGTTCTGAAGAATTTTTTAAATCAAAAAAAGATCAGCGAGTTATATTACTAACTACTAAATCTTCCGAATCTTATGCAAAATTCAAATTTGAAAATAATGATACATTATTATTTGGTAGAGAAAGTGCCGGTGTACCTAATCATGTGCATAATTCTATAAAATATAAGTTAAAAATACCAATGAAAGATAATAAAAGATCTTTAAACATAGCCTCTTCAGTTGCTATAATTCTTTCAGAAAATTTGAGACAAACTATTTTTATTAAATGATGGATAAGGAAATTAAAAAAAAAATTGCCTCTAATTGGTTCAAGTTATTACAAAATACTATTTGTAATGATATTGAAAAATTAGAAAACCACAAACTTAAATTTAAATCTAAAGTGTGGAAAAGAAATCAAATTAAAGATGAGGGTGGAGGTGAATTTAGAATTTTAAAAAATGGAAAAATTTTTGAAAAAGTTGGAGTAAATTTTTCTGAAGTTTATGGAAAGTTTTCTAAAGAAATGGGTAAAAAAATACCTGGCGCCTCAAGAGACCCTAGATTTTGGGCATCTGGAATTTCTGTTGTAATGCATATGCATAATCCACATGTTCCTGCTATTCATTTTAACACAAGATTTATTTATACAACTCATGGCTGGTTTGGAGGGGGAATGGATGTAACACCCTGCATAAAAGATTCTAAAGAAAAAAAATTTCTTCATAAAGAGTTAAAAAAGATGTGCGATCGACATAATAAAAAATATTACAAAAATTATAAAAAATGGTGTGATGAATATTTTTATCTTCCTCACCGAAAAGAAACCAGAGGTATTGGTGGTATTTTTTTTGATTATAAAAAAGATAATTGGGAAAAAGATTTCAAATTTGTGACTGATCTTGGTGTTACTTTTCAAATGTTATTTAATTCAATAATTAACTCTAAATATCAAAAGAAATGGACTACAAAAGAAAAGGAGATGCAGTATATTAAAAGAGGTAGATATGCTGAATTCAATTTACTCTATGATAGAGGAACTAAGTTTGGCCTACAAACAGGTGGTAATGTCGAAGGAATTCTGATGTCATTACCTCCAATAGCAAAATGGAATTAATATGGATAAAGAACCAATAACATCTGCTGGACTTGAAAGTTTAAAAGAAGAGCTAATCTTTTTAAAAGAAAAAAAACGTCCTGAAATAGTAGCGGCAATTTCTGAAGCTAGGTCACATGGAGATTTAAAAGAAAATGCTGAATATCATGCGGCTAAAGAAGAGCAGTCTCATAATGAAGGAAGGATTGCTCAGATCAATGATATTATTGCAAGAGCAAATGTAATTGATGTTACCAAATTAAACAATGATGGAAAGGTTATTTTTGGTTCAACTGTTGACTTAGAGAACCTTGATACTGGAGAAAAAATTACCTACAAAATTGTTGGTAGAGATGAAGCAGATTTGCAAAAAAAACTTATATTTTTTCAATCCCCGATAGGCAAAGGATTAATTGGCAAAAATAAGAATGATTTGGTTGAAATTAAAACTCCAGCTGGTGTTAAAAACTTTGAAATAAAAAACGTTAAATATATTTAATTATTTACAATTTTTTGAATTTCTTTCTCTGAAATCTTAAAATTATTATTACTCCAAATTTCCTCGATAGCTTTTAATTTTTTTCCTAATTCTATCCCTTCAGGAATTTGATATTTCTCTATCAATGTATTTGCTTTAAGGGGCAATACTGGAATTTCTTTTTCCTTAAAAATTTTAATCAGTTTTATCAAATTATCATCTACTTTTTTGGATAAAAAAATTTTAAAATAAATAATATCATTTAAGGCCTCCCTTCCATTAAAATAGAGAATTTTATCTAAATTTTTTTCTAAAAAAAATGACCTATTAACTTTTTTGGAATAAAATTTATTTAAAAATAAAAGACGTTTTTGATCCTTTTTTGATAAATTGTATTTATAAATAAAATAATCCACATTATCTGTCCCATCAATAATCATTAGAGATAATAATAAAATAAAATCAACGTTAGCAATATTTTTTAGTGCAAAACTATTTAGTTTACTGAATAATGAAATATTCTTAAGTTGTGGAAAGATAAGACTTATTATTTCAAGGCTATCTTTATCTTTTGCTAATTTTGTAAACCCTCTTGATCTTACTAATTTTTGTAACTCATCCAGTAATCTTTCAGCAGATATATTCATCATACCTGTAAGATTTTTTTTAATTATCTTAATGACTGATGTCTCATGCTTAACTTTTGAATAATTTAAAAAAAATCTGATATATCTCAAGATTCTTAGGTAGTCTTCTTTAATTCTTGTTTCTGCATTTCCAATAAAAAGAACCTTTCCATTTTCTAAATCTTTCTTTCCATCAAAGGGGTCAAAAAGACTTCCATCAATATCAGCATAAATAGAGTTTATGGTAAAATCTCTTCGTGAGGCATCTTCTTTCCAATTTTCAGAAAATTCAACTTTGGCATGTCTACCATCGGTATCAATGTCTTTTCTAAGGGATGTAATTTCAAACTTAATATCATTAATTAATGCTGTAATCGTGCCATGCTTGATACCACTTTCATAATATTTGATATTTTTTTTATCAAGCGCCTCACAAACATCTTTGGGATTTAAATTTACTGCTAAATCAATATCATCAAAGTCTTCTTTATTAATAATTTTCCTGACACATCCACCAACATATCGAATTTCACTATTTACAGAAAATGAGTGAATAGCCTTAAATAACTGCTCTACCTCAGTTTCTTTTTTTATTTTTTTGAAGCCTAAATTTATATGATTTAGATTTTGAGATCTAAAAAAAATTTTATCTAATAAGTTGTTCATATATGGCTGGGGCGCTAGGATTCGAACCTAGGATGCCGGTACCAAAAACCAGTGCCTTACCGCTTGGCTACGCCCCAATATTAATTGCATATAACACAAAAAAAAAAAATTATATAGTTTTTGATTCAATACACCAATGACTATTGAATTTCCTTTTAAATTGCCTGTATGCGTTGCTGCAATCCTTTTGAGAATGAAAATAGGCTACAATTGAAGAGCCTGATCCTGTCATTCTTACAAATATATTTTTTGGTAAAGTTACCATAAAAGATCTGATCTTATTTAGTTTTGGATATTTCCTTAAAGCAATCTTTTCGAGATCATTATTTAGGGCTTTTAAATATTGTGGTTGAAACATTTTTTGTTGCGGTCTTTTAAATTGAGACTTTGAAAATGAAACAACTTTTGAATAGATGAGTTTTGTAGAACAGCCAAAATACGGCTTAGCTATTAAAACATATAGTGCCTTTTTATTAACAAATCTCTTAATTTTACCATTCGATGAAAGAATGGTATTGCCTGGTTTTAAACCCAAAACGACATCAGAGCCTATCTTAGCAGCTAAATCATTTAATTTTTTATTTTTAATCTTTAAGATTTTTTTACTTATCAAAAAATTTATTAAACTTGCAGCATTCATTGAACCACCTCCCATACCAGCTCCATGAGGTATATTTTTTCTAATTTTTATTTCAAATTTTTGATTATTTAAAAGCTTCTCTGCGTCTAATAAGTTTAGCAAAGTTGATATGGTATTAATTTTGCTAATATTTTTTGAAAATTTTCCTGTAAAAAATATTTTGTGATTATTACTTTTTATTTTTTTTAAATAGATCAAATCATGTAAGCTTATAAAGGATATCAAGCTTTCAATCTTGTGGAGTTTTACAGCTCGTCCTATTACATTCAAAGCAAGATTTAATTTTGCATGAGATTTTATTTTAAATGAGGTCATAGGTTAAGATTGCTTGATTCCATCAATTAATTTCTCTTTGATGTTTTTTTTCATTTCATCTTCTGTCTCTTCAAGCTTCAAAACATATTGCCAAAAATACCTTGCTTGTATTTTTCTATTTAATTTCCAAAGAATATCTCCATAGTGATCATTAACTATTGGATCTTGAGGCATTAATTCAACAGCTCTTTTTAAAAAGTTTTCAGCCTTTTCATATTGTCCAACCAAAAAATAAGCCCATCCAATAGAATCTATTATATAAGGATCATTACTTCTTGAAGCATAGGCATTTTCTAGCATTTCAAGAGCTGTATCTATTTTATATTCTCGCTCAAGCCACGAATACGCTAAATAATTTAGTACATAAGCATCATCTGGGTTAATTTCTAGTGATTTCAAAAGATCGTTGTCTGCGTTTTTATAGTCACCAGAGCGCTCGTAACTTCCTCCCCTCCTGTAAAGGATCTCAGCATATAAATCAGAATTACTATCAATGTTTAGGAGTATTTGGTCATAATAATTTATCGCCTTTGCGTATTTTTTTGCATTTTTATTGAAATTTGCAATATCAAAAATCATTTTCTTGTTAGGATTTTTAATTCCTTTAAATTTTGAATTAATAAACTTTAAAGAAACATCTTTATCCAAATTATTTGATATAATTTGTGCTTCTTTCTTTATTTTAAACCAATAATAAAATTCATTTGTTTTATCAAAAACTTCTAATGTCTTTTTAGTATTTTCATAATCTTCATTTGTATAATAATTTTCTGCTAGAAGAGATAAGTTTAAAGTAAATTTTGGGTTTAAATAATTAGATATATTCAAATAGAAATTTGATTTTTCATAGTCCCCTTGAGATGAATATAAATTAGCAACTAGAAAAAAAAATTCACCCATAATATCACTGGAATTAGTACATGAAAAAATATCTAAAAAATTTTTAAATTTTGTATCTTCTATCCATTTTTTTCCTTGGGAAATTAAAAGAGAAGAATTTAGATAATCAAAGTCATCTGTGATTTGCTTTGCCTCATCATATTTTTCACTTTCTATCAAATAGTTCACAAAAAAAAATGCATACCTTGAATAATCTGCATCATTTTGAGAATTAATTAATCTTTTAAAGTAAGTTTTTGTACTTTGATCACCTAAATAACACCTTTGGAAAACTTCATTGATATAAGAAAAATTGCCAAATTTTTTTTTTGATTTGGGAATTTTTTTCTCATTAAAGACATAAAGATATTCTTTAAAAATTTCTGCAATAATTAGGGAAAATCTATCATTATTAATAAGCTCGTACGATCTATTAATATATTGCTCACTACTTTTATAGTCCCCTTTTTTTAAACTATCTATTGCTAATAATAAATTAGCTTGAAAAAAATTAGAATTATCTTTTGTAGAGTTTTGTTTAATTTGATTGATTGCCTTTTTTACTTTACCATTTAAAACTAATGCAAATGTGTATTTCTCTAAGTAAATTTCATGCTGTTTAATTAAAAATTTTGATGAATTAAAAAATTTCAGTGCCTGAGAATTATCTGAATTTTCATATGCAACAATTCCAGAAAAATAATTAGATAAAAAACGTGAATTAAAGTCGTTTAAAGTATTATTTTTTGAGTATAATGGGCTTTGATAAATTAATAATATTAAAATAAATTTAAGAAATTTTACTAACATTTTACTATTGTATGTCTAAAAAAGTAATAAATCAAAATTCGAATTTTAAAGCTAAATTCTTAGACTCAATTGGATCAGACTTTGTTTTTAATGAAAAGCCTATTAATCGATTAAAAGATACTAACTTAAATTTAAAAGAGGCAAATAAAATCGATAAAATAACTCAATTAACTGAACTGAAAAAACAAATAAACTCAATTAGTGATTGTAGTCTAAAAAATAATTCAAAGAATATTGTTTTGGGTGATGGAAATATTAATAGTTCAATTATGTTAATTGGTGAAGCTCCCGGAATAGAAGAGGATAAAACTGGTTTGACTTTTAGAGGTGAGGTCGGAAATCTTTTAGAAAAAATGTTACTCGCAATTAATATCAAAAAGCAAGATATTTATACATCTTATGCTGTTAATTTTAGACCTCCTGAAGACCGAAAACCAACTTCAGCTGAAATAAAAAGATATTCACAATTTCTACAAACACATATTTCAATAATTGACCCAAAAATAATTATTCTCATGGGTAGTACTGCTATGGAGTCTTTAACGGGCCTGAATAGTAAAATATCCAATGAAAGAGGAAAGTGGAAAGAGATAATTGTTAAAAATACTAGCTATAATGTTATTATAACTTTTAATCCTTCATATCTTTTGCGTACACCAGAAAATAAAAAATATTCTTGGGAAGACTTAAAAAGGATTAAAAAAAAAATTATAGATCTAAAGATTAATATTTAATGAAAATTGTAGCTGGTGTTGATGAGGTTGGCAGAGGAAGCTTGATTGGTCCAGTTTATGCAGCTGCTGTAATATTAAATAACTCAATTAACCAAAAACTACTTAAAGACTCTAAGAGTTTAACAAAAGAAAAAAGAAACGAGCTTTATAAATATATTAGACAAAATTCAGTATGGGCAATCGGCCAAGCATCTACTAAGGAGATAGAAAAAATTAATATACTGCACGCTAGTCTACTAGCTATGAAAAGAGCAATTCTTAAATTAAAAAAAAAACCTTCTTTAGTGCTAATAGATGGAAATAAACTGCCCACAATCAAAAATTATAATTTAAAATATATAATTAAAGGTGATCAAAAAATTTCAAGTATTTCAGCAGCATCAATCATTGCTAAAGTTAGCAGAGATAAATTTATAACTAAACTTTCTGAGGAATTTAGTCAGTATGGTTGGGACACAAATTCTGGTTATGGTACAAAAGAACACCTAAAAGCAATTAAGAAATTTGGTATTACTAAATATCATCGAAAAACTTTCTCACCTATTTGTGATCTTTTATAATTTTCACGTGTAACAGCACAACATCTGGTTCTCTTAAAAAATTCAGACACAATTTGAATCTAGTTATTTCAATCTCAGGTTGACGCAAGAATCCGTATGGAGTCTAATTGTTTTATACAAAATGGAAAACAATTTTAAAAATAAGATTATTAATGGTGACAGTCTCAAGGAATTAAAAAAAATTCCAAGCGAAACCTTTGATCTTGTTTTCGCTGATCCACCATACAATTTACAACTAAAAAATTCACTCACAAGACCAGACAGAAGCAAAGTCAGTGCTGTTAACGATAAATGGGATCAATTTGAAAACTTTAAAAAATATGATGAGTTTACAATTGAATGGCTTACTGAATGTAAAAGAATTTTAAAAAAGGACGGAGCCATCTGGGTTATAGGAAGCTATCATAATATTTTTAGAGTAGGAACTGCAATACAGAACTTGGGTTTTTGGATTTTAAATGATGTTATCTGGAATAAGAATAACCCAATGCCTAATTTCAGAGGAACAAGATTTACAAACGCTCATGAAACTTTAATTTGGGCCTCTAAAAGTGAGAAATCAAAATATACTTTTAACTATCAATCTTTGAAATGTTTAAATGATGATCTACAAATGAGATCTAATTGGAATTTACCCATTTGTAATGGTGCAGAAAGACTTAAAAAAAATGGTATAAAAGTTCACTCAACTCAAAAACCAGAGTCTCTATTACATAGAGTTTTATTGGCATCATCAAACAAAAATGATTTAATTCTAGATCCATTCTTAGGATCTGGAACAACAGCCACAGTTGCAAAAAAATTAGGTAGAAACTATTACGGTATAGAAAAAGAAAAAAACTATTTTAAAGCTGCAGAAGAAAGACTAAAGAAAACAAAACCAATAGAAGATGATTTCTTAGACACTTTAAAGAATAATAGATCAAAACCTAGAATACCTTTTGGATCACTGGTAGAGCTTGGAATAATAAAGCCTGGAACAAGTATTTTTGATCAAAAGAAAAAAATTGTTGCAAAAATTATGGCCGATGGAAGTATAAAACATGATCAAGCTGAAGGATCAATTCATAAAGTTGCAGCAACAATACTGGGTTCTGAAAGCTGTAATGGATGGACTTATTGGCATTGCACAGTGAATGGTGTTTCTGTTCCAATTGATAATTTAAGACAAAGATTAATTTCTAAAAATTAGTCTTTATAGATTTTACCAAGATAGCTGTTGATAAATTTTTCATTTTTAACTAATTTTTTTATTACTAAGTTTCTAATCCAAATTATTAATGGGTTGGATAAATGAAAAGCAAAGTAATTAAGTTTTGATTTCATATCAATCATCCTTACTCTTTTAACTCTTTCAGAGTTAAATTGAGTGTTTTCATTTTCTAAATTTTTATAAAGTTCATGAGCAACCTCTATTGATTGAGAGGCACCTTGAGCAAAAGTTGGGGGTAAAGCAAAAAAAGCATCTCCTATGATAAAAGTATTTTTATTTTTTGGTTGATGTGCCTTAGAACTCACAAATATTGGAAAGCATTTAATACTTTCTAGATTGTTAATTGTTTCTGGAGCTACTTGCTTTGATATTTCAGATATAATAGATGCAGTAAAATCTTTGCTCTCAAATAAAGAATAGTCCGATAACTCTTTAGTACTAAGCTTTTTTCTAAGAACGGTAACGAAATTAAACTGTCCTTTGCTATTAACTGGATAAAGAACTGAGTGTAAATTAAATCCTAAAAATAAAGATATATTCCCTGGGTTAATACCCTTGAGGGCATCCTGGTCTATTGTTGCTCTTAAGGCAATAGAGTTAAAGTACTTTGGTTTAATTTCTTTATTGGTAATTAATGATTTTGTTTTTGAAAAAGTTCCATCAGAGATAATTAAGTAATCACATTTAATAGATGAACCATCCTCAAAAGAAACTTCTTTATTTTCAGCTTCTTCATTAATTTTTATAACTTTTTTATTATAATGGATAATATTTTCATGAAGCCCATCTTTTAAGAAATTAATTAAAGTAGAGCGCTGCAAGGTAGTATATTTTGTATCAGCACTGTTAAACATGGATATATCTAAATCACATATTTTCTTATTATTTTTTAAAGAATAGAAGTCTAGTTTATGAGGGTGAAATTTATCTTCTACACTAATTTTTTGGAAATTTATTTGATTTAATAGTTTGATGCTATTAACTGAAAGTTGAATACCGTATCCTTTTTCTAAGTTAACAGAACTATTTTTCTCATAAATTGTAATTTTATAATTTGAGTTTTGGCTAAAAAGATTTGCAATGTACAGACCTGAAATACCCGCTCCTATTATCGCTATATTTTTCATTAATTTTTTTTTAAATAATTAAAAATTTTTTTAGTAAATGTGGGCAAAGTATAATCTTCAAACTTAGAGCTATCAATCCAAGAAGAGTTAGAAATTGTACCCTTTAACTTAGAAAACTTGATTATTATATTCATATTCATATTTGATATCTTGAAGTTTAAAGCATTTATTGAATTGTCAGGTTTGGGTATTTGTTTCATAGGAAATATTTGTAAATTCTTTAAAAAATTTAATTTAGTATTTTTTATCAGTAAAAATTTATTATTCTTTTTATAAACTTCTAACAAATAAAATTTATCAATCTTCTTTTTTCTTACTTTTATTATTTCAAAATCTTTTTTTTTAAAAGACTTACAATTTTTAATTAAAGGACATTGGTAACATAAGGGATTTTTAGGTCGACAAATCAATGCACCTAGCTCCATTATCGCTTGTGCATAATCACTTGCTCTAGTTGAATTACCTAATATTTTTTTACTCTTAACAAGATTATCTTTTGTAATTTCTTTGGGTAATTTTAAATTTAATAATCTTTTAATTACTCTTTCAATGTTTCCATCCAGGGGAATAAATGGCTTGTTAAAGGCAATTGCCATTATTGCATTAGAGGTGTAGTCACCTATTCCAGGTAATAATTTTAATTCGTCAATCGTGCTTGGTAACCTTCTGTTAAAATTTTTTTCTAATATTTGTGCAGTCTTTTTTAAGTTTTTTACTCTTGAATAATAACCAAGCCCTTCCCAATACTTTAAAAGTTTATGTTCCTTAATTTTTGATAGAGATTTAATATCTGGAATATCTTTTACAAAATTATTGAAATATGGAATTACAGTTGCAACCTGCGTTTGCTGCAACATAAATTCACTTACTAGCGTGTAATATTCTCGCTTAACTTGAGATAGTTTTTTTCTCCATGGCAGTGATCTTTTATTATTATCGTACCAATAAAGAATTTTTTTTGTTAGTATGGATTTAGTCATATGCAATTTAAAAATAATACTAAGCAGAGGTTTAAAACTATTCAAGGCTTAAGGTCTTTTAAAGACACTTTGCCAAAAAACATTAAAAAAATAATCAAAAAAAAGGGTCATATATTTTCTGAAACACTTAGTAACTGGAAGTATATAGTTGGAGATGATCTTTTTCAGATATGCTATCCCAAATCCTTTAAAAATTCGAATAAATTTGGAGTAAGCACTCTTCAAATAATGGTAAAGAGGGGACATGAAATTGATTTAGAATACTCAAAAAAAATAATAATGGATAAAATGAATAGTTTTTTTGGCTATGCCGTTGTTGAGAAATTGAAATTCATAAGCTTTGATGATGCTCAAACAAAATTCAAAAAATTAGATGCTAATGAAAATCATGTGACAAATAATAAGTATACAGATAGAATTAATAATATTAAAAACGATAAAATAAAAAAATCACTACTAGAATTAACTAAATTATTTAAACAAAGATGAAAAAATTTGCCTCAACATTATTCATAATATTTTTAATCTTCTCCTCTAAATCGTTTGCTGCAGAAAATGAAATTGTTAAAAGAATTACTGAAGGAGAAGAAAGTGCTAAAATAACAATAATTGCTTACGAGTCGTTGACTTGTAGCTACTGTGCAAATTTTCATAAAGACGTGTATCCAGAACTTAAGAAAGACTTCATTGATAACGGGTTGGTAAAAATAGAATTTAGACATTTTCCATTAGATATTGCAGCATTTAATGCCTCAAAAATTGCTCAGTGTAATAACGACGGCAGTTCAAGCATTATGAATATTTTATATTCAGGCCAGAAAAAATGGGCTAGAGGAAAAACACCAGAAGAAGCTACAGGATATTTGAAAAAATTCTTAAAAGGTGAGAATATAAACATAGATTTTGATAAATGCTTAAGTGATAAAATTATAGAAGATTACATATTAAATGACCGAATCGAAGGTGTTAAAAAATTTAAGGTCAATGCTACTCCTACGATAATAATAAACGATAAAAAGTTTGAAAAATCCCTAAATTATAAGAATTTAAAAAAATATCTAGAAAAACTGATATAAGTTAGTTCATGGAGTTTAAAAAAATCCAATTAAATGGGTTTAAATCATTTGCCGAAAAAACAAATTTTTTAATTGAAAATGGCCTGACAGGTATTGTCGGCCCAAATGGTTGTGGCAAATCCAATATTGTAGAATCCTTAAGATGGGTAATGGGCGAAACATCTGCTAAAAGTATGAGGGGCTCAGGTATGGAAGATGTTATTTTTAATGGCACTTCGAATAAAGCATCTAAAAATATAGCGGAGGTTTCTATTACACTGGATAACGATAGCCATGAAGGACCCATGCAATATAAAGAATTAGACCAAATTGAAATTAGAAGAAAAATTGAAAAAGATAAAGGTTCAAAGTTTTATATAAATGACAAAGAAGTTAGAGCAAGAGATGCTCAAATTTTTTTTGCAGATTTATCTACAGGTGCCCACTCACCATCAATAATAAGTCAAGGTCGTATAGGAGCTCTTGTTACAGCTAAGCCTACAGACAGAAGAGCTATTTTGGAAGAGGCAGCAAATATTTCGGGTCTACATGTGAGAAGACATGAAGCGGAACTTAGATTGAATGCTGCAGAAACAAACTTAAAAAGAGCAGATGAATTAAGAAGACAACAAGAAAAACAATTAGCCAACCTACAAAAACAGGCTGAAGAAGCAACTAAATACAAACTAATCTCTGAGGAAATAAAAAAAATTGAAGCAGGTTTGTATTATTTAAAATTATTAGAAATTGACAATGAAATTAGGGTGGAAAATGAAATTAATAATGAGGCCCAAGGAGAGGTAAGCAATTTCAATCAACAAATAGCTCAGTTTGAAGGTTCTATTAAAACTGAAACTGATAAAGTGTCACCACTAAGAGAAAAAAATATAGAAAATCTCTCTAAAATCCAAAGATTAAATTTAGAATTACAAAATTTAGATGAAGAAAATGTAAGAACTCAAGATGAGATAGAAAATATTAAAAAATCTTTAAAAATAATTGAAGAGGATATTGATAGGGAAAAAGGGATTGTAATTGATGCAAATTCAAACGAAAAAAGATTGAAAGAAGAAAAAGCTGAATTAATAGAAATTGACTCCAAGTACTTTGAAACTGAGAAACTTTCCAATGAAGATCTTGAAAATGCAAAAAATCAATTAAAAGAGGAACAAAAAAAAGTAGATGAAATAATTAATGTTTTTGCCGATGGAAATATAAATATTGGTGTTGGCCCAATTAGAAATGTCAAAAGTACAATAACAAGAGCAAAAGAGCTAATCAATAATAATGAAGTAAGTCAGGCACTTGTTTTACTTGATAGATGTCAAATAGAGATAGATGATTTTTTGAATAACCTTGAAGATGAAGAAAGTAAAAAGAAACTTTCTAATATTAATGAAAAAAATGAAAATATAAAACTATTACAAGAAAAATATGCAGATAGTTTTAGTAAAAACCAATCAATTAAAAAAGAGTCTGTAAAAAGAAATGAGCGAATTAAAGCGATAGAAACAGAAGTTGAAAGCTGGAAGAACTTATATTCAAATTCTCAAAAAATGGTTACAGAATTAACTGAAAGAAAAAATAAATTACTATCAAATTTAAATGAACGTGATCAACAGCCAAAAGCTCAAGCAGAAAGAAAAGGTCAGATTACTGAAGGCTTACGAATTGCTTCAGCTGAAAAAATTGAAAATGAAAAAATAATAGAAGAAACAGACCAAAAAATAAATTCTTTAAGACTCGAATTAAATGAAGTTCAAGAAAAATCTATTCAGATAAGAGAAAGAAAAGCGAGTTCTGGTGCAACGATTGAAGGATTAAAAAAACGTAAAGATGATCTACTTGATAGGGTACGCTCTGAGCTTAATCTTGATGAAGATAAAATTCTTGAAAACTCAAATTTAAACGGTGTTGAAGAGTTACCAAATTCTACAATACAAGAAGATGCTTTAGATAAAAAAAAAAATGAAAGAGAGAAATTAGGATCTGTTAATTTAAGAGCTGATGAGGAAACTAGTAAATATGAAATTGAAATAAAAAAAATGGAACAAGATAGAGAGGATCTTGTAACGGCTATTATAAAATTAAAAGAAAGCATCAATGAATTGAACCAAAAAGGAAGAGAAAGATTATTAGAAGCTTTTGAAAAAGTTAATAGAAAATTTAATGAAGTTTATACAAAACTATTTAATGGTGGTAATGCTAAATTAGAATTGATTGACTCTGATGATCCACTTGAAGCAGGCTTAGAAATGCTAGTAAGTCCCCCAGGTAAAAGACTTCAATCAATCACTTTATTATCAGGTGGAGAGCAAGCTTTGACTGCTCTTTCTCTAATCTTTGCTGTTTTTTTAACTAACCCTTCTCCAATTTGCGTTTTAGATGAGGTTGATGCACCCTTAGATGACGCCAATGTCACAAGATTCTGTGGCCTATTAGAAGAGCTAACTAAAATTACAGATACTAAATTTATTATTGTAACCCACCACGCTTTAACAATGTCTAAAATGGATAGGCTTTATGGAGTTACAATGCCTGAGAAGGGAATTAGCCAGTTGGTTGCTGTTGATTTACAAAAAGCTGAAAGTATGGTTGCATAATACTTGATGCCAAAAGAAGACCTTAAAACTCGCTTGGAGATTGCAAAAACAAAGTTTACAAAGAAAAATCTTATTAAAAATGAAGAGGCAACCTCCTCTATTGGAACTGCCTTTAAATTAAGTACAGAATTAGTGTCTGCAGTGGCAGTTGGGACAATTATAGGGTTTATTTTAGACAAGACCTTTGGTACTAAACCCTGGTTAATATTAATATTTTTTTTTGTAGGTGTTGTTGCTGGAATTATAAACGTATTTAGATCTGCAAAAAATATGCAAAAATAGACTTAAAAAATTATGGCTACAAACCCAATGAACCAATTCGAAGTTTATAGAATTGGACCAGAAATTAAATTAGGAGCAATAGATATTTCTTTCACAAACGCAAGTTTGTTTATGGTGATTAGTTCACTTGCAATCTTATTAGTTTTTAATTTAGGGTCAAAAAAAAACTCTTTACTACCAAGCAAGATGCAACTTCTTTCCGAATTAAGCTATACTTTTGTTTCCAAAATGATTAGTGATACAGCAGGATCAAAAGCAAAACCATACTTTGCGTTTATCTTCTCAATATTTATGTTTGTACTATTCTGCAATATGTTTGGGATGATCCCTTACGCCTTTACAGTAACTAGTCATATTATTGTTACTTTTATTTTAGCTTCATTTATTTTTTTGGGAGTCACAATTATTGGATTTATGAAACATGGATTGGGATATTTAAAATTATTTGTGCCTAGCGGGGTGCCTGCTTTACTATTGCCGCTAATAGTTGTTATAGAAATAATTTCTTACTTAAGTAGACCAATTAGTCTTTCAGTTCGTTTGTTTGCAAACATGATGGCTGGTCATACTATGATGAAAGTTTTCGGAGGCTTTGTAATAAGCCTTGGAATAGTTGGTGGATGGCTTCCACTGAGTTTTTCGGTTGCGCTAACTGGCTTGGAAATATTAGTTGCTTTTCTTCAAGCATATGTTTTCGCAATCTTAACCTGCATCTACTTAAATGATGCATTAAATTTACACCATTAACTAACATAAGGAGGATATAATGGAATTAGAAGCAGCAAAAATGATCGGGGCAGGACTAGCAGCAATAGCTCTAGCGGGTGCCGGTGTTGGAATTGGAATTATCTTTGGTAATTACCTTTCTGGTGCAATGAGAAACCCATCTGCAGCTCAAAAACAATTTCCTAATCTTTTATTAGGTTTTGCTTTAGCTGAAGCAACTGGCCTATTTGGATTAGTTGTAGCGTTAATTATTTTATTTGCATTTTAAATTTAATGATTAAAAAAATATTTTTTCAGTCGATATTTTTAAGCTTCCTGTTTTTTATGGAAGCTTTTGCAGCTGAAAGTGGTGGAATGCCTCAATTAAATCCTGAGTTTTGGGTTTCTCAAATTTTTTGGTTGATTATTACTTTTGGAATTTTATATGTTGTTTTATCTAAACTTATACTTCCAAAAATAAGTGCCAATCTAGAAAATAGAAAATCTCAAATTTTAGAAAACATTGAGGCTGCGGAAAAGCAAAGAGAAGAAAGTGAACAAAAAATTCAAGAATACGAAAAAATAATACAAGGCAGCAAAAATGAAGCAAAAAACTACTTTAAACAAGCTAGAGAAGAAGTACTGAAGGACATTGGTGTAAAAAAAGAAACACTAGAAAAAGAACTTGATGAAGAAGTTAATAAAGCTGAGATTGAAATAAAAACTTTTAGAGATAGCGCTCCAGAGAAAATTAAGAAGATTGCTGTTGAAACCTCTTCAGACTTACTACAGAAACTAATAGGGGCTGAAGTTAACAGTAGTAGCATCTCTGCAATAGTAGAAGATCTTTCGAGAAAAAAAATGGTTAAATATTATGATAATTGATGGAACTTTTTGGGTAGCTATATCTTTTTTAATATTTTTAGGGGTTTTAATTTATTTAAAAATACCTCAAAAAATTAATGAACTTTTAAATAAGCTTATCCTTGATATTAAAAATGAAATAGATGAAAGTGAAAAGCTAAGACAAGAAGCGAAAGTCTTGTTGGATAACGCTCAAAATAAACTTGATACCGCACAAACAATAAGTAATGATATTTTGCGACAAGCTAAAAAAGATAGTGAACATCTTATAATCGAAATGAATGATAAATTTCACAAATCTTCAGAAATTAAAAAGAAATTAGCAGAAAATAAAATTTCACAAATGAAAGAGGCTGCACTTAAAGAAATAAAAGATGTTTCAATTAAAATCGCTATTGATTCTGTTAAAAAAATTATTAACACATCTGTTGATAAATCAAAACTTGATGGTCTTTTTGAAAAAAATGTTGAAGAAACAAAAATAGCTTTAAAAGAAATAAGCTCATAATTACCTTACAATTCTTTAAAAAAAATATAAATTAACCTAATGAAATCTATAGTCATTGGTTCTGGGTTTGGTGGTATAGCTGCAGCATTAAGATTAAGAGCTAAAAATCATAAAGTAACTTTAATTGAAAAACACCCTGACTTAGGCGGAAGAGCTAGGGTATTTAAAAAAAATGGCTTTACCTTTGATGGCGGTCCAACAGTAATTACTGCACCTTATCTAATTGAAGAGCTTTTCACTTTATTTAATAAAAAGTCTCAAGATTACATAAAACTCACTCCTTTAAAAACTTGGTATAGATTCATTTATGAAGATGGAGGTGTATTTGATTATTCTGGAGATGAAGATCAAATGAAAAGGCAAATTGAGACAATAAGCAAAGAAGATGTAAAAGGTTATGAGCAGCTTGTAAAATTCACAAAAAAAATATTTGATAAAGGCTTCACAGAACTAGCTGATGTTCCATTTGATAAGCCTCTTGTGATGATGAAGCAATTACCTTCTTTACTAAAGCTTAAAAGCTATAAATCAGTTTATTCATTAGTTTCTTCATATATAAAAAATGAAAAATTAAGACGTATGCTGAGTATGCATCCTCTATTAGTTGGTGGAAACCCTTTTACAACAACCTCTATATACGGATTAATTCTATATCTAGAGAAAAAATGGGGCATTCATTACTCAATGGGTGGAACTGGTAATATAATCAACGGCTTAGAAAAATTAATGATTGAACAAGAAATTGAATTAATCAAAGGACATGAGGTTACAGAAATAATTTCAAATAATGGAAAAATTAGTGGAGTAAAATTAGATAATCAAAAAGAAATTCATTCAAATAACGTAATATGTAACGCTGATCCTCCTGCTGTATATGAAAAACTTTTAAGTCTAAATAAAACAAGCTCTCTATTTAAATGGAAGCAAAATCGAATGCAGTATTCTATGGGCCTATTCGTTTACTACTTTGGAACAAAAAAAACATACCCAGATGTAGAGCACCACACGATCAAATTTGGTGAAAAATACAAAGAACATCTGAGTGATATTTTTGAAAATAAAAAATTAAACGATGACATAAGTTATTACCTGCATAGACCATCAGCTACAGATAAATCAATGGCACCTGAGGGAAATGATTGTTTCTATGTTCTTGTGCCAGTCCCAAACAATCAATCCAAAATTGATTGGAAAATTGAAGGTGAAAAAATGAAGAATTTAGTAATAGATAAGATGGAAAAAGCATTGCTACCCAATCTTAGAGAAAATATTATTGAAGATTTCTATTTAACACCAGATTATTTTGAAAATGAATTAAATACCAAATTTGGATCAGGTTTTTCGATCCAGCCAAAATTTACTCAATCTGCATATTTTAGATTTCATAATAAATCAGAAATTTATGATGGATTATATTTTGTTGGAGCAGGAACACACCCAGGTGCAGGAGTTCCAGGCGTACTATCTTCAGCAAAAGTTTTAGATAAAATATTATAATGTTAAAAAACAATTATTTATCTATTTATGCCAAGTCGTTTAATTGGGCAGCTTTTTTTCTTCCAAAAAATACATACAAAGATTGTTCTTCTTTATACGATTTTTGTAGAACAGTAGACAATATAGCAGATGATAAGAATGATTTAGATATTAAAATAAAAAAACTATCAGAGTTTAAAAGTCAGTTCTTAAATAAAAATTTTGATAGCTTGGTAATTAGAAATATGTGGTCTTTAATAGAAAATTATAAGATTTCAATAAAGGTTATAGATGATTTATTTGATGGTATTGAATCTGATCTAAGTGAAATAGTTAAACTAAATACAAAAAAAGAATTATTAATTTATTCTTATCGAGTAGCTGGCACAGTCGGTTTAATGATGGCAAAAATTTTAAATGTTGAAGATAAAAAATCAATGAAAGCTGCAATAGATCTTGGCATAGCGATGCAACTAACCAATATATCCAGAGATGTTGTAGAAGATGCAAATAATAATAGATTTTACATAGAATATGACTTTGAGAATATAAAAAAAACTTTAAGGATAGCTGACCTTTTCTATGAGAGCTCTTTTAACTCTATAAAAAAAATTCCTTTTACCTTTAGATTTGCAATATTGGTAGCTAGAAGAATTTATAAAAAAATCGGAGACAATATTTTACAAAAAAGAAATATTGATAATTATAATAAAAGTGGAAAGATTTATGTGAGTAATTTTAGTAAATTATTTGAAACATTTCTCTCAATATATGATTTAATTTTATTATCATTTACGAATGAAAAAAGTCATCTAAGAGAAGAAGAACATCTCTTGATTAAAGAAGAAATAAATTTAGATGAAAGAATTTGATTACGTTATAATTGGTGGTGGTTGTGCAGGTCTATCCCTAGCCTATGAGCTTGAGATTCACAATAAGCTTAGAGACAAAACTTTAGCAATAATTGAACCAAGGTTAGAATATAAAAGAGATAAAACTTGGTCTTATTGGAAGACTTTAGAGCACAACTTTACAGATTGTGTAAAAAAAAGTTGGATTAATTTTTCAATTAATATTCCCAATAAAACTAAATTTATAGAATGTAGTGATTTGCCTTATGAAACTATAGATAGTGGCTTGTTTTATGAAAAAATTAATAGCAAATTAAATACAAATAAAAATATTAGCTTTTATAAAAGTTCTGAGGAAATAAATTTGGATAAAGGTTTTATTTTTAATAGTGTTTCTTCATTTAAAGCTAATCAAAATCAATTATGGCAACACTTTAAAGGTATTGAAATTGAAACTAAAAAAAATGACTTTGATGACCAAATTTTTAATTTAATGGATTTTGATTGTGATCAAAGGGATAGTGTTCATTTTTTTTATACACTTCCATATTCTAAAAATAGAGCACTAATAGAAACAACTTGGTTATCAACAATGGCTAATAATTCACTAAAAGATTATGATAATCAATTGCAAAATTATATTGTTAATCATCTTAATATAAAAGATTACAAAATGTTATATGAAGAGGAAGGTGCAATTCCTTTATTTTATCCTAAAACCAATGATAAAAAAAATATAATGAATATTGGTACCGCCGGGGGAATGACTAGACTAAGTACCGGTTATACTTTTTTAAATATTCAAGAACATAGCAAATATATAAGAAAAAATATTCATAATATCCATGAATGTAAAAAATATAATATTGGTGCGAAATATAAATTTTTAGATAAAATATTTTTAAGAGTGCTTAATAATCACCCCAATAAAATGCCAAATATATTCATGAACATGTTTAATGGTCTACCTAAGAATGTCATAAAATTTTTATCAAATAAAAGTAATTTATTCCAAGACTTATCTGTAATATTGAAAATGCCAAAATGGATATTCATTAAAGCTTTATTTAAAAATGATAAATAGTCAAATTAACAAAATCAATTTTTTTCACTCTTTAGTTTTTTTTATTTTTACTAGTATATTTTCAATCATTTTTAACCAGTTTCAAAATTTATATATATCTCCTATGATTTGTTTATTTCTTATACTTTCAATTGGTATTTCTCATGGTGCAGTAGATAACCAAAAAGGAAAAAGGCTTCTAAATTTTTATAAAATTAAAAATAATTCTATTTTTTACTTACTGTATTTACTGATTGCTATTATCATAATTATTTTTTGGCTTTCTATTCCCACATTATCTTTGGTTGTATTCTTGATTGTGGCTGCTTACCATTTTGGAAAAGAAGATACAGATTTTTTGATACAAAAAAAATCGAATAAAGATATTATTTTTTATTTTTTTAAAGGTTTACTTGTGATTATAGCACCTCTAATGTTTCACTTTACCGAAACAGTCAATATTTTTAAATTGCTATTAGTTGAAAATGAAAATTTTTATCTAATATTCAGTTTTATTGAAACTAATAATCTAATTTTTTATATATTTTTGATTACTCTGATTGTTCATATTTACTTATTTAGCAGGGATTTTAAAATACTTAATATTCTAATTTTTTTTGACTTTATTTCGATATTAATCTTAAACTATTTTTTTTCACCTTTGGTTGCATTTACAGTTTATTTTTGTTTTTTACATTCTTTTAGACACTCCATTTCATTAATAAATGAAATAGATAATATTGATTTCAAAAGTGGAAGTCTTAAATTTATGAAAAAAGCTATGCCACTAACAATATTAACTGCAATATTTTATATTATAAGCCTATATTTTCTTACAAATTATTATCCTATCAATGATGCTATATTTAAAACTATATTTATTGGTTTGGCGTCTTTGACCTTTCCACATATATTGCTCGAATACCTTTTAGAAAAAAATGAAAAATAAAGAGATAAAAATTTTGCTATCTGCTCCACGCGGATTTTGCGCAGGAGTAGAAAGAGCCATAGAAATTGTAAAAAAAAGTATAAATAAATATGGCGCACCAGTTTATGTTCGTCATGAAATAGTTCATAATAAATATGTTGTAGATAGCCTTAAAGCCATAGGGGCAATTTTTGTTGAAGAGCTTGATGAAATTCAAGATAAAAGCAGACCAGTAATATTTTCAGCACATGGGGTTCCAAAATCGGTACCTACACAAGCTAATGATTACAAAATGGAATATATTGATGCTACATGTCCACTTGTTTCTAAAGTTCATAGAGAAGCTGAAAATCTACATAAAGCTGGTTATCATATAGTTCTTATTGGGCACAATAACCATCCAGAAGTTATTGGTACTATGGGTCAGCTACCAAATGGAACAATTGATTTAATACAAGATGAGCATGATGTTGAGGCCTATGAATTGGATGGGAATAAAAAAATTGCTTATGTAACTCAAACAACTCTCTCTATTGATGACACTAAAGGAATAATTAAAGCTCTTAAAAAAAAATTCCCAGAAATAAAAGAGCCATTTAAAGAGGACATTTGTTATGCAACAACTAATCGTCAAGCAGCAGTTAAGAATATTGCAAAAAAGTGCGATATGTTTTTTGTCCTTGGAAGTAGAAATTCCTCAAATTCTGTAAGACTAGTTGAAGTTGCAGAACAAGCTGGTTGCCCACATTCTGAACTAATACATTCTGAAAGCACCATCCCATTTGATAAATTGAAAAATTGTAAAACAATTGGTATTTCATCAGGAGCATCTGCCCCTGAAGTTTTAGTTGAAAACTTTATTGATCAAATTAAAAGTAAATATAAAGTAAAGATTGAGGTTGTTGAAATTATAAAAGAAAATATTGTTTTTAAAGTTCCTGGCAAACTTAATTAGATGGCTGTATATACAAAGATTTCAAAAAAAGATGTCTCTTCATTGGTTAATGATTATCAAATAAATGAAGTTAAAAAATTTCAAGGTATTAAAAAAGGAATAGAAAATACCAATTATTTACTTAAAACAAAAAAAAATAAATTTATCCTGACAATTTTTGAAAAGAGAGTTCAAAAAAAAGATTTACCATTTTTTATGAAATTGATGGAAGAGCTTAATAAAAAAAAAATTGCATGTCCAAAGCCATTACGTACTAAAAAAGGTTCCCATATAAGTAAAATTAAAAAAAAATCTGCCTGTATTGTAACCTTTTTAGAAGGCAAAGATAAAACGAATCTTAACTACAAAAATTGTTTTGATATTGGAAAAAATATTGCAAAATTTCATACTGTTACATCTAAACTAAAGTTAAGTAGACAGAATTCCATGTCAATTAATAAGCTTGGTGGCTTAATGAAGAGTATTAATTTTAAATCCTATAAATTTTTACCTAACCTTAAGAAAACTCTAAATCTATGTTTTAAAGATATACTGAAACATTGGCCCAAAAACTTACCCCAGGGAATTATTCACGGAGATTTATTTATAGATAATATTTTTTTTAAAAAAAATAAATTTTCAGGATTCATTGATTTTTATTTTTCTTCTAATGATTATTTTATTTATGAAATTGCAATTTGTATAAATGCATTATGTTTTGATAAAAAGAAAGATAATTTTGTAATGAATAATAAAAAGATAAAAAATTTAATTAATGGATATGAAGCAATAAGATCTCTGTCAAAAAAAGAAAAGCAGTCACTTAATTTAATGTGCAGAGGCGCTGCCTTGAGATATCTTTTAACAAGAATTTATGATTTTTTTAATACACCAAATAATGCATTAATTAAGATTAAGGATCCTAGAGAATATTTACAAAAATTAATTATTCACAACAATCTTACGGACTACAAAGATTATTATAAATAATGATCAAAATCTATACAGATGGCTCCTGTTTAAATAATCCTGGAAATGGAGGTTGGGCTGCAATTATAAATGATAATGAGACAATTAAAAAAATTAGTGGAAGTGTTAAAGATACTACTAATAATAAAATGGAGCTGATGGCTCCAATCATGGCGCTTCAAGAAATTGACAAAAATAACGAAATCGAAATTTATACTGACTCACAATATGTAAGGTTAGGTATTACTGAATGGATCCATAAATGGATCAAAAATAATTGGCAAACTTCTAAGAAAGAGCCGGTTAAAAATAAAGAGTTATGGATGCAACTTTATGAATTAACTAAATCGTATAAAATAAAATGGATCTGGGTTAAGGCTCATGCTGGCAATGCCTTAAATGAAGAAGTTGATTTATTAGCTAAAAAAGCTGCTGAACTAAATTAAAGTTAAAAAATTTTGACCTGCTGAAATTTCACAAGCACCTGTATCTTTTTCTTCTTGTACTTTAATGACCTTAAGATTATCTACTAACATTGTATATCTATTCGATCGAATACCTAGGCCTCTAGCACTCTTATCAATATCTGCACCAATAGCTCTGGTAAAATCTAACATTGGGTCTGCCATCATTATAATTTTGTCACCAACATTTTGGCTTTTTCCCCATGCATCCATTACGAAAGGATCGTTAACTGAAATACAAGCAATATGGTCGATGCCTTTAGCTTTATATTGCTCATAACTTTCAACATAGCTAGGTAAATGCTTGGCTGAACAAACTGAAGTATATGCACCAGGAAGTCCAAATAAAACTATTTTTTTATCCTTAAAAAATTCTAATGTATTTTTTTTTATAGGATTTCCATTCTCTAAGATAAAAAAATCAGCACTAGGAATATTTTCATTTTCTCTCAACTTCATTTTAATTTGTCCTTAATGTATTGTTTGGTTTTACTTACGTTATTAGGAACTATATCGTAATACTCTTTTTTATCCATAATATATTGTAATTCACTGGGTAGGCTTGGCTTTATTGAAATTGATTTATCTATAGCATCTGGAAATTTACAAGGATGTGCCGTTGCTAAAACAATATTATCTCCCTCTATATTTATTTTATTTAAAGCGCCAAGACCTATCGCTGTATGAGGATCTAATATTACTTTATATTTATTATAGATATTTCTTATCGTTTCTATTACTTCCTCTTCATTCATACTTTCAGAGAGAAAATCCTTTCTAATTTTTTCTAATCTATTTTTTGCAAAGATATACTTTCCTTCATCTTTTATCTTAATCATTACATCTTTAGTTTCTATGTCATCAAAATCATTCAAATCATAAATTAATCTTTCAAAATTACTGGCAACTTGAATATCCATACTTGGTGAATTAGTTTCGAAAACTGTTTCAACCTCATATTTTCCAGTTGATATTGCTCTATGTAAAATATCGTTTTTATTCGTTGCAACTATTAATTTATTTATTGGAAGACCCATCTTTTTTGATAAGTAGCCAGCATATACATCACCAAAATTTCCTGTGGGAACTGAAAAATTAATTGATTTTTTATCTTTAATTAAGAAGTAAGTATAAAAATAATAAACAGCTTGGGCAATTATTCTTGCCCAATTTATAGAATTAACTCCCGACATATTAATCGAGTTTGAAAAATCCTTATCTGCAAACATCGCTTTAACTAAATTTTGACAATCATCGAAGTTTCCTTCTATGGCAATATTAAAGACGTTATTCTCTTTAACAGTGGACATTATTTTTCTTTGAACGGGTGAAACTTTATTATGAGGGTGAAGGACAAATATATTTACATTTTTTTTACCCTTAATTGCATCTATGGCCGCAGCACCAGTATCTCCTGATGTTGCAACAATAATATTTATATTTTTACTATTTTTGCTTAAATAAAATTCATAAAAATTTCCAAGCAACTGCATTGCAACATCTTTAAAAGCAAGTGTTGGACCATGAAATAGCTCTAAAACTTTTGTGTCACCAAGTTTTATTAAATCAACAACATTTTTTTTTCGAAAAGTTGAATATGATTTATCTATGATCAAAGACAACTCAGACTCAGACATAAAATCACCTATAAAGGGATAGATAATCTTTTTAGCCAAATCCTGGTAGCTCAATTCACTTAATGAATTTAATTCTTCTTGAGTATACTTTTTAATCTCCTTTGGAATAAATAGTCCACCATCGTCAGCTAATCCTTTTATAAATACTTCTTCAAAACTATGCTCTTTTGAATTATTTCTAGTGCTTATATACTTCATCTAATAATTTTTTTTTCTTAAATATAAATATATTAAAAGAATCGAAATCGCTAATGAAAACCAAGTTAGTGCATATTTTTTATGATTATTTGAAATGTTTGCAGTAATTGATTTTGTTTTAGGAAGATCATTTTGTCCAGAAAGATAAATTATATAAGGAGAAAAATTTTTCCCAGTATATTTAAAAACATCCTTTCTGTTTAAAGTAAACCAATAATTATTTGGGATGTCATTTTCTGGCTTGAACATGTTAGACTTTGTTTGCTTTTTTAAAATTCCATTAATATTACTAGAGTCTATAAGATTTATTGTTTGATCATTTTTTTTATCAAAAGGTATCCACCCTCTATTTAGTAAATAGTTTCTATTCTCAACTGTTAATGGACTAATAACTTCAAATCCTGGTTTACCTTTTTCATCTAAATTATAAAGATAGATTTGTTTTTCAAAATCAATCAAACCACTAGTTTTAATTCTAAGATAGTTTGTGTGTTTACTGCTTGATAAATCAACCGGAGTATCCTTAAGGGATGTTTCTATTTGATTAATTAATTCTAACTTCCAATTAAGTCTAACAATTTGCCAACTTCCTAAAGCTACAAATACAGATATGAAGAAAAAAACAAAAATAGAAAATAAAAATTTATATCTCAAAGGCTAGAAACTAACTTCCCCAAACATAAATAGCTGCAAATAAAAACAACCAAACAACATCAACAAAGTGCCAATACCATGCAGCTGCTTCAAACCCAAAATGATGGTCTTTATTAAAATGACCTAATTTACCTCTCCAAAGGCATACAGCTAAAAATATAGTTCCTATGATGACATGAAATCCATGAAATCCAGTTGCCATATAAAATACTGATCCATAAATGTGTCCTGAAAAATTAAAGGCTGCATGACTATACTCATATGCTTGAAGTAACGTGAAGCTAAACCCTAAGATAACTGTAAAAATTAATCCTTGAATAAAACCTTTTCTATCACCTTCAATCAATGAATGGTGTGACCAAGTTACTGTTGTTCCGGATAATAGTAGAATAAGTGTATTAATTAATGGAAGATCCCAAGCATCAAGTGTTTCTATATCTTGAGGTGGCCAAACACTTCCTACAAATTCATTGGGGAATAAACTTATATCAAAATAAGCCCAAAACCATGCAACAAAAAACATTACTTCAGACGCTATGAATAGTGTCATTCCATATCTATGGTGAATTTGTACAACTGGAGTATGATGACCTTGATGTTCTGCCTCGATAACAACATCTCTAAACCACATGTATGCTCCATATAAAAGTAAAGCTAAACCAAGGTACATTCCCCAAGATACTTCGTTGTGTAAATAATAAACCGAACCTATGGCTAGAACTAAACAAGAGAAAGATACATAAATAGGCCAAGGGCTTGGATCTACTAAATGATAATCATGTTTTTTTTCTGCAGACATATTTTATATTTGAGGCTGTTTATAGTAATCTGATGAGAAAAAAGTATAGGACATAGTTACATCTTTAATATTTTTAGTACCAGGATCATTTACCATTTCTGGATCCAAATAAAAAGTCATTATGTATATAGCCTTTTCCCCTGGTTTTAACTCTTGTTTTTCAAAGCAAAAACAACCTAATTTACTATAATACTTCCCAAATGTTGATGGTGAAACATTAAAGCTTGCAACACCATAGGTTGTCTCATTTCCATAGTTCTCAACTTCAAATTCTATACTATTTACTTGACCAATTTTTACATCCATAACATTTGTCTTGGCTTTAAAGTTCCACGGAAGTTTATTAACATTGGTATCAAATCTAACACTTACTTTTTGATCTAAAACTAACTCAGGAGCCTGTCTTGATACCTGGGTGGTACCGCCAAAGCCTGTTACTTTACAAAATAAATCATACAAAGGAACTGCAGCAAAAGATAATCCTAACATTAGAAAAAATATTCCTGCTAATAGAATTGGTGTAAGTGTTTTATTTTGCATTATATTTGTCTATCAAAAACACCCGTATTATAGAGAGTAAAAAAAAATAAAAAAATCATAAATGCTAATATTGCAACTGCTGTTAAAATATTTTTTCGCTTAGTTTTTTTATCAGGTATCATCATAATATTTTATCTATTAAAAAAATAACGAATATCAAAAATAAATATAAAATTGAGTATCCAAATATTGTTTTAGCTTTCTTAGGGTTAAATTTATTTTTTTTGAATTTATAAAGTTGAAAACATAAAAGATTGTAATAAAGCGTTAAAGCTAAAGCAGGTATTAAAAATATTAGTCCAACAAAATCAATTGCATATGGTAAAACAACCATTGGCATCATTAACAGTGAATAAACAAGAATATTTATTTTTGTAGCCTCAATACCATTAGTTAATGGTAACATTGGTATTTTAGCTTTTTTATAATCATCTGACTTATAAAGACTTAATGCCCAAAAATGTGATGGTGTCCAAAAAAATATAATTAAAAAGAAAGTTAATGCTTCTAAAGAAAGCGAATTGGTTGCAATAGTCCAGCCTATTACTGGAGGTAAAGCTCCTGCTGCTCCTCCTATAACAATATTTTGTGGAGTTTTTCTTTTTAACCAAATTGTATAAATGAAAACATAAAACAAAATTGTAAAAAGTAGTAGAACTGCTGATAGAGTATTTGCATAATAGTCTAGTGCAACTACAGAAAAAAATGATAGCAAAATTCCAAAAATTAAGGCTTGTTTTTTATTCACTTTACCCATTGGAATTGGTCTTAAACAAGTTCGAGTCATTAACGCATCAAGGTCAGATTCGTACCACATATTTAATGCACCAGCTGCTCCCGCCCCAACTGAAACAATGAAAATTGCAATCATTGCGTCTAGAGTTGGTACTGTAACAGGCGCCATTAAAAGTCCAACAGCACAAGTAAAAATGACCAAAGACATAACTCTTGGTTTCATTAATTTAAGTAATTCAGAAAAACTAAAAATTTCTGCTTGTCTTAAATTTCTATTTTTTAATTTAGAATTAATCATTAATATTCAAAAAAATTATAGTTTTACTAACTAGTAGATTTTTCGACACCATCAATATCTTCAAACTTTGGTAACTCTTCAAAAGTGTGGAAATTAGGTGGTGATGGAACTGTCCATTCCAAAGTTGTTGCACCTTCTCCCCAAGGGTTTTGAGCTGCAGCTTTTTTCTTTGAAAAAGAATAAATTAAGTTAACAAAAAATACTAGCAAGCCTACAACTGCAATATAAGAACCTACAGAGGATACGTAATTCCAACCTGCAAATGCATCTGGATAATCAGCATATCTTCTTGGCATTCCAGCTAAACCTAAAAAATGTTGAGGAAAAAATACTAAGTTCACTCCAATGAATGTTAACCAAAAATGTAATTGCCCCATCCATTCTGAATACTCATACCCAGACATTTTACCAAACCAATAATAAAATCCCGCAAAGATTGCAAATACCGCACCTAAAGATAATACATAATGAAAGTGAGCAACTACATAATAAGTATCATGCATTGCAGTATCAACACCTGCATTTGCAAGAACAACACCTGTTACACCACCTACCGTAAATAAAAATATAAAACCTAATGCCCACATCATGGGAGTTTTAAATGAAATTGATCCACCCCACATTGTTGCAATCCATGAAAATATTTTTATCCCAGTTGGGACCGCAATAATCATTGTTGCAGCTAAAAAATATGCTTTAGTATCTGTGCTTAAACCTACTGTGTACATGTGGTGAGCCCAAACAACAAACCCAACAACACCAATTGAAACCATCGCATAAGCCATTCCTAAATATCCAAATACAGGTTTTTTAGAAAATGTTGAAACGATATGACTAATCATTCCAAAGCCAGGTAAAATTAAAATATAAACTTCAGGGTGACCAAAGAACCAAAATAAATGTTGGTATAAAACTGGATCTCCTCCAGTTTGAGCATCAAAAAATGCAGTTCCAAAATTTCTATCCGTTAAAAGCATTGTTATTGCACCTGCTAAAACAGGAAGTGATAATAACAATAAAAATGCAGTAACTAAAACCGACCAAGCAAATAATGGCATTTTATGCAAAGTCATACCTGGTGTTCTCATATTTAAAATTGTTGTAATAAAGTTAACTGCTCCTAAAATTGAAGAAGCCCCAGCTAAGTGTAAACTTAAAATAGCAAAATCCATTGCAGGTCCTGGTTGTCCAGCTTTAGATGATAAAGGCGGATATAAAGTCCATCCTCCACCAACACCTTGTTGACCTGGAGGGCCATCTACAAAAATTGAAAGTAATAATAAAATAAATGAAGCTGGTAATAACCAAAATGAAATATTATTCATTCTAGGAAAAGCCATATCAGGTGCACCAATCATAATTGGAACAAACCAATTACCAAATCCCCCAATCATTGCAGGCATTACCATAAAGAAAATCATTATTAATCCATGGCCTGTAACCAACACATTGTATAGGTGATAGTTGCCACCTAAAATTCCATCACCAGGATGCATCAATTCAATTCTCATTAATACTGAAAAAGCTGTACCAATAATTCCTGCAACAATTGCAAAAATTAAATACATTGTACCAATGTCTTTGTGGTTAGTTGAGTAAGCCCAACGTTTCCAACCTGTTGGCGTGTGGTGATCGTCGTGTGATGCTGTTTGTGTGTACATTATTATTTACTCGCTATTTTTTTATATTCATTTTCTGTAATTGGCTCTTTAGCAAATTTCATTTTTGCCTCTGTTAACCATATCGCATATTCTTCATCTGTCACAACTTTTACTGTAATAGGCATAAAAGCATGCTCTATTCCACAAAGTTCAGAACATTGACCGTAGTACGTTCCAACTTTTTCAGCTTTAAACCAAGTTTCATTTATTCTTCCAGGAACAGCATCTCTCTTAACCCCAAATGATGGTAATGCCCAAGCATGCAAAACATCATTAGCTGTAATTAAAACTTTAACCACTTTATTAACTGGAACGATAACTTCATTATCAACAGTTAGTAATCTTGGTTGGTTTTCTTTTAAGTCTTCATCTTTGATCATATATGATTCAAAAATAATATTTTCATCAGGGTACTCATATCCCCAGTACCACTGGTAACCTACAGCTTTAATTGTTAGGTCAGCTTTTGGAATCGTATCTTGTTTATATAAAATTTTAAATGATGGAACAGCCATCACTATTAAAATTAAACATGGAATTAATGTCCATAAAACTTCCACAGCAACATTATGAGTAGTTTTTGATGGGTTAGGATTGTTTGACGCTCTAAACCTTATACAAACGTAAATCATTAGGAATAAAACAAAAACACTTATAGCAATAATTACAGGAAGAAGAATATTGTTATGAAAACTAACAATCTCAGTCATACTTTGAGAAGCTGAATCTTGAAAGCCTAGTTGCCAGTTTTTAGGCTGATCCGCCCAAGCACTAGTCATTAACATTGTAGCTATAATTGTTATTAAAAATTTTTTCATTTGTTACACACTATATAAAGTGTCTTTAAAAAAATTACACTTTAGTTTTCGCGACAAAATATCAATTAATTGCATAATTAACAATTGATAACGCTGAAATTACAGCAGTTTCTGACCTAAGTATATTGTCATTTATCTTAATTGGCTGAACCCCATCAAAACCGAGAATCTCCTTCCTTTCCTCTTCAGAAAAATCTCCTTCTGGACCAATAATTACACACGTTGGATTATGAGTTAATTTATTTAATCTTAATTTTTTATTTTCAGAGTTTAAATCTGTAAATATTAAATCCATTTTTTTTTCCTTTAAAAAATTTTGCAAAGATTGAGGATCTTCAACAAAAGGGACGTTAATACGATTAGATTGTTCAGCAGCTTCTATGATTATCTTTTCTAATCTATCTTTGTTAATTTTTCTTACAATTGTTCTGTCAAATATTATTGGAAGAAATTTTGTGACACCAAGTTCTGTTGCTTTTTGAATCATAAAATTAAAATAGTTTGATTTGATGGGTGAAAAAGCTAACCATAATTCATTTAAAGTCTCTTTTTGTCTTAATTGTTTCGTTATATTAAATTCAACTATACTTTTTGAAATAGTTAAAATTTTTGCTTCCCACTCTCCATTGCTATTAAATAATGAAAAAATTTCACCAACTTCAATCCTCATAACTTTGTTTACGTAGTGAGATTGTGATTTATTAAGTTTAGCGGTTAAATTAAGTGATAAACTTTCTTTAAAAAATAATCTAATATTACTCATTAATATTAAGTTAAATTATGAAAAATATTAAAGCAATAATTTTTGATGCATATGGCACTTTATTTGATGTCAATTCAGCTGCAGAAAAATGTAAAGATAAAATTGGTGATAAATGGGAAGGCTTTGCTAATTATTGGCGAACTACTCAACTTGAATACACTTGGCTTAGAAGTCTAATGAATAGACATAAGGACTTTTGGCAAGTAACCGAAGATAGTTTGGATAAATCTATGAAGGCTTACGAAATAGATTCATCAATGAGAAATGAATTATTAAATCTTTATAAGGTTCTCTCACCTTTTCCTGAGGTACCTGAGGTTTTAAAAAGATTAAAAGAAAAAAATTATAAATTAGGTATTCTTTCAAATGGAACACCCTCTCTTCTTAATGAATTAGTTAAGAGTAATAATCTAGATAATATATTTGATGATATTTTTTCAATTGAAGAAGTTGGAATTTATAAACCAGACGCAAAAGTTTATGACTTGCCAATTAAAAAATACAAAATACAAAAAGAAGAAGTTGCATTTTTAAGTGCCAACACTTGGGATGTTTCTGGTGGTGGAAATTATGGTTACAGTTCTATTTGGGTAAATAGAAATAATAATATTTTTGATAATCTTGATTATAAACCTAAAGATGAAGTTAAAAACTTAAAACAATTACTTGATATTATTTAATTCTATTCTCTTCAAAATTCTTATTTAGTTTTACTGAAATAGTTCGAGTATTTTTTTTGTTCCATTCAGAAAAAGATTTTAAAATAGGCATAACTGAAAGACCAAATTCAGTAAGTGAATACTCAACATTTGGGGGCATTATTTGAATAACTTTTCTATTAATTATACCATCAGCCTCTAACTCTTTAAGCTGCTTAGATAACATTTGTTGTGTAATAGTTTTTAATGCTTTTTTAAACTCACCAAATCTCATTTTTTTTCTTTGTAGTAAACCAAACAAGATCCTAATTTTCCATTTACCTCCAAGAAAGTAGACGGCTCTTTCAGCTGGACAATCTATTAAATTTTTCATTGTATGATTTTATATACTGGTATGTTTATATTGCCTTATTGCATTATTCATAACAAAGTATTAAATACAGTTCAATCAAATTGAAAGGTTAATAATGACAAAAGCACATAAAGCAGGAGATGCACCGATTGCAGTAGAAGTTGAAAAAGATAAATCTTATTATTGGTGTGCTTGTGGAAAAAGTTCAAAACAACCATTATGCGATGGTTCTCACAAAGGCTCTGAATTTACTCCTCTAGCTTATAAAGCTGAAGAGACAAAAAAAGTTTTTTTTTGTACATGCAAAGCAACAAACAATCAGCCTCTTTGTGATGGCTCTCATAATAAGTAATTTAGAAAATGGCGAATATTGAAGTTGAAAAGATAATAGAACCAGTTTCAGCATCAGATGGTGCTGGTGTTAAATTAAAAAGAAGTATTGGTACTCACCTTATTGATTACCACGATCCTTTTTTAATGTTGGATGAGTTTGGTTCTGAAAATAAAGATGATTACATTGGAGGCTTCCCTCCCCACCCTCACAGAGGAATTGAAACAGTAACGTATATGCTGGCTGGTGACTTTGAACATAAAGACAGTACAGGTGGCGAAGGAATAATGACAGCTGGAGATGTTCAGTGGATGAAAACTGGAAGTGGCATCATTCATTCAGAAATGCCCGCAATGAAAGAAGGTAAGCTTCATGGATTTCAATTGTGGGTAAATATGCCTGCTAAATTGAAAATGACTAAGCCAGAGTATATTTACATTGATGCAGATAAAATGAGTACTCACAAGGATGATGATAAAACAGTTAAAGTAATTGCTGGAAAATTTGAGGATGCTGTGGGACCTGTAAAAGGTCATAATGTTGAGCCTGTTTATTTTGATGTAGATCTTAAAAAAGGAAAAGAGTTTAATTTTGAACTTCCCTCAACTCACAATTCATTAATATATTTAATTGAAGGAGAAATTAAAGTTGGCAATCAAGAACATGATGTTGTCAAAGACTCTACTCTAATTATTCTTACTAGAGGTGAAAAATTAAAAGTTTCTAGCTTAACTAAAGCTAAGTTTTTATTGATATCTGGAAAACCAATTGGTGAGCCTATTGCTAGAGGGGGTCCATTTGTAATGAATACCAAAGCTGAGATCTTGCAAGCAGTTCAAGATTATCATAATGATACCTTTGTAAAATAATGAAAAAAATTCAAATAGAAAAATTTGGTGGTCCTGAAGTTTTAGAAGTTAAAGATATTGAAATTGGAAAACCAGGCCCAAAAGAAGTTTTGATAAAAAACTTATCAATTGGACTTAACTATATTGATGTTTATCACCGAACAGGTTTGTACCCTATTCCTTTACCAAGTGGAATTGGTCTTGAGGCATGTGGAGTGATCGAAGAAGTGGGCTCTGAAGTTGATCTATTTAAAGTTGGTGATAGAGTTGCTCACTCTTCAATGCCAATTGGAAGTTATTCAGAAAAACAATTATTTCCCCAAGAAAAACTAGTTTTAGTTCCAGAAGGTATTTCAGATGAAATTGCATCTTGCATTATGCTTAAAGGGATTACTGCAGAATATTTATTACACAGAGCTTATCCAATTAAAAAAGGTGACAAAGTATTATACCACGCAGCTGCTGGCGGTGTTGGCCAAATTTTATGTCAGTGGGCTAATGCATTGGGAGCCAAAGTTATTGGAACCGTTGGCTCTAAAGAAAAAGAAGTGATTGCTAAAAAAAATGGTTGTCACCATGTGATTAATTATACAGATACAAACTTTGTTGAAGAAGTAGAAAAAATTGTTGGCAAAAATGGAGTTGATGTTGTCTATGATGGTGTTGGAATAAAAACATTTGATGGATCAATTGAAACCTTAAAAGTTAGAGGTATGATGGTCGCGTTTGGTAATGCATCAGGTTATGTTGATACTATAGATGTTAAAAAACATATTAATGCTAAAGGATTATTTTTTACTCGTCCCTCAATTGCTCATTACACAATGACGAGAGAAGAATTGGTTGAGTCTGCTAAAAAAGTTTTTGATGCAATCTTATCTGGAAAATTTAAAGTTGAAATTTCAAAAAAATATGTTCTTGATGATGCAAAAAAGGCTCATGAAGAATTAGAAGCAAGACTATTAACTGGCCCTGCAGTTATTATTCCTAATTAATCTAAATCAACATCCATATCAGACATATGCAATTTTAATGCATTTGTTGATACTTGAATTTCTCTCATAAAAACAATAATTGAAATCATCATCGATAAACAGCATGACCCAAAGATTATTCTTGCAGCAAAAATCTCATTTAAGTAAAGAGCAAAAACAGTTAGCATATTAAATAAGAAACCAAATGCAGCAAACATAATAGTCCACTTTAAAAGAACAATTCTTCCATTTAAATTTATAAATTGTTTTTTCCACTCAGGAGGAATATGATTTTCATACACATGTTCATCATGAAGCTGTCTGATAAGCTTACTCAAAGAGTGAAATCTGTTGCTATATACACTCATCAATAGAGGAATGGCTGGAAACATCAATGCTGTAACTGTGTAATCTATATTCATACGAATCAATTTGATTATGAAACTAGCCTTTGTTATTTACAAGTAAAATATTATGAAGCAATTAAATCTCTTTATCGAATTAACTAGATTAAAAAAGCCTATTGGTTTTATGCTATTATTTTGGCCTTGTGCATGGGGTTTAACACTTGCCTATGATTTTTCAAATTCACTCCATAATTATTTTTTTTATTTATTTTTATTTTTTATGGGATCAGTTCTAATGCGTTCTGCAGGCTGCATTGTAAATGATATTTCTGATAAAGAATTTGATAAAAAAGTAGAGAGAACTAAAAATAGACCTATCGCTTCAGGTAATATCTCTGTTAAATTGGGATTGCTCTATACTATTATTTTATGTTCGATAGCTTTTTTAGTTTTAATTAATTTTAATAATTTAACAATTATTCTAGCACTTGGTTCTATGCCTTTAGCATTTACTTATCCATTGATGAAAAGGTTTACTTATTGGCCTCAACTATTTTTAGGAATAACATTCAATTATGGTTTGGTTCTTGGATGGACAGCAATACAAGGGGAAATAAACGCTGTAGCTATTATCTTTTATTTTGGAGCCATATTTTGGACACTGGGATATGACACGATTTATGGGTTTCAAGATATTAAAGATGATGAAATTATAGGTGTAAAATCAACTTCAATAAAATTTAAAAAAAAACCAAAATTATTTTTAACAACATGTTATTTGCTCTTTTTAATTTCTTTAATTTTAGTAAGTTTTATTATGAAGCTTAATTCAATGTCTTATTTTTTTATTCTTATCTCAGCTGCACATTTATTTTTTTTTCAAATATATAATTTTAATCATCAAGATCCAAAAACTTGTTTGAAAATTTTTAAAAGTAATAATTTTTTTGGCGCTATAGTTTTATGTAATATTTTGATTGGAAAACTTTAAATGAATAAAATTGATATTATAAAAAGACTTTTTTTTGATTATACAAAAAAATATATTAATAAAATAATATTGTCTGTATTTTTTGCCTTACTTGTGGCTGGTAGTACTTCAGCCATTGCCTATCTTTTAGATCCAGCAATAAAAAAAATATTTATTGAAAAAGATCAAGCTTTGATAATAATCATTCCAATTTTCATTATTGCTGCTTTTGCAATAAAGGGCTTTTCACTGTATGTAGCAAAAGTTCTTATGATAGGTGTTTCAGAAGAGGTAAGAAAAGACCTTCAATGTGACATGTTAAATAACTTGGTTGAGGCTGACACAAAATTAATTGATGGAAAGCATACTGGAAAATTTATATCCAATATAACTAATGATGTAGGTCATATTACCAACTTAATCAGCACTGCAGTTTTAAATATTTTTAAAGATAGTTTAACTTTAATCGGATTATTGATTGTAATGTTTTTTCAAAATTGGAAGCTTTCTTTGGTGGCAATTATAATGATACCTTTAGCAACTTTTGCAGCAAGAACCTTAGGTAAAAGAATAGGTAAGGTTGCAACAGAACAAATGTTAAGAGCTGGAATTCTTAATACATATTTAATTGAACTTTTTAAAAATCATAAACTTATTAAAATATTTCAACAGGAAAAATATGAAAAAATAAGAGCAGAAAGATTCATAAATGATGTTAAAGAAAAAAGTGTAAAAATTGCAACTGTCTACGTTAGATCATCACCAATAATGGAAACTTTAACAGGTATTATGATAGCAGTTTTAATTTTTTATTCTGGAAAGTTAGTTTTAAAGAATGAGATTGATATAAATAATTTTTTCTCTTTTCTTGCAGCAATGATGCTAGCATATCAACCGGTTAGATCACTTGCTACATTGAATATAACAATTAGCCAAGGGCTTTCAGCTGCAAAAAGAATTTTGCCTGTTATTGACGAAAAATCTGAACTTATTCAAAACAAAGATAGCTCTGAAATAAAAGTTGAGACAGGTAATATTGAATTTAAAAATGTATCTTTCAAGTATGAAAAAGAAAAAGAAATCAGAACCTTAAATTCAGTAAGTATAAAAATGCTAGGTGGAAAAATGACTTCAATTGTTGGTCATAGTGGGGCTGGTAAATCAACAATTTTAAATTTAATTCCAAGGTTCTATGATACAATTTCAGGAGATATACAGATAGATAATCAATCTATCTATAAATGTACCATACAATCTTTAAGGAAAAATATTTCACTAGTTAGTCAAGATACTACTTTATTTGATGATACAATTAGAAATAATATTGCTTATGCAAACCTAAATGCAAGTCAAAAAGAAATTGAGGAAGCAGCAAAATATTCTTTTGCAAGTGAATTTATAGAAAAACTTCCAAATAAGTATGAAACTATTATTGGCGAAAATGGAACTAGATTATCTGGTGGAGAAAAACAAAGACTTTCAATAGCAAGAGCAATGCTGAAAAAAAGTCAAATTATTTTATTGGATGAAGCCACATCATCACTAGATGCAGAAACTGAAAATAAAATTCAAGATGCTATAAATTTCTTAACTAAAGATAGAACAACAATAGTGATAGCCCACAGATTATCAACAATTTTAAATTCAGATAAAATTTATGTAATTGACTCAGGGAGAGTTGTTGATGAAGGAAATCACGAACAACTACTCTCAAACTCAAAGGTTTATAAAAACTTCTACGAAAAACAAATTAAGAAAATTTAATGTTTTTTTTTTACAGGATTCTAATAAATTTAATTTTTATTTTATCGCCTATAATTGTAATAATAAGATTATTACAAAAAAAAGAAGATCCATCAAGATTTAGAGAAAAGCTAGGTTTTTTTTCAAAAAAAAAGGCTAAAGGGAATTTGATATGGTTTCATGGTGCAAGTGTTGGGGAAATATTAAGTGTGGTTCCTCTAATAGAAAAACTAGAAAAAAATAATAAAATAAAACAAATTTTAGTAACTTCAAACACTCTAAGTTCCTCTAAGATTTTATCAAAATTAAAATTAAAAAAAACTATCCATCAATTTTTTCCAATAGATACAAACTATAATGCTCACAAATTTTTAGAATATTGGGATCCATCTATTGCAATATTTATAGACTCTGAAATATGGCCAAATATGCTTACAAATATAAAAAAAAAATCAATATCATTAATGTTAATTAACGCAAGAATAACTGAGAAATCTTTTAAGAAATGGAAGTTTTTTTCTTCCTCTGCTAAAACGATATTTCAAAATTTTGACATGTGCATATCATCAAGCTTAGCGTCAAAGAATTATTTAAGATTACTTGGTGCAAAAAAAATTTCATATTTTGGTAATTTAAAATTTATTCAAAGCAAACAAGCTACAAGTGAATTAAGTAATAATTTAAATAAATTCTTTTTAACAAAAAAAATATGGTGTGCATCTAGTACACATGGAGTTGAAGAAAAGATATGTGCAAATACACATAAAAAACTTAAAATTAAGTATAAAAACTTATTAACAATTATAATACCAAGACATATTCATAGAGTTAAAAGAATTCTCCAAGATATAAAGGAAATGAATTTAAAAATTCACTTGCACGACTCTAAAAAAAAGATTGATAAAAAAACAGATATATACCTAGTAAATACTTTTGGACAAACCCAATCCTTTTTTAAGATTAGTAAAACTGTTTTTTTAGGAGGCTCAATTATTAAACATGGAGGGCAAAATCCTTTGGAGGCAGCAAAGTATGGGTGCCAAATATTACATGGTCCCAATATATGGAATTTTAAAGAAATTTATAACCTTTTAAAAGCTAATGGAGCATCACATAAAGTTATCACGCCCAATCAGTTAACTCTTAAAGTTAATAAGATACTGAACAATAAAAGCAACTCTAAAAAACTTCAATTAAAAATAAAAAATCTTAGTTCTAAAATTTTAAACTCAACCTTAAATGAGATAAACTTTTATATAAAGAAAAAATGAAATTTAAAAAACCAAAATTTTGGGACTATCAACGTCCAAATTTATTGTCATACATTTTGTTGCCACTAACTTTTCCTCTAATTTTAAATAATTTTCTCTTAAATAAAAAAAAAGATAAAAAAGAAGATCATAGGCCTAAAAAAATTTGTGTAGGAAATATATATGTAGGTGGCACAGCAAAAACACCATTGACAATAAAAATTTATCAAATTTTAAATAAACTTGACGTTAATGCTTGCACTATAAAAAAGTTTTACAAAAGCCATTATGATGAGCAAAAAATGCTATCTGAAAAAACTATACTTTACTGTGAAAAAAATAGAATTGATGGACTTAATAAAGCAATTCTAGACAACAAAGATGTGGCAATTTTTGATGATGGTCTACAAGATAGCTCAATAAATTATGATCTAAAAATTGTTTGCTTCAATGACTTAAAATTAATTGGAAATGGTTTTTTAATTCCTGCTGGACCCTTAAGAGAAAAAATAAATAGTATTTCAAAGTACGACATGGCTTTTATTAATGGAAATGAGATAGATAACTCTAAACTAAAGTTACTATTAAAAAGTTATAATGCTAATATTGAAATATTTGAGACCAACTATAAAGCTATAAATATTAAAGAATTTAATATTAACGATGAATATATTGTTTTTTCAGGCATAGGTAATCCTGATAGTTTTAAACAAACATTAATCAATAATAATATTAAGATAGCTAAAGAAATGTTTTTTCCTGATCATTACAATTATACTCATAAGGATATTGACCAAATAAAAAATCAGGCAAGAAAACTTAACTTAAAGATATTAACTACTGAGAAAGATTATATTAAGATTAAATCAATCGATAGCAATGATATTAGATATTTAAAAGTAGAGCTGGATATCAAGAATGAAGATAGGCTAATAGATCATTTAAAAAAATATATATGAAATTAATAAAATATTTTTTTCAATTTATAATTATAATAACACTTCTTCTTTTATTTAGAATTTTGGGGCTTAAAATTGCTTCATTTATCTCTAATAAAATTGCATCAAGTTTTGGGCCATTTTTTAGATCTAAAAATTTAATTAAATCAAATATTCTTAAAGCACTTCCACATTTAAGTCCCAAGGAATTAGATAAAATTTCAAAAAAGATGTGGGGAAATTATGGAAGAATACTTGCTGAATACGTTTTTATAAAAAATTTTAGAGGGCCCAAATTTAACAATAATATAAAAGTTAAAGGTCAAGATGTGCTTGAAAAAATTAAGAAAGATAATGATCCTGTCATATTTGTTTCAGGACATTTCAATAACTTTGAATTAATGGCTCTACATATTGAAAAGTCAGGAATTAACCTGGCAGCAATTTATAGACCACTTAATAATAAATTTCTTAACTATATAATGGAGAGAGTTAGAAAAAAATATATTTGTAAAAATCAAATCAAAAAAGGAATTTCAGGTACTAAAAAATTGCTTAGATTTTTCAAACAGAAAACTTCTATAGCGCTCATGATTGATCAAAGAGTTTCTCAAGGTATTAAGGCTAAATTATTTAATGATGAATGTTTTACAACTACAATTCCTGCACAATTTGTTAAAAAATTTAAATGCAAAATAATCCCTGTTTATATTGAAAGAATACAGGGCACAAATTTCCAAATTACTATACATGATCCAATAAATTTTTCAGGTGATGAAACAATTGAGTCGATTACTTTAAACTTAAACAGTTTGTTAGAAAAAATGATTTTAAAAAATCCTGAACAATGGATTTGGTCTCATAATCGATGGAAATAAGAATTCTTTAAATTTATTCACTTTCTCTTTTTTTTGCTGCCTCAACGTACGAATAATATGGTTCTTGCAAATCTACATTCCAATAATTCAAAGTATTTAGATCAATCTTCTTGCCAGATACTGCACAAATTACATGATCGCCCTCTTCAATAACTTCAAAATTATTTGGTAAATATCTTATTTTAGCTAATTTTTTACTCATTTTTAGTTTATATATTCTTACATGAATGTTGGAATAATTGGAAGCGGTGGAAGAGAACATGCAATATGTAAAGAAATTAAAAAATCCTCAAAAGTAAACAAAATTTATTGTTTTCCAGGAAATGCTGGCACATCTGAACTAGCAGAAAATATTGAAATAGATATTTCTGATTTTATTAGAATTAAAGAGTTTTCACTTTCTAATAAAATAAAATTAATTATAGTTGGTCCTGAAAAACCATTAGTTGATGGAATAGTTGATTTTTTCAAAAACACAAAAATAAATATTTTTGGTCCTGACAGAATATCATCTCAGCTTGAGGGCTCTAAGATATTTACTAAAAAAATCTGTGAAACTTATAAAATTCCTACTGCTAAGTTTGGTGTTTTTAAAAATTCTAGTGAGGCTATTACATTTTTAAATAAAACCTCATTTCCAATTGTAGTTAAAGCAGACGGACTTGCATCTGGAAAAGGTGTTTATATTTGTGAAAATAAGAGTGAAGGCAATATTGCTATAGAAGAAATATTTAATGGAAAATTTGGAGTAGCTACAAATTTATTAATTGAAGAATTTCTCAAGGGTGAAGAAATGAGTTTTTTTGTAATTAGTGATGGTAAAGAAATTAAAAATTTTGAAACAGCACAAGATCATAAAAGAGTACTTGAAGGTGACAAAGGGAGTAATACTGGAGGCATGGGGGCTTATTCTCCATCACGATTAATTAATAAAAAACTTGAAAAAAAAATTTTAACAAAAATAATAAAGCCAACAATTAATGCATTAAAAGATATGGGTTCTAATTACAAAGGATTTTTGTATGCAGGATTGATGATAGTTGATGGAGAACCATTTTTAATAGAATATAATGTTAGAATGGGAGATCCGGAGTGCCAAACTATTTTACCAAAATTGAAAACAGATTTTTTAGAAATTATAGAAGCATGCTGTAATGAAAACTTAAGTAGTTTGAAAGTAGAATGGCATGACCAGAAAAGTTTATGTATTGTGCTTTGCTCAAAAGGTTATCCTAATGAGTATAATAAAAACATATTGATTGAAAATTTTGATAAACTTAATTTAAATAAGGGAGACTTCATTTATCATGCAGGCACAAAAAAAATTAATGATAAAATATATTCTAACGGTGGTAGAGTTATTAACTTTGTAAGTTTATCTTCTAGCTTTAAGGAAAGTAGAAATAGAATATACAGTCATATTAAAGCACTAAATTGGAATAGTGGTTTTTTTAGGAAAGATATTGGATATAAAGTAATTAATGAATGAGAATTATTTCAGGTAACCTCAAAGGTAAAAAAATTTTATCCCCTAAAAATCAATTAACAAGACCTCTTAAGGATTTAACTAAAGAGTCAATTTTCAATTTAATTAAACATTCAAAGTTATTAGATTGTAAGCTTGAAAATGCAAATGTACTTGATTTATTTGCTGGTGTGGGTTCATTTGGTCTCGAGTGTTTATCTAGAGGAGCTCAATCAGTTACTTTTTTTGAGAATTATAAAGAAGCATTAATTATATTAAAAGAAAACATAAGTAGCATGAAGCAAGAAAATTTTTCAGAAGTTATTGAAAAGAATATTTTTTTAGAAAATACGTTTAAATATTTAAACAAAAAATATGATATAATATTTATTGATCCTCCTTATAAAGAAAAAAAAGTGCCAGATATTCTAAATAAAATCATCAAATTAAATTTATTAAAAGAGAATGGGGTAATAATAATTCATAGGCATAAAAAGGAAAAAGACTTATTTCCTAAAGAGTTCAAAATCATAATAAGTAAAATTTATGGTATTTCAAAAATTATCTTTGCTAATAAATTAGATTAATATTTTTTTTGTTTCTTTTTTTATTAATTCAACAGAGGGTTGATCAAAAGGATTAACGTTTAAAGATCTTCCTAGTAAAATTGTTTCCAAAATAAAAAAACAAAAAAGTTCACCTAGTGATTTTTCATCTCGTTTTAAAACTTTAAAACTTCTAAATGGAATTTTTCTTTTATTAAAAACTTTTTCACTAGCAAGCATTTGGGAGTGTTTAATTTTTTGTATTGATTGATTTTTTAAATATCTATGGCTAGATAAAATATTATTATTATCTATTTTTACATCTTTGTTATCTAAAGTATTAAAAAATGTATAAAAACTTTTTTTGGGACCATCTAAATAAAGTTGCATTAGACTATGATTATCTTTTGGCATGGATGATACAACAGGCAACAGCCCTTTTGATTTTTTACCTAAACTTTCAGCTATTAACTGTTGGTACCATTTAAATAAATTTTCTGATTGTTCATCATAATTCAAAATTATAGACGCAAATTTACCATTATTAATAAAATGCAAGGTTGCTACTACGTTATTAATGAGATTATTAATAAAAATTTTATTTTTAATAATATTATTAAACTGTTTAAATTTATTTTCGTTTAAATTCATTAATTCAGCAGGCAGCATTCCAACTTCTGACAGTACAGAATATCTTCCACCTATATAATTCTTATGCTCAAATATTTCAGATTTTAATTGCCCCACCAGGTTAGTTAGGTAACTTTTTTTATCCTCGGTAATTATGATATTGTGATCTTTATTTTTTATTAATGTATTTGAATTTACTATTGTTTCTAAAGTGTTTCCAGATTTGGATATAATTAAATTTAAATTAATTTTTTTATTTTTTAAATAATTTTCACTATTTTTTAAATCATTTACAAAATAAAAATTTTTTTTAATTTTTTTTTTTAGAAAACTATGAATTGCTTCTGAACCAAGTATTGATCCTCCCATACCAATAATTCTTATATTGGAAAATTTTTTATACTTAACAAGTGTTTTTTTTGAATAACTATATTTATAATTTGGTTTTAATGTTTCTAAAAATGAAGGCTGATTTTTTAATAGTTTGTTAAAAAGATTTTTAACTATCTTGTTTTTTTTGAATTTTTTAAAATTTTTAAAATTAATATTCTTAGTTAGCATTAATTATTCTTAATATTTTTTAATACAAAATCCTCTGCCGTTTTATTTGATTTATTTGTTTCACTAATAGTTTGACTTTTAATGCTTAAAATTTTTTCTATATCTATCTCTTCCTCTAATTGTATATTTTCTTCATCTTTATCTTTTGGTTGTGGTAGCTCTAAAAATTTTGGTGGTAAAACTAGTGGACTTTTTTTTTGAACCAAAAACTCATCACTATTTTCAGATTTTTTACCACTAAGTCCATCTTTGATTGACTGACAAGAAAGTCCAACTAGTGCAACTAAAAGAATTAAAATTATATTATTTATTTTCATTTTTTAAATGTTTATCTAAAATTATTTCTACTAAAATAAGGCAAATTACCCCAAAAGAAATAAAAATATCTGCCACATTAAAAATAAACCAATGAAAATTATTTACATGAAAGTCAATGAAATCTGGTACTGCAGAGTAATATAACCTATCAAATAAGTTGCTAATTGCACCTCCAAATATAAAGGAAAAAAAGTAAACCCTTATATCTTTTGTTTTTATAATGATGAATAAAATAACAATGGAAATTATTACAATCAATCCTGTAATTAAGTTATATATTTGGCTTTGCTCAAAGTTTAACAATCCAAATGCTATTCCTTTATTCCAAACTAGATATATGTTGAAAAAAGATGTTATAAAAATATCTACATGATTGTGTATTTCGGCTAAGCTTAAAACATATAATTTTGTAAACCTATCTAGCAAAAAAATAGTTAAAATTATTATTCCACAATAAAATAGTTTCTTTTTATTGACTTGCATCATTTTTAATTTTTATGTCTAAGACAGCCATTTTTAATAATTTTCCAGCAAACAACACATTTTTCTCCTACTGCTTTTTTGGTTTGCACAGTTGTGTCATTGTTTGTGCTTTCAATAATTTCTACTGCTGAGGTTATACAAAGTTCAGACATGTCAATATCCTTTGTTAATTCCTTCAGGTTTTTATTAAGACTTATTACAAGATTTGCTTCTAAACTTGAGCCTATTTCTTTACTTGCTCTTTTTGTTTCAATGCTAACATTACAAACATCTCTTATTTTCTTTAATTCAATCCACTTTTTATTTAATTGATTGTTTTCAAAAAATTTTGGAAATTTCATGAATTTTTCAAGATGAATACTTTTTTCATCTTTATTAATTAATTTGAAAATTTCTTCAGTTGTAAATGATAAAATTGGCGCAAACCATTTGCTTAAAGACTCAAGCAATATATTTAAAACTATAATACAACTTTTTCTTCTATCTGAGTCTTTGCTATCACAATATAAAGCATCTTTTCTGATATCAAAATAAAATGCAGATAAATCTACAGTACAAAAATTCAATAGTTCTTTGTAAAGATTGTGAAAATCATATGATTTAAAATAATTATTAAAGTTTTTATTTAATTCAAAAACTCTATGAAGGATGTATTGCTCTAATTCTGGCAATTCATTCAAATCTAATTTTTCTAAATCTACTTTTTTAAAATTATCATTTAAATTTCCTAATAAATATCTAAAGGTATTTCTAATTTTTCTATAAGAGTCTGCATGTTGTTCTAAAATTGAATAATCTATTCTTAAATCTTCTGCATAATTTGATGACGCAACCCAAATTCTTAAAATATCTGCACCATATTTTTTTAATATATCTTCAGGTGCAATTACATTTCCTAAAGATTTAGACATTTTAAGTCCCTTGCCGTCGACTACGAATCCATGTGATAAAATAGCTTCATAAGGAGCTCTACCTCTAGTTCCACAAGACTCTAATAATGACGAATGAAACCAACCCCTATGTTGATCAGAACCTTCAAGATACATTGAAGCGGGCCATTGCAAATCTTCTCTTTTTTCTAAAACAAATGAGTGAGTGCAGCCACTATCAAACCAAACCTCAACAATATCACTCATCTTATCATAATCTTCTGCCTTATACTTGCTGCCCAAAAATCTTTGTGGGTTGTCTGAAAACCAACAGTCAGAACCTTCTTTTTCATAGATGCTTGCAATATTTTCGTTTACTTCATCATCAACCAAAACTTCTTTGGTGGTTTTATGAATAAATATTGGTAGAGGCACTCCCCATACTCTTTGTCTTGATACACACCAATCTGGCCTTGTCTCAATCATTGCTTTTATCCGCTCTCTTCCTTTATCTGGATAGAAAGTAGTGTCATCTAAAGCTTTTAATGCTTTCTTTCTAAGTCCATGGCTTTCCATTGAGATAAACCATTGAGGAGTTGCTCTATGAACAAGAGGTGCTTTCGATCTCCATGAATGTGGATATGAATGAATTAATTCTCCACTAGATAACAATTTTTTTTCTGCTTTTAACTTTTCAATTACAATTGGGTTAGCTTTAAAAATGTGAATACCATCAAATAAAGGTAGGTTCTTAGTATATTTTCCATCGCCATCGACAGTCTCTATTGCTTTAATTCCATGAGTTAAACAAAGATTAAAATCGTCTGGTCCATGACTTGGCGCACAGTGTACAATTCCTGTTCCTTGCTCTGTTGTAACAAATCTAGCCTCAAGCATTGGAACATCATAGTTATAACCAAGTGCTAAAAAAGGATGACTACAAATTGTGTCTTTAAAATCACTTCCCTTAATTTTTTTTAGTTCTTTATAGTCATTAATATTACAGTCTTTAATAACAGACTCTAGTAAGGCTTCTGCTACCACTATTTTTTTACCTTTAAAATCACCTTCATTATTTAATTGAATGATTAGATAATCGAGAGCCTCGTTATAAGCTAAAGCCTTATTTGCTGGTATGGTCCAAGGTGTTGTTGTCCAAATTATAATTTGAGCTCCTTCTAGTTCTTTTAAATTTGTTTTTACAACTGGAAAGGCTGTATAAATTGTATCAGATTTATGATCTTGATACTCTACCTCAGCATCAGCCAATGCAGTTTTTTCAACAGTTGACCAAAGAACAGGCTTAAAGCCTTTATATAAACTTCCTTCTTTTAAAAACTTTCCTAATTCTCTTACAATTTGAGCTTCAGCTTCAAAACTCATTGTTGCATAATGGTTGTCCCAATCTCCAACAACGCCTAATCTTTTAAATTGTGTTTTGTGTACTTCAATCCATTTTTCAGCAAACTCTCTACATTCTTTTCTAAATTCAGTAATTGGAACTTCATTTTTGTTTTTTTTGTTTTTTTTGTATTGCTCTTCAATTTTCCATTCGATGGGTAGTCCATGACAATCCCAACCTGGAACATATACTGAGTCTTTTCCATCCATTTGATGAAATTTAACAATAATATCTTTTAATATTTTATTTAGAGCAGTACCCATATGAATATTGCCATTTGCATATGGTGGTCCATCATGAAGAATAAATTTTTCTTTTCCTTTTTTGGATTTTCTTAACTCTTTATAGAGATCAATTTTTTTCCAATATTCTAAAATTTCTGGCTCTTTATTTTGTAAATTAGCTTTCATTGAGAAAGCTGTTTTTGGTAAATTGATATGTTCTTTACTCATTTTAACTTTTGGCAACTTTTAAGTCACTTTGAATTTGTTTTTTTAATTGATCAACTTTTTTGAACTTTTTTTCTTTTCTTATAAATTTTGTGAACTCCACTGATAAGTGCTTATTATAAAGATTTCCAGAAAAATTAAAAATATGAACTTCTAATAATATTTTTTTTTGGTTAAAAGTTGGCCTATATCCAAGATTAGCTATGGCTTTAAGAGATTTATTTGAATTTTTTTGCTTTACTTTAACAGCATAAACACCGGGCATTGAAATGACATAATCTTTAATATCTATGTTGCATGTTGGAAATCCAATCTTTTTTCCTTGTTGTCTTCCTTTTTGAACCGTTCCTTCAATTGACCAATTTCTACTTAACAACTTGTTAGCTTTTTTTAAATCTCCTTTTTCTAAAAGAGATCTAATATAAGTTGATGAGATAATTTTTTTATTTAAAATTAAAGGTTGAGGTTTGACTATTTTGTAGTGATATTTTTTTTCATTTTTTATTAACTGCTTTACGTTACCCTCTCTTTTATTGCCAAACCTAAAGTTATCGCTTACGAATATATATTTTGCTTTCAATTTTTTTGACAAAATTTCTTTTATAAAAAAATCAGATTTTATTAATGAAAATTTTTTATCAAATTTTTTAGTTATAATAAAATCTACTCCTAGATTTTCTAAAATTATATTTTTTTGGTTTATGTTTGAAATTCTAAAATTTTTAAAACCTTTATTAAAAAACATTTTAGGCATTGGTTCAAAAGTTAAAACCCCAATTTTTAAATTAAATTTTTTTTTATAATTATTAGCTTGTTTAAATAATTTTTGATGTCCCAAGTGAACACCATCAAAATTTCCAATCAAGATGATTGAATTTTTATGATTATTAGAGACATTAAAATTTTTATATAGCTTCATATTTTACCATTTTAATTCTGTTTGGATGAAGTTTACAATAACCTCATATTTCTTTGAAACCAAATCTATACCTTCTTTTTTAATTTCATCTTTATGAATACCATTTGCTATAATTAAAGAGTCATAATTTAAAAGATTTGCACCTTTAATATCAGTATTTAAATTATCGCCGATTGATAATACTTTTTTTCCCTGATTGTTAATTGCTTGATTGTATACCTCAGGAAATGGTTTTCCAAAATATATAACCTCACCACCCAATTTTTCAAAAACAAATGCTACTGATCCTGCACACAATTCTCTTTTGTGACCTCTATCTACAATCAAGTCAGGATTTGTGCATATCATTTTTTTATTAATCTGATCTTTAAATAGTTCTTTATAAAAATTTAAATTGTCACCCTGATCTTCAAACAAACCTGTACAAAGCAAATATTTGCTTTCTTCAATTTCTAATGTCTTATTTTTTTTAAAGTCTAAAAATAAATCAAAATCTCTTGGTGGACCGACATGATAAAACTTATCTTCTAATAAATTTTTTTTTAAATAATTTAACGATGCTTCTCCAGATGAATAAACTTTTTCTCTTATTTCTTTACTCATACCCATCTTTTCTAGAAATGAATTTACCGTCTTATTGGGTCTTGGTGCATTAGTCAAAAGCACGTAATCTTTTTTTGATTTAGTAATTTGCTCTAACGTTTTAACTGCTTCCTTATGAAGGGTGATGCCATTATGTACTACGCCCCACAAATCAATATAAAAAATATCATAATTCTCAATAATTGAACTCAATCCCTCTTTATCTAAATTTTTAGCCATAATGGGAGGTATAGCTTATTAAAATCACAATTTCTCTCGTTTTTTGACCTACATATTTTTTTTACCAAACCTTGAAATAGTTAGCCTAATAGCTATATGAGTCGCACAATAAAAGGAGAATTTATGAAATTTAAACCGTTACACGATAGAGTTCTAATAGAAGTCTTAGACAGCAGTGAAAAAACTGCTGGAGGAATAATTATCCCTGATACAGCTCAAGAAAAACCTCAAGAAGGTAAAGTAATTGCTGTTGGCGGCGGTGCAAAAACTGAAGATGGAAAATTAATTCCAATGGATGTGAAAGTTGGTGACAAAGTTCTTTTTGGCAAATGGTCAGGAACTGAAATCAAAATAGATGGCAAAGAATACAGCATAATGAAAGAATCTGACATTATGGGTATTTCGGGAAAATAATTAAATTAAAGGAGAAAAATAAAAATGGCTAAAATTATAAAATTCGACTCTGAAGCAAGAGCGGCAATGATAAGAGGTGTTGATATCCTTGCAAATACTGTGAAAGTTACTCTTGGACCAAAAGGTAGAAATGTTGTTATCGACAAATCTTATGGTGCTCCAAGAATTACTAAAGATGGTGTCTCTGTTGCTAAAGAAATCGATCTAGAGGATAAATTTGAAAACATGGGTGCTCAAATGGTCAAAGAAGTTGCTAGCAAAACAAATGAGGAAGCTGGTGATGGAACAACTACAGCAACTATTTTAGCTCAAGCGATTATTAAAGAGGGTGTAAAATATGTTACTGCTGGCATGAACCCAATGGATGTTAAAAGAGGAATAGATGCGGCCGTAGATCATGTTAAAGCAAGTTTAATTTCTTCAGCAAAAAAAGTTAAAGACACTGATGAAATTGCTCAAGTTGGAACTATTTCAGCTAATGGTGATAAAGAAATTGGTAACATGATTGCAAAAGCAATGCAAAAAGTTGGCAATGAAGGTGTAATCACTGTTGAAGAAGCTAAAGGAGTTGAAACTGAGTTAGACGTTGTTGAAGGTATGCAATTTGATAGAGGTTATCTGTCGCCATACTTTATTACAAATGCAGATAAAATGACTACAGAGTTAGAAAACCCTTTCATTCTTTTGCATGAAAAGAAATTAACTAACTTACAACCAATGGTTCCACTTTTAGAAGCCGTTGTGCAAGCTGGTAGACCACTAATGATTATTTCAGAAGATGTTGAGGGCGAAGCTCTTGCCACTCTTGTTGTAAATAAACTTAGAGGTGGTTTAAAAGTTGTTGCTGTTAAAGCTCCAGGTTTTGGTGATAGAAGAAAATCAATGCTTGATGATATTGCAATTTTAACTGGTGGTCAGGTTATCTCTGAAGATATTGGTGTTAAACTTGAAAACGTTAAACTTACAGATCTTGGATCTTGTAAGAGAGTTAAAGTTGATAAAGATAACAGTACAATTATTAGCGGCAATGGTAAGAAAACTGAAATTGAAGCTAGATGTGCACAAATCAAACAACAAGTAGGTGAAACAACTTCTGATTACGACAGAGAAAAACTTCAAGAAAGACTAGCTAAACTTGCTGGTGGAGTTGCTGTAATCAAAGTTGGTGGTGCAACTGAAGTAGAAGTTAAAGAAAGAAAAGATAGAGTTGAAGATGCTCTTAACGCAACTAGAGCTGCTGCTGAAGAAGGTATAGTAGTTGGTGGTGGTTGTGCCCTTTTATACGCTTCACAAAGTCTAGAGTCACTTAAAGTTAAGGGTGATGACCAAAAAGCTGGTGTTGCATTAGTAGCTAAAGCTTTACAGGCTCCAATTAGACAAATAACTTTAAATGCTGGAGTAGATGGTTCAGTTGTAGTTGGAAAATTACTTGAACAGAATAAAAAGAATATGGGTTACGATGCTCAGAACGAAGAGTACGTTGATATGTTTACTAAAGGTATCATCGATCCTGTTAAAGTTGTAAGAACAGCTTTACAAGATGCAGCTTCGATTGCTGGATTACTTGTAACTACTGAAGCCATGATTGCTGATAAACCAGATGACAAAGATGCTGGTGCTGGTGGAATGCCTGGTGGAATGCCTGGTGGAATGGGCGGCATGGGTGGTATGGGTGGAATGGGCATGTAATCCCACTCTTTCTAAATAAATTTATAAAAGGCCATCTTTTTAGGTGGCCTTTTTTTTTATTAAGCTGTTATAAGATTAAGATATGTCAAAAAGATACAGCGGAAAATCATTTAAAGATTCAAGTACTGCGAAAAAGCCAAAATTAAGCTTGAAAGAGAAAAGAAAACAAAAAAAAGAAAAGACTAAAAAATCTTAAAATTAGGTTCTTTTTTGACTATGTTTTTTAAAAGTAAAACTTTTAGGTCTATCACTTCTACTCTTAAACTTTTTTTTACCTTTAAAAGTAAAGTCTTTCTTTTTTGTGCTTGATCCTAAACTTTCAGATGGTTTTTTTCCAAAATATTTTGGGTTATTTGTAAAACCAGATGGTTTTGACTTGTCACCAAAACTAGATTTTCCTTTGTAACCGAAACTTTTTTTCTCTCCATCTCTTGATGATCTATCAGGTCTTCCGTAACCAGATGGTTTTGACTTGTCACCAAAACTAGATTTTCCTTTGTAACCGAAACTTTTTTTCTCTCCATCTCTTGATGATCTATCAGGTCTTCCTTTACTAAAAAATTTTTTTTCATCTCTAAATTTTCTTTTTTTATTGTAAGGAGCTTTTCCTCTTTTTTTTCCTCTTGAGTCTCCTCTTGCACCACGTGGTGAAGGTTTAAAATTTGGATCAATTAATTTACTAATTTCATTCCACATCGATCTATCATCAGGTGTTAAAAAAGTTAAAGCAGAACCTTCTGTTCCAGCTCTAGCAGTTCTTCCAATTCTGTGAACGTAATCTTCTGGAACTTGTGGAAGATCAAAATTAATAACGTGCTGGATTAAAGGAATATCCAGTCCTCTTGCAGCAACATCAGTTGCTATTAATATTCTTTTAAGACCTTTTCTAAATGAATTAATTACACGGTCTCTTTTACTTTGACGAAGATCTCCATGAATAGCATCAGCTGAATGGCCCTCTTCTTTAAGACGCTTAACCATTTTATCAGCACCTCTTTTAGTTTTAACAAAAACTAAAATTGATCCTTTTCTCGCTATAAATTGGTCTACTAGTTGATCATATTTATTTTCTTTAAAAACCTGAAGAGTTTCTTGCTTAATTTTTGCGATTGGTACTGATGTTGACCCTGTTGAAATTCTTTCAGGCTTATTTAGATATCTTTCAGAAATTCTAACAATATTCTGAGGTAGTGTTGCAGAAAATAATAAAGTTTGATGATCTTTTGGAACAAATTTTAAAATTAATTCTATTTGAGGGGTAAAACCCATATCTAACATTCTATCAGTTTCATCTAATACTAGATATTTGGTAGCTGATAAATTTAAGCTTTTCCTTTTTAAGTGGTCATTAATTCTTCCAGGAGTTCCAACTATTATTCTTGATCTATTACTTAGTTGCCTAAGTTGTTTTTGCATTGCCTCTCCACCAATAAGTAAGGCAGTTTTAATATTAATTTTATCGCTAATAATACTTTTTATTGCAGCCATTACTTGAGTTGCAAGCTCTCTAGTTGGACACATAACTAATGCAAATGCATTTTTATCTAATATTAATTTATTTATTAGAGGAATACTGAATGCCAATGTTTTTCCAGTTCCTGTTTGGGCTGTTCCTAAAATATCTTTTCCCTCTAAAGCAACAGGAATTGCCATTGCCTGAATTGGAGTTGGTTTCGTAAACTTCATTTTTTCCAATGAATTCTTTAACGAATCTTCTATTTTTAATAATTTAAAATTTTCCATTTAGGTATTTAGATTTTTTAAAATTTAAGGAGATGTGCTCTTAATCCTTTAATACGTCTAATTTATATAGGGATATCTATACGTTTTTATAACAATCACAAGAAGTCAATTTTTAGAATAATTAATTTAAATGAGTAAATATTGATTTTTTTTAAGTTTTCAAATGACTCAATTAATGTATAAGAGCGTCAAATTATGAGTAACAATATTCGAAACATCACAATTATCGCTCACGTTGACCATGGCAAGACAACTATGATCGACAACTTAATGAAGCAAAGTGGTTCATTTAGAGAAAATGAAGTTGTAGATGAAAGGCTGATGGATTCTGGAGAATTAGAAAAAGAAAGAGGAATTACTATCTTAGCTAAACCTGCTTCTATAGATTGGCAAAACACTAGGATTAATATTATTGATACTCCAGGTCACAGAGATTTCGCTGCTGAAGTTGAACGTGTTTTAAGTATGGCTGATGGCGCCTTATTATTAATAGACTCAGCTGAGGGTGTTATGCCTCAAACAAAATTCGTATTAGCTAAAGCACTTAAACAGGGGCTAAAGCCAATAGTTGTAATAAATAAGTTAGATAAAACAGATCAAAGAGCTGATGAAGTTTTAGATGAAACATTCGATTTATTTGTAAGTTTAGATGCAAATGAAGAGCAGTTAGATTTTCCAGTTATGTATGCAAGTGGTAGATCTGGGTGGGCAGATAAAGAAGTAGATGGTCCAAGAGAAAATTTACATCCTTTATTAGATCTAATTATAGAGCATGTTAAACCTGCTGAACTTGATAAAACCAAACCTTTCGCAATGCTATCTACTCTTTTATATGCAGATAGTTTTTTAGGTAGAAGTTTAGTTGGTAAAATATCTCAAGGAACAGCAAAAGCTAACCAACCTATTAAGGCAATAAATCTTAAGGGTGAGAAAGTTGATGAAGGCAGATTAACTAAAATTTTTAGATATGAAGGAACAAAAAAAGTACCCATCGAAGTTGGTGAAGCAGGAGATATTGTAGTAATTGCTGGTTTAGAAAAAGCTAACGTAGCGGATACAATTTGTGATCTTGAAGTAAACGATCCAATTCCAGCAACTCCAATAGATCCTCCAACAATGTCTATTACTATAAGTGTGAATAGTTCACCTTTAGCTGGAACAGAAGGTAAAAAATTAACAAGTACTCAAATCAGAGATAGACTGGTTACTGAAGCACAAAATAATGTTGGAATTTCTTTTTCCCAGAACAAAAATGTTGATGCATTTGTAATTAGTGGTCGAGGTGAGTTAATGCTTGAAATTCTACTGACACAAATGAGACGTGAAGGTTTTGAAATGACTGTAAGTCCCCCAAAAGTTTTATATCAAAAAGACGAAAATGGTAACAGATTAGAGCCAATTGAAGAAATTACTGTTGATGTAGATGAAGAGTTTTCATCAAAGATTATTGACTCCATGAATAGAAGAAAAGGTAAATTACTTGATCTTAAAGATACAGGAAAAGATAAAAAAAGATTAATCTTTCATGCACCAACAAGAGGCTTGATGGGTTACACAAGTAGATTTTTAACTTTAACAAAAGGAACTGGTGTAATTAACAGAATTTTTCATGGTTATGGAAAATTTGAAGGTGAAATGGATGGCAGAAAAAATGGTGCTTTAATTTCAATGGCAAACGGAAAAGCTGTTGCGTTTGCAATATTTAACCTTCAGGCAAGAGGTGAAATGTTTGTTACACATAATGACCCTGTTTATGAAGGAATGATTGTTGGCTTAGCACCAAAACCTGGAGATATGATTATAAATGTCATGAAAGGTAAACAATTAACTAATATGAGAACTCAAGGAACTGACGAAAATGTTGTACTTACTCCAGTAAGACAAATGTCAATTGCAGAACAATTAAGTATGTTGAATACCGATGAAGCTTTAGAGATTACCCCAAAATCTCTTAGACTGAGAAAAGCTATTCTTAATCCTACAGAGAGAAAAAAGAACGAAAAATCTGGGACACCTCTTTAATTACTAAAAATTTTTCCAACAAGATATAATCCTAAAGCAACCGCAGGTCCTATTCCAAAAGCAAACAATAAAGTTCCAAGTCCCACTATCCCTCCAAGATACCAACCTACAGACATTACGGTAATTTCAATAGCGCCTCTTACTAATGCAATTGGTAAATTAGTTTTTTTTTGTAAACCCACCATTAGCCCATCTCTTGGCCCTGCTCCTAAATTTGCAACAAGGTAGATACCACCACCCAACCCAACGATAAGCACAGCAGCAATAGCTAAAAGAACTTGGTTAATATAATTTTCTGGAGTTGGTACAAAATTAATACAAACATCAATCATTAATCCAATAATAATCGCATTCAAAATTGTTCCAATTCCAGGTTTCTGTTTTAAAGGTAACCAAAGAAGTAAAACTCCTATGCTTACAAAAATAGTTATTATTCCTGTTGAAAAATTAACATTTAATGAAATACCTTGGGCAAGAACACTCCAGGGTGAAGCTCCTGCAAATGATACAATTAATAATCCCTCACCTAAACCGAACAAAATAAGACCAAACACTAAAAAAAAAAGTGAGGAAAATTTTGGTTTGAGATTTAAAGGTTTTTCAGAACTCCATGATACTTTAGGAATATTTTTAATATATAAAAACATACAATAATATTTTATGTATTTTATACTTATCTAATTTACAAGATTATTGTTATCAAAAATTTATTTAGGAGTGTAAGCAACATTATAATGTTTTTTACTCATTTTATAAATTAAAGACTTTCTTCAAAAAAAAAGAGGTCTAATATTCTAATTTATAATGAAAAAATTATTAATATTTATTTTTACACTGGTAGTGCTTACTTCAAACCTTTACGCACACACATCTCATTACAAAGACTTTAAAAAGATAGAGATGGAAATTTTAAAAGATGGAAAAGTGATTGGGTATAATTATTATTTTTTTGAAAAAGTTGATGACATATTGATAATTAAAAATCAAATTCAATTTAAAGTAAACCTATTTGGTATTGAAGTTTTTAACCTCGAGGGGTATGGAGTAGAAAAACATAAAGATGATAAACTGATATCATACGAGTCAAAGACTTTACAGAATGATAGAGAGAAATTTGTAAATCTCATTTATGATTCTAAATCAGATAAATTCAAAATTAATGGATCATCTTATATTGGTCTTGCAGATACTAAAAATATAATAGGAAATTGGTGGAACCATCAGATATTACAAGCAGAGTCGCAAATTAGCCCTATATCAGGCAGTATAAAAGAACAGGTTGTAAATTTTTTAGGTAAAGAAAAAATTGAATTATATGGAAGTATAATTGAGGTCGACCACTTTAAATTGACATCAAAAGATATGACCATTCCTAAAGATAAAAGACTAGATTTCGATGTTTGGTACGATAGAGAAAAAGCAATGATTGTAAAAGTTGCTTATTCAAGACTTGGAAACTGGGAGTATAGATTAAAGAGCTACAAATAAAATTTATTATTTAATTTTAAGAGATAAATCTTTTGCACTTAGCCATCCTGACTCAAGTCTTGATCCAACAAACCAGTCTGCGCATACACCCAATCTTAAAGAACTATTCCAGTAACTTTTTATTTTAAGTGGGTTTGAATTAAACGCATACTTCCATCCATGATTTTTTGAATGTAAAATTTTACTTTTTTTAAAATCTGTAAGTTTAAAAAATTTGTCTATTAATATTTTGGAATTTTGTAGTTTATTAATTCTATTATTATTAATGACTTTGTTTGCCCATTTAGGAGTACTTTGAAGAGTCCATAAATCATAATTGCTCTTAAATCTTTTTTTACTATTTTCATAAGCAGCCCACCCTAGAACTGAGTCTGAGAAAAAATAACTACTGATTTTTGATCCTAAATTTTTAACAACCATCATAATTGTTATATTGGCTTCCATTTTAATTTTCTGATTGATAAAAGAATTTTTAATATATTTTTTTGATAATTTTTTTAGTTGAGGAAATGGACATGTTAAAATTATTGATTTGTAAAATTTCTTAGAACCATCATTAAAAGTAAGCTGCCAAATACTATTTTTGTGTAAAATATTGGTAACCTCACTATTAAAAAAACAATTAATATCTTTTAAGAGGTATTTGCTGATGGCATTATTGCCATTCTTACCAATTATTTTGATATGTTTTTTATTTTCTTTGATATTTTCTTTTAAAAAAAGATGTTTACCAGGCCATTTTTTTAAAATTTTTTTTGAAATTAAATTATCTACAAACCTTTTAAATTTGATATTTTTTGGAGAAATATATTGAGCCCCATGATCAAAGCTTTCTTTGAGATTAAATTTTTTATTTGATGCTCTTCCACCAGCACCTCTAGCTTTATCATATACATCTACAATATATTTTTTACTTAGATGATTTGCTATTGTTGCGCCTGATATGCCTGAACCAATAACACAAAAATCTTTCATTTACCGGCAACTACCATGCCTTCAATTAATATTGTTGGTGCATTTGTTGAATATTTAAACTCTAGATCATCTGCTAAAGTAATATTTTTGAATATATCTTTAAAATTTCCTGCAATAGTAATTTCACTTACGGGATATTTAAATATTCCATCTTCGATCATAAAACCATTTGCACCCACTGAATAATCTCCTGTAACTAAGTTACTCCCATGACCAATTGTTTCAGTAATATACAATACTCTTTTATTAAGTTTTAAAAGCTCCCTATATGAAACTGAGCCTTTTTCAAAAAATAAATTACTTGTTCCACCAGATCTACCATTAGATTTTAGGTTTAATTTTTTTCCATTATAGGTGTCCACTAAATAATGTTTTAAAACACCACAATCAACTAACTTTAATTCTTCAGTTTTAACACCCTCAGAATCAAAATATCTTGAGCCCAATCCTTTAACAATATCAGGTTTGTCATAAATGTTGATTGAAGATGAAAATATTTCTTCATCAATTTTACCTTTCAAGAAAGATGTGCCTCTTGCAATAGATGATGCTGATATAGCATTTGCTAAAACACCTAATATCCCTTTTGAAATTCTTCTATCAAAGATAATGCTAATTTTTTCACTTTCTATTTTTTTTGGATTTAATTTCTGTATTGTTTTTTTTGCAGCAACTGATCCAATTTGTTGAGGTCTAATCATATCCTGTAAATGACAAGTGCTTGTAAATTCATAATCTCTTTCCATTTTGTCATTTGCATCTTTGGCAACAGCAACACATGATGCTGAAAAAGATGAAGATTTATAACCATTTATAAATCCATCACTATTTGCTAATATAAAATTAGACTTAGATTCAGTAAAACCTGTTTCAGTATTAATAATTTCTTTTTTTTGAAGTGCTGCTTCTTCGGCTTCTTTTAAATATTCAATTTTTTCATCATTTTCGATATGATCGTCATCATATAAGTTTAGGTCATTAATTTTATCAGCCAGCAATTCTTTGTCTGGTAAAGAATTATACTCATCCTCTGGTGTAATTTTTGTTGTCTCAATGCATCGCTCAATTAAAGTTTCTATATTATCATCATTAAGATTTGATGATGTAATGCTAGATTTTTTTTTTCCAATATAAGTTGTTAAACTTATAGCTAAGCTGTCTGACCTATCAGACTCGTCTAACTTTTTATTTCTGTAATTAACTGTCTCTGATATAGAGTGCATAACAGCAGCACTGCTTTCTGTAGCACCTAACTTTTTAGCTAAATCAATACAAAATGAGGCTTTTTTTTTAAATATTCCTGATCTTTTACCATTTATATTATAATTGAGTTCCACCAACAGTCATTTTGTCAATTAAGATTGAGGGTTGCGCAACACCAACTGGAACACCTTGACCCGCTTTACCACATGTTCCAATACCTGGATCAAGCATCATATTATTTCCAACCAATGAAACTTCTTTTAAAATAGATGGTCCATCACCAATTAAAGTTGCACCCTTAATAGGAGAACCTATTTTTCCATTTATAATTTCGTAAGCTTCAGTGCAATTGAATACAAATTTTCCTGAAGTAATATCAACTTGTCCTCCACCAAAACTTACAGCAAATATTCCCTTATCAACTGACTTAATCATTTCCTCTTGAGAATATTTTCCATTCATCATCATGGTATTTCTCATTCTTGGAAGGACAACATGCTTGTAACTTTCTCTTCTACCACTGCCTGTAGATCTTGTATTCATTAATCTTGCATTTAATCGATCTTGCATAAAATTTTTTAATATTCCATTTTCAATTAATACTGTTTTTTCAGTTGGTGTGCCCTCGTCATCAATTGTTAGACTACCTCTTCTGTTATGAAGTGTTCCGTCATCAATAATTGTTACACCTTCACTAGCCACTCTTTGGCCCATTAAGTTATGAAATGCAGATGTTTTTTTTCTATTAAAGTCACCTTCTAATCCGTGTCCTATTGCTTCATGTATCAATATTGCAGGCCAACCTGATCCTAAAACAACTTTCATCTCTCCTGCGGGGGCTGGTTTGCTATCAAGGTTTACTGATGCAATTCTAAAGGCTTCATCACATACATTTTTCCAATTGTCATCTTTTAAATATTCATCATAGGATTGTCTTCCTCCAATTCCATAAACACCAGTTTCTTTCTTTCCATTTTTCTCAAGCATTACCGAAACATTAAAACGAATTAATGGTCTAACATCAGTTAATACCTCTCCACCTGACCTTATGATTTCTATAGATTTATATTCTCCTGCAAAACTAGCAGTGACCTGCTGAACTATTCCACCTTTTGCTCTAGTATAACTATTAACTTTTTTTAAAAGCTCTAATTTAGATTCAAGTGATTTTTCATCTATCGGATTAATATCTTTATAAAGTTTTTCATTGGTCTTGGGAATTTCATGATTATAAATACCTTTTTGTGATTTAAGAGTTGAACTTAAATTGTTAGCAGACTGCTTTAACGAATTTCTTGAAATCTCATTAGAATGAGAATAGGCAACTACCTCGCCTGTAACTGCTCTTAAACCATATCCTAAATCAGAGCTATAACTTGAGCTCTTAATTTTATCATCATCCAGTACAATTGACTCACTCTTTGAATTTTCTAAATATAGCTCACCGTCATCACAATTATTTAAAGTCTCAGAAATAATATTTTCTGCATCTTTTCTAGATAAATCTGTTTTAGTAAAAAAATCACTCACATGTAATAGATAATAGGTATATTTATATTTTCAATCTGCGTATTTCACGCATATACAAAATGATTGATTATGTGTAATTTTATTTTTAACAAAATAAGGATAAAATGAAAAAATTTGATGAATTAATGAGCGTTTCCAATGAAATAACTAATATCTCTGTAGATGAAGCAAGAGAAAAATTAAAGGACCCAAATGTTCAATTTATTGATGTTAGGGACAAAAGTAGTTTTGATTCAGGGACTATAGGAAATGCAATTAATCTTGAAAGAGGCTTGCTTGAATTTTATTTAGCAGAAGGTAGTCCTTTAGAAAATGAAAATTTTAAAAACAACCCTGATAAAGAATATATAGTTTTTTGTGGTCTTGGTGGCCAAAGTAGTCTTGCAACAAAAACGATGCAAGAAATGGGAATAAAGAATGTAAAAAATATGACAGGTGGAATTAAGGCTTGGAAAGAAAATAAATAATTCGTGAAAGTGTATTTTAATAATTCCTGTAAAATTTGCCGAACAGAGATTAATCTGTATAAAAAACAAAACATAAAAAATATTGAATGGGTTGATATCACAGACAATGAAACAGCAGAAATAGAAACTCAGAAAGATGCAAAAAGTCTTTTAAGAAGACTTCATATTAAAGATGGTGAAAATGTTATTGAGGGTGCAGAAGCTTTCTTATTAATCTGGAAAAATATTCCTAAATATAGATTTCTCTACAAAGTTTTAAAAAAACCTATAATCTTTAATTTATTTTCATTTTTTTATGAAATTGTTGCATTTTTTTTATTCCTAAAAAATAAAAACCAGCTTTTAAAGTAGAAATTAGGTTTTTTTATTCTTGAGAATAAATATTGAATAAAATATCTTTTGCAAATGAGAGTTTTAATATTAGTTATATTATTTTTAAACCTTTCTTATTCTACTAGTTTTGCAGAAAAAAAAATTCTAAATAATCTATTCGATCAACTTAGAGATGTTACTAACCCAAAAACTGCTGAGTTACTGGAAAGAAAGATCTGGGATATTTGGAACGAACATCCAAATAATACGGAATTAACTCAAAAATTAGAATTAGGAACAGAGCTTATGCAATATGGAGATTATAATTATGCACTGAAAGTTTTTAGTAATGTCATAGATAGTGATCCTGAGTGGTCTGAAGCATGGAATAAAAGAGCAACTGTATATTTTTTAATGAGTCAGTTTACAGAGTCTTTAAGTGACATTGATAAAGTTTTAAGTATAGAACCTAGGCATTTTGGAGCTTTATCTGGACAAGCAAGAATTTATATAAATTTAAAAAAGTATGAAAAAGCGATTAAAAGTATTGAAGAAGCATTAAAATTTCATCCTACATTTAAAAATCAAAAACTAATACCTGAAATTCAAAGGCTTATTAACGAAGAAAGTGTTTAATTTAATCTTTTTTAGCCCTTATTCTCGAAATTAATTGAGTTAATGAATCTACCATTAAGTCTGATGCTTTAAATATTTCATTGGCCTTAAATTCATGAGAGATATTTTTTTCTGGATTTGATTTATCTTCAATAACAATTCCTTCATCTGGAGAATTATTCTTTATATAAATTAATAACAACCATTCTTCATCTGGAGCTTCATCCCATTTGATAAATATTTCTCCCGTTTCAAATCTTTGGTCAATACATCTAAAAATAGACATATGTCTTGTAATATGTCTTTTGTTAAGTTGGAAAACCAAACTACTTGCACTTCTATAGAAGCTCTCAAGAGATAGTTCAATTTTTTGTCTAGCAATTTTATAGTCTCTTTCTTTTTGAAGTAGAGTTTCTCTATCTTCATTACCTTGAATTTCAACACCTAAAGCCTCTACTCTTTCTCTAATTTTTTGATCTCGTATAATTCTATATTTATCTTTTAATTTTTCTATTCTTGCCTGAAGGCCTGTATAATCATCTCTTTTTTCCTTTAATGAAATTTTTTCAAGTTTTTCTAATTCTTTAATTTCTCTTATTCTGAATTTTTCAATTTGCTTATCTAGCTGTAACTGTTTTAAAAATTGTTTTTGTCTTTCAGCATGTTCAATTCTTATTAATACTTGTTCCTTTCGTAAAAATAACTTTATATCTCTTGCTCTTTCTTTCTCAAGTCTAGCCTCTTCCTTTAAAGCTTTCTCCTTAAGTTTGGTTTGTTCTTCCTCTTCTTTAATTTTTTGTTTTTGAATTAATAGTTTTTCTTTTTCTTTTTTTTCAATTTCTTCTATTTTTTTTCTTTTTTTTTCTTCAGCTTTTAAAATCTTATATTCAACTATTCTATTAGCTATGCCATCAAAAAAAGCTTGTATATATTTTTCTAAACTAAAATTAATTTTAAAATTAAATTCTGGCTTTAAAGATTGTTGAAACTTAACTATTTGTGAAACAAGGCTTATTTTTTTTTTATAACTAAATTTTTGTTTTTTAATAAATTTTTTTGAAATATTTTTTATTTTTTTTTTGTTATTAATTTTTTTCTTTTTTTTTAAGTTTTTATATTTTTTCTTAATACCTTTTTTTACCTTATTTTTTTTTGAAGGTTTGTTTTTGATATTTTTTTTTTTTATTTTTTTCATACTTTAAAAAGATTAGATTTATCAATTAATTACTGATAAATATAGTCTCTTGTAGAAGGTGTTGAAGTGTAATTTTTAGCTAGTTGAAACTGGTAAACTACCTGATCACCATATTTGAAAGCAATCTCACAAGATGTTAAGTAGAACTCCCACATTCTAAAAAATTTTTCATCAAACATCGATATTACTTTATTCTTATTGCTTAAAAACCTTTCTTTCCAATGTCTTAAAGTTAATGAGTAATGAAGCTTTAAAACCTCAACATCAGATACAATTAAGCCTGATTTTTCTATTGGTTTTGTCATCTCACTCATGCTTGGTGTGTACCCTCCTGGGAATATATACTTATTAATCCATGGCTGAGGGTCTCTTGGGGGATCAACTGAGCCTATAGTATGAACTATTGCTACTCCATTTTCGTCTAGTAAATTAAATATCTGATCAAAAAATTTTTTATAATATTTACGGCCAACATGCTCAAACATACCTACACTTACCACTCTATCAAATTTATCATTAATTTGTCGGTAATCTAATAATTTGAAACGAACCTTTTTTTCTAAACCTAAATCCTTAATCTTTTTTAAACTAAAATTATATTGATTTTCTGAAAGCGTAATTCCTGTAACATCACAATCTATACTTTTAGCAATATCGATAGCGAGAGAACCCCAACCACTTCCTATATCGAGTATCCTTTGACCAGACTTAATATTTAATTTTTTTATGATATGATTAATTTTGTTATTTTGCGCAGTTTCTAAAGTATCATCTTCATTCTTAAAATAAGCACATGAGTATTGTTTTTTTGGATCAAGAAATAGCTCATATAACTCATCAGAAATATCATAATGATGAGCAACATTCATTTTAGATTTTTTTATAAAATTAAAATTAGTTAAATATCTATAAGATCCTCTTAATTTATTTAAAATTTTATTAAATATATTTATATCTGTTCTGCCAATATTCATTAATGCGATATTTAAAAAATCAGTCAAAGATCCATTTTCAATCTCAATATCTCCTTCAGCATAAGCCTCTCCAAAATATAAATCTGGATAAAATAATAGTTTATAGTGTAGTTTTTTATTTAGTAGTCTAACAACTATAGGGTCCTTGTTAAATGGTGTGCCTATTATATATTTATTAGAAAAAGCATCAATTAATACAAAGCCATCCTTTTTAAAAATATTATTTAAAAATCTTGCTAATTGCATTTAAGCTGCCTCTAATGCTTCTAATTTAAAATTGAGCTTATTAAGATCATCAACAAGTTGTTTTTTTTCTTTTTCATTTAAAAGACTCATAGGGGGTATAACATTTTTATAATTATCGTCTTGATCAGAAATCAATGAATGTAATCCGGAAATTAAATTATATTGGTCAAATACACTTCTAACTTTACATAGAGTTTCATTGACTGTTTGCTTTTCTTTTTTAATGAAATCATCATAAACTTTTCTAGCTAAATTAGCTGTGACATTGCAAGTTGCAGTAATTATACCATCACATCCATTCTCAAGTCCTCTTAAAAGTTTCAATTCTGATCCTGGCATGACAGAAAAATTATCAATTTTCAAATTTTCATAAAGGTTATATGAGCTATCTTTTACTCCAATTATTTGTTTTGGAAATTTTTCAACAAGTTTTTCAACACAACTGATGCTAAATTTATATCCACACAATTTTTCAAAATTATATAAAACAATCCTACTATCTGGCACAGCATCTATTAATCTTGAATAAAATTCAACTACTTCACTATCACCATACTTATAATAAGCAGGAGGCATTATTAAAAATTCATTAAATTTTAAAGAATTGGCAATCTTCATTAAATTTATAGTTTCATTTAAAGAATTAAGACCAGTTCCAATTAAGTATTTATCTTTATAAACACTTTTTGATAATTTATTTAATAAACTAATTTTTTCACTAATTGGAATAAGTTGTGCTTGACCAGTGCTTCCAAAAATTGCAACTCCATGGCATCCCTGATCTATGATTTTTTCAGCATGGGCAATAGTTTTTTCAATATTTAGACTTAAATCATCGTTAAGAACTGACATTGAAGCTGCATAAATACCCTTAATTTTACCCATAACTAAAATTTATATAAAAAAAAAGTTTAGTAAAGGTATAAAAGCCTAATATGAAAATTTTAATAGTACAAAATAAAATGGGGATTGGAGATATGGTAATCTATTTGCCATTTATAAATGCTATATCTAAAAAATTCAATACACCTGTTAACATCCTTGTTAAAGAAAGTTCAAAAGCTGAAAAAATTTTAAAAGATGATAAGTCAATAGATAAAATAATAATTCTAAAACAGGGTAATAAACAAAAAAATGCTGAGCATCAAGGCTTTAAAGGTTTTTTTAAATTAGTAAGGGAGCTAAAGGAATACAAATTTGATAAAATTTTTATTTTTAATTCATCATTAAGGTTTAATTTGATTGCAAAATTTGCTGGAATCAAGAATGTTTATCAATACCCTTTGTTTAACAAAAAAGAACAAAATATTATTGATGCCCCGAAAAAACTTTTAAAAAAAAAATTAAATATAGATATACAAGAAAATCCGAAAATTTTACTTAATGAAAAATCTATTTTTGAAGCAAAACTAAAATTTAGAATTAAAAATGATGAAAAAAATATTTTACTTGGTATTGGAGGATCGGGTCCAACAAAAAGAATTCCTGCTAAAACATTTATAGAGCTTATTCGACTAACATCTAATACTCTTCGTTGTAAATTTTTTTTAGCCACTGGTAAAAATCAAGATGAACAAGAAGTTCTAAAAGAAATATTGAATTCAGAATTTAAGGATAAATGTATTCCTTTAGATGATCTAGACATTTATGAAATTTTAGGAATAATTAAAAATTGTGACATTTCTATTTGTAATGACTCAAGTTTCAGTCATCTTTCTTCGGGTCTTGGTATTAAAACAATTGTTTTAATGGCAGACACGCCATTAGTATATGGAAGTTATAATACCCTGATGTACCCAATTCTGCCAGATGGAGAAAGCTTTGTAACACATAACACTTTAGGTAAAGATAAAATCAATCCAATAAAAATTTTTAGTCAATTAAAACAGATTTTAAATTAAGAAATATTTTTTAAGACTAGATCCTTCGCTTCATTTACAATTGAAGATAGTCTGGCTGTTTCTGGGGAAATATCAGGATGAATTTTTTTTTGAATCTTGATATGAGCTTTTTGAACATCATCTTTTGTTACTCTTTTATGAATATCTAGATTTAATATTTTGTAAGCCTCTTCTAGTGACAATGTTGAATGATTCTTAATATTTTGATTTTGATTAAACGAAAATCTTCCTGATCTTCTAAGAGTTTGAATAAGTCTAAATAATCCAATTAATTGAAATATTGAAAGACCTTTTAATTTAACTACAGCCAAACTCAAAAGGGTCAAAGGCACACTTAGTAAAAATTTTCCACCTATGAATAGAATTATAGCCAAGATAATTGATCCAATAAAAATTAATTTTCTTAAATGTTTTGATATTTTTTTAGAAGAAGCATTGGCTAAAAATTTTAATAAAAGATAAATAATTCCTAAAAAAACTAGTATATATATAATAATATTCATATATTTAATTTGTCTTCATGAAAATACCACAACTCAAAAAAAAATCAGAAATAAAAACGTGTCACAATGTCAGTTGGGAAGATAACTATAGCTGGATTCATCAGGCAGACATTCTAGAAGTTCTAAAAGATAATACAAAACTTAATCCAGAGGTTAGAAAATATCTTGAAGAAGAAAATTCATATACTGATTTTCACTTGTCTGACACCAAAGAAATGCAAAAAAAATTATTTGATGAAATTAAAGGTAGAATAAAATTAGATGATGAGTCTCTTCCATTTAAAGATTTTGATTATGAATACTGGTCAAAGACCACAACAAAAGGAAATTATTCTATAAAATTAAGAAAAAAAATTGGCACTAATAATATTGAGGAAATTTGGAATGGTGATGAAGAAAAAGAAAAACTTAACGTTGAATATTTTGGTGTTGGCGATTTAGAAGTTAGTTTTAATGATAAATATTTAGGATACTCTATAGATACAAAGGGTTCAGAGTACTACACAATATATATTAGAGATATAAACACAAAAAAATTAATTACTGAAAAAATAGAAGAGACATCTGGCGGTATAACTTTTAGCTTAGATGATAAATATATATTTTATTCAAAGCTTGATGAAAACCATAGACCAAGAAAAATTTATCGACACAAATTAGGAACCTCTGTCAAAGAAGATCAGTTAATATTTGAAGAAAAAAGTGAAGCTTTTACTGTTGGTATAAGTTTGAGTTCTGATGATAAATACTTTTTTATTAGCTCTTCAGACCATAATACCTCCGAACAGTATTACTTTGAAGTAAGTGAAATAAATCCTAAGCCTAAATTAATAAAAAAAAGACAAAGAGGAATTTTATATTCTGTCAATTCTTGGGATGGCAAATTTTATAATCACACTAATGAAAATGCTGAAGATTTTAAAGTAGATATTAGTGATAGTTTAGAAAATCCCAATTGGAAAACTTTTATATCTGCAAAGGATGAAGTTTTAATTGGTGGATTAACTTTTTTAAAAAACTGGATCATTAGATCTGAAACATCTGATGCTTTAGATAAATTATTTGTTAAAAATATTAATACAGGAATAGAAGAAGAATTAATTTTTTCTGATGAAACTGTGTATGTGCCTGGTGTATCTTTAAAACAAAGAGATAAAAATACTGATGAGATATACTTAAGTTATTCTTCACCAAAAACACAGTCTAGAGTTTATTCTTATAATCTAACTACAAAAGAAAAAAAATTAGTTAAAGAACAAGAGATTCCTTCTGGTCATAATCCTGATGATTACATAGTTGAAAGAATTGATTGCAAATCTCATGATGGAAAATTGGTTCCTCTTACAATAACAAGACATAAAAATACTAAATTAGATGGATCTGCACATTTATTACTCTATGGTTATGGCTCTTATGGCAGTTCAATGAGTCCAGGGTTTTCTTCAACTAAATTAAGTTTAATCAATCGAGATATAATTTGGGTTACCGCTCATATAAGAGGTGGCATGGAAAGAGGGATGAAATGGTGGAAAGATGGAAAACTACTTAACAAAAAAAATACATTTGAGGACTATATTGCTTCCGCAAGATTTTTAATTGAAAATAAATATACTTCAAAAAATAAAATAATTGGGATGGGTGGTTCTGCTGGGGGGCTTCTTATGGGTGCTGTAATTAACCTAGCGCCAGAACTTTTTTTAGGAATTATAATGGCTGTACCATTTGTAGACTCTTTAACTACAAACCTTGATCACTCTTTACCTTTAACTGTTGGAGAGTTTGACGAGTTTGGTAATGCAAAAGATAAAAAAGATCATTTTGATTATATATATTCTTACGCACCTTATAATAATATTAAAAAGATGGACTATCCTCATATGCTCATAACAACTAGTTTAAGTGACAATAGAGTTTTATTTGATGAGCCAGCAAAATTTACAGCTAAACTTAGAGAATATAAAACCGATAACAATTTATTACTTTTAAAAACTGAAATGAATGCGGGCCATGGTGGTAAATCTGGGCGTGATGGTGCTATTGAAGAAATTGCATTAGATTATGCATTTGCCTTAAAAATTTGTAAAAAAATTTAATTATCTCATCTTGAAATTTTCAGACTAGTTCCTAAATATCAACTGTACGTCGCCTAATGGGGCTTACTAAATTAACCTTGCTAACAAAGGAGGAAACTATGACAAGTAGGGATCTATCTATATTTAACACTCTAAGACCTTTTTCAATTGGTTTTGACGATATGTTTGACCAATTTGAAAATATGCTAGGAAATGGAGGGTTAACCATGCAGTCCAATTACCCACCTTACAACATTAGAAAAACTGGCAAAGACAATTACGCTATTGAAGTTGCTCTGGCTGGATTTAATAAAAATGATGTTGAGGTTGAGTTTGAGGATAATTTATTAACTGTTAGAACTAAACAAGTTGATAAATCAGAAAACAAATCTGATGATGGTGAAATTATTCATAAAGGTATTTCACAAAGACAATTTGCCAGATCATTTACAATTGCAGAGGATGTGAGAGTTAATGGTGCTGAATTAAAAGATGGTCTTTTGACAATCGCCTGTGAAAGAATTGTACCTGAATATAAAAAGAAGAAACTTATTGAAATTAAATAATTCAAAACTTACTTGCGGGGAATTTCCTCGCAAGTATTACAAGTTTTAAAAACATCCTTTAGAAGAAAAACCAATTACTCTGTCAGTTTGGTCAATTTCAAAACGTCTATCACATTGAATTCCATATTTTTTAGATTTGTAATATACTAATTTAAACGGACTCTCAGGCTCATCATGTATTACTTCAATATCGGGTTTGCCCATTTTAATTTTTAAATTTTCATACGTCATACCAAGATATTGATTAAGATTTTTATTTTCCTTTTCAACAATATTATCAGTTTTGTCTTTAATTGTTTGGCAGCTACTCATTAAGGTTAAAAAAAATAAACTTATTAAAATATAATTTAATTTTTGCATAAATTGATATTAGCACCAAAAATATGGCTTAAATATAACTTATAAGTTGAATTATGTTAATAAACCTTGGTTTTAAAGAGAATTAGTAAAAAAATTCTAATATTAATCTAACATAATCTTAGGAGGATAAATGTTAGATAAATATTTTAACTACAAAAAACACAAGACAGATTTTAAAACAGAAGTAATAGCTGGTGTAACAACATTTTTGACAATGGCCTACATCATGTTTTTAAATCCATTTATATTATCAGGTGAATTTGCTGGACCAGAAAAAGGTTTCTTCGAATTTGGCGCAGTTTATACGGCAACAATTGTTGCTACAGCACTTGCTTGTTTCATAATGGCATTTTATGGAAAAACATGGCCAATAGGTTTGGCTCCTGGTATGGGAATTAATGCGTTTGTTGCATTTGGTGTTTGTGCTGGAATGGGCTATACGCCTCAAGAAGCTTTGGGTGCTGTATTGGTTGCGGGAGTTTTATTCTTAATCATCTCTTTAACACCTATCAGAGCTTGGTTAATTAATTCAATTCCAAGAAGTTTAAAATTAGGAATTGGTGCTGGTATTGGACTATTCCTTGCAATAATTGGTCTTCAAATAATGGAAGTTGTTGTTGATAACCCAGTCACATTAGTTCAACTAGGTAACTTAAGTGATCCACTTGTTCTATTAGGTTGTGCTGCATTTATTTTAATGGTGGTTCTTGAAAAAATGAAAATTAAAGGAAACATTATAATTGGAATTTTATTATTTAGTATAATTGCATGGGCTACTGGACTTGCTAAATTTAATGGGATTGCAAGCTCACCCCCTCCAATGACTTATCTATTTGATTTTGATTTATCAGCAGCATTAACAGCAGGTATGACAACTGTTGTATTTACTTTATTATTTGTTGATTTTTTTGATACCGCAGGAACATTGACTTCTGTAGCTAACGTTGCTGGCAAGGTTGATAAAAATGGAAAAGTTCAAGACATAGAAAAAGCAATGATGGCCGACAGTGTTGGAACCGTTGCTGGTGCAATGATGGGAACAACAACTGTTACAAGTTATGTTGAATCTGGAGCTGGTGTAAAAGCTGGTGGAAAAACAGGAATGACCTCTTTAGTAATTGGTCTACTATTTTTAGCCTGCATATTCTTTGCTCCTTTAGCAACAAGTTTACCTAAGCAAATTGATGGTGCAGCCTTATTATTTGTTTCTGTTCTTTTTGTTAGAAACATAACTGATATTGAATGGGATGATATTGGTGAAGCAGCCCCTGCTATTCTTGCAATGATAGCTATGCCACTAACATACAGTATTAGTAATGGTATTGCTTTAGCTTTTGTATCTTATGCATTAATCAGATTATTTACTGGTAAGTTTTCTTCAACTTCTCCAGCAATATGGGTTATTGCAATACTAAGTTTTATTAGCTTTGTAGTTGCTTAAAATATAATTTTTAGGGCTGGATTAATTCCAGCCCTATTTATTTCTCTTAATTATTTCTTCCATAGATAATTCTTCATAATGTTCAGTTGGCTGAACAATCCATGGATCAGAATCTAATTTTACTGGACAAAAATCAGGCTCAAATGTAGAAGATTTTTTCTTCCACAAGCAGGCGGTTTTAACTTCATTAATATAATTTTTTGTTGGTTCATATTTTTTCAACCATTCAATGCTTTTATTTAGAGTTAGACCAGTATCTGAAAGATCATCAACTAATAACACTTTATCAAAATCTTTATTTTCTGCTAAAGAACTGATCTCTCTAGAAAACATTAATTGACCTTGTTTGTCCTCCATTCCTTTTCCTGAATAGCTCTGGATAACAATATAAGCGATTGGTAATTTTAAAATTCTAGAAAGAATATCCAATATAGGTGCTGCACCTCTCATAATTCCAACTAATACTGTTGGTTTATAACTTTTATGAATTTCTATTGCTAATTTTTCAACAATTTTTGTATACTGGTCAAAATTGATAATTAATTTGTCAGCCATAAATTTTATTATCATATTAAAAGAATTTAAAAAGAAATAAAAAAAATTATGAAAATATTTGATTGTTTTATGTTTTATGATGAAGAGCTTTTACTTGATATAAGATTAAATATTCTAGATAAATACGTTGATTTCTTTGTAATAGTTGAAAGTCAATTTTATCATAATGGTGTTAAAAGACAGTTAAAATTTGACATTAAAAAATTTAATAAATTTAAAGATAAGATTATTTATATACAGCATAAAAATGAACCTGATCAAATTTCTAAATTAAATGAAACAGATAATGAAAGTATAAAATCCTACAAATTAATACATAATGCTCATTTGAGAGAAAATGACCAAAGAAACCATATATTAAATGGATTAAAAAAAGCAAAAAATGATGACCTAATATTAATTTCTGATGTGGATGAAATACCAAACTTTAATTCAATAAATTTATCAAAAATAAAAAATCAAATTATCATGTTTGAGCAAGAAATATTTTACTATAAATTTAACAGGTACCTTACAAATTTTAAATGGTTTGGAACAAAAGCTTGTAGAAAAAAAGATCTGCAAAGTCCTCAGTGGCTAAGAAATATTAAAAATAAAAAATATCCTTTCTGGCGTATAGATACATTTTTTTCTAAAAATAAATATATCAATAAAATTTATATAAAAAATGGAGGTTGGCATTTTTCAAATATTAAAGACGCTGAAGATATTGAATTAAAATTAAAATCATATTTACATCATAGAGACTATGAGGTTGAAGAGCTTGGTAGTAATAAAATAAAAGAATTAATTAAAAGTAACAAAACAATTTATGATATGTTTGGTGATAAAAAGTCAAAGAAGTATGGTGATGAAAAAAGAAAAATACTAGAAAAATATGATTTAAATAAATTGCCTCAATTTATTCAAGAAAATAAAAATAAACTTAAAAAATGGATGGACTAATATGAAAGTATACTGGATAGCTTTGTACAAAAAAATAGGAAGCCAAGAAAATATTAAAAATTATGGAACAAAAGTTACAGAAATTTTAAAAAATTATGGTGGAAAACCACTGGTTAGAGGTGGAAAATTTCAAACCCTAGAAGGTGAGGATTATCCAAGGACTGTCATTTGGGAATTTCCAAGCTATGAGCAAGCTATCAAATGTCATGACTCAAAAGAATATCAAGCTGGATGGGCTTTAGCAAAAGATACCACTGAAAGAAATTTACAAATTATAGAGGGTGTTAATATTGAATAGGCTCTGGATCAATACTTCTCCATAGATACCAGGTAGCAACGGAACAATAAGGTGTAAATCTTTTATTCAATAATCTTACATAAGATTCTGGTGGAAAATATTTTTTTTTATAATTTTTTGAAATTGCTCTAAGAAGTCCAATATCTTGAATTGGCCAAATATTCGAACGATTATAAGTAAACAATAAAATCATTTCTGCTGACCATCTACCTATTTGTCTTAAGTTAGACAAATAGACAATAGCTTCCTCATCAGACATTTTTGGAATTAATTTTGGATTAAATGATTTATCAAGGGTTTGTTTTGCTAAACTTTTAATTCCTATGGCTTTTAGTCTGCTCAAACCACAACTTTTAAGCTGTGTAACTGATAATTTGGAAATTGTTTTTGCCGTTATTTTATTTTTACATCTTTTTTTAAATTTTAAAAAAACTGAGTTTGCCGCCATAACACTTATCTGTTGTCCAATAATACTTTTACATAATGAAAAAAAAATATCTTTTCTGGAAGTGAGTATGGTTTCAGATGGAGACTTATATTTGATTATTAACTTTTTCATAATTTTATCCTTTTTAGATAAATATTTTTTAGCATTATTCCAATATATTGGAGTTTTAGTCATGTCTGATGTTTGAAGGTATTTTTTGTTTATAGTAAATTTCCCTTCTAAAAATTACAAGGGAAGATATTATTACTAGTGATGCGCCAATTAATGTTTTAAAAGTTGGTATCTCATTCCACATCATGTAACCAAAAAATATAGCAAAAACTAATGACAAATATTTTAGTGGAGCAACCAAAGATACTTCAGAGAGCTTATAGGATTGAGTTAGTAATAAATTTGCAGTACCTCCAGTAACTCCAATTAAAGCTAAAAGAATAAAATCTTGAAAATTAGGCATTATCCAGCCCAATGGAATTGTTGCTAAGCCTGCAAGAGATATTGTAATTGTAAAAAAAATAGAAATAAGCCAAATTGGCTCTGTTGTAGATAATTTTCGAATTGTGATAGTTACAAATGCCATTCCAATGCAAAAAATTATTGGTAGAAAATAAAGAAAATTCATTTCAATAAACCCTGGTTCAGAAATTACAACCACTCCAATAAAGCCCACAATAACTGCTGCCCATCTAAAAATACCAACTTTTTCACTTAATAAAAAAATTGATAAAATAGTAATAAAGAGTGGAGCAGCATAAGAAAGACTTACCACTACAGCAAGAGGTAGTTCTCTCAATGCTATTACTATCGCAACTAGTGCAATTAAACCCATAACACATCTAAAAATATGTTCAGTGGGTCTTTTGGTTTTATAAAAAGTTCTTAATTGATCCCTTGGTATTAAAAAGTAAGTAGGGAGGAGACCAAAAAAACCTCTAAAGAAGAGAACTTGTCCAGTAGGGTAATCCCCTGACCATTTTACAAGCAAATCCATTATAGAAAAAGTACAAACAGACAAAAACATGTACAATAAACCTAATTGATTTTTAGTTAACATAGGAATAATTTGTAGATCAAATTAAAGGATAATCAATGGAAATAGCTGTTTTAGGATTAGGATGTTTTTGGGGGCCTGAGATAAAATTTAGTAAACTCGAAGGTATTATAAAAACTGAAGTTGGATATTGTGGTGGTGACAAAAAGGAAACAAATTATAGAGAAGTTTGTGAAGGAAATACCAATCATGCTGAAGTCGTTAAATTAGATTTTGACCCAAACGTTATTTCTTATGAAAGAATTTTAGAATATTTTTTTGAAATACATGATCCAACAACATTAAACTCGCAAGGGCCTGATTTTGGTACACAATATAGAAGTGAAATTTTTTACCTCAATGATAAGCAAAAAGAAATTGCCAAACAGATAATTTATAAAGAAAATTCAAGGTTATCTGGTAAAGTAGTTACAAAGATTTCTTTAGTGAAAAATTATTGTCCAGCTGAAGAATATCATCAACGGTATTTAGAAAAAAGATAAGATGTCATTAGTAAGTACTGATTGGTTGATGGCAAACCTTGATAAAGTAAAAATTATTGATTGTTCATGGCACATGCCTCAAACCAAAAGAAATGGTTTCGAAGAGTATAAAAAACAACATATAAAAAATGCAATTTATTTTGATTTAGATAAAAATTCAAAAAAAGATACTGACCTACCCCATATGCTAATTGATAAAAAATCTTGGGAGAATATTGTTTCAAATATGGGCATTAAAAATGATGATCAGATTATTGTTTATGATAACTCAGATGTAATTAGCTCATGTAGATGTTGGTATAATTTCATTTATTTTGGACATAATCCAAACTTGATAAAAGTATTAGACGGTGGTTTAAAAAAATGGGTTAATGAAAAAAAACCTACTACAAATGATATAGTAAATATCAAACCTTCTCATTATTCTGCCAATGAAAAAATAGAATTAGTAAAAAATAAAGCCCAAATTAATGAAAATATTTTAACAAAAGAATTTTTAGTTATTGATGCAAGAAGTAAAGAGAGATTTGAAGGTGTGGTACCTGAGCCAAGAAAAGGCTTAAAAAGTGGTTCTATAAATAATTCTTATTGCCTTCCATTTTCTGAACTTATAAATGCTGATCATACTTTTATTGATAAAAAAAAAATTTTTCAAAAGTTTAGCTCAATAAAATGTAGCCTAGATAAAAACATTGTATTTACATGCGGATCTGGCGTTACTGCTGCTGTTTTGGCACTTGCTTATTCTTTAATAGATAATAAATATAATCCAGTAATCTATGATGGTTCATGGAGTGAATACGGAAAAAGCTAAAATATGAAAAGATCAACAAAAATTACTTCAGCAATCATTTCTTTCTTTTTAATTATTACAATTGTGATTGTTGGAAGAACAATGATTGGTAACCATTTTGCGAAAAAGTTTAGTAAAAGACCGCCTCCAGGAATAATCGTTAAAGAAGTTTCATATAAAGATTTTTCTGAAAAAATTGAAAGTTATGGTACTGCAGTCTCAAAAAGAACTGAGTCTTTTAGAATTAAAAAAGATGATTTAACTGGTGAATTAACTTTAAAAGATAATGTAAAAAAAGGAGATTTAATAGTTCAGCTTAAAGATAGAAACATTGTTGCTCCATTTGATGGTGTGCTTGGATATAGAGGTATTACAGGAGATATTCTTGGCTCAGATAATTCTATTATTATAACATTAGATGATAATTCAATTTTATATTCTGATATTAAAATTCCTGAAACATTTGCTTCTTTTATCAAAAAAGATTTACCTGTTAAGGCAAAATTCTCAGGTATGAAAGATAAAATATATGATGGAAAAATATATGCTGTTTCAAGTAGAATTAATGCTGAAACAAGAAGTTTATTAACAAGAGTTATAATTCAAAATGAAAATTCTGAATTAATTCCAGGGTCCCTTCTAGAAATCAATGTTAATTACAATGAAAGAAACTCTCTTGGGATTCCAGATACAAGCATGATGGTAGAGGGTAGCAAGTATTTTGTTTATAAAGTGTCTGAAGATAATATTGCAAATAAAATTGAAATAGAAATTGGAATTAGAAATAATGGATTTATTGAAATCGTATCAGGTCTTGATGAAGGAGAAATTATTGTTGCTGAAGGGCTAAAGAAAGTAAGACCTAAAGGTGAAATTAAACCAATTAAAAAATAATGTATATAACAGAAGTAAGTATAAGAAGACCAGTTATTGCGTGGGTAATGTCTCTTATATTAGTTGTATTTGGTATTTTTGTTTTTTTTGAATTACCTGTTAGAGAAAATCCTGATGGCTTACAACCACCTGTGGTACAGGTTAGAGTGGATTATAAATCAGCATCTGCATCAATCATTAATCAGGAAATCACTCAAGTAATCGAAGATATTATTGGAGGAGCTGAAGGAATAAAGAATATAGACTCTTCATCTGAAAATGGGAGTAGTTCTGTTAATATTGAATTTAATACTGATATAGATTTAGACGACGCTGCAAATGATATCAGAGAAAGAGTTGCAAGAGTTGTTGATAATCTTCCAAGTGAAGCAAATGCTCCTCAGATATTAAAACAATCTGCTGGGTTTACTACCACAATGTGGTTAGCAGTAACTTCTAATAATTGGAGTGATTTAGAGCTTGGAGATTACACAGAAAGATATTTGGTTGACCAGTTTTCAAGTGTTAAAAATGTTGGTAGAATTAGAACTGGAGGATTAAGAGAATTAAGTGTTAGAGTTTGGATAGACCCTATAAAACTAGCTGCAAACAATCTAACAATTCAAGAGGTTGAGAGGGCATTAAGAAATGAAAATGTAAGTTTACCTGCTGGTACACTTGAGGCAAACAACATAGATTTAACTTTAAATTTAGATAAGTCTTATAATAATATTAATTCCATCAAAGAGTTACCAATTAAAATGTTAAAAGATAGCATTGTTAAACTTTCTGATGTCGCAGTTGTGGAATTTGGACCAGTTTCTGAAAAAACATTATTTAAGGCTCAAACAAAAGAAGCTTTAAATTTAAAAACTGTAGGTATTGGTATTTATGCAAAAAGTGGCGCTTCAACAGTAGAACTATCAAAAGCAATTAAAAAAAAAATAACTGAAGTTAAAAAAACATTACCTGAAGGAGTTAACATTGAAGTTGCTTTTAATAGAGCTGACTATGTTTCTTCAGCTATTAATGAAGTTTACAAAACCCTTCTGGTAGCTTTTATTTTAGTTGTAATAATTATTTATTTATTTCTTGGAAATATAAAAGCGGTAATTGTTCCTGCAATTGCTCTACCTGTAAGTTTAATTGCTTCTTTTTTAGGGCTTTATCTATTTGGACTTTCAATAAATATTTTTGTCTTATTAAGTTTTATTTTAGCTATTGGAATTATTACTGATGACTCTGTAATAATGACTGATGCAATTTATTCTAGAATTGAAAAAGGAGAAAATCCACTGGTAGCTTCTTATAAGGGATCAAAACAAATAAGTTTTGCAATTATTGCTACAACATTAATCCTGGTAGCTGTTTTTCTACCATTAATATTTATTGATGGAATTGCTGGAACATTATTTAGAGAGACCGCAATAGCACTGTCTTTTTCTATAGTCGTATCATCATTCGTTGCTCTTACACTATCTCCTATGTTAGCAAGCAAATTTTTAATTAAACAACCGAAACAAAATAAAGTAGTGATTAAATTTGATACTTTTTTTAAATCATTATTAAAATTTTACGAAGAAACTTTAAGTTATTGGCTTAATAAACAGAAAATTATAATTTCATTTATTATTTTAACTATCTTGGCTTCTGGTATTTTGTATACATTTACAAAAAAAGAATTGTTACCTTTAGAGGACAGAGGTGTATATCTTGTTCTTGGTTTCACTGATGAAGGAAGTTCATTTGAATACACGGAAAAAAGAGCTCAAGATGTTGAAGAAAGATTAATACCTCTTCTTCAGGCAAAAGATAGTCCGTATAAAAGATTTATTATGAGAGTTCCAGGTTTTGGAAGTAATAGAAATTCATTTAATAGTTTCATAATTATTGCTCTACTAGATGATTGGGCTGATAGAAAAAAAAGTTCACAAACTGTGATGAGAGAAGCTATTGGAAAAATTGTTACTGTTCCTGAAACTGTAGCTTTTCCAATATCACCTCAATCAATTCGTGTTTCTAATTTTAATAAACCAGTTCAAATGGTTATATTGGGCTCAACTTACGAAGAATTAGAAGTAATTCAAAATACGATAATATCAGAGCTTAGAAAAAATAAACAACTTTCAAGAATAGAGTCTGATTATTCTAGAGATAAGCCTGAGATTAAACTTATTATTAATAAAAATAAGGCTAAAGACTTAGGAATATCAACAGACTCGATTGGTAAAACGTTAGAGACACTTTATGGGGGTAAAACTGTTACAAAATTTGATCAACGTGGTAAAGAATACCCAATTATTTTACAGCAGTACTTGGAGGATAGAAGATCCAAAGAGAGCTTAGCAAAAATATTTGTAAGATCTGACACAACTGGAAAATTAATTTCTCTTGCAAATTTAGTAGAGTTTAAAGAAGAAGGTTCTGCTAAAAAACTAGCAAGATATAATAGACAAAGTGCAGTAACTATATCTGCAAATATTTCAGAAAATTATACATTAAGTGAAGCTATATCTTATTTGGAACAAACAATCTCAAATCTTGGAGTAGAAAATCAAATTACCTGGAAAGGTAAATCAGAAGAATTAAAAGAAACTAGTAATGAATTATTTATTATTTTTGCTTTAGCTTTCTTAACAGCATATTTGGTAATGGCTGCAACTTTTAATTCATTCATTCACCCCTTCATAATTATGTTAACTGTACCGCTGGCTCTTTTTGGTGGATTAGTTTTTATTTTATTCTTAAACAGTTCTATAAATATTTTTTCACAAATTGCTCTTGTTATATTAATTGGAATATCTACCAAGAACAGTATACTTATAGTGGATTATGCAAACCAACTCCGAACGGTTGGTAAAAATATTGAAACATCAGTTAAAGAAGCTTGCCAATTAAGATTTAGACCAATAATGATGACATCAATGAGCACGATGATAGCAATGTTACCACTTGTTATCGGAAACATTGGCCCTGGAGCTGGAGAAGCTTCGCGATTAGCAATAGGAGCAACTATCTTGGGAGGAATGATCATCTCAACATTATTTACTCTTTATGTGACACCAACTATGTATTTGGTATTAGCAAAAAATACTAAACGAATAGATGCTGTTGACATCGAATTAAAAAAACAGCTTCGTTAAAAAATAATATATTTATTTTTATTTAATCTTTTCTGACATTCTTTAAGTTGAGATTTATATTTATCAGATTGATTTTTAACTCTTTTTGCTAATCCTATAACTTTTTGATTATTTTTATAATTTTTATAACCACCCCAACCTTCGTGATATGCAATATATTGTCTAAATGCATCCTGTTTTGAAATTTTTAGGAGAGATTCTGTTTTATCTGTATACCAACCAATAAAATCAACGCTATCCTTAAATCTTGCCCTTGTTGCTAATTTATTACCTGTCTCATTTTTATATTGCTCCCATGTTCCTTTGACTGCTTGAGAATAACCAAAAGAACTTGAGGGTCTTTTAAAGGGTATAATTTTAAATAGCTTTTGTCTTTCTGGTTTTGCTAACCAGTGAAAATCAGACTCCATTTTTATTATTGCCAGTTGAACATAGATTGGGGTGCCCCATTTTTTTTCAGTACTTTTAGCATGTTTATACCAAAGATATCTCTCATTAAAAATTGAACAGCTATTTGATGTATTTTGTGGAATTGAAGAACAGCCTAAAAATAAAGTAAATATTGAAAAAAAAATAAAATTTTTAATTTTAAGCATACCTACTTATCACTTTATAAATAATAACTACAAATATAACACCTGCTAGGTTTCCAAATAAATCACTAAATTCAAATCCTCTGTAAGGAATAATAAGATGAAAAAATTCTAGAATAATTGATAGAAATATTAAATATAAAGATAAAAAATTTATATTTTTAGTCTTATGATAAGCAAAAAAACCAAAAATAGAAAGTAAAGCAAAAGCATAAAAATGATTACTAGATATAATAAAATCTCTAGTTATTTGAGGTTGAATATTTAAGTCATTATAAAGAAAATACCCAAAAATACTGCCTGGAAACAAATAAAGTATAATTAATGTTATGTTTAAAAAATAGAATATGAGTTTTGAAAATTTTATTAAATTATTCATAATAATTATATTCATTTTATAGGTTATATAAGTTATTAAAATATATCAAATGCCTCATTTAATTTTAGTTAGACATGGACAAAGTGAATGGAATCTAAAAAAAAGATTTACAGGCTGGGTGGATGTTGATCTCACAGAACAAGGAAAGCAAGAAGCGCTTAAAGCGGGAGAAAGTATTAAAAAAATTAAACTCAGCATCGATTATTTTTTTTCATCATTTCAATTAAGAGCCATTAACACACTAAAATTTATTCGAAATACACTGGGAGATGACAAGCAATTCATTCGAGCCTGGCAATTAAATGAAAGACATTATGGCTCATTAACTGGATTAAATAAAGATGAGATGAGAGAAAAACTTGGTGAAAAAAAAATTCATGAATTCAGACGATCTTGGGATATTAGACCTGATCCATTAGACAGAAAAAACCCTTATCATCCTTTAAATATTGAAGTGTATAAGGATATTCCAAAAGAAAATATTCCTGACACTGAGTCTCTTAAAGATACTTATGAAAGAGTCATTCAATTTTACAAAAATGAAATACAAAATAAACTTTTGGATAATAAAAATATTTTAATTTCAGCACATGGAAATTCTATTAGAGCTTTATGTAAATACTTATTTAAATTAGATAAAGACAAAATATCATTATTAGAAATACCTACGGGCAATCCACTTTTAATCGATTTAGATATTTCACTTAATATTAAGGAGTGTTTTTATTTAGATAAAGAAAGAGCTAAAAATTTACTAGTTTTTTAATAGATTCTCGTAAACTTCGAGATTAGTTAAGTGATAAAAATTTTCTAAACTTTCAAAACCATAAAGACTATTACTTTCAATTAAATTATTCCAAATCTCTGATATTGAAAAATTATGAACTGAATAATATTTAAATAAATCCTTATTTATAATTTGGCATCCTGTATAAATTAAATTATTTAATTTATCTTTTTTAATCATATTATTATTAAGGCTAAAATCACCTGGCAAATTTTTATCAAAGCTAATATTCTTATTTACTAATAAAAGTATATTCTTAACTTTATTTAAGAAGTATAGTTTTTCCATACACTCTATATCTTTTTTATAATTTTCACCCCATACCGTATCTGGATTAAAAACTAAAAAATCCACGTCTTCTGAAGAATTTACCATATTTAAAACTCCTCCTCCTGTGTTTAAAATATTATTTCCATCTTTAATTATTTTAATTTCAATTTTAAATTTTTTTTCTTCTATAAAGTTTTTGATTTTTTCTTCTAAATAAAAAGTATTTACTAGAATTTTTTTTATGCCTAATGATACTATTAAGTTAATACAATTCTCTAATAATGTAATTTGATTAATTTTTAAGAGTGGTTTTGGTGTTGTTAGTGTTAATGGATTTAACCTCTTTCCATAACCAGCACACAAAATTAATGCAGTTTTAATTTTCATTAAATTTTTCTCATTTTATTTGAAAAATTATTATCTAATATTTTCTTTAAATCATTAAAAATTGGTTTTTTTTTAATTCTTAGTTCTATTAATCTCCAAGCATAAGGTATTAATTTTAAATATTTTAACTTCTTATCTCTAATAGCCAATCTTGTGAAAATTCCAATTATTTTCATGTTTCTAAGAATTGATAAAATTTCGAAATCATTAATTAAATTATACTCATCAATATTTTTTTTATTCAATTTTATATAATATCTAAATATATCTCCTTTTAACTTTTGACTGGTTTTAAATCTAACATCATCAATTAAAGATGCTAAATCATAAGCTCTATTTCCTATCAATGCATCTTGTGTATCTATAACTCCTAATTTTCCATTAAATTTCATTAAATTAGATACATGAAAATCTCGATGAACAAAAACATTATGTTTACATCTTAAATTTCTTGATAAAATTATTATTTGTTCATTAATTTCTCTTTTAAACTTTAAAAATTTATTTTTTTTTACAAATTTTTTAGCATACCATTTGGTAAATAAATTGGCTTCTTCGTGCAATATACTATTGCTATAACGGGGTATCTTATAAATTTTATTTTTAAAATTTATAACTTTATTTTTTTTAATTGTTTGAATTTTATGAAGAAGCTGAACTGATTTTTTAAATAAGTTTAATTGTTGATTATTATTTTTTTTTAATAGATTAAAAACTGTTTGATCGCCAAAATCTTCAATTTCTATGAAATTTTGTTTATAATTTTCACTATAAAGTTTGGGGGCTAAAATTTTATTTTGAATTAATAATCTATTAATTGCATCATAAATTAATAGATTTTTTTCTTTTTCTTTAGATGCATGAACTATAATAGATTTTTTTGTTTCTTTAATTTGTCTATAAAAGGTTCTAAATGATGCGTCACCTTTTAATTTTTTTAATTTATAATTATAAGGCAGCATTTAGTTTTTTAAATTTTTGATAGTTAAAAATCTCTTACTTAAATCATCATTATATTCAAAAAATAATTCTATCTTATCTTCAATATTTTTTTCTATTTTTTCTGGCCATTCAATTAAGGTTAAAACTTCCTTTCTATTTTCTAATAGACCAATATTTTTTATCTCATCAATATTTTTTAGTCTATAAAGATCATAATGTTGAACGGTAAATTTTCCAACATCATACTCATTTACTAAATTAAATGTAGGGCTTGTAATTTCTGTTTGATTTATATTATTTAATTTTTGTAAATTATTAATTAGATGTTTTATAAAAGTTGTTTTACCAACGCCTATTTCACCATGAAATAATACAACATCAGCTTTATTTAATGATATCGAGATTTTTTTAGCTAACTCTGAGGTTCTATCTTCTAATGAGATATCTAGTTTTTCGCTATTAGTAGCGATAGGCATCTGGTTTAAATGGTCCTTCTGTCTCAACACTTATATAATCTGCTTGTTCTTTAGATAGTTTGGTTAGTTTTGCACCCACTTTTTTTAGGTGAAGCATTGCAACTTTTTCATCTAAATTTTTTGGTAATACATAAACTTTATTTTCATAATTTTTATGGTTATTCCATAATTCTATCTGAGCCATTACCTGATTTGTAAATGATGCACTCATTACAAAACTGGGATGTCCCGTTGCACAACCTAAATTCACTAGTCTACCTTTGGCTAATAAAATAATTCTCTTACCATCAACTAACTCGATCTCATCTACTTCTGGTTTAATTTCAGACCATTTATAGTTTTTTAAAGCATCAACTTGAATTTCATTATCAAAGTGTCCAATATTGCAAAGTATTGCTCGATCCTTCATTTTTCTCATGTGATCAGCTGTAACAATATCTTTATTCCCAGTTGCTGTTACAATGATATCAGCTTTATCAATAGCGTCATCCATTAACACAACCTCATATCCCTCCATTGCTGCTTGAAGCGCACAAATTGGATCTGCTTCAGTGACCATTACTCTAGCACCGCTATTTCTTAATGATGCAGCACTACCTTTGCCAACATCACCAAAGCCTGCAACAATTGCAACCTTTCCTGACATCATAACATCCGTAGCTCTTCTAATACCGTCAACCAAGCTTTCTCTACAACCATACAAATTATCAAATTTTGATTTAGTAACTGAATCATTAACATTAATTGCAGGGATCATTAAAGAACCCTCTTTTTCCATTTTATTGAGTGCTTTAATTCCTGTAGTAGTTTCTTCTGAAACACCTTTTATTTCTTTTAATAAATCTTTGTATTCGTTATGCATAATTGCAGTTAAATCACCACCATCATCCAATAACATATTAGCTTTCCAATCTTTTTTTCCTTCAATGGTTTGTTTTATACACCAAAGATATTCCTCTTCTGTCTCACCTTTCCACGCAAAAACTGGTATACCTGCTTTTGCTATGGCTGCCGCTGCATGATCTTGAGTTGAAAAAATATTACATGAAGACCATCTCACTTCAGCTCCAAGCTCAACAAGTGTCTCAATTAAAACAGCTGTTTGAATTGTCATATGAAGACAACCAAGAATTTTTGCACCCTTTAAAGGAGTTTTTCCTTGATACTCCTCTCTTAAAGCCATTAGTCCTGGCATTTCACTTTCTGCAATAGAAATTTCTTTTCTACCAAATTCTGCTTGTGATATATCTTTTACTTTAAAATCATCCATCGAACGGTCTTCTAGCAATAAAAAATTGATTTATCAACTTATGTTTAGGCTTTGGGAAATATAATTTCAATATTTGCACCCTTTTGTGCTGTATTGTTAGCAGCACTGATTGAAGCACCATGTAGTTCAGCTAAATTTTTCACTATGTTTAAACCTAAACCTGAATGTTCACCAAAATTATCTGGTCTATTACTATAAAATCTATCAAATATTTTTTTTGTATTAGTTTCTTTAAATCCCTTACCTTCATCTATAACCTTTAAAATGATACCATTTTTATCATCTTTAAAAATTTCAACTAAAATTCTTTTATTGTCCTCACTAAATGAAATTGAATTATCAAGCAAATTTGCAATAATTTGTTCAATTCTATTTTCTATTCCATTAATATAATATTCGTCATAATTATTTAAATCATTTAGTATTATTTTTATGCCCCTTCTAGCCTCATAAATATTGTTGAAATCATCAACAACAGATTGTGCTATTGTTTTAAGATTAATTCGTTTCATCTTTTCTTTACTTAAAGCGACCTCGTCCTTCAACATTTGAGAATAATCAGTAATTAATCTCTCAATTCTTTGAACATCATGATTAAGAATGTCAATTAATTTACTTCTTTGAGATTGATCAACAGTTTCGTTTAGAATTTCAGATGCACTTTTTAATGATGTTAAGGGGTTTCTTATTTCATGAACAAGATCCGTTGAAAAGTTTTCTGCATGGGAGATTCTTTTTTGAAGTTCATTTGTCATATCATCTAAAGAATTTGATAAAGTTCCCAATTCATCATTTCGATTTTTCAGTTCGTTTATATTTGTTTTCTTCCTGCTCTTTTCTTTAATTATTTTTGTATAGGTTACTAAACTTTTTATTGGTTTTAAAAAATATCTATTTAATACAAAAGAAAAGATAACAATAACAATAACAATAAAAATTACTGTTCTTAAAATAAAAGTTTTTCTCTCATCAATAGCTAGCTTTACATCGTTGGCATTTTCTGTAATTACTAAATAGCCAATATTTTTACCATCCAATATTACATTGTTTATTGTTGTCAGTAGGAACTGGTCATACCCTTCTTGTACAAAAGTATAAGGTTTTCCATAATCCTTAGACCATGAATAATTTGTTAAAATATCTTTTAAAGAAATAGTTTTTTCCTTATTTATATTTTTCGTTTCAACTATTTTATTGCTTTTTTCTTCATTTAAAGTTTCTAATTGAACAATGTCTAGTCTATTTGAAAATGATCTTGGGTCTAAATCTAGAGTATCAGTATCTCCTACTAGATTAAATTGATTATCAAATAGAATAACTCTATCTAAATTTTGAAATAAAAATCTTGTTGAAAATAAAAATCTTCTAATATCTTCTTCTTCAAATTTTATATTTAATCGAAGTATGTGTTCAATGGTATTATTGATTATTTTAATATGCTTGGTAGTTTTATTTTTAATTAAGATTGGTTTAACATTGCTAATATACAAAAATGCCAGACTACCAATTACTAAAAAAATTATTAAATTTATAAATAAAAATTTTTTTAAAATTGATAAACTTTTTATGAAATTTGTGAACATCAACTAACGTTCCATCTATATCCACTACCATATCTTGTTTCAATTGCAGTAAAATCAGGATCAACTTTTTTAAATTTTTTTCTAATTCTTTTGACATGGCTATCTATAGTTCTATCTTCAATGTCAGTATCTTCTCTATAGGCTATGTCCATTAACTGTGCACGTTCCTTGATTATGCCTGGTCTTTTGGCTAACTCTTTCACTATTAAGAATTCTGTTGTTGTAAGTTTATCTGGTAACTGTTTCCCATTCCATTCGCATTCCAGTTGTGAAGGGTCAAGTTTAAGTCTTCCATGAGAAATTATACTCTTAGTCTCTTCAAGGTTAACATTGATATCTTTTTTTCTTAGCTGAACTCTTATTCTTTCAATTAAAACTTTTATGGAAAATCCGCCAGATTTTTTTATAAAATCATCTGCTCCTAATTTTAACCCTAACAGTTCATCTATCTCATCGTCTTTCGATGTTAAAAAAATTACTGGCAGAGAAGTTTTTTTTCTTAATTTTTTTAAAAGTTCTTCACCATCCATTTTTGGCATTTTAATATCAATTACTGCTAAATCTGGTGGTGTTCTACTTAGTCCAATTAATGCACTCTCGCCATCAATATAAGTTTGAACCTTGAAACCTTCTTTTTCAAGCGCAATACTTATGCTTGTAAGTATATTTCGATCATCATCTATTAAAGCGATTGTTTGTGTTTGCATAATCTACTTTAAAAATACTAAATTGTTCTAATTTAGGCAATGTTCATTAATTAATGAAGTACTCCCCAATTATCACCCGTATTTATATCCACTGTTAGTGGGATTGAAAAAGCATGCAAATCACTGTTTGTAACACTTGTCATCTCTTCTTTGATGATCTTTGTTATATTCTTTGCGTCTTTTTCTGGAACTTCAAAAATTAACTCATCGTGAATTTGTAGCAGTATCTTTGACTTATTATTTTTTATTTCTTTAAACTTTTGATCAATTCTAATCATTGCAAGTCTCATAATTTCAGATGCCGAACCTTGAATTGGCGCATTAATTGCAGCTCTCTCTTGAAAATTTCTAACATTAAAATTCTTATCATTAATTCCATTAAAGTGTGATCGTCTTCCAAAAACATTGTTTACATATCCACTCTTTCTACAAAATTTAATAGTGTCATCCATATAAACTTTTATTTCTGGAAATTTAGCAAAGTATGCTTCTAAAAATTCATTAGCTTCATGATTTGAAACATTAATTTGTTTTGCAAGACCATATTGTGAAATTCCATAAATAATACCAAAATTTATTGCTTTTGCTTTTCGTCTCATATCTTGGTCTACTTTTTTAATATCAATATTAAAAACTTGGCTAGCTGTAAGTGTGTGAATGTCCTCATTATTTTTAAAAGCTTTTTTTAACTCCTTAACATCAGCTAAATCAGCTAAAATTCTCATTTCAATTTGATTATAATCTGCTGAGATCAATGTGAACCCTTTTTCCGATATAAAGGCTTTTCTTATATCTTTACCATCTTCTGATTTAATAGGAATATTTTGTAAATTTGGATCACTTGAAGCTAATCTTCCAGTTGTTGTTGCAGCTAATAAAAATGAAGTATGTACTCTTTTTGTGGAAGGATTTATATGTTCTGGTAATGCATCAGAATATGTATTTTTAAGTTTAGATACCTGTCTCCAATCTAAAACTAATTGTGGGAATTTATGTCCTTTAAATGCCAAATCTTCAAGTACACCTGCATTTGTTGCAAAACTTCCTTTTTTTGTTTTCTTAAGGGCAGCTATTTTTAATTCATTATAAATTATTTCACCTAATTGCTTTGGTGAGGCAATGTTAAATTCTTTTTTTGAAATTTTAAAAACTTCTTTTTCTATTTTATTAATTTTTTTCTCGAATTTTTCGGATAGTACTTTCAAAAATTTATTATCAACTTTTATCCCTTCAATTTCCATAAAGGCTAGTATCTCAATTAAAGGTTTTTCAAAAATTTCATAAATATTAGTTAATTTTTCTAATTTAAGATTTTTATTAAAAATTTTATATAATCTATAAGTAATATCTGCATCTTCAGCAGCGTACTCCATTGCCTTATCAAGTTCGACATCGCTGAAATTGATTTCTTTTTTTCCGGTACCCACTATTTCCTTAAATGAAATTGTTTTATGCTGTAAGTGGATCTCAGATAATGTATCCATATTATGTCTGTTTTTTCCCGCATCAAGCACATAAGACATCAGCATTGTATCTTCCATTGAATTCATTTTTATTCCCTGCTTGTACAAAACAATAAAATCAAATTTAATATTTTGGCCTATTTTTTTTACACTCTTGTCCTCTAAAAGTGGCTTTAATTTTTTAATTACAATATTTTTATCTAAACATCCGTCAAATTTATGTGCTATTGGAATGTAACAAGCTTTACCAATTTTTGTACTTAGCGATATTCCAACAAGATCTGCTTGATGCGCATCCAGTGAACTTGTTTCGGTATCTATTACTAATTCACCAGCCTCCTCAGCTTCATTAATCCATTCTTCTATCTCTTCTTCGTTAGTAATAAGATGGTAATTTTTCTTACTTATATTTTGTTGTTTTTCTTTTACTGAGCTTTCTGTTTTAGTGGTTGCTAATTTAGGTTCACCATACGCAGAAATGACTGAGCTAAGAAGTCTATTAAATTCCATTTCTCTTAAAAATTTATATAGTTTCTCCTTATCTATTTCTTTTAATTGAAATTCCTCTATCTTTCTTTGAGCTGGAGCATCCTTCATAAGGGTTACTAGTTTTTTACTAATAATTGCCTTATCTTTATTTTCTATAAGAGTTTCTCTTCTTTTATTTTGTTTTATTTCATGAGCATTATCTAATAATTTTTCAAGAGTTCCGTATTGATTAATAAGTTCTGCAGCAGTTTTTACACCTATGCCTGGAACTCCAGGAATATTATCACTACTATCTCCAGCTAATGACTGAACATCAATTACTTTTTTTGGCTCCACACCAAATTTATTCATTATGTCTTCTGGGGTAATAAATTTATTCTTCATGGGATCAAATAAACGAACATCTTTTCTATATAGTTGCATTAGATCTTTATCTGAAGAAACTATCGTAACCTTAGCTCCTTTTGCCAATATCTGTTCTGTATAAGTTGCTATCAAGTCATCAGCTTCATAATTTGGAAGATCAACTGATGGTAAATTAAATGCTAGGACTGATTTTCTTATATATTCAAATTGCGGTGCTAAGTCATCAGGTGCTTCTGATCTATTTGCTTTATAATCTGAATAAATTTCATTTCTAAAAGTTTTTCTAGCTGAATCAAAAATTACTGCAAAATGAGTTGGTTTTTGTAAATTTTCATTTGATTTTGAATCCTCTAATAATTTAAATAACATACTACAAAATCCGCTTACTGCTCCAACCGGCAGTCCATCACTTTTTCTGGTTAAGGGTGGAAGAGCGTAGTAAGCTCTAAAGATATAACCTGAACCATCAATTAAATAAAAGTGATCTGTTTTTTTAATTTTATCCATTAAGTTAATGTTATCTTAATTATTTTAAATATTATAAATGTATTAATGCACATGAACAAAAAAAATATACTTTTGGTTAAAAATCTAAAAAAAATTTATTCTAAGCAACATAATGGAAAAACTTATGCTTTAAATGATTTAAACTTAGACGTGAAAGAAGGAGAAATATTTGGCCTTCTGGGTCCAAATGGAGCAGGTAAGACAACTTTTATAAATATTTTAGCTGGGACAGTCATTAAGACTGGGGGTGAAGTTAATGTATGTGGATTTGATCTAGATGAAAATCCCAGACAGGTTAGAGCTTCAGTTGGAGTAGTTCCTCAGGAGGTAAATTTAGACCCATTTTTTAGTCCAAGAAAACTACTAGAACTTCAGGCAGGCTTATATGGTGTAAAAGAAAAAGATAGAATTACTGATACAATTTTAAATCTAGTATCTTTAGAAAAAGAGGCCAATAGTTATGCCAGAAGTTTATCTGGTGGAATGAAAAGAAGATTATTAATGGCTAAAGCGTTAGTTCATCAGCCTCCTCTCGTTTTTCTTGATGAGCCTACTGCTGGAGTTGATGTCGAATTGAGACAAAATTTATGGAAAAATGTAAGAATGCTTAACAAACTTGGTGTTACTATTATTTTGACAACACATTATCTTGAGGAGGCAGAAGAAATGTGTGATCGAATAGCTATTCTCAACAAAGGAAATGTAGTAGCCCTAGATAGTACTAAAAATCTCTTAAATAGAATTCAAACAAAAAAAGTTACTTTTAAAACAGATAAAGAAATTAATATTCAAAAAAATGACCTTGAATCTCTTGAAATAATATCAAAGATAGGCAATGAAGTTTGCGTCTCTTACGAAAAGAGCAAAGTTAATATGGAAAAATTAATAAACTTAATAAAGAAAAATAACGTCAAAATTGTTGATATATCAACTGATGATGGTGATTTAGAAGATGTATTTTTAAGACTAATAAAAAACTAGATTATTATAATAATAAATAGTAAATTTTACTTATGGATCTATTAAAAACAAACTCAATTCAAAAAGTTACAAAAACATTTATATTGATTTTTTTAGGAACTATTGCTCTAACCATTTCTGCTAAATTAAAAATACCATTTTATCCAGTGCCAATGACGATGCAAACTTTTGTTGTACTTTTCATAGGCTTAGCATTTGGGTATAAAATTGGTCTTACAACAGTAGGTGTATATTTATTTGAAGGTATTATTGGAATGCCTGTTTTTTCTAATTCCCCAGAAAAAGGTATTGGTTTAGTTTATTTTACCGGTCCAACAATGGGGTACTTAATAGGTTTTTTATTTGCAGTTTTTTTTGCAGGATATCTCAATATGAAAAATAATATTTTTTTAATTTTTACTAAATTAATATTTTCAGTTTCAATAATTTATATATTTGGAGCAATCTGGCTTGGGACTTTGATTGGATGGGATAAACCAATACTTGGTTTAGGTGTAACACCTTTTTTACTAGCTGAATTATTCAAGATTTGTCTTTTAACTTTATTAGCAAAAAAAATAATTAAATTAAGAAAATTTATCTAGGAGATCTTTTAGATAATATTCTTTGTAGAGTTCTTCTGTGCATCTTAAGTCTTCTAGCAGTTTCTGATACATTTCGGTTACATAATTCAAAAACTCTATGAATATGTTCCCACTTAACTCTATCTGCTGACATCGGATTTTCTGGTGGTTCAGCTTTCTTTTCTGGATCTGCCAATAATGCTTTTTCAACATCATCAGCATCTGCAGGTTTTGCCAAATAATCAATGGCCCCTTCTTTAATGGCTGCTACCGCCGTAGGTATATTTCCATAACCGGTTAACATAATAATTCTACTTTTGGGATTTGAAACTTGTATTTCTTTAACAACTTCCAATCCATTTCCATCAGCCAACCTTAAATCAACAACAGCGAATCCTGGTTTATTTGTTTTAACAGTTTGAATACCTTTTTGCACACTCTCAGCTTGTAAAACTGTAAAGCCCTTTTTTTCCATGGCTCTTGCCAGTCTATCTCTAAAAGGGTTGTCATCATCAACAATTAATAGTGATTTATTGTCAAAATCACTTAGTTTTTTAAGATTGATTTGTTCAGGCATACCTTAGATATGGTGTTTATTTTAAAAATTTCAACACCTATTATTTGCTTTACATTAATTAACTATTACCTTAATTGCATGATTTATATGAAAGTTTTTTAGTTTTTTAAAAAACTTTTTTTTATTAAATTTTTTTTGGAGGCATATAAAGTGCAAAAATTTAAAAGTGTTGATGAGCTTGTAAGTCAACTAAAACCGGAAAAACCGATTTATTGTATTAGAAAAAAATCTATACAGTTAGCCTCTACATATTTTAGAAATAAATTTCCTGGTAAAATTTTATACGCTGTTAAAACCAATCCACATCCAGAAGTATTAAAAACAATAGTTGAGAGTGGTATTGAAAACTTTGATGTTGCATCAATTCAAGAAATTAAAGATATAAGAGCAATAGATCCTAATGCTAAATGCTCATACATGCATACTGTAAAAAGTAGAGAAAGTATTAGAGATGCTTATTTTAATCATAATATTAAAACTTTTTCTTTAGATACAAAAGATGAGTTAATTAAAATAATTGAGTCAACAAATCATGCTTCAGATCTTGAATTATTTATTAGAATTGCAGTTTCAAACGAACATGCAGAAATAGATTTATCTAAAAAATTTGGTGCTTTAGCCTCTGAGGCTTCTGGTTTGTTAAGATTAACAAAACAATATGCAAAAAAAATTGGCTTAAGTTTTCATGTTGGTTCTCAATGTATGCATCCTATTTCTTATGCAAAAGGTATTTCAGAAGTTGGAAATATAATAAAAAAAACAAAAATTATTCCTGATTATATTAATATTGGTGGTGGGTTCCCTGCAATCTACCCGGATCTTGTTCCACAATCTTTAGATAATTATTTTGAAGAAATAAAAAAAGGATTAGAAAATTTAAAATTAGAAAAACTTCCAGAATTAATATGTGAGCCTGGTAGAGCAATAGTTGCTGAAAGTGGCTCTACAATTGTAAGAATAAATCTTAGAAAAAAACAAAAGCTTTATATAAATGATGGCACATATGGAACTCTTTTCGATGCTGGTACACCAAATATAGTTTACCCTTCTCGTATAATTAAATCAGGAAAAATAATTTCAAAAAAATTAACTGCTTTTGATTTTTATGGTCCTACTTGTGACAGTATGGATTATATGAAAGGACCATTTCTATTACCAAATAATATTAAAGAAAACGATTATATAGAATTGGGTCAACTTGGTGCTTATGGTCTTACTTTTAGAACTCAATTTAATGGTTTTTATTCTAATGAAATTTATGAAGTAGAAGATGAACCAATAATGACAATGTATGGTAAAGAGAATAATAGGGCTATATTAGTTGCCTAATGTCAGAAAACAAAAACTTAAATCATAATAGTAAAAAAGATTTTCTAAAAAACCCTGTAGAACATATTGATATTACATCTTTTGATGCAAGAAAAATTATCTCATCAATGGAAAAAATGTCTTTCGTTTCTAGAGAAACAGCAAATGCAGCTGGTATTTTTAATGAAATGATACAAGACAAAGATTGCACTATTTTTTTAACACTAGCTGGTTCAACATCTGCCGCTGGCTGTATGAATATTTATAAGGATTTAGTCAAATACAATATGGTTGATGCAATCATTGCGACTGGTGCCTCAATTGTTGATATGGATTTTTTTGAAGCTTTAGGTTTTAAGCATTATCAAGGCTCACAATTTCAAGATGATACGGAATTGAGAAAAAACTACATAGATAGAATATATGACACTTATATTGATGAAGATGAATTACAAGAATGCGACAAAAGAATATGTGAAATTGCAGATGGATTAGAACCAAGAAGTTATACTTCTAGAGAGTTTATTTATGCAATGGGAAAATACCTAAAAAAATACTCAGTAAAAAAAGATTCTTTAATTGAAACAGCTTATGACAATAACGTTCCAATATTTTGTCCAGCTTTTACAGATTCAAGTGCTGGATTTGGATTGGTTATTCATCAAGAAAATAATCCAAAAAATCATATAACCATAGACTCAATAAGAGAGTTTCGTGAATTAACAGAAATTAAGATTCAATCAAAAGGATCTGGTTTATTTATGATTGGTGGAGGAGTTCCTAAAAACTTTATCCAAGATACAGTAATATGCGCTGAACTGCTTGGCAAAGAAGTGGGAATGCATAAATATGCGGTTCAAATTACAGTAGCAGACTCTAGAGATGGAGCTTGTAGCAGCTCAACATTAAAAGAAGCAAGCTCTTGGGGTAAAGTAGATATTACAAAAGAACAAATGGTCTTTGCGGAAGCTACCAGTGTTTTACCTTTAATTGTTAGCGATGCTTATCATAAGGGTGATTGGAAAAACAGAACGAGAAAAAATTTCTCAAAAATATTTAAATAAAATTGAAATATCTATCTAATAAAAACGGATTTCTTGGGATTGATAACAATACCAATTTTAAAGAAAAGGTTGTTGTTATTCCATTTGGTTTAGAAAAAACTGTAAGTTATGGTGGAGGCACTAGAAATGGACCAAAAGAAATTATTAAAGCTTCTCATCAGGTTGAATTATACGATGAAGAATTACACTGTGAACCTTACAAAAAAATTGGAATTAAAACTCTAAAGCCATTTAAGATTGATAAAGATATAAAAAAAGCCCTAAAAAAGATGTCTAATATAAATCAAGAAATATTAGATAAAAAACTTTTTCCAATAACATTTGGGGGTGAACATTCTATTACACCTGGCTGTATTGCTCCATTTGTGAAAAAACATAAAGATATTTGCTTATTACATTTTGATGCACATGCAGATTTGAGAGAAAGCTATAATGGTGAAAAATTTTCTCATGCATCAGCTATCAGAAGATGTTTGGATTATAAAAATGTATCACTAATCTCATTTGGAATTAGAAATATCTCAGAGAGTGAAATACCTTTTTTAAAAAAAAATTCAACTAGAATAGATATCTTTTGGGCAAAAGATAAGGCTAAGTGGGACTTAAAAAAATTCAAAAAAATAATAAAAAATAAAACTGTATATTTAACTTTTGATGTTGATGGATTAGATTCCAGTATAATGCCTGCAACTGGCACACCAGAACCAGGTGGCTTACTGTGGGATGAAACTTTAAATATTATAAGAATAGCAGCTAAAAACTCAAATATTGTGGGTGCGGATATAAATGAATTGTCACCTATTAAAGGGTTTAATTCCTACAATTTTCTAGTAGCTAAATTAGCTTATAAAATTTTATCTTATAAATTTTTGTATTAAGCTTTAGATTCTTTAACAGTTCCTAATAATAACCTAAATGGAATTAGCATTATAAGTGCCACAAGTATTTTTACAGATAAGTCCCCTAATGATAAAGTAATCCAAGGAATTCCTGTTGCATAAAAGGATATTGAAAAAAATAAAAAAGTATCAATTGTTGAGCCAATTAATGATGAGGTAAGTGGTGCAATAAACCATTTTTTTTTTCTTAATTGATCAAAGACTTGGACATCAATTAACTGTGCAACTAAAAATGCTACTCCAGAGCCAATGGCTATTCTAATTGAAATTAAATCTTCAAAGTTTGTTGAAAAAAATAAGGTAAAAATTATTCCAATAACAAAACCTATATAAACAATTTTTCTAGCAATAAGCTTACCGTAAGACCTATTGGTTAAATCAGTAATTAAAAAAGCAATTGGATAACTAAAGGCTCCATAAGTAAGTATTTCATCTAGTCCATAATAATTTATTGGAAATTGAACAAGATAATTGGATGCTAGTACTACAACTCCCATTATTAATGAAAGTAGTAAAAAGTATTTGTTCATTAAGCTGATTTACTGGGAGATGCTTTTGGTGCTTTTTTAATAAATGGAGATTTAATTAGAATACTCTTTTTTAGTTTTTTTAGTCTAAGTGAAATATTTTTATTTTTTGCACTTTTTAAAAATTGATCAAATGTACCTTTTTTATCGACGGATCTAACTCCAGCATTACTTACTGTTAAAGTTAAACTTCTCTTTAAAAGTTCACTTGTAAATTTAGCTTTTTTTAAATTTGGTAAAAATCTTCTTTTGGTCTTATTGTTAGCGTGACTAACATTGTGACCTTTCATTGGAATTTTACCAGTTAATTCACATTTTTTAGACATAATATTTAGTGACTATATAGGATGTGTTTAAGAACTCGTCAAGTTTATTAGGCTTAATTAGCCAGCTTCTTTCCCACTATTTCTTTAAAATTCTTAACACCACCAGCAATTAATATTTCTTTAAGCTCTTTTTTAATCTTTCCTACTATGTTTGGTCCCTGAAAAACCATTCCAGTATATAGTTGTACATAACTTGCTCCTGACTGAAATTTTTTATAAGCACTCTCTCCTGAGTCTACACCTCCAACTCCTATAATCTCAATTTTTCCATTTAATATTTTATAGAATTTACTTATTAATTTATTCGCTTCTTCTTCCAGAGGTTTTCCTGATAGGCCACCTTTTTGATGTTTTAGAATATCTTTTAATTTATCTCTATTTTTAGCACTTGTATTAGAAACAATTATTGCACTAACTTTATATTGTATTAAAGTTTTACAAATTATTTCAATTTGTTCTTCTAAAATATCTGGAGAAATTTTTACTATAATTGGTATTTTGGATTTTAGTCTAATTTTTTCTTTTTCTATCGAGTCCATTAGTTCGTCAAATTTAGACTTATCATGAAAATTTCTTAAGTTTTCTGTATTAGGTGAAGATATATTGATAGTGATGTAATCAGCAATATTATGAAAAACCCTAAGTCCAATTAAATAATCATTTAGTCGATCTTCACTATCTTTGTTTGGACCAATATTAACACCCAGTAAACCTTTATTTGGATTTGACTTAACTCTTTTGCTAATATTTTCTGAGCCTAAGTTATTAAATCCCAATCTATTTATTAGAGCCTGATCATCTACTAGTCTAAAAACTCTTGGTTTTGGATTTCCATATTGCTCTAGTGGTGTAACGGTTCCTACTTCTACAAAGCCAAAGCCAAGTTTAAAAAGAGAATTATAGACTTCAGCATTTTTATCAAAACCAGCTGCCATTCCTATAGGATTATTAATTTCTTTTCCAAATAATTTAGTCTTAAATAATGAGTCATCTTTTTCTTGATTAGATAAATTTGGTAGTAAATTTAATTTTAATGACTTAATTGCTAAATTATGAGCTGTTTCAGGATCAAACTTAAAGATTAGTGATCTAAATTTTGAAAACATTATTTTATTTTTTCTTTTATTAATTCTTTAGTTTCGTTCACTCCAAAAAAGCTTATAAAAAAACCCATCCTTGGACCATTTTCATCTCCAAAAACAACTTCATAAATTAGTTTAAACCAATCGCGTAAGTTTTCTGAATATCCATTATCTTTTCCAGTTGAATAAATTAATGTCTGAATATCTTCAGGTAACATTTTATCATTACACTCATCTAAAGTCTTAATAAGTGCTTTCAAAGCTTTTTTTTCACTTTCATCAGGCTTTTTATATTTTTTTTGAATTTTGATTACATCATTAAAATACTTAATAGCATAACCAATTAAGTTATCAAAAATAGGATGATCTTTTTCAGAAATATCCTTCTTATATTTTTTTACAAATTTCCAAAGTAATTCTTTAGAGTCTGCATTGCTAGTCTCCACTAAGTTTAAAAGCATTGAAAAACTCATTATCGTATCTTCTTTCGGAATTTTTCCATTATGAACATGCCAAACTGGGTTCATCAATAACTGAAGTTCATTTTGTTTTTTTGCTTTTTCTATTAGTTCCAAATACTCATCTACTGTTTTGGGTACTATTTCTTTGTATAGTTTTTTGGCTCTTTTAGGATTTTGATACATGTATAAGGAAAGACTCTCGGGAGAGGCATACTCCAACCATTGATCAATTGTAATTCCATTACCTTTTGATTTTGATATTTTTTCACCTTTTTCATCCAAAAAAAGTTCATAGGCAAAACCAGATGGGTTCGTTTTTCCAATTAACTTTACTATTCTTGATGACAATATCGCACTTTCAATCAAATCTTTTCCGTACATTTCAAAGTCTATATCTAAAGCATACCACCTCATTGCCCAATCAACTTTCCATTGTAATTTACAATTTCCATCTAAAATACTAATTTCAAGTTTTTCACCATTATTATCAAAAATAATTTTTGATTTATCTTTTAAAATTTCTAAAACTGGAATTTCTAAAACTTGGCCTGTATTTGGACAAATTGGTAAAAATGGACTGTAGGTTCTTTGTCTTTCCTTCCCTAATGTTGGAAGAATTATGTCCATAATACCCTGGTAGTTTTCTAAAATTATTTGAAGGGTTGGATTAAAAAAACCACTTTTGTAAAGTACAGAGGAACTTTTAAAATTATATTCAAAATTAAACTTATTCAAAAAATCTTTTAACATTTCATTATTGTGTTCACCAAAACTTGCAAATTTTTCAAATGGATCTGGAACTTGTGTTAATGGTTTATGAAGATTATTATTTAAAAGTTCTTTATTAGGAACATTCTCTGGAGCTTTTCTAAGACCATCCATATCATCAGAGAACGTTATAATTTCAGCTGGAATATCAGTAAGTTGTTTCAAAGCATTAACCATCATCGATGTTCTGGCAACTTCACCAAATGTACCAATATGAGGAAGTCCACTTGGACCATAGCCTGTTTGTAAAATTATTTTACCTTTTTTATCTATAAATGATTTTCTTTCACGCAACATCTTTTTAGCCTCAACAAAAGGCCATGCGTTGGTTTTATCTAAATTATCTTTTTCAATCACTTTGTTTAATAACAAATATCTTATATTTGGTGTTTTTATTAATTCTTATAGAGTTGAAATTTATTTACCATAAAATAATGTTCTTTCAAAATGTCTAATTATAAAACAGTTTTTTTCACCTTGGGTGTTTTGCAAATTATTCTTGGAATTTCCATGATGATACCAATTCTTGCTCAATTTATTTATTCAGAAATTGACTCCTCATTTATTGGGGGGTCTATAATTTCAATCATATTTGGTGTTTTATTTTTTTTATCTAACCTTAATCACGATAAAAAACTAAATCTACAACAAGCTTTTTTATTAACTGCTCTTTCTTGGTTGAGTATTGCAATATTTGGTTCTTTGCCTTTTATCTTTTCCTCTTTGGAGCTTTCAATAACAGACTCATTTTTTGAAAGTATGTCTGGTATCACAACCACCGGATCAACAATTATATCTAATTTGGATGAAGCTCCTAAATCAATACTATTGTGGAGAGCCATGCTTCAATGGCTTGGTGGAATTGGTATAATTGTCATGGCAATAACACTAATGCCAATAATGAACGTTGGAGGAATGCAATTATTTAAAATTTCTAGTAAAGACTCATCAGAAAAAATTTTACCAAAATCAAAAGAAATTTCTCTAAGGTTAATTTATGTTTATTTAAGCTTAACTTTTCTTTGTGCTTTTACTTATTCTATTTTTGGAATGAGTATTTTTGATAGCTTAACTCATTCAATGACAACAATAGCAACTGGTGGCTTTTCAAACTACAATGAGTCTATTGGACATTTTAATAGTTTATCAATCGAAATATCATCAATGATTTTTATAATTTTGGGTAGCTTACCTTTTATTGCCTATATAAAGTTTTTAAATGGTGATAAAAAAATTTTTATTTCTGATGTGCAAATTAGATCATTTTTAAAGATAATTATTTTTTCAATTATTATACTTTTTGTTTACTTACTTTTTCAAAATAATAATTTTTCTCTAACAAATTTAAGAGTAATCTTTTTTAATGTAATTTCGATTTTAAGTGGCACAGGTTATGTAACAGGAGAGTTTGATGGATGGGGTAATTTTACACTAATTTTCTTTTTAACGCTGATGTTTATTGGTGGATGTGCTGGTTCTACAGCATGTGGAGTTAAAATTTTTAGAATCCAAATTTTATATTTGTTCATAGTTAATCAACTAAAAAAAATTATTTACCCTAAAGGTGTTTTTATAATAAAATATGACAAAAATAATGTTGATGATAAATTTATGGCATCCATTATTTCTTTTATATTTCTTTATTTGGTTATATTTTTTTTAATTACAGCTTTTCTATCTTTAAGTGGTTTAGATTTTATTACCTCAATTTCAGGAGCTGCAACATCAATATCAAATGTTGGCCCTGGATTAGGCTCAACAATTGGCCCAAATGGTAATTTTTCAAGCCTACCTGAAATTTCTAAATGGATTTTAACACTTGGAATGATATTGGGTAGATTGGAGCTTTTTGCTATCTTGGTATTATTTCTACCTTCCTTTTGGAGACAATAAATTGAAAAATAAAAATATTTATCTATTTTTTAAAAAAGAAACATTAAAAATGTTGCTGCTTGGATTTTCATCAGGGCTGCCTATACTTTTGATATTTTCCACTTTATCTGTTTGGCTTTTCAAGGCTGGTATTGATAGAAGCACTATTACTCTCTTTAGCTGGGTAGGGTTTACTTATGCGTTTAAATATTTGTGGTCTCCAATTGTCGATAATTTTAAAATTCCTTTTTTTGATAAAATGGGTCATAGGAGAGGCTGGTTGCTATTTACACAATTGATGATTATAACTTCTTTAATTTTAACTTCATTAACAGATCCAGCTAAAAGCTTGTTATTTATTACAATATCCATAACTCTATTAGCTATATTTAGCTCTACACAAGATATTCTAATTGATGCATTTAGGATTGAATCATCACCCATTTATTTACAAGGTCCACTTTCATCAATGTATATAGCTGGATATAGATTGGCTATGTTGATAGGTGGTGCAGGTAGTTTGTGGCTCGCTTCTTACTTAGGTAGCGAAATATATAATAAGAATGTATGGAAAACTGTTTACTTAATCATGGCTTTATTCATGGTTGTTGGCATAATAACTACTTTAGTATCAAAAGAACCTAAAATAAATAATAAAAAAAATCTTAAAATTAATGAACATGCAAAATTTTTGTTTGTTTTTATTCTCTCATTAGCTGGTTTTATTTTTTTATATAATTTTATTAATAATCCTTTTGGAGAAAATGAAATAATAAAAAAATTTCTATTTTCTATTATGAGAATTTTTTTATGTTTTACTTTTTTTGGAGTCATAATTTTTTCAATGATGAGTACTAAATATATTTCAAAAACAATAGTTAAAAAAATCTACCTTGATCCAGTTTTAAATTTTTTAAATCGTTATGGTAAATTTGCTTTTTCTATACTCTTTTTGATAGCTCTTTATAGAATAGCAGATGTAGTTATGGGGGTTATGGCAAATATTTTTTATCTAGAAAAAGGATTTAACATAAACGAAATAGCAACATATTCAAAATTTTTTGGTGTCTTTGCAACTATAGCAGGTGGATTTTTAGGAGGATTTTTTTGTCTAAAATTTGGAACAATGAGATCATTATTTCTAGGTGCTTTTATAGCTTCAAGTAGCAACTTGTTATTTGCCTGGCTTGCCATATCTGAGCCTAGTATTAAATTTTTGATAGGTGTAATTACTGCTGACAATATAGCGAGTGGTTTTGCTGGTGCTGCATTTGTTGTATATTTGTCTGCTTTAACATCTTTAAAATTTACTGCAACACAATATGCATTATTTAGCTCTATCATGCTTTTTATACCAAAATTAGTGGCAGGTTATTCTGGTAGTTGGGTTGATGCCATTGGATATTCAAATTATTTTGTAGTTACTGCTTTACTTGGTGTGCCTGTATTAATATTAATTATATGGTTGTCAAAAGTAGCTCCCATAAGAGAATAAATGATTAATAATAGATTAATATTAAATGTTTATGAAGACAAAGAGTCTAAAAAAAATTTAGCTACTCAACTTTTATATGGAGATAAATTTAAGATAATCAAAAAATATAAGAATACATTAAAAATTAAAACTTTTTATGATAATTATATTGGCTTTATAAATAGAAAAAAATTCCCTATAACGCAACAACAAACTCATAAAATCTCAGTGTTGAAAGCAACTCTGTACTCTAAGCCTAATATGAAATCTAGGTTGAATAAACAAATTAGTTTTTGTTCATTTATCAAGGTGAAGAAACACAAAAATAAATTTTATAATTTTGATAATTATTGGATTAGATGTAAAGATGTTGTTCCCATTAAAAATAAAAATAAAATATTTAATAATATTAAAATTTTTAAAAATACAAAATATAAATGGGGTGGCAATAGTTATAAAGGCATCGACTGTTCTGCTTTAGTTCAAATTTTTTTTAAATTCAATAACCTATACTGCCCAAGGGATACGAAAGACCAAGTAAAATTTTTTCAAAAGAATAATATAAAAAACAAATATAAAAAAAATAACCTAATTTATTGGAAAGGACATGTTGCAATTTGCCTTAATAGTAATAATTTAATTCATGCTTACGGGCCTAGAAAAAAAGTTGTGACTATGAGCATTAAAGATACAATTTTAGAGATTAAGAAAAAATCTAATTTAAAAGTAATAAGTATTAAAAATATTAATGATAACTGATAATCAATTAAAAATAAAAATAGATATTCTAACTAATAAATTAAAAGCAGGTTTATTTGAAGATGTAATAACTGAAGCCAAAGGTTTATTAAAGAAACGAGGGCATCAAATAATTTATAATATTATTTCTATTGCTTACCAAAGTTTGGGTAAATTTGACCTTTCAGTAAATATTATGGAGGAGGCTCTTAAAAAAAACCCGAGAAACCCTTATTTTTTAAACAACATGGGAATTAGTAAGCACAAATTAGAAATTCTTGATGAAGCAGAGTATTATTTTAAAAAAGGACTTGAGATTGCACCTAATTACATAAATATACTTAATAACCTTGCCAATCTTAAAAAAGATTTAAATCAATTCGATGAGGCTATTGTTCTTTATAAAAAATCACTAGAAATTAACAAGGTTTCAAATGAAATACAATTTAACTTAGCAACAATTTATATTACTTTAGGAAAGTTTAATGATGCAGAGTTGCATTTAAATAAAATATTAGAAAATAATCCAAAAGCTACTGAGGCAGATCGATTAATTTCATCATTTACAAAATACTCACAAGATAATGAACATTTAAAAAAAATGATTAAAAAGATTGAAGAAAAAGATCTTAACAAAAATCAATTAATGCATTTACATTTTGCTCTTGGGAAAGCTTTTGAAGATGTAAAAAAATATGAAAATTCTTTTAAAAACTTTAATAGAGCAAATCAATACTTAAGTGAAATCATTAAGTATGATATTCGTCACGATGTTGAAAAATTTATTAAAATAAAAAAAACAATTAATTTTATAAGCAATAATAAGACAGATAAAAATTTACGCCAATTAATTTTTATAGTTGGTATGCCGAGGTCAGGCACATCATTAGTTGAACAAATAATATCTTCACATTCAAATGTTTTTGGGGGAGGTGAGCTGCCTTATTTATCAAATATTTTACATGAAGGAATTTTTAATAATAAAAATTTAGCTAACATTGATAATAATAAATTAAATGATTTATTAAAAATAATACAAGGACAGTATGTTTCTAAAATATCAAAAATAGACTCTTCAGATAAAATATTTATTGATAAGGCTCCTTTAAATTTTAAATATATAGGTTTTATTAAAAAAATTTTTCCAAATTCAAAAATTATTAATTGTAATAGGGATCCTATAGATATTTGTTGGTCTAACTATAAAAATTTTTTTTCTGGAACTTTATCTTTTTCTAATAATCTAAATGATCTTGCTTCTTTTTATACACTTTATCAAAATTATATAAAATTTTGGAAAGAATTATTTCCTAATGAAATTTATGACGTAGTTTATGAAGAGTTAGTTGAAAATCCAAAAGAAGAAATTGAAAATTTATTAAATTTTTGTGATTTAAGATTTGAAGAAAACTGTCTAAAACATGAAAATAATCCTAAATCTATAAAAACTGCAAGTTGGGTTCAGGCTAGAAAACCTATTTATAAATCTGCAATTAAATCTTCAGATTACTTTAAACCATACCTAGGTGAACTAATTGAAAAAATAAAAAATTAATTTTTCCTTCCAAAATCAGGTTCGCTTATATCTTGTTTTAATTTAATTATTTTTTTTCTAACCTTTTTTGTATCAATTAACTTCTTAAGTATTAATTTATTATTTTTTGATTCAATATCTTTTTTAAAAGCTCTTAAATTTTTAATAAATAATTCGATTGCATCAGAAATATTTTTTTGATTATTAAAAAAAATATCCCTCCACATTATTTCATTTGAAGCAGCGATTCTTGAAAAATCTCTTAAACCGCCAGCACTAAACTTAATTAACTCATACTTTTGTTTTCTTTCAAAGTCAGTAGCTGTTTTAACTAAATTATAAGCAATTAGATGTGGTAAATGACTAGTCATTGAAAAGACCCTGTCATGCTTTTTTGAGCTCATTATAGAAATCTTGGATCCAATTTTTGTCCAGAATTTCCTTAATATTGAGAGATGTTTTTGGTTGGTATTACTTTCTCTTATAAGAATACACCATTTGTCTAAAAATAAATCTTTTTTACCATGTACTGGACCACTAACTTCTGATCCTGCTATTGGATGACTAGAGGTCCATGAAATTCCTCTCTTTAAATTTTCTTTAATTACATTATGAGATTTTTCCTTACTTGAGCCAATATCTGTAATGATTGTTTTGGGTAGCAAGTGTTTATTTAATTTTAAAATTATTCCTTTGTATTCACTAAGTGGAGTACAAACTATTATCAAATCTATATTAGGAACATTTTTTTTGAAATCAGTTATTATAGTACAGGGTAATTTTAATTTTTTTATTTTTGATAAATTAGATTTTGATTTTTCATATACAAATATATTTTTAGAAACTTTATAATGTGAAATAGCTCTTAATACAGATGAGCCAATTAAACCACAACCTATGATTAAAATATTTTTCATAATTAATTAAATATATCCGTAATTGCTTTTATAAATTTTTCATTTTGTACTTTTGATCCAATAGTTAATCTTAATTTATTTTTTATATTATAGCCATTCTCGGTCGATCTTAATATAATTCCTTTTGATTGTAGTTTATTAAAAACAAAGTTGGCTGAATATTTACATTTATCAAAACTTAGCAATAAAAAGTTAGCTGTAACTTCATTGGAAAAAATTTCCACATTTTCTAAAAATTTCTTAATTTTATTCCCATAGAAGATATTGTGTTTAACAGATCGACTAATAAAACTATTATCTTTTAAAGCTTCTATTGCTGCACGCTGTGCAATTTGATTAACATTAAATGGGGGTTTTATTAAATTCATTGCACTAATTATTTTTTTATTTGCATGCCCCCAACCTACTCTCAATGAAGCTAATCCATAAATTTTTGAAAATGTTCTTATAACAACAACATTGTTGGCATTCTTAAATAGGTCTAAACTTGGTTTATAATCTTTATTTTTCATATATTCAAAATAAGCATCATCTAAAACTAGCAAAATATTCTTATTTAATTTTTTTCTTAATTCTATTAATTCTCTTTTACTTAAATAGGTTCCGGTTGGATTATTTGGGTTTGCAATAAATACTAATTTAGTTTTTTTAGTTACTTTTTTAAGTATTTCATCAACCGATACCTTAAAGTTTTTTTCTTTAGAAAAAACTACTTTAGCTCCTATGATTTGAGCATAAATTCTATACATTAAAAAGCTATATTGTGGAACAATCACCTCATCTGATGGTTTCAGATATAATTGACAAATTATTTGAATAATCTCATCTGAACCTGCACCACATATTATTTGATCTAAATTGCACTTATATTTCCTCGCAATCTCCTTTCTTAAATTTCTGGCTTTACCATCTGGGTACTTTGAAATTAACAAGCTTTTATCTTTCAATATTTTTGTTACCCTTGGGCTCACCCCAAGTGCAGACTCATTTGCTGATAGTTTTATTGGATTTGAAATTTTACTTATATTTGACCTACCAGGCTTATAAGCTTCTATTTTAAATATTTTAAATTTTGGAATTGTCATTTTATAGTTTTATTCACTTTATAAATAAAATACTAACTTTTCATATAGAATATGTCATTTTTAAAAAAAATTGACATAAGAAATACTATCTAGTACAAAAAATATGCGCTGATTTAACTGAATTGCGAGCGCTTAAAAAAAACCGCTAAATAAGTTTTTTTTTGTCTCCCAATTCAAATTTGGCTAATATTTATGATTAAAGATTTAGAGATAAAAAAACTTATAATTGATAAACCATTAAAATTGGACTGTGGTCAAACTATAAATAATTATTCTTTGGCCTATGAAACCTATGGTTCCTTAAATGAAAAAAAGGATAATGCTATACTTGTGTTTCACGCATTGACAGGTGATCAATTTGTAACTGGAATAAATCCAATCACAAAAAAAGAAGGTTGGTGGTCGTATGCTGTTGGCCCTGATAAAGCTATTAATACAGATCAATTTTTTGTGATTTGTGCAAATGTTATTGGTGGCTGTATGGGCTCAATTGGTCCTAATGAAATTAATTCCGAAACAAATAAAAAATATGGAACTAGCTTTCCCGTTATAACTATTAACGACATGGTTAATGCACAATTTAATTTGTTAAATTTCTTTAATATTGAAAAATTATTTGCTGTTATTGGTGGATCTATGGGGGGAATGCAGACACTACAGTTCGTTAGTAATTTTCCTGAAAAAGCAAAAGTAGCAATACCAATTGCTTGTACTGCAAGTCATTCAGCACAAAACATAGCTTTCAATGAACTTGGTAGACAGTCAATTATGGCGGACTCTAACTGGGACAATGGAGACTATTCTAATAAAGATAAAAGTCCTGATAAAGGATTGTCAGTAGCTCGAATGGCTGCACATATTACCTATCTATCAAAAAATGGGCTTCAGGAAAAATTTGGAAGAAAGCTTCAAGAAAGAGATGATTTAAAATTTGGTTTTGATGCTGATTTTCAAATTGAAAGTTATTTAAGATACCAAGGATCTGTATTCGTTGATAGATTTGATGCAAATAGCTATCTATATATAACAAGAGCAATGGACTATTTTGATCTTATCAAAGAACATAATGGAAATTTATCTAAAGCATTTGAAAATACTAAAACAAAATTTCTTGTTATATCCTTTACTTCCGATTGGCTTTATCCCACTTCCGAAAATAAAGAAATTGTCATTGCATTGAATGCCATAGGTGCTGATGTTGGATTTGTTGAGATTGAGTCTGATAAAGGTCACGACTCATTTTTATTAAAAGTCCCTGAATTTTTAAATACCTTAGGTGATTATATTAAAACAGCTTATTCTAAGAGTTAAATATGAAACAAGAGTTTAAAATAATATCTAATCTAATTGATAAGAATACTAGAGTTCTGGATGTGGGATGTGGCGATGGTACACTAATGGAGTATCTGAAAGACAGTAGGAAAATAGATATTAGAGGAATAGAAATTTCAAAAAATAATGTTCAAAAATGTTTATCAAAAGGATTAACAGTTATAGAGGGAGATGCAGAGAAAGATCTCTTGCAATTTCCAGATAGTTCTTTTGATTTTGTTATTTTAAGTCAAACATTACAAGCATTTCTCACTCCTGAAATTGTTATAAAAGAATTATTACGTGTTGGAAAAAAAGCTGTTGTTACTATACCTAATTTTGGTTTTTGGAAAATTAGACTTCACTTATTGCTTAAAGGAACAATGCCAATAACAAAAAACCTACCTGACGAATGGTATAATACTCCTAATTTACATATGTGCACATTAAAAGATTTTTATAATTTTTGTGAAAATCGAAATATAAAACTAGATCAATCAATAGCTTTAAAAAATGAAAAAATATCAACTATAAATAAATTAAATCTAAATATAAAAAACTTATCAGCAGAATTGGGTATTTTTTTAATTGAAAGATAAATGAAAATTCAAATAATACCCTGTTTACATGATAATTATTCTTATCTTGTTATTGATGAAAAAAATAACATAGCTTGTGCAATTGATCCCAGTGAAGCAAAACCTATAATTAAATACTTAGAAAAAAAAAATATTAATTTAAAATATATACTCAATACTCACCATCATTATGATCATGTGGGTGGTAATCAAGAATTAAAAAAAAAATATAATGCTCGTGTTATTGGATACAAGGGAGATAAAGATAGAATTCCAGAAATAGATACTCTTGTTGATGATCAAGAAATATGGAAGCAGGAAAGTTTTGAGGCCAAAATAATTCATATACCAGGTCATACTCTTGGACATATATGTTTTTATTTTTTCAATGAGGAGGCTGCTTTTACTGGAGACACTCTTTTTTCTTTAGGGTGTGGAAAAATTTTTGAAGGAAGTTATGAACAAATGTTTAATTCTTTAATGAAAATTAAAGCACTTCCATTAAAAACTAAAATTTACTGTGGACATGAGTATACTAAACAAAATGCTAGATTTTGTATAACACATGACAAAAATAATGAAAATCTTAAAAATAAAATAAAAATTATAGATAAAAAATTAGAAAATAATTTACCCACTATTCCATCTACAATTAGAGAAGAGCTAGATTGTAATATTTTTCTTAGATCTAATAAAGTTGAAACGTTCTCAAAATTGAGAGATTTAAAGGACAATTTCTAACTTATTCACGCTTGACTATGATTTGCGCGAGACTATATTGCTCATTATAAAAAAAGATAAAACAATGTCATACGCTATAATACAAACAGGTGGAAAACAGTACAAAGTTAAAGCTGGTGAGATACTTAAAATCGAAAGATTAGAGGATTCAAAGCCGGAGACTAAAATTGAATTTAAAGAAATCTTAGCTTACGGTGATGATAAAACTATTGAAGTTGGCTCTCCTGTAGTAGAAGGAGCAAAAGTTGAGGCTGACCTTGTTGAAAATGGTAAAAATAGAACTGTTTTAATCTTTAAAAAAAGAAGAAGACAAAATTCAAGAAGAAAAAATGGACATAGACAACAGTTTTCATTAATTAGAATTAGCAAAATTTTTTCAAAAGATGGTAAAGTTTTATCTGAAGCATCAAAAATGATAAAACCAACTAAAAAAGTTGAAAAAGTAGAAGCAGAAGTAGCAAGTAAATAAATTAGGTAAATTATGGCAACAAAAAAAGCAGGTGGATCATCAAGAAACGGACGAGACAGTGCTGGTAGAAGACTGGGCGTTAAAAAATACGGTGGTGAAGTAGTAATTCCTGGAAACATAATAGTAAGACAAAGAGGAACAAAAATTTTTCCTGGCGAAAATGTAGGTATGGGTAAAGATCACTCTATTTTTTCTGTTGTTGAAGGTAAAGTTGTTTTTAAAAAAGGTAAATCAGACAGAACATTCGTTTCAGTAAAACCCAATTAGTAGTACAACTAAAAATTGAGAGTTGTATTATGAAGTTTCTTGATCAAGTTAAAATTTATGTAAAAGCAGGCAATGGAGGACATGGCTCTCCAAGTTTTCGACGTGAAAAATTTATTGAATATGGTGGACCTGATGGTGGTGATGGTGGCAAAGGTGGCTCCATAATTTTAAGATCTGAAAGAAATTTAAACACACTTATTGATTACAGATTCCAACAACATCATAAAGCTGAACGTGGAGAAAATGGATCAGGACAAAACCGTACAGGTCGTGGCGGTGATGATTTATTTTTAAAAGTACCAATAGGAACACAAGTTTTTGAGGAAGATAATAAAACTTTAATTTTTGACTTTAAAAAAGAAGGTGAAGAATTTGTTGTTGCTAATGGTGGAAAGGGTGGACTTGGAAATACAAGATTTAAAAGTTCTACTAATAGAGCACCAAAAAAATTCACTAAGGGCGCAATAGGAGAAGAATATATAATTTGGTTACAATTAAAAACTATTGCAGATGTTGGGATAGTGGGATTGCCTAATGCAGGTAAATCAAGTTTATTAGCTGCCATCACAAATGCAATGCCAAAAATAGCTAACTATAAATTTACGACATTAAACCCAAATTTAGGAGTTGCGAGTTATGATGATAAAGAAATTACATTAGCTGATATTCCAGGTTTAGTTGAGGGTGCACATGAAGGAGTGGGATTAGGTATTCAATTTTTAAAGCATATTGAAAGGTGTAAAACTTTAATGCACTTATTAGATATTACTAACCAGGATCTTGAAAATACCTACAAACAAGTTCGAACTGAACTTGGTAGCTATAGTAAAGATTTACTAAATAAAAAGGAATTAATTGTATTAAATAAAACTGACTTGCTAGAAAAAGAAGAAGTAAGTCAAATTTTAAAAGAATTTTCTAAAAATAAAAACTCAGAAGTTGTTATACTTTCAACACTAGATAAAGAATCAATATCTCAAATAAAAGCTAAATTACTTTCATATGTATCTTGAAAATTCAAAAATTATTGTTGTTAAGATAGGTTCATCTTTACTGATAGATGATAATAAAAAAATAAGAAATAAATGGTTATCTGAATTTGCCAAAGATATTAAAGAACTCATAAAAAAAAATAGAAAAGTAATTATTGTAAGCTCTGGTGCAATTGCCATGGGTTGCAAAAAACTCAACATAAATAAAAAAAATCTTAAAATTGATAAAAGCCAGGCTGTTGCATCAATTGGTCAAATAGAGTTGATGAATTTATTTTCAGGAACTTTCTCAAAATTAAAAATTAATATTTCTCAGATTCTTTTAACACTAGAGGATACTGAACAAAGAAGAAGGGCTTTAAACGCAAAAAGAACTTTTGATAATTTATTTGAGTTAGGCTTCATACCAATTGTAAATGAAAATGATACAACGGCAACAACTGAAATAAAATATGGTGACAATGATAGGTTGGCATCAAGGGTTGCTCAAATATCTAGAGCAGACACACTTATATTACTTTCAGATGTTAATGGTCTTTACACTCAAAATCCAAAAATTTTTAAAAATGCCGAACTTATTAAAGAAATAAAAAATATTGATAAGAATATTGAAAGAATAGCCACTAAAAGTATTGGTGATCTTGGTACAGGTGGAATGAAAACAAAAATTGATGCTGCTAAAATTTGTCAATTGTCAGGTTGTAAAATGGTAATCGCAAATGGTTTATTAAATAGACCTATAAAAAAAATAATTGAGGAAAATAATTGTACGTGGTTTCTACCTAAAGTTTCAAAATTAGATGCTAGAAAAAAATGGATCATTAGTTCTGTCTCCCCAAAAGGAGCTCTTATTATTGATGATGGTGCAAGACAAGCACTCACAAATGGTAAAAGTTTATTAGCCGCTGGCGTAAAAAAAGTAACTGGAAATTTTAAAAAAGGTGATCATATAAAAGTTTTAGACAAAAATAACAATGAGTGTGCTAGAGGACTTAGTTCATTCTCGTCTGATGAAATAGAACGAATTAAAGGTTATCACTCAAGAGAAATAGAAAAAATATTAGGATATGTTGCAAAATCAGAAGTTATACATAAAGATGATATAGTGGAAATATAGAATGAACAAGATTATGAATTCAATTGGCCAAAATGCTAGAAAAGCCATCCTCAATAAAATTGATACACGAACTAAAAATAAAATTTTAAAGAGATATGCTTTATTACTTGATAAAGAAAAAAACTCTATAATCAGTGCTAACCAAAAAGATATCAAATTTGCTAAAAAAAAAGGCTTAAAGAATAATTTAATAGATAGGCTTACAATTGATCATAAAAAATTAGTTGGTATAAAAAAATCTATTGAAAAAATTGTAAAAATTAAAGATCCAGTTGATTATATATTAGAAAAATGGCGTAGACCAAACGGCTTAACAATAAGTAGAGTGTCTGTGCCTATAGGTGTATTGGGTATAATTTATGAAAGCAGACCTAATGTTACATCTGATGTTGCAAGTTTATGTTTTAAATCTGGGAATGCAGTAATATTAAAAGGTGGCTCAGAAGCTATAAATACTAACAAAATTTTAGCAAACTTATTTCGAAAATCATTAAAAGAAAATAAAGTAGATCAAAATTTTATCCAATTTATAAACTCCAAAGATAGGAAAATAGTTGATTACATGCTTTCAAAAATGAAAGATTATATAGATGTGATTATTCCACGTGGAGGAAAAAGTTTGGTTAAAAGAGTACAAGCGTCCTCAACCGTACCTATCATTGGACATTTAGAGGGTCTTTGTCATACTTACATAGATAAAGATGCTGATCTTAAAATGGCAGTAGACATTGTTTATAATGCAAAGTTAAGGAATACTAGTATTTGTGGTGCTACGGAAACAATTTTGATGCACCAAAAAATAATTAAAAAATTTTGTAATCCAATTTTAAAAAAATTAGAAGAAAACAACTGCAAAATTTTTGGAGATCACCTTATAAGAAAAAATTACAAAGGAAAAATATATCCTGCAAAAGATAAGGATTGGTCTACAGAGTATTTATCAGCAATTGTTTCAGTAAAAACTGTTAAAAATTATAAAGAAGCAATAAAACATATTAATAAATATGGAACTATGCACACTGACTCTATTGTTACAAAAAATAAAAAAACAGCCAATCAATTTTTAAAAAATATTAAAAGTTCTATAGTTATGCATAACACTTCTACACAATTCGCTGACGGTGGTGAGTTTGGTTTTGGTGGTGAGGTTGGTATTTCTACAAACACCTTACCTCCAAGAGGTCCCGTTGGGCTTGGACAGCTTGTTTCATATAAATACGAAATAGTTAGTAATGGTAAAATTAGAAAATAACAAAAAAATAAAAATTGGAATATTAGGAGGTACATTTGATCCTGCTCACAAAGGGCACTTAGAAATTTCAAAACAGGCAAAAAAATTACTTAATCTAAAAAATGTCATCTGGGCGATTACTAAACAAAATCCATTCAAAGATATTAGTAAATCAAATTTAAAAAATAGAATCCAATTTGCAAAAAAACTAATTGCAAAAAATGATTTCATAAAAATAAGATTTTATGAAGAAAAGATATCCTCTAATAGAACTATTGACCTTATCAACTATCTGAAAAAAAATAAAAAATATGAGCTATATTTTATTATGGGTGCTGACAACCTTATTAACTTTCATAAATGGCACAAGTGGAGATCTATTGTGAAAAAATGCAATCTCCTAGTGTTTGATCGACAAGGATACAAGGCTAAATCTTTAAAGTCAGTCACCTATAATGGTGTAAATAAAAAAAGATTATCCTTTATTAAATTTAAGAAGGTTAATATTTCATCTTCTCAATTAAGAAAAGTTTGATAAGGTTAAATATATTAATGGAAAAAAACTCAGATTTAAAAAACTTAATTTTAGAAACACTAGATTCCAATAAAGCCTTAGATATTGTTTCAATAGATCTTAAAAATAAAAGTTCAATGGCCGACTACTTAATCATAGCAAGTGGTACCTCATCAAGACACATTCAAGCTTTATCAGAAATGGTACTAGAAAAATTAAGATCTAATGGAGTTAAAAATTCTAAAATTGAAGGAAAAGAAAGTGGAGATTGGAAATTGGTTGATGGTATTGATTTAATTGTCCATATATTCCATCCTGATAAAAGAAAATTTTATGAACTTGAAAAAATTTGGTCTGAAGTAATTCCTAAAGAAAAAGTGATGATATGAGCCTAATCAAAAAGATTCCTTTTTTTGTTTTAGTTTTCTTATTTATTTTTCAAAAAAGTTTTTCTGATAACTCTGAAATTTATAAAAAAATTGATTTATTTGGTGAAGTTCTTGAAAAAATAAATGATGAATACGTTGATGAAATTGATCAGTCACAAAGTATGGATGCTGCCATAAACGGTTTATTACAATCTTTAGACCCTTACTCCGCATATATGACGCCTGAAAGCTTTAAGAGTATGCAAACTGAAACAAGCGGAGAATTCGGCGGTTTAGGTATTGAAGTAGGTATGGAGGCAGGTGTTGTTAAAGTAATATCGCCAATAGATAATACTCCTGCTTCAAAAGCTGGCTTAAAAGCTGGTGACTATATTGTTAAAATTAACGATACTCAAGTTCAAGGAAAGTCTTTAACACAAGCTGTTGAGTTGATGCGTGGACCTGTTGGTTCAAGTATAGAAATAACAGTTAGAAGAAGAGGTGAAAAAAAAGCATTAATTTTTAATATCACAAGAGAAATAATTGAAGTTCAATCTGTAAAATTTGAACTTTTAGAAAATAACATAGGTTATATAAGATTAACTTCTTTCAATGAAAATAGTAGCTCACAAGTCAAAGAAAAAATTAAAAAACTAAATAATAATAAAAAACTTAAGGGGTATATTTTAGATCTAAGAAATAACCCAGGTGGATTACTTTCTCAGGCAATTAAAATATCTGATTTTTTTTTAGATAATGGTGAAATTGTATCAACGAAAAGTAGACAGCCCTCTGAAAATCGAAAATGGTTTGCAAAAAAAGGTGATTTAACTAATGGAAAAACTGTATTAGTTCTCATTAATTATGGATCAGCTTCTGCGGCTGAAATAGTAGCTGGTGCATTAAAAGATCATAAAAGAGCAATTATTGTTGGTGAAAATAGTTACGGGAAAGGATCGGTGCAATCAATAATACCTCTTAAGAATAGAGGTGCCATAAGATTAACAATTGCAAAATATTATCTTCCATCAGGAAAATCTATTTCAGAAGTTGGCGTAACTCCTGATATAGAAGTTGTAGAAGGTTCTGATGATTTTAAGATCAATTCAGAAACTGATAACCAATTAAATTTTGCTATAAAATTACTTAACGGATAAATGACAAGCGCTAATTTAGACCTCCCTTTACGAAGTGGAGTTGGCATTGTTGTATTAAACAAAGAAAATAAAGTTTTTGTTGCAAAAAGAATAGATAATCAAAAAAATTTTTGGCAAATGCCTCAGGGTGGAGTTAACAATGGTGAGGATTATTTAGATGCTGCTTATAGAGAATTAGAAGAAGAAACTAGTATAAAAAATGTTGAACTGATTAAAGAGTGTGATGGATTAATCTCTTATGAATTACCAAAAAACTTACTTGGAATTATCTGGAAAGGAAAATATAGAGGCCAAGAACAAAAATGGTTTGTAATGAGATTTTTAGGTCAAGATAATCAAATAAATATTAAAACTGCACAACCTGAATTTTCTGAGTGGAAATGGGTTGAGCTTGAAAAAATAACTGACTTAGTTGTGGATTTTAAAATGCATGTTTACAAAAATATCCAAGAACAAGTAAGAAAAATTATTAATTTATAGTTTTTAAAACTTCAATTTTTTGATCAACTAAGTATTTATTTTGATCCGTAATGTCACTATTTTTTGAACTTTCTTCTGCTTGAGTAAGTAGTTCACTAATTTTATCTTTATCAATATCTTTGATATTAAAAATTGAACTTGTTAGAACTGATAAATTATTATTCTTAAATTCAACAATTCCATCCTCAACATAGTAATTATCCTCTCCTGATTTAGAAAAGATTTTAATAATCCCTGGCTTTAAAAATGAAATAATCGAGATATGGTCCTTTAAAATCCCCATTTCTCCCTCAAAAGCAGGTACAACAACTTCTGTTACATCTTCTTTTGTAAGAAAAGATTTTTCTGGGTTTACAATTTCTATTTTGAACTCTTCACTCATTATGCAGCAGCGTCTTTTGCCATTTTTTCTGCTTTTTCTACAGCTTCTTCAATTGTGCCCACCATATAAAATGCAGCTTCTGGTAAATGATCATACTCACCATTGCATATTGCTGCAAAACCTTTAATTGTAGATTCTAAATCTACTAATTTCCCCGGAGAACCAGTAAAGACTTCGGCAACAAAGAAAGGTTGTGATAAAAATCTTTGTATTTTACGTGCTCTAGCTACTGTTAATTTATCTTCTTCAGATAATTCATCCATTCCTAAAATTGCAATAATATCTTGTAGTGATTTGTAAGTTTGAAGAACTTTTTGCACTTCTCTAGCAACTCTGTAATGCTCATCACCAACTATTCTAGGATCTAAAATTCTAGAAGTAGAATCTAATGGATCAACTGCTGGATAAATTCCAATTTCAGCTATCTGTCTCGATAATACAGTTGTTGCATCTAAGTGGGCAAAGGATGTTGCAGGTGCGGGATCAGTCAAGTCATCTGCTGGTACATAAATTGCTTGTACAGATGTAATAGAACCCTTGTTAGTAGTTGTAATTCTTTCTTGAAGGTTACCCATGTCTGTTGCAAGTGTAGGCTGATATCCAACTGCTGAAGGAATTCTTCCTAATAGTGCAGAAACTTCTGAACCTGCTTGAGTGAATCTAAAGATATTATCAACGAAGAATAATACGTCTTGTCCTTCTTGGTCTCTAAAATATTCAGCTACAGTTAAACCTGTTAAGGCAACTCTTGCTCTAGCTCCTGGGGGCTCATTCATTTGACCATACACTAGTGCAGCTTTTGATCCTGGGCCTTCTGGCTTAATAACGCCTGAGTCTATCATTTCGTGATAAAGATCATTTCCTTCTCTAGTTCTCTCACCAACACCAGCAAACACAGAAAATCCACCATGGGCTTTCGCTACGTTGTTAATTAACTCCATAATAAGTACTGTTTTACCAACACCCGCACCTCCAAATAAACCAATTTTTCCTCCTTTGGCGTATGGTGCTAATAGATCAACTACTTTAATTCCTGTAACTAGAATTTCTGTCTCTGTTGACTGATCACTAAATTCAGGTGCAGCTCTATGGATTGGCCATTTCTCTTTTGTTTTAACTTCACCTTTTTCATCAATAGGTTCACCAATGACATTTATAATTCTTCCTAAAGTTTCTGGACCAACTGGAACTTGGATAGGAGCACCTGTTGCGGTTACTTCGTCTCCTCTTTTTAATCCTTCAGTAGCATCCATTGCAATAGTTCTTACACTTGACTCACCAAGGTGCTGAGCAACTTCTAAAACTAATCTGTTGTCTCCATTTTTACATTCTAATGCTGATAAAATTTCTGGCAATTCTCCATTAAATTTTACGTCTACTACTGCTCCAATGATCTGTGTGATTTTTCCTTTGCTCATAATTATAAACTTTCCGCTCCTGATATAATTTCAATTAGTTCTTTTGTAATAGCTGCTTGACGACTTCTATTATACTCAATAGTTAGCTTGTCAACCATTTCACCTGCGTTACGGGTTGCATTATCCATTGCACTCATTCTTGAGCCCTGTTCGCTAGCTGAATTTTCTAACATCGCTTTAAAAATCTGAGTAGATATGTTTTTAGGCAATAAATTGCTTAAAATTTCATCTTCATCTGGTTCAAATTCATAATTATCCTCAGAAGAATTTTCTTCTGCTTCAGATGTTTTTAAAGGAATTATTTGTTGTTCTTGAGGTATTTGAGTAATTACATTTTTAAATTTATTATAAAAAATTGTACACACATCAAATTCTTTTTTTTCAAAGTTTTCAATTATCATTTTCCCCACTTTTTCAGCATCTAGATAATTAATAGTTTTTGAATCTTTAAAAGATATTCTCTCTACAATATCATTTTTATAAACTCTTTTTAATTGATCATACCCTTTAGAGCCAACTGTTATAATCTTTAAAGTTTTTCCCTCATCAGATATTTTTTGAAAATATGCTTTGGCTTTTTTAATAATATTTGTATTAAAACCACCACATAGACCACGATCAGATGTTAACACGATACATAAATGCACTTTGTCTTCACCTGTTCCAGAAAGAAGCTTAGGGGCATTTTCTTTATCAGAAATGCCACTAGATAAATTAAGAATAATGTTATTAATTTTTTCAGAATAAGGTCTTCCCTTTTCAGCATTTTCTTGTGCTCTTCTAAGTTTAGCGGCTGCAACCATTTTCATGGCTTTAGTAATTTTTTGTGTAGACTTTACACTCGCTATTCTTTTTTTTAAGTCGTCTAGTGTTGCCATATTTTAAGAATTAAAGTTCTTCTTAAGTTCCATGATAGTTTCAACTAATAATTTTTCAGTATCTTCTTCAAGTTTACCTGAACTTAAAACAGATTCTAAAATTTCTGGTTTTTCAGATTTACATTTTTCAATAATCTTAGACTCAAACTCAGCAATATCTTTAAGTTCAACATCATCCAAATAACCTTTTACTCCACAGAAAACTGAAATTACTTGCTCAGCAACTGTCATAGGAGAATATTGTTTTTGTTTTAAAAGTTCAGTTAGTTTTGAACCTCTATTTAAAAGTTTTTGTGTTGATGCATCTAAATCAGATCCAAATTGTGCAAAGGCAGCCATTTCTCTATATTGAGCAAGCTCTAATTTCATTGAACCAGAAACTTTTTTCATTGCTTTTGTTTGTGCTGCAGATCCAACTCTAGAAACTGATAGACCTACGTTAATCGCTGGTCTAATTCCTTGGTTAAATAATTCTGTTTCAAGAAATATTTGTCCATCTGTAATTGATATTACGTTAGTAGGAATAAAAGCAGATACGTCTCCACCTTGTGTTTCAATTATTGGAAGAGCGGTTAATGAACCTCCACCATGCTCATCACTAAGTTTGGCTGCTCTCTCAAGCAATCTGCTGTGTAAATAAAATACATCCCCTGGATAAGCTTCTCTTCCTGGAGGTCTTCTTAATAAAAGTGACATTTGTCTATAAGCTACAGCCTGTTTAGATAAATCGTCATAAATGATTAATGCATGCATACCATTATCTCTATAGTATTCACCCATAGTACAGCCTGTATATGGTGCTAAAAACTGAAGTGGTGCTGCATCTGAAGCAGTAGCTGCAACAATTGTTGTATATTCCATTGCACCAGCTTCTTCTAAAGTTTTTTGAATCTGTCTAACTGTAGATCTTTTTTGACCTATAGCGACATAGATACAGTAAAGTTTTTGCTTCTCATCGCCAGATTCATTTATTTTTTTTTGGTTAATGATCGCATCGATAGCAACTGCAGTTTTTCCAGTTTGTCTATCCCCAATAATTAATTCACGCTGTCCTCTTCCAACTGGAACTAAACTGTCAATTGATTTTAAGCCTGTTTGCATAGGTTCACTAACAGATTGTCTTGGAATAATTCCAGGAGCTTTTACTTCAACTCTGCTTCTTTTAGTTGCTTTATCTAAAGCACCTTTGCCGTCGATTGGATTTCCTAATCCATCAACAACTCTTCCTAATAATTCTTTTCCAACGGGTGTATCAACAATACTTCCTGTTCTTTTAACAACGTCGCCTTCTTTAATTTTTCTATCATCTCCAAAAATTACAACTCCAACATTTTCGCTTTCTAAGTTTAGAGCCATGCCTTTTGATCCATCAGAAAATTCTACCATTTCTCCAGCTTGAACATTATCTAATCCGTACACTCTAGCAATACCATCTCCTACTGACAAAACTTGACCAACTTCAGTCACTTCTGCTTTATCCCCAAATTTTTTAATTTGTTCTTTTAATATCTTTGTTACTTCTGATGGGTTTATATCCATTTATGCCTCTATCATCCTATTTTCGATTTGTTGTAATTTATTTTTAATGGAAGTGTCCACCATTGTGCTCCCTACTTGCACAATCAAACCCCCAATTAAACTTGCATCGTGTTTGTAGTTTAATTTTATTTTTGAACTAAAGTTTTTAGTCAATTCTTCTTTTATGTTGTTAATTTCCTCTTTAGTAAGATCTTTTGCAGAAGTTAACTCTGCTTTTAATTCACCTCTTTTGACCGAACATGTTTCAACAAAGCTTTTTAGAATTTTATCCACATAAAAGAATCTTCTTTTAGATATTAGAAAGTTTAAAAATTTTGTTAATAATTCATTTATTTTATATTGTTCTGAAATTTTACTTAGAGCATTCAATTGGTCTTCTTTGCTATTTGTTGGATCCTTTATTAAAGATTTAAAATCTTCACTTGAAGCAATTAAATTAATAATTGAAGTAGAATGAGCCTCGATCTCACTTAAATTATTATCTTCTATTGCTAATTCATAAAGTGCAAGAGAATATCTATCAGCCGATGTTTCAGAAAAAACTTTATTTTTGCTCAATTTATTGTTCCTTATAAATATTAGAAGATTTATTAAAATTTTGTTTTAATTAACATATGACTCCTACCTCTTCAAGTCACACATTGTCTAAAAGTCTTGTTTTTTCTGTATTAATTGAAGTTTATTGGGTCAACATCAACCGTTAGTTTCATTCCAGCAGGAAATTTGAATTTTTCAATGACTTTTGAAAGCGAATTTTGAACTTTTAAAGACTTTCGACCCCTAATCAAAAGCCTTACTCTAAATCTTCTTTTTAATCTAAATATAGGAGCATTAACAGGTCCAAGCACTCTACCATCAACAGCATTTTCTATAAAACTTTTAAACTTATAAGCTTCTTTTTCAAGTTCTCTTTCATTGTTACCAGTAATTATTAAGGCAATAAATCTTTGAAACGGTGGAAGATTATTTTCTCTTCTAATTTCAAGTTCTTTATCTAAAAATATATCAGGATCTTTATTGGTAATATCAGTAATCATTTTTGTATTTAGATTGTAAGTTTGAAAATAAACAGTTGCTGGTTTTCCTGTTCTACCTGCTCTTCCTGAAAGTTGATGATATAACTGTAAGTTTTTTTCAGCACCTCTTAGGTCATGACCTTGTGATGATAAATCAATATCAACTACTACTATACAATTTAAGCTTGGAAAATGAAATCCTTTAGAAATTAATTGAGTCCCAATTAAAATTTGGATTTCATTATTTATAATTTTTTCTATAACATCTGAAGAACTTTTTTTATTCATTGTATCACTAGAAAATATAGTTGTCTTTTGAGTAGGAAAAATTTTTTTAACCTCTTCTGATATTCTTTCAACACCAGGACCACTAAAAATAAAATCACATTTACCCTCTTTAGGGCAATCTCTATTTAGTAAAGCTTTATAGCCACAGTAATGACATAACAAATTTTGTTTGTTTTTATGATATACCAAATTTATTGAACAATTTGGACATGAATAGCTAGTAAAGCATTTTTTACATAAAACATGTGGGGAAAATCCTCTTCTATTTAAAAAAAATAAAACTTGGTCTTTTTTTTCAAGATGTAAATTTACTTTTTCAATTGTTTTTTTAGATATCCAGGATTGAGATTCAAGTTTAGAATTATTTAGATTAATTATTTCATATTTTGGCAAAGATGCATTTAAATACCTTTGATCAAGTTTTGATAAACTATATTTGCCTTTTTTAATATTGTCATAAGTTTCAATAGAGGGGACAGCTGTTATTAAATTAATTGGAATATTTTCAAAAGATGCTCTTGAAATTGCCATGTCTCTAGCATTGTAAGTTACTCCCTCATCTTGTTTGTAAGATTGATCATGCTCTTCATCAACAATAATTAATCCTAGTTTTTTAAAAGGTAAAAATAATGATGATCGAGCCCCAATTACAACTTTAATTTTATCATTTGCTATTCCGCTCCAAATAATTTCTTTATTTTTTTTGGTAATGCCTGAGTGCCATACAGCCGGCTTGAAACCAAAAAATTCTATAAATTTATTTTGAAATTGTCCTGTTAATCCTATTTCTGGTAATAGAATTAACCCTTGAAAACCCTTATTAATTATCTCCTTTAAAGCCTCAAAATAGACCATTGTTTTACCTGAGCCTGTAGTGCCTTGTAAAACATGAACTCTAAATTTTTGATTTAATACATTCATTTTTTTTAATGAATTTTTTTGTTCTTTTGAAAGTTTTATTTTATTTTCTTTGATATCTATTTTGAATGTTTCATAAGCTTCAATTGGTAACTTTTCTATGGCGCCACTACTTAATAATAATAATTTTAATGCCATACCTTTAGGCGTCATATTGTATTCTGAAAACCAGTTTAGGAATTTAATTATATTTTTCTTTAAGGGTGGAACATCTAATTTCCTTAAAACTTTTTTAATTGCAAAATTTTTATTTGTTTTTTTTTCAAAGTCATCCCACACAACTCCAGTCACCTCTGACTTTCCAAAAGGTACCAGCACATAGTCTCCAACTTTTAAAGTTAGATCAGAATTATAGGTAAAAGGATGATTAAAAATATTTGGTATAAGAATCGGTACTTTCATATCTTTATAATATGAAAATATTTTAAGAGTGTATTGCTCTTTTATCTACTGATAAAGCTGCTTCTTTTACTGCTTCTGAAAATGTTGGGTGTGCATGACATGTTCTTGCAACATCTTCAGCGCTCGCACCAAACTCCATTGCAACTCCAATTTCCCCAATTAATTCACCTGCATGAGGTCCAATAATATGTGCTCCTAAAACTCTATCTGTTTTTTCATCAGCAAGAATTTTAACAAAACCTTCTGCTTCATCAATTGCTTTGGCTCTTGAATTTGCCATAAATGAAAATTTACCAATTTTATATTTAATATTTGCTTCTTTTAATTGTTCTTCTGTTTTCCCAATTGAAGCAACTTCTGGTGTTGTATAAACAACTCCAGGAATAACATCATAATTAACATGCCCTGATTGTCCTGCAATATTTTCTGCAACTGCAATACCTTCGTCTTCAGCTTTGTGAGCAAGCATCGGTCCATCAATTACATCTCCAATAGCATATACATTCTTAATATTTGTTTGAAATGCTTTGTCAGTTTTAATTCTTTTCTTTTCATCTAATTCAACACCAATTGCTTCTAAATTTAAGTTAGTTGTATTAGGTTTTCTACCAACAGATATAAGAACCACATCACAATCAAAATCTACTTTTTTCCCATCTTTATCAGATGTTGAAACTTTAGCACCATTAGCATTTTTTTTAATTCCTTCTACTTTCGTCTGCATATGAAAATTAATTCCTTGTTTCTTTAATATTTTCATAAACTCTTTGGATATTTCTCTATCCATACCAGGAGTAATATGCTCTAAAAATTCAACTACATGTACTTCTGCACCCAATCTAGACCAAACAGACCCCATCTCTAATCCTATATAACCACCACCAACTACAACCATTTTTTTTGGCACAGTTTCTAAAGTTAATGCTCCTGTTGAAGATACAATTATTTTTTCATCAAATTTAATACCTGGTAATGCAACTGGCACCGACCCTGTACTAATTACTGTTTTATCTGTTTCAATGATGGTTTCTTTTTTGTCATTATCTAATATCGAGATTTTATTTGCTGATTTAAAGCTTCCAGTGCCTTTAAAATAAGTGACTTTATTTTTTTTAAATAAAAACTCTACGCCCTTAGTCAAAATTGTCACCGCTTTATCCTTATTTTGCATCATTTTTTGAAGATTAAGTTTTACCCCACTCACCTCAATGCCAAGTTTAGAGAAATTTTGTGCCTTATGATAATTTTCAGAAATATTTAATAAATTTTTAGAAGGTATGCACCCGACATTTAGACAAGTTCCACCTAATGAACCTCTTGATTCTATACATGCGGTTTTAATTCCCAATTGTGCTAATCTTATTGCACACACATAGCCTCCCGGACCACCACCTATTACAACTGCTTGAAATTTATCTGACATTTAAATATTTAAAAACAACCTTCTTGGATCCTCTAAATTTTCTTTAACCATTTTTAAGAACGATACTGACTCTTTTCCATCTATAATTCTGTGATCATAAGACAAGGCAAGATACATAATTGGTCTAATTTTAATCTCACCATCAACTACCATTGGTCTTTCAACTATATTATGCATACCTAACACACCAGATTGAGGTAAGTTTAATATCGGAGTAGATAACATTGAACCATAAACTCCACCATTACTAATTGTAAAGGTTCCACCCTGAAGGTCCTCTATGGTTATTTTTCCATCTCTTGCTTTTTCAGAAATAGTTTTAATATTTTTTTCAATATCTGCAAATGATAACTGATCAGCATCTCTTAATACTGGTACCACTAATCCCTTTTCAGTTCCCACTGCAAAGCTCATATTATAGTAATTTTTATAAATAATTTCATCTCCGTCAATTTCAGCATTAACTGATGGATACATTTTTAGTGCAGCAACACATGCTTTTACAAAAAATGACATAAACCCTAATTTAATTCCATACCTGCTTTGGAAATCTTCCTGGTTCTCTTTTCTCATTTCCATTATACCGGTCATATCAACTTCATTAAATGTTGTTAATAATGCTGCATTTTCTTGTGCTTGTTTTAATCTTTTTGCAATTGTCTGTCTAAGCCTAGACATTTTAATTCTCTCTTCTTGACCATATTTAATTTTTCTTTCTGATGGCTGAGGGTTTTCTCCCATCATGCTAATTAGATCACCTTTAAGAATTCTACCTTCTTTACCAGAGCCACTAACTTTTTTTAAATCAATTTTATTTTCAACTGCCATTTTTCTTACAGCTGGTGAAAGTACTTCATTATTTTTATTTGAAGAATCGGTTTTTTCTTCTTTAACTTCATTGGTTAATATTAAAGGTTCTTCCTCTTCAGGTTCTTCAAAAACTTTAGGAATTTCTTTTTTAATTTCTAAATTAACTACATTATTTTCAGTTTTTTTAGGTTCAATTTTTGTAATTATTTTTTTTTCAGATGGTTGAGTTCCATTTTGACTTATCGTACCAAGAAGAGCTCCCACCTCTACGGTTTCACCATCTTTTGAATTTATTTCAGATAAAACTCCATCTATTGGAGATGGAACTTCTAAATTAACTTTGTCAGTTTCTAACTCTACAATTGCTTCATCGGCTTCAACTGTGTCACCTTCATTTTTAAGCCATTTAGCAACTGTTGCCTCTGTTATGCTCTCACCCAAAACTGGTACTAAAATTTTTTCACTCATTTTTATTCAAAAACCTTATTAATAATCTCTTGTTGTTGTGAAATGTGTCTTTTTGCATATCCTGTTGCTGGAGATGCATCTGGACTTCTTCCTATATAAGAAATTTTACTATTATTAGCGTTAATAGTTTCTAATGTCCATTGTATATAGTCTCTTACTGAGAACCATCCGCCCATATTTTTTGGTTCTTCCTGGCACCAATAAAACTTAGCATTTTTAGCGTAAGGTTTAAGTTCCTTTACAAGAGTTTTTGCAGGAAATGGATATAGTTGTTCAATTCTGAACAATATTACATCATCTATTTTAAGTTTTTCTCTAGCATCTAATAAATCAAAGTAAACTTTACCTGAGCACATTATTACTTTTTTAATCTCTGAAGCTTTTCTTAATTTTATAAAACCATTAGTTTTTGGGTCCACAGCATGGTCCCATAATATTCTATGAAATGAATTTTCTTTATTAAAATCTTCTAAGTTTGAAACACAATACTTGTTTCTTAATAAAGATTTTGGTGTCATCATAATTAATGGTTTTCTAAAATCTCTATGCATTTGTCTTCTTAGTGCATGAAAATAATTTGCAGGAGTAGTGCAATTCATTACTTGCATATTGTCATTAGAACATAGTTGTAAAAATCTTTCTAAACGAGCTGATGAATGTTCTGGGCCTTGACCTTCATATCCATGTGGTAAAAGCATTACTAAACCTGATGCTCTTGTCCATTTTCTTTCTCCTGATGCAATAAATTGATCTATTACTACTTGTGCTCCGTTAGCAAAATCTCCGAACTGAGCTTCCCATATTGTAAGTGTGTTAGGTTCAACAAGACTGTAACCATACTCAAAACCTAGAACTGCTAATTCTGATAAAAAGCTGTCGACTACTTCAAATTGCTTTTGATTTTTTGAAATATTATTTAAAGGGACATAACGACTATTATTTTTTTGATTTCTTAAAACAGAATGTCTCTGGCTAAAAGTTCCTCTACCAGAATCTTGGCCAACTAGCCTAACTGGATATCCTTCTTCTAATAAAGATCCAAATGCCAACGCTTCTGCAGTTGACCAGTCTATGTTTGATCCATTTTCGACTGCTTTTTTTCTTGAGTCTAGTATTTTGGTTATTGTTTTATGTAAATTTAATTTTTCAGAATAAGAATTTATTTTTTCTGAAATCTCTAAAAGTTTTTTAGTATCTGCACCTGTTACTCCTCTTTTATCTTTTCCTTTTTCAGGTTTATATGCTGACCATGTGCCTTCAAACCATTCTATTTGAGGCTTATAATTTTTTGCATTTTTAAATTGATCATCAAGTAAATTTTTAAATTCTTTTATTGAGTTTTCTAAAATATTATTAGTAATTGTATTCTCAGATATCAATTTATTCCCATAAACATTTACTACAGAGGGATGTGATCTAATTTTTTCATACATCAATGGCTGAGTAAATGAAGGCTCATCTCCTTCATTATGACCAAATCTTCTATAGCAAATCAAGTCTATAACCACGTCTCTATTAAATTTTAATCTAAACTCTGTAGCTATTCTTGCCGCATAAACGACAGCTTCTGGGTCATCTCCATTAGCATGAATAATTGGAGCATCAACCATTTTTGCTACATCAGATGGATAAGGTGAAGATCGTGCAAATCTTGGACTTGTTGTAAAACCTATTTGGTTATTAACAATAATATGAATTGTTCCGCCAGTATTATGACCTGGTAATCCAGACATTGCAAAACATTCGGCTACCACACCTTGGCCTGCAAATGCAGCATCACCATGTATCAATATGGGTATTACTTTATTTCTCTCTTTATCTTTGTGAAAAAATTGTTTTGCTCTTGTTTGCCCAAGCACTACTGGATTAACTGCCTCTAAGTGAGATGGGTTATCTGTTAAACTAACGTGTACAGAGTTTCCATCAAAATCTCTATTTGAAGATGCGCCTAAATGATACTTAACATCTCCAGCTCCTTCTTCTGATGATGCATTAATTTCTCCAGCAAATTCATTAAATATTCTTTTATATGATTTCTGCAAAACATTCGCTAATACATTCAGTCTACCTCTATGTGACATTCCAATCTTAACCTCTTTGACTGCAGATTGGCCACTAATCTTAATTATTTGTTCCAAAGCGGGAATTAAACTTTCTGCACCATCTAGTCCAAATCTTTTTGTTCCTACATATTTTTTATGTAAAAATTTTTCAAAACCTTCTGCTTGTATTAATTTATTTAAAATTGCTTCTTTACCATTTTTTGTAAAATTTAAGTTGTCTTCTGACTTTTCAATCCGATCTCTAAACCATTTTCTTTCAGTTGGATTTGATATATGCATATATTCATATCCAATTGGCCCACAGTAAGTTTTTTTCAAAAATACTAATATTTCTTTTATATTCGATTGATCTTTATTTATAACACCACCTAAATAAATATTTTTTTGATAGTCACTTTTTTTAAAACCAAAAGAATCTGGATGCAGTTCATCTAGATAATCTGACTGTAATAATTGCAATGGATCTAATTTAGCTATGAGATGTCCTCTTTGTCTATATGATCTAATCATAGAGACCGCTTTAATTGAGTCTTCATTTGATTTAGATAAATTTATTTGACCTACATTAGCTTGCTGAGTATTGCCTGATGGACTTTCTTCTTCTTGTTCAATTTTTTTTTGAAGTTCATCTATATCAATTTTATTTTTTAAGCCCCAAGATGGTCCATTAATTTCCTTAGCAATCATACTTAAGTCTTCGCCTATACCTTCAAAGTAATGCTGCCAACTTTCTGGGAGATCTTTATCTTTATTGATAAATTTTAAATACATTTGTTCTATAAATGCACTATTTGATTTACTAAGAAATGACGTTTTTTCGAATTCGAGATTTTTTGATGATGACATCTATTTTATTGATATAATATCAGATAAATAATTTTCAATTAGATAATTTATTAAATAATGTTTTTCCTAGTTCAGATGGTGATTTTGCAATTGTAATCCCACATTCTTCCATTTTTTTAATCTTATCTTCTGCCCCACCCTTACCACCAGAGATAATAGCTCCAGCGTGCCCCATAGTTCTTCCTGGGGGTGCTGTTATTCCAGCAACAAACCCAACCATAGGTTTTTTTATTTTGTGGTTTTTAATAAATTCAGCTGCTTCTTCTTCTGCAGAGCCACCAATTTCTCCTATCATAAGAATAGATTCTGTCTCATCATCATTTAAAAATAAATCCAAACAATCAATAAAGTTTGTTCCATTTATTGGATCTCCACCAATTCCTATACAGGTAGATTGTCCTAATCCATTTTCTGTTGTTTGAGCTACTGCTTCATAAGTTAAAGTTCCAGATCTTGAAACAATTCCCACCGAGCCTTTTTTGTGAATATTTCCTGGCATAATCCCAATTTTACATTCATCAGGAGTAATTATTCCTGGACAGTTAGGTCCTATCAATCGACTTTTTGAACTATTTAGCTTTTGTTTAACACGAAGCATATCTTGAATTGGTATACCTTCAGTAATACAAACTATAAGCTCAATAGATGCATCAATAGCTTCTATTATTGCTGCTGCAGCAAATTTTGCTGGCACATAAATCATTGTGGCATCTGCTCCAACTTCTTGTTTCGCATCAGCTACTGTATTAAATACTGGACGATCAAGATGTTTTTGTCCTCCTTTTTTTGGAGTAACTCCACCAACGAGATTTGTTCCATATTTTATGGCTTGCTCTGAATGAAAAGTTCCATGAGCACCTGTAAAACCCTGGCATATAACTTTTGTATTTTTATTTATTAAAACTGACATATTATTTTATTGCCTTTACAATTTTTTGAGCTGCGTCATCTAGGTTTTCAGCTGAAATCAATTTTAGCCCCGAATTATCTAAAATTTCTTTTCCTTCTTTAAAGTTGGTGCCAGCAAGTCTTACAACTAATGGAACACTTATATTTATTTCTTTAGCAGCATCCACAACACCTTGTGCAAGAACATCACATCTCATAATTCCCCCAAATATATTTATTAAGATTCCTTTTACATTTTTGTCCGAAAGAATAATCTTAAGAGCGGCTGAAACTTTTTCTTTTGAAGCTCCTCCGCCAACATCTAAAAAGTTTGCTGGCTCTTCACCATATAATTTAATTATATCCATTGTTGCCATTGCAAGACCTGCTCCATTGACCATGCAGCCAATGCTTCCATCTAGCTTTATGTAAGCAAGATCGTGTTTACTCGCATCTATTTCTGCAGGATCTTCTTCATTTAAATCTCTAAGCTCGATTATTTCAGGATGTCTAAATAAAGCATTAGAGTCAAAATTAACTTTTGCATCTAAACAAATTATTTTTTTTTCTTTAGTTAATATTAGTGGGTTAACTTCAACCATGTTGGCGTCTGTACCTAAAAACATTTTATATACTGATTTTATCAGTGCTATTGCTTGTTTTTTTGCATCATATGCTAAAGCATAAATTGCAATTATTTTTTCACAGTCAGCATCAGAAATTTCATCGGTAATATCTATTTTAGTTGTTATAATTTTTTCTGGAGTTTTTTCTGCAACTTCTTCAATGTCCATTCCACCTTGATCGCTGGATATGAATACTATTTTTGAACTTGCTCTATCTACTAAACAAGATAAATAGAATTCTTTATCAATATTAGAGGACTCTTCTACATATAATCTTTTTACTTCTCTTCCTGCTGGGCCAGTTTGATGTGTTACGAGTGTTTTTCCAAACAATTCTTTTGCAGCAGCACTTAATTCATCAATTGTGTTTAAAATTTTTACACCTCCAGCTTTGCCTCGTCCACCAGCATGAATTTGTGCTTTTAAAACAAATTTTTCTGTTTTTAAAGATTTTACTTTTTCAATTAAATCTTCAACTGTAAACGCAAAAACTCCTTCAGGAACTACCGCTCCATATTTTTTTAGAATTTGTTTGGCCTGGTGTTCGTGAATATTCATTATTTAGAAAGATCTGGATCTATTTTAGATGCGGCTTCCCAAAGTGCTTTAACAGCATCAATAGAATGCATAAATTCTTTTTTTTCTTTTTCATCTAGATCTATCTGTTCTATTTTTTCTACACCATTTTTTCCAATGATTACAGGTACGCCAGCATAAACATTACTTACCCCATACTCTCCATTTAATTGAATGGCACACGGTAATAACTTCTTTTCATCTTTTAAGTATGCTTCTGCCATCTGAACTCCTGATGCTGCGGGTGCGTAAAATGCTGATCCCTTTTCTAAATATTTTACAATCTCAGCACCACCATCCCTTGTTCTTTGATTTATTTCTTCTAATCTTTCTTGAGTTATTTTACCTTCTTTAACCAAGTCTAATAAAGGTTTTCCTAAAACTTTTGTAAATCTTGGTAATGGTACCATTGTGTCTCCATGACCCCCCATTACCATTGCGTCTATTTCTTTTACAGGAACATTAAGCTCTTCTGATAGAAATAATTTAAATCTTGAGCTGTCTAGAATTCCTGCCATTCCAACTACTTTATTAGCTGGCATACTAGAAAATTTTTGAAATGCCATTACCATTACATCAAGTGGATTTGTGATACATATAACAAAGGCATTAGGTGCATTTTTTTTTATTCCTTCTGCTACTTGTTTAATAATCTTTAAATTAATCCCTAATAAATCGTCTCTACTCATTCCTGGTTTTCTTGGAACTCCTGCAGTTATTATAATTACATCTGAGTCTTTAATATCCTCATAATTATCTGTACCTGAAAATTTTACATTAAAACCATCAACAGATGATGATTGGGCAATATCTAAAGCTTTTCCTTTAGCTATACCGCTGGCAACATCAAAAAGGACAACTTCATTGGCTACTTCTTTAGTTCCAATTAAGTGTGCTAAAGTACCACCAATCTGTCCCGCACCTATTAAAGAAATTTTTTTTTTCATGATTGAGCTTATCTTTTATTGATAATTGACGATAATTCAACTGAATTTTAGATTTTATCTACTTATCTTCAATAAGTTTTGAGCAGATTGCCATATCTCCAGAAATGTATGATCCTTTAAAATGTGACTTGTTCTCCTCCCAATTTTTTTTACCATCAGTTATGTAATTATTGAATAGCTGCTTTCTATTTTCTTCAGCTTTTTTTTGAGCTTCTTCTAATTTTTTTTCTTCTTCAATTACCATTAATTCTACAGACTTAAATAAAAGATTATTTGAAATCTCAATAAAATTTTTAGAACTTACAGCATCTGTTTTTAAAATTATACCTGATGCATAAGCATAGACTGCACTACATCTATTTAATAAATAGATTTGTGTTTTGCCATCTTCAATATCTTTCTTTTCTAAATAATCTTTTAAAGAAGTATTGGTATCTGCTTTAGCAAAACTTATAATGAATAAAGATATAAATAAAAAAATAATTTTTTTCATTAAATGTATTATAAGTTTTTATGGACCATAAGCTACTTTTGGTAGCCATGTAACAATTTTTGGAAAATTAAAAACAATTGCAACTGCTATTGCTTGTAAAATTACAAAAGGAATTATTCCTCTATAAATATTTTGTATCGTTATTCCTTGAGGAGCTACACCTTTCATATAAAATAAGGCGAAACCAACTGGTGGAGTTATAAAAGAAGTTTGTAGAACAACTGCAAACATAACTATAAACCATACCATATCAACGCCAAGATTAACCATCACTGGTGCTAAAAAAGGCAATAAAATTAATGTAATTTCTATCCAATCTAAAAAGAAACCTAATATAAAAGCAATACACAGAACAACTATAACAACTCCATTGGGTCCAAAGGGTAATCCTTTGAGCGCACCTTCAATTAATTCGTCTCCACCTAATCCTCTTAAAACTAAAGCAAACATCGTTGCTCCTACAAACAGTGCAAATATATACGCTGTTGTATGTGTAGTTTTTCTAATTACACTTTTTAAATCCTTGAAAGAAAGCCTTCCTCTTATAAGAGCTAAAATAGATGCCCCTAGTGCACCTACTCCTGATGCCTCTGTAGGAGTTGCTATACCCATAAAAATACTTCCTAAGACTGCTATTATTAATAAAGCTGGTGGTATAATTGATTTAAATACTCTTAAAATTATATCTAAAGAAACAGGCTCTGCACTTTTAGGAGCTGGCGCAACTTTTGGCTTTAAGTAAGCATAAGTAATAATAAAAATTGTATATAATAAACCAAGCATCAAGCCAGGAAATACTGCCCCCATAAATAGGTCACCTACCGAAATTCTTACTTGGTCACCCATAATTACAAGCATAATACTAGGAGGTATTAAAATTCCAAGTGTCCCAGTTGCACAAACAACTCCACATGCAAGGTCTGGACTGTAATTATTTTTTAACATTAAAGGAACACCCAGAATTGTTAATAAAACAACAGACGCCCCTATGATGCCTGTTGAGGCTGCTAATAGCACCCCAATAAAGACAACTGCTATTGCCAAACCTCCTCTCATACGACCAAACAATTTTGAAAGATCTGTCATTAAATCTTCTGCAATTCCAGATTTATCCATCATTATTCCCATAAAAATAAACATTGGAAGAGCAACAAGGACCCAGTTTGCCATAACTCCATACAGCCTATAAACTACCATCGAAGAAAATTTCCAATCAACTCCAAAGAAAGTGTCTAAATAGCTATCAGACAACATTGTAATGAGAGTAAATAATACCGCTAAACCTCCCATTGTCCACGCAACAGGGAAACCAATAAAAATTAAAGTTATGAAGCTCAAAAAGAGCAATATTGACATGTAGTATTCTGAAATTAATTCCATCTATTTTATTTTTTCAAACCCTAGTCGAATAGTTGTTAGAACCCTAATTATTCTTGATAAGCCAGCTAATAATAATAAAAAGAAACTAAATACTAGAAAGCCTTTTACAAGCCATCGTGCAGGAAGTCCATTTGCAGAAGTAGATCTTTCACTTGTTTCCCATGATAGTTCAAAAAATGGAACTGAGTAAATAAGTACTAAAATAATGAATGGTAAAAACAATAAAAGAATTCCAAAAAACTCAAACCACAGTCTTCTTCTGTAAGCCATGCTGTCAGTCAAAACATCTACCCTAACGTGTTGATCTACTACGTAAGTAGATGACAAGCCAACTAACCACCCTACAGCATATAGATGCCATTGTAATTCTTCCAATTCAATCATACCACTTTTAAATACATATCTAAGAATGACATTAAGAATAATTACAGCAACTAAAACAACCCATATCCAATTAAATACTTCACCAACACTAGTCACAAACCCATCTATTTTTTTTGTGATTGGCAAGTGTTTGAGCTGTAGTTTTTTATCTAAACTATTTTCTAATTTTGTAAAATCATTCGCCATAAAAAATTTTCTTTTAAAAACAAAAGCAGCCGGCAAAACCGACTGCTTTTTAACTTTATTATAAACTTTAAAAGTATTAAATACTAAAAGTTTCTAGGTAAATAACCCCATTTTTGCCAAACATCATATTCTTTCATGAATGCTTGTTGAGAATTCCAAACTTTTTTAAAGTCAGCATCTTTAGCAGACTGTTCTGCCATAACTTTTGCACTAACTTTTTGAAGTTCTCTCAATACACTATCAGGCAATCTAGCAGCTGTTACACCTTTAGAAGGGAAACTTGCAATTTGTTTTCCTTGTAAAAATTCACCAGTTGTAATTGCTCTCATAGCTGCTGCTGTACAAGCCATTTCGAATAAAGCTTGGTCAGCTGCACCCATTTTTTTCCATAGGTCTAAGTTGACCATGAAGTGAGTAGATGTTGATACTTGGTGCCAACCTGGAAACAAGTTGAACTTAGTAATTTTGTGAAAACCAAGAACTTCATCAATTGCTGGCATCGAATATTCTGTTGCATCTAGAGTTCCTTTTTCTAAAGCAGCAAAAATTTCACCACCAGCCATTAAAGTTGCAGATGCTCCTATTTCATTTAAAACCATTCCTCCTAATCCTGAGAAACGAATTTTTAAACCTTTAAGATCATCTAAACTTGTGATTGGATTTCTATACCAACCAGCAGTTTCAGGTCCAATTGTACTACATAACAAAACTTTAATATTTTGCTTGTTGTAAATTTCATTTGCTAACTTTGAACCTTCTCCTTCAAACCACCATGCAGCATACTCCCATGGTTCCATTCCAAACGGTACTGCCGCAAATAAAACGGCCGCTGGAATTCTACCTTGGTCATAAGCCATATAGTTATAAGCTGCAGGTAAATCACCTTTACTAATTGATGGTGAGATCTCTAATGGAGGAAGAATTTTTCCAGGCTCATAAACCTTTAATTTTATTCTTCCATCTGTAGCTTTATCTAAAGTGTCTGCTAAACGAGCAACTGGGTCACCCAGCGCTGGCCAACCAGTATTGAAAGTAGATTGTACTTTCCATCTGATTTTTTCAGCTGCATTTACCTGCTGAAATGAAAAAGTTATCATTAAAGCAAATACAGCCAAAATACTAACGAACGATTTCATTAGTGATTTTGATTTATCTATCATATTTTTCCCCTCTCTTTTGTTTCGAGTTGTTCGTCTAAAAGAAGTGCATTTCCAACTCATTTTAAAATGCTCTCCATGCTTGTCTGTAAAGATCTACCATCTCATTTACAGAAGGCACTCTCGGATTGAGGTTTGGCGCCCCTGAATTTTCTGCATCAGTTGCCATATTTTTTAACTCTTCCTCAAAATTTTTTTGATTAATTCCAAAATTTTGCATTGATGGAACTTCAAAATCATTATTAATTTTGTACAGACCTTTAATCAATTTATCACAGGCCACATCATCATTGTCACCAGGTAGTGCAAAATCTCCAGCACGACTACAATCTGCATATCTACTTTTTGCATGATCTATCGAAAATTTAGTTATAGTTGGTAGTAACATTGCATTACTAAGTCCATGAGGAACTTTGAAATTACTACCTAGCGGCCTACTCATTCCATGCACCAAACATATTGAAGCATTGGAAAATGCTAAGCCTCCTAATGTAGCAGCTAACATTAAGCCTTCTCTTGCTTTTAAATCTTTTGGATTTTTATCAACTGCATATATATTTTGGGTAACAAGTCTTATTGTGTCTAAAGCCATTCGATCAGAAAAGAGTGTGGCTTTTTTGCTTACGTATGCTTCTATTCCATGAGTTAGAGTGTCAATTGCGCTATCAATAGTTAATCTTCTGGGTTTCGATAAAGTTAAATCATAATCAACAATTGCAACTATAGGGACAAATCCTTCTCCTCTACAAGAAATTTTTTCATTATTATTTGAGTCTATAACTACTGCGTGATGTGTTACTTCCGAGCCTGTACCAGCTGTAGTAGGGATTGCAATTATTGGAAAACCTTTTTTATCAAACATTGATGGTGGCTTATAATCTTGAATATTTTTACTAAATTTAGCCATTGCGGCTATTGCCTTTGCAGTATCTATTGGACTTCCTCCACCAAAACCAATTACAGCATCATTTTTACATTTTTCTAAAAATTTAATTCCATTTAAAACTACTGAATCCGTTGGATCAGGAACAGTGTCATCAAAAACATCAGAATTTAACCCTGCTTTAGTTAAAACATCTTGTAGTTTTTTTACATAACCAAATGATACCATTTGTTTATCAGTTACAATTAGTAATGATTTTATAGATCCTAAAATTTTTATTATATCAGGGAGTTCATTCAAGCTACCCTTGCCAATTTGCAAGTATCTAGGAACACAAATACGAACATTTTCTCTTTTAATCAAACGGTCCTCTCTCTTTTCATCTAATTTGTTAATGCTTAATCTAAACTTAAGTAATTTTAGGAGTCAACAACTGAAAGCTTTTAATTGATAATATTTTTCTCATTTAAGGAAAAATATATTGCAAAGAAAATTGAGCTAGTATAACTTTAAATTATATATTAAAGGAGAACTATGAAAAAAGTTAGTCATTTCATTGATGGAAAAGTTTTTACTGTAAAAGATTCTAGAACCGGTCCAATTTTTAACCCCGCTATTGGAGAACAAATAGCAGAAGTTGAATTAGCAAGTAAAGCTACTGTTGAAATGGCTATAGAGAGCTCTAAGAAAGCTTTTTTAAAATGGTCTAAAACCACACCTATAAACAGAGCAAGAATTTTAGCAAAATATAAAGATTTATTAATAAAAAATATGGAAGATATGGCTGTAATGGTTTCCGAACAACATGGAAAAACTATTCCAGATGCAAAAGGTTCTATTCAAAGAGGAATTGAAGTTGTTGAGTATGCAACTGGTATCACCGATTCTTTAAAAGGAGATCACTCTGCAAGTGTGGGGACTAATGTTGACTCTTATTCAATGAGACAGCCCTTGGGTGTTTGTGCTGGAATTACTCCATTTAATTTTCCAGCAATGGTACCTATGTGGATGTACCCAGTTGCTATTGCATGTGGAAATACTTTTGTACTTAAACCATCAGAAAAAGATCCGAGTTGTCCAATTAGACTTGGAGAATTAGCTATTGAAGCTGGTATGCCACCGGGTGTTTTAAATGTTGTAAATGGTGATAAAGAATCTGTTGATACTCTATTAGAGAGTAAAGATGTTCAAGCGATTAGTTTTGTAGGTTCGACTCCAATTGCGGAATATGTTTATCACACAGGAACAAAAAACAATAAAAGAGTTCAAGCTCTTGGTGGAGCTAAAAACCATATGGTTGTGATGCCTGACGCAGATGTTAATAAAACAACAGACGCTATTATAGGCTCTGCTTTTGGGTCTGCTGGTGAGAGATGTATGGCTATTTCTGTTGCTGTTTGTGTAGGAAAAAAGACTGCTGAAAATTTAAAAACTAAATTATTAGAAGAAACACTAAAACTAAATGTTGGACCATACACAGACGAAAAAAGTGATTTTGGCCCACTTAATAACAAAGCTCACTATGAAAAAGTTTTGGGATACATAGATACGGGTGAAAAAGAAGGAGCTAAGCTTCTTGCAGATGGAAGAAATATGAAACTACAAGGGTATGAGAATGGATATTTTGTAGGTCCTACCATTTTTGAAGATGTAAAACCTGATATGAAAATTTATAAAGAAGAAATTTTTGGTCCAGTTCTCAGCATGATGACAACAGATACTTATGAAGAAGCTTTAAAATTAGTCAATGATCATGAATTAGGAAATGGAGCTGCTGTATTTACAAAAAGTGGTATGATAGCAAAACATTTTACTGAAAATGCAAAAATTGGGATGATAGGAGTAAATGTTCCCATTCCTGTACCTGTTGCGTACCATAGCTTTGGTGGTTGGAAGAGATCATTATTTGGGGATCATTCTATGCATGGTCCTGAAGGAGTAAGATTCTATACTAAATTGAAAACTGCAACAGTAACATGGTCGGAAGATAATAGTGGTCCAGAGTTTACAATTCCAGTTCTTTCTTAATTTTTTTAGTTAAAAAACTTAAAAGTTATGAGTGATACAAATAGTAGAACTTCACCCAAAAGAATTTTAAACATCCTTGAAGAAGTTCTATTAGATCCAGACAATTTTACTGCAAAAAAAATATCTCACAAATTAGAGATTCCATTACCAACTGTTTACCGACACATAGAAACTTTGTGTGATGAGAAATTTTTAATTGCTAGCAGTAATAAGAAATATATTCCAGGACCAAAGATTAGAAATATAATCTTACATAGTTTGCCTTATGAACCAAACTTTACTCTTAGGAGATCTTATTTGAGAAAACTTACAACTGAAATTAAAGAAACAGTTAGTTTGTCAGTACCTATTGGAACAAAACTAGTGTATTTTGACAGAATTGAATTTCATTGGCCAATGCAGTTGAATCTGGAAGCTGGTGATCATTTGCCATTGCATGCTTCTGCATCTGGAAAACTTTATCTTTCTTCAATAAAAAAAGAAGACGCATTAAAAATCTTTAATAATATTAAAACACCAAAATCAGCAAAAAATACAATTACTGATATTTCTCAGTTTAAAAAAGAGTTAAATAAAATTAATAAGCAAGGTTATGCATTTGATGATGAAGAATGGTTTAATGGAATGGTAGGTGTTTCTTTGCCAATTACAAATTATAAAAATGAACTGTGTTTTTGTCTTTCTACTCACACAGCAAAGAGTAGAAAAAACATCGATGGTTTGAAAAAAATTTTACCTTCAATGCTTTCTGCGGCAAATAATTTGAAGAGTGCTTTATTTAAAGATTAGCTGTAACTAACATTTTTTTTAGTTCTGCTATAGCTTTTGCTGGATTTAATCCCTTTGGGCAAGCATTAGTACAATTCATAATAGTATGACACCTATAAAGCTTAAGTTCATCAGCTACTTTTTTAAGTCTTTCTTTTCTCTCATCGTCCCTACTGTCAACTATCCATCTGTACGCTTGTAGTAATACAGCAGGCCCTAAATATTTGTCACCATTCCACCAATAACTTGGGCAGGATGTTGAGCAGCATGCACACATGATGCACTCGTACGCTCCATCTAATTTTTCTCTATCTTTTTTAGATTGAATAATTTCTGTTGTTTCAACTTTAGTATTAGTTTTTAACCAAGGCTCTATTGACTGGTACTGTTTATAAAGACCATTTAAATCTCCAATTAAATCTCTTTTAACTTTTAAATGTGGAAGAGGATAAATATTTATATCACCTTCAATTTCAGAGTGAGGTGTTGTACATGCAAGACCATTCTTACCATCCATATTCATAGCACAAGAACCGCAAACACCATGAGCGCAAGATCTTCGATACGCTAATGATGGGTCTATTTCACTTTTAATTTTATTTAATAAATCTAGAACTTTTGACGGACAGTTGTCCATATCAACTTCATATGTGTCTACTCTTGGATTTTCTCCAGTTGATGGATCCCATCTATAAATATTAACTTTTCTGATATTTTTTGATCCAGTTGTATCTTTGTAATATTTGCCTTTTTGAACTTTAGAATTTTCAGGTAAATTAATTTGAACCATTAATAAACTCTCTCTTGTGGCGGAAAATATTGGACCTCATTTGTTAATGTTGTTTTATGAACTGGTCTATAGTCAATTTTAGTATCTTTTCCGTTACACCAAGCAATAGTATGTTGCATAAATTTTTCATCATCTCTCTTTGGAAAATCTTCTCTAGCATGAGCACCTCTACTCTCTTTTCTATTATAAGCGGAATCAACTGTGGTAATTGCTTGTCTAATCAAATTATCAAATTCCAATGTTTCAACTAAATCTGTATTAAAAACTAAAGATTTATCTTTGACTGAGATTGACTCCATCCCATCATAAACTTTTCTTATTTCATCGACTCCTTCTTTTAAAGTCTTATCTGTTCTAAAAACTGCACATTTTGATTGCATGATCTTTTGCATTGAAAGTCTAAGTTCTGCAGTGCTTGTTTCTCCATTAGCATTTCTAAGTTTATCAAATCTCGCTAAACATTTTTCAGTCTCAGTTTCACTTACTTCTTCATGAGGTGTGCCAGGCTTTACTAATTCTGCAGCTCTCATTGCTGCAGCCCTGCCAAACACAACTAAATCAATCAATGAATTTGAACCCAATCTATTTGCTCCATGAACAGAAACACATGCAGCCTCTCCGATTGCCATAAGACCTGGAACCGTTTTTTCAGAACCATTAACGGTTAAAACTTCTGCTTTATAATTAGTAGGAATACCTCCCATATTATAATGCACAGTAGGCACAACAGGTATTGGTTCTTTTGTTACATCAACGTTAGCAAATAATCTTGCTGCCTCCGTAATTCCTGGAAGTCTACTTTCTATAATATTTTTATCTAAATGACTTAAGTGTAAATGGACATGGTCTTTTTCTTTACCAACACCTCTTCCTTCATTGATCTCAATTGACATTGATCTACTCACTACATCTCTAGATGCTAAATCCTTTGCATTTGGCGCGTATCTCTCCATAAACCGCTCGCCCTTTGAGTTAACCAAATATCCACCTTCTCCTCTAACACCCTCTGAAATTAAAGTTCCATGACCATAAATTCCTGTTGGATGAAATTGAACAAATTCCATATCTTGTAAAGGAAGACCTGCTCTAAGTACCATTGCATTACCATCACCTGTACATGTGTGAGCTGATGTTGCAGAATAATAAACTTTACCATAACCACCCGTTGCTATTATTGTTATATGGGCTCTAAATCTATGGATAGTTCCATCATTTAAATTCCAAGCTATAAGACCTTTGCATTCACCATCTTTCATTATTAAATCCAACGCAAAGTATTCAATAAAAAATTCAGTATTGTGCTTTAATGCTTGTCCATAAAGGGTATGAAGTATTGCGTGCCCTGTTCTATCGGCAGCCGCGCATGTTCTTTGAACAATACCATTACCATAATTTTTAGTCATTCCACCAAATGGTCTTTGATAAATTTTTCCATCATCTGTTCTACTAAATGGAACTCCATACTTTTCTAATTCTATTACTGCTTTTGGTGCTTCCTTACAAAGATACTCAATACTATCCTGATCACCCAACCAATCTGCACCTTTAACCGTATCATACATGTGCCATCTCCAATCATCTTCTCCCATGTTTCCAAGGGCAGCAGAGATTCCACCTTGTGCAGCAGATGTGTGACTTCTTGTTGGAAATACTTTTGATATACAGGCAGTTTTTAATCCTGCTTCACTCAAACCAACTGCAGCTCTTAAACCTGAGCCACCAGCGCCAAGCACAATAACATCATATTCGTGATCTATAATTTTGTAAGCACTCATATATTTAAATTAAATACTATAATAATCGTAATTAGTGGAACTACTATAGCAAAAATTTGTAATGCTTTGTTTGCGGCATTTTTGTTTTTTTCATCATTAATATAATCTTCAAATACCTCACTAATACTTAAATTAGAGAAAAAAAATGCAAGTATCAAAAATAATGAAAATAATATTTTTGATGATTTTGTAGAAAAAAAACCTAGCACATCGGTATAATCTTTATCAAAAATACCTACAAAATTTATTATAAACCAGCACATTAAAGGAACTAAAATAGCTGAGCTTACTTTTAAAAGTACCCATTTTTTAGTTACATTATTCATAAAAATTATTTTCCTAAAAGATAAATTAAAATTGTTAATAAAAATGAGCCGATAATCACAACTAAACCTGTAATTTTAGTAGTTTTTAATTCAAAACCGTATCCCATATCCATTATTAAATGTCTTATTTCGCTGAGGATTTGAAAACTAAATGACCATGTTAATCCTAAAATTATAAATTTTCCAAACACAGATTGTAAAAAAACTTTTGTAAATTCATAACTAGTCTCTCCTAATAATAAAGAGGCAACCCAAACACATATAACTGTGATTGCAACAATATTTATTATTCCTGTAATTCTATGAGAAATCGAAACCAAAGATGAAATATGCCATCTATAAACTTGTATATGGGGGGATAAAGGATTGTTATTTTCCATCAATATTTTTTTTAATTAAAGTTTCAGCAATTTCAACTGCATTTAATGCAGCTCCTCTAAGTAAATTATCAGAAACAATCCATAAGTTTAACGAGTTTTTATTTGTTTTATCTTCTCTTATTCTAGATATGTAAGTTTCATCACTACCTTCAGCTTCTAAAGGAGTAATGTAGCCCCCATCTTCTCTTAAATCATATACTTTACATCCCTTAGCTTTACTTAAGGCATCTTGAACTTCTCCTAAAGAAAATGGTTTTTCAAATTGAATATTCACTGACTCTGAATGTGAAACCATAACTGGAATCCTTACACAAGTTGCTGTTAGTTCAATTTGCTCATCAAGTATTTTTTTTGTTTCATTTGTCATTTTTAACTCTTCTTTAGTGTAACCATCATCTGAAAAAAGATCGATATGAGGGATTGCATTAAAGGCTATTTGTTTAGTAAAATTTTTAGATGTAATTTTTTTATTATTTAACGATAGTTTAGTTTGTTCAATTAATTCATCCATTGGACCTTTGCCACCTCCTGAAACAGACTGATAAGTTGAAACAACTATTCTTTGAATCTTAAATAAATCATGCAAAGGTTTTAATGCAATGACTAATTGTGCAGTAGAACAATTTGGATTGGCTATAATATTTTTTTTCATATTTTTAATAGCATCTGCGTTCACCTGAGGAACAATTAAGGGCACATCTTGATCCATTCTATAAAAACTAGAATTATCAATAACAACTGAATGTTTTGCTGCTAATGGTGCATACTTCTCAGAAATTTTTCCTCCAGCAGCAAAAAAAGTAATTTTAGTTTTTGAAAAATCAAAAGTTTCAAGATTAAAAACTTCATGATCCTTACCATTGAAAACTATTTTTTGACCAGCACTTTTAGATGAGGCTACCAAAAATAATTCATTTATTTTTAATTTTTTCCTCTCTAATACTTCGAGAATTTTTCTTCCTACATTGCCTGTGGCACCTACAATTGCTATATTCATGATACTACAAGATTTTATACTAGATGAAGGGTAAATCGCAAACTTTTCCATCAAAAGTTTTACCATTTATATCAATTTTAAAAGCCTGAGTATTTTTCCAAAAAGGTTTTTTGATCATGGCTATTCCAATTACTTGCTTAAATAGAGGAGAATAAGTTGCTGACCTTAATTCACCAATAATAACATTGTTAACATCATAAATATTTTTTGAAGATGTAAGACTTATTTCTTGTAAATCAATCTTTACCCCTTTTAACTTTTTTAGAGCTCCTTCAGATTTTATCTTTTTTAAATTCTCTTTACCTAGAAATTCAACCTCACTATCCAAAGAAACATATTGGTCAAAACCACATTCAAAAGGATTGTCATTATTGTCAAAATCGTTCCCATAAGATAGTAGGGCGCTTTCAATTCTTTCTATTAAATTTGGACACCCAGGCTTTACATTATACTGATTTCCAACTTTAAATAATTTATCATATAGCTTTTTTCCTATCTCAGGATTTTGAATGTAAGCTTCAAATCCCCCTTGTTTTGACCAGCCAGATCTTGCTATTAAATGTTGTTCACCTTCATAGTCAAAATAATCAAAACCAAAAAACTTTAGTTCAGTAATTTTTTTTCCAAAAATTTCTTCCATTAGCGCAAAAGATTTTGGCCCTTGTATTGCAATTATATCTACAGTTGGCTCTATGATATTAACTTCAAATTTATATCCAGATGCTAATCCTTTTGCATAAAATAATACGTCAGAGTCTGCAATTGATATCCACCATTTATCATCTGCTATTTTTAAAATTACAGGATCATTAACTAAGTTTCCTAAATCATCTATTATCGGGCAGTAATAACATCTGCCTATTTTTGATTTTGATAAATCTCTACATGTCATTAACTGAACTAATTTTGCTGAGTCTTTTCCAGATATTTCAACCTGTCTTTCGGCAGCAACATCCCATACTTGAACATATTTTTTTAAATGGTGATATCCATCTTCAATTGAACCAAAGGCCGCTGGTAACAACATGTGATTATAGACTGTATAAGCTGTTACACCTTGTTTTTCTATTCTTGAGGTATAAGGGGTGCTTCTTAATCTTCTAGATTTTGCTATTGAATAATTTTTCATTTATTTAAAAATTCCAAAATCTTTTCTCGCATTTCAAAAGCTTTTTCAATCATAATCATATGTCCTGATCCTTTAATTATATGGGTAGTGGAATTTTTGACTAAATTTGCAAATTTTTTTCCACTTTCTAAATTGGCCATCTTGTCCAGTTCCCCCAATATAAACATAGCTGGACAATTTATAGCTTTGGCAGCATCAGAACCATTTTGATAATTATTACAGGCAATAAGATCAACTGCTAAAATTTCTCTGATGTCCCTGGGTGATTGGATTATTCTTTCAACTGGATTTCCACCAATAAATTTTTTTGAACCTTCATATCCCCACTTCATCATTAATTTTACAGCATCAGAGTCTCCGTTTGTTGCTAGATCAATGAGATCTTTATGAACAGGCATTCGATAGGAGCCCCCAACAAAAACTATCTTTTTAAGTCTATCTTTGTATTTAAATGAATATTCTAAAGCTTCTAGACAACCTTGAGAATGACCAACAAGAATTATATTATCCAATTTTAATTCTATAAATACTTTTTCCAGCCACTCAGCAATTTTTTCAATAGTATCAATAGATGGACCTTCCGAATTCCCATGCCCTGGTAAATCAATTGATAAAACATTAAATTTTTTGTTTGAAAAAAATTGTTCGGTTAGAGACCAAACAATGTGTGAAAGGCCACTTCCATGTAGAAATACTATTGTATCTTTAGAATTATCTATGCCTTGTCCTGCATCTGAAGCATGAACACTTTTATTTTCTATGGTTATTATCAATCAATTACCTAAAATTTTTTTCTTAGTTCAAATTTTTGAATTTTTCCCGTAGAAGTTTTTGGTAATTCACAGAAAACAACTTGTTTTGGAACCTTAAAACTAGCCAAAGTTTCTTTACAGAAGCTTATTAATTCTTTTTCAGTTGTAGGCTTGTCTTTTACCATTTCAATAAATGCACATGGTACCTCTCCCCATTTTTCATCAGGCTTAGCAACAACAGCAGCAATTGATACTGAGGGATGTTTAGAAAGCGTATTTTCGATCTCAATTGAAGATATATTTTCTCCTCCAGAAATAATTATATCTTTAGATCTGTCTTGTATTTTAACATAACCGTCTGGGTGCATTACCGCTAAATCTCCAGAATGAAACCAGCCACCTGCCATAGCTTTATCTGTTGCTGCTTTGTCCTTAAAATAACCTTTCATGACCACGTTACCTCTAAGCATAATCTCACCAATTGTTTTTCCATCTCTGGGTACTTCTTGCATAGTTTCAGGATCCATAATAGTTGCACCTTCAAGATTAGGATACCTTACACCTTGTCTTGCTTTAATTTCATTTTGTTTGTCTTCATCAAATTCATTCCAATCATTATTCCAAGCGCATTGAGTAACATGACCATAAGTTTCTGTTAAACCATAAACATGCATTACTTCAAAACCAAGTTCTTTCATTTTTTTGAAAATTATACTTGGTGGTGGAGCTCCTGCGGTAAGCACATGAACTTTGTGTTTTAATTTTTTTCGATCACTTTCTGGAGCACCCGTAATCATATTTAATACGATTGGCGCACCTCCAAAATGAGTAACATTGTATTTATCAATTAACTCAAAAATCTTTTTAATATCTATATTTCTTAAACAAATAGTCCTTCCATTTAACATTGGAACTGTCCAAGGATAGCACCAGCCATTACAATGAAACATTGGAACAATTGTTAAAAAATTTAATCTGTTAGGCATATTCCATGCAACTGCACTTCCTGTTGCCATTAAATATGATCCTCTATGATGATAAACAACTCCTTTAGGATTCCCTGTTGTGCCAGAGGTGTAGCTTAATGATATAGCTTGCCACTCATCTTCTGGTCTTTTCCAAATAAAACCATCATCACCTGTTTCTAAGAAGCTTTCATATTCTAGTTCACCAATTTTTTCTAACTTTGACTGATCTGCAAACTTATCGTGTATGTCGATAATAGTTATTTTTTTATCCAATTTACTTAATGCTTTTTTTACTTCTATGTGAAGTTGTCTATCTACTACTAATACTTTTGCATCACTATGTTTTAAAATATAAGAGATAGTATTAGCATCCAGCCTAATATTTATTGTGTTTAACACCGCACCCATCATAGGAACTGAATAATGAGCCTCAAAAATTTCTGGTGTGTTAAAAGCTAAAAACGAAACAGTATCACCTTTACTAACACCAATTTTTTCGAGTGCACTAGCAAATTTAGTGGTTCTTTTATAAACTTCAGCCCAAGTATATTTTCGATCTTCATAAACAATTGCTTCATAATTTGGGTAAACATCTTTCGCTCTTTCCAAAAAAGATATCGGTGTTAATGGAACATAGTTTGCTGCATTTTTGTTTAAATTAGTATCGTAATGACTCATTTTAATTAAATTTAAAATTCATTATATTTGAGCTTCCAGATATGGCTGATTTATAATGTTGCTCTGCTCTTGGTAAAACTTTATCAAAGTAAAATTTTGCCGTATTTATTTTATCATCATAAAAGTTTTTGTTCTCATCGTAATTTTTAAAACTTATGTCTAAAACTTTTATCCAAGCATAAGCAACAGACACAAACCCAAGTGTCTTTAAATAATCGTTTGCTGCTGCACTCACATCGTCTTTATCTGATTTTGTTTTTTCATTTATCCATTCACTAAACTTAGTTAAGATGCTTAAATAGTGAGCAAAATCCTTAGTAAATGGCTTAATTTTTTCGTTATCTATATCTGTTTCAGATTTTATTAGATCTAAAAATTTATTAATTATACTTCCATTTTTATTGGATAATTTTCTAAAAACTAAGTCTGCAGCTTGCACAGAATTTGTTCCCTCATATATTGGTGTTATTCTGTTGTCTCTAAATAATTGTTCTATCCCTTGGTCTTTAGTATAACCATAACCTCCATGAATTTGCATTGCATCATTTGTAATTTCCATGCCTAGATCTGTAAATAATGACTTTACCACTGGAGTCATTAGCGAAACAAAATCAGAGGCCTCTTGGCGAATTTTTTCATCTGGATGATTCAGGCTAACTTCAGTTTGTTGCGATAACCAAAAACATAAGGCTCTCTCACCCTCTATTATTGATTTCATATTTAATAATGATCTTCTTATATCAGCATGCTCAATTATAAAATCTGCACCATTAGTAGATTTAGTATTATTAGTTTTACCTTGTTTTCTCTCTTTTGCGTAAGCAAGTGAATTTTGATAAGCAATTTCAGAAATTCCTAATCCTTGAATACCAACAACTATTCTTTCAAGATTCATCATTGTAAACATTGCATTTAGACCTTTGTCTTTTTTACCAATCATGAAACCTGTAGCTTGATCAAAATTTAACACACATGTAGCAGAACCTTTAATACCCATCTTGCTTTCAATGGATCCTGTTGATATTCCATTTCGTTGGCCAACAGTCCCATCCTCATTTACTTTAAATTTAGGAACTAAAAATAAGCTAATACCCTTAGTCCCAGCAGGAGAATCTGTTGCTCTAGCAATTACTAAATGAATAATATTTTCTGTCAAATCTTGGTCTCCCGAAGTAATAAATATTTTCTGACCAGTAATTTTATAAGTTCCGTCACTTTGTTTTTCTGCTTTTGTTTTTAAAAGTCCTAAATCAGTTCCACACACAGGTTCTGTTAAGCACATTGTGCCACTCCATTTACCTTCCACTATCTTTGGTAAATACGTATTTTTTATTTCATCTGAAGCATGATGATTAATACAGTTGTATGCTCCAATACTTAATTCGCTATATAATTTAAATGATAGGCTTGCAGAAGAGAGCATTTCATCAAAAAATGCACTTACAGTTTTTGGCATTCCTTGGCCACCATATTTTGGATCACAAGATAAAGAAGTCCAACCATCTTCAATATATTTTTGGTACGCTTCTTTATATCCTGGGGGTGTTCTTACTACTCCATTTTCTAAAACTGCAGGATTTTCATCTCCTATTTTTGCAAGTGGTAAAATTAAATTTTGATTTATTTTTGCTGCCTCCTCTAATATATCCTTAACTAGTTCAGAGCTGACTTCTTTATATTTTTCTAATTCATTGTAATTTTTGTTGTCTCTCAATTTCTCAAAAAGAAACATCATATCTTCTACTGGAGCAGAATAGGTTGGCATAAAAATAGTTTAGAATAATTAATAGATTATTGCAATTTTGAAATTATCGCATCACCCATTTGAGAAGTTGAAACCTCTTTTGTGCCTTCTGATAGAATATCTTTAGTTCTTAAGCCATCATTTAGTACATCTTGAACCGCTTTCTCTAAAGCCTCCGCCTCTTTATCTAAATCCAAAGAATATTTTAAAGCCATTGCAAAACTTAAAATACTAGCGATTGGATTAGCAATTCCTTTGCCGGCTATATCAGGTGCCGATCCATGAATGGGTTCGTACATTGCTCTCATTTCTCCTTCTTTATTTTTAGCTCCTAATGATGCTGATGGCAGCAAACCTAACGAACCAGTTAACATTGAGGCTTGATCAGATAACATGTCTCCAAACAAATTATCTGTAACAATCACATCAAATTGTTTTGGATTTCTTAATAACTGCATAGCGCAGTTGTCTGCAAGCATATGACTTAGTTCTACATCCTTATATTCTTTGTCATGTAATTCTTGAACTTCTTCTTTCCACAATTGCCCAGCTTCCATCACGTTAGATTTTTCACACGAAGTAACTTTGTTGGATCTTTTTCTTGCTAAATCGAAGGCAACTTTAGCCACTCTAACTATCTCGCTGGTAGTATAAGTGTGAGTATTTATGCCTTTTCTTTCTCCATTTTCTATAGGTTTAATTCCTCTTGGTTCTCCAAAATAAATTCCACCTGTTAATTCTCTTACAATCATTATATCTAATCCGGATACAATTTCTCGCTTTAAAGTTGATGCATCAACTAATTGCTCAAAACAAATTGCTGGTCTCAAATTTGCAAATAATTTTAATTCTTTTCTTAATTTCAATAATGCTCTTTCAGGTTTTTTAGAAAAATCTAAATTATCCCACTTTGGACCACCAACAGCTCCTAACATTACAACTTCACTTTCTAAAGCTTTATAAAAAACTTCATCTGTAATTGGAGTTCCATGTTTATCGTAAGAACATCCTCCGGCTAAATCTTGGTCAATCTCAAAGTCCAAAGATTTATTTGAATTTAACCATTGAATAATTTTTTTCACTTCCTGAATTACTTCAGGACCAATGCCATCCCCAGGTAAAAGTAAAATTTTTCTTTTTTTTACTTTAATCATTAAATATCCATGGCTTAGTATTTTTTAAATTTTCCTCAAATGTCATGATTTTATCTTTTTTTGCTAATGAAAGAGCAATATCATCTAATCCCTCTAATAGGCATTTTTTTTTGAAAGGATCAATATCAAACTTTATTTCATTATTTCCAAAAATTATTTTCTCTTCCATTAAATCAATTGCTATTTCCTCTTTTCTTTTTGAATATTCAGATAATTCTTTAATTTTATTTTCTTCCAAAGTAATTGGCAAAATTCCATTTTTAAAACAATTATTATAAAAAATATCTGCATAGCTTGAGCTTATCACACATGTTATTCCAAAATCTAATAATGCCCAGGGCGCATGTTCTCTTGATGACCCACAGCCAAAATTTTTACCTGCAATTAATATTTTTGATTGAATGTAAGGCTCTTGATTTAAAACAAAATCTTTTAAACTATTACCGTTATCATCGTACCTCATTTCGAAGAATAAATTTTTACCAAGTCCAGTTCTCTTAATTGTTTTTAAGAACTGTTTAGGAATAATCATATCTGTATCAATATTAACTATTGGTAAATAAGCTGGAATGCTTTTAAGTGTATTAAATTTTTTCATTTCTAATTTTGATATTTTCTAACATCATCAAGATTTCCAGAAATGGCTGCAGCAGCTGCCATTCCAGGGCTTACTAAGTGCGTACGCCCACCTCTTCCTTGTCGACCTTCAAAGTTTCTATTTGATGTTGATGCGCATCTTTCCTCTGGTTTTAATTTATCAGCATTCATGGCCAAACACATAGAGCAACCTGGCTCTCTCCATTCGAATCCTGACTCTATAAAGATTTTATCAAGCCCTTCTTGTTCTGCTTGTTCTTTAACTAACCCAGATCCTGGAACAACCATTGCATGAACATGTGCTGCTTTTTTTTTATCCTTTAATATTTTTGCAGCCTCTCTTAAATCCTCTATTCTACCATTTGTACAACTTCCAATAAAAACTTTATCAATTTTTATATCTGTAGCTAATGTATCAGCCTTTAAACCCATATATTTCAAAGATCTTTCTATAGAATTTTTCTTATCCTCATCTTTTTCATTTTGTGGGTTTGGAACTTTGCCATCAATAGTGATGACGTCTTGAGGAGATGTTCCCCAAGTAATCATGGGAAGAATATCTTCTGCAACCAAGTTTATTCCTTTATCAAATTTAGCACCATCATCTGTTTTTAAACTCATCCAATATTTCATAGCTTTATCCCAATCTGTATTTTTTGGGGACATTGGCTTGCCTTTTAAATATTCAAAAATTTTTTCGTCTGGGGCTATTAATCCAGCTCTTGCTCCACCTTCAATTGTCATATTGCAAATTGTCATTCTTTGCTCAACACTTAAGGATGAAATTAGGCTACCTGAATATTCTATAACAGATCCTGTTCCACCTGCAGTACCAATAACACCTATAATTTGTAAAATTACATCTTTTGAAGTCACACCAATTGGAAGCTTTCCATTTACATTTATTCTGAAATTTTTTGCTTTTTTCTGCACTAAGGTTTGAGTTGCCAAAACATGTTCAACTTCAGATGTGCCTATACCAAAAGCTAGGGCTCCAAATGCCCCATGGGTTGCTGTATGACTATCTCCACAAACAATTACTGTTCCTGGTTGTGTAAATCCTTGTTCTGGTCCAATAATATGAACTATACCTTGTCGTTTATCATTCATTCCTAAATATTGAATTCCAAACTCTTTACAATTGTTTTCTAAAGTATCTACTTGAATTTTTGACTCTGCATCAGCAATACCCTTAGATCTATCAGTAGTTGGAACATTATGATCTGCAACAGCTAGGGTAAGACTTGGTTGTCTTACTTTTCTATTTGCATTTCTTAATCCTTCAAATGCTTGGGGGCTTGTAACTTCATGGACTAAATGCCTATCAACAAAAAGTAGGGCTGTTCCATCTTCCTGCTGATCAACTAAATGATCGTTCCAAATTTTATCGTAAAGAGTTAAAGGCATTGAAAAAAAATTATTTTTTTTCTTCAGTTTTTTCTATTTTTGTTTCAACTTGAGCTTCTGGTTGTTTTTCAGTCTCAGCTTCTACAGCTTCTACTGGTGCTAAAGTTTCTTCTGTTACTGTTTCAGGCTTAACATCAACTTCTATACCTATTTTTTTTCTAATTTTTTCTGCAATTCTAGCTGATTTACCTGTTCTATCTCTTAAGTAATATAATTTTGCTCTTCTAACTTTTCCATGTCTTATTACAGTAATTGAGTCAATAACGGTTCCATATAAAGGAAACGTTCTTTCAACACCTTCACCAAATGAAATTTTTCTAACTGTAAATGATGAATTAAGATCTCTATTTTTTCTAGCAATACAAACACCTTCGAAATACTGAATTCTATCTTTTTTTCCTTCAGTAATTCTCACACCAACTTTAATAACATCGCCAGGAAAAAATTCTGGTATCTTTTTTTCTGCTAATATCTTTTTAACGTTAAATTGGTTTATTTCTTCAATCGTTTTCATAATGCTATATTTTTAATTAGTTTTTCTTATACTTTTCCCATAAATCTGGTCTTCGGACGCGTGTTATAGCCTCTGATTGTGATAAACGCCAGTCTTTAATTTTGTTATGATCTCCTGATAATAGCACATCTGGAACGCTTTTTTCCTCCCAAATTTGAGGTTTTGTGTACTGGGGATACTCTAAAAGTCCATTCTCAAAGCTCTCATCACTTTTTGATTGTTCATTTCCCAAAACGCCAGGTAATAATCTTAGAATACTATCTAAAACAACAAATGAAGCCGTTTCTCCTCCTGACAAAATAAAATCACCAATGCTAAGTTCTTCAATATTTCTGGTCGACAATATTCTTTCATCAACACCCTCAAAGTGTCCACAAATTAAACTTACAGATTTTTCTCTTGATAATTCTAAAGCTAATTTTTGATCAAGTTTTTTTCCTTTAGGAGATAAATAAAAAATTCTTTCTCCTTCCTTTTTATTTTGATCAATAGATTTTGCTAACACATCAGCCTTTAACAACATTCCAGAACCACCTCCAAATGGAGTGTCATCTACAGTTTTGTGTTTATCTTCTGCTGCATCTCTTATGTTTACAACTTTTAAATCCCAGATTTTATTTGCTAAAGCTTTCCCATAAAGCCCCTTGCTTAAAGGACCGGGAAAAATATCTGGGTAAAGTGTAAAAATTTGAGCTTGCCACATAAGTCAAACTATTTTGCCTCTTCTTTAGGAGCTGCCTCTGCTTTTGGAGCTTCTGCTTTTGGAGCTGCCTCTGCTTTTGGAGCTTCTTCTTTAGGAGCTTCTGCTTTTGGAGCTGCCTCTGCTTTTGGAGCTTCTTCTTTAGGAGCATCTGCTTTAGGAGCTGCCTCTGCTTTTGGAGCTTCTTCTTTAGGAGCATCTGCTTTAGGAGCTGCCTCTGCTTTTGGAGCTTCATCACCTTCTTTTTTTCTTTCTTTTTTTGGAACCGCTTTAAGAGGATTGCTTCCATTTACTGGCATTGTGATTAAATTATTTTCACCTAATATTCTTGCAACTCTAGTTGTTGGTTGTGCACCTTCACCTAACCAATATTTAATTCTTTCAGCTTCTAGTCCAACTCTTTCTTTTTTATCTTTTGGTAAAAGAGGATTAAAAAATCCTACCTTCTCAATAAATCTTCCATCTCTTGCACGTCGGCTATCAGCTACAACTACTTTGTAAACTGGTCTTTTTTTTGTTCCACCTCTTGATAGTCTTATTTTTAACATTTCTTCTCCTTTATTATTTAAGTTGATTTAGTAGCTCTGGAGGTATTCCTTTATCGGACATACCCTTCAGGTTTCCTTTTGACATCTTTTTCATCATTTCAGACATCATTTTAAATTGCTTAAGCAATTTATTGATAGTGGCCGCATCTGTTCCAGAGCCATTAGCAATTCTTTTTTTCCTAGAACCATCAATGATTTTAGGATTTCCTCTTTCTTTTTTCGTCATAGATAAAATTATTGCTTCATTTTGAGAAATAATTTTTTCATCAATTCCTGCAGTATCCATTTGTGCCTTCATCTTAGAAACACCTGGCATAAATGACATTATCCCCTCTATTCCACCCATTTTTTTCATTTGTCTTAGCTGAGTTAAATAGTCCTCCATCGAAAATTGACCTTTTTTTAAATTCTCTTCTGCTTTTTTTATGTTCTCTTCACCAAGATCTTCAGCTGCTTTCTCAACTAGAGAAACAATATCACCCATACCTAATATTCTATTTGCTATTCTATCTGGATGAAAAACTTCTAAATTTTCTGTTTTTTCACCTACCCCTAAAAATTTAATTGGAACTTGAGAGACATACTTCATACTAAGTGCAGCTCCACCTCTTGCATCACCATCGGCTCTAGTCAAAACAATACCGGTTAAATTCACGGTATTTTTAAACTCTTTAGCAACCTCTGCTGCTACTTGCCCTGTTAATGAATCTGCGACCAAAAAAGTTTCTGTTGGATTAATTATACTCTCTATTTGTTTAATCTCACTCATCATCTGAAGATCAATTTGAGTCCTTCCTGCTGTATCAAATAATATAATTTCTGCCCCATTTAAATTAGCAGCACTTACTGCTCTTCTACAAATATCTGCTGGCAATTGTCCTTCAATAATTGGTAAAGTTAAAATATTGTTTTGTTCACCTAAGGATTTAAGTTGCTCTTGTGCTGCTGGTCTGTGGACATCAAGGCTGACCATCATTAATTTCTTTTTTTTATTTTTTTCTAAGTATTTTGCTAATTTTGCAGTAGTTGTAGTTTTACCCGAACCTTGCAAGCCCACTAGCATCATCGAAACTGGTGGAACAGCATTTAAATTAATATCTGTGTTGCTTTCACCTAAAAAACTTACCAACTCATCGTGAACAATTTTAACAACCATATCCCCCGGAGAGGTTGATCTAATTATTTCTTGTCCTAAAACTTTTGGCTTAACTCTTGTTATAAAATCTTTAGCTACATCAAGCGATACATCAGCTTCCAAGAGAGCTTGTCTAATAGCTCTTAAACCTTCATCAACTTGATTTTCATCAAGTGATGGTGCTTTTTTTAAAGAAGAAAAGATTTCTTCAAATTTATTTGTTAAGTTTTCAAACATTTTTTTTACACATAGCAGTACTGCACTAGTGGGCGAATCCTCGCTGACTAGTGTTGATCTCTTTGTTACCAAAGACACCACAAATTTAACGTTTTTGTGGGAACGGCAACAACCTATAATAGAGGTACAAAAAGTCAATAAATAAGTTAAATATCTACATATGGATATTAAAGCATTTAAAATGGATGGTTTAGGCAATGATTTTGTTATCATTGATTTAAGAAAAAAGGACTTAAATTTAAGCAAAGATCAAATAATCAAAATATGTGATCGTAATTTCATTGGATGTGATCAGCTAATTTTGATTAAAAAAAATAAAACAAATGATGCTGACGCAGAACTAGTTTTTTATAATTCAGATGGCAGTATATCTGGAGCCTGCGGAAATGGTACTCGATGTGTTGCGGAGTTCCTATCAAGAGAAAATGGGCAAAAGGAAATAACAGTTTTGACAGAGTCGGGTTCGCTAAAATCTAATATCATTGAAAATAAATTGGTAGAAACTGAGATAGGAATAGCAAAAACAGATTGGCAAGAAATTCCTTTAATTAGAGAAATGAATACAAAAAATTTAAAAATTGAGATTATAGATGACAATAATATTAAATTTATTGGGGGTACAGCCGTTAATGTTGGCAATCCACATATAATATTTTTTGTAGAAGAAATAGAAAAATTTGATTTGAAAAACCTTGGTCCAAAAATTGAACATCATGAATTTTTTCCAGAAAAATGCAATGTTACTCTTGCAAAAGTTATAAATAAAAATCTAATAAAAGTTAAAGTTTGGGAAAGAGGTGCTGGACTTACTAAGGCATGTGGTACTGCAGCTTGTGCAACTGCTGTTGCAGCAAATATAAATCAACTAGCTGAAAAAACTTTAGACATTGAGTTTGCTCTAGGAAAACTAACAATTTTTATTGACGAAAGAAATAGTGTTTTTATGAAGGGACCAGTCTCTGATATTCAAGATATAGATATTAAATTATAATGGGAATTTTTGATAAATTTAAAATTGGTTTTAAAAAAAGTGCATCTACTTTCACCTCTGGTTTAAGAGATATAATTATTAAAAAAGAAATTGATGACAAAACATTAGATCAAATAGAGGAATACTTAATTCAGTCAGATGTTGGTCTTGTAGCAGCCGAAGAAATTAAAAAGATTATTTCTGAAGAAAAAATTAATCCTAAAAAAGATATTATGAATGAGGTTAATTTAATTCTTAAAAATTATATAATCACATTAATGAAACCATTAGAAAACCAAAATTTTTTTGATAAAAAAGAAACACTCAATGCAGTATTAATATCAGGAGTTAATGGAGTTGGTAAAACTACAACCATAGGTAAAATAGGTAAAATTTTAAAATCTAATGGAAATAAAGTTATGTTTTCTGCGTGTGACACATTTAGAGCGGCAGCTATCGAACAGCTAGAAAGCTGGGCGAATAAAATTGATATACAAATCATTAAATCATCACAAGGGTCTGATCCAGCCTCTGTTGCATACAAGGCTATAGAAGAAGCATTAAAAGAAGGTTTTAATCATGTGTTAATTGATACAGCTGGACGATTACAAAATAAAAAGAACTTAATGGAAGAATATAAGAAAATTGCTAATGTAACTAAAAAAATAGATCCTAATGCACCACATGATGTAATTCTGGTTTTAGATGCTACTTCAGGACAAAATGTAATTAACCAAGTAGAGGAATTTAATAAAATTATCCCTGTTACGGGTCTAATAATGACAAAATTAGATGGAACAGCAAAAGGGGGTATTTTATTAGCTCTTGCTAAAAAATATCAGCTACCAATAATTGCTTTGGGACTTGGAGAAAAAGAAGATGATTTACAAATCTTTAATGCAGAAAAGTTTGCAGAAGCTTTTATCAATATTAATTAATTAAGTTATTAGAAATTAAAGGTTTGTAATAATTACATTTATAATTTTCTTGTAGATGTGAATGTCCACAATTTTTTGCAACCGATGAAATTATAAATTCTAGTTTTCCAGTAGAGGAATATTGATTTAATTTCTTATTCGCAATATCAAATTGAAAATTTGTTTTGATATTTTTAATTGCACTAATCATAATTAATGTATTGTTATCCCTTAGTAGGTAATACGCAAAATCCTCTGGAAAAACTGGAAAACCATACTCTTCTAAAAAAAATTTAGCTTGTGATGGAAACCATTCATAAGAGATTAAAGGGGATGAAGTTTTTGTTTTATAGTCATAAATATATAGATCCTGGGGAAAATCAGTAACATAATTAAAATTTTCTCCTCTTGCTAAAATAGATTTTTCTCTAGTTTTAAAATAAAGACTAAAATTTTTATCATAAGAATTCATTTGACCTACATGAAAAAGATTATCTGTATTATAATTTGTCTCATCAGAGTATGTAAAATTACTGAAAGAAATTATAATTAATAAAGATATAATAAATCTTAGCACTCTTAATATTTAAAAATAAAATCTGTAAATTATTTGGTCAGATTGTGGCTTAATTTAAACTCTTTAAATATTCCTTCAAAACTACTATCATTTTTTTGTTGTATTCCATCATGTGATTATCTTTTTCGGAAAAGTAAGAATACTTTGGTTCATTTGCTAATTCATACATTTTTTTACCCATCCAGAATGGCACTATTTTATCTGCTTCTCCATGCATAATCAGAATTGGAGACTTAAAATTTTTAATTTTTTTGTCACTTTCGTATTTATCTTTAAGTAAAAATCTGATTGGAAAATATGGATATACATTTTTTGCTGCATCAACCATAGATGTAAATGGAGATTCTAATATAATACCTGCAAATTTACGCTTTTGAGCAACATGAGTTGCAATTCCAGTGCCTAATGACTCACCATAAAGAATAATGTCATTATCTTTAAGTCCTTTTCCTTTTAACCAATTAATTGCACTCTCGCCATCTTCATATAATCCTTTTTCTGATGGTTTGCCTAAGTTTCCACTAAATCCTCTCCAGGAAATGATTAGAAAATTTATATTCATTTCTTTAAAATGATTAATTTTATGTATTCTATTTTCTAATGTTCCCGCATTGCCATGAAAGAAAACCAGAGTTTTAAAATTTATAAGATCTTTTTCATGAAACCATCCGAGTAATTCAATATTATCACCTGTCTCAATCTTTACTTTTTCTATTTTAACTTTTAATTCATCGCCAGAATAGTTATTTTCTTTTGGATGATATAATAAATTTCGTTGAAATATAAATATAATAAAGAGTAAAGAAAAGTAAGCTATTGGTATAATTAAAATTAACTTCAATAAATACTCTTTAAGTTTTTTTTTCATATTTATTTTTTTTTTTAACTAAATAAACACCACCAAAAACTAAGGCTGTTCCTAGATAGTGATAATATTCAAGCTGTTCTTTAAAAAATAGCACTCCATAAATGGCACTATAAACTGTAAAGATATAAAGTGTAAAACCTGTTATGGAGGCCCCAAGTTTTTTTTGTGCCATGGTATATAATGTAAAAGCTATTATTCCTGGGGAAATAGCAGCAAATAAAACCCAAATGAAAAAGTCTTCATTAAAAATTGTTTTAACAAAAAAAATTTCTTCAATCAAATAAAATGGAAATAAACTAACTACACCAAAAAATGCAATCAATGTAAATCTATCAAAAATTTTTAAATTTGTTTTCCAATAAAATAAATAAATTGAATAAAGGGCCCAACCTATTGCAGAAGCTAACATCCAGAGGTCACCAATTGTAAATTTTAAGCTAATTAATAAAGATAAGTCACCTTTAATAATAATAGCAAAAACCCCAACTAAACAAGAAACTAGACCTACAATTCTTAAAAAATTTATTTTCTCTTTAAAAAAAATACTTGAAATTAAAATTATAAATATTGGTGATGAGGAATATATAATTCCCATGTTTGTAACGGTTGTTGTTTGGCCTGCTAAAAATGGAAAGGCGCCACAAACACCACACCCCATTGACCCAATAAAGAATATTTTTTTGTATTCTTGTTTTACAAATTTAAAGTTTTTTTTAAGAGAGCTATAGGTAAAAGGTAATAATATTAAGAATACAGCAGTCCACCGCCAAAATGCTAGAGAAATTGGAGGCACATATTCAACTCCACCTCTTGCAACGATTAGATTGCTTGCCATAAAAATAGGTTGAATGAAAAGTAATAAAAAAGGTAAATAATTATTCTTTGAATTATTCACTAAAAATTTGATTTATTTTTTATCGAAATAAGCTTCGTAAATCATCATTCCAATTGCTAGAGCCATTAAGATATATACGGGTAACACGTCCCAAAAACCAATCATAGAAGATCTAGTTAAGGTTGTTGCAAGTCCAATAAGAAATATTGTTGCAAGACACGATCCTAAAAATGTTGATATTTTATTTAGCATATTTTTTACAATTTTTTTCTAACCAATTAGCTACACCAAGAAATCTTAGGTCATCTAACTTGTCTCCAACTAATTGAATTCCTAATGGTAAATTATTTGCACCGATAAGTAAAGGTAATGAGATAGACGGCAAACCCATATATGTCCAAATAGTTGAGAATTCTGGGCTACCTGTGCTCTTTAAACCCTTTGGAGCAACGCCAGACGATGACGGAGTTAATACTCCATGAAAATCTTCAAAAACCTCTTTATAAGACTCGTAGCTTCTTTTCATAAAGTCTATTGCTTCAGCATATTCTTTTGCTGAGTATTTTAGTCCTCTTTCAATTGCACTAACCATCTCTTTAGAAAGAAATTTTTTAGATTTTTTATAATAACCTTGAAAATTATTTGCCATATCAGTTTCATGAATTATTTTATGATATTTTGGAATGTCATCAAAATAAGATGGGGTATCAAAGACCTCAATATTTTTACTAAAAGTTTTTATAAAGAAATCAAAAGATTTTTGGGACTCTTTATCAATATTTTTCCAATTTTTAGTTTTGTAAAAAATAAACTTTGGCTCATATATTGGACCCTTTTTACAAACATTTAACATTTCATCTGCAGCATAATGAATAGTTGATGGATCATATAAATCTTTTTTAATTAATGATTTTGCAAACAAGGCAACATCTTCAACCGTTTTTCCAAAAACTCCGATGTGATCTAATTTATCAGACTGTCTCATAACTCCACTTCTTGAAATTAATCCATAAGAAGGCTTATAGCCTACAACCCCACAGTAAGAAGCGGGCCTAATAACTGAGCCGTTAGTTTGGGTTCCAATTGATAGGGGCGCCATATGTGCTGCAATGACAGCTGCTGAACCACTTGATGATCCCCCTGGCGTTCTTGTGTTGTCGTGTGGATTGGTAGTTTTTCCAGGATGGAAATATGCAAGTTCTGTGGTTACAGTTTTACCCATCACTATCGCTCCTTCAATCTTAAGTAAATTAACTATCTCTGAATCTTGTGAGCTAGGCATTTTTTTTCTTAAGGGAGAACCACATTCAGTAGGCATTTCAAATGTGCCAATTATATCTTTAACCGCAATTGGTAAGCCATGTAATGAGCCTAGTGGTTTACCTGATTTTCTATACTCATCTGCCTCTACAGCTTTTTCTAAAAGCTTTTTTTTATCAAAATATTGCCACGCCTTTACATCTTTTTCAAATTTTTCAATTCTCTCAATATATTGTGTACAAACTTCAACTGAAGATAATTGACCTGATTTTAAATGTTCAGCCAATTTATTGGCTGTGAGTGTAAAAATATTTAACATTTAGTTTGTCTAATTTGCAAATAACGTTTCTGGCAACCATAAGGCAATGCCTGGAAACATATACATAAGAAACATAGCAAATATTACTATACCCAAGAATGGCATAATTCCTGCAAATATTTCCATCAATTCAACATTTTTCTTTTGAACGCCCTTTAAATAATAAGCTGACATTGCCATTGGAGGAGTTAAGAAAGATGTTTGTAAATTAAGAGCAATTAACATTGCAAAGAAATATGGATTAACATCAAATACCTCTAGAAGCGGTAAAAATATTGGAACAAATATAATTAAGATTTCAGTCCATTCTAACGGCCATCCTAAAAGAAAAATAATAATTTGTGTGATAATTAAAAATTGCCATGTATTTATATTTATTGATGTAAAGAAATGTTCAAAAATTTCATGGCCACCTAGATAAGAAAATACAGAAGAAAAAGTCCAAGAACCAATAAATAACCACATAATCATAGCTGTAGTTTTTGCAGTTAGAAAAACAGACTCTTTAAAACTTTGCCATTTAAGTGTTTTGTAAAACCATGATAACAATATTGCACCAAATGCTCCTGCTGCTGCGGCCTCTGCCGGCGTTGCTATACCCGCTAAGATTGTTCCAAGAACCAACATAATTAATCCAAAAAGAGGGACGAAAGAAACTAATACTTCTTTTAAAATTTCAGCTCGTGGTGGAATATCTTCTGCTCTTGGCTTAGGTGCAATTGATGGTTGGAGCCAAGCTCTACCCACAGCGTAAGCTATATAAAGTCCTGCAAGTAAAAGTCCTGGAAAAATTGCTGCCGCAAATAATCTCAAAGGAGATAACTGGGCTATTACTGAATAAACAATTAACATAATACTAGGTGGTATTAAAATACCCAAACATCCGCCTGCACAAATTACTCCTGAAGCAAATTTTTTATCATATCCTGCCTTAACCATCGCAGGCCAAGCAAGTAGACCCATTAGGGTTACAACCGCACCAATAATTCCTGTTGCCGTAGAAAACAAAGTACATGTTATTAGAGCGGCTACTGCCATTGAAGCTGGTAATCTATGAGCTGCAAGTCTTATTGCAAAAAATAATTTTGCTACAATGCCAGCTCTTTCAACTAAATATCCCATGAATAAAAACAGTGGTACAGCGGTGAGCACGTTATTATCCATAACGGTGTATGTGTTTTTTACAAATAAAGAAAATATCCTATTATCAAATACATGATCCATTAAAGCAGGATCGTAATAAGCATAATACCCAAAACCTATTCCCATTGCCATTAAAGTGAAGGCAATTGGAAAACCTAATAGCACTGCAAATAAAAATAATCCCATCATGAAGATAGCTACTTCTGGATTTGTTAAACTAAATAACATCTCTTTGATCCTCGTCTTGTGCTGTTCTCATTAAAATTTGCTCTGTCTCTTCAGCAACAACCATTCTTGCTGGCCAATGTCCAGTTTTAATACAAATAATTGCTCTAAATACTTCAGCTATTCCCTGAATAACCAAAAATACTCCCGCGGCAGGTATTAAAGATTTTACCATATAAATATTAATTTGCGCCGGGCTACTCCAACTAGTCTCTTTTATCTTCCAAGCAAGTGCAGCATATTCATAACCATAAAATGCTAAAGATACGACACCAGGAAAAAAGAAAATAAAATAAAGTACTAAATCAATATAACCTTGTGTTCTTGGTTTAAATAATCTGTAAATTACATCTCCTCTAACATGAGATTCTGTTGCTAAACAATAAGCACCTGACATCATCAATATCGCGCCATACATCTGCATACTAAAGTCAAAATTCCAAAGTGTTGGCTTATTAAATACATAGGCCATCATAACTTCATAACAAGTTCCACCCATTAAAATAACAATACACCAAGAAAAAGCCTTACCTATTGAGGTACTTAATGTGTCAGCTAATTTTATGTAGGCTCTCATCATGATTTGAATAGGATACTCTAATTTTGTTAAAAACTGTACTACAAAAAAAAGGGGGCCGAAACCCCCTTCTTAAATTGTTAAAAAGTTAATTAGATTTTAACTTTTCCAATTGGTCCAAACTCATTTTCATAAGCTAGTTTGTAATTAGGCTGATTCATCAGCAAGTACTTCATTACTTTCTTAGCGTATGCTTTTTGAGAGTCTACCACTTTTTTGAAGAATGCATCTTTTCCTGAGAATTCTCCAACAACTTTATCCCAACCTTTTAACTGTTCAGCTAAAATGGCATCAGATGTTTGGTAAACGTTAACCTTATGTGTATTCATCAAATCAGCTAAACTGTCAGAGTATCTAACAAGTGCTTTGAAGTAGTTATCTGAGTTAGCAGCATAAGCAGCGTTCTTCAAGATAGCTTGATGAGCAGGTGAAAGGCTTTTCAGTCTCTTAGTGTTCATAGGAATTTCAAACATCTCTTGAGATTGATGGAAACTTCCTAAGTGATAGTGTTTAGAGACATCTTGCATTCCAAACTGTGAGTCTGATGTTGGGTTGTTAAACTCAGCAGCATCAATCAAACCAGTTTTCATTGCTGGTTGGATCTCACCACCTGGTAATTGTCTTACGACCATTCCCATAGCAGTTAAAACGTTAGTCGCTAGACCAACTGTTCTATACTTCATACCTTTAACATCAGATACTTTAGTTACGTTCTTTTTGAACCAACCAAAAGGTTGTGCTGGCATAGGCATATGAAAGAATCCAGTATAGTTATATCCAACACTAGCTACTGCTTCTTCATATAATTTTCTTCCTCCACCATACTCCATCCATCCCATAACTTCTTGAGATGACATTCCGTATGAAGGACCAGTTCCAAAAAGTGAAGCTGCAGCGTTTTTACCATACCAATATGCAGTCACCCAGTGACCCATATCAACGATTCCATCGCTTACCGCCGCTCCGATTTCTGAAGTTTTAACAATTGCGTTTACAGGCTGAAGATCAATTTTAAGTGATCCTCCAGACATATCGCTAACCATGTTACAGTAGTCTTGCGCCATTTCAAAAAAAATGTTTGCGCCTGAAGGCCAAGCAGCTTGCATTTTTAATGTAACGTGTCCGTCTGCAGTTGCAATATTAGGCATTGCAACAGCTGTTGCAGCTACAGCACCAGCTTTAGCAGCAGTCTTAAAGAACTTACGTCTTGAAGAATTTGAGCTCTTCAATGATTTTTTTTCTTTAATCATTATTTCTCCTTTGATTATTAGTTAATTAACTGCGAGTATCTTAATCACATTCGTAATCAGAGTCTAAAGAATAGTAGACTTTGAACGGCTTTATAAAATTATGTTTTTATGATGAAAAATCTTCTTGCGACAATAACAGTACAACTTAAAATTGTATTATATTAACTTGATATCCAAAAATTAATTTACTTTATTTTTACAGTTTCCTGTTTTGAAAAACTCATCAATATTGTCTATAGCTAGATTAGCCATAGCAATTCTTGTGTGCTTAGTGGCACTACCAAGGTGAGGCAAAATAAAAACACTTTTAATCTTCAGATAGCCCGGATTTAAATTTGGTTCACCCTTATAAACATCAAGTCCTGCTGCATAAATTTTTCTTCTATTTAATGCATCTATTAAAGCTTCATCTTCAACAATATCTCCACGAGCTACATTTGTTATAACTGCACCTGTTGGAAAATATTCTAATGTTTCTTTATTAATTAAATTTTCTGTTTCTTTTGTTGCGGGACAACAAATTGACAATACATCTGAAACTCCAAAAAGACTTTTAATGCTATCATGATAAATCGCACCCTGTTCTTTTTCGTCACTTAGTTTTGATCTGTTGTGATAATGAATAATCATTCCTAAAGATTTTGCAATTTTTGCAATCTTTTGACCTATTCTCCCCATTCCTAAAATTCCAAGCCTCGTACCAGTTAACTGTTTTCCTATCAAATAATCTGCTGACCATTTCCAGCTACTTTCTTTTGCAGCCTGAATGCCCTCTGGCACTCTTCTACATGCTCCAAGTATTAATAAGATTCCAATCTCAGCTGTGGCATCAGATAAAACCTCTGGTGTATTAGTTACAGCTATTCCTCTTTTTTTGGCTGCTTCTAAATCAATATTTCCAAAACCAACTGCAAAATTAGAAATTATCTTAATACTATCTGGCAGTTTGTTTATAGTTTCTTCATCCATCTTATCAGTTAAAGAAGTTAGGATTGCATCTTGTCCTTTGCTCAATTCAATTAGTTTTGATTGAGAGTATAATTCATCATTGCTATTAAATTTTGCATCAAATATTTTTGATGCTTTATCTTCAGACTCTTTTAATAACCTTCTTGTAATTATAATTTTTTTCATAGTTAATTTTTTTGTAATATTTTTGGTTTTGGGCCACCAGTATACCAATCTAATATCTCAATGGTATGTAAAATTGGAGTTTTCGTTCCATTAGAAATTTGAGTAATACAACCAATATTTCCAGTTGATATAAAATCAGGTTTTAAACTTTCAATATTTTTTACTTTTTTACTTAATAATTCTTTTGCAATTTCAGTCTGCAAAATATTATAAGTACCAGCAGATCCGCAACAGATGTGTCCTTCTGGAATTTCCATAATTTCATTATTTGTTTTTGAAAGTAATGACATGGGTTGACTGTGTACTTTTTGTCCATGTTGCATTGAACAAGCTGAATGATAGGCAATTTTGTACTTCTTTTCTTTAGAGCTAAAATTTAATTTTAAATTTGTATTTAAATATTCAGTGACATCTTTGGTTAAATCAGAAATTACTCTAGCTTTTTTTTTCATATTTTCATCATCTCTAAAAATGAAACCATAGTCTTTCATGGTAGTTCCACATCCAGAAGTATTAGATAAAATAGCGTCTAAATTTCCTTTTTGATGTTCGTCATACCAAGTATTGATATTATTTATAAAATCCTGGTGAGCATCATCTTCTTTGCCTAAGTGGTGATTTAAAGATCCACAACATCTAATCTTTTTAGGAACAATTACTTCAACTCCATGTCTATTTAAAAGTCTAATCGTGGCCTCATTAATTTGAGGAGAAATTTCTTTCTGCACACAACCAGTTAAAAGCGCAACTCTTGCAACTTTCTTATTTTTAGCCACAGGATAAATTTCTTTTTGTTTTAAGGTTTTTTTGGGAAAACTTGTTGGCATCAAGTTCATCATATCTTTTATTTTTAATGGCATTAAAAATTGAAAAGGTTTAGCTAATTTAACCATATAACTTGCTAATCTAAAGTATCCAGTATTCGGTAACACTACTGATAAAAAGTTCCTAATTGTTCTATCAAAAAAAGATCTTTCATAGTTTTTTTCAATATATTTTTTTCCATGATCAATGATGTGCATATAATTTACTCCAGCAGGACAAGTGGTCATGCAGCTATAGCAAGACAAACATCTATCTATGTGTTTTACCGTTTTTGCTGTTGGTTTTTTTTGATTTTCCAACATATCCTTAATTAAATAAATTCTTCCCCGAGGCCCATCTAATTCATCACCAAATATTTGATGAGTTGGACAAGTTGCATTGCAAAAACCACAATGAACACACTTTTTAAAAATTTTTTCTGTTGCCGTATTATCACTGTCTTTTAATTGTTTTTCAGTAAAGTTTGTTTGCATTAAATTCCTCTATACATTTTTCCCGGATTAAAAATTCTTTTAGGATCAAAACTTTTTTTGATCTTTTCTGATATTAAAAGTCTTGTATCGTCTACTGTAAAAATCGTTTCTTCGTAATCATATTCTTCCGATGTCTTTATGATAGTTAAATAGCCACCTAATTCCTTTGTTAATTTTTTAATATCGCTTACCTTAGAGCTCTTCTTTGATTGAACCTCTATCCAATATAATGAGCCACACCAATCAATGTAATATTTATACTTATTGCCTAGAAATTGCATCAACTTAGGGCCTTTTGAAGGAGGCACTACTACTCTTAAGAGGTTATTTTTTGTTTGTTTAAATATCTCAAGATTGTTTATTTTTTTCCAAAATGGTATTGATTGATGAACATCCAAAATTATTGTATTCAAATTACTAAGCTCAAGTTCAATTGTTAAAGCTTTTAATTTTTCTTCTATTGAGATTTTATCTCCTTCTATTCTTAACGCTAAAAATGATCCTTTATATTTTAAATCATTAAATTTAAAAACCATTTCTTTATTTTGGTCATAATTTTCGTCTTTGGGTTCTTCAGGAATATAAACAGCTCCTGAGACTTCGCTACTTGAGCCAGAAATTTTTTCGAATAAATCTTTAACTAATTTTTTATCATCAGTATAAATTGTAATTGTATTAGATAATTTTTTTTTAGGTAGAACCTTTAATGTTATTTCAGTTAATGCTACTAAAGTTCCAAAAGATCCTGTAACTAGCTTTGATAAATCATAACCTGTAACATTTTTTACAACTGTTCCGCCTGATTTAATTATATCTCCCTTACCATTTACACCTCTAAAACCTAATATATGGTCTCTTAAACTTCCGACTTTAAATCTTCGAGAGCCAGCAAAATTACAAGCTAAATGACCTGCTATAGTTCCCTTATTTGATTTTCCATTTTCAATAAATCCAAAATCAATAGGCTCAAAAGCCAATTCTTGATTGTTTTTTTCCAACTCCTTTTCAACTAACTCTAATGGCGTGTTAGCTTTAACTTTAATATAAAGTTCTTCAGGCAAATACTCAATTACACCTGACAATTTAGACATAGATAGTTTTTTTGCAGATTGTATTCTGTTACCAATAAAATTTTTTGAGCCTGTGCCAATTATTTCTGTTGGTTGGTTTTTTTTATAAAGCTCCTGAACTAGATTTGAAACTTGCAGCTCATCTTCTGGATAATAGATGTTGTTAGAATCTTGGAAGATCTGGGAATTTTTCTTCATTTCTGTGGACATGTACCCTTCCTTCCTCTGCACATTTTCTTAATATTGGATAAACCTTTCCAGGATTTAACAAATTTTTTTCATCTAACGATTTTTTAATATCTAATTGTTGTTGAATATCTGTATTATTAAACATCTCACACATTAGTTCTCTTTTTTCAATTCCGACCCCATGTTCTCCAGTTATAACTCCTCCTAACCTTACACAGGCTTTTAGTATTTCAGCTCCAAATTCTTCAGTTTTTCTTAATTGTTCTTTATCACCCCCATCAAACATTATTAGCGGGTGTAAATTTCCGTCTCCCGCATGAAAACAATTTGCTACTGGCAACTCATATTTTTCAGAAAGTTTTTTTATTTCAAGTAAAGCTTCTGCTAGTTTTCCTCTTGGTATGGATCCGTCCATACAATAATAATCTGGTGCCATAGCTCCACATGCTGGAAAAGCTGCTTTTCTACCTGCCCAAAATGATAGTCTTTCTTTTTCATTTTTGCTAAATTTTAAACTTGAGCAATTATTTTTTTCGCAAATAGTTCTTACTTGTTTTAATAATTCATCTACTTCAGACTCAGTTCCATCTAATTCTACAATTAATAAAAGCTCTGCATCTCGTGGGTAACCTGCTTTACTAAAATTATCTGTTGCCTCTATTAAAGCTTTATCCATTATTTCCATGCCCGCCGGAACAATTCCACTTGAAATTATTTCTGATGCTGCGTTTCCACCTTCTTCAATTGTTGGAAATCCTATTAACGCTGCTTTAACTACTTGAGGATTTTTTAAAATTTTAACTGTCACTTCAGTAATCACTCCTAATAATCCTTCTGAACCACAAATTAATCCCATCAAATCATATCCTTCTTGATCAAGAGTTTTTCCACCAACTCTACAAACCGTTCCATCCATCATTACCATTTCAACACCTAAAATATTATTAGTTGTTGTTCCATATTTTAAAGAGTGAACACCTCCTGAATTTTCAGCAACATTACCACCTATTGAACATGCAAGCTGACTTGATGGATCTGGTGCATAGTAAAAATTTTTATGTTGGACAGCATGAGTAATTCCTAGATTTGTTACACCAGGTTGGGTTACTACACATTTATTTTCAAAATCAATTTCTATAATTTTATTAAATTTCCCAAGACTTAATAAAATTGCATCATTTAAAGGTAGTGCACCACCTGAAAGGCCAGTGCCAGCTCCCCTTGGTACAACTTTAATATTTTCTTTGTAACAAAACTTTAAAATGTTACTTACTTCTTCAGTATTTTCTGGCATCACAACAGCAAGTGGTGTCTGCGTATAAGCCGCTAATGCATCAGTTTCATATGGCTTAACGTCATCAGCATGACTTAAAACATTTTCTGGATTTATAATTTTTGCAAGATTTTTAAAGATATATTCTTTTTTATTTATCGTTGCTTTATCTATCTTTGGCAGAACTAATTCACTCATTAGTCTTAGCCTAGCATTTTTTTGATATTTTCCAATGCGTTAGATATGTTATCTTCTGAGGCTGCAAAGCTAAATCTTACGTAATCTTGGCAAGTTTTACCAAAAGCTGTTCCTGGAACTATTGCTACTCCTGCTTCATGCATACATTTTTTTGCAAATTCTGAGCCATTCATTCCCGTTCCAATTACCTTTGGAAATGCATAAAAAGCTCCTCCTGGAAGGCTACATTCTATACCTGGCAAACTATTTAAACCTTCATGAATTAGTTTTCTTCTCTGTGTAAACTTTACCATCATTTCATTAATTGAATCATCTGGACCATCCAATGCTGCAATTCCTGCAAATTGAGCTGCTGCGTTTACACACGATACACTATTAATTAAAAGCTTATTAACATGTGAAATTAATTCCTTGGGCCAAAAACTCCATCCTAGTCTCCATCCCGTCATCGAATATGCTTTGCTCCAACCTTCTAATACAATCAGTCTTTCTCTTAACTCTGGATAATTAAAAAATGATGGCATTTCTTTATTATCAAAAATCTGTCTACTGTAAATTTCATCACTTAATATAGTTACGTGTGGATGTTTTTTAAGACCTTCAGCCAATACATCAATATCCGCTTTTTCCACAAAGCTACCCGTTGGATTGTTTGGGTTAATTAATACTAACAATCTAGTTTTATCAGTGATTAGTGATAAAATTTTTTCTGGATTAAATTTAAGATCCTTATCTTCAGTTAAATCATAAGGTACAGATGTTGATCCAGTATAATTAATCATTGACTCATATATTGGAAAGGCAGGTGTAGGGTGAATTATTTCAGCACCTGGTTCTCCAAAACATTGAATGGCATAACTCATCGTAGGTTTTCCACCTGGCATGATTAAAATTCTTTCAAAATCTACATCAACACTATAACGTTTTTTAATCCATCTTGTTACAGCTTGTCTACATTCTGGAATACCGTTGGACATTACATATCCGTGGTGACCATCATCTAAAGCTTTTTTTGCAGCATCTACTACGTGTTGGGGTGTTTTAAAATCAGGCTGACCTAACCCTAAATGAATCATTGGATTTCCTTTAGCCTCTAAAGCCTTAGCTTCAGCCAAAACACTAAATGCAGACTCAGTTCCTAATCTCTCTAAATTTTTTGCTAATTTCATAATAATTTAATTCTAATATTAATATTTTATAATTTAATTTATTTTTTTTATATATACTTTTGATAAGTAATAACTATTTTCTATAGATTAATTTTGACGCATCTAATTCTTTCAGGGTCTTACAGCCCATTAATACCATATTCCTATTAATTTCATCATGCATGTTTTGCAATAGACGTTCAACACCTGGTTGACCTCCTGCACTTAATGCAAATAAAAACATTTTTCCAAAACTACAAGCTGTTGCACCAGCTGCTAAAGCTTTTAAAACATGAGTTCCACGTCTTACTCCACCATCTAATATGATCTCTAATTTATCTCCAACAGCCTCTCGAATTGCACTAACTTGGTCAAAAGGCGACCTTGAACCATCTAGTTGTCTACCGCCATGGTTTGAAATCATAATTGCTGAGCATCCTATATCTATAGCTTTTTTTGCATCCTCAACTGACATCACGCCCTTAAGTGCAAATGGACCATTCCATTTTTTCACACAATATTCAGCGTCTTTCCAATTCATAGCTGGATCATATTGTTCATTAATATATTCAATTACAGACTTTGAAATATTGGTACCTTTGTCTGTTTTGTTTTTAACATTAGATAATTCAAATTTTTTATGAGTAAAATAATTAAATACCCACTCAGGCCTCATTGCAAAACTAATTAAACTTTGAAGGGTAAGTTTTGGAGGAGTGGTAAATCCAGTTCTATGATCTTTTTCTCTATTTCCAGCAACTAAAGTATCTACTGTTAAACACATGCCGTCAAAGCCAGATATTTTACATCTATCAATTAAATCATCCGTTATTGATTGATCTTTATGAACATAAAGTTGGAACAATTTTGGACCATTTGAGATTTCTGCAATCTCTTCAATTGTATTATTAGCCATAGTTGACATGCTATAAAAAGTACCAAATTTTTCAGCAGCTCTAGCAGATGCTTTGTCGCCATCATGATGATAAAGTCTTTGCATTGCAGTTGGGGAAAGAAAGATAGGCATATTAATCTTTTTACCAAAAACAGTCGCTGAAAGATCAGGCTTACCAACGCTAGCAAGTATATTAGGAACTAAATCACAATCATTAAAAGATTCTGTGTTTCTTCTTAATGTTTGCTCATCATCTGCACCACCATCAATATAATGAAATATAGGTGAAGGTAATTTTTTTTTAGCTAATTTTCTAAAGTCATTAAAATTATAACAATCATTTAACTTCATTAAATTAAAAAATTTTTGAAAATGAAATTGTTTGATTATCTACACCAGGGTTTTTGTCTCCCCAGTCATTGTTTGAAATATGACTATAAGAGTATCCTATTTTAGATTCTTTAAAAATATCTAAACTAAATTTTAATTCACTTTTAAACTCTAGAGCCATTCCTAAATCTTTTCCATCACCTTGCTCGTAATAACCAGGTGCAAAACTGGGTACAATATTTAAAGGACCCAACTCATATTCAGCTTGAACCCCAGTGTACAAATAAATTGAACTTTTATCTGTAACAAATCCACCTGTAATCGGAGAAAATTTTCCAATAAACGTATCTCTGAATAATATTGGATTATTATGTTCAAAACCATATAGAGTTGCCTCATCATCGCCTTCTTTATCTATGGTATCAAAGGTGCCGGCATAGAAGCTGAACTCTGTTTCACTCTTTGCTGGAGTAAAAAAAAGCAACAAGGATAACAATAAATATAGTTTTTTTAGCTTCATAAATATTTAGTTTTTAAATTTTAATTTTTTTTCTCATTATTGCACCACCTAACAAAAATAACAATAACGGTAATAACCACAATATATAAGTATTTTTATTTAATTGTGGATCGTAAACTATCCAATCACCATACTTTTCTCTTAAAAATTCATATATAGACTCTTCTTTTAGTCCTTCATTAATTTTTCTATCAACAATTAATTTTATACTAGATGCAAATTCTGACTCGGAGTCGTATACAGACTGACCCTGACAAATCAAACAACGGATATTTTTTAATATTTTATTTTTTAAGATATCACTTTTTTCTTCAGATTTTAACTCTGAAAAATTTGTAATTAATAAAAGTATTATAAATATCTTAAAAATTTTCATTTAATCATTAACTTAATTTTATTTACAGCTTCTTGATCAATTGGGCCAATAAATTTCTTTATTATTTTTTTATTTCTATCTATTAAAAAGGTTTCCGGGACACCGAAAGCACCAAATTCAACACCTAAAGCACCATCTTTATCAATTAAAATTCTTGAATAGGGATTTCCAAATTCATCAATAAAATTTTTTGCATTATTAAAACTATCCCTGTAATTTAAACCAATTAGTTTAACTGAATGATTTCCATTTAATTGCATTAAAAGAGGGTGTTCTGCTCTACAAGGCACACACCAAGATGCCCAAATATTTACAATATAATAAGTATTATCTTTAAAAATTTCATCTGAACTAACAGTTTTTTTTGAAAAGAAATCTACTGCATTAAAAATTGGAATATCTTTTTTAATGCTAGTTTTTGGTGCATAAGTATTTGGATTATTTAATCCTTTGTAAAAAATTATAAAACAAAAACTTAAAACTACGCCTGTAATTAATATAGTTATTTTTTTTTTCATGTCCTAGTTTTAAATAAACCTATCGTTCCACCAAGACCTAATAAAAAGACAGAAATCCAAATCCATACCATAAATGGTTTTGATTGATATCTAACATTAAAATATTCATTACCTTTAACAAGATTCATGACTATAAATTTATCTTCCAATAATGTTGTTTTTATATCTGCCTCGCTAGTAACCATTAGAGGTTGATTATAAACTCTTATCTCTGGTTCTAATTCAACAACATTTCCCTCCAGATCTTTAATTTCAAAAAAAGCAATAATTGAATTAAAATTACTCTCTCTTCTTTCTTCAATCTTTTTAAAAAAAATTTCTCCTTTTCCAAATTTAAATTTTTCACCTATCTTCATATTGGTAATCACCTCTGATGATAAGATGCCATTAAATAAAATACTCAATATTAATAAACTAAAACCAAAGTGGGCAATTGTTTGTGAACTATTATTTAATTTTTTAGTCAAAAATTCTTTAAGAGTTGTGAAAAAAAGAAAAAAAGCAGCTGATAATAAAAGAGTATAGAAAAGAATATTTGTTGTTAGATTTTTGATTATAAAAAACGTTAAAATTATTGAAATTATAAATATTATAATTATTGAATATTTCTTTTCAATTTTTGACTTGATCCATTTAAGTCTTGGCCCCAAGGCCATAAATAATAAAAAGGGTATTAAAAATGGAGCTATGAGTTTGTGATAAAATGGAGGTCCTACAGAAATTTTTTCTGATGAAATAACATCTAAAAAAATTGGATAAACTGTACCTATTAAAACAACAGACAAAAAGTACATCATAAACCAATTATTTATTAAAATGGATGTTTCTCTACTAAGCCAAAAAAAATTATTTTGATTAACATTATTATCTTTATGAAAAATAAAAAATACACCCAAAGATAAGATTATTAAAACAAACAGGAAGATTAATATAAAAATTCCCCTTGCTGGGTCGTTTGCAAAAGTATGCACAGAATTTAGTAAGCCAGATCTAACTAAAAATGTTCCACACATACTTAAGGTGAATGTTGTAATAGATAACACAACTACCCATGATGTTAATGTGGCTCTTCTTTCTAATACCGCAATACAATGTAAAAGAGCTGTTAACGATAACCAGGGCATTAAAGAAACATTCTCAACAGGATCCCAAAACCAAAAACCTCCCCAGCCTAATTCATAATAAGCCCAAATTGAACCCAACATAATTCCTAATGATAAAAAAATCCAAGATATTAAAACCCATTTTTTTATGTGCTGTGCCCATTCTTGAGAAATATAATTTTGAGCAACTGCTGCCAGTGAGGCTGAAAATATTATAGAGGCACCAACATATCCTAAATATAAAATTGGAGGATGTATTGCTAATGCCGGATCTTGCAATATTGGATTAAGACCAAGGCCTTCTTTAGGAATTGGAAATAAATAATTAAACGGATTTGAGGTAGTTAATACAAATAAAAAAAATCCAATAATTATAATTTGCTGAAATAATAAAGTTAATATTCTATATTTTTTTGGTTGTGAATTTGATTTTAGTAAAAATAGAAAAATAAATAAAGCTAGAACTAATAACCATAATAACAAACTACCTTCATGATTGCCCCAGGTTCCAGAAATTTTATAAAATAATGGTTTGGTTGTATGTGAATTATTAAAAACTGTCTCATTGCTAAAATCTGAATTTATAAAAGATAAAATTAAACTAAAAAAACTTACAATCACAAAAGTTAACTGAAGGAAAGTTAAGATTATTATGTTTTCATTAAGTTTTTTATTAACTTTATTAAAGTCTTGGATAGCTATTGTGCAGAGTAAAAATGAAAATAACATTCCAAGTATTAACGAATAATAACCTATTTGATTAGCAAGCAATTTATTTAACTCCTAAAGCTTCTTTGACTTCTGGTGGCATATAATTCTCATCATGTTTTGCCAAAATTTTTGTTGCAGAAAAATAATTTTTGTCTTTTAAAAAACCCTCAGCAACTACTCCTTTTCCTTCAGCAAATAAATTTGGTACGGCACCTGAATAAGTGACGTTAATTTCATTTTTAAAATCAGTAATAATAAAATTTACTTTATTGGAATTGATAACTACAGATTTTTCTTTAACCATACCCCCTACTCTTATCTTTTTGCTCTCTATTTCTATTAGAGAATTTATTTCAGATGGAGATTGAAAATATATAACGTTCTCTTTTAATGATTGTAGAATTAGAAAAACAGTTAAAATTACAGTTGCTAGAAGCAATACTAAGAATAAAAATCGTAATTTAACCTTTTTACCATACATGGTTTATTAGTTAAATATTTGATATATTGGATAATATTTCGTTATTGATAGTTTGTTGTTTAGCAGCTTTAGCTTTTTCAATACTTAGGGAACCAAACTTATTTGCAAATCTTTTTTGTTCTTTTGAAAGTTGCAATTTGATCACAAAATATAAAGTTGTAAAACTAGTCAATGTAAATGCAAAGGCTGACCATACATAAGCTCCGTACCCATTCATTGAAATTATTTCTATTATCATAATCTATCTAATCCTTTATTTTTAAGTTTTATCAGTTCCGTATTATATTTCATCAAAAAAATGAGTAATGAAAAAAGAGCAAATGCCGCAGTCATTAAGCCTAAAGGTATTAACATTGATGGGTGAATTGCTGTGTTAGTTGTTGTGATGTTTATTGATGCCGGTTGATGGAGTGTGTTCCACCAATCAACTGAATATTTAATAATTGGAACATTAACTACTCCTATGATTGCAATTATAGAAGTTATTTTAACCACTTCTTCTTTGTCCTCATATATCCTCCATGCCAATAAATACATTCCATAAAATAAAGCTAACACTAGCATAGATGTTATTCTTGCATCCCATGCCCACCAAGTTCCCCATGTTGGTTTGCCCCAAATAGATCCAGTAACTAATGCTACAATATTAAAAACAAAGCCTGATGGTGCCAAGCTTTTTGCAATTAATGCAAAATTTTTATTTTTAAAAATAAAGCTTCCAATAGACAATAAAGTTAAACTTGAAAATATTCCAAGTGATATCCATGCTGCGGGGACATGTACGTACATAATTCTTACAGAGTCACTTTGTTTATAATCTTCAGGTGAAAGAATGAGTGCTTCTATTAAGCCAATTGTTAAAACAACGATAAATAGAAATAGAACATATTTTGGTGCCTTTGAAGTTATTGCAAAAATCTTATTAGGTTCAAAATATCTAAACATTTTAAAATTATATATATTAAAAGAAGTTAAATTAATTCTTATTTTGAAAAGTTAATCTGATCAAGAGTGAAGAGGGAGATAATGATTACTAAGAGGTATTAGTATAACACTCTTGACCAGAATATAGTTTAATTTAGGCTCAATCTGTGTCTGAGGTTTGAGTAAAATGTGTTAAAAAAAAGATTTAATTAGATGGCTTAAAGTAACTAGAGCCCTTTTTTCCAGAAAATATCTCTTCAATTAATGGATGTTTAATTGGATCCTCTGAATCATCCATAAGTAGATTTTGTTCTGATACATAGGCTTCGTAGGTAATCTCATCATTTTCAGCTAGTAAATGATAAAAAGGCTGATCTTTTCTTGGACGTACATTTTTAGGAATTGACTGATACCATTCTTCAGAATTATTAAACTCAAAATCAACATCATATATCACACCTCTAAACTCAAAGTGTTTGTGTTTAACAATATCACCTATTGAAAATTTTGCTTTTTGAATTGCCATTATTATTAATATGGGGGTTTAAAAACAAAAATCAATAAAAAAAATATAATTGTTTTTTTATTATGTTAATATGTCTCAAGTGAATAAATCTTTTCTTAAATTTGCAACAGACTTTGGGCCTTTAGCTATATTTTTTTTTTATTATTATAATAATGATAAGAATTTATCAGTTGCCATACCACCACTTATAGTTGCAACTCTAGTTGCATTAGCAGTTGTTTGGGTTTTTGAAAAAAAAATACCCATGATGCCTTTGTTGAGTGGTATTTTAATTACACTCTTTGGTGGTCTTACCATTTATTTTAATGATCCAATTTTTGTTTACATAAAACCAACAATTATAAATATTTTATTTGCTCTTGGTTTGTTTTTTGGAAAATACTTTACAAAAGAACCTGTGCTTAAGAAAATTATGGGTAAATCAATTTCTTTAACTGATATTGGTTGGGAAATTTTAAACAAAAGATGGATGTATTTTTTCTTTGGTCTTGCATTGTTAAATGAATATATTTGGAGAACACAAACTGAAGAGTTTTGGGTTAATTTTAAGGTTTGGGGAATGCTACCAATAACTATTATTTTTACGGCCTTTCAAATATCTATAATTAAGAAGCATAAGCTTGATGAATAGAAACTTAAAATTAGTCATCAACAATCCTCATAATCAGATTACAGAGAAACAATTTTTTGAAAAGAATGAGCTTAAAGTTATTTTAGATTTATATGCCAAAATGGTCTCGGAAGGAACTTGGAAAGATTATGGTTTAAATATTTCAAGCAGACAAGTAAGTTTCAGTGTTTTTAAAAATGCTACCGAAAATGCTTTATACAAAATTTGTAAAAATTTTAAACCTAACAGTAAAAATCTGAAATATTTAATCACTGACTCTAATGGAAAAATATTAAAAAATTCTTTTGATCTAGAAATATTACTTAAGAATACTAATTGGAAAAATCTTAAAAAATAAAAACTATCTTCTTTGTCCAAACAATCTCAGCAACATTATAAATAAATTTATAAAGTCTAAGTATAGAGTTAAGGCACCCATCACAGCTTTTTTACCCATTAACTCTCCAGTATCACTTGATACAAACATGTTTTTAATTTTTTGAGTATCATATGCAGTAAGTCCCACAAAAATTAAAACACCTAAGATTGAAATAACAAAATCCATCATGGAAGATTTCATAAACATATTAACAACTGAGGCCACAATAATACCAATTAATCCCATCATTAAAAATGATCCTAATTTTGTAAGGTCTCTTTTAGTTGTATAGCCGTAAATACTCATTGCTCCAAAAGTAATTGAAGTAATAAAGAAAACTCTAGTAATACTCGCTCCTGTATAAACTAAAAAAATTGAAGATAAAGAAAGACCCATCAATGAGGCAAAAACCCAAAAGGTTGTTTGGGCACTTGCAGCCGACATTTTGTTAATTCTAGCACTCATGTAAAAAACAACTCCAAGAGGAGCTAACATTACAACCCATTTAAAACCTGATAAAAAAATTGTATTTCCCAAACTTGTTAAAGCAACAATTGATCCATTCGCATCTGTTACTACTGAAAGTTTAAAAAATATTAAAGAAACTAATCCAGTTAATAAAATACCAGATGCCATGTAGTTATAGACTTTTAACATGTAGGCTCTTAGGCCCTCATCCATTACTACTGTTGATTGTTGAGCTTCTTTAACTTTATTTAGTATATTTTGTTTATTGAATTCCATACCGTATATATAAAGGCTTTTACTATTATTTCAAGATACCTTATTAAGGATTAAATTAATATGAACTACAAAAAACTAGGAAATACTGATTTAAAGGTTAGCACAATTTGTCTAGGAACAATGACTTGGGGAGAGCAAAATACTCAGGAAGAAGGTTTTGAGCAGATGGATTATGCATTAGATCAGGGAGTAAATTTTTGGGATACGGCAGAGCTTTATTCAGTTCCACCAAAAGAAGAAACCTACGGTCATACAGAAATTATAATTGGTAACTGGTTTAAGAAAACAAACAAAAGAGACAAAGTCATTTTAGCAACTAAAGTTGCTGGTCCTATGCGAGCCTACTTAAGAGGAGGTGGTAATAATTATGGAATAAAAAAAATGACTGAAGCTGTTAACGATAGCTTAAAAAGATTACAAACAGATTATATTGATCTATATCAGCTACATTGGCCTGAGAGAAATACCAATATGTTTGGAAGATTGGGCTATGAACACAAAGATAATGGTGAATGGAATAAATTTGAAGATGTCTTGGGCAATTTACAAAAGTTTGTAGATGCGGGGAAAATTAGAGAAATTGGTTTATCTAATGAAACACCATGGGGTGTAACAAAATTTTTAGAGCTAGCAAAGGAAAAAGGTCTTCCAAGAATGATGTCTGTTCAAAACCCTTACAATTTATTAAATAGAACTTATGAGGTTGGACTTGCTGAGATTTCAATAAGAGATGACATTGGTCTATTAGCTTATTCTCCACTAGCAAGTGGATACTTAACTGGAAAATACAGAAACAACCAATTGCCAAAAAACTCCAGAATTGAAAGAGATGGTAATTTTTGGACTCGATATGAAAAACCAAATACAAAAAAAGCAGTTGATGCATACTATGAAATTTCAAAAAAACATAACCTAGACTTAACTCAAATGTCACTTAAATTTTGTGAAATACAACCCTTTATGACAAGTGTTATTATTGGGGCAACAACCATGGAGCAGTTGAAAACTGATATAGAAAGTGTAAATATAAATTTAACTGATGATGTAATTAAAGAAATAAATGAAATACAAACTATTTACCCTAACCCATGTCCATAATTAAAAATTTTATAATCATAATTTTTTTTGCTACTTTTATCAGCCAAGTTAATGCTGAAGAAGTAAAAAAAATGGGTACACATAAAGATTGGGAAACATATGTAATAAACTCGGATACAGGTAAAGTGTGTTTTGCTCAATCTAAGCCAGTTCTCCAATCACCCAAGGCGAACCCTAGAGAAGCCCGATTATTTATTAGCTTTAGACCCGGAGAAAAAATAACCAATGAGATAAGTGTTACTGGTGGATATGAATTTAATAATAAAAATACGGTAACAGCAACTTCAGGAAAAAACATATATAAATTTGATCTTATTCAAGAAGGATTTGCTTGGATGTCAGACCAAGATAATAAATTAGAAAAAAAAATGATCAAAACAATGAAAAGAGGATCTAGGATAATGATTACAGGTTATACTCAGAATGGATCTTCAACTATTGATCATTATTCACTATTGGGTTTCACTAAGGCATACAATGCTACTATAGCAAATTGCAGCTAAGTAGATGAAACCTAAAAAAAAAATTGTACTCGCATATTCTGGTGGGCTAGACACATCTATTATATTAAAATGGCTTCAAGAAAACTATGACGCAGAAGTTATTTGTTATACCGCAGATATTGGGCAAGAAATTGATAGAAAAAAAATTATAAAAAATGCCAAAAGACTAGGTGTTAAAAATATCATTATTGAAGATTTAAAAGATACATTTGTAAAAGACTATGTCTTTCCAATGATTAGAGGGCATGCAGTTTATGAAGGTGTTTATTTATTGGGTACTTCAATTGCAAGACCTTTAATTGCAAAACGACAAATTGCTGTTGCTAAAAAATTTGGTGCTTATGCAGTTTCACATGGTTCAACTGGAAAAGGAAACGATCAAGTGAGATTTGAATTAGGCTATCATTACTTTGGTCCAAAAGTTAAAATTATTGCACCGTGGAGAATTTGGAAATTAAATTCTAGAACAGATTTAATTAAATATGCAAAAAAAAATAATATTCCAATTCCAACAGATAAAAAAGGTGCTCCTCCTTTTTCTATTGATGATAATTTATATCACACATCAACTGAAGGTAAGGTTTTAGAAAACCCAAAAAATTCAGCTCCTGAGTTTCTTTTTCAAAGAACGGTGTCTCCTGAAAAAGCACCTATTAAACCTTCTTTTGTAACTATAGGATTTAAAAATGGAGACCCTGCAACAATTAATAGTAAAAAATTATCGCCTGGAAATTTGTTAAAAAAACTTAACGATGTTGCTGGTAAAAATGCAGTGGGTAGAGTTGATTTAGTTGAGAACAGATTTATTGGGATTAAATCTAGAGGTGTTTATGAAACGCCTGGTGGAACACTATTAATGTCAGCACATAGAGCAATTGAGTCTGTTACTTTAGATAAAGAAACTATGCATAAAAAAGATGAGATTATGCCTAAATATGCAGAACTTATTTACAATGGTTATTGGTACTCAAAAGCAAGATTTAAACTTCAAAAAATTGTCGACCTTAAAAAGAATAAAGTTAATGGCTCTGTTAAACTTAAATTATACAAAGGTAATATCACCATAATGTCTAGACAGACAAAAAGTAATGCTTACTCAATGAAAAAAGTTTCTTTTGAAGAAAATAAAACCTTTAATAAATCAAACGTAGAAAGATTTATTAACTTTCATAAACAAAAACTTCGTTCATAAATTAATGAAAATAAAAGTATTTGCTGACACAATTTGTGGATGGTGTTTTATTGGTCAGACAAGATTAAATAAAGCTTTAAAGGCCTTTCCTGAAACTAAGTTTGAGATAGAGCATGTTCCATTTCAACTAAATACCGACATGCCTAAAGAAGGAATTGAAAGAAACAAGTACTTAGAAATAAAGTTTGGCGGAAAAGAGTTTGCTCAACCAATGTATGATCGAATGACAGAAGAGGCCAACAAAGAAGATCTTAATTTTAATCTAGATAAGATAAAGAAAACACCTAATACTGTATTTTCTCACTTATTAATCAAATTAGCTGAACAATCTAATGTACACAACGAAATTAAAGAAAAAATATATCAATCATACTTTATTGAAGGTCTTGATATTGGAGATAAAGAAATCTTAATTAATATTGGAAAAGAATTTAATATTTATGGAGATGCAATTAATGATTTTTTTAACTTAAAAAATATTGAAGAAATTAATTCATATATTTCGGTCGCAAAAGAGAAGGAAATTAGTGGAGTGCCCTTCTTTGAAATAGGAAAAGATTTTATTTCAGGCGCCCAAAGCTCTACAAATTTAGAAAGTGTAATAAAGTCCAATTTAAGCTAAAAATTAAAGGACACTTTATCCTTTGCCTTTAACATATAAATATCTATTCTAGCTATATGGAAGCACTAAAAAATTGGATGATAGATGCCGCTAACATTTTATTTGATGATAGCAAAAATGATCTAAGGTCTTTACCGAGGTCCGTTAGATTACAAATTCTATTAGTTCTGAGCTTCGTTTGGACAACTGTTTTTAGTTTATATATATTTTCTTATACAACTTTTGCATTTGGTTGGGCCGGTTTATACGTTGCTCATATTGGATTGATATTTGCAGTCTATATGACATTCAAACATTTTCATAAAGCAGAGGCGCAATCTAGCAGTGTATTCAAAACTAAAAACTTTGATCCATTTAAAATTATGGTTATTGTTTTTGTTATTGTATTCATCTTCGTATTCTCTAAAGGAATAGAAGTTTTAACCAGTCCAAACCCTAGCTCTTACTCAATTCCATATGATGGTCCATCAAAATCAGTGTTTGAAAAGTGGCTACCATTTAGTAAAGATAAGTAATGGATAAAATAGCAAAAAATTTACAACTAGTATTAATGTGCATTATTTTAGTAAGCACTGTAATTGCTGTTGGTATGGAAATTAAAAATATGTTTCTAAATCAATCTGTAATGCTAGCAGATTTACTTTTGATGTTTCTTTATTTAGAAGTCTTAGCAATGGTTCGTGTTTTTTGGAACCAGCAATCAATAAGCATAACTTTACCTCTTTTAATTGCGATAACTGCCCTAGCTCGATTTATTATATTGCAAGGAAAAGAGATGGATCCATCAGCATTAGTTTATGAAGCTATAGCTATAGTTCTGATTGCATCTGCAATAGTTATTCTTAGATTGAGACATAGTGATAAATTGGGCCTAAAGAAAAGAAAATCTAAATAGTTTAAAATGATTTGTGAAGCTTCAAGGGCTAAAGCCGTTGATCAATTAAATACTTTTGTTGAACAAAATCTTTCAGATTATTCAAAACTAAGAAATTTTGATTTTGGACCTAGTAATAGATCTAATATTTCTTGTTTATCCCCCTATATAACTCACGGAATAATTAATGAATTAGAAGTAATTGATAAATCTCTTAAAAAGTTTTCATTTGCAAAAAATGAAAAATTTATTCAGGAAGTTCTTTGGCGTGTTTATTGGAAAGGTTGGCTAGAATTAAGACCTAATGTTTGGACAGATTACTTAAATGAATTAAAAAAGATACGTGAAGAATTTATAGATAACGCTGATTATAAAAATGCCATTGAGGGTAGTACAAACATAGAATGTTTCAATGAATGGGTAAATGAATTGAAAGAAAATAACTATTTGCACAATCATGCAAGAATGTGGTTTGCAAGTATTTGGGTTTTCACTTTAGAACTTCCTTGGCAATTAGGAGCCGAATTTTTTATGAATCATTTGTACGATGGAGATGCTGCATCAAATACCCTTGGTTGGAGATGGGTTGCTGGCATTCAAACGCAGGGTAAAAATTATTTAGCAAGTGAATGGAACATAAATAAATTTACAAATAATAGGTTTAAAAACATAAAACTTAATGAAAATGCTAAGCCTATATCTAGTGATAAAATGTATTCAGTTATCAATAAGAGCTTTAAAAATTCTGAGATTTTTGAAGATAAAACTTTATTAATATTTGAAAATAATATGGCATTTGAATTTTCTGATTTTAAAGAAGATAAATTTAAAAAAATTTTTTTGGTCCTAAATAATACAAATAGAACTATCGAATTAAGTAAAAAAGTGTTGAAATTTAAAGCTAATCTTTTAGAGGATCAAAAAATAAGATTAGAAGAAAAATCAATTAATTGTGAAACTATTAACATTAATGATTTAAAAAATATTACTGAAGAAGTATATGCTCTTTATCCAACCGTTGGTGAAAACTTGGATTTTATTCAAAATAATCAATTAAGAAATATTAAATTTTTATATAGAAAGTTAGATCAATTTTCTTGGCAATATTGTAATAAGGGGTTTTTTAATTTTAAAAATTATATTCCAAAAATTATTGCTAATTTTAATTAAAACCAACGTATCATTCCAATTATACCAGCTGTGGCATAAAAAAATTGTAATACGAGTATTCCCTTATGACCTCCTCTGTATGCCCAGATACCAATTAAAATAGCTGACAACAGTAACAAACAAAATCCTAAAAACTCTATTCCAATGTTTAAGGCTACAAACATAGAATAAAGGATTGCCGTAATAACCCCTGCCCATTCAAAAAATTTATTATTCATAATAGCCTTTTAAAATTCTCATAAAGTATCTTAGAATAATTATTCATATCAGGCATATTATTTTTTGCAGCTTGATCAAATTTATCTAAAGCTCCCTCACCTAATTGACTTTCAAGAGCTTTTTTATATTCAGGCACACACCCCCACTCATTAACTGTTGTGTCTTTAATTTCTATATGAAATTGAATTGCATATGCGTGATTTTGGTATTTGAAAATTTGATATTTAGTAATAGGAGATGATGCTAGTAAAGTTACATCCTTATTATTATCTATTCCTTGCACTTCATATGAATGCCACTGCAAACTTTTAATTTGATCTGGAAATTTTGAAAATAAAATATCCTCCTTTTTTTCTTTAGTAAAATTTATATCCATTATTCCAATTTCTGCTGGATTTGATTTAACTACCTTACCACCTATTACCTCACCTAATAACTGACACCCAAGACAAAAACCTAAATAAGGTTTTTTTAAATTAACAACAAATTCTTTAATTGCTTTTTTTTCTTCAATTAGCCATGGATATTCTTGTTCCATAAAAGTATCCATTGGACCACCCATACAAAACATTCCATCAAATTTTCTTAGATCACTTGGGATTTTTTCACCTTCATCTAGCTCTATAGTGGTTAAGTTAAAACCATCAGCTAGCATTAAATCTTTGATATAGCCTGGGTCTTCAATCTTTATATGCTGTAAGACAATTATGTTCATTACTATATTTATAGCATTTTAAAATAGTCTACTGAACAATACTTTAAGCTAAAAAGGTTTTTATTCCGTCTAAAATATACTGAACACTTAATCCAACTAGAATAATTGCTATTACTCTTGAAATTACACTAATAACTTTTTTATTTATTATCTGAGAAAATTTTGAAGCAGTAAAAAAAAATATAAAAGTTAAAAGTAAAACTGAAGCCAAAGCAATCATTCCGACAGATTGGTTTGTAAAATTACTTCCCATATCTGAAACAGAAACAATAACAGATGTGATTGCAGCCGGTCCTGCTATAATCGGTGTTGCTAAAGGAAACACACTTACATTTTCAGAATTGAAATCAATGTCATCTTCTTTTCGTTGTTGTCTTTTATCAAACAACATTTCCATCGAAATTATTAATAAAATGATGCCTCCACCAATTGTAAATGCTGGAAAAGATATATTCAAATAACTTAATAAAGTGCTTCCAAGAAATGCAAAGAATAGCAATATGATTGATGCAATTATTGTTGCACTCAATGCAGTTTTAACTCTTTGTTGGCTACTCATATTTTGAGTTACTGCTAAGAATAATGGTGTATTTCCTAGTGGATCAATAACAATAAAATATAAAAAGAAAGTTTGAATAAATATTTCAAGCATTCACTTTTCTAGCATAGTTACCTGGATAAATTCAGCAAATATTAAAACAAATAGTAAATTAAGACGTACCTACTTACTTTTCCAATTGCCACTAAAATAATAAAATCTAAAAATCTAACTCTTAATAAACCTGCAACTAAAGTCAGTGGATCACCTATTATTGGAACCCAAGCAAATAATAATGACCATTTACCAAATTTACTAAACCATTTTGAAGAGTTTTCTATTTGTTTGTCTTTAAACGGAAACCACTTTTTTGTAGTAAGATTTCTTGAATAAAATCCCAAGACCCAGTTAACAACTGATCCCAAAATATTCCCAAAGCTAGCAACAATTAACAATAATAAATTATCAAAATTTGATGTTGCAATTAATCCTGCCAATGTGAGCTCAGATGAAAATGGTAAAATGGTTGCAGCTAAAAAAGATATAGTAAATAAGGATAAGTAAATCACTTAGAGCACTTCTTAGAACAATACTTTACTTTATCCCAATTTAACTTCCATTTCTTACGCCATGTAAAAGGTCTTTTACAAGTAAGACAAATTTTTGAAGGTAAATTTTCTTTTTTCACAAATTAAATAAGAAACTTAATTATAATTAAAACAAAAAGTGAAGTTGCAATGCCACTTAGGCCCATCGCTAGAGCAGCAAATACGCCCGCTGTTTTATTTTTACTCATTGCTCTTGCTGTTCCAATACCATGACTTGCTAAACCAAACGCAAAACCTCTAGCACTCATGTCTTTTAATTTGAAAACATTTAATAAAAAAGTTCCTAATGAAGCACCAATTATACCAGTAATTATTGTAATTATTGCAGTTAAAGACGGTATTCCTCCAATAAGCTCTGAGATACCCATTGCAATAGGAGCTGTCACATTTCTAGGTATCATTGTTAAAATCATCTCATTACTTAATCCAAAAAATTTTCCCAAATAAAAAGTAATTAAAATTGCAAAAGGTATTCCAAGACAAATTGAAAAAATAATTGGTTTAACTTCTTTTGTAATCAAATTTCTTTTTTCATAAATTGGTATAGCCAAAGCAACTGTTGCTGGACCTAACATGAAGTGAATAAATTTTGCACCCTCAAAATATCTATCATAGGAGACATCTAAGAATAATAAAACTGAGGAAACAATTAAGATACTTATTGCAACAGGGTTTACCAATGGATTTAACTTAGATTTTTTATATAAATAATCACCTACTAAATATGCTCCTAATGTTAGGGTGATCCAGAAAAGAGGTTCTGCCTGCAAATATACCCAAATTTTATATAGTTTATCTTCTCTTGCCATTTTTCTTTTCTAGGTTAATTATTTTTTCCATAACAAATGCTGTGAATACTAAAGTAGTGAGTGTACCAATAATTATAATACTAAAAATTTTGAATAAGTTATCTCCTAGATAATTTATATGCATCACAACACCAACACCTATTGGAACAAATAATAATGATAAGTGGCTTATAATCTGATGACTAGTTAAAGAAATTTCTTTAATTATTCTCTTGGATTGTTTAATATTTTTAGAAAATAAAATGAACGATAATAATAATAAAATTAAACCAATAACAGGCCCTGGAATATTTATTGCAAAAAATTTTTGAATAGCTTCACCTAGAAGTTGATAAAAAAAGATAATAAATAAACTTTTTAACATTTTTAATTTGTATTTAATTTAATAAACTTGTCAGCTTCAGATAAAATCATTTTCTTTCTTTCATCTTTCATTTTATCAAAAACATAAACCATCATAGACAATCTAGGGTTCTTTAAAAAAAATTTTCTATTTTTATCTATAAACCTCCAATAAAGACCATCCATCGTATTACACCATTCCCCTTTTTTAAAATCCATCATTTTCATAAAATAACTTGATCCACAAATGTATGGTTTCGTTGCAAAAATACCTCCATCACTAAATAAGCCCATTCCATAAACATTAGGAACCATCACCCAATCAGAAGAATCTACAAACATTTCCATAAACCACTTATAAACAATTGTTGGTTTCACCTCACAAAGGTTCATTATATTTGATAAAATCATCAATCTTTCAATATGGTGAGACCAGCCATGATTAACGGCATTTTTAATTGCATGATCCAATGGAGGCAAACCTGTTGTGCCTTCATACCAAGACTTTTTCATTTTTCTTTCATGGTTGAAAAAATTTTTTGTTTCCATTTCATCAGAGTAACCTTGATAAATTCCACGCATGAACTCTCTCCAGCCTATTATTTGACGAATATAACCTTCAAGTGAGTTCATTCTAATTTTGTGTTTTTTATGAAATTCTAAAATTTTTTGAATGATAATTTCAGGGGTTATCAATCCTAAATTAATGTACGGGCTTAATGCGCTATGAAATAAAATATTGTCTTTTTGATTAACAGCATCTTCATAATCGCCAAATAAATTTGATTTTTCTTTAATAAAAAAATCTAAAAGTTTGACCACATCATTGTATTCTGTTGCTAACCAAAAATCATTTGTGCTACCAGGATGATCTTTAAATAATTTTTCAATAATTGGTTTTAATTTTTTAGTATGATTAGTTTCGTTAATTTTTGGAAATTTTGGTATTGATATATCTTTTGGTAATTTATTTCTGTTATCTTCATCAAAACTCCATTTACCCCCAATAGGATTTCCATCTGCTCCCATTAATATTCCAGATTTTTTACGAACTTCTTTGTAAAATGTTGCCATAAAAGGTTTTTTTGATTTTACTAAATAATTTTTAAACTCATCTCTTGAGTTTAAAAACATTGGAGTTTGAACAATATTCCAGTTAATTTTTTCTTTTTTTAAGAATTGTGAAATTTTCTTTTCAAAAAATTTATCCTCAACCTCAAAACTTGAAATTTCAGTAATTTTTTTTTGATCAATAATAATTTTTAATTTCTTAAAATAAGTATCTTTAAAATCTTTGTCCTCAATTTTAGAATATTCAAGTTTGTATTTGTTCACCTTAAGCTTATCTGCATAAGACCTCATAGAAGAGAGAAATAGCAGTATCTTTTGCTTATGATGCTTTTCAAAAGTACATAGTTCATAGTCTTCTGCCATGTAAAAAGAGTGGTCCTTTTTGAAGCGGTCTACGTATTTTAATGGAAATAATTGATTGCCAAGTATAAAAAACAGTTTCATAGTTAAATATAACTAAATAAAATTTATATGTCAGAAAAATATCTTATTTTTGGTGCGACAGGTTCTGTGGGTTCCAGCTTAGCTGAACAATTGAAAAATTCAGGAAATAATATTCATCTAATAGCAAGAAATGAAAATGAAGTTAAAACTATTGCAGAAAAATTAGGCTGCACTTATACGGTTGCTGACGTTTTAGAAGAAGGATTTATAGAAAAAGTAAAATCAGACATTAGTGAAATTAAGGGTATCGCTTACTGTGTAGGATCTATTGATTTAAAACCATTAAGGATGGTTACAGAAGCAGATATGAATAAATGTATGAAACTAAACCTTTATTCAGCTATTGAAGCAATAAAAGGATTTCAAGAAAGTTTAAAAAAGAACAAAGGCTCAGTTGTTTTATTTTCAACTGTTGCTGCTCAAAGAGGTTTTACTAATCACACAATTATTGCTTCTGCTAAAGCTGCTGTTGAGGGACTAACTGTTACACTAGCTGCTGAGTTTGCTCCACATATTAGAGTGAATTGTATTGCACCCAGTTTATCAAAATCTAAAATTGCAGAACCAATGTTAAAAAATCCTGCAATTGCAGAAGGAATTGCTAAAGCTCATCCTCTTAAAAGATTAGGAGAAGGAAAAGATTCCGCAGCGCTTGCTAAATTTTTAATTACTGAAGAGAGTTCTTGGATTACTGGACAGATAATAGCTGTTGATGGTGGTAGATCAAAACTTTCTTAAAGTGAAAAAATATTTTTTATTAGTAATTTTTTTTCTTTTATTTGCTTCAAAAAGCTATTCCAATAATTATACATTCACTAAAATTATAGAGTTAGATGAACCTTGGGGATCATCCTTTATTAACAATGATGAAATCATTATTACTGAAAAAAGTGGAAAAATTAAAATTATTAATCTTATTTCAAAAGAAGTTACAGAGATTAAGCATAATCTTAATTTTTTAGAAGTCGGCCAAGGTGGGTTATTAGATATTATTTACCAAGATAATACTCTGTGGATTTCTTATTCAGAAGATAGGGGAAATTTAAAAACAAGCACATCAATTGCAAAAGCACAATTAAACAAACAAGAATTAAATTTTAAAAATATTTTTCAAGCAAACCCTCCTATAGATTCTGGTTATCATTTTGGTTCAAGATTAGCGATTAAAGATGATTATATTTATGCATCAGCTGGTGAAAGAGGCCAAGGTATGATTGCTCAAGATCCCACAAAACATCCTGGTAGTATTATTAGAATTCATACTGATGGTCGTATTCCCAAAGATAACCCAAAATTTACTGGTGAACCAGATTGGTTGCCTGAAATTTATCAGATAGGTGTTCGTAATCCACAAGGGTTAACACTCTCCGATTATGATAGAAAAATATATTTAAGTAATCATGGAGCAAGAGGTGGTGATTGGTTTGGAGAGGCTAAAAAAGGAGAAAATTATGGATGGAAAATTTTGGGCTGGGGTGGAAAAAATTATTCTGGAATACCTATTGGCCCTAAATGGAAACCAGGTTTTACTAAAGCAATTCAATATTGGGTACCATCAATAGCTACTAGTGCTATCACAATTTATAAAGGGGATGAGTTTAAAGAATGGAATGGTCATGCTCTAGTCACTTCTTTAAAAGATAAATCTTTAAGAAAATTAATATTTAATGATCTAACGAATGTGAAGGAAGATCTTATATTTAGAAATAATATTGGAAGAATAAGAGATATTCAGGTACATCCCGTAAATGGAAAAATTTATTTTTTAGCAAATAATAGTTTGTGGTTAATGGAAAAAAGCTAAATGGATGAAATAAAAGCTAAAAAAATTTTTAACGAGGCTCAAAAAAATTTTGAGTCTCTAAAATATGAAAAAGCAAGAGAGCTGTGGTTTCAAATTTTAGAATTTTATCCTGAAAACCTATCTCTATTAAGAAACATATCTTTAACTTATTTCAATCAAGAAAATTTCTTTGAAACAGAGAATATTCTAAAAAAAATAATTAAAATAAATTTAAAAGAACCTAATGCTTTAAATATGCTAATTTTAGTCCTTGAGGAACAAGATAAAATTGAAGAGGCAAAAGAATTTATCGGTATTGGTATAAATAATAATTTATTAAATGACCATTGGAAAATCAAAAAAGAACTGCTGATACCAATGATTAAAAATAACTCTAATGAAATTATAAAATTTAGATCCAATATTAATAAATTTATTGAAGAAATTTTAAATAACAACAAAAACTACAATTTTAATATTAATGACCATCTTATAAAACCTCCTCAATTTGGTTTATCATATGATCAGTTCGATAACTTAGAAATAAACAAGAAATGTATATCTTTGTTTAGAAGAATATATCCTGAGCTTAACAAAGTTTACCTTCACAAAAATACTTCATCGAGTAAAATTAAAATAGGCTTTATCTCTGAATATTTAACTGACCACACTATTGGAAAACTATTTAAAGGTATTATCTTAAAAATTAATAAAGAAAAATTTGAAGTATTGGTTTTTCATTCTGAGCAAACTAAAAAAGGATCAATATTAAATGATTTGGTAGATGCCGAAAAAAAAGGTGTTATTAAAAATATTTTTTTACCGAAAGATTTTAAACAGAAACAAATCTCAATACTTGATCAAAAATTAGATATACTTTTTTATCCAGAAATTGGCTTATCTATTCAACTATATTTTCTCTCATATATTCGCCTTGCGAAATATCAAATAACTTCCTGGGGACACCCTGAAACTACTGGAAACGACTCTATTGATTATTTCATTTCTTCAAAATTTATAGAGTCTGAAAATTCACATAAAAATTTTTCAGAGCAAATAATTTGTTCAGAAAGTTTGCCTATGTACTACTACAAACCAAAAATTAAAAATATACTTAATGAAGAAAAATTAAATGAATTAAATTTATATTCATGTCCGCAAACATTATTCAAATTACACCCAGATTTTGACCAAATAATAGAAAAAATTCAAAAGAAAGATAAAAATTCAATATTTTATTTTATCAAGGATTCAAACAAGGCTCTCAACAATATTTTCATCAATAGACTAAAAAAAAATTCAAAAATAAATCTTGAAAAAATTAATTTTTTAGAAAATATGAATTGGGAACAATATATTAATCATTGTGGTAGAGCGTCTGTCTTGCTAGACCCATTATATTTTGGTGCTGGTAATAGTTTTTACGAGTCAATGTTTTACGGAACTCCCACAATAACTATGCCCACAAATCACACAAAGTCTAGACTTGTGCTCGGAGCCTATAATCAAATGAAAATTTCAGACATGAAATTTAATCCAATTGTAAAAAATATTGATAATTATGTTGATACAGCAGTTGGAATTGCAAACGACAAGAATCTCATTGAAATTAAAAATCAACTAAAACTTAAAGCAGAGACAAACTTGTATGAAAATAAAAAATCCATTACTGATTTAGAGAATGTTCTGAATAAAATTGTAGGCTAATTATCTAACAGTTTTTTTTTTGCTTTATCAAATTCTTCTTGTGTTAAAATTCCTGATTTTAAAAGTTCATTTAACTTTGTAATTTCACTACTTAAATTTGAATTACTTTCTAAAACATCATTAAAGTTATCAGATTGAGTTTCATTGTCTTGACTTGGCGCATTGTCAACCTTAGCCTTGAAGCCTGTCATGATTGCTGAACCACCAAGATAAAAAACAAAGATTAATATTGGTACTGCTAATATAAAAAATATTAATTTATCCATTATTTAATCCTCATCCTCATCTTCATTTCTCCAGTCTTTTTCATACATTAAATATCCAGCTAATATAACAGCAAAAGTGCCTGCTATCATTCCATAATCAAAGCCAACCTGTTTTCCATACAAATACCATCCTAGTTGAGTAGCGCCAATTGGCACAGCCGTTAGAAGAAGCATAATGATTGCAATTCTGTACGGATATTTTGGTTTTTTCATCCTTAAAGATTATCAAAAATTAAAAGGAATTAATTAAATAATTTTTATTTGAGACAATAAAACTTTATGAAAACAAAGATATAATTCCTAATTTAGAAAAAAAATTTAAAGGTGTTGTTGGCTAAGTTTTGAATAAAAACTATTTGAAACACTCATCAATATTTCTATTCAGAAATTATACTTTTCAATGATGTTATCTCTCCAATTTTAAATATAATTGCATCCTCTCTTTTAAAGCCATATTTTTCTGCACTAGCCTTAAATCTTATTGGTGGTTCCATAATTGGTTCCAAAGATAAAACAAATGTACCCCAGTGAGTTCCCATAACTTTTTTACTTCTTAAATCTTTTGCTACATTTAAGGCTTCTTCTGGTGTTGTGTGATAAATTGATTTATCAAACATAGGCTTAAAATCATAAGCTCCAATATTAATCATTGTTAAATCAATTGGACCATATTTTTCACCTAATTCTTTGTAAATATTTCCATAGCCAGTATCACAAGCAAATAAGATTTTTTTACCCTTATATTCAATTAAGAAATTACCCCAGAGTGTTTTATTCATATCCGTTAGACTTCTTTTAGACCAATGAACAGCTGGGAGCAATGTTACTTTTAAATTCTCATTAACTTTAATTTCTTCATACCAATCCATTTCATTTACATCTTTAAATCTATTTTTTGTAAAGTATTTTCCAAGATTTAGTGGTGTCAAAACTTTTGTATTTTTAAACGGATACTTTCTAATAGTTCCCATATCTTGATGATCATAATGATTATGTGTTAATAATAATAAATCAGTCTTTGGAATTTCATCTAAATTTAAGGCAGGCTTAGTAAATCTATCTGGGCCAAAAATTAAAGGCCCTGCATTTTTTGAAAACACTGGGTCAGTTATAATTGTTGTATCTCCAAGTTTAATTAAGTAAGTAGCATGACCAATCCAAGCAATATAATCGTCATTTTTATACTTTTCTAAATCAGATAAAACTTTTTCTTTATCAACAACATGTTCTTTCGGAATAGTCATGTCTATTTTTTTTTTCAATTTAATAAATTGTGTATAAGAAAACTTGGCTTGACTAGTTCTAACTGGTGAACCTTCTGGATTTCTAAAAGTTCCATCTGGTAAATGATGATAAGGTTTTTTATCCATAGCAATTAATGATGAGTTATATGCAATAATCATAAATATGAAAATTATAAATTTTATCACTATTATTGATATTTTTATTTTAAAGATCTTTTAAAACACTCAATGGTATTCTTTAACAAACAGGCAATTGTCATTGGCCCTACTCCACCTGGAACAGGAGTTAGAGCTTTTGCAACTTTTGAAACTTCTTTAAAAGCGACATCACCAACAATACCGTTTTCAGTTTTATTGATCCCAACATCTATTACGATTGCATCTTTTTTAACCCAGTCAGCTTTTACAAGTTCAGGAATACCAACGGCTGCAACGATAATATCTGCTTCTAAACATTCTGCTTTTAAATCTTTAGTTCTTGAATGAGTAATTGTTACTGTACAATTTTCTTTTAAAAGTAGCTGTGTCATTGGCTTACCGTTTAGATTTGATCTACCAATCATAACCGCTTTTTTCCCGCTCAAGTTTGGTTCAATTTTTTTTATCATTAGATAACATCCTAAAGGAGTGCAAGGAACTGAACTTTCATAGCCTGAAGAAAGATTGCCAACATTCATTGGATGAAACCCATCAACATCTTTACTTGGCAAAATAGTTTCAATAACTTTTTGCTTATCAATATGTTTTGGTAATGGTAATTGAACTAAAATTCCTGAAACTCTTTCATCTTTATTAAGTTCTTCAATTTTATCTAATACTGTTTTTTCTTCAACAGCCTCTGGATATCTGATTACTTCTGATTTTAACCCTACTTCATTCGCTGATTTTTCTTTATTACGAACATAAATTTGGCTAGGGACCATATCGCCAATTAAAATAACTGAAAGTCCTGGAACTTTATTGTGTTTAGCTTTTAACTCTACAACCTCTTGTCTTAGTTCTTCTCTAAGTTCAGCTGCTATTTTTTTTCCATCTATTAAAATCATGTATTTTCTTAAAAAATTATTGGTGCAATGTACAGCTTCATACACATTTCTATAAACCAAATCAATAAAAGTAGTATAACTGGTGAAATATCTATTGATCCTAAATTAGGTAAAAAACTTCTTATTTTATTAAGTGCAGGACTTGTTAATCGATAAGTCACCTCTAAAATAGAATAAACAAATCTATTTTGAGTATTTAAAACATTAAATGCAACAAGCCAGCTGGTAACTACATTTGCAATTACCACATAAGAATAGAGTTTTAATATTTGAAGAACCAAATAAAAAATTGCTATCATTTTTTCTCGATATAAATTGACTGACTTGGGAAAGCAAAAGAAGCTTTATTACCTTCTACTATTTCCTTTATTGCAATTGCTAATCTCTCTTTAACTAAAAGTGAGTCAGTCCAACTATTACTGGCTGTAAAACATCTAACAAGAAGATCTATTGAGCTATCTGAAAATTTTTCAATTCTTACAGCAACACCTACACTTTGATTAAAATCATCACTTTTATTTATATAGTTTTCAATTTCTTCTCTTATTTTTTTTAATTGTTCAACAGTTGTATCGTACTGAAGAGTAATCGACCATCTTATTCTCCAATTAGTAGTCTCGCTAATATTAACTACTGAATTTTCTGCAAATTGAAAATTTGGAATTATTGCTAAAGATTTATCAAACTTTCTAATCACCGTAGATCTAAAACCAATTTTTTCAACAACACCTTCGATTGTTCCTTCAACTAAAATCCAATCGCCAATCTTAAATCTTTTTTCAACTAAAACTAAAATCCCAGATATTAAATTTTTAAATAAATCTTGAGCACCCAAAGCAACCGCAACACCAAATAAACCAAGTCCAGCAATAATTGGTCCAATTTTTATTCCCCAAAGTTCAAGGACAGCAGCTAAACCTAATATAAAAATTAAGATTTTTAACGATTTAATAATCCAACCAATCAACTCTTTAGTTAACATTTTGTCTAAACCACTTAAGATATAAGAAATGGGTTCAACAACCTGATGGATCAACCAAAAAATAAAAATAGTAATCAGTGTTCTATTTATTGTATCTATGGCTAACTTGCCCTCTTCTCCAAAAGACATGTAATAACTTGCAATAAAAAAACCTAGAACGATTGGTAAAAATCTTGCAGGCCCCACCATTGCATGAACAAATGTATCATCTAGTTTATTTGTAGTTCTTTTAGAAATTATTTCTAATTTTCTTATAATAAGTTTACTTATTAAACCTCTAAAAACTAAAAATATAAAAAATATTCCAATTCCAATTAAAATTTGAAAAATATCAATTCCATAAATTCCTCTTGACCAAACTGAAAAAAATAATTCACTGAAATTATTAAATATGTCCATAATCAAATTTTATATAGCAAAAATTCTTCTTCTCCAGGGTTAAAAAGAAAAATTTTTTTCCATTTTATTTCATTAAGTGCCGCAGAGGTTTTCTCGCCCACACACATCAAATTAGTATTCATCCACAGCGTTTCTAGCTGATAATTTTTAATTACCTTTAAAAAATTAATCGCACTATTTTTTGAGTATATGTAAGTAATGTCTGGCATATTTAGCTTTAATTTTTCGATAAAATTTTCGTCATATTTCTTTATCTCATTAGCTCTGTAATTAATTATTCTATCTATACTATAGCCGTCTAAAATTAATTCTTGATCTAAATCACTAGAGACAACTTCTCCACTGACATAAATCAATTTTCCCTCCGAGGGATTAAAATTTTGCAAAATCAATTCTTTGAGATTATTTACATTTCCCTCTGCAGCAAATACATTTTGAAAACCAGCATCTCTTGCTTTTTTTTCAGTGGCGCTTCCTACACAAAAACATTTTAACTTTTTATTAATATTTTTAATGTCCAAAAATTTGATAGCGTTAGAGCTTGTAAAAATAATTCCCTTAAATTTTGAATAATCAACAGATTTGTACTTAATACCTTGAATACTAATTAATGGTAAATGAGATATTTCATTTCCTAATGATTTAAATCTTATCATCATTTCATGACAATCTTCCAATGGTCTTGTAAATAAAATATGCATATTATTTTTTATAAGAATTATTTGACTGTTTTTTAAGAGCACTACCTATCTCTATACCTAATTCCTCGGCCTCCTCAATTCCTTTAGAGGATTTTAAATAAAATCTATTTTTTCCATCTAAGGAAAAAAGCTCTACTTCTAAAGTGATTTTTCCTTCTTCAATGCTTGCAAAAGCACCTACAGCTGTTTCACAATCACCCTCTAAAATCTTTAAAACACTTCTTTCTGCTTTTATACAATCGTATGTTTTTTTATGATTTACTAATTCTAACAATTTAATCAATTCATTATCGTTGTCTCGACATTGTAAAGCTATAGCTCCTTGTCCTGCACAAGGAATAATTTCTGAAGTTGAAAAAGTTTGAGTTATGCTTTTATTTAAACCTAGAGAGTCAATTCCAGCATAGGATAAGATAATTGCATCATATAAGTTTTCATCGAGCTTTCTTAATCTAGTGTCTATGTTTCCTCTAATTAATTTACATTGAAAATCACTTCTTATTTTTTTAATTTGGAATTCTCTTCTAAATGATGAAGTTCCAATAACAGAGTTTAATTTTAGATCTTTTAAATTTTTATTATTTTTACTAATCAAAATCTCTCGTGGATCATTTCTTTTTAAAAAACAATTAGTTAACAGCCCCTCAGTTTCTTCTGAGGGCATGTCTTTTAAAGCATGTACAGCTATATCAATTTTATTATTCAATAATTCTATTTCTATTGATTTTGAAAATAAACCTTTACCACCTACTTCGGATAATCTTTGATCTTGAACTTGATCACCTTTGGTTACAATTTCTTTAATATCCACATCCTCAATTCCAAAATCTTTTGCATGTTTAAGAATATTTTCTCTAGCTTTTTCAGCATAGATCAGTGCTAATTTGCTTCCTCTTGAACCTATAATAATTTTTCTATTTTTCATTTATTTGCTTTATACTTCATACTTATATTGAGAATGTATTATTAATAAAAACTAATTTAATGATTAAAAAACCTATAATTTTAGGAATTGAAACGAGCTGTGATGAAACTGCTGCTTCTATTGTAACAGAAAATAAGCAAGGTATGCCAACAATTTTATCAAGTATTGTCTCAAGCCAGGTAGATGTTCATAAAGAATTTGGCGGTGTTGTGCCTGAACTTGCTGCAAGATCTCATATAGAAAAAATAGACTTAATTACAAAAAAAGCTCTAGATGAAAGTGGGCTAAAAATGGACAATCTGGATGCAATAGCAGCAACAGCAGGGCCTGGTCTTATCGTTTGTCTGTCAGTGGGTTTAAGTTTTGGCAAAGCTGTAGCTTCATCACTCAATAAACCGTTTATAGCCGTTAATCATTTAGAAGGACATGCATTAAGTCCAAAATTAAATTCTGAATTAAACTATCCATACTTATTGCTTTTAATTTCTGGGGGCCATACTCAATTTTTAAGCGTACAAGGATTAGGAAATTATAAAAGATTAGGAACAACTATTGATGATGCTGTTGGTGAAGCTTTTGATAAAACAGCAAAATTATTAGGTATAGAATTTCCAGGTGGGCCCCAAATAGAAGTGTATGCCAAAAAAGGTGATCCCAATAAATATGTGTTACCTAAACCAATTTTTCATAAAGGAGGATGTAATTTATCATTTGCGGGCTTAAAAACTGCTGTTTTAAAAATTTCAAAACAAATAAAAACTGACCAAGAAAAATATGATCTTGCAGCATCTTTTCAAAAAACAATTGAAGAAATACTATATAAAAAAAGTATGATTGCTTTTGAAGAATTTAAAAAAATGAACCCAGATAATAAAAATAAATTTGTAGTTGCGGGGGGTGTTGCAGCAAATAAAAAAATTAGAGAAATTCTAACCAACCTTTGTGTGGAAGAAGGCTTTGAGGCAATTTTTCCACCCATTAACTTGTGTGGTGATAATGCAGCAATGATTGCAATGGTTGGATTAGAAAAATTTAAATTAAAACAATTTAGTGATTTGGACAGTCCTGCAAAACCTAGGTGGCCATTAGATGCGGATGCTATTTTTTTAAAAGGTGCTGGAGTGAGATTATAATGCATTACTGGCTGATGAAATCAGAACCTGATGTTTGGTCAATTGATCAGCAAAAAAAAGCTGGTGCAAAAGGTGCTCCTTGGGATGGAGTTAGAAATTATCAAGCAGCAAAAAATTTAAAGGGAATGAAAAAAGGAGATTTATGTTTTTTTTATCATTCAAATATTGGTAAAGAAATTGTTGGTATTGTTGAAGTTATCAAAGAAGCCTTCTTAGATAAAACAGATAAAAAAGGACGATTTGTAGCTGTCCAAGTTAAGTTTAACGAAAAATTAGAGAAAAGTGTAACTCTTGAAGATATTAAAAAAAACAAAGAACTTGGCCATTTATCGCTTATTAGACAAAGCAGACTTTCCGTTATGCCAATTGACTCTAAAAGCTGGAAAATTTTATATAAGATGGGTAGTATTTAAAAAATTAAATCATGCCAAAACGAAAAAAAACAAAATCTAAAGCTAAAAAAAGAAGCTCTAAAAAGCCTAAGCTTAAAAAAAAAACAAAAGCTAAAAAAAAGAGTTCTGTAAAATCCAAAATTAAAAAAAAAGTTTCAAAAAAAAAAGTAAAAATACAAAAAGAAAAAGAGCTAGTTTTTAAAACTAGACCAGAATGGGTCAAAAGTGCTTTAATTAATAAGACCAAGTATCAAAAAAAATATTCTGACTCAATTAAAAATAATAATGAATTTTGGAAAAATGAGGGAAAAAGAATAACTTGGATTAAGCCGTACAAAAAAATTAAAAATGTTAAATATAGTAAGAAAGAAGTTAGAATTAAATGGTATGAAGATGGAACATTAAATGCTTCTGCTAATTGTATAGATCGTCATCTAAAAAATAAAAAAGATAAAACTGCAATTATCTGGGTTGGAGATAATCCAAAAGATACAAAAAAAATTTCATACAATCAATTACACAGAGAAGTATCAAAAACTGCAAATGGTTTGAAAAGATTAGGAATTAAAAAAGGTGACCGAGTTACAATTTATTTAACAATGATACCAGAGCTTGCGATTACAATGCTTGCTTGTGCTAGAATTGGTGCAGTTCATTCTATTATTTTTGGAGGATTTTCAGCAGACTCTATTTCTGGAAGAGTTAATGATTGTGAATCAGAATATATCATAACAGCTGATGAAGGAGTTAGAGGTGGAAAAACTATTCCATTAAAACAAATTACAGATGAAGCTTTAAGAAGCTGTGCTAATGTTAAAAAATGTATTGTAGTCAAGAGAACGGGAGGTCAAATTAGCTGGAATAATGATAGAGATATTTGGTACCATGATTTAATTGAAGGTGTTCCCAATCACTGTGAACCTGAAGAGATGAATGCTGAAGATCCATTGTTCATTCTTTATACCTCTGGTTCAACTGGCAAACCTAAAGGAGTTCTTCATACAACTGGTGGATATATGGTTTATGCCTCAATGACTCATCAATATATTTTTAATTATAAACCTAAAGATATCTATTGGTGTACTGCTGACATTGGGTGGGTTACGGGTCATAGTTATATAATTTATGGTCCACTGGCTAATGGTGCCACAACTATAATGTTTGAAGGAATTCCAACATATCCTGACAGTTCGAGATGGTGGGAAATCATTGACAAGTACAAAGTAAATATTTTTTATACTGCTCCAACAGCCATTAGAGCTTTGATGCGTGAAGGTGATGGTCCTTTGAAAAAAACTTCAAGAAAATCTTTAAAATTACTAGGTACGGTAGGTGAGCCAATAAATCCAGAGGCATGGATGTGGTATTACAAAGCTGTAGGAAATTCAAATTGTCCTATAGTTGATACTTGGTGGCAAACTGAGACAGGTGGAATATTAATTAGTCCTCAAACAGGAGCTATAAATTTAAAACCAGGTTCGGCCACAAAACCATTTTATGGTATTAAGCCAGCAATTGTTGATAAAGAAGGAAATGAAATTAAGGGAGCTGGCGAAGGAAGGTTGTGTATTTCCCAATCTTGGCCTGGACAAATGAGGACAGTGTATGGTGATCATCAAAGATTTATTGATACTTATTTTTCTCAGTTTGATGGTAAATACTTTACGGGGGATGGTGCTAGAAGAGATGAAGACGGTTACTATTGGATAACAGGACGTGTTGATGATGTAATTATTGTCTCTGGTCATAACCTTGGAACTGCCGAAATAGAAAGTGCATTTGTTGCCCATCCAAAAGTTGCTGAAGCTGCAGTAGTTGGTTATCCTCATGATATCAAGGGTAACGGACTTTACTGCTATGTTACTTTAAATGTTGATGAGGTAGCTGACCTTGACCTAGAGAGAGATTTAAAACTTTGGGTTCGTAAGCAGATAGGTGCTCTTGCAACACCAGACATCATTCATTTCTCACCTGGGCTACCTAAAACGAGATCAGGAAAAATTATGAGAAGAATTTTAAGAAAAATTGCTGCTAATGAGCATGACCAATTAGGAGATACGACAACTTTAGCTGATCCAAGTGTTGTACAAAGTTTAGTTGATAATAGAAAAAATATTTAAAAATTTATTAACTCTTTAAACTCTTTTTCAACATTATCCCATTTTAAAATCATAGAGTTTAATACAATTTTTCTATCTAAAGTTTTTAATTCTTCAGCTATTGGGGCCCATTTATATAATGATAATGCGCTAGGATTAAATGGCAGATCTTTATAATAAGTTTCCCAGTTTATATTTTGATGTCGCTCATTAAAAGTTTTTTTTGCTCCCTCAATAATATCAACTGGCATCTTATTAGAAGATTCACTATCTAAAATTTTAAAAAAAATTTCTTTAGACTGGTTGATGTTTTGATAATTAAAATTAACTTTTAAATATGAGAAAGTAAATAATGTCAGATCCTGTAAAGCAACAGAATAAATATTCCATCTGGCAATATCAAGAGATGCCATGAATACATCATTGTCAAAATGAAGAACGTACCTTGTGCCCATTCTAGTTTTTAAATAATTATATAAAGTAACTTGCGTTACCCAGGCAGATTTTGTTTGAATAAAGTGTTCAAGGTCATTTAAATTCTTAATTTTTTTCTTTGGGATAAAAGCCTTAAACATCGCAAACAAGTAAACTTTAAAATCATTGAGTGATATATCTCTCCAGGAAAGTTTATATTTTTGCATAAAAGTTCAAATATGCGCCATCATAGCCTAAAAATTAAGCAAATAAGGACTTAATTTGAAAAATTTTAGCCTTTTAAAAACCATCAGAATGGGTATGTTTTCGGTTAGTTATAACTAAAAACAGAGAGGTATAAATGTCAAACGCAACAAAACACTGGGAAAAAACTAGGACATTGTTATTCGTAACATTGGCTATTTGGTTTGTTTTCTCTATCGGCATCTTCCTTTTTGCAGCTGAAATGAATGAGGTTACAGGACCTTTCGGTTATCCATGGACATACTGGTTTACATGTCAAGGATCTCTTGGAATTTTTGTAATTTTATGTTTCTGGTTTGCTAATAGGCAAGAGAAAATCGATGAAGAATTTGGCTTCAACGAAAAAGGAGATCAATAATGATAAAAGGTAAATTTATAGACAATTTGCCAAAAGTTTACGGAATCTATACAGGAGGTTTTATAGGTTTTATAATCTTAATGGCAATTGGTGAGCAGATGGGTATGACTGCTAAAGCAATAGGTGTTGCTTTTGTAGCCTTTACAATATTCATCTATGCATTGATCGGTTATCTATCAAGAACAGCTCAAGCAGACGCATATTACGTGGCTGGAAGACAAGTGCCCACTGTATTCAATGGAATGGCGACGGCGGCAGACTGGATGTCTGGTGCTTCATTCGTTGCAATGGCAGGTGGTATTTACTTCAAAGGCTATGGATATATGGCTCTACTTGTCGGTTGGACTGGTGGTTACATATTAGTTGCAACTTTATTAGCACCATACTTAAGAAAATTTGGCTGTTACACGGTTCCAGATTTTGTAGGTACAAGATACGGTGGTAATTTAGCGAGACTATGTGCGGTAATAGTTTTAACTGTTGCTTCATTCACTTATGTGACTGCTCAGATTAACGCTACTGGTACTATTGCATCTGTTGCTCTAGATATCGACTTTAAATACGCTGTATATATTGGACTAATAAGTATTTTACTTTGTTCAATGTTAGGGGGTATGAGAGCGGTAACTTGGACACAGGTTGCACAATATATCGTGCTAATTATAGCTTACTTACTTCCAATTTTTTGGATCAGTAACAAAATGGGTGCGGGTTTCTTCCCTCACTTTATGTTAGCTGATGAAGTAGCTAGAATTGGTGAGTTAGAACAACAGTTTGGTTTTGTTAAAAACTCTGCTGCTGATCTAGCAACGGTACCTAAAGGGTTAGCTGGAATAACTAAAGCACACTCTGCAGTAAATGCAACACCTTGGGCGTTTATTTCATTAGCATTGGCGATGATGATGGGAACAGCATCATTACCACACGTGATGATGAGATACTTTACTACTCCAAGTGTAAAAGCAGCTAGAAAATCAGTTGGTTGGTCATTATTCTTTATCTTCCTTCTGTATTCTTCAGCGCCAATGTTAGCAACGCTATCTAAACTATCGTTGATCGATCCAACATTACCAACTGGTATTATTGGTAAATCATTTGCTGAAGTTCAGTCAATAGATTGGTTCCAAAACTGGAATCAAGCAAACTTGATGTTCATCAGTGACTTTAACGGCAATGGAACTCTTGAGTTAAACGAGTTTTTCATGGGCGGTAAAGCAGTTGTGTTAGCAACACCAGAAATAGCTGGATTACCATATGTAATCTCAGGACTGGTTGCTGCTGGAGGTATGGCTGCTGCCATGTCAACAGCTGATGGTTTGATCCTAGCAATTGCGAACGCGATCTCTCATGACGTTTATTACAAAATGATTGATCCAAAAGCAGAAACTGCAAAAAGACTTCTTGTTGCAAGGGTATTACTTGTAGTAATTGGTTTTGCTGGAGCAACTATTGCGGCAATGGAAATCCAAGGTATCTTAGGTTCAGTTATCTGGGCTTTCGACTTTGCGATGTCTGGATTGTTCTTCCCACTTGTACTTGGTGTATGGTGGAAGAGAGCCAACAGAGAAGGTGCTATTGCTGGTATGGTTTTAGGTCTTGGTTCTGCTATTTGGTACCTAGTTTGGGTGCGAAGTGGTGGAAGTGGGTTCTTAGGACTTACTCAATTAACATTTGGTATCTTCGGAGCAGCTGTTAGTTTTGTTTCAATGGTTGTAGTGAGTTTAATGACTCAAGAACCAGATAAAGCAATTCAAAAAATGGTTGATGAAGTTCGTATACCAAGCGGTAGAACTGTTACTGGTAAGTAGAACTAATAAACTTTAATTCTAAGGGGCGATTAATTTCGCCCCTTTTAATTTAATCTCATTTCTAATATAAATCATTAAATGTCAGCAAATTTCCATCCATTAGTTTATTTTATAGATTACTTATTTGGTATGATTATGTGGACTTTAATAGGACGAGTTGCGATGAATATTTTTCAAAAAGAAGATTCTGAATTCTTTTTTATGAAGATTTTTGTAAAATCTACCAATCCACTAATAAAAATTTTTAAACCAATAACCCCATCTTTCATCATAGGACCTCTGGTTCCATTATATGTAGCATGGTTCTTTTTTATGATTAGATTTTACTTTATGCCCTGGGTCTTAGGATATTCTGTAATGGGAATGTTATCATTTCCTCTAGAAAGTGAAATTTCTAAACAAATTTATCAATTATTTAATTCAATTAAATTTTAAAAATTGATACTAGTAGAGCTGACAATCAATGAAAAAAATACAAATATCACCATCAATTTTATCAGCTGATTTTAGTCAATTAGGAAATGAAATTAAACGACTAGAAGAAGGTGGGGCTGATATGATCCATGTAGATGTGATGGATGGTCATTTTGTTCCTAATTTAACTATGGGGCCTCCAATTATTAAGGCTTTAAGGGAATATACAAAACTGCCATTTGATGTTCATTTAATGATTTCACCAGTACATAAATACATTCAAGATTATGCAGATGCTGGAGCAGATATTATAACTATACATCCTGAGGCAACTGAAGATTTAAAAAGTTCAATAACACACATTAAAAGATTAAATAAAAAAGTGGGTGTATCGCTAAACCCTAAAACTGAAATTAATTTAGTAACAAATTTTCTAGAAGAGATAGATTTAATCTTAATCATGAGTGTCAATCCTGGATTTGGTGGTCAAAAATTTATGCCAGAAGTATTACAAAAAATTAAAGAGTTAAAAAAAATAAAAGATCAAAAAAATTTGAAATTTGATATTGAAATTGATGGGGGCATTAACTTTGATAATAATAAATTGGCTATTGAAGCTGGTGCTAATATTTTAGTCTCAGGCACAACTATATTTAAAAATAACAATGGAAATATAAAAAAAAATATAGAGCTTCTAAAATCAAGTTAAATAATGATTTTTAATAACTCATTTATTTTTTTTAAAAAAAAAATTCTTTCCCTTTATTTAAATTCCAGTATTTATAATAAAAAAATTAATCCCACCATCATCAGTTCTTTAGAATATCAACCAAGTCCTAATCTTTTAGATTCGCTTATTAAATTTGAAAAAAAAAAAATTAATATTGAAAATTACTCACTAGGTAACATCTGGAATGATAAAAATTTAAATGATAAAGATTACAAAAATTTAAACAGTTTTTTTTGGTTGTTTAGTTTGGATTTAAGATCCTCAAAAAAAGATACTCAAGAAATAATACAACAATGGATAAGTAAGAATTATCGTTATAATCATAAAAGCTGGGAAATAGATATATTAGCAAAAAGAATAATAGCTTGGATTTCAAATGCTAGATTAACTTATGAAGATGGCACTAGCTCCTATAAAGATAATTTCAACGGTGTTATTAAAAAACAAATTAACTATTTAATTGATCAAATTGAACGGTCTGAAAAAGTTGATGATAAAATGATAGGTTGTGCTGCTATTATTTTAGTCGGATTGTGTTACCATGATGAAGATAAATACTTAGATAAAGGACTTAATTTACTCAAAAAATTTGTTAAATTTTCTTTAGACAATGATGGTTTTCCAAAATCTAGAAACATAAGACAATTAAATTTTTATTTAAAATATTTTATTCTAATTCGAGAGTGGATCAAAGAATCTCAAAATGAAATACCAGATTATATCAATGAATATATTTATTATTTAGGACAAGGATATGCCTTTACTTGGAAAAATAATAATGTGGACTTATTATTCAACGGTAATCATGAAACAAATAATGACAATTTTGATCATTATTTGAAAAAGTTTGATTATAACTTTAAATCTCAAAACAAAGAAATAGGAGGATATGTAATTCTTAATAATAAGAAATACTCTCTAATAATGGATATTGGAGATAGTCCTGATAAGAAATTTTCATCTGATTATCAGGCAGGTGCTTTATCTCTTGAGATATTAACAAATGGTAAAAAATTAATTTGTAACTCAGGATATTATCAAGACTATAAACATAAATTAAATGATTTATCTAAATCAAGTGCAGTCCATAGCACATTAATTATAGATGACAGATCTTCATGTAAATTTACTAAAACTAAAAATAAGGGTTCCAAACTTTTACAGGGTTTAAAAATATTAAAAAAAAATATTATTTTTGAAAAAAATTATTGGAAAGTTCATGCCTCACACGATGGTTACCTAAAGCGATATGGTATTATTCATGAAAGAGAAGTTGAGTTTTATCCAGAACAAATAAAATTTGTGGGTCATGATAAAATGATTTCAAAAAATGGTATTAAAAATCTAAAATTCGAAATTAGATTTCATTTAGAGCCAAATATTAAGGTAATGAAAACACAGGATAACAAGTCAATACTCATTGATCTTGATGGTGAAGGATGGAAATTTAACTCAGAAAACAATACTATCGATATTGATAACGGACTATATTTTGGTAAGAAAAATTCTTTTTCTGATAATCAAAATATATTTATTTCAGGAATGACTAATGATGAAAATCAAACTATAAAATGGGAAATTACTAAATTATAATGAATAAAATCAAAAAAGCATTAATTTCTGTATCTGATAAAAGTAATTTAAAAGACCTTTTAAAAATTTTAACAAAATATAAAGTTGAATTCATAAGCTCAGGTGGCACTTACAAAGAAATTAGGAAACTAAAATTTAAATGCTTAGAGGTCTCAGAATACACAGGATCTCCTGAAATACTTGGTGGAAGAGTTAAAACACTGCATCCAAAAATACATGCTGGGATATTAAGTAAAAGAGAAAATAAAAAACATAAAAATGATTTAAAAAATAATAATTTTCATGAAATCGACCTTGTTATAGTTAATTTCTATCCATTTGAGAAAACTTTAGAACAAACAAATAATCATTTAAAAATAATAGAAAATATTGACGTTGGTGGACCAACTATGGTGAGAGCTGCAGCAAAAAATTATAAGGATGTAACTGTTATTACCTCCTCAAATCAATACTCTGAGCTTATTAATGAACTGCAATTAAATAAAGGTTCAACATCTTTGGAATTTAGAGAAAAAATGTCTTTAGAAGCTTTTTCTGAAACAGCTTATTACGATGCAGTAATTTCAAATTATTTTAACAACATTAAAGATAATAAATTTCCTAAAAAAAAAATTATTTATGGAAATTTAGTAGAGAATTTAAGATATGGGGAAAATCCACATCAGCAAGCTGCTGTTTATTCAAAAACTAATAGTTTAAATTTGGATCAAATTCATGGAAAGCAATTAAGCTATAACAATTATAATGATATATTTTCTGCTTTAACTATTTCAAAATCACTGCCCTCCAATACTGGAACGGTTATTATAAAACACGCTAATCCTTGTGGTGTATCTATTCATAAAAACGCTCTAGAAAGTTATAAATTAGCACTGGCTTGCGATCCTATTAGTGCTTTTGGAGGAATAATTTCATGCAACTATAAAATAAATAAAACTTTAGCAAAAGAACTAAAAAATATTTTTTTAGAGGTTATTATTGCTAATGGATTTGATAGAGAAGCCCTTAATATATTAAAAAATAAAAAAAATTTACGTCTAATAGACTCTTCAAATTTTAAAATAAAAGATTTAGTAAGATTTAATTCTGCAAATGAGGCAATTTTAACTCAGTCTGAAGATATAAATAAATTTAATATTAAAGATTTTAAGATAGTTTCCAAAAAAAAACCTACTAAATTACAATTTAAAAACTTAATCTTTGCTTTTAATATTTGTAGATATGTTAAGTCAAATGCAATCGTATTAGCTGCTAATGAGGCAACAGTAGGTATTGGTTCAGGTCAACCAAGTAGACTAGATAGTTGCCAAATTGCAATTGATAAAATGCATAAATTTGAAAATTTTAGAGAAGACGTAGTTGCAGCTTCAGATGCATTTTTTCCATTTGTAGATGGAATAGAAAAATTAATTCAAGCTGGAGTTTGTGCTGTTATACAACCTTCTGGTTCTATTAGGGATAAGGAAATAATAAAATTTGCAAATCAAACTAATACGATATTAGTTTTTTCTAAAACTAGACATTTTAGACATTAGCAATTTGATCAATTTTAGCTGCTAAAATAAAATCATTCTCAGAGAGACCTTCTATTGCGTGTGTGGTAATTATAATTTTTGCATAACCCCATCCAAAAGAGATATCAGGATGGTGGTTTTCATTTTCAGAAATTTCCCCAACTTTGTTTATAAAATTTTGACTATTAATAAAATTTTTGAATATAAAATTTTTTTCTAAAAAAAAAATATCTTTAACATTTTTTTTTACATCCCATCCATCAACTTTTTTTTGATATTTATGGATTTCACTTATATCAAATGGTAATATCCCACCTTCACATGGCACACATTTTTTACTTAAAAGATCACTCATTTAATATTATAACTTAAAATTTATTGGAGCGGGTCAAGGGAATCGAACCCTCTACCTAATCGTTGGCAACGATTCGCTCTACCAATGAGCTAGACCCGCATATAAATATAATAAATAGACGGTTTTTTTAACGCAAGCAATAATAAAGTTTTTGATTAGTATATAGATTATCAAAAATTTGATAAAAGAAATTATGAAAAAACAAGATTTACCAAAAATTATACCCGTGTTTCCCTTAAGTAACTTTATTATTTTTCCAAATACAACTGTTCCCTTAAATATATTTGAACCAAGATATATAGAGATGATAAATGATAGTATGAAAACCAATAAATTAATTGGTTTAATTCAACCAAAACAAAAAAAACTAAGTAATATACCTGATTTATATGAGGTTGGATGTTTAGGGAAAATTTCAAATTTTGAAAAAGTTGATGGCAGATATTTAATTGAGCTAAATGGATTAACGCGATTTAAAGTAATTAAAGAAATTAAAGCTGATAAAGCTTACCGTCTATGTGAAGTAACTTTTGATGATTTTTCAGATGATTTAAACATTTCAAAAAAAGAATTAAAATTTTCAGATCTTGAGTTAATTTTTAAAGACTTAAAAACCTTGTTTGAAAAAAAAGGATACATAATCAATTGGAAATCTCTTGAGAAACAAGATTTAAATGAAACAATTAATGCTCTTTCAATGGCGTCACCTTTTTCATTAGAGGAAAAACAAATATTATTGGAAAGCCAAGATTTAGAAATTAGAAAAAATAAAATTGCTGAAATTTTAAATACTTATAATTACGATAACTTTGATAATACAACCATTCAATAAATTACAGATTTATTCCCCTATCTGCAATTTTAATTAATAAATTATTAAAATTATTATTTTTACCAACTGCTTTAAGAATTTTGGTGAAATTTCTTATTTTCAATTTTTTTTCTAAATTAAAAAATTCATAAATAAAATCTATTCCATTTGAAAACATAAAATTTTTATTTCTGGCTTGATTTTCAAAATCTTTTAAAATTGAAGAATCCAACTGTAAACCCAAATCAATTTTATTTTGAATAATTTCAGAGAAAATTTTTATATCTCTAATAGTCATATTAAAACCTTGTCCAGCCAAGGGATGAATTCTGTGCAATAAGTCTCCAAAAGCTAAAATATTTTTTTGATAATATTTCCTTAAAACAGACGAACTTAAGTTAAAACTATTAATATCAAAAATATTTTTTATTACATATTTAGGGTTATTTTTATTAATCAATTCTATTATTTCAGAGTTTGAGAATTTTTTACTTTTTGTATCCAGCGAACATACCACTGAGGTTTCATTTTTTGAAATAGGTAAGAATGCAACAGGACCAAACTCCGTAAATACCTGAACTGCAGTATTATTTTCTATTTCTTTATGTTTAAAAATTGCTGTGTAGGCTACATTAAAATAATTTTTTTCTATCTTTTTTGTAAAATATTTCTTTGCAATAAAATTATTTGGGTCACTATTTATTATCAAATCGTAATTTTTTTTATTAAGATTTTTCTCATTTAATTTTTTATTGATTGCTATTCTTTTAATAAACTTACTTTTTAAAACTTCTTTTTTTAACAATTCATAAAGTCTCTCATTTTTAACCATATAAAATAAATCATTTTTTTCATTATTAAAATTAAAGATATTTTCATTTTTAATTTTTTGTGAATAAATTTCTATTTTTTTTATTTTCCAATAATTTATTTTAGTGATTTCAAAAATTTCTTTTTTAAAAAATTCTAAGTTATTTTTTGATATACCAATAGTTCTACTAGTTATTTTTTTTTGAATTTTAGTTTTATAATAAATATGAACATTTATTTTTTTATTTATAAGATTTTTAGCTAAAGCTAGACTGGTTAATCCTTCTCCTATAATGCATACATTCATAATATTTTTTAATTTTAACAATAAAAATTAGATGATACAAAGTGATTAATCTGATTAATTAATTTATGGAATTTAAAAAACTAGCAAACAATACAATTAACTTTGGAATAAATAGAGTAATTGAGATTTTGGGTTTGGGTATCATAGTTGCAGGTGTTTTTTTGTTAATTTCATTGGTTAGTTTTTCGCCTGATGATCCAAATTTTATTTTTCCAGATAACACGGTAATCAAAAATCTACTTGGTTTTCAAGGAAGTTTTACTTCTGATCTTTTTTTTCAGTCTTTTGGGGTTATATCCTTATTAATTCCTTTTAGTCTTATAATTTGTGGAATTAATATTGTTTTAAATAAAAAAATTTTATTAATAATAGAAAGTATTTTCTACACTTTGATTTATTCTTTAATTGGATCTTTATTTTTTTCTTTTTTTTATCCTAGGGCATTTAATCTTTATATTAATGGTAATGGGGGTTTTATTGGTAAGTACCTTGAAACAACTTTCCTGGCATCAATGATCAATATCAATTCACAAATATTTTATTATTTATTAATTTTTTTAATTTTGACTATTTTTTTAATAAGTATTCAATTTAGAATTAATTTTTTTTATAATACTATAAAAAAATTATTTAAATTTCTATTTTCTAAAAAAGAGAAAAATTACACCAATGAAAATGAAATAATAAGTGAATTTATACCACAAGATGAGATAAAAAGCTTAATTCAAGATGATCTTCCTTTTATTAAAAGTGAAAATAAAGATACCAATAAAAAAATAAGATTTAAATTGCCTTCTGTAGATTTATTAAAAATTCCAACTGAAAAAGAAAGAGCTAAACTTCAAGATGAAGATTACATTGATAGTGAATTCTTGGAAAAAATCCTTTTAGACTTTGGAGTTAGTGGAAATATTAAAAAAGTTAGTCATGGGCCCGTTGTAACTCTTAATGAATTTGAACCAGCAGCAGGAGTTAAGGTTTCAAAAATTATTAACCTCTCAGATGATATCGCTAGAAACACTAGCTCTGAATCTGCGAGAATAGCAACTATACCAGGTCGTAGTACTATTGGTATTGAATTACCCAACTCTACTAGAGAAAATGTTTTTCTTAGTGAAATTCTCTCACATGCTGACTTTAATAAAAAAGACGTAAGACTACCAATAGCACTTGGAAAAAATATTTCGGGAATACCTATTGTTGGTGACTTGGCATCTATGCCTCATTTATTAATAGCTGGCACAACTGGCTCTGGAAAGTCTGTATGTATCAACACTATTATTCTCTCCTTACTTTACAGGCACGCTCCTGATAAATGTAAATTTATATTAATCGATCCTAAAATGTTAGAGCTGTCTACGTATGAGGGAATTCCCCATTTGTTATGTCCAGTTATTACAGAGGCAAAAAAAGCTGCTTCAGTTTTAGGTTGGGTTGTTAAAGAAATGGAGAATAGGTATAGACTTATGACAAAAGAAGGTGTCCGTAATATTGATGGATATAATGCAAAACATACTTTGTCTATGCCTTACATTGTTGTGGTTGTGGATGAAATGTCTGATTTGATGTTAGTAGCAGGAAAAGAAATAGAAAATTATATTCAAAAGCTTTCACAAATGGCCCGAGCTGCTGGTATTCACATTATAATGGCCACTCAAAGACCTAGTGTTGATGTAATTACAGGCACTATTAAAGCAAACTTTCCTACAAGAATTTCTTTTCAAGTAACTTCAAAAATTGATAGTAGAACAATTTTAGGAGAACAAGGAGCTGAACAATTACTTGGGAAAGGAGATATGCTTTACATGTCATCTGCTAATCGAATAGTGAGAATTCATGCACCCTTTGTTTCTGACAATGAAATTGAAAAGGTAAATAACTATTTAAGAGTCCAGGCAGAACCAGACTATATAGATGAAATCTTAAATTTTGTGGATGAAAAAGATAGTGGTGATACTGGATCTAATAATGGAGATAAAGATGAATTATATCAAGCAGCCTTAGATATAATTAGGTCAGAAGGTAAAGCCTCAACTTCATTTTTACAAAGAAAATTGCAAATAGGATACAATAGGGCAGCTAGAATTATTGATATGATGGAGGCTGATGGAATTGTTAGCAAAGCAAACCATGTTGGTAAAAGAGATGTCCTATAATGCCTAGGATATTAATAATATTTATTTTGCTAAACTTTTATAATCCTGCATTACCATCTATGAAGGAAGATATAATTGCAAAAATGAAAAGCACTAATAATTTAAGTTTTAATTTTATTCAAACTGTTGATGATAAAAGTGAAAATGGAATGTGTGTCTTGGAATATCCAGGAAAAATTTGGTGTGAGTATAGTGGATCAAATAAGAAAGTCCTTGTCTCTAATGGAAAATCTTTAGTAATTAAGATTAACAATAGTGGTAATTATTATATTTACCCACTTGCTAAAACGCCGTTGCAGTATTTGCTAGATAAAAAGTATCTAATTTCTAAAATACAAGAGTTAAAACCAAGGAATATAGATAATAAATATCTTAACTTTAAAATTTTTGAAAATAATAATGAAATAAATATTTTTTTTGACAAAAAAAATTTAAACTTAATTGGATGGCAAACAGAAGATATATATCAAAATTTGAGTATTACATTTATTTCTTCAATTAAGATAAATCAAAAATTAGATTATAACAAATTCAAATTACCAAAAAATAACTAAAATTCTACCTAATTAGAGTTTCTGTTTTAAAAACTTTCATTCCTCTTGCTAAATAATTTTTTAAGGCATTCTCATGGTCAAGTGAACAAGTGTGTACCCAAACTCTTTTTGCTCCCTGATTAAATGAATTTTTGATTGCCTCACTAAGTAAATATCCACCTAATTTTTTTCCAAAATATTCTTCTAAAATTCCAAAATAAGCAATTTCTGCCTCTTTATTATTTTCATAAAATAACAATTCGTAATAACCTGCAATCTCATTTTTTTCTTTTAAAACATAAGTAAAAAGTTTTTTATTAGATACATATTCAATCCAATTTAAATCTGTCCAAATCAATCTATCAATCCAACGATGATTTTTCCCTACATTTTTATAGAAGAATTTATTTAATTGAAAATCTTTAGGATTAAGTAATTCTACAAAACTAAACTGCGAGGGTGTTTCTACTTCTTTAAAATCTTCTAGAGATTTAATTTCTAAATAATTTCTAAAAATTTTTTCTGTCACTCAACCATTTTTCCTATTTTTTCACCTCCAAATAAATGAAAGTGTAAATGAGGAACTTCTTGTCCTCCATGCTCCCCCAAGTTAGTTAGCGCTCTATAACCTTTGCCTGTATCTGTTGATATATCTAATATTTTTGATACCTCTGTAATTGCTTTACTCAAAGCAACAATTTCTTCATCTGAAGCTTTTTGATTAAAATCATCTAGGTCAATATATTCACCTTTTGGTATTACCAGAGCATGAATTTTTTTTTGAGCATTAATATCATAGAAGGATAAAACATGCTCATTCTCAAAAATTTTTTTACAAGGAATTTCTTTTCGTAAAATTTTCGCAAAAATATTATTCTTGTCGTAAATCATTTTCTATTATTTTTTTCCTCAATTCCTGATTGGTTTTTCCTATTTTCTAGCTCTTGTAAAACATCCTCAAATTTAATGTTAGCTGCTTCTAGTGTGACTAATATATGATAGATTGTATCTGCTGCTTCATGAACCTCATTCGACTTATCATTTAGAGCTTCTTTAAGTTCACCAAATTCTTCCTCCATTTTGTCTATACATTTAGATAAACCACCAGATAACAATGATGATGTGTAAGATTTATCTTTGTCTTTATTTTTTCTTTCTCTAATTATATTTACTAAATTTAATAGATTTTCTGACATCTTTAATTTCTAACGGGAATCCCTTTTGAATTCAAATATTGTTTAGCTTCCTTTATTGAATGGGTTCCATAATGAAAAATGGATGCAGCTAGTACAGCACTAGCATTTCCTAATTTTATACCATCTACTAAATGATCTAAATTTCCTACACCACCTGAGGCAATAACAGGTATATTTACTGTTGATGATATCTTAAACATTAAATCATTATCATAGCCAATTTGAGTACCGTCTCTATCCATCGAAGTGACCAGCAACTCTCCTGCTCCACTATCTTCCATTTTTTTTGCAAAATCTATTGCATCTATGCTTGTATTATTTCTTCCTCCATGAGTAAAAACTTCCCATTTATTGTCATTTTTTTTAGCATCTATTGCAACAACAATGCACTGTGATCCGAATTTTTTTGAACTTTCAATTATCATTTCAGGATTTTGAACTGCTGCAGTATTGATCGAAACTTTATCTGCTCCGCAATTTAATAATTTACTAATATCATCAATGCTTCTTACCCCTCCACCAACTGTTAAGGGCACAAAACATTTTTTAGATGTTCTTTCAACAACATCATAAATTGTGTCTCTATTTTCATTGGAAGCAGTAATGTCTAAAAAGCAAATCTCATCAGCACCACCATCGCTATAAATTTTAGCTTGCTCAACTGGATCACCAGCATCTTTTAAATCTATAAAATTAATTCCTTTAACAACTCTTCCATTTTTTACATCTAGACAAGGAATAATTCTATTTTTAAGCATCAATTTCTTTTATTAATTCATCTAAGCTAATATCACCATCATAAATGGCTTTACCAACTATTATTCCTTCAATATTTTTTAAACCTTTTGCATTTTTAATATCATCAATTGAGGATACTCCTCCTGAAATAATCACTGGACAGTTTGAAACATTAGCAACGTTTATCGTTTCTTCAAAATTAGGACTTTGCTTCATGCCATCTCTATTTATATCTGTATAAATTAATCTACTAACACCAAAGTCATTAACCTCTTTTAAAAAATCTAACGTTAATTGATTAGAGTTTTCCTTCCATCCTGAAACAGATAAATATCCATCTTTAGCATCTAAACCTAAGGCAATTTTATTTGAAAATTTTTTACACGCTTCTTCTAAAAAATTTTTATCTTTTATGGCTGCACTTCCTAAAATAACTTTTTCAACTCCTATATCTGTATATTTTTGAATACTATCAATGGTTCTAATACCCCCTCCTACTTCAATTTTTAAATTAAAATTATGAACTATTTGTTGAATAATATCTAAATTAACTGTCTTTCCAGTTAGAGCACCATCTAAATCAACTATGTGTAAATTTTTAAAGCCATGTTCTTTATATTTTTCAGCTTGGTCAACTGGTGATATTTGATATTCAGTTTTGTTACTAAAATCTCCTCTAATTAATCTTACACACTTTTTATCTTTAATATCAATCGCTGGAAATATTTTCATTTCTATAAATTCAAAAAATTTTCTATTAACTTTAATCCAATTCTATCACTTTTTTCAGGGTGAAATTGAGTTCCAAAGATATTTTCTTTTTCAACAGAGCAAACAATATTTGACGAATATTCTGTTGTTGCTGAAATTGTACTTTTATCATCTGGAATGAATTCATAACTATGTACAAAATACATGTGTGATTTATTTTCTATATCCTTAAAAATCTTGCTTTCTTTAATGATTTTTATATCATTCCAACCAATGTGTGGAAGTTTGAATTTATTATTTTGATTATCAATCTTTGAAACTTTGCCTGAGATCCAACCCAGGCCTTTTGTTTCAATTTCTTCATAACCAAGATCTGCAAACATTTGTAAACCAACACAAATCCCAAGAAGAGGTTTTTTATTTATTATTGCAAACTCATTGAGTGTTTCTATCAAACCATTTATGCTACTTAATGCATCAACACAGCTCTTAAAAGATCCCTGTCCTGGCAATACAAGTTTATCACTTGATTTTATTTTATTTAGATTAGAGGTTACTTCAATTTTAACTTTATCTTTTGCAGCTTCCTTAAAAGAATTAATTACAGAGCTTATGTTTCCTGAATTATAATCAACAATTGTGACATTCATTAAGCTTATAATGAGCCTTTAGTTGATGGTATGCTTTTTTTATTTCTAGGATCTATTTCTAAAGCAGTCCTCAGTGATCTTGCTAGAGCCTTAAAGCAGGACTCAATTATGTGATGACTATTGTCTCCATAGATGTTTTCCATATGAAGTGTTATGCCTGCTGATTGAGAAAATGCTTGAAACCATTCTTTAAAAAGTTCTGTATCCATTTCACCAAGTCTTTCTACTTTAAGCTTAACTTTCCATATTAAATATGGTCTGTTAGAGACATCAATTGCAACTCTTGTTAAGGTTTCATCCATTGGTATCATTGCATGGGCATATCTTTTTATCCCTGCATAGTCTTTCAATGCCTTCTTTAAAGCCTCACCAATAGCAATTCCAGTATCCTCTGTTGTGTGATGAAGATCAATGTGTGTGTCCCCTTTTGCCTTAAGATTGATATCAATTAGTGAATGTTTGGATAATTGCTCAAGCATATGATCTAAAAAACCTATGCCTGTATCAATATTATATTTACCTTTACCATCAATATTTAAATCAACACTAATGCTGGTCTCTTTCGTTTTTCTTGAAACTTTTCCTTTTCTGCTCATAATATTTAATAGGTATATAGAGATTAGCTAACTATATCAATATTAGTAATCGAGCACTTGAAGAAAAAAAATTAATATCCATTTATAATCTATGACTACAATAGTACTTATTAGAAAAAACAACGAAGTTGTGGTTGCTGGAGACGGTCAAGTTAGTATGGGAAATACTGTGATCAAAAGCACAGCAGCAAAAGTTCGAAAAATCGAAAAAAGAAATGTAATAGCAGGATTTGCAGGGTCTACTGCTGATGCCTTAACTTTGTTTGAAAGATTGGAGGCAAAACTTGAAAAGCATGCTGGAAACCTACCACGTGCTGCTGTTGAATTAGCTAAAGATTGGCGAACTGATAAATATTTAAGAAGATTAGAGGCTTTAATGGCAATTGGTGACAAAGATAATAGTTATATAATTTCTGGCACAGGTGATGTTCTTGAGCCAGAAGGTGATGCAATTGGCATAGGTTCTGGTGGAAACTATGCATTAGCAGCTGCTAAAGTTTTATTAGAAACAGATTTGGGTGCAGAAGAAGTTGCAAGAAAAGCTATTAAGATAGCATCAGAAATTTGTGTTTTTACCAACGACAATGTTAAAATAGAAAAAATTTAATGAAAGACACAAACGTTACTCCATTTCCAAAAGAAAAGATTCCAAACAATGATGGATCGTTAGTTAGCTCTTTATCCCCAAGAGAAATAGTATCAGAATTAGATAGATATGTAGTTGGTCAAAACAAAGCCAAAAAGGCTGTTGCGATAGCTCTAAGGAATAGATGGCGAAGACAAGCCCTACAAGGTGAAATGAAAAATGAAGTTCTACCTAAAAACATTTTAATGATAGGACCGACTGGTGTTGGTAAAACTGAAATCTCTAGAAGACTTTCTAAATTGGCAGAAGCCCCTTTTGTGAAAGTAGAAGCAACTAGATTTACAGAAGTTGGCTATGTTGGAAGAGATGTTGAACAAATTATAAGAGATCTTCTTGAAATTGCTATTGCTATGGAAAAAGTAAAGAAAAGAAAAGAAGTATATGCAAAAGCACAAAAGCTTGCTGAGGAAAAAGTTTTAGATGCTTTGGTGGGTCATAAAGCAAGCCTTGCCACAAGAGAGAGTTTCAGAAAAAGACTAAGAGATGGAGATTTAGACGATAATGAAATTGAAATTGCAGTGAATAATAATGGTTCCCAAGCTTCATTTGAAATTCCTGGAATGCCTGGGGCTAATATTGGCATGATTAATATCGGCGAAATGATTGGTAAATCAGTTGGCAATAAACAAAAAAAGAAAAAGATGACTGTTAAAGAATCTCATGAAATTTTAATAAATGATGAGGCCGATAAGTTAATTGAGGAAGACAAAATTATTAAATCTGCAAAAAATTCAACTGAGAATAATGGAATAGTTTTTTTAGATGAAATTGATAAAATTTCAGGTCGGACAGATAGAGTTGGAGGAGATGTGTCTAGAGAAGGTGTACAAAGAGATCTTCTTCCTTTGATTGAGGGAACAACTGTAAGTACAAAATATGGTCCAATTAAAACAGATCACATTTTATTTATTGCTTCTGGAGCATTTCAATTGGCAAAACCTTCAGATCTGCTTCCAGAATTACAAGGAAGACTCCCTATAAGAGTAGAGCTTGAAGCTTTAAATAGTGATGACTTTATAAGAATACTTAAAGAGCCTGACTATAGTTTAATCAAACAATATATTGCTTTGCTTAAAACAGAAAATGTAGAGCTAGAGTTTTCTGATGATGGAATTGATGCTATTGCCAATATTGCATCCGAAGTAAATTCTACAGTAGAAAATATTGGTGCAAGAAGACTTCATACAATTATTGAAAGAATTTTGGATGACATAAGTTTTACTGCAACAGATAGAGCTGGAGAAAAGATTATAATCAATTCTCAATATGTTAAACAGAACCTAGATGAACTAGTTAAAGATACAGATCTCTCTAAATTTATTCTTTAATGATCACTTAAGTTTATTTTTATTTCTAAGAAAAATATAAAATGCACCACTACCACCGTCTTCAATCTTAGCATCAGTAATTTCTATAATCATTTTCATTAGATTATTATTTGACTCAATAAATTCAGGAACTGAATATTTTAATATACTTAAATCTTTCGAGAGATAGGGGTTGTGAATATTTTTAGACCTTAAACCTTTTCCAGTAATTACTATAATTTTAGTGACATCTTCATCAAAGGACTTTTGAATAAATTGCTCTATAGCTTTGTTTGCTTCTTGAAGTGTAAAACCATGAAGATCTATTTTTTTTATTTTTTCATGTCTTATTTTTTTATTAACAATAAAATCTTTATTGGGTATTTTTTCTTTATCTTTTAAAAAATTTTCCCAATCCTCTTTATCTTTATCTGAAATTTTTTTATTCAATTACGTAAGTGTATCAATTAACAGCCAGTTAGGATTATTTGACTTAAGGTCTCTTGAAAAAACCCATGTATCATAAACAGTTTTAATTTTTTCACTATCACCAGAAATTATTTTTTTTTCTTTATCTTTCACACAAGTAATTATTTCACTAACAAAATCCACCGTAACCTCAAAACTATTTTCTACTTTTTTATAAGACTTTACTAATGCTGACTTAATTCCTATAAATGTAATTTCTGCGAACTGACCCCTTCTTTCTCTTTCTTCAAGTGCTTCTTTAAACTGATCAAAAATCTTTTTACTTAAAAGAGGTTTGCTGGCTATTAATTTATTATCACTATCACTAAAGTCTGTAATAATTGTCTCATAAGCTATTTTTGCACCTTTTAAAAATTCTTTTTGTGATTGTTCATCAAAATTTGCGCTTACTGGTTTTGGGTTTATGTTTATTTCCTGGAATTCTTTTTCGATTGGTGAAGGAATTTTACCCTCAAAACCAGTTTTTTTTCCAAGTATTCCTCGTAAACGTAAAAATATGAAACCTGCAATCATTGCTAAGAGAATAATATCGAAGTATTCAAAACTATAATTCATAACTTGATAATATTTACTAAGTTGATTAATTACAACTAGCAATTTAGACTAAGGACAAATGAACACATTTTTATTATTACTTATAGGTATTCCGGTTATTGAGATTTATTTATTTATTAAATTAGGTTCTCAAATAGGTGCCTTTTATACAATTTTATTGATTTTTGTTACTGCATTTTTTGGTGTTGTTTATGCCCGCTATGAAGGTTTTAATACATTGCGATCTGGGATGTCTCAAATGGTAAAAAATGAACTCCCAGTTTACGAAATTATTTCTGGAGCGGCCTTAGCTTTTGCTGCACTCCTTTTAATTTTGCCTGGATTTGCTACTGATTTTATAGGCTTATTAATAATATTTCCACCAACAAGAAAATTGATTTTTAAAAAAGTATCAAATAAACAAAGACCCATAAATAAAAAACAAGATTTTATTAATGGCGAATTTGAAGATATAGAGGATGAAGATGACAGAAAATTTTAAAATTTTAGCAGAATTCATAAAAGATATATCTAGTGAAACACCAAATATTGAAAGTTATATATATGTAAAAGAAAATATTTCAAAATATCAATTGAATATAGATATTAGCTCTAAACCTCTTAAAAATAAAATGGTAGAGATTAGCACGACGTTAAAATTTGAAGACAAAGAGTATAATGATAAAAAATCATATTTTGAAATAGTATATGCTTCCATTGTTCAAGTTGATGAGGCAGTCAAAGATAAAAAAGAACTTGAAAAAATTATATTGTGTGATGTTCAAAATAAAATTTATCCTACCCTTGAAAAAGCATTTTTAAATTTGCTGCATAATTCAGGGTTTCCAGAAATAAAACTCGAAAAAAAAATTAATTTTACAGAGCTATATAAGCAAAGGGCTAATTAAAAAAATTTTTTCTTAAGCTATTTTTTACATACTCTTTGTGAAGCTTTAGCTCTTCCTCGGTAGGCTTAACAACTTTTTCATAATATTGGTTTGTATTACTTGTATTAATTGTTGTTCTTTCATTATCTTCATTTTTGAAATTAAGTGTGGGCTCTTTTTGATCTAACAAATTAATATAAACTTTCGCTAATAAATCGCAGTCTATAAGGGCGGTGTGTTGAGTTCGATTTGAATTGTCTATACGATATCTTTTACAAAGCGCATCTAGACTGGTGGGTGAACCAGGAAACTTATCTCTAGCTAAGGCAAGTGTATCGATGGTATTTTTACTCTCTATTTTTTCCCTACCTAATAGTGTCAATTCATTATTTAAGTGCGATAAGTCAAATTCAGCATTATGAATTACTAATCTCTTATTTTTAATAAAGCTTAAAAACTCTTCTACAATCTCTGAAAATTTTTTTTGTGTAGATAAAAATTCATCTGTGTATCCATGTACTTCTAGCGCTCTTTCAGAAACTTTTCTTTCAGGATTAAGATAACAGTGAAACTTATTTTTTGTTGGAATTAAATTATCTAACTCAATACAACCAATTTCTACAATCCTGTGTCCCTCTTTAACTGATAGTCCGGTTGTTTCTGTATCTAATACAACTTCTTTCATTTTATATAATTTTTTTTAGTATTCTTTCTATTCTTTGTCTAACTAATTTTTTTGTAAAGTTGTTTTTAATTATATAATTTGATTTTTTTTTTTTAAAACTCAAAGGAAGTTGAATTTTTTTAAATTTTTTAAATAAATCAATATTAAAGTTATCTCTTTTTTTTAATCTTTTAATGGTTTCTGATTTATTTGATTGAATGAAAATTAAAATGTCATCTTTTTTATTTAGTCTATTTTCAAGAAAAAGGGGGATGTCTAAAACAACTGCTTTTTTTTTATTATTATTTTTTAAAAATATATCCATTTTTTTTTTAATTTCTGGATGAATAATTTTGGTTATTTCTTTTAAGTTTTTCTCATTATTTGTTATTGCCCTTATAATTTGATCTTTTTTTGCTGGGAATGACGAAAAATAGTCAGGGAATTTTTCTTTTAATTTCATAAAACATTGCCTGTTGTTTTTATAAATTTTAGCAACCTCTAAATCTGCATTAAAAACAGGAAAATTAAAAAGTTTAGCTATGTGAGTTTTCCCTGACCCTATGCCTCCCAAAACAGCTATTCTAATCATAAATTAAGTAAATTAATGGCCTCTGTATCTATTTTTGGTAGAACTCCATGCCATATAAAAAAAGCCTTTTGAGCTTGATATAAAAACATTGTTTTTCCATTTTCAGTTTTTCCGCCGAACTTTTTAGCCTCTTTTAAAAAATTTGTTTCTTTAGGGTTATAAATTACATCATAAAAAAATTTATCTTTACTAATTTTTTCATAGTCTAATTTAATCACATCTGCTTTATCCAGGCCAACACTAGTTGCATTTATAATAATATCAAAATCAATTATTTCTCCCCATTTTATTATTTCTACATCAGAAAAGGTCTTTTTAATTTCAGTTGCATTTTTTTCTGTTCTGTTGGTGATAAAAATTTTATCTATTTTTAATTTTTTTAAAGCAATAATTATTGATGAAACTACTCCACCCGCCCCCAAAATAAGTGCTGTTTTATTTTCTATAGTTTGTTTTGTCTTTTCTAAAGCAATTTTAAAACCATCAATATCTGTATTATCTCCTATAATTTTATTTTTCATTTTATAAATTGTGTTTACAGACTGTGATCTATCGGCTTCAGAAGTCAAAGAGTCCAACAAAGGTATGATTTTATTTTTAAATGGAACCGTTATATTTGCTCCATGGATGTTTTCTTCTTTGATGTCAGAAATGAATTTCTTTAATTCATTCTCTTGTATTAGTTTTTTTTCATAGGATGCGTTTATTTTATTCTTTTTAATCCAATAATTGTGCAAATCTGGCGATAAAGAATGTTGTATTGGATTGCCAATAACTAAAAATTTTTTAATCATTAAAATATATTTAAATATTCCTTTATTTGTTTAATGGGTAATCCCATAATGGTGTCTTCATCTCCATCAATTTTAGAAAATAAACTTCTCCCCGCTCCTTCAATTTGATAAACATTATAAGCATAAAGCGCTTCGTCTGAAATTTTAGCCAAATAATCTTCTAGCTCTAAAAAACTCATGTTTTTCATGGTTAATGAAGCTTTGTCTGTATGATTCCATAACATCGAACCTCCCTTTGAAATACAGACAGAGCTAACTAATTGATGGGTTTTGCCATTTAATTTTTGAAGTATTTTAATGGCCTCAGCTCTATCATTCGGCTTTGATATTATTTGTCCTTCTAAATCGATAACACTGTCTGCTCCCAAAATTATTTCACTGGTAAATTTTTGACTTATTTTATTTGCTTTTAGTTCTGCTAAATTTTTTGAAATAATTGTTGGTGTTGCATTTTGTTTTAGCAGACTTTTTTTAATACTATCTTCATCAACATTAGACGGTTCAACTCTGCAATTAATTCCATTATCTTCCAAAATTTTTTTTCTTACTCCACTTTTTGAGGCAAGTATTATTTTATCGATCATTATTTTTAAATATTTCATGAATTTTAATTATCGAGGCTGCTGTTTCTTCAACTGATTTTCTCGTAACATCAATTATTGGCCATTTATATTTTGCAAATGTTTTTTTTGCTTCCATAATTTCTTTTTCAATTTTTTTTATATCTGTATAGCTTGTGTTTTCTGTCTCTTTTAGTGTGTTCATCCTATTTTTTCTTATATCGGCTAATCTTTCAGGTTCAGTTGTGAGTCCAACAACACACGATAATTTTGGGTTTGTTTTTAATGTTTCTGGAACTGAGTTTTCATTAACCAAAGGAATGTTTAGCGTTTTGAGTCCTCTATTTGCAAGATAGATAGATGTGGGAGTTTTACTAGTCCTACTTACTCCTAACAATACTAAATCAGCTTTATTAATGTCCTGAACTAAATTACCATCATCATGGGCCATAGTAAATTGGATAGCCTCTATTCTTTCATAATACTCTTCGTTAAGTTCGTGCTGTCCGCTAGGTTTGTGTGATGCTTTTTGGTTTAAAAGTTTAGAAAAATTTAAGATTAAATTTCCTAAAACACTAAAGCAAGGAATTTTTTTTTCATCGCTTTTGTTGCCTAAAAATTTAGCAAGTGAACTATCTACAATTGTATATAAAATTATAGCATTTGGTTTTTTTTCTGCTTCTTCAATTATTTTAATGATTTGATTATTGGTTCTTGTAAAAAAATAAGATTTAACATCATATTCTATATTTTTAAATTGTGCTTTAATTGCTAAAAACACTCTGTCTAAAGTTTCACCTGTAGAATCAGAAATGAGATATATTTGATATGTATTACTCATGAATAAAATGTTGGTAATTAAGTATTATTTTTATCACTTTTTTCCATTAATGAAGTTTATTATTTTTTATTGTAAAACAACGTTTTTACAAACATTAATAAACATGTGAACTATTTATATACAACTTATCGAACAAGATTAGAAAATATATTAATTATACTATTTAAAAAGAGATCTTAAATATTATTAATTGTTAATAAAAAGTGTATAAAATTGGTAAAATAATTTATTACCATTATTCACATACTATATAACTAATACTATAATTAAATAATTACTTATTATTATGACTCCTATTCAGGAAACAATATTAAATAAAAAAACCACAAATACACCCATATGGTTAATGAGACAAGCAGGAAGATATTTGCCTGAGTTTAGAGAAATTAGGAAAAATAATCCAGATTTTATAAAATTATGCTTAAATGAAACATTATCATCTGAAGTTACTTTACAACCTTTAAAAAGATTCGAGCTAGATGCTGCAATAATTTTTTCAGATATTTTAATGTTGCCTTATGGATTAAATCAAAAAGTAGAATTTAAAAAAGATTTTGGCCCTCGGTTAGGTGATTTAAATTTAGAAGATTTGGTAAAAATTAATGAAACAGATTTTTTAAAAAAATTGGATCCAGTTTACAAATCTATTAAGAAAGTAAGTGAGCAAAATTTAATTAATAATAAGAGTTTAATAGGTTTTGTTGGCGCACCCTGGACACTATTGGTTTACATGATTAATAAACATTCGCCAAAAAAACAATTGGAAAAAAAAATTTTTTTTGAAAATAAAAATCTAATAAAAAAAATACTATTAATCTTAGATAAATTTTTAAAAATACATATTGATCAACAAATTAAAAATGGAGCAAACATAATACAAATTTTTGATAGTTGGGCTGGATTGTTGGATGAAAATGATTTACCTAATTACGTATACAATCCAACATTAAGTTTGGTAAACTATGTTAAATCGCTTAATGTTCCTGTAATTTGTTTTCCTAGAGGAATAAAAAATTATAAAAATTATTGTGATATAGTCAATCCGGATGTAGTCAATATCGATTATGATGTAGATCCAATATCAATATCTAAATTAATTAATATTCCTGTACAAGGAGGGTTGGATCCTAAAGTTTTGCTAACAGATATTAGTAACCTTAAAAAACAAGCCTTAAAATACCTAGATATATTTAAAGACCATCCTTATATTTTTAATTTAGGCCACGGTGTCCTGCCAGAGACCAATCCTGAAATGGTTGATTATTTAGTAAAGATAGTAAAAGATTATTAAATGAAAAAAGCAATAATTTTATTTAATCTTGGGGGCCCAGACAAAATAGAAAATGTTGAGCCTTTTTTATTTAATTTGTTTAATGATCCAGCAATATTAAATTTACCAACTTTTCTAAGATATCCTCTTGCAAAATTAATTTCTAATAGAAGGGCGCCTGTTGCAAAAAAAATTTATGAAGAGCTTGGTGGCGCATCACCAATATTAAAACTAACAAAAGAACAATCAGACGCTCTTGAAAAAAAGATTAATCAAGATCAAGAGGTTGACGAATATAAATGTTTTATTGTTATGAGGTGTTGGCACCCAAGAGCGGAGCAAGTGATTAAAGAAGTACAGTTTTTTAATCCAGAAGAAGTTATTTTAATACCCCTCTATCCCCAATATTCTGCAGCAACCTCTGGGTCTTCAATTAAAGAATGGAAAGATGTTTGTAAAAAAAATCAGTATAAAGTTAAAACAAGTACCATTTGTTGTTATCCAACTGATCAAAACTTTGTAAAAGCTCACACCAAAGAGATACTTAAAAAGATTAAAGATTTAAAAAATTTTAAATTAATATTTTCAGCACACGGCTTGCCAGAAAAAAATATTAAAAAAGGAGATCCCTATCAATGGCAAGTAGAACAGTCAGTAAAAAAGATAGTGGAAGAATTAAATATTGAAAACTTAGATTGGATATTAAGCTATCAAAGTAGAGTTGGTCCACTTAAGTGGATTGGACCATCAACAGAGGACATCATTATAAAAAACTCTAAAATTGGAAAACATATAGTCCTGGTGCCTATTGCGTTTGTTTCTGAACACTCGGAAACGCTTGTTGAACTAGACATAGAATATAAAGAGCTTGCGGATGCAAATGGTTGCAAGAATTACACAAGAGTCCCTGCCCTTGGAACAAATGAAGATTTTATTAAAACAATGTCAGATTTAATAATTAAAAAAAATGAATATGAGTTTAAAGATGATCTTTATCCTCCAAAAATTCAATGTCCTTTAGAATTTAAAAAATGTCCATGTTTAAATCATGAATAGTTATTTATTATTCAAAAGTTTACATTTAATAGCCGTCATTTCTTGGATGGCGGGACTTTTATATCTACCAAGAATTTTTGTTTATCATGTTGAAAACTTAAACGATCAAAACTCTTCTTCAATTTTTAAAACCATGGAACGAAAGTTATTTTTTTACATCATGATGCCGGCCATGATTTTAAGTTGGATTTTTGGATTTATTTTAATTCTTACTATAGGAATTGATATTTTTTTTACACTTTGGGTAAAGTTAAAATTATTATTTGTTATCTTATTAACGATTTATCATTTCTATTTATCTAAATTGCTTAAAGATTTTAACTTGAACAGAAATACAAAATCATCAAAATTTTTTAGAATACTTAATGAGGTACCAACAATATTGTTAATTTTGATTGTTTTTATTGTAATATTTAAACCCATTTAGACTTGTAATATTTTAAAGAGCATATATATTCTATCTATCTTACAAATCTCAAACACACCCCCCACAACATGAATATACAAGAACTTAAATTAAAATCATCTGAACAATTAATTACACAAGCAGAAGAGCTTGGAATTGAAAATGCGAGCACACTTAGAAAGCAAGAAATATTATTTGCCATACTAAAAAAAGTTGCAGAAAAAGAGGAAATTACAGGTGCTGGTGTTTTGCAATTATTACAAGACGGTTTTGGTTTTTTAAGAGCCATGGAATCAAATTATTTAGCTGGTCCCGATGATATATATGTTAGTCCAAGTCAAATAAGAAAGTTTGGTTTAAGAACGGGTGATACTGTTGAGGGTCCTGTTAGAGCACCAAAAGAAGGCGAAAGATATTTTGCATTATTGCAAGTTAGTAAAATAAATTTTGAGGAACCTGAAAAGGCTCGTCATAAAATCGCATTTGATAACTTAACACCTCTCTACCCAGATCAACAAATGGTCATGGAAATTGAAACAACTAAAATAGAAAAAAAACCAGACTTAACACCCAGATTAATTGATCTTGTAAGTCCAATAGGCAAGGGTCAAAGATCAATTATTATTTCACCTCCTAAAGCTGGTAAAACTATGATTTTACAAAGCATAGCAAATTCTATCGCAAAAAATTATCCAACAAGCTATCTGATGGTTTTGTTAATTGATGAAAGACCAGAGGAAGTGACAGACATGCAAAGAACGGTTAAAGGTGAAGTGATTAGCTCAACATTTGATGAGCCCGCTTCAAGACATGTTGCTGTTGCTGAAATGGTTATCGAAAAAGCAAAAAGACTAACGGAACATAAAAAAGATGTAGTTATTCTGTTAGACTCAATTACTAGACTGGGCAGAGCCTATAACGCAGTAATTCCAAGCTCTGGAAAAGTTTTAACAGGTGGTGTTGATGCGAACGCGTTACAAAGACCAAAAAGATTTTTTGGAGCAGCTAGAAATATTGAAGAAGGTGGATCTTTAACAATTATCTCAACTGCTTTAATTGATACCGGTTCAAGAATGGATGAAGTAATTTTTGAAGAATTTAAAGGAACAGGAAATAGTGAAACAGTTCTTGATAGAAAAATTGCTGACAAAAGAATTTATCCTGCAATCGATATAACTAAATCAGGAACAAGAAGAGAAGAATTACTTTTTAACAAAGATGATCTTTCAAAAATGAATGTTCTGAGAAGAATTATTGCTCCAATGGGCACTATGGATGCAATTGAATTTATTAACTCAAAACTTAAAGAAACCAAAAGTAATGCAGATTTCTTTAATTCAATGAACAAACCAGCCTAAAAAATTTATTTCATTAATTTAAAGTTTTACATGAGTGTAAAATTGGAGCTATAATAATTGCATGACAATTTATGCTCTATCAACTGGTCCAGGTATTTCAGGCATAGCCATAATTAGAGTTTCAGGTGAAGACACAAAAAAAATAATAAAATTATTGACCAACGAGAATTTGCCAAAAGCCAGAGTGGCCACATTAAAAAAGATCAATAAAATTAACACTTCTGAGCTCATAGATGAGGGTATAATATTATGGTTTCCCGGCCCTGAGAGCTACACAGGCGAGGATATGGCAGAATTCCATGTACATGGTAGTAAAGCTGTAATTGACGCTCTACATTCATCTATTTCTCAAATTGAAAATTGCCGTTTGGCAGAACCTGGCGAGTTTACAAAACTTGCATTTCAAAATGGAAAAATAAATTTGCTTAAAGCCGAAAGTATAGCAGATTTAATTTCAGCAGAGACCGAAATTCAAAGGCAGCAAGCGATAAAAATAATGAATGGTAAATCATCAGAAATATTTAATGATCTTCGAGAAAAACTTTTAAAAATTTTATCAAATGTCGAAGCAAAAATAGATTTCCCCGATGAAGATTTGCCAGTTGATGTTTTAAAAAATATTAAAAAAATTTCTGATGAAGTCATTTTAAGCATTAAAAAAATTTTAAACGATCAAAAAGTTGGAGAAAGGATTAGGGAAGGTTTTAAGATTGCAATTATAGGACCAACTAATGCTGGAAAATCTAGTCTACTAAATCATCTATCAAAAAGAGATGTTGCAATAGTATCCGAGATAGCGGGGACCACAAGAGACGTAATAGAAACTCACTTAAATATTGATGGATATCCAGTTGTGGTTTCCGACACTGCAGGAATTAGAGACTCTAAAAATGATATAGAAAAAAAAGGAATAAAGTTAGCCCTTGATAAGGCGGAAAATGCAGACCTAAAGTTGATCATTGTAGACGCTAAAAGTATTGATTTTAAAGGAGTTTTGAGGAAATTGATGGATGAAAATGCAATTCTTGTAGTCAATAAATCTGATCTTTTAAAAAAAGATTTAAGCTCTGAAATAAAAAATTTTGAACATGTTTTAATTTCAGTAAAAAACAATCTCAACATAGAAAATTTAATCCTAAAAATTAAAGATAAATTAAAAAATAAATTTATCACAAATGAAGATATTTTAATTACTCGCGAAAGGCACAGACAACATCTTGAACAAAGCTTAAATTACTTAAAAAACTTTGAAGAAAAAAATGAAGCAGAGGATTTCGATAAAGCTGCAGAGGATCTTCGTTTAGCAACACGACATTTGGGAATGATAGTTGGAAAAGTAGATGTTGAAGAGATATTAGGTAGTATTTTCAACGATTTTTGTATAGGCAAATAAACAAGATTTTACAGGGTTTTTCAGCACATTTTCTCCATTTTTGTTGATAAACATAACTAATTCGTCAATTTAAATCATAAATACAGTCAGAATTGCTTTAGATAAATATCTTTAAAAAAAATACTGTCTGGTTGTAAATATTTATATCAGTTATAAATTTAGCTTATGAAAAATGATTTGTCGTTTGAGGTAGTGGTTATTGGTGGAGGACATGCTGGTTGTGAGGCTGCAACAGCTTCTGCGCGTCTTGGAGTTAATACCGCCCTATTCACTCATAAGATTGAAACGATAGGAGAGATGTCTTGTAACCCAGCGATAGGTGGTCTTGGTAAAGGTCATTTAGTTAGAGAGATAGATGCATTAGATGGTGTTATGGGAGAGATTGCAGATAAATCAGGCATACAATTTAGACTGCTAAACAGAAGTAGAGGTCCAGCCGTTCAAGGTCCAAGAACTCAATCAGACAGATATTTATATCGTAAATTTATGCAAGAAAAACTACTAAACTATTGTAATTTAACAGTTTTTTCAGATCCTGTAATTAAATTTATTTTTTTAAAAAACACTATAACTGGATTTGTAACAAAATCTGGGAAAAAAATTTTATGTAATAAATTAATACTAACAACAGGCACTTTTTTAAATGGATTGATACATATAGGTGAAGAGAGAACGCCAGCTGGAAGATACAATGAGAAACCTTCTACAGGATTAAGCGAGCAGTTGGAGAAATATAATTTTAAAATTGGAAGATTAAAGACAGGCACCCCTCCACGATTAGATTCAAGAACAATTAATTATAAAAATTTAGAAGAACAGTTTGCAGACGAGGATCCTTATTTTTTTTCTTTTTTAACTAAAAAAAATATTAACAAACAGGTTTCATGTAGAATGACCTATACTAATGAGAATGTTCATAACATTATTCAAAAAAATTTAAAACGGAGCGCCATGTATTCCGGTAGCATACAAGGGGTTGGCCCAAGATATTGCCCATCAATAGAGGACAAGATAGTAAAGTTTGCTGATAAAGGTCGCCACCAGATATATTTAGAGCCAGAGGGCCTAAATGATCACACAATATACCCTAATGGTATATCTACGTCACTCCCTGCGGAAGTTCAACAGGAAATATGTAATAATATCAGTGGTTTAGAAAATGTAAAGATTATTAGACCTGGATACGCTATAGAATATGATTATATAGATCCAAGAGAGCTTTTTTTAACGCTTGAAACAAAAAAAATACCTAATTTATATCTTGCGGGACAAATTAATGGTACGACAGGTTATGAAGAAGCTGCAGCACAGGGGCTCATTGCAGGAATAAATGCTGCTCTATCTTTTAAAAATGAAGAACCTTTTATTCTAGATAGATCTGATGCCTACATAGGCGTTATGATAGATGACCTTGTAACCAAAGGCGTAGCTGAGCCATATAGAATGTTTACCTCTAGAGCTGAATATAGACTATCCCTAAGAGCCGATAATGCTGATCAAAGATTAACGGAGAAAGGTATTTCAATCGGTTTAATAAATGAAATTAGAAAAGGGCTTTTTGAGGAAAAGTCAAAAAAATTAAAAATAATAGTAAAAAAAATGTCAGAATTATCAATTTCACCAAATAAAGTTAGGAATTTTGGGATAAATATAGCTCAGGATGGAGTTTTACGAAAATCAAATGAAATATTGTCTCAAAAAGGAGTTAATATGCAAAAAATAAGAGAAATATGGGCAAATATTCCCTTTTTTGGTAAAAAAATAGATGAGCAAGTTGAAATTAATGCCCATTATATGGGGTATTTAAAAAAACAAAGATCAGATATTTTAGCCTTTAAAAGAGATGAAAATTTATCCATACCTGAAGAATTTAACTATGATAACCTCTCAGGTCTTTCAAATGAGGTAAAATCTAAATTTAAATTGATCAGGCCAAAAACCTTGGGTCAAGCTTTGAGAATTGACGGAATTACCCCAGCAGCTGTATATATTTTGTTGTCACATGTCAAAAGAAAGTCTATTAAGCTTATAGCTTAATGGAAGAAATTTTAGATAAATATCCACTATTAAAATATCAAAATGTTTCACGTGAAACTTGTGTAGATTTTGAAAAATTTATTATTCAATTAAAAAGAAATAATGAAGAAATTAACCTAATAAGCAAGGAAAATGCCCAGGATAATACAATAAGAGAACGACATATAGTAGATTCAGCTCAAAGTATTGATTTTGTTGATTTTAACAGTAATATTGTAACAGATATAGGTTCAGGAGGTGGATTCCCAGGAATAATAGTGTCAATTTTGATCAAAAACTTAAAAAAAAACATAAAAGTTAACTTATATGAAAAAAGTCATCATAAGAGCGTTTTTTTAAGAAAAATATCTAGAGAATTAAAATTAGAAACAGAAGTAATACAAAAAAATATTTTTGAGATAAAAAATATAAAGTCAGGTACAATAATGGCAAGAGCATTTAAGCCCTTACCAATAGTTTTAGAATTAGTTTACAATAATTTTAATAATTATAAAAATTTAATTTTATTTATGGGTAAAAATGGTGAAAAAACTTTAGAGGACACTTTAAAAATTTGGGATTTTGATTTTGAAAAAAAAAAAAGTATCACAAGCCAAGATTCATTTTTATTAAACATAAAAAATATTAAAAAAAAATAGATGCAAATTATATCTGTAATAAATCAAAAGGGTGGGGTAGGAAAAACTACAACTGTAATTAATCTTGCTGCAGGATTGGCTCAAAAAGAAAAAAAAGTTTTAATTATTGATCTTGATCCACAAGGTAATGCTACAACAGGACTTGGTTTATCAAATTTAGAAAATTCTAACGAAACAATTTATGCTGTTCTCAATGGCTCTAAGTCAATTTCTAATGTAATTAAAAAAACAAACTATCAAAATTTAGATGTAGTAACTTCAAATGTTGATTTGTCTGGTTTAGAGGTTGAGACCGCAGGAGATAGCAAACGAGCCTTCATTTTAAAAGGTGAATTAACCGCTTATTTAAATGATTTTAGAGGACAGTATGATTATATTTTAATTGATTGTCCTCCATCCCTAAGTTTACTCACTGTCATGGCTTTAGTTTCATCTCACTCCCTAGTTGTTCCATTACAGACTGAGTTTTTTGCTCTAGAAGGATTAACACAGCTAATGAAAACAATAGAAAGAATAAAAGCAAATTTAAATCCTGATTTAATAATTAGAGGAATTCTTTTAACAATGTATGACAAAAGAAATAAATTATCCTCACAAGTTGAAAAGGAAGCTAGAGATTTTTTTAACGACAAAGTTTATTTAACAGTCATTCCAAGAAATGTAAGATTGTCAGAAGCCCCATCTCATGGAATGCCTGTTTTAATTTATGATAAATCTTGTCCTGGAAGTAAATCATATTTTAACTTCACAGATGAATTTATTAATCAAGAAGAAACAATTGGGAGTGCTGCATAATGGATACCAATAAAATTAAGAAGGGTCTAGGTAGAGGATTATCTTCATTAATAGGCGAGACAAAAACAGAGGTTAATATTAATAAATTATCTATCAGCAATTTAGTTAGTAATAAATTCCAACCGAGAAAAATTTTTGATGAAGAAAATTTACAAGACTTAACTAATTCAATAAAAAAAAGAGGAATTATACAGCCGATAATTGTCAGAAAATCATCTGATGATAGCTCCAAATATGAAATAATTGCAGGTGAGAGAAGATGGTTGGCAGCTCAAAAGGCAGGTCTTCATGATGTGCCTGTAGTCATTACAGATGTCGATGATTTAAAATCATTAGAATTTGCAATAATTGAAAATGTTCAAAGGAATGATCTTAACGCACTAGAAGAAGCTCGTGGTTATCAAAGATTGATAGATGAATTTTCCTATGATCAAGAAAAAGTAGCTGAATTTATTGGAAAAAGTAGAAGTCATATAACTAATTTTTTACGACTGCTTACACTTCCAAATGGAGTTTTGAAATTAATTGAGACAAAAAAAATAACTCCAGGGCATGCAAAAATTTTAGTAGGTCTTGATAATTCAGAATTTGTTGCAAATAAAATAGTTGAGAAAAATCTCTCTGTTAGACAAGCAGAAAATTTTGTAAAAATTTTTAAGATAAAGAAACAATCCTTTAAAGGACAACGTGACATTAATTTACAGTCATTAGAAAACTCAGTTCGAGAAAAAATTGGTCTTAATGTTTTAATTAAAAATAAAAAAAACAACACAGGGTCTCTTGTGTTTGAATATAAAGATTTAGATCAATTAAATAAACTAATTGAGATTATAAAAATTAATTATTAATTGATATAAGTTTTTTCAATTATAAAATTTGATAAAATATTAATTGAATTTACAGGATTTTTTTTAATTAATAATTCGACCTCATTAATCTCATAAAGTAAAGACTTTGCTTTATTATATGACCAATTTTTAATTTGTTGTTTTATAATTTCTTTATCTTTCCAAAATATAGGTGGTTTAAATCCAGCAATTGTAGCATCTAAATTGTTTAATTTAGATTGTTCTTTGCACAATCTAACTAGTCTTTTTGTCTTTATTAGCATAGTTCTAGTTATAAGAATGCAGTCTTCCTGGGAATAATTGTTTTCATTAAGTACATTGATTGTTTTTTTTTTATTTTTAGATAAACAACTATCGATTAATTCTGATACACTATAATTTTCAGCTAAATTTGTTAGTTTAAGAATATCTTCTATTTCAATTTTTTTTTTATTTTGTGAAAAGTTTTTTATCTTTTCAAGTTCATTTTTTAAATTTTGTCTGTCACCGCGAGACCTTCCTACAATTAAATTTATTATTTGTTGAGAAATTTGAATATTATTTTCTCTAAAAAATTGACTTGTTATTGTTGATAATGTTTGTGCATTATCTTCGTAAAATGGAACACATACGGTTAGTTCGTTTTTTTCAAAAAATGATCTTAATTTGGATTTTTTTTCAAGTATTCCTCCGTTAACAATTAAAATCACTCCCTCAGGATTTTTTTCTACAATTTCTTCTACCAATTCTTTAATCTTATCCGTGGCTCTATTGATAATAATTAATTTTTCGTTTTCAAAAAAAGATTTTGTTAAAAGGTTTGAAAAAAAAGTTTCTTTATTATTTAAAATTTCATTTTCTTCATAGAAATAACAGCTTTCTAGGTTTTTTTTTTTAAATTCATCATCAATTAATTGATTTTTAAAGCCCTGGTTTTCACCATAAAATAAAAAAAATTTGTGTTTGCCTTTGATTTTTTTTATTTCGAATGACTTAACAATCATTTTAAAATTTTGATAAATATCTTATTACTTCTTCAATAACTTTTTCAATTAATATTATTTCAATATCTTTCTCATATTGGCTAAGTGCAAATTTATTTGAATTAGAATTATAATCAAATTGTTTAAAGAATTCTTTTTCTATTTTTTTGTTTTGATCGTCAGTTGTTTTAAGATTTAATCTTACGGTCATTTTATAACGAGAAGGATTACCCATTGAGTCTTTTGAAACTATGGAAATACTTTTTTTTGAATCAATTTCCAATACAATTTGTTTGATGGCATCACTGTTAGAAAAATTTTTTATTCTTTTTTCAAATATATTGTTTAATTTGCTTGTTTCCAACTTTTTGATGTTAATAATATTAAAGTTAATATTTTTGTTTGAATAAACGGATTCATATCCACAGCTATTTAATATTATAAAAATTATAATTAAAATTATTTTATTCATCAGATAATTAAGTTTATCAGTTTATTTTTAATATAGATTGTTTTTTTTAATTCTTCATTATTAATAAATTTATTTATTAAAGGATTATTTTTTATTTTAATAATTAATTCACTTTCAGAAATCTCACTAGTTAGATTAATTATACCTCTTTTTTTACCATTTATTTGAACAACGATATTAATATTTTCATTCAATATCTTTTTTTGATCAACATTTGGCCACTCAAGTTTATTTTTAGAATCTAGTTCTAGCAAACATTCGCTTGCAAGGTGAGGAGCCACAGGATGTATTAGACTTAATATTTTCTTATAATTTTTTGTCAAACTTAAATAATTAATTGGTTTTTCAATTTCTTTGTTTAAGTAATTATAGGTTTCATGATAATTTGCTATGATTACATTGTAATGAAAATTTTCTATATTTTTTGTAATTTTATCAATCATAATATTGGTAAACGATTCCAATGAACTAGAGTCACCATTTTCATTTTTAAGTGAAATCTTTGAAATAATTTTTTTGTGTAAAAGCCAAAATTTTTGAATAAATTTATATGAAGCTTGCATTCCTTGATCGGACCACTGCACATCTTTTTCAGGAGGACTATCTGATAAAATAAAAAGTCTTACCGCATCTGCACCATAATTTAAAATAATTTTTGCTGGATCCACCGTATTCTTTTTAGATTTTGACATAGACTCACTTGGTCCAACTTGTATTTTTTCATCAGGTTTTCCCTTTAAATAAAAGTTTATGTTGTCGCTTGTTTCAATATCATCAGGACTTAACCATTGATTGTTTTTATCTTTATAAGTCTCATGACAAACCATTCCTTGTGTAAAAAGTCCTTTAAATGGTTCAGGGTTTATAAATTCTTTTCTTTGATCTTTTATTGCATGCATAAAAAACCTAGAATATAAAAGATGTAGTATTGCATGCTCAACACCTCCAATGTATTGGTCGACAGGCATCCAATATTTAATTTCATCTAAAGCAAATCCTACTTCAGTGTTCTTGCTTGAACAAAATCTTAAAAAATACCAAGAAGAGTCCACAAATGTGTCCAAAGTATCCGTTTCTCTTCTGCATTTTTGACCATCTATTTCTAATTCAATCCATTCTTTTTGATGATCTAAAGGATTACCTTTAGTATTTAAATTAATGTTTTCTGGTAGTGCTACAGGTAAATCTTTTTTGGGAATTTTAACAATTTCATTTTTTTCATTATAAGCAATCGGTATAGGGCAGCCCCAATATCTTTGTCTTGAAATGCCCCAGTCTTTAAGCCTAAAATTAATTTTTTTTTTCCTAATTTTTTTTCTTCTAATATTTTAATAGCCTCTAAAATAGATTGATCTGGTGCACTTAAATCATTCAAAAATTTTGAATTAATTATTTTACCAGGACCAGTATAAGCCTTGCCACTCAGTTCAATTTTATCTTTTGAGTCAATTGGACTAACAACTGAAATGATATTTAATTTATATTTTTTTGCAAAATCAAAATCTCTTTGATCATGTGCAGGACAACCAAATATTGCCCCAAATCCATAATCCATTAATACAAAGTTTGCGAAAAAAACAGGTACTTTTATAGTTGGGTCTAAGGGATTAATAGCCATTAGACTTGTTGGAAATCCTAATTTTTCTGCTTGAGCAATAGACTCTTCTGTTGTGCCAGTTTTAGAACACTCTCTCTTAAATTCTAAAAATTTTTTATCATTTTGATAAAATTTTGCTATCGGGTGATCAACAGATACTGCCAAGAAGGAGCAACCAAATAACGTGTCGGGTCTTGTGCTAAAACATTTTATGCTTTTTACAGGCACCTTACTATCTATTTGAAAATCTATTTCACAACCAAAAGATTTACCTATCCAGTTTTTTTGCATAGTTTTCACTTTATTAGGCCACTCATTAAGTGTTTCTAGCCCCTCTAATAGCTCGTTAGAAAATTTTGATATATTGAAAAACCATTGGTTTAATTTTTTTCTCTCAACTAAAGCACCAGACCTCCATCCTCTTCCATCAATTACTTGTTCATTGGCCAAAACGGTTTCATCAACCGGATCCCAATTGACATAATTTTCTTTTCTGTAAACAAGACCTTTTTCATATAATTCTAAAAAGAGAGCTTGTTGATGCTTATAATATTCAGGTGAGCATGTTGAAATTTCTTTATCCCAGTCAATTGAAAGACCTAATTGTTTTAATTGGCCTCGCATTGTACTAATATTTTTTTCAGTCCATTTTTTTGGATCTAATTTATTTTGTCTAGCAGCATTTTCAGCTGGCATCCCAAAGGAGTCCCAGCCCATAGGGTGTAAAACGTTATAACCTTGCATTATCTTAAATCGTGCTAAAACATCTCCTATAGTATAATTTCTTACATGTCCCATATGAATTTTACCCGATGGGTAAGGAAACATTTCTAGACAATAAAATTTTTTTTTATTTTTGTCTAATGAGCTTTTAAAAAAACCATTATTGATCCAATGATCTTGCCATTTTTTTTCAATTAGTTTAAAATTGTATCTAGTCAATATTAATAAAATTATTTATTTTTTATTAAGGTCATTCCTTATCCACCGAGGCTCATTTTTTTACTACTCTATTTTGTGACATTACTTATCTTTAAGTGTAGTTCGTTTCTTACGACCATATTCTTTGGCATTTTTTGATAATAGACCTTTTTCTAAAATTGCAGCACGTTTAAGAATTGCTAATTTTATTTCAGGTTCTATGTTGGATGTAATTTTATTAACATTGCAACCCGTTCCATTGCTTAGGCATACTCTTTCGTGGACACTGATATCTAGAGCATCAGCTCTAATTTCATTAGATAAAAATCTTACAGTAATCTTTAAATCTCTCTTTTCATTTTGATCATTTGAATTACCATCAAACCATTCTGTTATTAAAATACCTCCAGAGTAACTCGCATTTGAAAAGGGAACAAAATTTAGTACATCCATAGACGCTCTCCATAATTCATTAGAGGAGGCAAAATCAAAAGTGCCACCACTTGAAGATCCCTTGCCAAATCTAATTCCTCTACCTTCTGTAATATTTTTCTTTACCCGATCATTAACATTTACTGGTGTATCTTTAATATCGGCTCTTTTAAAAATGCTATTCGAACATCCCGAAAAAGTGAAAAAAATTAGAAAAAGAAAGATAAAATATTTTTTTAAGAAATACATTTGTAGTCAAAAACCATTTGTTTTGTTGAATTTCAACAAAAAAATTGATCATATGTGATAATTTTGTCACATTTCAATAAAATAGACACTTTAGAGTAAATTCTTCAACTAAAAAAAAATTTTTTTGTTAAAAAGCCTTATTCATATTAATAATAACAAAAGGAAAATAAATATGACAAATATAAAAAAATTGGGTCTTTCAGCATTAGCAGGTTCGCTAGTTGCAGTTAGTGCTCAAGCAGGAGAAATTTCTGTAACAGGTTCTGCTAACGTAACATACGTTACTGGAAAAGATGCTGCTGCAGGAAAATCAATTGGTACTGATAAAGATGTAGCTTTTACAGGTACTGGTGAATTAGATAATGGTTGGACTTTCACAGTTAGCTCATTGTTAACTGATGCTCAAAGTATATCATCATCTTACACATCTATGACTATGGGTTCTCTAGGAACTGTATCTTTCGGTACAGATACTGGTGGAGCTAACTACAAGTATGATGAAGAGGTGCCACAAGCATACGAACAAATGTCTGATGCACAGAACAATTCTGCTAACAGAATTGGAAACATGGCTGACACAAACATGATCGTTTATAACTCACCTTCATTTGATTTAGGTGGTGTAACTGCATCATTTGATTTAGAATACTCGCCAAACATAGCGGGTAGTGGTACTGGTGTACTTGTTAATGATGGTGGTAGTGTAACTGTAAATGAAGACTTCGGATCATCAAGTGCTGCGGGTGTAACTTTAAGTTACGATGCATTAAAGTTTGGTATCTACGGTGCTGAGATTGAAAGAACTGCTCAAGGAAATACAGAAGTATCAGACGCTTTTGAAGGTGCATGGTATGTAAACTATTCATTTGGACCAGTTGCAATTGGTTACACTGAATCTTACATGGATGGTGGTGCTAATGGAACTCCAGAAGATGTTAATACTGCAAAAGATGTTGGATCTAACACAAGAACACATAATGGTTTCTTTGAAGGTAATCAAATGTCGATCGCTTTCAACGTGAATGAAAACTTTTCGATTTCATACACTGAATCAGAAGAAACTTATGATGCGCAGGATGATGCAGCAACAGCTGTAGCTGATGTTGTAATGAAAACTGATGGTATCCAAGCAGCTTACTCTATGGGTGCTATGTCAATTAAAGCATACAAAATTGACGTAACAAATCCAGCGTTTGATGAAGATGCATCTGATAAAAGTGCAACTGAAATCGCACTTGGTTTAGCGTTTTAATTAGATAAATCATTTAATTTTAAAACGGCCCAAAATTAATTTTTTGGGCCGTTTTTTTTATCCAGGATATTCCCGCAAAACCCTCACAATTTAAGAGTTTTAATTTTTTTAAATTCTTTTGATTAATTCCTCCAAGAGCAATAAAGATACTTTTGCTATTCGTTGTAAGTAAGTTAAATTTATTAATACCAAGAAAACCAATCTTTTTATTAACCTTAAATGTTGGAGCTAAGAAAATTAAATTGCAACCTTGATCTTCCTTCAGTTTAATTTCAGCTCTGTTATGAGCTGAACCTATAATTAAAAAATCATTTGGTTTGGATAAAAAATTGAAATTTTTAACTTTGTTAAAAGATGGAATATAAACTCCGTTTAATCTATGTTTAATAGCTAATTTAATATTATTTGACAAATAAAGCTCTCTTTTATTAGCCCTACAGTAATTTTTTAATGATAATATTGTACTTTCATCAGGTTTTTTTTTATAATTACGATAAATAATTGAAATATTTTTATTTAAGTTATTTAAATCAGCAGGATTGAAATCCTCAACAAACAAGTAAATTTTAGGAAATTTTTTTTGCATCAAAGTATTAATAATCTAGTTTCTATCCAAAATACATTAAAGATAGAAAAAAAAGATTCAAATCAAACAAAAATAATAGCTGTTAGTAAAACATTTCCAATTAATGAAATATTACCTTTAATTAATCATGGCCAAGTTCATTTTGGAGAGAATAAAGTTCAAGAAGCGTTAGAGAAATGGCAACCGATCAAGCAGGACTTTAAACATCTTCAATTACATATGATTGGTAAACTACAGTCAAATAAAGTTAAGTTTGTTGTGGGTTTATTTGACTATATTCATTCATTAGATAGCTTAAAATTAGCCAAAAAAATTTCTGAAGAACAAAAAAAATTAAAAAAAAAATTAAAGATATTTATCCAAATAAATATTGGAAACGAGAGCCAAAAAAGTGGAATTGATCAAGCTGAATTAAATGAATTTCATAAAATATGTATAAACGAATTAGAATTAGATATTATTGGATTGATGTGCTTGCCACCACAAAATGGAGATACTAAAAAATATTTTTCTAAAATGAAGAATCTTGCAGAGAGAATAGATGTTAAAGAATTAAGCATGGGCATGTCAAATGATTACCTTGAAGCAGCGAAATATGGGTCTACCTACCTAAGAATTGGATCTAAAATTTTTGGAAATAGAAATTAACCAATTTTTATCTTGGAGTTATTTTTTATTAATTTTACTAAAATTTCAAAATCTTTCCTCTTTAGTGCTATGCAACCCGATGTTGGTCTATAGTTATCGGTTAGATGAATAAATATAGCACTACCCTTATAAGGTATTTTTTTATCATTATGACTAATTGTAATTAAGTAATCATACTTATGATCACTTCTATATAAGTATTCTTTAAGATTTTTATTTGTAGTTTTAATTTCTGTATTATATCTTTTATCATTTGAGTCATCACACCAGGCCATATTTTTATTAATTGCTTTTTTATTAATTGAGCATTTTGGAATACCAACACGATCTTTTCTGAAATATAATTTCTTTAAATTAAATAAACCTTTCGGTGTTGAAAAATCTCCCTCTTCTTTTTGTGAGTTTAAGCCATTTTTTCCCACACAACATCTCATCTTAAAATCATCAATTATAAGAGTGTTTTTATTTAGTACATGAATTATCATAAAAAAAATTAAATATATTTATGCAAAATGTTATTATAATAAATTATAATTCACTATATGAAATATTTGATGACTTAAAAGAAAATTTACCTTTTAAAACAATTAAATTTAAAAATGAAGATGACTTTTTAAAAGATAATAGTCTTGATAAAAGAAAATCTCTAATCATCTTAAATAAAAAAACGAAACTATTATTTAATCATGGTCTTCATGAAAGTAACATTTTATATTTAAATGACTTACCCTTATCTTTTGAAAAACTTTTAGAAAAAATTAATATTAACTTAATTAAATTAAGATACAGTTTACAGTCTAAAATTAATATAAATGATTTTCAATTAGATGTTAATTCAAAGCACTTATCTAAATTGGGTTTAACTTTAAAATTAACTGAAAAAGAAATTGAAATAATACTGTATTTAAATAAAAAAAAAATTAATTGTGATATTGCTGATTTACAAAAAAATATTTGGGGGTATTCTGCAAATATTGAAACACACACAGTGGAGACCCATATTTATAGATTAAGAAAAAAAATAGACAAAGTTTTTAAGGATAAAAAATTTATTGTAAGTCAAAAAAATGGTTATTTAATTGGCTAAAAAATTTTAATTAAGTCTAGCACCCACTTTTTGAATTATTTTTGCAGACATATCAGTTCCTTTTTCTAAAGCTTCTTTGGTTGAGATATTGTTAATAAATCCATGAAGAAAACCTGCTGCAAAAAGATCTCCAGCACCAGTTAAATCAACAATTTTTAAATCTGTCTTACTTTTACATTCCATAACTTCTTTATTTTTAATGGCCACACTTCCTTTTTCACCACGTGTAATAATTAAGATTTTTTCAATTTGTTTGCCAAACTCAACAACATCCCCAAAATCTTTAGCGTCAATTAATGATTTAATCTCTTGCTCATTAGCAAAAATAATATCAAGTTTATTTTTCACTAAATCTAAAAATTCATTCTTATGTCTTTCCACACAAAATTGATCTGACAGAGACATTGCTTTGGTACGAGAGAAAGACATTGCTTTATCAAAGGCCGATTTTGGCTCTCCCTTATCCCATAAGTAGCCTTCAAGAAAAATCATTTCACTTTCTTTTATAGCTTTTTCATCAATATCATTTTGATTTATTTTTCCTGCGACACCCAAATAAGTGACCATCGTTCTTTCGGCGTCAGGAGTGATTAAAATTAAACATGTTCCAGTTGGTAAAATTTCTCTTTTTTTATTATAGAAATATTGCACTTTTTCTTTAGTTAGACCCTCTTCATATTTTTGTCCTAAATCATCAGCGTTAACTTTACCAATAAAGCCAACATCATTTCCTAACTGAGATAATCCAACAATAGAATTTGCAACTGATCCACCAGAAATAGTTTGTTCTATTTTAAGAGTTGATAATAGTTTTTTAAATTCGACTTCATCAACTAATTTCATTGTGCTTTTTGTTAATTGATTATCAATTAAATATTGATCATTAATTCTGCATACAACATCCACAATAGCATTACCAATTCCTAGAATTTTCATATTAAGCTTTTTTTATTTGAACAGGATTTCTTCGATTAGGATAACAAGTCGTACAGATTTTACAAGTCAAACCATAACACTCTCTAGCTTTACAAAACTCTCTTCCATAATAAATTATTTGTAAATGTAACTTACTCCATGTTTTTTCTGGAAATATTCTTTTTAAATCTTTTTCTGTTTGAATTACATTCTTGCCATTAGTTAATCCCCATCGTTGAGCTAGTCTATGGATATGAGTATCAACTGCAAAAGCAGGAACTCCAAATCCTTGAGACATAACTACACTTGCTGTTTTATGGCCCACGCCAGGAAGTTTTTCGAGTTCTTCAAAGCTTTTAGGCACTCTACCCCTATGCTTTTCAATAAGTTGTTTAGACATTAGATAAACATTTTTTGCTTTAATTCTGAAGAGACCAATACTTTTAATTAATTTTTCAATTTTTTTTCTACCTAATTTTACAAAATGTTCTGGTTTATTATATTTTGGATAAATATTTTTCGTAACATTATTAACATTTAAATCTGTGCATTGTGCTGATAGAAGAACTGACATTAGTAAAGTAAAATTGTTTATGTGATTTAATGGGATAGGAGTTGTTGGATAAATTTTATTTAAAATTTTAAGTATTTTTTTAGCTTTTTCCTTTTCATCCATTATTTAAAGTTTAATAAATCTCTCATTGAGTAAAGTCCAGGTTTCTTATTGATAAGCCACTTTGCAGCTGTTAAGGCACCATCTGAATACAGCGCCCTATCAAATGCTTCATGATTTAATTTTATGATTTCTTTCCCACTTGAGAATGTAACTTCGTGCTCTCCAATAATTTCACCTTTTCTAATTGAATTAAAATTAATTTTTTTTCCATAGGGAAAAGTTTTTTTATTTAAAAACTTTTTACCCATTAAATTATAAAGATTTTTTTTCTTACCATCTGCAATGCCTTTACCAAGCATTAGGGCTGTTCCTGATGGATAATCTTTTTTATGCTTATGATGCACTTCATACACTTTACTTAAATATTCATCATGCAATGATTTTGAGGCAATCTCTGTTAGATACATTAGTAAATTCACCCCCAAGCTCATATTACCCGCTTTTAGTATGGGAATTTTTTTTGAGTAATTTTTTATTATATTTTCTTCTTTTTGATTAAATCCAGTTGTACCAATCACTACTCTTTTTTTTAATTTAGATGCAATTTTAAGGATATCAAAAGTACAATTAGGTACCGTAAAATCTATTATAACATCTGTATTTTTAAAAGCTTCATTTGTATTAAGATTAATTTTTATTCCTGCAATTTTTTTGTTAAAGGTTTTATTTTCAGTCAGCGCTACTAATTTAAAATTTTTATTCGATCTTGAAGATTTAATGAGTTGTTGACCCATTCGACCAAGACAACCAGATATTGCTAAATTAATTTTTTTCATTAAGGAAAATATTAACCTTTTTTAACTAATTAGTCTTTTAGTTTTTCCAAAAACTTTTTGCTTTTTGAAAGAATTTTTTGATACTTGGATTTGATTTTTCGTTTTCTATTTCTCTAAATTTTTCAAGTAACTCTTTTTGCTCTTTATTTAATGAGATAGGCACTTCAGTGTTTATTTGTACATAAAGATCACCATTGCCGCTTCCTCGCATATAAGGCATTCCTTTTCCTTTTAAACGAAATTGTTTACCATTTTGAGTTCCATCAGGTATTTTAATTTTTGCTTTACCTCCATCGATAGTTGGTATTTCAATTGTTGTCCCTAAAGCTGCATCAGCAATAGATATTGGAAACTCAAAGAATAAATTTTCATCAGATCTTTTAAATAAATCATGTGAGTGAACATTTATGAATAAATATAAATCACCATTTGCTCCACCCCTTGAACCAGCCTCACCTTTGCCTGCTAATCTTATTCTTGTTCCATCATCCACACCTTTTGGAATTGTAACGGATATTTTTTTCGACGCTTGTTTATTGCCTTGGCCATTACAATCATTACATGGATTTGTAATTTCTTCACCAGAACCTGCACATTGAGGACAAGTTTGTTGAACAGTAAAAAAACCTTGATTTGATCTTACTTTTCCATTTCCACCACAAACTGTGCATCTATCAGGTGAGTGTCCTGGTTTTGATCCATTACCCTTACAAGTGTTGCATTTTTCAGTAGTTGAAAATTTAATATCCTGTTTTTTTCCTTCATAAGCTTCTTCAAGCGTTATTGATAAATCATACCTTAAATCTGAGCCTTTATTATTGGTATTTCTTCTTCCTCTTGATCGTCCACCATCTCCAAAATCACCAAAAAAATCTTCAAAAATATCTGAAAAATCTGCCCCTCCAAAACCACCAAAGCCTCCACTTTGTCTACCACCACCGCCTTCAAAGGCAGCATGACCAAAATTATCATAGTTTTGTTTTTTTTCTTTATCAGAAAGGATGCCATAGGCTTCACTAGCTTCTTTAAATTTATCTTCAGAAGCTTTGTCACCGGGGTTTTTATCTGGATGATATTTGACTGCGAGTTTTCTATAGGCTGATTTTAATTCTTCTGGGCTTGCATTTTTACTAACACCTAAGACGTCATAAAAATCTTTTTTAGCCATAAGTTACTCCAAGATGATTGTTGTTGTGAGACTTAGGCGCTTTTTTCTTTATCTTCGGTGCCTTCTTTGCCTTCTTCTTTTACTTCTTCAAAGTCAGCATCAACTACATTATCGTCTTTTTTTCCTTCATCATTTTTATCACCATCTTTAGATGAATTTTCTTTTTTTTCTTGAGACTTATAAATTGCCTCACCTAGTTTCATAGAAGCTTGCACTAAAGTTTCAGTTTTTTTCTTAATATCATCAGTGTCAGTTCCTTTAATTGATTCTTTTAAAGCAGAAGACGCATCTTCAATAGCTTTTTTATCAGCATCAGAAACTTTGGCACCATGTTCTTTAAGATTTTTTTCTGTAGAGTGGAGAAGGGTATCTGCTTGGTTTCTAACATCAACAGATTCTCTTTTCTTTTTATCTTCTTCTTTATTTGCTTCAGCATCCTTGACCATTTTCTCTATTTCTTCATCACTTAAGCCACCTGAAGCTTGAATCTGGATTTTTTGCTCTTTACCAGTGCCTTTATCTTTTGCAGAAACACTTACTATTCCGTTTGCATCAATGTCAAATGTTACTTCAATTTGTGGAACACCTCTTGGTGCTGGTGCAATACCCACTAACTCAAAGTTTCCTAACATTTTATTATCAGTTGCCATTTCCCTTTCTCCTTGAAGAACTCTGATTGATACGGCAGGTTGATTATCTTCTGCTGTCGAGAATACCTGGCTTTTTTTAGTTGGTATTGTTGTATTTTTTTCAATTAATTTTGTTGATACACCACCAAGTGTTTCAATTCCAAGTGATAATGGAGTTACGTCTAAAAGAAGTACATCCTTAACATCACCTTGAAGAACTCCAGCTTGAATTGCTGCACCCATTGCAACAACTTCATCAGGGTTAACACTTTTATTTGGTTCTTTACCAAAAAAGTTTTTAACTTCAGCTATAACTTTTGGCATTCTTGTCATTCCACCAACCATTATAATCTCATCAATTTCACTTGCTGTAAGACCGGCATCTTTAAGAGCAGTTTTACATGGAGGTAAGGTTCTTGAAATTAAGTCTTCAACTAAAGCCTCTAACTTTGCTCTAGTCATTTTTAAATTAATATGTTTTGGACCTGTTTTGTCTGCAGTTATAAAGGGTAAATTAACATCTGTTTGTTCTGCTGAAGATAATTCAATTTTTGCTTTTTCAGCAGCTTCCTTGAGTCTTTGAAGAGCCAATTTATCTGACTTTAGATCAATGCCACTATCTTTTTTAAACTCACCAATTAAGTAGTCAACTATAGCATTATCAAAATCTTCACCTCCTAAGAAGGTATCACCATTAGTTGATTTAACTTCAAATACACCATCTCCTAATTCAAGAATAGATACATCAAATGTTCCACCACCTAAATCATAAACAGCAATTTTTTTATTTTGTTTTTTGTCTAAACCATACGCAAGAGAGGCGGCAGTAGGTTCGTTAATAATTCTTAAAACTTCAAGACCTGCTATTTTACCTGCGTCTTTTGTTGCTTGTCTTTGGGCGTCATTAAAGTAAGCAGGAACGGTAATAACTGCCTTGGTTACTTCTTGTCCTAAATATTTTTCAGCAGTTTCTTTCATTTTTTGAAGTATGAAAGCAGAAATTTGAGAGGGAGAATATTTTTCTCCTCTTGCTTCAATCCAAGCATCACCTTTTTCAGAATTAACAATTTTGAAAGGAGCAGCAGCAATATCTTTTTTTACAGTAGGATCTTCAAAGTTTCTTCCAATTAATCTCTTTACAGCAAATATAGTATTTTCTGGATTTGTTACGGCTTGTCTTTTAGCTGGTTGGCCAACTAGTTTTTCACCATCTTCAGTAAAAGCAACAACAGAAGGTGTTGTTCTAGCACCTTCAGCATTTTCCAAAACTTTTGCTTGGCTTCCTTCCATGATTGAAACACATGAATTTGTTGTTCCTAAATCTATTCCTATAATTTTGCTCATAATTCAATTCCTACCTTTCATATAATTGTTAATTTTTAATCTACAAGCTCTGATCAATATTATTAATTGTCTGAATTCTCTTTATTTTCCTCGTTTTTCTCGTCTTTTTCTGTTTTTGTTTTTTTTGATACCCCAACTAAAGCTGGTCTTAAAAGTCTGTCTTTCATCATAAATCCTTTTTGAATTTCTTGAACTATGGTGCCAGGTTCTTTTTGATCATCATCAATTTCCATCATTGCTTGATGTTGATTTGGATCTAATTTTTTACCAATAGAACTTATAGGAGTAATTCCATTTTTTGAAAAAATCGATACCATATCTTTACTAATAATTTCAAAATGTTCTAAAGTTTTTTTAAGAGCCTCTGTACCTTTTAACGCCTCATCACTTTCTAGAATTTGTTTTGATCTTTCTAAATTGTCAATAAGATTTAGAGCTTCTTTAGCAAAAGAGAATCCACCATAGTCAAATGCATCATCTTTTTCTTTTTCAAACCTTCTTCTTTGATTTTCCATTTCCGCAAATGTTCTTGCAACTTTATCCTCTAGTTCTATAATTCTTTCTTCTGGTGTTAGCTCTTTTATCTCTTTTTTATCATCCTTAGAATCTGTACTATTATTTGTTTGAGCATCATTATTTTGTTCCTCGTTTATCTTTTCCTCAGCTTCTTTATTTTGCTTGTCCGAGTTAGTGTTTTGCTCTTTTTCCATAGAGACTTATATGGTATGAAATTTAAAAATTGCTAGATGCCAAAGAAAAAAATTACCGAACTTATTGTTGGAACAAATAATAGGGGAAAATTAAAGGAAATTAAGGATTTATTACCCAATTATCTCAAAATATATTCACCTTTAGATTTCAAAATTAAAAGTCCAGCCGAGAATGGTAAAACATTTGCAGAAAACTCATCAATAAAAGCAAGATATTTTTCAAAAAAATCTAAATTAATATGTTTATCTGATGACTCTGGTTTAGAGGTTGATCTTTTAAAGGGACAACCAGGAATTTATTCAGCTAGGTGGGGTGGAAAAAAAGGTGATTTTAAAAAAGCAATGAATAGAGTTTTTAAAGAATTAAATAAAAAAGATAAAAACTGGAAACAAAAAAAAATTAGAGCAAGGTTTGTTTGTGCATTAACTATATTTAGTTCAAATAAAAAATTAATAAGCTCTATTGGTAAAATTGAAGGTTCAATTTCACCTGCCATGAAAGGCAGAAACGGATTTGGATATGATCCAATTTTTATTCCAAAAGGAAAAAAACTTACTTTTGGAGAAATGAAAGTATCTGAAAAATATAAAATAGATCATAGATTTAAAGCTTTCAAAAAAATCAAAAAACTTTTTTAAATTTTTCATCCTCGACTTTATAGAAATTTAAAATATGATTTATTTTATTGTCCTGGATTTCAAAAATTCCAACTTTTCCCTTGAATAAAGTTTTTTTGGCAAACATAGTTTGATTAATAATATTATCATTTTGTAGTATCAGGTAATAAACAAGACCAACTAAATCATAACTTAAAAAAGACAATTGATTTGGGTATAGATTATATTTCTCATAATACTCAGATGAAAATTCTTCATAATTATTTTTATTTACAGATGGAAAATAAAGCGGCTGTGAACTTGTTTCTTTAAGAAGTGACTCGTCAAACCATTGATTAAGAGTGATAAAATATTTTTCTTTTGGTGAGACATCGGTATACAATAAAGAAGTAGTTACACTTTTTAAGCTTTCATCAAAGTCTGAAATTATAACTGAATCAAAATTTACATTTCCAAGCGTGTCTCTTTTTTTTAATCTCTCAATTAACAATTCTTTATTACTTTCATCAGATTTTTCTAATCTTGTTATTTCATCTTGTAAATTTTGTTTTCTAATTTGATAACGAGTGATTTTTTCTATTTGTTCAGTAAGCTTAGTTGGATCAGTATTATAAATATAATTTTTTTTTAATTTAATTTTAGATCTAGAAATAGCTACTTCAATTTCATTTTTGAAGCTCACATCAGGAGTTAAAAAAATAGTTTTTTTAATTTTTTCTAATTTTATAAATCTATTAATTGCTCTTAATTGGGATGTTGCATTTATTCCTGCATTAATAATATTTTTTGAAAAATTATTGTTCTTATTTGTTAAAGCTAAAAAAGTTATTTCATTTACTTTATTAAGATAAGCTAAGCTTTCATTAAATACAGGGCCTATAATAATTTTGACACCTAAGTTTGACAATTCTATTGCAGCATCTAAGGCCATATCAGGATTTGATCCTGTATCTTTTGGAATAATTTCAATTGAAGAGTTGTTAATTTTGTTAACAGCAAGTCCTACAGAGTTAATTATAGATTCACCAATTTCTGAATTTTCACCTGTTAAAGGGATGAGCAAACCTATCTTTATTTTTTCATTTGCTTTAATGCTCGTTAAACTCATTAAGAGTGTTAAGGTCAAAAACAATATAATTTTAATAATTTTTTTCATTTTAATGTTATTATTATAACGTTTATAATTTAATGATTCTACATACTGACATTACAAATAATAAAGTTAAAAGTGGCCTTTATATAGTCTCCACACCAATTGGAAATTTAAGTGATATTACTTTGCGGGCATTAGAGGTATTAAAAAAATCAGATTATATCTTGTGCGAGGACACTCGAACTTCAAAAAACCTATTAGATCGTTATGAAATTAAGTCCAAACTTATTTCAAACCATAAATTTAATGAAAAAAAAAACCTATCTAAAATTATTAAGATTTTAAAGTCCGATTGTGTTGTTTCTCTAATTTCTGACGCAGGAACACCCTCTGTTTCAGATCCTGGGGCAATATTAGTTAATGAGTGTTTAATTAATAAAATCGATATTTATCCTATTCCAGGAGCATCAGCAGTTTCTTCTGCTGTATCAATTAGTGGTTTTAATGAACAATATTTTTTCTATGGTTTTTTTCCAGAAAAAAATAATAAACTCAAAGAAGATTTTGAAAAACTTAAAAAACAAGATGGCTGCATTGTTTTTTTTATTTCACCAAGGAAATTCAACAAATCAGTAAAATACATCAAAGAATATTTTATAAATAGAAAGATCTTAATATGTAGAGAAATGACTAAGTATTATGAGGAATATATTAGAACCGACATTGATAAACTTGAACCTTTTAAATCTGACCCAAAAGGAGAATTAACAATTGTTATTTCTGAAAAATTAAAAGAAAAAAATTCTTCGATAAATTTAAAAGAATCAGATAAAATTAATATTCAAAAAATGATTAAGAAACTAAGTATAAAAGATATTACAGATTTAATTAGCCAAAACTCTAATGTGCCAAAAAAAGAAATTTATAATTATTGTCTAAAATTGAAAAATGAGAAATAGAACTATTTTAATAAGCTTAATTTGTTTGTTTTTAACTGGATGTGCAGGATTAAGTTCGAAGGGTGTTTTTGGAACAGGTGTAAGTGTTGCATTTGATCCAAGATCTTTAGGTACTCAAATAGATGATTCTGTGATGCAAAAAAATCTGACAGGTAGATTGCTATTAACAAATAAAAGTTATTTGATATTTGTAAAAATAAAAGTTTTAGATGGAAGAATTTTTTTAACTGGAAAAGTAGATGATCCTGAAGAAAAACTTCAAATTACTAAATTAGCATGGGAAACAAAAGGTGTCAGATCTGTAAGAAATGATATTAAAATAAAAGAAGATTTTAATTTTAAACAATCTGCAAAAGATTTATTGATAACTTCTCAATTACGTTCTGCGTTAATTTTTAATAAAAAAATAAATTCAACTAATTATCAAATAGACACCTATAAGAAAAAAATATTCATTTATGGAATTGCTTTAACAAACGAAGAAAAAAAAGAAGTAATAAATGAAGCAAAAGAAATACTTGATGTTGAGAATGTTATAGCAAGTATTATTTTGGTTGAAGATTTAAGAATTCAAAAAGATTAATTTTTTTTATAATCTATAACGTCAGCAGAGTAAGCAGCCACTGATGCTAGATTTATAATTTCAGATGTAGAAGATCTCAAAGGTGCTATTTCAATGGGTTGACCTAATCCGATTAATAAGGGCCCAATTACTCTTGTGTCACCTAAACTTTTCATTAATTTATAAGAGATTGCTGCACTATGTTGTCCAGGCATTATTAAAATATTAGCATTTCCAACGATACTTGAAAAAGGATAAAGTTCTTTGTATTCTGAGTTAAGAGCAACATCTGGTTGCATGTCTCCGTCAAAATCAAAGTCGACATTTTTCTTCTCTAAAATTTCAACAGCTTTTTTAATATGCTTGGTTCTACTTGTAAGAGGTTGGCCAAAAGTAGAGTGAGAAACAAAAGCAACTTTTGGAACAAAGCCAAACATTTTAACTACACGAGCAGACGAAATTGCAATTTCTGCAAGCTCTTCTGAGCTTGGGTATTCATTTACACTAGTATCCCCAACAAAAATTGTCTTTCCTTTAGCAACGACCATGTTTAAACCAAACATTATTTCGCCAGGTCTAGCATCTACTACTTGTGTAACTTTATCAAAAGATGACCCAAACCTCCGCGTGTTGCCAGTAACAGCACCATCAGCATCACCGCAAGCAACCATACAAGATGCCCAAATTACTCTATCATTCCTAATCAACCTGTCACAATCTCTCTCTAGTAGACCTTGTTCTCTTTGAAGTTTAGCAAATAAGAACTTTACATATTTTTCTCTTTTTTCATTATCTTCAGAATTTATTATTTTGATATCAAAGTTTTCATTGTATCCAATTTCTTTTATTCTTTCTTTAATTTTTGTTTTTTTACCAATTAAGATTGGTATCCCCAGCTTAGAGTTTTTAAAAGCTATAGCAGCCTTCAATGTATTTTCATCTTCTCCATCTGCAAAAACAATTCTTTTTGGATTTTTTTTAATATGAGAATTAATACCTTGCATAATGGTTACAGAGGGATCAAGTCTTTGTTTAAGTTGATCTTTATAAAGCTCAAAATCTATTATCGGTTTTTTTGCAACTCCACTGTCCATAGCAGCTTTGGCAACAGCTGCGGGGATAACACTAATTAACCTTGGATCAAAAGTAGATGGAATAATATAGTCTTTTCCATATCTAGGACGATCGCCACCCATTGCAGCAACCACTTCATCTGGAACATCTTCTCTTGCTAATTTAGCAATTGCGTTTGCAGCTGCAACCTTCATTTCCTCATTAATTGTTGTTGCCCTAACATCCAACGCTCCTCTAAAAATATAAGGAAAACCAATTAAATTATTAACTTGATTAGGATAATCTGATCTGCCAGTTGCAATAATAGCATCATCTCTTACTTCCATAATTTCTTCAGGAGTTATTTCGGGATCAGGATTGGCACAAGCAAAAATTATTGGATTATTTGCCATTTTTTTTACAAGTTCTTTTTTTAAAGCACCTTTAGCAGATAGTCCCAAAAACACATCTGCCCCGCTTATTGCATCCTCAAGTGTTCTATTTTTAGTTTCAATTGCATGAGCCGATTTCCACTGGTCCATACCCTCTGTTCTTCCTTTATAGATAACACCTTTTCGATCTAACATGGTTATGTTCTCATTTAAGACACCACTATTTTTAAATAAATTAGTACAAGCTATTGCAGAAGCACCAGCACCATTAACCACAATCTTAATATCTTTTATTGACTTGCCACTTATATCTAGAGCATTAATTAAAGCTGCCGTAGTTATTATTGCGGTTCCATGTTGATCATCATGAAATACTGGAATATCTAAAATTTCTTTTAATTTTTCTTCAATAATAAAACAGTCAGGTGCAGCTATGTCTTCCAAGTTAATCCCACCAAAACTACATGCAAAATTTTTAATGCTATTTATTATCTCATCAGAATCTTTACAGTCTATTTCTAAATCTATCGAGTCGATGTCTGCAAATCTTTTAAATAGAACTGCCTTACCTTCCATTACAGGCTTTGAAGCTAAAGCTCCCAGATTTCCCATTCCTAAAATTGCAGAACCATTACTTATTACAGCCACTAAGTTACCTTTGGATGTGTAATCATAGGCTGCCTCGGGATTGTCAGCAATTGCTTTTACTGGAACTGCTACACCCGGAGAGTAAGCAAGTGCTAGGTCTCTCTTAGTCGTCATTGGTTTTGAGGAATTAATCTCAATTTTACCTGGCTTATTTAAACTATGAAATTCTAGAGCTTCTTTATCAGTGTAATGGTCTATTTTAGTTTTTTTCATTTTTGGTAATTAGGTATACAATTGAAGCGAATTTAAGACTAATATGATTTATGAATCTTCTCAAGTCAACAGGTACGTTTAGTTTTTTTACAATAATTAGTAGATTATTGGGTTATTTAAGAGATATTTTAATAGCAATTTTTCTTGGAACAGGATTGCTAGCTGATGCGTTTTTTGTTGCATTTAGAATTCCAAATACTTTTAGAAGATTATTCTCCGAAGGAACATTTAATGCTGCGTTTGTCCCAAGCTATTCCTCTTTATTAAATAATAAAAAAAAATCACAAGCTTTTGCTAATAGTATTTTTAACTTATTAATTTTAGGATTGTTTTTTTTAGTTCTTCTTATTGAAATTTTAATGCCAGTATTCGTCTTTCTAATAGCACCTGGTTTTGAGGGTGATCTTAAGAAAATGGAAATAGCCGTAACCCTAACAAGAATTACATTTCCTTTTCTTTTATTTATTAGTTTGGCATCTTTTTTTTCTGCTATTTTAAACTCACATAATAAATTTGCTGTAGCATCAGCTGCACCAATTATTTTAAACATACTTTTAATTAGTGTTTTATTTTTGGGTAAAATTTTAGATGATCAATTGGTGTATTATTTATCTTATGCGGTGACAATCTCAGGTGTTTTGCAGCTTATTTTTTTATATTTTTATGTAAAAAAATATTTTTCACCTATAGTAAATTTTTCAATCAAGATTGATAAAAAAATAAAAAATTTCTTTAAAAAATTATTACCAAGTATTTTTTCATCTGGTGTTACCCAAATAAATATTTTAGTTGGAACAATTATTGCCTCATTTCAAACTAGTGCAGTTTCTTATCTTTATTATGCAGATAGAGTTTATCAAATAAATTTAGCAATTGCTGGAATTGCAATTGGTACAGTTATTTTGCCCCAATTATCTAAGTATGTTCAAAATCAAAATAAAGATAAAATGAATTTAATTCAAAATAAAGCTTTAGAATTAAGTTTGTTTTTAAGTATCCCTGCTGCAATTGCACTGTTAATTGCTTCAGAAGAAATTATATCGTCATTATTTGGTTATGGATCTTTTAATGAATTAAGTGTTAAAAATTCAGCCAAAGCTCTATTTTATTTTGCTTTTGGCTTACCTGCATTTTCATTGATTAAAGTTTTTTCTGCTTTTTTTTTCGCAAGACATAATACAAGATTACCTTTTTATATTTCTCTAATCTCAGTTTTATTAAATATATTTATAAGTGTTATTTTTTTTAAAGAAATAGGATTTATTATTTTACCTATAGCAACTACAATATCATCTTGGTTTAATGCAATTTGTTTATTTATTTTTTTAAAAAAAGATAATTTGTTTAAATTTAATTTAGTTTTCATTGATAGATTTATCAAAATTATAGTAGCCTCTATTTTAATGGGTATTTTTTTTAATTTTTTGATTAATTTTTTTAATGAACAATTAATGTATTCCGAAAATTTTAAAGCAATATATTTAATCTCAATAGTAATTGCTGGATTTACATTCTATATTTTTATAGCACTTTTAATCAAAGCTTTTAAAAAAAGTGATATTAATCTAAACTATTAACATGAGTAAAAAAATTTTTTCAGGTGTTCAACCTACTGGTAATCTTCATTTGGGAAACTATCTTGGTGCTATAAAAAATTTTGTAGAGCTTCAAAATGACAAGGGAAATCATTGCATTTTTTGTGTTGTAGATCTTCATGCAATCACAGTTAAGCAAGACCCTAAGGAATTAAAAAATAATATAAGAGAGACAGCTGCTACATTTATTGCAAGCGGTATCAATCCAGATAACAATATTATCTTTAACCAATCAATGGTGTCAGCACATTCACAAGCTGCTTGGATTTTAAGTTGTGTTTCAAGAATTGGCTGGCTTAATAGAATGACTCAATTTAAAGAAAAGGCTGGAAAAGATAAAGAAAAAGCTAGTATTGGTCTTTATTCATATCCTGTTTTGATGGCTGCTGATATTTTGCTTTATGATGCAACACATGTGCCAGTAGGAGACGATCAAAAACAACACCTAGAACTTTGCAGAGATATTGCACAAAAATTTAATAATGATTTTAATGCACCTGAATTCTTAAAAGTGCCAGAGCCATTGATACAAAAACAATTTTCTAGAATAATGAGTTTAAAAGATGGGTTAAAAAAAATGAGCAAATCAGATCCTTCAGATCTTAGTAGAATTAATCTTACTGACAGTAAAGATGAAATAGTTAATAAGATTAAAAAAGCAAAAACTGACCCATTGCCATTACCAAAAAATATTGATGAGTTGGTTGAGCGACCTGAAGCAGAAAATTTATTGGGTATTTACTCTAGCTTGAAAAATCAAAGTTTACAGAATTCAATAGATGAATTTTCAGGAAAAAATTTTTCTGAATTTAAGATAGAATTATCAGATGTTTTAGTTGAAAAAATTGAACCTATTGCAAAAAAAATAAAAGAATTATTAAATGATGAAAAATATTTAGATACAATTCTGTTAGAGGGGTCTAAAAAAGCAGATATAGTTGCGTCAAAAAAAATTAAGGAAATAAAAGAATTGGTTGGTTTTTAAACAAATATATTAATTAGTTTAAATTTCATAATTTATCATTATATATAGAATAATGTTTATCCAAACCGAATCAACACCAAATCCAAATTCTTTAAAGTTTCTTCCTGGTAAAACGGTATCCAATAATGGATCTTTTGAAGTTACTAAAAAAGAAGAGACTGATAACGAGTTAGTTCGAAACTTGTTATCTGTTAACGGTGTGTCAGGTGTTTTTTTAGGTGCAGATTTTTTGTCAATTAATAAAAAAGAAGAAACAAGCTGGGATGATATTAAACATATAGCAATTTCTTTGATTAATGATTTCTACTCTACAGGCAAAGAGTTTGTCATTGCGAATGAATTATTCGGAGGTGAAAAAGAAAAACATAGTGAAATAGAAAAACAAATTATAAGTATTTTAGAGTCTAAAATTAGACCAGCTGTTGCTAAAGATGGTGGAGATATTAAATTTAAAGAATTTAAGGATGGTGTTGTCAAAGTAGAATTACAAGGTAGTTGTTCTGGATGTCCAAGCTCAACAATGACACTTAAACAAGGAGTGCAAAATCTTTTGTGCCATTATCTCCCTGAGGTAAAAGAGGTAGTAGCTATATAGTTATGAGAAATAAACAATTTTCACTATTAGAGATAAAAAGATTTTTAAAAAAAAAAGGACTTATAATAAGAAAGAATATTAAAAAAAAAAAATCTATTACCTTAGATACCCTATCAAAAACTTTTTTATCTAGTTTAATTATAATCTCATTTTTCTTTGTTTTGCCTCTTGCCATTGATCTTACAAATAAAAAAATATTGTTTTCTAAAAACTATGAGAATACTTCCAAAAATAAATTGAATAAACTACTAGAAAACCAAGATCCAAAACTAAATGATGACTTAGATAAAAAATCTTTATTTGAAGACATTTTCACATTTGATCAACAGCCAAAAGATAAAGATGGTGTGAGATTAAGCGCATCTACAATTGAAGAGTTATTTAAATCAACAAATTATAATTTAGAAGATGTAAGAAAAAATAAATTAGTAAAACCGATTACTTTAACATTATTACCGGCAGAGATTACTAAAATAGAAAATGCTAAAAAAAGAAAAGATTTATTTATCCAAATTATTTTACCATTAGTCATTGAAGAAAATAATAATATTAAATCTGACCGTAATAAACTTTTTACTATTCTAAATAAAAATAAAAATACTAAAGCAGAACAAAATTGGCTGAACTCAAAATTTAAACAATATGGAGTTGTTAATAAAGATTTATCAACACTTAAAATAAGAATGGACGAAGTACCAGTCTCAATGGCAATCGCTCAAGCCGCAAAAGAAACTGGGTGGGGAACATCTAGATTTGCACAAGAAGGAAATGCATTATTTGGTCAGTGGACGTGGTCTGGTGATGGAATAAAACCCTCTGATGCTGATAATGATAGCACACACAAAGTTATGAGATTTAACGTGTTACAGGCATCAGTTAAAGCTTATCAAAGAAATTTAAATACCCATTCATCTTATAGAGATTTTAGAAGTGCTAGAGCAGAACTAAGAGATAATGGTGAGGAGCTAGATAGTATTATTCTTTCAGAACATCTTGATGAATATGCAGAGACTGGAAAAGAGTATGTAAAAATTTTACAACAAATTATTAGACAAAATAAATTAACAGATTTTGATGATGCAAAGTTAATGCCATCAAGTATTGAACTTAATAGTTTAATTTAATTTTGTTCAACTGAAAATTGAACTCCAAACCATCGCCATAATCCTTCATCATTAAGAGAACAATTAATTCTTCCCCTTCTAAACAAAAATTTTTCCCTAAAATTTATTCGTAATTTATTTTCATTAAAATTTATATTGGACTGCTTCCATTCATTACCCTCATCAGAAAAACAATTAATATTATTTATATTTTTTTGTTCATCAAAAAATTCTACATAAAATTCAGGAGGATTATTATCTGTTACGTATTTATCTTCAGGATATAAATTTTTATATTGAAGTGGATACAGATTTACTAAAAATTTAAATCGATCTAAATCACCATATTTTTCATTAATAGGAAATCGTGGAAGTTCAAAGGGGTCTTTATTATAATCAATCACCCCTGAATGTTGTCCAAAAGCATATTTAAAATTTTTAGAAATATATTCTTTAATTTCTAGACTATATTCACCGAAGGGATAAGAAAAGAAAATAGGATTATATCCTAAATTTTTATTAAATATGGAAGTAGAAGAATTAATATCTTTCATAAAATCTTCTTTGTTAAAATCTACTAAGTAATCATGAGAATGGGCATGATTTCCAATATAGGCAAAAGGCTCTTGTTCTAATTCTTTTATTTGTTCCCAAGTCATATAACCATATTTTCCAATCGATTGGGTTGATACAAATAATATGAATGGGATTTTTTCTTGCTTTAAATAAGGCCAAGCAACCTTGTAAAAAGAAGTGAAAGCATCATCAATGGTTAAAAGAATTTTTTTCTCTTTTTTAATTGTTGAAAAGTTATTTTCTAAATTTTTGGGATCATAGAATTTAAGGTTTGATTGCCTAATTATTGAAATATGTTCCTTAAATATATCCATTTGAATATTTGTAGATGGATATTTATTTTCATCAAATCGGTGATACATAAGAGAAAGTATACCCATGTCAGGAGAATAATATTTGATATTATTTTCATCTGCTTTACAACTAAACATTAATAACATTGTTATAATGAATAATTTAATTGTAGATGCTGCTAGAGATAAAATTTTTTTAACACTCATAGTTAGTAAAAATATTTATACTTGTAGTCATGAAAATAGTAAAATTAATTTTGAAAAATTAATGATTTTAATTAATGAATTTTTGAATAATAACAAAATCTCTCTAGATAAAGTAAGCACAATATATGTAAATAGAGGTCCAGGAAGTTTTGCAGGTATTAGAAACTCATTAGCAACAATTAAAGCTTTGCATTTAACTAAAAAAATTAACTATTATTGTTTTAGTTTTGAAGATTTTAAGGTTAAAGATGAAATTAGATATGAAGATGTCCCCAGTTTATGCGAACAATTTCAAATTAAAAAGAATTTGATTAATCCTATTTATTTAAGTTAAAATTAATAATGTCACAAAATATTGAGCAAAAATGCATAGCAAAAGGTGTTAAGTTAACAGATCAAAGAAAGATAATTGCAAAAGTGATGTCAGAGGCAAAAGACCACCCTGATGTAGATGAGTTATATAATAGGGTTACGAAAATTGATGCAAAAATTAGTATTGCCACAGTTTATAGAACTGTAAAACTTTTTGAAGAGTCAGGAATATTAGCTAAACATGAGTTTAAGGGAGGAAAGGCAAGATATGAGGAATTAAATGAGGGACATCATGATCACTTAATTGATGTTAAATCTGGAGAGATTATAGAATTTGTGGATGAAGAAATCGAAAAACTACAAGAAAAAATTGCAGCTAAATATGGATATAAACTTGTGGATCATAAATTAGAATTATATGGGGTTAAAAAAAAATCCTAGTTGAATGTTGAAAAAAATTTTTATCAAAACCTTTGGCTGTCAAATGAATGAATACGATTCTAATCGTATTTTTGATACAGTCAAAGAAATTGGATTTGAAAAAACTGACAAGTATGAAGATGCAAATTGTTATTTATTAAATACTTGCCATATTAGAGATAAGGCTAAAGAAAAAGTTTATCATGAAATAGGTAGGGTTAAAAAAATTTTTAGATCAAAGCCAAAACCAATTGTTATTGTAGCAGGATGTGTTGCTCAGGCTGAAAATCAAGAAATGTTAAAAAGAGAGCCCTATATAGATATTGTTATAGGACCTCAATCATATCATAAAATTAATGAGGCTATATTAAAACATTCGAAGAATAAAAAGAAAGAGGAAGAAACCGAATTTGATACAATTTCAAAATTTAATTATTTAAGTAAAATTAAAAATAAAGATAGTAGAGTATCTTCATTTTTAACTATTCAAGAAGGCTGTGATAAGTTCTGTCATTTTTGTGTAGTTCCTTATACGCGTGGCCCTGAATACTCTAGACCATTCAAACAAATCATCGATGAAGCAAAAGAATTAATCGAGTCAGGTGCAAAAGAAATTATTTTGTTAGGTCAAAATGTTAATGCTTATAAATTTCAAGATAATAATAGAGAATATAAATTATCAGACTTATTGTTAGAGCTTAATGGTTTTGATCAAATTGAAAGGGTTAGATATACAACCTCTCATCCTAAAGATATGACAGAGGATTTAATTAATGTGTATAAAAAAAGCTCTAAATTAATGCCACTAGTTCACCTACCTGTACAAAGTGGATCTAATAAAATTTTAAAATCAATGAATAGAAAACATACTATTGAGGAGTATTTAAAAGTTTATGAAAGTTTAAAAGAGATAAATCCTAATGTGGAATTCTCAAGTGATTTCATCATTGGATATCCAGGGGAAGATGAAGATGATTTTAATAAAACTATGGAATTAATTGAAAAAATTGGCTTCATAAATTCATATTCTTTTATTTTTAGTGCCAGACCTGGAACAGTAGCTGCAGATCTTACCCAAGTTAATGCGGTAAAATCCAAAGAAAGATTAGAAATTATTCAAAAGAGGTTATTTGAAAATCAAATTAAAAAAAATAAATCTCTTGAAAATAAAATTTTAAATGTTCTAGTGGAAAATATAATGAAAGATGGAATTAAGCTATTTGGCAGAACAGAGTATATGACATCAGTAATTTTTGATGGTGATATAGACAATATTGGAAAAATTGTACAAGTTGAAATAACAAGCAGTAATCAAAATAGTCTTTTTGGAAAATTAGTAGAAAGTTCTAAAAAAAGGTAGCTTAAAATTGCATAATACAAATTCTAAAAAAATTAACTCAACATTAAAATTTGTGTATTCAGACAACAATTCCTTAAGCGTTATATTTCATGATAATGATTTATTGATGGGTATAGTGGGAGAATTCAATGCAAATTTAAAGGAATTAGAAAAAATTACTAATACAAGTTTATATTCAAGAGGGAATTCAATTATTATCAAGTCTACTCCAGAACAAAATGAGATAACCAAAAACGCTATCCAATTTTTAGCAAATCAATTTATTAGCAATGGAAGTATTGAAAAAAAAGATATAATTTCATCCATAGATAAATTTATGATTGAAGAAAAAGTAAAAAACCAGAACGTTTCAGATATAATTAAGACACCTAAAAAATCAGTCATCCCAAGATCAGAAAGACAGAAAGAATATGTTAGAGCTTTAAGACAGAGTGACATTACCATTTCAGCAGGACCAGCTGGAACAGGAAAAACATTTCTAGCAGTAGCAGTGGGTTTAACAATGTTGCTTGATAAAAAAATTGAGAGAATTATTTTATCAAGACCTGCGGTAGAGGCTGGAGAGCGCCTAGGATTTTTGCCAGGTGACATGAAAGAAAAAGTAGATCCTTATTTACGACCTTTATATGACTCACTATATGACCTCTTTGATTTTGAAAAAATTCAAAGAATGATTGAAATTGGAGATATTGAAATTGCACCACTCGCATTCATGAGAGGAAGAACCTTAAAAAATTCTTTTGCAATTTTAGATGAAGCACAAAACGCAACAGATACTCAAATTAAAATGTTTTTAACTCGTATTGGAGAAAACTCTAAAATTGTTATTAATGGTGACCCTTCTCAGATTGATTTACCACATAAAAACATGTCTGGATTGAATAGGTCAAAAAAATTATTGGGACATATTAAGGAAATATCCGTTGTAGATTTTGATCATTCTGATGTAGTTAGGCATCCCCTTGTATCTAAGATTGTTAAGGCTTACTCAGACCAAGAAAATGATTAGTGTTGGTGTTGTTTCTGAGAACAATCTTTGGAATAAAAAGATAAAAAAAAAAGATATTTTTTTTAATAAATTAGTTAAATTTTTTCCAAAAAAATATAGGTTTATTGGAAAAAAGATAAGTCTGAGTATTCTTTTGTCAGACAATAAAAGAATTAAAAAGCTTAACAAAAGTTTCAGAAATAAAGATAAACCAACAGATGTTTTATCCTTTCCCTTTGAGAAAAAACTCAATTTAAAAAAGAATACTTATCTTGGAGACATAGTGATCAGTTATGAATTTATGAATAAACCAAAAAATTTAACTAGTCTGGATTTTAAAAATAAAGTTATAAAAATATTCATTCATGGGTTTCTTCATCTTTTGGGTCATAATCATGTAAAATTAAAAGATTTTAAAAAGATGAGCAAAGAAGAAGAAAAAATTTATAAATTAGTTAAAAGCAAAAATGAAAAATTTGCTTAAAAAAGATTTTTTAAATGCAATTTACATTGTCTTTTTAGGAGTTATCAGTTCTTATAGCTTACCACCTTATAATTATTTTCTAATTAACTTTTTTACTTTTTCTTTATTTTTTATTTTTCTTTACAATAAAAGAGAAAAAAATTTAGAGAATAAGTCTTTCTTTAAATATGGATGGTTTTTTGGATTTGGATATTTTTTATCAAGTTTGTACTGGATATCAATTTCATTAACTTTTGATGAAAGTTTTAAATTTCTAATTCCTCTAGCTATAATTTTATTACCAACTTTTTTAGCTATATTTTATGGAATAATTACTTATTTATTTTCAATTTTTTACTCAAAGAATTTAATTAGCTCTTTTCTTATTTTTTCAATTTTATTTGGCATTATAGAATTTATAAGGGGCTTGATATTTACTGGATTTCCCTGGAATTTAGTTTCGTATAGTTTTTCTGAAAATATTTATTTTATTCAAATAATTTCTTTAATTGGCACTTATTCTTTTAATCTATTTTGCATCTCTCTCTTTTCTTTGCCGGCTGTTTTTATATTAAGAAAAAATAGAATACAGATTATATTTTGTTTTTTCTTTATCTTAATTTCATCTACTTTTTTAATTTTTGGTAATTTTAAAATTAATCAATTTAATTCACTTAAAAATATAAAAAATTCCTATGTGATTAGAGCTGTATCACCCAACATTAGTTTAGGAAGATTTTATTCTAATCAAGATGAGATAAAAATAATTAATGAATTGATAACGCTTAGTGCTCCCGAAAAAAAAATACCTACAATTTTTTTATGGCCAGAAGGAATTATTCCAGACAGCTATGTAAGCGAAATGGATATCTATCAGGACTTGTTTATAAATAATTTTTCATCAGATGATTTAATTATTATGGGATTGAATAGCATTGAAAACTCTAATAGTGAAAATTTATTTTTTAATTCAATGGCAGTATTTGATCATAAAATGCAATTACAGGAGAACTATAACAAAATTAATTTAGTTCCATTTGGTGAGTTTATTCCGTTTAAGAATATTTTAGGATTAATAGGCCTTAAAACGGTTACAAACAATTATCAATCTTTCTCAAGTGGTAAAAATAGAGCCCCTTTTAATATTGATAAAGATAAAATTAAAGTGAGTTTACTGCCACTCATTTGCTATGAAATAATCTATTCAGGTAAAATATCTAAAGAAGATAATTATAATTATATAATTAATATTTCAGAAGATGGGTGGTTTGGAAGATCCATAGGCCCTAAACAACATTTCTCACATAGTATCTTTAGATCGATTGAGAGCGGAAAATATATAATTAGATCTGCAAACAACGGTATCACTGCAATAGTTAATCCTATAGGAATTATTGAGCAAAAAGTAGAATTTGGGTCTACTGGTTATGTTGATTTTACTGAAAGTAAAATTATCAAATCAACTCTATTTATGAAATATGGTAATAAAATATTTTTTATCATTATTTTAATATATATTTTTTTAATTTTTTCATTTAATAAACTTGAACATGAGTAATTTAAAAAACTTTTTATTTACCAGTGAATCTGTGTCAGAGGGTCATCCGGATAAAGTTTCAGATCGTATTTCAGATATGGTGGTAGATAGCTACCTTGTTGGTGATCCATTTTCTAGAGTGGCCTGTGAAACATTAACAACTACAAACAAAGTTGTCCTTGCAGGAGAAGTCCGAGGACCAGAGATAAAAAAAGAAGATCTTTATCAAAAAGTAAGAGATTGTATTAAAGATATTGGATACGACCAAGATGGTTTTACTTGGAGAGAAGCTACAAAAATTGAAAGCCATCTTCATTCTCAATCAGCTGATATTGCTATGGGTGTAGACTCCTCAGGAAATAAAGATGAGGGAGCTGGAGATCAAGGAATAATGTTTGGTTATGCTTGTAATGAAACTGAAGAATTAATGCCGGCACCAATTCATTATTCTCATAAAATCTTAAGACTTATGGCTGAAGATAGAAAATCTGGAAAATTAAAAAATATAGAGCCAGATTCAAAAAGCCAAGTTACTTTTGAATATGTTGATGGAAGACCAACAAAAATAAAATCAGTTGTAATTTCTACACAGCATTCTGCAGACGTAGATCAAGCTAAAGTTAGAGAATTATTAAGACCTTATTTATTAAAATCAATTCCAGAAAATTTTTTAAAAGATTTTAATGAAGAAGAGTTTTATGTAAATCCCACAGGAAATTTTGTAATTGGAGGGCCAGATGGAGACTGTGGTTTAACAGGTAGAAAAATTATTGTGGACACTTATGGTGGGGCAGCGCCTCATGGGGGAGGAGCTTTTTCGGGAAAAGATCCAACTAAAGTAGATAGATCTGCTGCTTATGCTGCAAGATATATTGCTAAAAATATTGTTGCTTCAAAAATTTCAGAGAAATGTTTAATTCAATTAGCTTATGCAATTGGGGTTTCAAAACCGTTATCTATTTATGTCGATTTATTTGATAATGATTTAGAAAAAAATAAATTTGTAACAGAAGAGATTTCAAAGAATTTTGATTTGAGCCCGAGAGGAATAAGAGAGATGTTAAATTTGAATAAACCAATTTATGAAAAAACAGCAGCTTATGGTCATTTTGGCAGAGTGCCAGAGACAGACGGTTCATTTTCATGGGAAAAAACAGATAAAAAGAGTGTTTTTTCTAAATAGTTACTATTGAATTAAAAAAAATTCTTTATATATTGCCTTTACATTATTGAAATTACAGAATGGGCTTTAGCCCATTTTTTTTTGGAACTATTAAAATATGTTAAATAGAAGATCAGATAAATTAGAATTATTAAGAATAGCTGAAGCTGTGGCTTTAGAAAAATCTATCGATAAAGAGTTGATTATAGATTCTATGGAAACTGGAATTGCTAAAGCAGCCAAATCTAAATTTGGACAAGACAATGAAATCAAAGTTTTAATTGACAGAGAAAGTGGTGACATTGGTATATTTAGAAAATTAGTTATTGTTGAAAAACCAGAGAACACAAATACAGAAATTAATCTTCAAGACGCAATCATTTTAAATGAAGAAAACAAAGATAAAAAAGTTGGTGATGAAATTTTACAACCATTGCCCTCTTTTGACTTTGGAAGAATTGCAGCTCAGACAGCAAAACAAGTTATTAGCTTTAATGTAAGAGAAGCGGAGCGTGAAAGACAATACAATGACTTTATAGATAAAAAAGATACAATTTTGAGTGGAATTGTTAAACGTTTAGAATTTGGAAATGTAATAGTTGATTTGGGAAGAACTGAAGCAATTATTCAAAAAAATGAAATGATCCCAAGAGAAAACATTAAAGCAGGTGATAGAATTAAGGCTTACTGCTATGATGTAAAAAGAGAAACAAGAGGACAGCAAATATTTTTATCAAGAGCTCATCCTAAATTTATGGAAAAACTTTTTGTTCAAGAGGTTCCAGAAATCTATGACGGTTTAATTGAGATTAAGTCATCAGCAAGAGATCCAGGAAGTAGAGCAAAAATTTGTGTTAAAGCAGTTGATACTTCATTAGACCCAGTAGGAGCTTGTGTTGGAATGAGAGGATCAAGAGTTCAAGCAGTTGTTAATGAATTGCAAGGAGAAAAAATTGATATTGTGAATTGGTCTGAAGATCCAGCAATTATAGTTTCTAACGCTCTATCTCCCGCAGAAGTTCAAAGAGTTAATGTTGACAGTGTTGCAAAAAAATTAGATGTGATTTTAACTGAAGAAAATTTAAGTAAAGCAATTGGTCGTAGAGGTCAAAACGTAAGACTTGCTACTAAATTATTAAATTATGAAATTAATATAATGACTGATGCTGAAGACTCAGAAAGACGACAGTTAGAATTCAAAGAGAAAACTGAAAACTTTGTTAAAAACTTAGAGCTAGATGAAACCCTAGGACAATTACTTGTCGCTGAAGGTTTTTCTTCAATTTCAGATATTAAAGATAGCACACCAGAAAGTTTAATAAAAATTGAAGGTATTGAAGAAGATACAGCTAAAGCTTTAATCGAAAGAGCTAAAGAATTTTATCAAAAAGATCAGGAAGATATTACTAAAAGAATTAAAGATTTAGGATTGCAAGATGATCTTATAAATCACAAAGGTTTAACTCCTGGAATGTTAGTTACTTTAGGTGAGCAGAAAATTTTAAAATTAGAAGATTTTGCAGATCTAGCATCTGATGAATTAACAGGCGGTTATGATGTTGTTAAAGGTGAAAGAATAAAAATTCAAGGGTATCTTGAAGACTTTGCTTTATCAAAAGTGGAAGCTGATGAATTGATCATGTCTGCAAGAAATATAGTTTATAAAGATTGAGTAATGAAATATGGACAACAAAAAAACAAAATTAACACTTTCTGGCATAGCCAAGAAATCAATAAAAAATATAGAGTTAGCAAAAACTCAGAGTAAGAACTCTGTTGTAATTGAAAAAAAGCCAAGCAAATTTGCTCCAAAAGGTAGTTTCAGTAGACCAGCAAGTGTTAGATCAACGCCTGCTGCAAGTCCTAAAGGATCTTTTGTGCCAAGAAACACTCTGTCACCTAAACCATCTTCACCCATAACTAATGATTATGAAAAACGTAAATTAGCTGAACAAAGAGCAACTAGAAGACTCAAGGGAGAATCTGGAGAAAAAGGAAAGTCAGAGGGGAAAAAAAGAGAATTAAAATTAACTGTTTCAAGAGCACTAAGTGATCAAATTGAAGCTAGAACAAGAAGTTTAGCTTCTCTTAAAAGAGCAAAATTAAAAGAAAACAGAGAGCTTACTAAAGAAGAGATCCAAGAAAATTTAAAACCAGTTAAGAGAGATGTAAATATTCCAGAGGCAATTACAGTTAGAGAGCTTGCAAATAGAATGGCAGAGCAATCAAGCAATGTAATTAAATTTTTATTTGGAATGGGAGTAACTGTTACGATCAACCAAACACTAGCAGCTGATACGGCAGAGTACTTGGTAAAAGAGTTTGGCCATAACCCTATAAGAGAAACTAAAGCAGAAGAAATTATTCAAAAAATAAAAGAGTCTAGATCTGAAAATTTAAAAAATAGACCTCCGATTGTAACTGTGATGGGACATGTTGATCATGGTAAAACCTCTGTATTAGATGTTTTAAGAAGTGCAAACGTTGTATCAGGAGAATTTGGAGGGATAACGCAACATATTGGGGCTTATCAAATAGAACATGAATCAAATAAAATAACTTTTATTGACACCCCAGGCCATGCTGCTTTTACAGAGATGAGAGCCAGAGGATCAAAATTAACAGATGTTGTGGTATTGGTAGTTGCAGCAGATGATGGAGTTAAACCACAAACAATTGAATCAATTAAACACGCAAAAGCCGCTAAAGTTCCAATTGTTGTTGCAATAAATAAATGTGATTTACCAGATGCTGACCCACAAAAAATTAAAAATCAACTTTTAGAGTATGAGTTAATTGCAGAAGATTTATCTGGTGACACACTAATGGTTGAGATTTCTGCTAAAACTAAAAAGAACTTAGATAAGTTAGTAGAGTCTATAGTTCTTCAAGCTGAGATTTTAGATTTAAAAACAGATTATGAATCTAAAGCAACTGGTATTGTTTTAGAGTCAAAAATTGATACAGGTCGAGGAGCTGTAGCAACAGTAATCGTTACATCAGGCACAATTAAAAAAGGTGATTTTTTTGTTAGTGGATTGAAGTGGGGTAAAGTTAGGGCATTAATTAACGACAAAGGTCAAAATATTGATGAAGCACCACCATCGTCTCCAGTGGAGATTTTAGGAATTAATGGTGCAGCAAAATCAGGTGATGATTTTATTGTTTTTGATACAGAAAAAGAAGCAAAAACTTTAAGTGCTAATAGAGCAGAAGAAAATAAAACTGGTGGTAACCCTCTAGCTTTTGCAACACAAGACTCAGCATTTACAGATAAATCTGCAACTGAATTAAATATTATTATCAAATCTGATGTTCATGGATCTTCCGAGGCAATAAAAAATGCCATCAGTCAAATTACTCATGATGAAGTTAAACCTAAAATAATTTTATCAGATATTGGAATGGTAACAGAAACCGATGTGACTTTAGCGAAAGCATCAAACGCAGCTTTAATTGCATTTAATGTTAAGCCAAGTAAGGAAGCAAAAAAATTAGCAGAGAATGAAAAAATAAAAATTTCTTCATACAATATTATTTATGAAGTTTTGGATTATATTAAATCAAGAATGTCGGGCTTACTTGCTCCAGATATTCAAGAAACAATTAGTGGTACAGCTCAAATTTTAGAAATCTTTAAAGTATCAGGAACAGGAAAAGTTGCTGGATCTAAAGTGACAGAGGGTGAGATCGCAAGTGGCGCTAATGCAAGAGTAATTAGAGATGGCGCAATTATCTATACTGGTAAAATAAGCACTATTTTTAGAGAAAAAGATCAGGCGAAACAGGTGAGCAATGGTCAGGAATGTGGAATTACTCTTAAAGACTTTATAGACTTTCAAAAAAACGATATAATTGAGGCTTATAGCACGACATCAACGGAGAGAACGGTATAATGGCGGACAGAATAGGAAAACCGGTATCACAGAGACAATTGCGTGTTGGAGAGATGATTAAGCAATCTTTAGGTATGATTTTTGCAAGAAATGAAGCTAAGGTGCCGAATTTAGAAACTAATACTGTAACTGTTACAGAAGTAAAAATGAGTCAAGATCTAAAAATTGCAAAAGCTTATGTTTTGCCTCTAGGGGGAAAAGATACAGAAAAAGTTATTAAAAAATTAAGAGAATATTCTTTTTTAATTAGAAAAGTTTTATCTCAAAAAGTTATTATGAAATACATACCAAAAATACTTTTTGCAAAGGATGACTCTTTTGAATACGCAGAAAAAATAGAAAACTTAATAAAACAAACAAACAAATAGGAAAATAAATAGTATGACGAAAAAAGCAGTAGAATTAAAAATGCATGAGAAGGACACCGGTTCTTCAGAGGTACAAATTGCATTATTAACAGGGAAAATTGAAACTCTTTCAGCCCACATAAAACAATTTAAGAAGGATAAGCATTCTTCAGTTGGATTGTTAAGAGCAGTAAATAGAAGAAAAAAATTGTTAGAATACTTAAAGAAAAATAAATTTGATTCTTACAAAAATGTATTAACGAAGCTGAATTTAAGAAAATAAAAAAGAAACGGAAATTGAATGTTCAAAGTATATAAGAAGGAAATTGAAGTAGCAGGTAAGAAAATAAGTTTAGAAACAGGTAAAGTAGCAAGACAAGCAGACGGAGCAATCATTGCTTCATGTGGTGAAACAGTTATTTTAGCAACAGTAGTAGGAGCAAAAAAAGTAAATCCAGATATGGATTATTTTCCTCTATCTGTAAACTATCAAGAAAAATATTATGCTGGTGGTAAAATTCCAGGTGGATTTTTTAAGAGAGAAGCAAGACCAACTGAAAGCGAACAATTAATATCAAGATTAATTGATAGACCGATCAGGCCTTTATTCCCTAGTGAATTTAAAAATGAAGTTCAGTTGTTACCAACGGTAATTTCATATGATAAAGAAAACCAACCAGACATCCTTGCAATTACTGCTTCATCAGCAGCATTAGCTATTTCAGGAATGCCATTTATGGGACCTGTAGGAGCTTCAAGAGTTGGTTATGTTGATGGTAAGTACATTCTTAACCCATCAAAAGCTGAATTAGAAAACTCTACTTTAGATTTAGTAGTAGCTGGTACTAAAGATGCAGTACTTATGGTTGAGTCAGAAACATCAGGCTTATCAGAAGAAATAATGTTAGCTGCAGTCAAATTTGGTCATGAAGGCTTTGTTCCAGTAATCAAAATGATAGAGGAACTTGCAAAAGAATGCAGAAAACCAGAGTGGACTGTTGAGAAAAAAGATTTATCTGAAGTTAAACAAAAACTTGAGGAAACTTTTACAGCAGATTTAACTAAAGCTTTTGCTACTAGAGATAAGCAAGATAGATCAAATCAAATTTCAGAAATTTCTGAAAAAGCTAAGCAGCTTTTTGCAGACAATGAAAATTATTCTGATTTTAATGTTAACGATGAATTAAAAAATCTTGAAAAGAAAATTGTTAGAACTGATATTCTTAAGAACAAAAAAAGAATTGATGGTAGAGGTTTAGCTGATGTAAGAGCTATTGAGTGCGAAGTTGGTGTTTTACCAAGAACCCATGGTTCAGCATTATTTACTAGAGGTGAAACGCAAGCAATTGTAGTTACTACTTTAGGTACTTCTGATGATGAGCAAAGAATAGAAAGTCTAGATGGTCAATCTAGAGAAAGATTTATGCTTCATTATAACTTCCCTCCTTTTTCAGTTGGTGAAACTGGAAGAATTGGAACGGGAAGACGTGAAGTTGGTCACGGAAAATTAGCATGGAGAGCAATCAACTCTTCGCTTCCTCCAAAAGAAGCATTTCCTTACACTTTTAGAGTAGTGTCAGAGATAACTGAATCTAATGGTTCTTCTTCAATGGCAACTGTTTGTGGTACCTCTCTTGCATTAATGGATGCAGGTGTTCCAATTAAAGAACCAGTTGCAGGAATTGCAATGGGTTTAATTAAAGAGGGTGATGATTTTAGTGTTCTATCAGATATTTTAGGTGATGAAGATCATTTGGGAGATATGGACTTTAAAGTTGCTGGAACTAAAGATGGAATTACTTCACTTCAAATGGATATCAAAATTACTGGTATTACTTTTGAAATCATGGAGCAGGCTTTAAAGCAGGCGAAAGATGGAAGAATTCATATCTTAGGTGAAATGAATAAGGCTTTAAGTGAATCAAGAGCTGATGTTGGGCAACACACTCCAAAAATGGAACAAGTAACTGTTGATAAAAAAGATATCGCAGCTGTTATTGGAAAAGGTGGTGCAACGATCAGAGAGATCGTTGAAAAATCAGGTGCTAAAGTAGATGTGAATGACGAAGGAGTTGTAACTGTTGCTGCTCCAGATGAAGAGTCTAGAAACATTGCTATGCAAATGATTAAAGACATCACTGCAAAAGCTGAACTTAATAAAATTTACTCAGGTAAAGTAATGAAGATTATGGAGTTTGGGGCATTTGTTAACTTTTTAGGTAAACAAGATGGCCTTGTTCATATCTCGGAACTTGCTCCTAAAAGAGTAGAAAAAGTTACTGATGTTGTTAAAGAAGGCGACGAAGTAAAAGTTAAAGTGATTGGTTTCGATAGAGGTAAAGTTAAACTTTCTATGAAACAAGCAGCTGAATAATACTTTAAATTAAAATTCTAAACCCCTGAAATGAAAGTTCCGGGGGTTTTTTTATAGGGCACCTGGCAACAGAACGCCCCTAATATTTTTAACTAAATTTAACTATATTTTAAGTAATATTCTTAGGATCTGGCATTCCAACTTTATTATATCCGGCATCTACGTAGTGAATTTCACCCGTTACACCGTTTGCAAGGTCGCTTAATAGATATAATGCTGAATTTCCAACATCATGGATATCTACATTTCTTTTAAGGAAAGAATGGTCTTCATTCCACTTATATAGGAATTTTGCATCTCCTATAGCAGAGGCTGCTAACGTTTTAATCGGTCCTGCACTAATTGCATTTACTCTCATGCCTTTAGCACCTAAATCTCTTGCAAGATATTTAACACTTGCCTCTAACGCTGACTTACAAACACCCATTACATTATAATTTGGAATAGCTTTAGTAGATTCGTACGTTAGAGTTAACATACTGCCACCTTCTTTCATTATTTTTGAAGCTTCTTTTGCAACTTCAGTAAATGAAAAACATGAAATCAACATGCTTCTTAAAAAATTTTCTCTTGAAGTATTTAAATATTCACCTGATAGTTCTGATTTATCTGAGAATGCTACTGCGTGGACAACAAAATCAATTTGACCCCACTCTGATTTAATATTTTCAAATAATTTTATAACTTCTTCTTTGTTTTCAACATCGCAACTGAATGTTGTTTTTGAATTTAATTTTTCAGCTAAAGGAATTACTCTTTTCTTTAGTGCATCTCCAAGGTAAGTGAATGCAAGTTCAGCTCCAGCTTCAGCAAGCTTTTGTGAAATGCCCCAAGCAATTGATCTTTCATTGGCAACGCCCATGATTAATCCTTTTTTACCCTTCATCAAACTCATGATTATATTTTCTCAAAAATTAAAGCAGCATTGGTTCCACCAAAACCAAAACTATTAGACATAACAGTATTTAAAGTTGCTCCAGTTTCTGTTTTAGCAACTATTGGAAATTTTTTAGCATCTTCATCCATTTCACCAATATTTGCAGAACCAGCAATGAAATTATTTTTCATCATAATTAAACAATAGATTGCTTCATGAACAGATGCAGCACCCAATGGATGTCCTGATAAAGATTTGGTTGAACTAATTTTTGGAATTGTATTTCCAAAAACTCCTTTAACAGCATTTAATTCTGTAATATCACCAACTGGTGTTGATGTTCCGTGGGTATTTATATAATCAATTTTATTTTTAGCAGTTGCCATAGCCATTTGCATACATCTGATTGCTCCTTCTCCTGATGGGGCTACCATATCATATCCGTCTGATGTTGCTCCATAACCAGTTAATTCTGCGTATATTTTAGCTCCTCTTGCTTTAGCATGTTCGTATTCTTCAAGAACTAAAACTCCACCACCACCTGCAATTACGAAACCGTCTCTAGTTTTATCATAAGCTCTTGATGCAGTCTCAGGTGTATCGTTGTATTTTGAAGATAACGCTGTCATTGCATCAAACATTGCTGTCATTGCCCAGTGAACTTCTTCACTTCCACCTGCAAAAACAACATCTTGTTTGCCCATTTGGATTAATTCCATTGAATTTCCAATGCAGTGTCCGCTAGTAGCACATGCAGAGCTCATTGTGTAGTTGGTACCTTTAATTTTAAATGGCACTGCTAAAGTAGCTGAAGCTGTACTTGCCATTGTTCTTGGAACAATGAAAGGACCCATTAATTTTGGAGTTTTGGCTCTAGTTTTATCTGCTGCTAAAATTACATTTTCAATTGAAGGTCCTCCTGAACCCATAACAATACCAGTTTTAAAATTACTAACTTCACTTTCTTCTAATCCAGAGTCTTCAATCGCCTCTTTCATTGCAATATAATTATAGGCTGACCCTGAACCCATGAATCTAATTGTTTTTCTATCAATATGATCCTCAAGTTTTATATTTGGTTTACCATGAACATGGCTTTTAAGATTATGCTCTTTATATTCCTCAGCATATGAAATTCCTGATTTAGACTTTAATAGTGACTGATGAACCTCTTCTTGATTGTTTCCCAAACAAGATACAATTCCTAAACCTGTGATAACTACTCTTCTCATTATTTAAATAATCCTACTTTCAAGCTTTCTGCTGAATATATTTTTTTGTCATCTGCAAATACTAAGCCATTTGCAAGACCAACTGTTGTTCCACCTGGAGCCATAATTTTTTTCATATCAATTTCATATCTTACATTTTTAACATTTTTTAAAACTTCACCAGTGAATTTTACTGCACTCACTCCTAAAGCTCTCCCTTTACCTGGGTTGCCAAGCCACCCAAGATAAAAACCAACTAGTTGCCACATAGCATCTAAGCCAAGACAACCTGGCATAACAGGGTCTTCTTTAAAATGACACTCAAAGAACCAAAGATCATCTTTGATATCTAATTCAGCCTTTAAAGATCCTTTTTTAAAAGTACCACTATTATCACTGATTTCGGTTATTCTATCAAACATGAGCATTGGCGGAAGAGGTAATTTTGCATTACCGGGGCCAAAAAGCTCTCCATTTCCACAATTAATTAGTTCATTATATGTGTATGAATTTTTTTTCATAAAAAATAAACTCCTTAATACTTGATTTAAAGAGATTATAATATAGTAATAGTTTAGAACAATTATAAACAATAATGAACAATTTAAATATATATAAAGAAAAGTTAAGAGAATCTGGTTTAAGACCAACTAGACAAAGATTAAAAATATGTGAGGCTTTATTTTCACCAAAGGAAACTTTTCATTTTACAATTAATGACCTTAGTAAAATAATTGAAGAAAAATTAGATGAAAAAATTTCTCTAGCAACAGTTTACAATACAGTGCATGCTTTTAAAAAAAATGGTTATTTAAAAGAAATTGTTATAGCAACTGATAAAAGCTATTTTGACACTAACACAGGTACCCATTCCCATTTTTTTGATATTAAAAATAAAGAATTGATTGATATTAACCAGGTTGATTTAAAAGATATACCAAATCCACCAGCAGGAAAAAAAATTAAAAATATTGATGTCATAATTAATGTTGAAAGTGAATAAAGTACTTTATAATTATTCTAAACTACTTGACACAAAAATTAAAATAGTTATATAGACTTAATAAAGAATTTTTAACAAGCGTAATAAAACTTAAACTAACAACAAAAGAGGTCAAATGAGTTCAGAGATTAGTAAAACTAGCAAAAATGGTTCAGGTTGCCCCGTAATGCACGGTGGAATGACAAAATCAAGTCAGACACCAACAGCTGAATGGTGGCCAAAAAATTTAAATTTAGATATTTTACATCAGCATGACACTAAAACCAATCCAATGGATGAAAAGTTTGACTACAAAGAAGAAGTCAAAAAATTAGATTTTAAAGCAGTAAAAAAAGATCTATTAAAACTTATGACAGACAGTCAAGACTGGTGGCCAGCAGACCTTGGACACTATGGTGGACTATTTATCAGAATGGCTTGGCACTCAGCTGGAACTTACAGAATTGCAGATGGTAGAGGTGGAAGTGGAACAGGAAACCATAGATTTGCACCACTAAACTCTTGGCCAGATAACACCAACTTAGATAAGGCTAGAAGATTAATATGGCCTATTAAAAAAAAATATGGAAATAAAATTAGCTGGGCAGACTTGATGATTTTAGCTGGAAATATGGCATATGAGTCAATGGGTCTTAAAATGTATGGTTTCTCTTTTGGAAGAGAAGATATATGGCACCCAGAGAAAGATGTTTATTGGGGTTCTGAAAAAGAATGGTTAGAAAATAAAAGATACGACAATAACGATGACAGAACTTCACTTAAAAATCCTTTAGCAGCGGTTGTGATGGGGCTGATCTATGTTAACCCAGAAGGTGTGGGTGGAAAACCAGATCCATTAAAAACTGCTTATGATGTTAGAGAAACATTTGGCCGAATGGCAATGAATGATGAAGAAACTTGTGCTTTAACAGTAGGAGGTCACTCAGTTGGAAGAGCTCATGGTAATGGAGATGCTTCATTATTAGGTCCAGAACCTGAAGCTGCAGATGTACATGAACAAGGTTTTGGCTGGAATAGAAAAGGTGGCGGCGGTCTAGGTGTTAACCAGGTTACTAGTGGTATTGAAGGTGCTTGGACAACTCATCCAAACAAATGGGATCATAGTTATCTAAATCTTTTATTAAACTACGATTGGGAATTAAAGAAAAGTCCAGCTGGAGCAAACCAGTGGGAACCAATTAATATGAAAGATGAAGATAAGCCAGTAGACTTAGCTGATCCATCTGTAAAAAGAAATCCAATAATGACAGATGCTGATATGGCTATGAAAATGGATCCTATTTATAGAGAAATTGCAGAACGTTTTCATAAAGACCCTAAATATCTTGAAGAAACATTTGCAAAAGCTTGGTTTAAATTAACTCATAGAGATTTAGGTCCTAAAAAATATTATGTTGGTCCTGATGTTCCAAAAGAAGATTTAATTTGGCAAGATCCAGTCCCTGCAGGAAAAGATTTTGATGTTGAAAAAGCAAAAAAATTAATCGAAGCTACTGGTTTAAGTAGTTCTGAAATGATTGCTACAGCATGGGACAGTGCAAGAACTTATAGAAGAACCGATCACAGGGGTGGAGCGAATGGAGCTAGATTAAGATTGGCACCACAAAAGGATTGGGCATGCAATGAGCCAAAAAGATTAAATAATGTTCTTGGTAAACTTGAGAAAGTTGCACAAGAAACAGGTGCAAGTGTTGCCGATATTATAATCTTGGCTGGAAATGTTGGATTAGAACAATCTATAAAAAAAGCAGGACTAAATGTCAAAGTTCCATTTGTTGCGGGCAGAGGCGATGCAACTCAAGAGCAAACGGATGTTGATTCTTTTAAAGTTTTAGAACCAGTTCATGATGCTTTTAGAAATTGGGCTAAAGAAGAATATTTAGTTACAACTGAAGAGATGATGCTTGATAGAAGTTCTTTAATGGGTCTATCAGCTAAAGAAATGACAGTTCTAGTTGGTGGAATGAGAGTTTTAGATACCAACCATGGTGGAACTAAACACGGTGTGTTTACTGATAATCCAGGAGCTCTTACCAATGATTTCTTCGTAAACTTAACTGATATGAAGTTTAAGTGGAAACCTGCAAGCAAAGACCTTTATGAAATAATAGATCGTGCAACTGATGTGACTAAGTTTACAGCTACAAGAGTAGATTTAGTTTTTGGTTCTAACTCTATATTAAGATCTTACGCAGAAGTTTATGCGCAAGATGATAATAAAGAAAAGTTTGTTAGAGACTTTGTTAATGCATGGACTAAAGTAATGAATGCTGACAGACAAGAACTAAAGAAAGCTCATTAGTCATCATTAATGAATAGCGTTCAATTTAAAGACTTTTATACGGTACCAGATCTTAACTTTGATATATCAAGGTTAAGATCTGATTTAGAGCTAGTCTTAAAAAAAAGAAATTTTAATTCTTTAGGAGTTGCTCATTTTGGCGCCATTCCAATAAATCAAATTCCTAATGATAGTAGTTCTATTGATGGACATAATTTAAGAGGCAAATATTGGACGATTGCTGACGAAACAGGAAAAGAAGTTTCTCGAGATATTGAAATAGATGAATCGAAATACACACAACTAGTTCCTGAATTTGAAAATACATATTTTAAAGAAGTCTACGACACCTTAAGCAAAAGATTTAAACTGGGTAGAGTGAGATTGCTATTAAAAGAGCCAAGATCAACATTAAGCTGGCATAAAGATCCTGAGCCAAGACTTCATGTACCGATTATCACAAACTTAGGATGTTCAATGGTTATAGAAAATGTAGCTAAACATCTGCCTGCAGATGGAAATGTTACTATTACAAATAATACAAAATATCATAATTTTTTTAATGGGGGCGAACAAGCTAGAATTCACATAGTTGCTTGTTTATTAGAGGATCCGTTTAATAAATAGATCCCCATACATTCTGATTATTAACCCATCCTGAATAATCCCCAGTTTTTATATTACACCAAGTATTTTCACATTTTTTGATAATAAGTAATCTTCCTTTTTCTAAACGAGCGATAGGTTTAGAAAAATATGATGCTTTTTTAAATAAAATTTTGTCTTCCAAGATAATGATTGAATTAGATTTTTTAATTTGAGAAACATGAATCCAGCCACTGTTATTTTTTAGATCAACTATTCTTCTAAAGTTTTCTTTTTGATCAATCTGTTTTACAGGTAGATTTATTTTCTCATAAATATATTTAATCTCAGACTCGAAGCTTGGTCCATATCTGACATTTACTTTATTCTTCTTTAAAGAGAGGAATTTTTCTTCAGCATTTAAAGATTGAATATTTGTAATTAATAAACATAAAAATAAAATAATTATTTTTTTTTTCATTTACAAAAACAAAATTTTCTTTTTTTTAATTTAACTTTTCTAAAGTTTAGATTAAGTAAGTCCATGATTAAAATATGACCATCAAGGTTTTGCCCAATATTTAAAACTTTTTTTAAAACTTCGTTAGCTTGGATAGTTCCAACTATACCAGCAACAGTACCAAGTACACCTTCTGCCTCACAGTTTAATAAGTCATCTGAAATTTGGTCTTCTTGAAAAAAACATCTTAAACAAGGAATTTTTTTATTTTTAAAATCAAAAGTAAATACATGTCCATCAAATTTGCTAATTGCACCAGTGATAAGAGTTTTTTTAAATCTTAAGCAAAAATCATTTAATAAAAATTTTGTTGAAAAATTATCAGAACCATCAACAATATAATTGTAATCTTTAATAATTTTTATGAAATTTTTTTTATTTAATCTCATTTTATAAGTTTTTATTTTTGTATTTGGATTTATTTTCTTTATTTTATCTTTTGCTATTTGAACTTTAAATTTACCAATATCATTTGTGTTATAAAGGCTTTGTCTGTGTAAATTAGAGAGAGAAATTTTATCATGATCTATAATTCCAATTGTCCCAACACCAGTTCTAGATAAAAATTCAGCAACAGGACATCCAAGCCCTCCAGCTCCAACGATTAATACCTTTGCGTTTAAAATTTTTTTTTGTCCTAGAACACCAATATCTTTAAGAACAATTTGTCTAGAATATCGTTCAATAGAATGTTTATTTAATGGGTTGCTCATTTTCCTGTTGAGCCAAACCCACCTTCGCCACGAATTGAATCGGGTAAATTATCTGCTTCTTCTAATTCCATTTTAACAACAGGTGTTAAGATCATTTGTGCAATCCTATCTTTATTATTAATCAAAAAATCTTCTTTACCGTGATTAAAAAGAATAACCTTAATTTCCCCTCTATAATCGCTATCGATAGTTCCAGGTGTGTTTAAAACAGTTATGTGGTTCTTTGCGGCGAGACCTGAACGTGGACGTATCTGCACCTCATAATCCTTTGAAAATGCCATAGAAAGTCCTGTTGGGACCAAATAAGAGGTATTAGGAGGAATTTTAATTGGCTCCTTTATAAATGCCATGAGGTCCATACCCGATGCACCTGAGGTTTTATATGATGGTAATTCTACTTCAGGATTTAGTTTTTTAATTAATACTTTTGCCACTGAGTTTTAATTTAATTGCTGAATAACTCTATCGACTATTTCTTCAGAAATAGCAGACTTTTGTTTTAAGCTAAGTTTTTCGTCTTTGATTTCATCATCTTTGTAAAAAATCAAAACTTCATTAAAATCAGAATCAAATCCAATAGATTTATTCGACACATCATTTGCAACTACCCAATCACAATTTTTTTCAACTAATTTTTTTTTTGCATTTGTTTCAATTTCATTTGTTTCTGCTGCAAAACCAATAACTAGTTTTGGTCTTAAGGAATTGTGTTTTGAAACATAGTTTAGAATATCAATGTTTTTTTCAAGTTCTAAATTTAAATTTTCATTCTTTTTTATTTTTTCACTTTTTATTTCCTTCACTTTAAAATCAGCAACTGCTGCTGAAAAGATAGCAACATCAGCAGGTAAATTTTTTTTTGTAGCTTGCAACATTTCTTGTGCTGTTTCTACTTTTATCAAATTTATATTTTCTCCAATAGGAAGGTTGGTTGGTCCAGAAATAAGTGTTGTCTGAAAACCTTTTTTTGCAAATGCATTAGCTAAAGCATAGCCCTGTTTGCCCGAAGATTTATTAGTAATAAATCTAACAGGATCGATATATTCATTTGTTGGTCCAGCAGTTATCAAGGCCTTAAATTTATTATTATTTGTTAAGGAGTTAAAATAAATATTAATTTCTTCAATAATACTTTTTGGTTCAGTCATTTTACCTTCTCCAAACTCACCACAAGCCATATCACCAATTTCAGGACCAATTACTCTATAACCAAATGACCTTAATTTATTTAAATTTTCTCTAGTAGATGGATGTTCCCACATTCTAACATTCATAGCAGGAACTAGAAAAACATCTTTATCAGATGCTAGAATTACAGTTGAAGCTAGATCATCTGAAGATCCTACACTTAATTTTGATATAGTATTTGCTGTTGCTGGAGCCACAAGAATTAAATCAGCCCATCTAGACAATGATATATGGTCCATTTCAGCTTCATTTTCAGCATTAAATAGGTCGTCATAAACCTTTTCTTGAGTAAGTGAGGCTACTGATAAAGGAGTAACAAACTCTTTAGCACTTTTGGTAAGGATTGTTTTAATTTCTGAGCCTTGTTTTTTAAACAATCTAATCAGCTCCAAACTTTTATAGGCTGATATACCCCCACATATTATTAATAGTATTTTTTTACCTGTTAAATTTTTCATTGAAGAATTAAAATACTACTAGACCAAAAATTACAAGCAGTAATAAACCAATAATAGATTGATTTCTAAACGCTATCATTTCTGATTTTTTTTCATTTAAAGCTGTAAAGGAGTTAGAATTTTGAGGTATTTGACCACTTGCTAAAAATGTTAAAGCTTGATTTGCTTTATCCATTATTTCTGGAAAATCAGGCAATCTTTTAATTACTTCAGTGGTGCTTTTTAAACCTTCATTCAATGTATTTATTGGATCTTTTGTTTCTCTTAACCAACTTTCTAAAACTGGTTTTGATGTATCCCATATATTAGTATCTGGATTAAGTTTTCTTGCAACACCCTCAACAACCACCATTGTTTTCTGCAGCATTAGTAATTGAGGTTGTGTTTGCATATTAAATTTTTCAGTAACATCAAAAAGTTGTTTTAATAATTTCCCCCCTGAAATATCTTTGACAGATTGACCAAAAATGGGTTCACCAATTGATCTCAAAGCTTGAGCCAAATCATTAACTGGTACATCTTTTGGAACGAGGCCGGCAACTAAATGCACTTCAGCTACTTTTTTATAATCTCGCTGAATAAAACCAAAGAGAATTTCTGCCAAAAATCTTTTACTTAGATTGTCTAATCTTCCCATAATACCAAAATCAATAGGAACAATTTGACCATTATTATCAATGAATATATTGCCTTGATGCATATCTGCATGGAAGAAACCATCTCTAACAGCATGTCTTAAAAAATGCTGAATTATATCTGATGCGATTTGCTTGGTATCAATATTTCTTTTTTGTAAGTCTTCCGTTTCACGAATTGAAACACCATCGACCCAATCAAGTGTCATCACATTTTCACTTGTGAAGTTCCAATAAATTATTGGTACTCTAAAACCTGCATCATTCTTTGTATTTTCAGCATATTCATTTGCTGCCGCCGCTTCAAACCTCAAATCCATTTCTAGATTTGTTATCTCTTTAAGTAAAAATACAACTTCCATCAACTTAAGTCTTTTTGTTTTTTTGATGAAGGACTCAATAAGGAAAGCAAAAAGCATTAATGCATCTATTTCTTCATTAAAAGTTTTTTTAATATCTGGTCTTAAAATTTTGATAGCTACATCTTTTATAGTTCCATTGTCATCAATTTTAGCTTTATGTACTTGTGCAATTGATGCAGCAGCAACAGGTTCACTCAAGTCGATTATTGAGTTAAATGTTTCATCTCCCAAGTCTTTTTTAATTATTGCTTTTGCTTCTGTTAAAGAAAATGGAGGCAATCTATCTTGCAAACCTTCTAATTGCTTGGCTAGCTCTTCGCCAATAATATCAGGTCTAGTAACTAAAAATTGCCCAAGTTTAATAAAAGTAGTTCCCATTGATTGAAGAGATTTAGATAATTTTTCTCCTTCATTTTCATTTGAGTTATTTTTTCCAGAACTAGAAAAAGAGAAAGACAATATTTGAAATAAAATTGTAATTGCTAATGGTGGTTTTTTGAATTTTGAAACTATATTCAAAACATCTGATTTAGCTAATTTTCTTCCCAATTTGTAAAGAGTAAATAATTTTTTAATCATTATACCTTCCAACCAGAATGAATTGCAACAATGCCACCTGATAAATTTCTGTAACTACAATTTATGAAATTATTTCTTTTCATCAGATCAATTAGCTCTTCTTGATTAATAAATTCTTCAATACTTTTAACCAGGTATTCATAAGGTTCTTTTTTACCAATAACAGCCTTACCGACTAAAGGAATTAGTTTTGAATAATTCTTATAAATAAAATCTAAATTAGAATTTTGAATTTTTGAAAATTCTAGACATAAGAAGCGCCCACCAGGTTTTAATACTCGATGTGCTTCTGCAAGTGTTTTATGTAGATTTTTTGTATTTCTAAGTCCAAAACTGATTGTATAATAATCACAGGAGCTATCTTTAATTGGAAGCTTTTCTGCGGGAGCAATCAACCAATCAATATTTTTATAAGTTTTTAATTTTGCCTTACCTTTGCTTATCATTCCAGAATTGGGATCCACACAATAAATTTTACAATTTTCATCAGTTAGATCTAAAAAAAGTTTACCTAAGTCTCCAGTCCCACAAGCAACATCAACTAGAATTTTATCTTTTGATGGGTTCATCCAGCTCATCAAATTTCTTTTCCATATGCGATGAATGCCCAATGACATAAAATCATTCATTAAATCATATTTGTCATAAACATTGTCAAATACATTTTGAACCAATCCCTTTTTATTTTGGAGATATTGTTGCATATAAAATTTATTATTTACTGCTAATATAGTATCAAATGCCAGAATTACCAGAAGTAGAAATAGTCAAACAATCATTATCAAAAAAAATAGAACAAAAAAGAATAAAAAAAGTAATAATTAAAAACAGAAATTTAAGGTTTAAAATTCCATTAAAATTTGAAAAATTATTAGAACAAAAAAAGATTAAAAAGGTTACTAGGTTTTCAAAATATCTAATTCTTAATTTTAATGATAATTCTTTTTGTTTAATTCACTTAGGTATGTCAGGAACCATTCATCTAATTAATAAACATATTATAAATAAATTTACCAATACTAGTTTCTATAATTCACCAGAATTGCCAAAGAAACACAATCATGTTGAAATCCAGTTTAATGATATGAGTGTTATTTATAATGATCCAAGAAGATTTGGATTTTTCAGGTTTATTGATAATCCCAAAGAATTAAAAAAAAGATTTAATCATTTAGGTCCAGAACCTTTTTTTTTAAGTTTTAATTTAAAATACCTTCTAAATTTTTTTATAAATAAAAAAAAAGATATAAAAAGTTTTCTATTGGATCAAAAATTTGTCTCTGGCATAGGTAACATTTATGCAAGCGAAATTTTATTTTTATGTAAAATAAATCCCAAGACATATGCGATGAAATTATCGAAAAATGATTGTAAAAAAATCATTTATTATTCAAAAAGTGTACTTAAAAAAGCTATTGAAAAAGGTGGATCAAGTATTCGAGATTTTAAAAATACAGAAGGAAAAAATGGCAGTTTTCAAAAAGAGTTTAAAGTATATCAAAGAGAGAACCAGGGCTGCTCAAGAAAAAATTGTCATGGTAAAATTAAGAAAATATTTATATCGAATAGATCAACTTTCTTCTGCAATATTTGCCAAAAATAAGCAATTATTCTATTGACCAGTATAAATTCTCAAGCTATACCACTGCGCTTATGGCAAACACAAAATCAGCAATTAAAACAATTAGAAGAATTGCTAAACAAACATTGGTGAATAAGGCTCGTAAAAGCAAATACAGAAATGCTATAAAAAAAATGAGTCTACTTCTAGTAGAAAAGAAAAAAGATGAAGCTCTAAAATTCTTGCCAAAGTTGAACTCTGAATTAATGAAAGTTGCAAAAACTGGAATTATAAAGAAAGCAAATGCCTCAAGAAACATTTCAAGAATAACTAAGAAAATTTCAGCTTTATAGTCAATTATATACAGCGATTTTAAATTTCAACTAATAATACTTACATCATATAATAAATCTTATTTTTAAATTAACCATATATAGATTTAGTAAAATAATACGAAACATAATTTATAAATCACACACTCATAGATTTTAAATTTGTAAAACTTAATCGTTCAATCAAACAGCACTGTGGCAAAATAATTTCTAAAATTGAAAACAGGCCACTTCTTAGTTGTAATTACATCAGCATTAGAAAGAATATTCCCGCTAGAAATGAATCACCTGTAGATTTTATTTATTTTTATTTTTACTAAATTATTTATTGCAAATATAAATTTTATTTATTTTTGCTTTTACAAAATTATTTATTGCAAAAAA